>NZ_LNQC01000046.1 GCF_001651855.1 Sinorhizobium americanum | reverse complement strand
CAGCGCGCGCCGTCACGACACGCGAAAAAAGTAGCAGTCATTGACAGTCACGCACCCGCGTTTTCACACGTCCTCGACCCTTCGCCGCCGTAACCGGGAGCCCGGTGCGATTTCAACGGCGACTGGCGCCGGATGGACCCGAACCGGCTGACCGCCCATCTCAGGGTGCAGCTCGCGCCGGAAGATGCACTGGCCCTTTCCCCTCGCTACCCCGGCCGGCAGAGGCAGGCTAGGGAAGGCGCGGCGCGGAAGAAATAGCCAGCCCTGGCGATCGCCTCTATGGCGCGCCCGCGGGCCTTCCGAGGGGCGACCCTTACCACGCGGGCGACAGGGCCTTCAGCGGGTCAGCCGGGTTTCTTCCCCTGCCGGGCCGAAAGCGGCCCGGCATTCCTCGCGAACCAAGAAACCGTCTTGTCTCCCGCCCGGCGCTTCGCTGGGCCGCGGGCTCGGAGAGCGCCGCGGTTCCGCCCCGACCCCCGCATGGAAGGGAGCGCCGTCAGGCCGCGAGAGGCGCGGCCCAAGCCGACGGAGACCATCATGAACCTTTCCCTTCCGCTCGACGTCGCCCTCGAGCCGCACCATGCCTATTCCCCGACCGACCGCTTCATCTACGAGATGCAGCTCTACGGCCACCGCCGCTTCCAGGACGAGCCCGACCCGCGGCCACTGCCCGAAGAGCCTGCGGTCCAGTCGGCGCTGACCGCGGTCTTCCACTCCCTGTTCGAAATGCTCGGCGATACGCGGCTGGAGCCCGATCTCGAGAGCCTGCTCTGGTCGACGGTCAATCTCTTCCACCGGGCCGGCGAGCGCATCCAGCGCGAACTCGATCGCAACGAGGATGCGCAACGCACCGGGCAGCGCGAGCAGGATGGCAGCGAGGTCAAGAGCGTCGAGCTCGAGCGCCTGATTGCCGAAGGCATCACGCTACTTGAACGCCGCAACGCCTTCGAGTTCATGCGCGACTGTGCCGCCGACCTCTTCGAGGCTGAGACCGGATCGGCATGGCGGCCGCGCAACGGCTCCAAGGTCAACCATGCCAACATGACGGCGGCGATGATCGACAGCCGCGACTTTCTCTCCGCCCGCCGCCGCACTGAGACCGAGGTGCTGATCCCGGCCGGCACCAAGATCGCCTTCGGAGGTGGCATCGACTATAACGATCACGAACTGATCTGGACCAAGCTCGATCAGGTGCATGCGAAGTACCCCGACATGGTCCTGCTGCATGGCGGCTCGCCGAAGGGCGCCGAGCGAATTGCCGCCTGCTGGGCCGAGGCGCGCAAGGTGACGCAGATCGCCTTCAAGCCGAACTGGACGAAGCACGCCAAGGCGGCACCCTTCCGCCGCAACGACGACATGCTCTCGGTCATGCCGGCTGGCGTCATCATCTTTCCCGGCTCTGGTATCACCGGCAATCTTGCCGACAAGGCCCGCCGACTCGGCATCTCGGTCTGGCAGGTCGCAGGAGACGGCGCGTAAGCGCCATTTCTTGCAAATCTGGAAAATATGGATATTATGGAGATTGACAAAGGAGCAGGACTATGCGTCAGTTCACGACAGGCGATCTCAACAAGCAGGTTGGCGACGTCACCGACGCCGCCGCACGCGAACCCGTCGTTCTCACCAAGCACCGGAAACCCCGTTTCGTGCTGATGAGCTACGAGCACTACGAGCGTATGCGCACCGGCGGAGATCCCCGCCGCGGCTATCTCGCCTCCGAGATGCCGGATGAGCACAAGGAGCTCTTCGGGGCCGAAATCGACCGACTGGCGCGCGGCGAGGGCTATGACGATGAGCCGTGAGTTTCTGCCGGGTCAGGTCATTATCTATCCATACCTCTCGGCATGGCAGCAGCAACGCGGCGAGACGGAAGGCCGAAAGGGCCGACCGACCTGCGTGGTTGTCGCCGTCCGCGGGGCGAATGATGGCCTGACGCATCTGGCACTTCTGGCAATCACCACCCAGCCGCCGCAGGCCGATCGCGTCACGCTGGAAGTCTCCGATATCGAATGCCGGCGCGCCGGCCTTACCGACTTCAAGCGATGCTGGATCGTCGTTGACGAGTACAATTACGATGTCGCCGAACGTTCCTGGTATATCGAACCGGAAGCCAAGACGCTCGGCCGTTTCAGCAAGGCGTTCATGATGAAGATCGCGGCGGCCTTTGCTGAGGCGTCGCGCAACAAGTCAGGCCGGCGTGTCAATCGCACTGAGTAAACAGGGCCTGTACCGATTGCACCTGTTCGATAGTTTCGGGCAGGCGGGGGCGTCGAGACAATGCCTCGGTTGTGTCGCGATGGGGCGGCGTTATCGTAATAACCACCCGAGATCATGCGCCGCGGTTTATTGGCCATGGTCACCGTGGTCGTCTCGACATGTACCGATTGATGTGACGGCAGCGGAGGGCTCGCTCCCGGCAATTGGCAGGGATAAGCGAGAAGGACGTTGCACCGGACGGTGTGTCCACATCGGAAGGTGCTGGCGGTCTTTTGCGGTGTCGGACCGGATGGCTGGACTGGTCCGTCACCGGCTTCGGTTGCACGAGACCATTCCCGTTTCTATGTCGCCCTTAGCCGACCGCCTGCTTTTTCGGTCAACCCCGGAAGGGGTACCTCTCGGCGAAAATTCTGCAAAATTCGATTTCGGTTTTGATGCGGGCCGCCTGGTGCTTTCCCGCCGAAAGCGGGGTGAAAGCGCGCCCGCTTTCTCGCGGAAAATAGAATTTTTCAGTATTTTCGCCGAGATGACCGCAGCAGATCGGCCGTCTCTTCGCGCGTCATCGGGAATGGTCCCGAGCAACCGAAGGAGACAATACCATGGCCACCACGATCGCAACCCTCACCCAGAAGACCGACGGCACTCTCGAAGGCGTCTTCGCCACCATCCGGGTCAATGCCCCGATCGCCATCGTTCCAAACGCTGGCAAGGCAAGTGAGGAAGCTCCCGACTATCGCGTTATCCATCGCCGCACTGGCTTCGAGATCGGCGCCGGTTGGAACCGCATCGCCCGGCAGACCGGCGAGGAATACCTCTCCGTGAAGCTGGAGGCGCCCGAAATCGGCGTGATCTTCGGCAACGTCGCTCCGGCTCCCGGAAACGATCCGAGCCGTAAGGTGATCCTCTGGAACAACCCGAACTGAACCGCAGGCGCCGGCCTTGAGCAATCGGGGCCGGCGCTTTCGCGTACCGTCCGAGAGATCGGCTTGAAGCGGCGCCTTTCGTTTTTGGGCGCCGAAGGGACGGGCACGGGCATCGAGCCCGCGCCCCTTCCACTACCGCCTGCCACACGAGAGGAAAGCCTGTCTGCTCAGATCGCCAAGTTTGCCATGAGGATCACGCCGCCTCAAGGACGAGCGGTTCCCCCAAATTTCAGGCGCGACCCTTTGGGCCACGTCAGAAATTCGGCTCCCCCACTCTCCGGCTCCGCCGGTCGCGTTCCGCGATCCTTGACCCGGCCCGATCCTCACGACCCGCGGCGTCATCTTTCACACCAAGGAGCGACGATGACGACCGCACTCGAAATCCACATTGAAGAACTGCGTGCCGAACTGCGCAACGCCGACCCGGCCGAGCGTGGGCAGATCGAGGCCGAGCTGGAGCTGGCTCGGGCGGAGTTAGTCGTAGTCATCGCCGAGCGCGACGGCGTGGTCGATGCTGAGCCTCCCTTCTGACGGAGGTTTAGCCCCGCCACCGCGCCCTCACGGCGGAGACCGGCGCAGGGCCTGGATCCGGTTTCGCATCCCTCACGGATGGTGCCGTTCTGGCGTTCGGCCTCTGGTGATCGGCTACGCGCTGTGCTCCGGCTGGATCGCGCCGCCGGGCGGAGACTGTTAATCTGCCGCTTCATAGCGTGCCTTGACGAAACGATTGGCCTTTGCGGCCCCATTCATGTCTTTCCGCCGGAAGTAGATCGCCCGACCGCAGCGGATCGGGCTATGGCCCTGGACGATGATGATCTGTTCGTCCTTGCGCATCGACTGGGTGATCTCGTGCGGCATGATCAGCGGCCGGCGCTGGAAGTTGACGGTTTCGGATTTCCGCGATCCGTTGTTCTTCGTGTCCCAGCCAATGTTGCGGGAACTGCCCTTCACCTCCACCGTCATCTCGCCGCATTGCGCCGAGACGTTGCGTGCCGTGTCGAGCGCCTTGATCGCCGCATAGCTGGCAAAGGCGCATCCCTCGATCCACGAGGTCGCGCCGTCCTTCCCAAAGTGCCGCACCAGTTGTCCGACCGACTGGTACATCAGCATCATGCTGATCCCGTACTTTCGGCCGCGGTCCCGCGCCTCCTCCAGCACGCGCATATAGCCGAGCAGATCGACCTCATCGAGCATGAATAGCGCCCGGCGCTTGAAGCCGCCATCGGCCCGCACCATTGCATTGATCAGTGAGCCGATGACGATACGGCCGATGCCCGGGTAGGAGCGCAGAATGGACGCCGGGATATTGAGGAAGACGTCTTTCCTGGCCGTAACGATATCGCTCGATTTGAATGTACTACCGCAGACGAGTGCGGCGTAGCTGTCGAGCGACAGCCATTGCGTATCCTTCGACGCTGTCGAATAGACGCCGCTGAACGTTTGCTCCGTCATATTGGTGAAGACGCCGCGCGTTTCACGGATGAAGGTGGACCCAGAATTCTCTTGAATGTCACGCAGCATCGCGAGCACGGAAGGCTCCGGCTCGGAAACGATCTGCCGGAGACTACGAAGGGTTCGCCGTCCCGCATATTCCGGCGACAGCATCACATGTGCAAGCAGACCGGTCAGAAGATTATGCGCCTGGTTCTGGAAATACGAACCGGTCGAGGATTCCATGCGCGCGCTGTCCGACAGCAACATATGAGCGATTCCGACAATGTCCTCCTCTTGTCTAGCCGATGTCTCGATGCCGTCGAGCGCGTTGAAGCCGATGATGGGGTTCGTCGGATCGAGCACAATCACCTCGCGTCCGAGGACACGGGTGCGGTGCTCGACCACCATCGGCGCGACTTCTGTGGAGGGATCGAGGCAGATCAGGGGGCCGCTGTAGCGCAGCGCTGTCGGGATGACGTTGCTGGTAGTCTTGTATCCTCCCGACCCGGCAAAGAAGAGCATGTGAGTGGAATCGAAGTTTTGTCTGTAGGTGAGCAACGGCGCCTTTCCGCCTCGTCCCCACGTGGTCGTATCGTTCGGGTCGAAGGGAAGAGCATGGACGAGTTCCTTGTCGACGCGGTAGCGCTCCCCGACGACGATCTCGCCGTCCGGCGGAAACAGTTTTCCGGCCGCCGACATCGGCAGCCAGTCCGCGTCCCCGAACGTCCCGCGCTTGCCACGCTTAACGAGATCGGGCACGACGGTCGAAATGCGTGCGGCCACTGCCACGGCAAGGAAGCCGAGGACCGCACTGATAACGGCCACCATGTCAAGATAGGTTAGCGCTTGATCCCACCGGGTCGCCCCGCTTTCCACGGCAGGCGCGAGTCGGCCGTACTCGCGCAGCGCGTAATAGCCCGCGACTGTCAGAAAGCAGACGAGGCTCGCCATGGCGATCGGCCTTCGCCGGTGCAACGGTAGCATATGAACGGTTAGCAAGCCGGAGAGTGGTCCGAGCGAAAGCGTTGGTACCGGTGACGCTCGCAGAAACCAGTATGCTGACTTTTCGGACAGGCCGGCGGCCCATTCCGACCACCGCCAGCCGACGACATAGACGGCAAAGGCTGTAATGGCGACCGGCACCAGAACGAGCGGCAGGTTCGGATCCGGTTTGGCCTTCGGCGTCATTCGGATGTCTCCTTGATTGACGAAGACGACAAATCCAGCGTAGGGCCCTTGAACGCCTCCGCGCCGATCTCTCGAAGTCGCCGATGTTCCGTTGAACCCGGAGCGACGCTTGCTAGTTCGATGAGGCCACCAAGCAGAAAGGCGCGGTCGGCCCTGCAGAGTCCCGCCCTGACGACGAGGCCGCCGAGCAGAGACTTTTCGCGCGCCTCGCGCTTGCGCTCAGCCGTCATGAGAGACCTCCACCGTCGTTCCAGTCCCGCCAGTTGCTGCTCGACGCGGCGAAGCCGTTGTGTGAGCCACACCCTTTTTCTCCCCTTTCCGAAATCGCGCGGCGATCTCCTCGACGATGCGATCGACTTCCTCGTCGGAAATCTCGATTTCCGCGAGTCCAGATTTAATGGCGGCCCGCGCAAACCGCTCGGCAGACTTGGCTATCATCACGCGTCTGCGTTCACGCAGTTTGCCGATTTGCGCGTCGATATCGGAAATCGATGGTTTTGCTGCCATCTCGGTCTCCTTCCCGTGGGAAAAATCTCAACGAGACCGATTATACTGCCTAGTTTGCGATAGTAAATTGGCATAGCTTGGCTCAACACGAAAAACTTGCAGCCAAAATTTCTAGCTGTGGCCGTCGTCCTGAGAAGCAGCACCGATCGACCTTCGAGGTCGATCGGTTTGAGGGCGCAATATACGTCGCTGGCGCGACGTGCTTGAAAGGTCTGGACACAGTCGTGGCGATCATGTTCGTCAGAGCGCAGGTGATCAGCAGGGGAGCGGGACGCAGCATCGTCTCGGCTGCCGCCTATCGGCATCGCGCCCGGATGATGGACGAGCAGGCCGGCACATCGTTCAGCTATCGTGGTGGATCGCGGGAACTGGCGCATGAGGAACTGGCGCTGCCCGATCAGGTCCCGGTCTGGCTGAAGAGGGCAACCGCAGGGCAATCCGTCGCCAAGGCCAGCGAGGCGCTCTGGAATGCGCTCGACGCCTTCGAGACGCGGGCTGACGCGCAGCTTGCCCGCGAGCTGATCATCGCGCTGCCGGAAGAGCTGACGCGGGCGGAGAATATCGCGCTCGTCCGGGAGTTCGTCCGAGACAGTTTCACGTCGAAGGGAATGGTGGCCGACTGGGTCTATCACGACAAGGACGGCAATCCGCACATCCATCTGATGACCACGCTGCGTCCCCTGACCGAGGAGGGATTCGGGCCGAAGAAGGTTCCCGTTTTGGGCGAAGATGGCGAGCCGCTGCGCGTCGCCACGCCGGATCGGCCGAACGGCAATATCGTCTACAAGCTCTGGGCCGGCGACAAGGAAACTATGAAGGCCTGGAAGATCGCCTGGGCGGAAACGGCGAACCGTCACCTGGCGCTGGCCGGCCATGAGATCCGCCTCGACGGGCGTTCCTATGCAGAACAGGGCCTCGACGGCATCGCGCAAAAACATCTCGGGCCGGAAAAGGCGGCGCTCGCCCGGAAGGGCATCGAGATGTATTTCGCGCCGACCGATCTCGCTCGCCGGCAAGAAATGGCCGACCGCCTGCTGGCGGAGCCGGAGCTTCTCCTAAAGCAGCTCGGCAACGAACGATCCACCTTCGACGAGACGCATATCGCCAAGGCGCTGCATCGCTATGTCGACGATCCCGTTGACTTCGCCAACATCCGCGCCCGGCTGATGGCCTCGAACGACCTGGTCACACTCAGGCCGCAACAGCTCGACGCTGAGACCGGCAAGGCGTCGGAACCGGCGGTGTTCACCACGCGCGAAATCCTGCGCATCGAATATGACATGGCGCGGTCGGCTGAGCTTCTGTCGCAGCGCAAGGGCTTTGGCGTCTCCCAACGGCAAATAGCGGCAGCTGTGCAAAGCGTCGAAACGGCCGATCCGACAAAACCTTTCAAGCTAGATGCGGAACAGGTCGATGCTGTCAGTCATGTCACGGGCAACAACGCGATCGCTGCCGTTGTCGGTCTTGCTGGCGCCGGCAAGTCGACGCTGCTGGCCGCTGCGCGCGTCGCTTGGGAAAGCGAAGGCCGGCGGGTGATTGGTGCGGCCCTTGCCGGCAAGGCGGCCGAGGGGTTGGAGGATAGTTCCGGCATCAGGTCGCGCACGCTCGCATCCTGGGAACTCGCCTGGGCGAGCGGGCGCGATACGCTCCAGCGCGGCGATGTGCTTGCCATCGACGAGGCCGGCATGGTTTCCTCGCAGCAGATGGCCCGCGTCCTGAAGGCTGTGGAAGCTGCCGGGGCAAAAGCGGTTCTGGTCGGCGACGCCATGCAGCTTCAGCCGATCCAGGCCGGTGCTGCCTTCCGGGCGATTTCGGAGCGTGTCGGCTATGCCGAACTTGCGGGTGTCCGGCGTCAGCGCGATGAGTGGGCGCGTGAGGCCTCACGGCTCTTTGCCCGCGGCGAGGTGGAAAAAGGTCTCGACGCCTATGCTTCGCATGGCCGTCTGGTCGAGTCGCAAACACGCGAGGAGATCATCGGTCGCATCGTTTCCGACTGGGCGGATGCGCGCAAAGAGGCAATCGACAAATCTGTTTGGGAGGGCCGTCTTCGTGATGACGAGCTTCTTGTCCTCGCCCATACCAACGACGACGTCCGCAAGCTGAACGAGGCACTTCGCAAGGTCATGACGGATGAGGGCGCACTCTCCAACAGCCGCACCTTCCAGACCGCGCGGGGGGCGCGGGAGTTTGCCGCCGGCGATCGGATCATCTTCCTCGAAAACGCTCGTTTCCTGGAACCGCGCGCCCGTCGTCTCGCGCCGCAATACGTCAAGAACGGCATGTTGGGCACGGTCGTCTCCACCGGTGACAAACGGGGCGATCCGTTGTTGTCGGTGCGTCTCGACAATGGCCGCGACGTCGTCATCAGCGAGGGGAGCTACCGCAATGTCGATCACGGCTATGCCGCGACGATACACAAGTCTCAAGGGTCGACCGTCGACCGAACCTTCGTGCTCGCCACCGGCATGATGGATCAGCATCTGACCTATGTGGCGATGACCCGGCATCGCGATCGCGCCGATCTCTATGCCGCGAAGGAGGACTTCGGGGCGAAGCCGGAATGGGGGCGGAAGCCGCGTGTCGACCATGCGGCTGGCGTTACCGGCGAACTGGTCGAAGAAGGAATGGCGAAGTTCCGACCCAATGACGAGGATGCCGACGAGAGCCCTTACGCCGATATCAGGACGGACGACGGAACGGTTCATCGTGTCTGGGGCGTGAGCCTGCCGAAGGCGCTGGAGGACGCCGGCGTCTCGGAAGGCGACACCGTGACACTCCGCAAGGACGGTGTCGAGAAGGTCAAGGTCGAGGTTCCCGTTGTCGACCCGGAAACTGGCCAAAAGCGTTTTGAGGAACGGGAAGTCGACCGAAACGTCTGGACGGGAAAGCAGCTCGAAACCGCCGCGGCTCGTCAGGAGCGGATCGAACGCGAGGGCCATCGGCCGGAACTGTTCAGTGAGCTTGTCGACCGTCTCGGACGATCGGGCGCCAAGACCACGACGCTCGATTTCGAGAGCGCAGCCGGTTACCGGGCGCATGCACAGGACTTCGCGCGCCGGCGCGGCATCGACACGCTCGCCGAGGTCGCGGCCGGGATGGAAGAGGGTGTTGCCCGGCGGCTGGCGTGGATTGCGGAGAAGCGCGAGCAGGTGGCGAAGCTCTGGGAGCGGGCGAGCGTGGCGCTCGGCTTCGCGATCGAGCGGGAGCGGCGGGTGTCCTATAGTGAGGATCGGGCGGAATCGCTCTCAGCAGGAATCCCAGCCGTTGGGCGCTATCTGCTCCCACCCACCACCGAATTCGCCCGAAGCGTCGACGAGGACGCACTCTACGCGCAGCTTTCGTCGCCGCGGTGGAAGGAGCGGGAGGACATCCTTCGGCCGGTGCTCGCAAAAATCTATCGCGATCCGGATGCGTCGCTCGGCAACCTGAACGCACTCGCCTCGGATGCCGCCATTGAGCCCCGCACGCTTGCGGGCGATGTTGCCAAGGCGCCGGATCTGCTCGGCCGCCTGCGTGGGTCCGATAACATCGTCGAGGGGCGGGCAGCGCGCGACGAGCGCAACGCAGCGATGGTGGCGTTCAAGGAATTGCTGCCCTTGGTCCGGGCGCACGCGACCGAGTTTCGCCGGAATGCCGACCGGTTCCGCGAGCGTGAGCAGACGCGCCGTGCCTATATATCATTGTCGATCCCGGCGATCTCGAAACAGGCCATGGCACGTCTCGTCGAAATCGAGGCGGTGCGAAAGCAAGGTGGCGACAACGCCTGGAAGGCCGCCTTCGCGATCGCCGCCGAGGATCGCTCGCTCGTGCAGGAGGTGAAAGCGGTGAGCGACGCATTGACCGCCCGCTTCGGCTGGAGCGCCTTCACCGCGAAGGCCGATGCGATTGCCGAGCGCAACATGGCCGAGCGCATGCCGGAGGATCTCACGAATGAACGGCGCGGGAAGCTGACACGGCTCTTCGAGGTTATCCGCCGCTTCAGCGAGGAGCAGCATCTGGCCGAGCGCAAGGACCGGTCGAACATCGTCGCCGGCGCCAGCGTCGAAGCCGGCAAGGAGACGATTGCCGTGTTACCGATGCTTGCCGCCGTGACGGAGTTCAGGATACCGGTGGACGATGAAGCGCGCCCGCGAGCGCTTGCCGCCCAGCACTATCGCCACAATCGTGCTGCTCTTGCCGAGACCGCCACGCGCATCTGGCGCGATCCGGCCGGCGCCGTGGACAGGATAGAAGACCTGATCGTCAAAGGCTTTGCGGTCGAGCGGATTGCGGAGGCGGTCGCCAACGACCCCGCCGCCTATGGGGCGCTCCGCGGCTCCGATCGCCTTATGGACCGGATGTTCGCCGCCGGTCGGGAACGCAAGGATGCGCTGCAAGCGGTACCGGAAGCGGCGGTTTATCTGCGCATGCTGGGCGCGGCTTACGTCGGTGCCTTCGATGCCGAGCGCCAGGCGGTCACGAAAGAACGACGCCGTATGGCGGTTGCCATTCCCGGATTGTCGCCGGCGGCCGAAGAGGCGCTGCGCCGACTGGTACCGGAGACGAAGAAGAAAGGCAGCAAGCTCGATGTCGCCGCCGCTGCGCTCAAGCCGGCCATCCGGCAGGAGTTCGCTGCCGTCAGCCGGGCGCTCGATGAGCGGTTCGGCCGCAACGCCATCTTGCGGGGCGAGAAGGACGTCATTAAACGCGTGTCGCCCCTGCAGCGCCGCGCCTTCGAAGCGATGCACGAACGACTGAAGGTGCTGCAACAAACCGTGCGCATGCAGAGCAGTGAGCAGATCCTGTCCGAGCGGCGCCAGCGCACGATCAATCGCGCGCGCGGCGTCACTTGGTGAGATCTGAACGACATGCGAACTGGCTGAACAGGAAACCCCATGCGACGCGATCGCCATCGAAGTCCTCAACGCCCGTGCCTTTGTCGCGGTACGCGGCGAGCCACAACGCGTTCGCACAAGGACGGGGGCGATTATCCGCATCATTGACGACGATCTTCGCTCCTATCGTTCGCGGAAAACGACAGCTATTTGTTCGCCCGCCATCGGCCATCAGCAAGATACGGTTGCTGATATCGTCAAACGCGATTGCGCGAATGGCGACGACGCAATTGCGCAGATTTCCGCCCTTCGGCGGTCAAATACCAAGGTCTGTAGCGGGTGGAATGCGGGAATTCGTTGCGAGTGCGCTGAACAGCGGCTTTTGCAGGACGAAGTGAACCTGCGGAATTCCAAGGACGTGCACTCTGGAAGACAGACCACAAGTCGTTTGTGGCGGCCCGAGCAACTTGGGCACCGTTCTTTGGTGCTCGCCTAGGTTAGGTTGCGTTGATAACGAGCGTTGAAGTTTGCGGGCATCGACCAGTTCGGCTCATTGCCGAGAACCCTCTGAAAAAATCCCGCCGCATAACTCGTATCCTCGTTGGCGTTCTCCCGGAAAGACCACCAACTTCGCAGGTCATCGATCACCTTGTCGATTTCGACCTCCGTGTGGAACTCTTGGTCCATCGTCGCGGCGTATACTGTCAGGCAGAATGTGGTGGTGACATAACCTTCAGGCCAGAACTCAGCAGCAGAGCCTCGAACAAGCTGTTGTGGAGGCTTCGTTGTTTTTAGCGGCATCTCGGCAATGAGTTCCCGCAGCATGAGCGACGGAGCAAATTCGAAGAACTCGCGGCGTTCGGTTTTGTTAGCCGGCCTTTGTTGCTCTATGTTTTTCAGCCAACGGACGAAGGCGCGCGCCAGTTTCAAGTCGTCGATCTGAAAGCGGCACTCCATAAGCTCGCCGCACAATTGAGCGTGTGCTTCGAACGCCGTTCTGAACCAGTGGAGCTGCCTGGCGGCGATCCGCAGGGGCTTGTTTGTCGGCGGCAGATGCGCGATCAACTGGCGAAGGTCAAACATGGGCCGCGTACCTCGCAAAAAGCGAAGACAACTTCGCGCGGTCCTGCGTCCGGAAGGCTTGCGAAATCTCGTCCTGAAGCGCGGTCGCTAGATTGGTCGCGGCCTGAATCATCTTCGCGTAATCTCCGTTCTCGCGGTCCGATAGCAGGTACAGCAAGACGGAAAAGATGGCGACCTGCGCGACGGTTTCCTTCGAGACGGGGGAATGGGCGTCCAGATAATCGATCCGGATAGGCTCTTCCCTGAGAAGTTGGAGGGCTAGTTGCGCGGCGAAATGCTCTGGCGCGGCGCGCGACGTGACCTGACCAAAAGCCTTTCGCCCGGCGCTCTGGCTGACCAGCGCCCTGCTGGCGCCCAGTTCGCTGAGGACGATTTTCATCGTCTCGTAGAATACAGCGGAGAATTCCTCTGATTGCCCGCCGGGGGCCATCATGTCCTGGAGCTTATGAGATCCAAGCGTCACCTCGCCGAAAACCGTATGGACGACGCTGCTTACCATCTGGTCGACGCTGCGCGCGAGCAGCCCCATTTCCCGAAGCGCTGTCAACGCTATCTTTGAGGCGGGAGGAGGAAGTTTCGTCGGCGTACCCTGCACGGCGTCACAACCTCTCTTTAACGCATACCGCAATCCACGCAGCGCATCCTTCAGTTGCGCTGCGTCTGGAGCGAATTGTGGCCGCACGCCCATGACCCTACTCCCATCACATTATTGCATCGCTTTCGCTGCGCCGGCTGCCGCCAACATAGCTCCTCCGCGTCTCGGAGTGGACTCTATAAATCGCCGAGTCGCCTCGTAACTTGCAACGCCCGCCTGGCTGCCGAGACCGGTCGCGTTCAGCGCCGAAGACGCTTGGCCGACCTCGACGGCGTCGTAGGGAGAAAGGCCCTTGACAAGGCCGGCGGCAAATCCGCCATTGAAGCAATCTCCACATCCGCACGTACATTTTACCTCAACCTTGAAGGCTGGAGAATGGAACTCCAGACCCGACTGGTCGAGATAATAGGCGCCATCGGCGCCAAGTGTCAGGATAACGCACCCTGCGCCCCTGCTCAGCAGGAAGTGGGCAAGGTCGCGGTTCTCCGTCAATCCGGATAGCGCCTTGGCCTCCTCTTCGGATGGAAGGAAATAGTCCGTATAGGGTAGAAGAGCCTCGACCTTCGGGAGGTCTTCCGGCGTCGAAGCGAATACGTCAAGAGTGGTGATCACGCCCCGGCGGCGTGCCTCTGACATCAGTTCCGTCGTCCTGCCAGTGTCATCCATGCGATTCATGAGGCCAACGCCGCCGATATGGAGGATTTTTGTGTCCAATAATCCATCAATGGCTGAATCTGACACGTAGAATGCGTCCGTAGCGCCCCGTTTGTGAAGGGCCGGACGCGTGCCGTCCGGACGCGTGGTCACGATCGAGGAAGACGTCGAGAAGCCCTCGCACCGCTGCATCATACGGATGTCGACGCCGTATGAGCTGAGTTTCATGCGGACCCAATCTCCCATGTCGTCGTACCCCACACCTCCGACCGCCTGGACGCGCAGGCCGTATTTGGCGGCGACGATGGCGGCCGATCCCGCCGCGCCCGAGACCGCGAGCGTGTAGTCCTCCACGAAACATGTCTGGCCTCCGGGCGGTATCGCCTTGACGGGGCGGCAGAGAGCGTCGAAGGTGTAGAAACCGACGCAGCTAAGATCGAATGTCGTCGACATCAGTTCACCCCCACCCGAGAGCCGTCTTCGCCGAAGAAGTAGAGGCGGCTTGTATCGAAACCCACCGAAATGGCGCTGTCGATTGGGGCGCGGAATTCACGACCGGCCTTGATCTCGATGTTCTTGTTCGCTGTGCGCACCGTGAGGTAGGTAATGTCGCCGGTCGGCTCCACGCCGTAGACTTGCCCCTGAAGGTTGTCTCCGCCAATCTGGCAGTCCTCCGGACGGATACCAAGCGTGATGTTTCCCGAGAGATTTGCAGGACAAGGAACCCTAACGCCGGCGGAGGAGAATGTTCCACTCTGTGCCGTGCCGGCAATGAGGTTCATCGGCGGCGAGCCGATAAAGCCGGCCACGAAGGTGTTGGCTGGGTTTGAATAGATATCGTCGGGCGTCCCAATTTGCTGGATGACGCCCTTGTTCATGATGACGATGCGATCGGCCAGCGTCATCGCCTCGATCTGGTCGTGAGTGACATACACAGTGGTTACCTTCAGTTCCCGCTGCATATGCTTGATCTGCACGCGCATGCTGGCGCGCAGCTTAGCGTCCAGATTGGACAAGGGCTCGTCCATGAGGAATACCTGCGGTTGTCGCACGATTGCGCGCGCGAGCGCCGCGCGCTGGCGTTGTCCCCCCGAGAGGGCGCCGGGCTTGCGATCCAGGAAAGGACCCAATTCGACCATTTCCGCTGCGCGCCGAATGAGGTCATCATGCTTTGCCTTAGGCACCTGTCGCATCCTCAACGGGAAGCGGATGTTCTCGTAGATCGACATATTCGGATAAAGGGCATACCCTTGGAAAACCATGGCCACGTCCCGGTCACGGGCATCGATGTCGTTCATCAACGCATCGCCGATGCGGATCTCGCCTTCCGTCGGGTGTTCAAGGCCCGCAATCATCCGCATGGTCGTCGTTTTTCCGCAACCAGATGGACCGAGAAGTACCAGGAACTCTTCGTCGACGACGTCGAGGTTCATGTCTTGTACGCCGACGAACGTGCCGAAGCTCTTGACGACGTTCTTGAGTAGAATGGAAGCCATGGCTTATCCTTTCACGGCACCCATCGTCAGCCCGCGCGAAAGATGCTTTTGGATCAGGATCACGAGGATCAGGATCGGCGCGAAGGCGATGAACGAGACGAGTGCGATTGCGTTGTAGATCACCCCATCGGAGCCGCCGGTGAAATTGGCGAGGGCAACCGACATCGTGTAGGCTTTCGACGTCGAGGCGATGAGGAGTGTGAAGAGAAACTCATTGATGGCGAAAATGGCCGCGATGACCGCCGCGGTGATGATGCCGGGCAGACAGGCCGGGATCATGATCTCCCAGAGGATAGTCAGGTCGTCTGCGCCGTCGGTCCGCGCCGCGTCCTCGAGCTCCTTCGGGATATCCAGCATGTAGCTGCGGATGATCCAGGTCACGAGACTGAGATTGATGGCCGCGTAAATGAGCATGAGTGCCCAGACGGAGTCGAGCAGGCCGATGTTCTTGAACAGGAAGAAGATCGGTACAGCGACGATCGCCGGTGCCATCATCCGTGTGGAAAGGATGTAGAAGCCGATATCCTCGCGCCCCTTGAACTCGTATCGGGCAAGCGCAAAAGCTGCGGGGATCGCAAGGACAAGGTCGATCAGGACGGACCCCGCTACGGCCAGAACCGAGTTTCGCAGGTAGAGTGCGATGGGCCAATCGCTTACAAGCAGACGCCATGCATCCAGGCTCCAGGTCGGCCAATAGATGGGTTCTGGAACAATGATCTCGGTGCGCGGGCGGAAACCGATCGTCAGGAACCAGAGGATTGGCACCAGGCAGACCATCGCCCAACTGCCGAGAATGATGTAGCGGACAAGAAGGTTGTCACCACCGGATTTGCGAACGCTGGCCATCTCACGACTTTCCTGACTTGAATGCACGCTTGACGATCGTTTGAGCGATGACAATCGTGATGAGGAGCATGAGGACAGAGGCGGCGGATGCATAACCGAAGTTGAACATCCGGAAGCCCTGGCGGTAGATGAAGTAACTCATTGTCTCTGTCGCGCCGCCAGGTGTGCCCTGGGTCATAATGTAGACATTGGTGAACATTGTCGTGATATCGATGCCTCGCAGGGTTACCGCGACGACGATTATCGGCCGCATCATCGGAAGCGAGATGTTCCAGAAGATGTCCCCCCAGCTTGCTCCATCGAGCCGGGCGGCTTCTTCGATTTCCTCGTCCTGTCCCTGGAGTGCACCCACAAAGATGATGAACAGAAACGGGGTCCACTGCCAGACGTCGGCAACGATAAGGGTCAACCGTGCCAGCCATACCGATGATAGCCAGTCGACATTGTTCGACACCAGTCCGATCGCCATCAGCAGATCGGAAATCACGCGGCCGTCGTTGAAAGCGAGCTTCCAGATGAATGCTACCGCGGACGGCATGAACAGCATGGGCATCAGGAAGACGATCCGCCAGCCGCGCACAAATGGGTCGCGGTAGCAATAGAACGCAACTGTCATTGCTATGATTGTCTGGAGGCACAATGACAGGCCGCCGATGATCGCAGTGTTCGCCAGTGCAGCCCAGAATTCCCGATCCTGGACGATGCGCGTGTAGTTCCCGAGGCCGGCCCATGACCAGTTCACGAACTTGACGACGAAAAGGCTCTGATACATCGCGAACAGGCCAGGGTAGAGCGTGATCGCTAGCAGGTACAGGACCGCGGGTCCGACAAGAAGATAGGGAAACATCTTCTTAGCGGTCGCCGAGCGTGGGCGGCGGATGGAGTACACCGCTGCTGCGGGAGCGGCCTTGGCCGCCCCCTTTTCAAGTGTTTGAGTTGAATGTGCCATGGGCTTAGAACGGCAACGCCTTGCCGCCACCAACATACATGCCGGGTGCCACATCTGCATAAGCGACGGGGCCGTTTCCGCCTGAGAAGCCGTTCTTTTCCATAATACTCTTCCACGCCGCTTGGCCGTTCTCAAGAGCTTCCTTGGCGGAGATCTGGCCAGTAACTGCGCGGTTAATCTCGTTGCCGAGGGACTGTTCCATCTCGAACATGCCCGGAAGACGGGGCGCGCACCAAGCGTGCTCAAGGCTGTCCGCCCACACCTTTGCCGGCTGGCTGACCGCTCTTAACCGCTCATTCGCCAACACGGAGCGATAGCCAGGGGCCACGCCGTTGGCGTTGGCCTCATTCATGGCCATGATGGAGGAGGTCGTAAGGAAGGCGAGCATCAGGAACGCGCCTTCGGGGTTCTGCGCAGTTGCAGCGACGCAAGATGTCGAGCCTGCAATGTTTGGCGGAGCAAACACACCGCCCGAAATCCGCGGCTCATAAATCGTCACGAAATCATCGACGATTTTCGACTGGTCCGGGCGCATGGCCTGGGTGCCGCTGTCCTGCCAGCTGATATTGGCAGCAACCTGACCGCCGAGCCAAGCGGCACGGTTTTCGCCCCAACCGGCGCCCGAGACGCCCTCGATGGCATTCTTCTGAAGCGCCATGATAATGTCCATGGCCTTCATCCCGGCGTCGCTCGTCAATTGCGGATTCCACTGGTCGTCGAATAGCTTCAATCCGGCCTGCGCGGCGATGTGCTCCCAAGTATAGGTGGCCCAGAAGCCACGCGCGGCCATCAGGCCGACGCCCGATACGCCGCCGCCGAGTTTGTTCGCCTCGGCCGTAATGCGGATGAGTTCGTCATAAGACGGAACGGAGCTCGCGCGATCGATCGGTCCGCCAAGGATTTTCTCCATGATCGATTTGCGAAGGTGGACCATCTGAATGTCGCAATCGAACGGAATGCCGACGAGCTTTCCGCCAAAATACCCGTAATTCAGGCGGTAAGTGTCGTAAAAGTCGTCGAGTGGAAGCTTCCACTTTTCAACGAACGCGCCGAGATCATCGTACAGGAATCCGGGGCCAGCGAAATCACCCAGCCACGGGGAGAAGAATTGCAGCGCGTCGAAGGAAGCGTTGCCTGAAATGAACTCGGAGACGGCCTTGTCGTAGAAGCTATCGTCCGGGATCGGTACAAGCTCCACCTTGATGCCGGACAACTGTTCGAAAGGCTTGAGACCCTCGGCCGCGGACTCCTGGTCTGCTGCTCCGACGGCGAAGCGGACGGTTTTGCCTGCTTGCTCTGAACGTACCTGTTCCCAATCGACCGTTCTGATCCAGTCTTTTGCCGGATCCCACAACGGTTCGTCGGACATCGAGTAGAGCTTGCGGTAGTCCTCTCGCACGTAATCCTTAACCGAGATTTTGTCGAGAATGGATTGGATATCCGGAAGATCGGACTGGGCGAAGGCGGGCAGCCTCAGGCTGGAGGCCGCACCCGCGGCTAGGCCCAACACTGCGGTCTGCCGCAGAAAGCCGCGGCGCGACACACCCGTACTCAAGATAGTCATTAGCTGTTCCTCCCCAATGTAAACTAACCAGTTGAATGCCCATGGAGGCAAGACTGTTTTGGCACGGCCTCCATTCCGTGCCATTGCGACGGCGATCTCCGCTTCACCAGCGATAGAACAATTGCCATCCGAAAATACAATGTGTTCACGATGGCTCGATGTCAACACCTTTTTCGGCAGCGTTGGCTGCCCAAAGCAGAACATCAATGGCAAATGACGACAATATGTGCGAATATTCGTTGTGTTGCGGAGACAATGGCAGGCGAGTGGGCCGACGGTAGGTCTGACGATAAAGTGCGTCCCTCGTCTTGGCGGAACGGCTTCTGGCCTTTGGGCCTTTGCCGTTCGTGTTCGCCCCGGCAGGAGGAGGTGAAATCGCCACGGCAGTGTGATATCGACCGCTACGCCTGTAGAACCCATGAGGAACGCAAAATGCAGATCACGTCTCCAGTTGTCATGGCCCAGAGCGAGTCTGAGAGATTGCGAGCCCGCGTCGTGTGGCTGTATCACGTGGAGAACTACACGCAGAACGACATTGCCAAACAGCTTGGCATCAATCGAGTGATGGTCGTCCGACTCTTGGCGGAGGCACGGCGTCGCAATGAGGTCCGCGTTTCCATTTCGTCGCCGCTCTCAGACATGGTGGCGCTCGAAAGGGACCTTGAGATCGCCTTCGGGGTCACGCGGGCAATCGTCGCGCCGTTCAGTGACCCCGACGGAGACCCTACGAAAGTTATCGCCGCTGCCGCCGGAACGCTCATATCCGCGATGATGAAATCTGGGATGATCGTCGGCGTGGGCTGGGGGCGAACCCTTTACAATACGCTGCCTTTCATTGCTGGAGCCAATCTCGAAGACTTCCGCGTCGTCTCCTTGTTGGGGGGCATTTCTGCGGCGCGGCGTTTCAATCCAGCCGAATTTGCCTGGCAGTTCGCGGAACTATTCATGGGGGAGGGATTCCTGGTCCCCGCGCCGGCTGTGGTCGACAGTCCGGAAACAAAGCATGCGCTGCTCGAGAGGTGCGGGCTTGCGGCAATTTTTGAGATGGCGGACAAACTAGATGTTGCCCTATTGTCCGTCGGCGGGATTTCGGCCCTTACAACAAGCTATCGCACGGGCTATTTGAGCGAGGCTGACCGCCGCTCCCTCATCGACGCGGGCGCAGTCGGCGACGTCCTTTACAACTTCATCGACAAGCAGGGCAACCTGATAGATCACGAGGTTAATTCCCGCGTGATCTCGGTGAATCTTGATCGCTTGCGTCGTACTCCCGAGCGTGTGCTGATCTCGGGCGGTCCGGAAAAACTGCACGCGCTGCTCGCCTCTCTTACGACCATCAAGCCGACCACTTTTGTAACCGATGAGCAAACGGCAAAGGCGTTGCTGTTGGCCGCTGAGCAGACCAACACATAGAGGTCGCGGAGAAGGCGCGGCATCCGTTTGGCGTTCGCCTTCACGAACATTATTCAAAAGTCCCGACTGTTTGTTCTATTCTGCTCGTGTGAGTCGGTGCACTCTTTGCATGGACGTCCCGTCTTTTCGCATAAATCTGGATTGCGATAGGCTGCCACAGCATCCCCCCGGTTTCAGGTAAGCCCGACGAATGTGCAAGACATTTGGCAGCCTTCCGCGTTGCCTGCCGGCGATCGCGGAGCCTAAGCCGCGTCTGCTGACGCGAGCATCGGTCCAGTTTGATGCCTTCCGCAAAAGGAGCACGCGAGATTCCTGAGCTCCCAGTCTACCCTTGAAATCCCCATCCTTGCCGCGAAAGCGTTCCCCAAGCGCTGTCAGGACGATCGCCAAGCGAGAACAAAGATGTTGACGAAAGTACAAATGTACATTACCTACATTGCTGGCAATGGATATCGGGAGGACTGAAATGCCCATCAATGTTGCGCCAACGGGCCTTGCGCGAGACCTCATGCGACGCGAGGAGGAGGGAAGGCCCATCCGCATAGGCCTTGTAGGCAGTGGAGAAATGGGCACTGACATCGTGACCCGTGTCGCCCACATGCCAGGCATCGAAATCGGCGCGATTTGCGATCTGAACGTCGCCCGCGCGCGCGCTGCCGTGGACATCGCCTACCAATCCGACGGCCATCATCACGACGCGGCCAATTCGATGGAGCTGAACACCGCCATCGAGAGCGGAAAGGTCGCGATCACCGCGCATTCGGCCAACATTCTCAACAGCGGCCTCATCGACGTGGTCGTCGATGCCACCGGCGTTCCGGCAGTCGGCGCCGAGATCGGTCTCGCCGCCATGGAGCACGGCAAGCACCTGGTGATGATGAATGTCGAAGCCGATGTAACGATCGGCGCCTATCTCAAGAGCGAAGCCGAGCGGCTTGGCGTGACCTACTCGCTCGGGGCGGGTGACGAGCCGTCTTCATGCATTGAGCTGATCGAGTTCGTGTCGGCCATGGGGCATCCGATCGTTGCGGCCGGCAAAGGCAAGAACAATCCGCTGAACGTCGATGCTGTTCCAGACGATTATGCCGAGGAAGCCGCGCGCCGGAACATGAATGTCCGCATGCTCGTGGAGTTCGTCGACGGTTCCAAGACAATGGTTGAAATGGCCGCGATCGCGAATGCCACAGGACTAGTCCCTGACACGCCCGGCATGCACGGCCCGGCGGCCACGCTGGACAAGCTTTCCTCGGTCCTGATCCCGGAAAGGGACGGGGGCGTTCTCTCGAAGGCGGGTGTGGTCGACTATTCCATCGGCAAGGGTGTGGCGCCGGGCGTTTTCGTTGTCGCCGACATGTCGCATCCGCGCATTTCCGAGCGCATGGAAGACCTCAAGATGGGCAAGGGGCCCTACTTCACGTTCCATCGCCCCTATCACCTCACCTCGCTCGAGGTCCCGCTCACCTGTGCGCGTGTCGTGCTCTACGGTAAGCCGGACATGGTGCCGCTGTCGACCCCGGTCGCGGAGGTCTGCGCGGTCGCCAAGAAGGACCTTGCGCCCGGCGAAACGCTCGACGCCATCGGTGAATACTCCTATCGGGCCTGGATCATGACGGCGCCAGAGGCGCGGTCCTCCTCGGCAATCCCGTGCGGCCTCCTTCAGGGCGGTACCGTCACGCAGCCGATCCGTAAAGGAGAGCTTATAACCTATCAGAACGCGTCGGTTGCGCCCGGCTCGCGCATTGCGGAACTCCGCGCGCGGCAGGATGCGCTCGTTTACGGAAAGGAGGCTTGATCATGTCGGGACGCGCCCAGGCGATGCAAGTGGAAGGCGAGACCAGCAATCTGCCCTTCATCTACCGCCAATACGAACGCGAGCAACTTCTCGATGCGCTTCGGAAGATGCACCTCATTCGCCGGTTCGAGGAAGGTGCCGAAGAGTGCTATATGCGCGGACTCATTCACGGGACGATGCATCTTTCCATCGGCCAGGAAGCGAGCGCGATGGGGATCTGCATGCCTCTTGTCAACGAGGACCAGATAACCTCTACCCACCGAGGGCACGGCCACTGCATCGCCAAGGGCGCCGAAGTGAAGCGGATGTTCGCCGAGTTCTTTGGCAAGACTACCGGTTACTGTGCAGGTCGCGGCGGGTCGATGCACATCGCCGATGTGTCGACTGGGAACCTTGGCGCGAACGGGATCGTCGGGGGCGGGCTTCCGATCGCCGTCGGCGCGGCGCTCACCGCAAAGCGGCTTCGCACGGGCAAGGTCGTCGTCTGCTTCTTCGGTGACGGCGCGAACAACGAGGGTGCCTTCCACGAGGCGCTGAATATGGCTGCCATCTGGAAGTTGCCCGTCATTTTCGTGTGCGAAAACAACGGCTACGGCATGTCGACTTCGACCGCCCGTTCGACGGCGGTCGCCAACGTCGCCGATCGCGCGGCCGCCTACTCCATGCCGGGTGTGATCGTCGACGGCAACGTTTTGTCGGAGGTCGCGGAGGCCTCCCATGAGGCGGTTGAAAGGGCCCGCCGCGGCGACGGACCGACGCTCATCGAATGCAAGACCTACCGGTATCGCGGACATTCCAAAAGCGACCGCAATCGCTATCGCACGAAGGACGAGATTGACGACTGGATGACCAACCGGGATCCGATCAGACGCTACGAAGCTCAGTTGATCGAGTTCGGTATCGCGACGTCGGACGAGCTAGAGGCGATCCGCGGCAGTGTGCAGCAGGAAATCGACGCTGGTATCGAGTTCGCGAAGACGAGCCCGATGCCGTCAATCGATGGCCTCGCTGACAACGTCTACACGCTCGAGGCATGACATGAACGCGCCAGTCAGAGAAATCAGCTACTCCCAAGCCATCCAGGAAGCCATGGCGATCGCCATGGAAGCGGATGAGCGCGTGATCCTCATGGGCGAGGACATCGGCGTCTATGGCGGCGCCTTTCAGGTGACCGGCGATCTGGTTGACCGCTTCGGCTCCGACCGCGTCATGGATACCCCCATTTCCGAGCTTGGCGGCGCAGGTGTCGCCGTCGGCGCAGCGGTCACCGGCTTGCGACCGATCTTCGAATTCCAGTTTTCCGATTTCGCCGCGCTCGCAATGGAGCAGATCGTCAACCAGGCGGCCAAGATGCGCTACATGCTTGGCGGTGCGGTGTCGGTTCCACTCGTTATGCGGTTCCCCGCCGGCTCCGGAACCGGGGCTGCGGCACAGCACAGCCAGAGCCTGGAAGCATGGCTCGGTCACGTACCAGGGCTAAAGGTCATTCAGCCGGCGACGCCGCATGACGTGAAAGGCATGCTCCTTGCTGCCGTGGCGGATCCGGATCCGGTGATGATCTTCGAGCACAAGCTGCTCTACAAGATGAAGGGGCCGGTTCCCGAGGGACATTACACGGTGCCGCTCGACAAGGCGGAGGTCCGGAGGGAAGGGCGCGACGTCTCTATAGTCGCAACTTCTATCATGGTTCACAAGGCCCTGGAGGCAGCGGAAGTGCTTGCCGGCGAAGGCATCAGCGCCGAAGTGATCGATCTGCGATCAATCCGCCCCCTCGATCGGGAGACGGTCATCGCCAGCGTCATGAAGACCTCCCGGCTGATCTGCGTTTATGAAGGCGTTAAAACGCTCGGTGTCGGGGCGGAGATCAGTGCAATGATCGCCGAAAGCGAGGCGTTCGACTACTTGGATGCTCCGATATTGCGCCTCGGCGGGTCCGAGACGCCGATCCCCTACAATCCCGAGCTGGAAAAGGCTGCCGTCCCGCAGGTACCGGACATAATCGATGCGGCCCGCGGCCTTGCGAGGGGAGTGCGATAGGTATGGCGACCGAAGTCATTTTGCCGAAGGTCGACATGGACATGGCGACGGGCAAGATCTCGAAGTGGTTCTTCGGCGAGGGCGATGCCGTGAAGGAGGGCGATGTCCTTTTCGAGATCGAGACCGACAAGGCGGCCATGGAAATCGACGCGCCGGCGAGCGGGGTCCTGCGTAACGTGACCGGCAAGGAAGGTGTGGATATCCCGGTCGGCTCGGCCGTCGCGTGGATCTATGCCGAGGGGGAGACCGTCAACGAGACGGCCGTCCCTCTTGCGCCGCCGGCCACCGCCGAAAGTCCGCTGCCGGTGTCTGAAGCAAAGACGCCGGCCGCGGAGGTCACAGTCGAACAGAAAGTTGACAGCGCACCCCGCGCCACGCCGCTCGCACGACGCCTCGCGCGGGAGCGAGAGCTGGATCTTGCCAGGCTGAACGGCAGCGGCCCGCGTGGCCGCATCGTCAGTGCCGATGTCCTGGGGGCCTCCAACATGCTCGTCGATGCCCGGGCACAGGCGGATCCCGCAGCGGTTCAATCGGAGGCTCCGGGGAGCACCGCAGGCGAGAACGCGCTTCGGCATTTTCCCGATGGGTCCTACGAACTTCAGGCGCACAGCTCCATGCGTCGGACGATCGCACGGCGGCTCGTCGAGGCCAAGAGCAGTGTTCCGCACTTCTACCTTAAGGCTGACTGCCGGCTCGACGCGCTCCTGAAATTGCGCGCGGAGCTCAATGCTGCGGCGCCGCTGGTCGAGAACGTGCCGGCCTACAAGCTCTCGGTGAACGACCTCGTCATCAAGGCTTACGCACTGGCTCTGGCGGGTGCTCCGGACGCTAACGTGTCTTGGATGGACGAGCATCTGGTGCGCCACAGCCATTCGGATGTCGGCGTGGCGGTTTCCGTCCCCGGTGGGCTTATCACCCCGATCATCCGCCAGGCGGAGCAAAAGAGCCTTTCGACCATCTCGAACGAGATGAAAGACTTGGCCGCGCGTGCCAAGGCAGGAAAGCTGAAGCCCAACGAGTACCAGGGCGGCACGGGAGCGGTGTCAAACCTCGGAATGTACGGCGTGAAGGAATTCGCCGCGATCATCAATCCCCCCCACTCCACGATCCTGGCGGTCGGCGCCGGAGAAAAGCGGCCGGTGGTAACCGCAGAAGGGGAGTTGGGCGTTGCTACGGTCATGAGCGTAACGCTGTCCACGGATCATCGGGCCGTGGATGGTGCGCTGGGCGCAGAGCTTCTCGCGAAGTTCCGCGCGCTCATCGAGAATCCATTGAGCATGCTGGTCTAGTTTCCTCCCGCAACTCTGGGGGATCGCTACCGCGGCGCAGTCGAGCCGAGGTGCGTCCCCCAATTTTTTTTAAGGAATGCTCCTCATGTCGTACGACGTCATCGTTATCGGTTCGGGCCCGGGCGGCTATGTGACCGCCATCCGCTCGGCGCAGCTGGGCTTGAAGACGGCGATCGTCGAGCGCGAGCATCTGGGCGGCATCTGCCTCAACTGGGGCTGCATCCCGACCAAGGCGCTGCTTCGCTCAGCCGAGATTCTCGACCATGCCAACCACGCCAAGAACTACGGCCTGACGCTCGAAGGCAAGATCACCGCCAACGTCAAGGATGTCGTCGCCCGCTCGCGCGGCGTCTCGGCGCGGCTGAACGGCGGCGTCGCCTTTCTGATGAAGAAGAACAAGATCGACGTGATCTGGGGCGAAGCGAAGCTGACGAAGCCCGGCGAGATCGTCGTCGGCGCGCCGTCGAAGCCGGCCGTCCAGCCGCAGAACCCGGTGCCGAAGGGCGTCAAGAGCGAGGGCACCTACGCGGCCAAGCACATCATCCTGGCGACCGGCGCCCGGCCGCGGGCACTGCCCGGCATCGAGCCGGACGGCAAGCTGATCTGGACCTATTTCGAGGCGATGAAGCCCGAGGAGCTGCCGAAGACCATGGTCGTCATGGGCTCCGGCGCGATCGGCATCGAATTTGCGAGCTTCTACCTTTCCATGGGCGTCGATGTCACGGTCGTCGAACTCCTGCCGCAGGTGATGCCGGTCGAGGACGCCGAGATTTCCGCGCTCGCGCGCAAGCAGCTCGAGAAGCGCGGCATGAAGATCTTCACCGACGCCAAGGTGACGAAGGTCGAAAAGGGCGCCAACGACGTCACCGCCCATGTCGAGACCAAGGACGGCAAGGTCACGCCGATCAAGGCGGACCGCCTGATCTCGGCCGTCGGCGTCCAGGGCAACATCGAGAACCTCGGGCTCGAGGCGCTCGACATCAAGACCGACCGCGGCTGCATCGTCACCGACGGTTACGGCAAGACCAATGTCGCCGGCATCTATGCGATCGGCGACGTTGCCGGGCCGCCGATGCTGGCGCACAAGGCCGAGCATGAGGGCGTCATCTGCGTCGAGAAGATCGCTGGCGTGCCCGGCGTCCACGCGCTCGACAAAGGCAAGGTGCCCGGCTGCACCTATTGCGACCCGCAGGTCGCCTCCGTCGGCCTCACCGAGGCGAGAGCCAAAGAGCTCGGCCGCGACATTCGGGTCGGCCGCTACAGCTTCGGCGCCAACGGCAAGGCGATTGCGCTTGGCGAGGACCAGGGCCTGATCAAGACGATTTTCGACAAGAAGACCGGCGAGCTGCTCGGAGCGCACATGGTCGGCGCGGAAGTCACCGAGCTCATCCAGGGCTTCGTCGTTGCGATGAATCTGGAGACGACCGAGGAAGAGCTGATGCACACGATCTTCCCGCATCCGACGCTCTCCGAAATGATGAAAGAAAGCGTGCTCGATGCTTATGGCAAGGTGTTGAACGCGTGAGCGGTCCTTCCCTCCCGCATCTTCGGTAGCCCTTATAACCCGGCGCGCGGTCGCTTCCCTGTTGTCCGTCTCGAAGCAGTATCAAACGGAGGGAGGTGGCGCCCATCACCGCGTGCCAAATTGTGTTTAGAACAAGCGAGGATGGTGGTGTCCACCATAGAGACGAGCTTGATCTCCTGAATGCGGAAAATATGCGTTCTGAAGAACTATGCGCGGAAATGCTGCGCAAAGAGAATGCGCAACTTAGGAGAATGCTTGAACGATCTTGAGCTGTGTTCGAGAGATGGCGGCCGTATGGACATCAGCGCATACTCCAAGGCGCCAGCTTATGCGCCAGTCGCGGCGCCGCAATGAGTAGACCTGGCGCCTATCACATCGCGCTCAATTTCCTGGCTGGCTTTTTGGGGGCTCAGCGCGACCACCTGTGGCGTCTGCGTAATCAGACTGCGACGCCAATATAGCGCGTGAAATCGCGATTGAGCGTGCGGTACAGGCTTCAGGGTCGGCACCAGTTCCCGACGAGTCGCACCATGACCTGACGCCATCGAGCAGCTTCATGATGGCGCGCGCCGAAACCTCACAATTGTTGTAACCCATTTCGCAGGCCGCTGCCTCGTACATTCGGACACACAATTGCAGCCAGTGCTCAATTTCCTGCCGAATTCCTGGCTGTAGGAAACCACAAATACGATCCGTTGCAACGAGTATGTCCCAAAGATCGCTTTCGGGAAGCTCAAGCTGCCGCTTAACATGGGTCCGTACCATGCTGTCCCAAAATTCGTTCACGCCAGCGCTGTTCTCGACAGCGCTGAGGATCGCGGAACCCCAGCAGTGATAATGCCACCGCAACGTCTGGGCGACAATTTCATCTCGCCCGTCCGGAAAATGGAAATAAATACTGGACGCCTTCACATCGAGAGCCTTGGCAAGTCCTCTCATCGTTACACCAGAGAAACCTTGCGTCGTTGCAAGCTCGAGAAAAGCTTCAAGAACTTGGCGGCGCCCGTTGGTCAATTTGGTCCAGTCAAATTGTTCGAGGTGGCGGCGCATTTCATCGCACGCTTGCTGAACTCGAGGCGGCAGGGTCATCTACAGGGTCCTAACAACATGGCGGCTTTGAGCCTCCGCTAACAAGGCTGCTTACCTCCTTCATCTATATGTATGTCTCGGCTCGTGCAATTCTTAGGAGGCGCCAGCTTCTCCCCCAGATCGGCCCCTCGGAAAACATGTAAACGATAACATCTTAAAAAAAATTGACACCGACGCGATTTGGACTTATCTAACTGTCGTTAGTTAGATATAAAAAGGGGATCCAAAAATGTTCGATAACATGCCGCGATCGTTTACTCGCCGCACGATCCTGAAAGCTGGTGGTGCCTTGGCAGCCAGCTCGCTCGTTGCCCCGGCAATCACTCGAAGCGCTTGGGCAGACGAGGAGCCGATCACACTGCTCACCTGGGAGACCTACCACGAGCCGGACTGGATCGCAGAGTGGGAAGCTGCCAACGGCGGAGTTAAGGTAAAGCCAGTTATTATATCTTCGCTGGACGAAGTATTCGCGCAGTTGCAGTCCGGCGCTGTCAAGCCCGACGTCGTCTACTCGGAGGCTTCCACAGCCGGGCGCCTCAAGAAGGCAGGACAAATCGGTCCGTTTGATATCTCCAAAGTTCCCAATGTGACAAATGTGCTTCCGGGGCTGAACTGGAAGGAGCCCCTCTCAGTCGAAGGTACCCTTATGGGTATCCCGCTCCACTGGGGCACGCAGCCACTCCAGTACAATGCCGATGTGATCAAAGAGCCACCCACCACTTGGGGCGACCTTTGGGACGAAAAGTATAAAGGTAAGGTGACGACGTTCGATGACGCTACCGTAAATATTCCGATGGTCGCGCTCTACGTCGGGGCCAAGGACCCTTTCAACCTGACGGAGGAAGAGTTTACGAGCGTCACGGACGCGCTTCGTGCACTGAGGCAGCAGGTTCGGGTGGTTACCCGTGGCTTTGACGATGCGGCTAACCTCTACGCGTCCGGCGAGGCGTTGATCGGCTACTGTCACAATGTCGCTGTAGTGAATTCGCTTAAGAAAAAGGGCGTGAATTCCAAGTATTCGCTGCCAAAAGAAGGCACTCCCTCCTGGATCGAAGGTACATTCGTGACGCCGAAGGGGCAGCGGGACATCGTCTATAAGTTCCTCAATGACACCATGTCGCTTCCTTGGCAGGCGAGGTTCATGAAATTCTCCGGTAGCAACGGCATTCTTACGGGCGCGGACGCCCTCAAGGCCGGGCTTACTGAAGAGGAGCTGATGAATACGAATGTCCCGGATTCCGAGGACCCTGGCTTCAAGGATAACCTCGTATTCTTCCGAGAGCCCGAAGACGTCGAACGGCGAATCCAGATCTGGAATGATTTCCTGGCCGGCACCCTTTGATTTCGGCCCAAATTAGCTCTGGAGACTGCACATGGGAGCGCGTGAAGCTGGCCCGGTACTTTCGCTTGTGGGTGTATCAAAAACCTATGAGGGCGCACAAAAGCCGGCGCTCGAGAAGGTGTCATTCTCGGTGAAGCCTGGAGAGTTCTTCTCGATACTTGGCCCGAGTGGATCCGGTAAGACTACCATCCTTAGGACCGTTGCCGGCTTCGAAAAGCCGGATAGCGGCCAGATCGTGATGGACGGAGATGTGATGAATGCCGTGCCCCCATTCAAGCGGGACGTTCGCACGGTATTTCAGAGTTATGCATTGTTCCCGCACCTCACGGTGCGGGAAAATGTCGAATATCCCCTCCGGATGCAGGGCGAGCCGAAGGCAAGTCGTCGGAGGAAGGCCGAGGAAACGCTGTCGCTCGTCGAACTGTCAACTTTTGCCGACAGGCTGCCTCACCAGCTCTCGGGGGGACAACGACAGCGGGCGGCTCTGGCGCGCTCCATAGTCTCCCGGCCAAAACTTCTTCTTCTCGACGAGCCCCTTGCCGCTCTCGATCTCCGTTTGCGGCAGCAGATGCAACACACATTGGTCGCCCTGCAGAAGGAACTCGGGATCGCGTTCATGTACGTCACGCACGATCAGGGCGAGGCGCTGTCCATGTCAGATCGCGTTGTCGTCCTGCACGATGGCAAAATCGCCCAACTGGCTACCCCGAGAGAAATTTATTTCGCACCTCAGAACGAGTTCGTCTCCAGGTTCGTAGGGCGTTCGAACCTCGTCCCCGTTCACTTTGAGCCGGAGGGCAGCGGCTATGCTGGGACGATTGAGGGAACCAGAATTGCTGCTCTTACCTCCGAACGAGGTGGAACAGCGCGGATGGCAATAAGGTACGAAGCGGTTCAAGTGATGGCGCTCAACGGTGCCGGCCGCTTGCCTGACGCAGTTCCCGGAATAGTCGAAGACGTCCTTTTCCTGGGGACGAACTGTGAAGTCAACGTCCGTTGCGGCGGTATCAGCTTGATCGGAACCGTGCCAGCCGCACGAGAGTCAACTTTTTTGGTAGGTCAACCGGTGCAGGTCCGCTTCGATCTCGTAAACACTCAGGTGTTTTATGACTGATAGTATCGCGACAATAGCTGCTGACGGCAAAACGTTCCGGCGACGCTTGCCGATGAAATTCAGTTTCGCAAGCGTTCCTGTTGTGGCTTGGCTGTTCCTCATCGTTTTCCTGCCCAACCTCCTGCTCATAGGAACGAGCTTCCTCAAGTCGTCGGCAGGCGTGATCCTCTTTGAACCGTCGCTGGCAAATTACGCGCGCATCTGGAATTCGGCGGGTTTTTGGGCGTTGCTGTGGCGCACGCTCTCGTTCAGTTTCATCGCGTGCGTATTCGCTACGATGATTGCCTATCCGCTGGCTTTCTATGTAGGCAGGGTTGTCGGACGGAATAAAGCCCTGCTGACAATGCTCGTTGTAATCCCGCTGTGGATCAGCCTCCTGATGCGGATTTTTGCATGGCGGGTAATCCTCGGTCAGTCGGGCGTGCTCAATGCGGCGTTAGTGACGAGTGGCATTCTGGACGCGCCATCGGAAGCGTTTCTCTACAGCCCGACGGCAGTTGTTATCGTCTTCGCCTACATCTCGGTACCGTTCATCTTTATCTCGACGATGGGCGCCTTCGAGAAGATCCCACGCGACCTCTTCGAAGCATCGGAAGACTCCGGCGCTACCGCCTTTCAGACCTTCGTCCATCTTGTCTGGCCGCTTACGCGCAGAAACCTGGCGATAGGCTTTTCACTGGCGTTTCTCGTGACTGTTGGCGACTTCGTCACTCCGGCAATGATCGGCGGAATCGATGGCACGACCTTAGGGGTAGTCGTCTCCACACAATTCGGATTTGCAAACAACTGGCCTTACGGTGCGGCCGTCGCCGTTGCTTTGATGCTGAGCGTTGCCTTGCTTCTTGGCGTCATCCTTGCACTGTGCCCTGCTAGGGGAGTCATGGTCGGGGGAGAGTCTGATCAGGCGGCTTCGTCCGCGGCGACCCGCTTTGGTCGCCGTCTGGGCGCCGCCGGATTTGTCGCTGCGATTGCTTACCTGTATGCGCCGCTAGCCATCATCGTGCTGTTCTCGTTCAACTCGGCAAACCTGCAGGTTTTTCCGCTTCAGGGGCTGACACTGCACTGGTACCACGAACTTCTTCAGGACCAGTCCCTGATCGAGGCTGCGCGGCGCTCTGTTGTGGTTGCTGCGTGTGTCGTGTCGGTATCGGTTGTGGTCGGGACAGCCTTTGCCCTCATCGTGCACTACGCAAGACTGAAGGGAGCGCGCTTCTACGAAATGGCGTTCGCTCTTCCAATCGCCACCCCGGGCGTCGTCTTGGGCATCGAGATGGTGCTGGGGACGGAACTGTTCGGCATTCCGTCCGGCATCACCAGAATTGTCGTTGGCCAGATGAGCTTCGTGATGCCGGTGACTCTGCTTCTATTGCTGGTTCGCCTGCGGCGCATCGATCCAAGCCTCATGGAAGCTTCGTTGGATCTCGGGGCCAACCGCTGGCAAAGCTTTGCCCACGTTCTATTCCCCATGATCCGGGGGACGATCCTGGCCAGCGCCTTTCTCGGTCTCACCCTGTCTGCCGATGACGTCATGGTCACGCTGTTCCTGTCCGGTGGTTCACCGACATTGCCGATCTGGGTGTTCAACCAGATGCGATTTGGGTTCACGCCTTCGGTCAACGCGGTCTTCTCGCTGCTCTTGGTTGCATGCTTGCTGGCGGTGACGGTTGCGAGTTGGCGGAACGCTTCCAAGCGAGCTCGGGTGCCGAATTGAGGATTTGTACGTAGCTGACAGCGGCGGCAGGTCCGCTCATGGGCGACCATCTGCCGAAATGGATCGTACGCGAGCTGCGAGAGCAGCAATCATGAGAGGAAAGGTTTTAGAGGTGAGTAGCTATAGCGGTCGAGTGGTTGTCGTGACCGGCGCCGGATCCGGCATGGGGCGGGCGATGGTAGGCGAATTTGTATCCAGAGGGGCGTACGTCGCCGCTCTCGACATCAATATGGCGCGTGCCGTGGAGACGGTTGAAAAGCTGGAAAAACCGGAAATGGCAATTCCCGTGCAGGTCGATGTGAGCGATCCGCAAAGCGTGCAGCGCGGGGTAGAAACGATCATTGCCAGGTGGGGGCGTATTGATCTTCTCTGCAACAATGCGGGCATTCTCGACGGCCATGCTCCAGCACATGAAGTAAGTCTCGAGGAATGGAACAGAGTTATGGCGGTGAATCTCACCGGTCCGTTCCTAATGTCGCGAGCCGTCATCCCGCAAATGCTGGCACAGGGAAAAGGCGCAATCATCAATACGGCGTCAACATCTGGCTTCAGTGCTGCCGGGGGGGGCTCGGCCTACACTGCTTCCAAGCATGGTGTCATAGGTTTGACCCGGCAGCTCACATTTGAGTACGGCGCTCGCGGCATCAGGGTAAATTCCATCTGCCCCGGAGCGACCGCCACGCCTCTAGCGCTGCCCGAACACAACGCGGCCTCTCCAGACATGGATTTGGCTATCAGCAAGGTGCCGGCTCGCCGTTGGTGCCAGCCTGAGGAAATCGCAAAGCTTGCAGCATTCCTCGGAAGTGATGATGCGGACTACGTTCACGGGAGCGCCTACGTGATGGACGGCGGTTGGCTGACCGCCGCACGCGACCCGTTCTAAGCGGTTGGGGTTTGGTCTTGTCGGTGGGCATCGGCAAGATTCCAGTACATTCACGAGTTGCAGAGGCCGTCTGCGAGTTGGGCGAAGACGTTCGCCATTGAGGCAATAAAATACCTGCAAGAGGGAGACTGCGATGGTTGACAGACAACAATGGCCCGAAACCGGGATTGAGGGTTTCGAACGCGGCTTTGCAACTGTGGACGGTGTCAGGTTGCATTATGTCACTGGCGGGAGAGCGGACGGCGAAGTCGTCCTTCTGTTCGCAGGCTTCCCACAGAGCTGGTACGCATGGCGCAAGATTATGCCGCTCCTTGGCGAGCGTTACAGGATCATAGCGCCCGATCTGCCTGGACAGGGCGACTCTGATCGCCCGATGGGCGGCTGTGATACGTTGAGTGTTGCGAAGATCGCCCGCGGGCTGGTTCAGAAGCTGGGTGTGGTTCGCCACTTTCTCGTGGCCCATGATGTCGGCGCCTGGGTCGCATATCCCTACGCAGCGCTCTACGGAAGTAGCGTTAAAGGGCTAGCCATCCTGGATACGGGAATACCCGGCATCAGCCTTCCCGACGCACTGCCTTGGTCTTCCGACGTTGCATGGCGCACCTGGCATGTTGCCTTCCACAACGTTGCTGACTTGCCGGAGGCACTCATCCAAGGCCGGGAGCACATCTATCTTAACTGGTTTCTCCAGCGCAAGGCGGCGAATCCGCAAGTGTTCTCTGATGCCGACTTCGGAGAGTATCTCCGTGTCTTCTTGTACAGCGGGCTCAAGGGCGGACTCGCCTACTACCGTGCCGTAACGCTGTCGGCCGAGCAAAATCGGGAACTCAGCGCCAAGGGAAAGCTGGAGATGCCGGTCCTGGCGGTGCGAGCCGATCAGGGGTCAATGCCGGACCTGGTGGCGCAATTGCAGAAGATCGCAACCAATGTCCGGGGGACCGCAATAGAGTCCTGCGGTCACTATCTGGCGGAAGAACAACCCGACGCACTTGCGCGGGAGTTGCAAAGCTTTTTTGGCTGACACTTGACGTCAGCGTGGGGTCCGGTGGTCCACCTTCCCAAGACGGGTGGATTCCAGTGGCTGCGGTTGACCGTGGTCGGTCAAACGCAGCCAAGATCAGAATCGCCACACGGCATCGAACGCTCAACGATGACCGGCGCACGGGTGAAAAGGCAGCTTTGGGAGCCATAGGCAAGGGGAGCTTCAAATGTCGGCTTTACAATTCTCTCGCGAAGAACTCGTCAACGTTTATCGAACCATGCGGACGATCCGCCGGTTCGAGGAACGGGTGATGGAGGAAATGGGTACCGGCGACATCCCCGGCAACACCCATCTCTATGCCGGCCAGGAGGCGAGCGCCGTTGGCGTCTGCCTGCAGCTTCGCGACGACGACTACATCTCCTCGACGCACCGCGGTCATGGTCACTCGATCGCCAAAGGCGTCGACATCGACAGCATGATGGCCGAGCTGTTCGGCCGGGCGAGCGGCACCTGCGGCGGCAAGGGCGGGTCTATGCACATTGCCGACCTGCGCAAGGGCATGCTGGGCGCCAACGGCATCGTCGCGGCGGGGGCGCCGATCACCTGCGGCGCGGCG
>NZ_LNQC01000045.1 GCF_001651855.1 Sinorhizobium americanum | reverse complement strand
CGCCGGGCTTTGCCCGCGCAGATATCGCGATTCACCCAATAATTTCAGCAGTTTACCGTTTATGGACGGGCACTAGTCTAGCTGATATAGCCGAGCCGTATTGCCTTGGCGATCGCCTGTATGCGGTTGACGGAATCGAGTTTCGTCGTGGCGGCGCCGAGATAGGCGTTCACGGTGTGGACGGAAAGGCCCATCTTCTCGGCGATTTCCTCGCTGATATAGCCGTCGCCGGCCATCTGCAGGCAGGCGATCTCGCGGTCGCTGAGGCTCTCGCCCTTGAACGGGCGTCGTTCGTCAGCCGCCAGCATGTCGGTCATCACCTGCGCGCAGCGCCCGTGCAGGTCGAGGATCTGCTCGGCCGGCGCGTCGATATAGCTGCCGGCAAAAACCACATAGCCGTTGCCCTGGGCACCGAGCCGTATCGGGAAGGCGATGCCCGAATAGGAGAGCTGCCGCCCCTTCAGCCGCTGCGAAAAAAGCGCCATGTCCGGAGCGTCGGCTGCCTGATGCTCTCCCTGGCCGTCCCACAGCAGCGCCAGCGGCGAACGATCGAGGTGCTGGAGCAACTCCTCGCCATAGATCTTCAGGAGCTCATGCGCATTCGCTTCGGAAGCGGCACCCCAATTGTTCAGGACGCAGGTGAGCTTGCGGGTTACCGGCATCCCTCTTCCATTGACGCGCAGGACCGCGAAATTTTTCGCGTTGATCTGCCTTTGCATCGCCTGCAGGCGCGTGACCAGAGTGGCAGCGCGTGCCGCGCGCGTGCTGCGACCGAGTCGGGCATCGTCCGAGCGGCTCTCCGAATCCAGGTGCATCATCGTCTCGCTCCTATACCAGATTGTGCCGGACGGCGTGGGCGATGGCTTCCGACCTGGTGCGCGTCGCGGTCTTGCGCATGACGCTGGTGATGTAGTTGTTGATCGTGTTGCGGGAGATGCCGAGGATGACGGCGATCTCCTCGCTCGTCTTGCCTTCGGCAATCCAGTACAGGCATTCGAGCTCGCGCTCGGTCAGCTCGAAGTCCCGGTCCTGCCGTACGCCGCCATCGGCCTTGAAACTGGCGAGATAGCTTGCGAGCACGGCGATATCGCGCAACCCTTCCTGGGAGAGGATGACGTCCTCGGGGAACAGCAGCATCAATGAGAAACGAACACGGCCGACATTGAACGTGACGGCGCAGTAGGAACGATTGACCCCGCGCGGCAGATCGATGTCGTCCGGCAGGACCTGGAAGCACGGCTGCAGCGCGGCCAGGCATTTTTCCAACTCGGTCGTCTTGGCGTTCAGACCGATAACGATGCTCGAGAGACGCCGCACGACGTCGAAGGGCCAATCGGAACACAGGACGAAATCAAGTCCGCCGTCCTGCGACAGATCGTGGCGAGCCAGCAGGTAGTGGGTCGCTCCGACATATTCCGTCAGGATCACCAGCCCGTTGGCGAGACTGCTGCGCGCGGCCGCGTCCCCGAGCCTGCGGATCAATTGTTCGCGCGATATGCCGCGACTGCTCATGCGCGGCGCGGCGGTCTGCAAAGACCAGGCCGCGCTAGTCTGTGTAATTTCCATGACTTTCAGCCCCCGTGCCGGATTCGACGCCCCTTGCGAGCTACACTTGCCCTGCCGACAGCCACCGGAGCCGGCATTCCCACACGCAAACCAGAACGCGAATCAATATCTAAACTGTACATCGCCGCCCCTAAAAATGCACTGTGATTGAGACACAACTTGCTTACGCACCCCTAAGTAGAGCAGCTAGTCACCTACCGGTTTACCTCTGGTGGACAGCGCTGGCGCACCCACCAGATTGCTTTAGTATCCACTTGATTTTTATTAGTGTCTCACGGAACGCCAGCACCCATCTCAGCTCTCGTGCCTAACGCCAGAGACACGCCAAAGGGGTAGATACGGTCACTTTCCAGTGATTTGTGGCGCCTTCAACGCCTCACGCCATCGAATATAGAGGAACGGACTTTACTTTCGAACAGCGGCTGTTGCTAAAATGCACCAAGTCCGAGCCGCCAGGGATGGTCACAGCACCTGTATAGATTCAAAGAAGAACCAACCTCTATTTCAATTCATAATAGTTATATCTGAGCTAAGCTGAGTCATGGGGAAACAAACGGCAGTCGACAGGTACAGATAGAGGGGCGGCGTCGACCGGTCCGAATCTAGTATGGTTAAAATTATCTTTAAATTTTTCGATCCGCACCTCGCCTAGACTCGCCCCGCCGACACGCATTCTTGCGACAGGTTAGGCGCTCCAGCCGATGCCAGGGAATTGACTCGAACACTATTTCCGCCGCCTCGTCACATCGCGGCAATGCGACCCGACGTCACTCCTGCGTCAGGGAAACGCGAAATCCCGCCGGTACGGCGGGATTGTCCGCGGGGCCTCCTCGAAGGATTTTAGGCGGCGCGGTCGAGGGACCATTTGCGGAGGATTTTTGCGGCGCGCTCCTCGCTGATCTCCACCATGCGCGCGAGCCGGCGCTCCGGGCCCTCCTTGACGCGGCGATTGAAGCCGTTGCTGTCGTCGCCGAGATTGAGCAGGTCGTCCGTGCTGTCGAAGCCGAAGTCCGAACCGAAGCCCTCCATGAGGGCGCCGCTTGCGGCACCGGCGCCGGCCGGAGAGAAATCCGGCAATTCGAGACCGGCACCCTCGCCTTCGAGCTGACCGGATTGACCGCCAAAGCCCATCTGGCGGGCGAGTGGGCGCATGCCCAGCCAGACGACCAGGAAGGCGACGACGATGAAGGCCAGCGAGTTGATGATGCCGCCGAGATTGCGCGTCAGCATTTCCATGACGCCCGGCCCGGCCACCGGTTGGTCGAGCAATTGCGTCTCGACAAAATCCATCGCGTTCAGCGTGACCACGTCGCCGCGGTTCGGATCGACACCGGCAGCGGACGCGACAATCTTCTGCATGTCCTGGAGATAGGCATCGATCTTCGCTTGATCGGCCCCCTCGCCGACCATCGCTGCCAGGCGGCCGCGGTTGACCACGACGGCGATCGACAGCCGCTCGATCGCATAGCTGTTCTTGACGGTCGCGATCGTCTTGCTGTTGATCTCGTAGTTGGTCTGCTCTTCCTTCTTCTCCGCCTCGTCGCTCGACTGCTGGCCGGCGCCGCCGCGCGGCGCCGCCTGGGGCACGTTCTGCTGGACGGTCGCGGCGTTGTCCGGCTGCTGCTGGCTGGATTTCTGCTCTTCCTTGATGACCCGCGTCGAGCGCTCCACCCGCGATTCGGGGTCGAACATGGTCTCCTGGATCTGCTGGGCGTCGGTGTTGAGCGAGGCCGTGACGCTGGTGCGGAAATTGTCCATGCCGAGGAAGGGCGCAAGCGCGTTGTCGATCTTCTTCTCGAGATCGGTCTGGACGTTCTGCACCACGCCGAGCGACTGATTGAGGGCGCTGTTTGCCGGGTCGTCGCCCGAAGCAAGAAGCTGACCGGTCGAATCGAGAATGGTGACATCGTCGACATCGAGGCCCGGCACGGACGAAGCGACAAGATGGCGGATCGACGAGGCGGCGCTCCGGCCGACCGTCGCACTCGCACGAATCATCACCGATGCTGTCGGCGTCTGCTCGGCCTTGCGGAAGCTGCCCCGCTCCGGCATGACGATATGGACACGGGCCGCCGCGATGCCGGAGATCTGCTGGATGGTGCGGGCAATCTCGCCCTCCAATGCACGAACGCGGGTCACCTCCTGCATGAAGGAGGTGAGCCCGAGCGAGCCGACATTGTCGAAGAGTTCGTAGCCGGCGTTGGCGCTGCTCGGCAGGCCTCGCTCGGCCAGAAGCAGCCGAGCCTTGCCGGTCATGCCGACCGGCACCTGAATGCTGCCGCCATCCGCGCCGACCTCGAAGTCGAGATTGGCCTCAGCAAGCGCTATGCTGATCTGGGTGACATCGCTGCGCTCGAGACCGACATAGAGCGTTTCATAGGCTGGCTTGTTGACGTAGATCGCAGCGCCGAGGACGAAGCCGATCGCGACGATGCCGGCCGCGCCGAGCGCTATCAGCTTGCTCTGCCCGAGATTGCTCAGGTTTTTCGTGAACGTCGAGAATTGATCGAACAGATTCATTCTGTTTCCGCACCCAGTATCGCATGGCACCCTTGCCGGCACTCGACGGCATCATGCGAAGATCAAACATTCTGGTAAGCAGGTATCGATATGCGCGAATCTACCAGCCCCGGAAGCGAAGCTAGGCGGCGAAACTTGCGCGAACTTGTCGGAGCAGAAGGATGATGGTCGAGGGCCGACTTACGCGCCCCTCTCGTCTACTGCATGTCTCCTTAAAATCGACCTCGATTAAGGACAAAGACATGCAGCAACTCAAAGTGCTACAGCGACCTTTGCGCGTCTGATAAGACGCGCGGCGCTGTAGCGTCAAAACGCCTCAAAATCGCCCGCGGCCTTGGTGAGCGGCTGCGAGTGGCCGTGGCGCAACAGGCCGCTGCCGAGCGCCTTTTTCATGTCGGCAAGCTTGACCAGGTTCACGGCCGTGGAGATGTCCACGAGGCACGTGTCGGGGATCGATGCGGTGATCGTGTCGATGAATTCGGCAAGACCCCGGGTCTTCTGGACCGCCAGATCGACGCCCTGGAGCACCATCAATTTGTCGGCCGGATCAGTTGCGGAGGCATCATGGCTGTTCCAGAGCTGCGGCTCGATCCGCTCGATGAGATAGGCGACGTCGTGGAGTTCGGTGACGATGCGCATCAGCACGTCTGGCAGCGATTCTTCCGCGTGAGGCATGTAGCTCTGGTGGTCGGTCTGCATCGTTTTTCTCACATTGAAAAGAATCTTTGCCCGCTCGCGCCGCCGACGCGGTCAGAAGAACTCGATCGAGCTTTCCACCGGCTTCGGTGCGGGTGCCGGCCGCTCCTGATGGATGGCGCGCTGGGCTTCGACACCGGTCAGCGCGTATTGGCGGGCACGACCGGTCACCGGCCAATATTCCAGCTTGCGGCCATGCTCGCCGCCGGTGCTCTCGCCGACGACGCGGATGCCCTCGTCGAGCAGGAACTGCCGCGCAAAGGCGGCGTTCTGCTCGCCGACATTCGAGAAGCGCGCAATCGTCCTGGCTCCGCCGAAGATCTTCGCCTCGAGCCGATCGCGGCGCGCGCCCTCCTTCAAGAGACCGTTGATCAGCAGTTCCATGAGATGCACGCCGTAGCGCGTCGCGTCACCGGCCGACGCCGGCGACGTCGAAGAGCCGGGCAGCAGGAAATGGTTCATGCCGCCGACGCCCGTGACCGGGTCGCGCATGCAGGCAGCCACACAGGAGCCGAGAATGGTCGAGAGAACGACATCCGGATCGTTGACGACCTTGAACTCGCCCTGAATGACATGCACACGCCTGCCGGCAGCTTCCAACATTATTTCAGTGCCCCGAACACCGCCTCGATCGCTGCCTTCATCTTTTCGATGGTGAACGGCTTGGCGAGAACGTTGTTGGCGCCGAGCGCCGCGGCTTTCTGGACGAGCGCCCTGTCGCCCTGAGCGGTCAGGATGATGAAGGCCGCCTTCTTGGTGTTCGGGTTCGAGCGAACCGCCTGCAGCAAGCCCAGGCCGTCCATCTTCGGCATGTTGAAGTCCGAGATGACCAAGTGGTGCGGGTTTTGGGCCATGATCTTCATGCCCTGCTCGCCGTCGCCGGCGGCAGTGATCTGCTTGAAGCCGAGTTGCTGGAGGGCGTCGCCCAGGAGCAGTCGGCTCGTGACCTGATCGTCGACGATCAGAACCTTAATCTTTTCGGCGATGGACATTATTCGCTTCCTTCCTTCCGGGCTGCTGCGGTCTTCAATATCTCCTCCCCGATCGATCCGAGGGGGAGCTGTGTTTCGACAGCACCCAATTCGTGGGCCACTCTGGGCATTCCATAGACGACGCAAGTCTTTTCGTTTTGTCCGAAGGTGCGCGCCCCGGCGTGCCGCATCTTGAGGAGACCGGCCGCGCCGTCGCGGCCCATGCCGGTCAGGATCACGCCGATCGCATTGCGCCCCGCCAGTTCGGCGACCGAATCGAACAGCACGTCGACCGACGGGCGATGGCCGTTGACGGGTTCCCGGTCGACCAGCCTGCAGCAGGGCGAGGATGAATTGGCGACCTGAAGGTGCCGGTCGCCGCCCGGCGCCAGATAGACCTTGCCGACTTCGAGACGGGCGCCGTCGGTCGCCTCATGGACGGTCGGCGCGCAGAGCCGGTTCAGCCGTTCGGAAAAGCTCTTGGTGAATGTATGCGGCATGTGCTGGGTGATCACCGTCGGCGGGCAATTCGCGGGGAATTTTTGCAAGACCGCAATCAGCGCCTCCACGCCGCCGGTGGAGGCCCCGATCGCGATGATCTTGCGGCCCGCCTTGTAGTCGGAAGCGCTGCTTACAGCCGGCGTCGATGCCGCCCGGTTGCTGGTGATCATCGATTTGCGCTGCGATCGCGCTGCCGCCTTGACCTTCTCCACCAGGCCGCCGAAGGGATTGGGGTCGCCGGGGTGCGGCTTGCCGACACAATCGAAGGCCCCGATTTCGAGTGCGGCGATCGTCGCTTCGGCGCCCTTGTGGGTCAGCGTCGAGACCATGATGACCGGCATCGGCCTCAGACGCATGATCTTGTCGAGGAACTCGAGGCCGTTCATGTTCGGCATCTCGATGTCGAGGGTGACGACGTCGGGATCCAGTTGCTTGATCGCCTGGCGAGCCTCGAGCGCATCGGCCGCCTGGCCGACGACCTTTACCTCCGGATCGGCATTGAGCACAGCCGAGATCAGCCCGCGCATGGTGGGCGAGTCATCGACGACGAGAACACGGGCGGGAGCGTTCATGCCCGACCTCCATGGAATTTGCCGGTATGGCGATAGGTGGTGACGCCGATATTGTCGAAGATCGCCTTGGCGTCCCCCGAGACGCGCTCTGAATGACCGATATAGAGATGCCCGCCGGTGTCGAGCACGCCTGCAAATCGCGACCAGATCTTCATCTGCGTCGGCTCGTCGAAATAGATCACCACGTTGCGGCAGAAGATCACGTCGAAAGGCCCCTTGAGCGGCCATTGTGCCATCAGATTGAGCTCGTTGAAGGTGATCAGCCGCTTGACGCGGTCATCGATCTGCCACTTGCCACGGCCGTTCACTTCGACCTCCCGGAACCATTGCTTGCGCATGGCGGGGCTTACCGTTTCGAGCGCCGTCGCGTCATAGGCGCCGGCGCGGGCGAGCGCCAGAATCTTCGGATCGATGTCGGTCGCCAGGATTCGGAAGTCATATTCGGGGGCATTTGGCAGCAGCGACAGCACCGTCAGCGCGATCGAATAGGGCTCCTGGCCGTCCGAGCAGGCCGCCGACCAGATGCGGACCCGGCCGCCGTTCTTGGCCCGGGCGATCAGGCCCGGCAGCACGTCGGTCTTCAGGTGCTCGAAATGATGGTTCTCTCGAAAGAAGCGGGTGAAGTTGGTGGTCAGATGAGAGAGCATGTCGCGGCGCGCCGCAGCGCCCGCCGGGGAGGCGACGAGCTGGCAGTAGTCGCGGAATCCCTTGAGACCGAGATTGCGGATGTGTTTCGACAGCCGAGAATAGACCAGCGACGCCTTGGATTCATTCAGGTAGATGCCGGCATCCGCATAGATCATCGCGGCGATTTCGCTGAGGTCACGCCGCGTTAGCGGATATTCGCCAGCCGCAAGGCACTCGTCCGGCGACAGCTTCTGCTCGAAAGTGGCCTGGGCTCTCATGCCGCTTCCCTTTCCTCTTGCGGGAAGACCTGGTCGAGTTCGACGAGGCAGATCATCCGTCCCTCGATCGCCAGGACGCCACGGGCAAAGCTCCTTTCGAAGTCCGACGCGATATCCGGAGTCGGCTGGATGTCGCCATCCGAGACGGTCAGGATGTCGGATACGGCATCGACCAGAAGTCCCACAACCTGGCTCTTCACCTGGGCGACGATGATCACGTGGCGGACCGTCGGCTCGGCCGGCTTCATGCCGAGGCGCGCCGAAAAGTCGATGATCGGCAGCACCGCGCCACGCAGGTTGATGACGCCGAGCATGTAGCCCGGTGCGTGCGGCATCGCGGTCGCAGGCGTCCAGCCGCGAATTTCGCGGACCGACATTACGTTGACGCAGAATTCCTGGCCGCCGACGCGGAAAGCGATCAGCTCCCGTCCGCCAGTCGTCAGATTTTTTGCGGCATAGGTCATGAGTATTATCCGGCTGCAGCAAGAGACATTTCAGGTTTCAGGGAGTGTCCGCGCGAGGCCGCGACGATCGCATCGACATCGAGGATGAGCGCCACGCGCCCGTCGCCGAGAATGGTGGCCGCCGCAATGCCCGGCACATGGGTATAGTTCGCCTCGAGGCTCTTGATCACAACCTGGCGCTGGCCCTGGATCGCATCGACCATCAGGGCGCGCTGGCCGCCGCCTTCGGACTCGACGAGCAGCGCCACCCCTTCGACCGGATTGGCCTGGGTGGCGCGGAAGTTCAGGATGCGTCCGACATCGACCAGCGGGCAGAAGGAGTTGCGGATCGAAATCAGCCGCTGGGAGGCACCGAAGCTGTGGATCGCCGAGGCCTCCGGCTGAAGCGTTTCGACGATTGCCGTCAGCGGCACGACGAGCGTCTGGTTGGCGACCGTCACCACCATGCCGTCGAGGACGGCGAGCGTCAGCGGCAGGCTCATGGTGAAGACGGAGCCATGCCCCGGCTTCGACGAGATGTTGATACGTCCGCCGAGCGCCTGGATCGAGCGCTTGACAACGTCCATGCCGACGCCGCGGCCGGAAATGTCGGAGATCTTGTCGGCGGTCGAAAAGCCTGCGTGGAAGATCAGGTTGTCGATTTCCTCGTCCGAGAGATTGGCATCGGCGGCGATCAGATCGTTGTCGATGGCCTTCTGCCGGACCTTCTCGCGGTTGATGCCGGCGCCGTCATCGGCAAGCTCGATGACGATGCGACCGGACCGGTGTTTCGCCGTCAGCCGCACCGTGCCTTCCGGGTTCTTGCCGGCGGCGACGCGCTTTTCCGGCGTTTCGAGCCCGTGATCAACCGCGTTGCGGATCATGTGCGTCAGCGGCTCGGCCAGCTTGTCGATGACCGTCTTGTCGACTTCCGTGTTCTCACCCTCGGTGACGAGGCGCACCGACTTGCCGGTCATATCGGCGATTTCGCGGACGATGCGCGACATGCGCTGGAAGACCGGCTTCACTGGCTGCGCGCGGATCGCCATGACGCTGTCCTGGATTTCGCGGGTGAGCTGCTGCAGCTCCTCGAGACCCATATTGATCGACGACGTACCGTTCGTGTCGTTTTCGATGACGCTCTGCGACAGCATCGCCTGGTTGATGACGAGCTCGCCGACGAGATTGATCAGCCGGTCGACGCGGTCGAGATCGACGCGGATCGTCGGGGTGGCTGCAGAGGCAGCCTGCTGTGCAGCTGCCTGTGCCGCCGAGGCGGATGCCGCACTCCTGTTGCTTTCGGCAGGCGCGCGTGCGGTCTGTGCCATCTGCAGAACGTTGCTCGCGGTCGCCGCAGCCGACACCGCGTCGTCGCGCGCCTCGCGCTGCTGGGCCGCAACCTGATCATCATCCTCGCCCGCGCCGGCCGAGGCTGGTATTTCCTCGTCGAGCATAGACAGATCGAACGGAACGGGCTGCATCGGCAATTCTTCGCCGGGAGCGGCATGGTCGCCGGCGAGCGTCACCTCAAGCTCGCAATCCCACTCGGCGAATTCGAAAACCGAGCGGATCGACTCTTCGCCCTTGTCGGTCTTCAGCGAGATCTTCCAGGCGAAGTAGGCGGCCTCCGGATTGATGCTGCCAAGCGCCGGCAGACCGTCCATGTCGCAATGGATGCTCATCTCGCCGAGACGCGAGAGATCGCGCAGCAGCAGCGTCGCGTCATTGCCCTTGGCATAGAGTTCAGATTTCGGCCTGAAGAGGATTTCGAAAGTCGTCGGCTCGATTGCCGGAGGCTCGTTCGCCTCGAACTCGTCGAAGGAGAAGGCAACGGGCTGGAAGCCTTCGTCTGTGACCGCCGGAGCGGCTGCGGGTGCTGGTGCCGGCGCGGCAACAGGCGCCGGCCTTGCGACCGGCTCGACAGCGGCCGCCTGCGGCAATTCACCATTGGCGAGCGCTTCGAGTTCCTTGATCAGCTGACGGCTGCGCGCCTCGTCGACACTGCCGCCGTCCCGGGCGGCGTTGGTGAGATCGGCAAGCACGTCCGCCGATTTCAGCATCACCTTCAGGACGTCCTGGTTGGGCTCAAGCCTGTTGGATCGAACGCAATCGAGCGTCGTCTCGAAGACATGCGCAAACGAGACGAGGTCATCCAGCCCGAACGCGCCGGCGCCACCCTTGATCGAATGGACAGCGCGGAAGACCGCGTTGACCGTCTCGGGATCGCGATCACCGTCATTGAGCTTCAGGAGACCCGACTCCAGTTCCGCGAGCTGCTCCTCGCATTCCTGGAAGAAAATCTCTTTGATTTCGTTCATATCCATTGGACGCTACCCTCGGATTTCAGGCCGTTACGCGCTCGATGGCATCGATCAGCTTGGTCGGGTCGAACGGCTTGACGATCCAGCCGGTAGCGCCCGCCTGCCGCGCACGGTTCTTCTTCTCGGCGTCGCTTTCGGTGGTGAGCACCAGGATGGGAACCGCACGGTAGCGGTCGTTCTTGCGCACGCCTTCGATGAAGCCGAAGCCGTCGAGGCGGGGCATGTTGATGTCGGTGACGATCACGTCGGGATTGGCCGTCTCCAGCACTTCGAGGCCTTCAACGCCATCTTCCGCCTGGATCGTTTCGAAGCCGGCATTGTTGAGGGTAACAAGAAGCATGTTCCGGATCGTCCGGGAGTCGTCCACAGTCAGAACTCTCTTCTTCATTTTCTCAAATCTCCTTTGCCATCAGGGGCGCGATGTCCACGCCGATGAGCTGTGTCGTTTTAACGAAAGCGTCCGACACCTTGGCAAAGGTGAAGGACATCCGATCCTCTTCCCAACTTCTTGCTCCGGCCATCAGCACCTGTGCGCAGAGCGTTCCGATCCGCTCGACGGCGGACGCATCGATCACGACCGGAGCGCCCTTGAGCGATAGCAGCCTTTCATGCAGCGCCGTCGCCTCGTTCAGGTCCAGGACCGGAGCGAGCTTCAGCGATTTCTTTGCGGTGTTCCTGCTGGCCATTCTGTCCCTCGACTGACCTGTTCACTGACCCTAGCGCCGCGATCCGGCGACCTGCCGCCCGGCGGCGGCGTCATCGCTGAACGGCATCGCTCGTTCGTCCTCATCGACTTGCGGCAAAAGCGCAGACGGCGGGACAAAGGTCGGAGCCCTCAATCCCGCCTGACGCTCGAAACGGAAGCGGCGGATCGTCTGTCCCAGCTCCAGAATGGTGCCGTGGAGATCCTCGGTCGAAGCCGCGGCCTCACCGGCGAGCGTCGCGCTTCGGCCCATCGCCGTCGAAATGCCGCCGATCTCGGAAGCGGCGGCGGCCAGATCGCTGACCTGCGATTCCGCCTCGCGCGCGATGCCAGCGACGGCGGCATTGATGGAGATCACCTGTTCGACGATGCTGCTGATCGCATTCTGCGTCTGACCGACGATTTCGACGCCGGCTTCGACCTGCGTCTTCGTGCCGTTGACGAGTTGCTTGATCTCGCGCGCCGCCTCGCCGGAGCGCTGCGCCAGCGCCCGGACTTCCTGCGCCACGACCGCGAAGCCGCGGCCACTCTCGCCGGCGCGTGCCGCTTCGATGCCGGCATTGAGGGCGAGCAGATTGGTCTGGAAGGCAATCTCGTCGATGACGCCGATGATCTGGCCGATCTTTTCCGCGGAAGCCTCGATGTCCGCCATGGCAGAGATCGCCTGACCGGCAATCTCACCGCTGCGCTCTGCAGCACGGCGCGTTTCGCTCGCCTTGGCCTCGGCCTCGCTGATCCGAATCGAGCCGGAGCGCATGCGTTCGGTCATCGCCCCAAGCGCTGCGACCTGGCCAGTCAGGGCCTCGGCCTCGCCGCCGGCGGCGCCGGAAAACGCGTTGGTGCGGCTGCGAAGGCTTTCCACCATGTCTTCGGCCGCGGAGGCACGCTTGTCTCCAGACAACAGAGCCTGCTGGATCTGGTCCAGGGCGGCGTTCAGCCCGGAGGTGATCGGCCGGTAGAAGTCGGCCGTCTCCGTCGGCAGGCGGGCGCCGAAGTTGCCGTCTGCGAGGGCCTGCAGGAAATCCGAAAAGAGCGCCGTTACCTCGGACTCGTCGCCTTTGCGCTGGTCGGAAAGCTGGCGCTGATGCTGCTGGCGGAGCGCGTTGAAGCGCAACGACACGGCGATCTCGCTGTCGACGAAGGCAGCGCGCACGAGAGCGGCGACGAGCCGGCAGAGTTCATCCCTGCGTGCCTTGCCGAAAGGGAGTTTGGGCCAGGCATCCTCGATGGCGCCGACGATGAGATGCTCCAGCACCACCGCATGGCTCGCGAGTTGCCAGCGCGGGTCGAGGCCCATGCGCGCTTCCGTGTCGGCGAGTACCTTGACGCGCTCGGCATAGAGCCCGTCGAAACGGGCATCGGTCAGCACATTCCAGTGCGATGACTGAAGATCGTGCAGTCGGTCGAGCTGGCGATCGTTGTCGAAATGGCGAGCGGCGTCCGGGTTGGTCTGCAACCGGTGGAAAAGGTCACGCAGCGCGAGCTCGATACGCGGCGACAGGGCCTGGCGACGGTCCCGCAGAAGCGCACAGGCTCCCTCGTCGAGCCCGGCAAAGCGCAGGCGCTCGAGCAGACTGCCCGCCTGGCCCTTCCTTGCCTGATCTGACGCTTCCCGCTGCACGATGTTCCCCGGCCTGATGCGTAGTCGAGACTTGCCTGGGGGAAGATGTGGCCCCTGAAAGGGCTATGGCCGGTCACGCCCAGTCGGTAAGATCGGCGCGCCTGAGCGTTCTCTATCGTCCATCCCGCAAGTAACGTCTGTGAGATTGCATACCGGACCGGAACCGGTACGGCGGTGCGGCATCATGCCTTGAGAGAAGCTGAGACTTCCTATTCCGACGTGTTGGACCATGTTTATGGTTAATTCCTTGCTTGAAGGTTAACGGTTTCCGGCCCGTAGTCGGAATCGCTAAAATGCAACCAGCACGCTAATCGCCGCTGCTGCGCACCGTTTTACTGTGCGGAGACAACAGGTTTTTAATCACAAGAGTTTAGAATTGCGGTTCTACTTGTCGTCCAGTATCGAAGCGAAGGTCAAATAGGCGCGAACCGCGCAGGCTGCACCGTCACAGGTACAGGCGACATCATGAAGATGCGTCCACGGGAATGAGCAATGATTGTTCTTGGAATTAGCGCCGCCAGCATCGCAATCCTCGCAATGACGGCGATCTCGATCGTCATCAATCTCGAACATAGACGGGCGGCAAACCGCAACATTTTCTGACGCGGTCTTTCGACCAAGTCCAAGAAGATCCGCCGGGTTCTACTTCATTCTGTCTAGCGATAGAGAGTTGCGCTTGCAGCCACATGCTCAGCGGTCAAGCGCTGCCATTTCCGTGCGTAACCGGCATAGCCTACCGGAATCTCGTCCGAGAAGACTTCGGCACCCGTCCTGATCCGGGCGCCTGCGACGAGGCAGGCTGCACCAAGGCTCGTTCCGGTGCTGCTCGCGCTGTTGGCGAGCACCGGCCGGCCGGTCGCAGCGCCCAGCATCCGCAGATAGGCGGAATTCGCGGCGAAGGGCCCCTCCACGACGATTTCACCCCCGGCGCCGATGAGATCGAGACAGGTCGCCGTCATCAGGGCGAGATGGAATGAGACGACGGCAAGCCGCTCCGTGGGGCTGAGCTTTTCTTCGTCCACCGTCCAGCGCGGCGTCGCCGAGGGGAAAGGACCGGAGCCGCCCGGAACGGAGGGCAGCAGCATGCAGCTTTCCGCAAGCACGCGCGCTTCGGCCGCGGCCGAGGCCGGCGGCGGATTGTCGCCGACGAGCATGGAGAAGGCGCGGCCGCCCATGAAGCGGGCAGACGGCACCGGGTCGCCAAGCGCGTTGACATTGATCAGCGTGTCGCGGGTTTCATCGAGCTCCACCCGATCGCCTCCGACCGCCAGCATCACCACCCAGGTTCCGGTCGAGACGACGGAAAAGGGTGCCCGGCGTGTCAAGAGGTGCGGCAGCAGCGAGGCGTTCGAATCGTGAATGCCGCAATAGACCGGCAGCCCCGCTGGCAGGCCCGCGGCCGCGGCCAGCGGAGGCAGCAAGCCGCCGATCACGTCGCCCGCCTTGCACACCGGCGCGAACAGCCGCGCCCAACCCTGCCCCTCGACCAAGGCCGAAAACGTCGCAGTTAGAGGGTTCCAGAGATCGGTATGACAGCCGAGCGAGGTCAGTTCGTTGGTGGCAACGCCGGTCAGGCGATAGGACCAGTATTGCGCATAGGTGAGGATGGTCGCGGCCTTGGCGAACTGCTCGGGAAACGCACGCTGCTGCCAGAAAAGCTGCGCACCGACATTGAGCCCCATCGGCAGGCGGGCCGATCCTGTTTCGGAAAAGGCCGGGCGCACCCGGCCATATTCCTCGGCGAGCGCGTCCGGGCCGGCAAACTCATAGTCAAGGACCGGCAGGGCGAGCTCGCCCGCCTGGTCCAGCAGCACCGCGGTCGCCCCATGTGTTGCGACTGAGATCGCATCCACGGGATGTTCACGGTGCAACTCTGCAAGGCTCCCAAGAATGAAGCGCCAGAGATGCTCGACGTCGAAGTGGGGATAGAGCCCCGCCTCCACGACAATGTTCGGCGTCTTGCGGACGGCGATCTCCTCGAAGCGCGCGAGGTCGACCAACGCGACCTTGGCGTTGGTCTTGCCGATATCGATGACGGCGACGGTCTTCATGTCAGCTGAGATAGAAGACGGTGTTGAGCGGCACGGCGACCGGCTCGTTGTCGGCACGGGTTTCCATGATGTCGGCCATATGGGCCCACCATTCCTGCATCACCGGGTGCGACGGCAGATCGGCCATCTTGTGGTTCTCTGCACGCCAGAGCACGCCGAAGAGCAGGTTCGTCTCCTCGTCAAGATGGATCGAGTAGTCCGATATCCCGGCGTCTTTCAGCAGAGCCACCAGCTCGGGCCAGATCGCGTCGTGGCGCGCCCTGTATTCCTCGGCCATGCCAGGATTGAGCCGCATGCGGAACGCGTATTTTTCCATGGGAGAAACCTCAATGCGCGAGACGGCGGCGGGCGCGCCGCCACAGGATCGGCAGGGCGATCACCGAAATCAGCAGCAGGCCGATGAAGATCGACATGACGATGCCCGGTACGTTCAACAGGCCGAAGCCGAAGGTGACCATGCCCATGATCAGCGCCGCCAGAACGACGCCCGGTATGGTGCCCGAGCCGCCGAGAATGTTGACGCCGCCGAGCACGACCATGGTCACGACCTCGAGCTCCCAGCCGAGCGCGATCGAGGGGCGCGTCGAGCCGAGGCGAGAGGTGAGGCAGATCGAGGCGAGCCCGGCCATCATGCCTGTCAGCAGGAACAGCGTGAACTTCACGCGCGCCACCCGCACGCCCGAGAAGAGCGCCGCCGTCTGGTTGTTGCCGATGGCATAGACGGCGCGGCCGAAATTCGTCTTGTGCAGCAGCACGCCGTAGGCGATGGCGAGCAGCACGAAGAGGGTGAACTCGAAGGAGAAGACCCACCAGACATAGCCCTGGCCGAACCAAGCGAAGCTTTCCGGATAGCCGGTGAAGGCCTGGTCCCCGAGAATGATGAAGGACAGGCCGCGAAACAGGCTCATCGTGCCGATCGTCACGACGATCGACGGCAGGCCGAGCCCGGTGATCAGCAAGCCGTTGATGGCGCCGCAGGCGAGGCCGACGGAAAGACCGATTGCGACGAGCGCCGGCGTGTCGACGCCGAGCTGCACCGCATAGCCCATGGCCGTCGAGGCGAGCGCGATGATCGAGGCGACCGAGAGGTCGATCTCGCCCGAGATGATCACCAGCGCCATGGCAAAGGCGATCATCGCCTTTTCGGTGAAGTTGAAAGTGGCGTCGGACAGATTCCACGGGTCGAGGAAATAGGGCGACGCGAAGGAATTACCGAGGAAGATTACCGTCGCCACGACGATGAGCAGCGCCTCCCAGCTCTTGATCAGGCGTGCGCCGCCCGTTTCGAGGCGATCCGGGATGTTGCGGGGAGAGAGTTGAGCGTCAGCCATCAGACCGCCTCCGCTTTCTTGAGAATGACCCGGCCCTTGCGCCGTTCGGCGCGGGCATTGACGGCAACGGCAATGATGATGACCGTTCCGGAGATCGCCATCTGCGCGAAGGGCGAGATGTTGATCACCGGCAGCGCGTTCTTGATGACCCCGAGGAAGAGCGCCCCGAGCACCGCGCCGGCCACCGAGCCGATGCCGCCGGCGATCGAAATGCCGCCGATGACGCAGGCCGCGATGATGTCGAGCTCGAAGCCAGCGGCGATGTCGACATAGGCGACCGCATAGCGCGACACCCAGAGATAGCCGGAGAGGCCGGCAAGCGCGCCCGACAGGCAATAGGCGAAGAAGCGGGTGCGGCCGACATCGATCCCCGTATAGATCGCCGCATGCGGATTGCCGCCGACGGCATAGAAGGCACGGCCAAGCGGCGTGCGGCTCATCACCAGCAACATCACGGCGATCATCAGCAGCGACAGCCAGGAAAGCACCGGGAAGCCGGCGAGATCGAGCCGCGGCAGCGCCTTGAAGGCGTCGCTCATCTCGTGGGCATTGATCCACTTGCCGTCGGTCAGCAGGAAGATCAGCCCGCGATAGATCGTCAGCGTTCCGAGCGTGACGACGATCGGCGGGATGTCGAGCTTCCAGACCAGCGCACCATTGACTATGCCGAGCAGACCGCCGAGCGCCATGGCGGCAAGAATGATGAGCGGGATCGGCAGGCCGGGAAAGGCGGCGTTCAGCATGGCCGCAACCATGCCGCAAAGCGCCAGGTTCGCCGCCATCGACAGATCGATGCATCGGGTGAGGATCACGGCCATCTGGCCAAGCCCCAGGATGATCAGGATCGACGTGTCGTTATAGACGCGAGCGAGATTCGACGGGCCAACGAAAGCCGGAAAGCGCAAGGCGATCAAAGCGAGCAGCACGGCGATTGCGCCAACCAGCAGCATCTCGCGGTTTTTGAGGAGCTTGGCGATCATGCGGCCCTCCCGTTGAGTTGCGCTTCGATGCCCGCCGCCGCGCGCACCAGCTTTTCGGCCGTTAGCTCGGAGCGCTCGAAGCGGCCGGCGATGCGGCCTTCGCGCATGACGATGACGCGATCGGACATGCCCATGATCTCCGGGATTTCAGAAGAGACCATGATGACGCTCAAGCCTTGCGCCGCGAGCTCGCTCATGAAGGCGTGGACGGCGGCCTTGGAGCCGATGTCGATGCCCTTGGTCGGCTCGTCGAGAATGATGACCTTCGGCTTCGTCGCCAGCCACTTGGCAATCACCACCTTCTGCTGATTGCCGCCGGAGAGCGTGCCGACGTCCTGATCGAGCGAGGCGGCGCGCAGGTCGAGGCGCGACGTGTATTCGCGCGCCAAGCCAAATTCGTTGGCGAGCTTCAGGAAGCCCGAGCGCGAGGTGTGCGAAAGCGACGGCAGGGTGACGTTCTGGAAGATCGGCATGCCGATGATCGCACCCTGCCGGCCGCGTTCCTCGGGCACATAGACGATGCCGGCGCGGATCGCCTCGGCCGGACTGCGGATGACCAGCACCTCGCCATTGAGCCTGACCGCGCCGGCCGACGGCCGGGTGATGCCGATCAGCGACTGCATGAATTCCGAGCGGCCGGCGCCGACCAGGCCGTAGAAGCCGAGGATTTCGCCGCGCCGCAGCTCGAAATTGATGTCCTCGAATTCGGTCGGATGGCGGTAGCCGGAGACGGTCAGCACCGGTTCGCCGATCCTGACCTCCTTCTTGGGGTAGACGGAATCAACCGCCCGGCCAACCATCATGCGGACGAGATCGTCCTGGTGGACGTCGGCGATCAGACCCCCGCCGACCATCGTGCCGTCTCGGAAGACCGTGTAGCGATCGGCGATCCGGAAGATTTCGTCGAACTTGTGGCTGATGAAGAGGATCGCCTTGCCTTCGGCCTTGAGCCGCTCGATCAGCGCGTAGAGCTCGTGGATCTCCTTGTGCGACAGCGCCGCCGTCGGCTCGTCCATGATCACGACCTGCGCATCGACCGAGAGAGCGCGGGCGATCGCCACAAGGTGCTTCTTGGCGATGCCGAGATCGCGCAGCCGGATCGTCGGATCGAAATCCGCGCCGGCCCGCAGCAGCAGGGCCTTGGCATCGGCATTGAGCTTCTGCCAGTCGATGAAACCGAAGCGGTTGCGCGGGGCGTGGCCGAGGAAGATGTTTTCGGCGACGGACAGCTCGTCGAAGAGAACCGTCTCCTGATGGATCGCCGTGACTCCGGCGCGCGCCGCAGAAAGGGCGGTGGGGAACGTGGTTTCCACGTCGCCGACCCGGATCACGCCGGCATCCGGCTGGTAAATGCCCGTCAAAATCTTCACGAGCGTCGATTTGCCGGCGCCGTTCTCGCCGATCAGCGCCGTCACCGAACCCGGATAGAGAGCCAGCGAGACATCGGAGAGCGCACGCACGCCCGGGAAGGACTTCGATATGCCCTCAAGCGTGATGGCGGGCTTCATCCGCGATGTGGTTGGTTCCTGCAACAAGAGAGAGTCCACCAGTTCAGTCGTTTCCATTGGGCGGTCGCTCAGGCACAACGAGGATAAGGCTGCCCCTCACCCTAGCCCTCTCCCCGCTCGCGGGGAGAGGGGACCTGTCACAGCCCGCGTTCTCCGCCGGCATCCATGAAGAGGCGTGACGTCGCCACTTGTTTCCTTCTCCCCGCCTGCGGGGAGAAGGTGGCCGGCAGGCCAGATGAGGGGAAGTGCGCCCTCACCCTCGCCGATCAGAAGATCTTGGCAAACTCTTCGACGTTCTTGGCATCATAGACGAACGGGTCGGCCATGGCGCCTTCATTGTTGTCGTCGAGCTTCACCGTGCCCATGCGACCCATCTTCAGTTCCGCGCCGGGCTTGGCTTCGGCACCGCCGATGAGGTCATAGGCGATCATCGTTGCCGAATAGCCGAGGTCGATCGGGTTCCAGATGGCGAAGGACTTCGAGGCGCCGGACTTCACGTGGCCGGCCATTTCGGACGGAAGTCCGAGGCCGGTGACGTTGATCTGCCCGATCTTGCCTGCATCGGTGACGGCCTGAGCGGCGGCGACGATGCCGACTGAGGTCGGGGCAATGATCGCCTTCAGGTTCGGATAGGACTGGATGAGGCCCTGCGTCTCGCGATAGGATTTGTCGGCCAGGTCGTCGCCATAGACGGTGGCCACGACATTGATGCCCTTGTAGTTGCCCTGGACCTTCTTCATCTCGGCAATCCAGGTGTTCTGGTTGGTGGCCGTGGCGGAGGCCGATAGCACGGCGACGTCGCCGCCTTCCGGCAGGTTATCGGCGGCGAGCTTGATGATCATGTTGCCGATCAGCGGGCTCGACGACGGATTGAGGTGCATCAGCCGGCCTTCCTTGGCGACGCCCGAATCCCAGGAAATAACCTTGATGCCGCGGTCCATAGCCTTCTTGAGCGCCGGCACGAGTGCGTCGGTGTCGTTGGCCGAAACCGCGATCGCATCGACCTTCTGGGCGATCAGCGAGTTGATCACCTCGATCTGACCTTCGGCTGTCGTCGAGGTCGGACCCGTATAGATGATCTCGACGTCGCCGAGTTCCTTGGCCGCTTCCTGGGCGCCCTTGTTGGCCGCCTCGAAGAAGCCGATGCCGAGCGCCTTGACGACGAGCGCGATCTTCTTGTTCTCCGCATGGGCGGCGTTCGCCATGAGCGCCGCCGCGACGGCGGCCGTCACCATCAATGATTTGAGTATTTTCATCACTTTCTCCTCCCTTGGGTCCCGCATCCGGAGTGGATGCATCATCCGACCCGACAACTCTGTCCGACGGTCTTGCTACCGGCTTTCCCGGTCAGGCCGCCTCCCATTCCCCCTCCCCATCCGCTTCAGGCGGATGTCGAAGCAGTTTCCGCGTCGACCTTCGGCCTTGCATTGGCGATGACAAGGTTGACGCCGGCGCTTTCGAGCATCGAGGCATGCCTGTCCTCGATGCCCGAATCGGTGATCACAGTGGCGATGCGCTTGAGGCCGCAGAGAATGAGGCTCGAACGCTTGTGAAATTTCGAAGAATCGGCGAGCACGACCAGTTCGTCGGCCTGGTCGATCAGCTTCTGTTCGGCCTGGATCAGCAGCGGATCGGCCTCCATCAGGCCGAGCGGCCCAAGCCCCTGCGCGCCCATGAACATGCGGCGCGCATAGAAGTTGCGCGTCACGTCGTTGTCGAAGGGGCTCAGGATGATGTTCTGCTCGCGGTAGATCGTGCCCCCGGAAAGCATCACCGTGTTTTTCGAGTGCTTGAGCAGGTGCTCGGCAATCGGGAACGAATTGGTGAAGACCTGCATCCGGCGGTTGGCGAGGAAATGCACCATCTGAAAGGTCGTCGTGCCGCCATTGATGATGATCGGCTCGCCGTCCTGGCAGAGCGCCACCGCTTCGCGGGCGATCGCCTGCTTCTCCCGCGCATGCAGGCCCTCGTTGACGCTGAAGGGCCGGCCGGCGAGGCCGACGAATTGTGGCGGGTTGATCGCCTCGGCGCCGCCGCGCACCCGGCGTAGCCGCTTCTGCACATGCAGCGCCGCGACATCGCGGCGGATCGTCGCCTCGGAACTGCCAGTCAATTCGACGAGCTCGGGCACGGTCACGACCGGCTTTTCCTGCACTGCCGACAGGATGATCCTATGTCTTTCTTTCTCGTGCATGCGCTCCTCCGATGTCCTGCATGCTTCCATCAGTCCCGCGCATTGTCAATCAGTTTCAATCATCTTTTTTCATTGTGCGCTGCAATATGAACGTTTTTGATCGTTTTTGATTGACATCCGCGCATCGAGCGTGTGATCTGATGCCGATCTTATCGTCGCGGCCCCTCGTGCCGGCGGCTAGCTTACCGGGAGGAATTTCGAGATGCTCGACAAGCAACAGGGCGCACGCCTAGCCAATCTCTGGGACGACGCCAAGGCGGCGGCGATGAGCGAAGCGGAGCGGCTGCTCTACCGCTCCAATCTCCTCGGTTCCGACAAGCGCATCACCAATTACGGCGGCGGCAACACATCCGCCAAGGTGCTGGAAAAGGACCCGCTCACCGGCGAGACGATCGAGGTCCTCTGGGTGAAGGGCTCGGGTGGCGACGTCGGCACGATCAAGATGGACGGCTTCGCCACCCTCTACATGGACAAGCTGCGGGCGCTGAGGGGCATCTATCGCGGCGTCGATTTTGAAGACGAGATGGTCGGCTACCTGCCGCATTGCACCTTCAACCTCAATCCGCGCGCCGCCTCGATCGATACGCCGCTGCACGCCTATGTGCCGAAGCCGCATGTCGACCACATGCATCCGGACGCGATCATCGCCATCGCAGCCTCCAAGAACAGCAAAGAACTCACCAGGAAGATTTTCGGCGACGAGATCGGTTGGCTGCCGTGGAAGCGGCCGGGCTACGAACTCGGCCTGTGGCTCGAGAAATTCTGCCTCGAACATCCGAAAGCCCGCGGCGTCGTGCTCGAAAGCCATGGCCTGTTCACCTGGGGTGACACGGCGAAGGAAGCCTACGAGACGACGATCGAGATCATCAACCGGGCGATTGCCTGGTTCGAGGCGGAAAACACCGCCCCCGCCTTCGGCGGAGAGGCGCGGCCGGTGCTTGGCCCTGCCGAGCGCGCGGCCATCGCCAAGAGGCTGATGCCGGTGATCCGCGGGCTGATCAGCACTGACGATAAGAAAGTCGGCCATTTCGACGACAGCAAGGCGGTGCTCGACTTCGTGACCTCGACCAATCTGGAGCCGCTCGCCGCACTCGGTACGAGCTGCCCGGACCATTTCCTGCGCACCAAGATCCGGCCGCTGGTGATCGATTTCGATCCCGCCCAGCCGGATGTCGAAAAGACGCTTGCCGGTCTGCCCGAGGCAATCGCCGCCTACCGTGCCGACTACGCCGCCTATTACGAGCGGTGCAAGCGTTCGGACAGCCCGGCGATGCGCGATCCGAACGCCGTCGTCTATCTCGTCCCCGGGGTCGGCATGATCACCTTTGCCAAGGACAAGGCGACGGCGCGCATCTCCGGCGAATTCTACGTCAATGCGATCAACGTGATGCGCGGCGCCTCGGGCGTGTCGACCTATGTCGGCCTGCCCGAGCAGGAAGCCTTCGACATCGAATACTGGCTGCTCGAGGAGGCAAAGCTCCAGCGCATGCCGAAGCCGAAGAGCCTTGCCGGGCGCATCGCGCTCGTCACCGGCGGCGCCGGCGGCATCGGCAAGGCGACCGCCAACCGGCTGATGCGGGAAGGCGCCTGCGTCGTCCTCGCCGATATCGACGAGGCGGCGCTCGAAGCCGCCCAGAATGAGCTTGCCGCCCGCTACGGCAAGGATTTCGTCCGCTCCGTCGCCATGAACGTGACCAGCGAGGCGGCGGTCGAGACCGGCTTCGGCGATGCGCTCCTTGCCTTCGGCGGCCTCGACATTCTCGTTTCCAATGCGGGGCTCGCTTCGTCGGCGGCGATCGAGGACACCACGCTGGCGCTCTGGAACAAGAACATCGACATCCTCGCGACCGGCTATTTCCTGGTCTCGCGCGAAGCCTTCCGGGTCTTCCGCGCCCAGAAGGCCGGCGGCAACGTCGTCTTCGTCGCCTCGAAGAACGGGCTTGCCGCCTCGCCAGGCGCATCTGCCTATTGCACGGCCAAGGCGGCCGAGATCCATCTTGCCCGGTGCCTGGCGCTGGAGGGCGCGTCGGCACAGATCCGCGTCAACGTCGTCAACCCCGATGCGGTGCTGCGCGGTTCCAAGATCTGGACCGGCGAATGGAAGGAGCAACGTGCGGCGGCCTACAAGATGGACGTCGACGATCTGGAGGCGCATTACCGCGATCGCTCGATGCTGAAGCTCAGCGTCTTCCCGGAAGACATTGCCGAGGCGATCTACTTCCTCGCCTCCGACATGTCGGCGAAGTCGACCGGCAACATCGTCAATGTCGACGCGGGCAACGCCCAGTCCTTCACGCGCTGATCGGGAGCTCGCCATGACCAACATGATCAGCACGTCCGTGATCGACGCCGAGAATGCCAAGCGGCAGGAAGCGCTCGCGCGCGACTACGAAACCCTCGGTGAGCGCTTTGCGCGCCGCAGCATCGACATCGACGCCATCAAGCGGAAGGTCGCTGCCTACGGCGTCGCCGTGCCCTCCTGGGGGGTCGGCACCGGCGGCACCCGCTTTGCCCGCTTCCCCGGCCAGGGCGAGCCGCGCAACATCTTCGACAAGCTCGAGGACTGCGGCGTCATCCAGCGACTGACGCGGGCGACGCCGACCGTGTCGCTGCACATCCCCTGGGACAAGGCGGCCGACTTGGCGGCGCTGAAGGAAAAGGGAGCCTCCCTCGGTCTCGGCTTCGATGCGATGAACTCGAACACCTTCTCCGACGCCGCGGGTCAGGCGCATTCCTACAAATTCGGTTCGCTCACCCACACCGATGCCGCGACGCGCCGCCAGGCGGTCGATCACAATCTCGAATGCATCGAGATCGGCAAGGCGCTCGGCTCGAAGGCGCTGACGGTGTGGATCGGCGACGGCTCCAACTTTCCGGGGCAGAGCAACTTCACCCGCGCTTTCGAGCGCTATCTCGACTCGATGAAGGCGATCTATGCGGCGCTTCCGGACGATTGGCGCGTCTTCACCGAGCACAAGATGTACGAGCCGGCCTTCTATTCGACGGTGGTGCAGGACTGGGGCACCAACTACATGATCGCTCAGGAACTCGGGCCCAAGGCCTTCTGCCTCGTCGATCTCGGCCATCACGCCCCGAACGTCAATATCGAGATGATCGTCGCCCGGCTGATCCAGTTCAAGAAGCTCGGCGGCTTCCATTTCAACGATTCCAAATATGGCGACGACGATCTCGACACCGGCTCGATCGATCCCTACCGGCTCTTCCTGGTGTTCAACGAGTTGGTCGACGCCGAGACGCGCGCCGCGGAGGGTTTCAATCCGGCGCATATGCTCGACCAGAGCCACAACGTGACCGATCCGATCGAGAGCCTGATGGTGAGTGCGACGGAAGTCGGCCGTGCCTATGCCCAGGCTCTCCTCGTCGACCGCCGGGCACTCGACGGCTACCAGCAGGAGAACGACGCTCTGATGGCCTCGGAGACGCTGAAAGCTGCCTTCCGCACCGACGTCGAGCCGATCCTGGCCATGGCCCGCCTCGAAAATGGCGGTGCGATCGCGCCGGTCGCGACCTACCGGGCAAGCGGCTATCGGGCCCGCGTGGCGGCCGAACGGCCTGCCGTTGCCGGCGGGGGGGGCGGTATCGTCTGATTATCCGGGCTGCGTGCAGGCCGCGGCTCAGGGAAGGGTCGCCGGCCCCGGCCGGCATCCCTTTTGCGCAGAAAAATCATCCCCGATCGCAATCGCCCCTATCTGCCCGCATGGGATGAGCTATGTTTCCTGCAGCCACAACCGAAAGGAAGCATTGATGGGCATTGAAAGCATTCTGGTATTTCTGATCGTCGGCGCCGTCGCCGGCTGGCTCGCCGGCCTGATCGTCAGCGGCTTCGGCTTCGGCCTGATCGGCAACATCGTGATCGGCGTCATCGGGGCGCTTATCGCCGGTTATCTGTTTCCGGCGCTCGGCATTACGCTCGGCACCGGCACCCTCGCTGCAATCCTCCATTCGACCATCGGTGCGGTCATCCTGCTGGTGCTGATCCGGATCGTCAAACAGGCCTGAAATGGCGATTTCCGACGCGGGATTCGCCTACCCTCGGAACCGGTTTGAGGACAAAATCATTCAGCAACGATAAGCGTCACGGCGATCCTTGTCCGGCAGATCCGCGTAGGAGCCGCGGATCGCCACTCGATGAAGCGGAGAGAAAGATGACCGAGTTCTATGCGGAAAAGATCGAAACCGCACTGCAATCCTATATGAGCGATCATCCGGCCGCTTTGACGCGCCGAGACGCGATCTCCACGATTCTCGAAAACTGGTTCGCAAGCCACGGCTACCTGCCGCCGCAACAGGAGGGTTTGCGTCCGGAAGATCTTGACGCGTCGAACGACGACTGAAACATTCCCCTTCCTCATGAGACCGTCGGCCGCATTCGCCGCGGATATCCTTTTCCAGATCGCAGCACCGGCCTTTCGAGATGAGCCTGACCTCCGTCAAAGAGTTCTTTTCCGAGCACGCTCCCGACATCGACGTCATCGAACTCCCGCAGAGCACCGCCACGGTGGCGCTTGCGGCCGAGGGACATGGGGTCGAGCCAGCACAGATCGCAAAAACGCTAGCGCTTCGCGTCGGCGACGAGGTGATCCTGATCGTCACCCGTGGCGACGCCCGTCTCGACAACAGGAAATACAAGGCCCGCTTCGGTACCAAAGCGCGCATGCTGGGCTTCGGCGAGGTCGAAGGCGAGACCGGCCATCCAGTTGGCGGCGTCTGCCCCTTCGGGCTTGTCAAGCCGCATACGGTCTATTGCGATGAATCCTTGAAGGCTTTCGACGTCGTCGTGCCCGCTGCCGGCGCAGTCAACGCCGCAGTCCACATCAGCCCGCAGCGCATGGCGGAACTGACCGGCGCGGAATGGATCGACGTGTCGAAGACCTGACCTCCCGGCCGCGGCGGTCAGACCCGCATGCGATCCTATAGAACGGCCATCAGAACCATGAGCGAGCCGAACGAAAGCGCGGCGATGAGGCTCAGAAGCACTTTCATCATGTGCATTGTCATCTGCGTTGATCCTTGCCCGCGCTTCCAATGGGATTAAGCGAAGGCGCAACTTGACGGCTCGTCACCGACAACCGGCGTGCCGATCCCTCCCATCGACATTAAGAATTTTCCGACAATTTGGTTAATAAGTCATCCTGTCAATGCGGATTAGCCCCCTTGTTCCAGATGCGAAGGAAAGCATTTACCAGGACCGTTGCTTGCGGGATAATTGCCGAATAGAAGCGGACTCAAACTTTGAGGCGCGTCCGGGACGCGCTCGGCGGTCGAGAAGCCAGTGGGCACCTCGACCGGATCGGTACGGAACAGCGCGACGTTGCGAACGGCCCTCACGGAAACATCGGCTGCCGACGGAAAGCCCCTTAAGGACAAGGGCGTGCTACGTGTCGGATTCATTCTGGCGCGCAGCTTCACGCTCAGCGCCTTCTCGCTCTTCGTCGACGCGCTTCGCTTGGGAAGCGACGTGGAGGACAAGTCGGGGCGCGTCAACTGCGACTGGGAAGTGCTCGGCAGCACGAGGAACTTCGTCATGTCCAGTTGCGGCATCCAGGTGGCGCCGACCGCGCCGCTTCGTCCGCCGACGGAATTCAGCTATATCGCCGTCGTCGGCGGACGGCTCAACGTCGCCGAACCGCTCGATCGGGAAACGACCGACTATCTCCACCGCGCCGCACGGGCCGGTGTGCCGATCATCGGGGTTTGCACGGGAAGTTTCGTTCTCGCCGAGTCCGGCGTGCTCGACGGCCATTCAGCCTGCGTGAGCTGGCTGCATCATAACGAATTCCGCGGCCGCTTCCCCGCGATTGAGGTCACCTCGAACCGGATCTTCGTCGAGGACCGCAACATCATCACCTGCGCCGGCGGCAGCAGCGTCGCCGATCTCGCGACCTACCTGATCAGGAAGCATGTCGGCGAAGACGCCGAACGCAATGCGCTTGAAATTATGCAGATCACGCGTCGGCGCGAGGCGAGCGAGATGCAGCCGCGAAATCCGCTCGGCCCTGTTCCGGTGCAGGACAAGCGGATCAGCCTCGCGCTGATGGTCATGGAGCAGCATTTGGAAGATCTGATCGGCATCGACGACGTGGCCAATGTGCTCGGCATCTCGCGCCGGCAGCTCGAGCGCCTGTTCCAGAACGAGCTCGGGGCGACGCCGATATCCGTCTATTTGAAGCTCCGCCTCGACGCGGCGATGCGCCTCGTCGCGTCCACCGAAAAGCCGCTGATCGAGATCGCGCTGGAAACCGGCTTCGAGAACGTCTCTCACTTCATCCGGAAGTTCCGCAAGGCCTTCTCTATCACGCCGGCGGCGGCACGCAAGCAACTCGCTGCCGCCCGCAGCGCACCGAGCCGCAAAGGCTGAATGCTTCAGGTCGCCAGATAGGCCGCAATCACCGCCGCTATCTGATCCGAGTTCAGAGCGTCCATCTGGGAGTCCACCAGGGCGTTCAGCTGGGTGCTGGACAGGTTCGAGATGTCATCCGTGGACAGCCCCGCGACACCGGATGAACTGAACGAGGAGACATCTTCCGCCGAGAAGGTTGCCAGATCCTCGGTCTCCAATGCCGCGACTTGCGCCGAGGTCATCGCACTCACCTGCAACGACGTCAAAGCCTCCGCCTGGCCCGTCGTCAAGGCGGCGATGGCCCGGGTGTTCAGTCCCGAGATCGCGCTCGTACCCAAGGCGACGATATCATCGGTGGAGAGCTGGGCGATGTCGTCCGTCCCCAGGGCCGCGGCCTGTATGGCGTTCAGAGCACTGAGCTGCGCGGTGGACAAGGTGGCGATCTGGGCAGTGCTCAGCGCCGCCACCTGGTTGTAGCTTAACGAGCCAACCTGGCTTGCTCTCAAGGCTGCGATCTCGTCCGTCGAGAGCGCTGCGACAAAACTCGTGGACAATCCCTTTATGGCCGCCGCGCTGATCGCCTGCAGCTCCTCGGTCGAGAAGCTTGCGAGATCCTCGGTGGTGAGACCCGCAAGCCCGTCCGCGCTCAAGGCGGAAATCTGATCGGTGGCCAGCGAATCGATCTGCTCGGCGCTCATGGCTCCGATCTGGGCGCTGCTCAGGCCAGCAATGCTGGCCGTGCCCAAGGCGGCAATCTCGGCGGTGGAGAGGCCGGCGATGAATTCCGTGGGCAGTCCGCTGATGGCGGCCGAGCTGATCGCCGCGAGCTCGTCGGCCGAGAAGCCTGCCAGGTCATCCGTGCTCAGCCCCGACAGCGCATCCGAGCTCATGGCGGCGATCTGGACGGTGGTAAGGGCCTCGACCTGATCGTCGCTCAAGGCATTGACCTGGTCGCTGCCGAGACCGGCAATTCCCGCCGTGCTCAGCGCGGCGATCTGCGCCGTCGAGAGTATCGCAAGGTCGTCGGTGCTTAGTGCCGCCACTTGCTTGGAGCCGAGACCGCTGATCTGCGCCGTCGACAGCCCCTCGATCTGGTCGGTGCTCAGCGCATTGATCTGGGCGGTGGAAAGGCCTGATATGCCGGCCGAGCTCAAGGCCCCGACCTGGTCGACCGAAAGCGCAGCGATCGTGTCGGTGGACAACCCCAACACGGCAGTCGAACTGATCGCCGCTATTTCTTCCGTCGAGAAGGTCTCCAGATCATCCGTGCCGAGGACGGCAATCTGCTTCGAACTCAAGGCGGCAATCTGGAGCGAGGTGAGAGCCTCGATCTGGTCGGTGTTCAAGGCGTTGATCTGCGCCGTGGAAAGACCCGCGATGCCGCCGGTGCCGAGCGCCGCGATCTGATCCTCCGAAAGCGCCGCGATAGTGTCGGTGGACAGTCCCGCCACCGCACGCGAACTGATCGCTGCGATATCGTCCGTCGAGAAGTTCTCCAGATCGTCCGTGCTCAGCATCGCGATCTGCGTCGAACTCATCACCGCGACTTGGGCGGAGGTCATGGCCTCGAGCTGATCGGCATTCAGCACGTCGATATGGGCCGTGGAAAGGCCGGCAATTGCAGCCGTATCCAGGGCGGCAATCTGGTCCGTGGAGAGGATGGCAATATCGTCCGTTCCCAGCACCGCCACCTGCTTGGAGCTAAGCGCGGCGATCTGGTCGGTCGACAGGGTCTCTAGCTGGCCCGTGCTCAAAGCCTGGATCTGGGTCGTGGAGAGACCGCCGACGCCGGCTGCGCTCAAGGCGGCGATCTGATCCGCCGAAAGGGCCGCCAGCGTGTCGGTAGATAGTCCCGCTACGGCGCTCGACCCGATCGCGCCGATATCCGCGCTCGAAAAGCTCTCCAGATCGTCCGTGCTCAGCGCCGCAATCTGCGTCGAACTCATCACCGCGACTTGGGCGGAGGTCAGAGCCTCGAGCTGATCGGCATTCAGCGCCTGGATCTGCGCCGTGGAAAGAGCTGCAACGCCGGCCGTGCTCAGCGCGGCAATCTGTTCCGTCGCAAGGGCCGCTATGTCGTCGGTGCCGAGCGCCGCCACCTGTTTGGAGCTGAGCGCCGCGATCTGGTCGGTCGACAGGGCCTCGAGCTGGTCGGCGCTCAGCGCGCCTATCTGGGCAGTGGAAAGATCGGCAATGCCGGCCGCGCTCAGGGCCGCGATCTGTTCCGCCGAGAGCGCCGCTATCGTGGCCGTGGACAACCCCGCGACGGCATCCGAACTGATCGCCGCGATATCTGCAGTGGAAAAATTCGCAAGGTCGTCGGTGCTCAAGGCGGCGATTTGCGTCGAGCCCAGCACTGCCACCTGGCCGGTGGTCAGGGCTTCGAGCTGTTCGGCGCTCAGCGCATCGATCTGTGCGGTGGAAAGGACCGCAATGCCGGCCGTGCCCAGAGCGGCAATCTGGTCCGCCGAAAGCGCCGCCAGGTCGTCGGTCCCGAGCACCGCCACCTGCTTGGAGCTAAGCGCGGTCACCTGTTCGGTCGACAGGGCCGCGAGCTGTCCGGTGCTCAACGCATTGACCTGGGCGGCGGTAAGACCGGCGACCCCGTCCGTGCTCAAGGCGGCGATCTGTTCCGCCGAAAGTGCCGCAATCGTGTCGGTGGACAAACCGGCTATGGCACTCGAACTCAGAGCCGCGATCTCCGCGGTCGAAAAGCCCGCTATGTCCTCCGAACTCAAGGCGGCGATTTGCCTCGAGCCGAGAGCGGCGATCTGGGTCGCCGTCAGGGCATCGACCTGGCCCGAGCTCAAGATCGCAATGTCCGCGGTGCCGAGGCCGACGACACCGGCCGCGCTTAGGGCGGCGATCTGGTCGGTCGAGAGCGTTGCGACGTCATCCGTGCTCAAGGCATCGACCTGCCTGGAGGTGAGCGCTCCGACCTGGGCCGTGGCCAAGGCGGCAAGCTGATCGGTGCTCAGGGCATCGACCTGCTTGGTGCTCAGTGCCGCAACGGCATCCGTACCCAAGGCGGCGATCTGATCGGTGGAGAAGGCAGCGATGACATCGGTCGACAGGGCGGAAACGAGATCCGCGCCAATCGCCGCGACGTCATCGATGGAGAGAGCCTTTATGTCGTCTGCATCAAGGGCGGCGATTTGCTGGGACGTCAATCCGCTGAGCTGCTCGGTCGACAGGGCGCCGATCTGGTCGGAACTCAGGACAGACATCTGCTTGGTGGTCACTCCCGCAACGGCAGTGGCGCTCAGGGCGGCGATCTGCGCGGTGGAGAGGGAAGCGATGGCGGCCGTGGAAAGCCCCGCTATGGCGCTCGAGCCGATGGCCGCCATGTCCTTGGTCGAGAAGACCGCCACGTCGTCCGTGCCAAGGGCCGCAAGCTGCGTCGAACTCAGGGCGCCGACCTGCGACGCGGTCAGCGCCTCCACCTGATCGGTGCTCAAGGCGGCAAGCTGCTTGGTGGTCAGTCCCGCGATGGCAGCGGTGCCCAAGGCTAAGATCTGATCGGGCGAAAGCACCTGGATGTCGCTGGTGCCCAAAGCGGTGACGTGCACCGAACTCAACGCGGCAATCTGCTTGGTGCTCAAGGCGGCGAGCTGATCGGTGCCGAGCGCGTAGACCTGTGCACTGCTCAGACCAGCAATGCCGGCCGTGCTCAGGGCGGCGACCTGAGCCGTGGAAAGCGCCGCGATGGCGGTCGTGGAGAGGCTGGACACGGCATCCGAACTGATTGCAGCGATGTCCTTGGTCGAAAAGACCGCTATATCTTCCGCCGCCAGCGCCCCTATCTGCGTTGCGCTCAGCGCGCCGACCTGTATCGACGACAGGGCTTCCATTTGATCGGTGCTCAGGGCAACCAGCTGCTTGGTGGTCAGTCCGGTGATCGCGGCTGCGCTCAGGGCTGCGACCTGGTCGGTCGAGAAAGCTGCAAGGTCGCTCGTGCCCAAGGCGGTGACCTGCGCGGATCCGAGAGCGGCGACCTGCTTGGTGCTCAAGGCGGCGAGCTGATCGGTGCCGAGCACGTTCAACTGCGCGCTGCTGAGGCCGGCAATGCCGGCGGTGCTCAGGAGAGCGATCTCGTCGGTGGAAAGGGCGGCCACGACGGCCGTAGACAGTCCGGCCATCGCACTTGCGCTGATCGCCGCGATCTCCTTCGTCGAGAACACCGCTATGTCTTCGGTTCCGAGCGCCCCCAACTGCGACGAGCTCAGCGCGCCGACCTGTGCTGCGGTCAGGGCCTCCATTTGGTCGGTGCTCAGGGCATCGATCTGCCTGGTGCTCAGCCCGGTGATCGCGACCGTGCTCAGCGCGGCGATCTGATCTGTCGAGAACGTCGCGATGTCGCTGGTGTCCAGCGCGGCGATCTGCGCCGAGCTCAGCGCGGCAACCTGCTTGGTGCTCAGCGCCACGATCTGGTCCGTGGAAAGGGCTTCGACCTGGTCGGTGGTCAGCTCGTTGATGCCGGCAGTGCTCAGCGCAGCGATCAAGTCCGAGGACAAGGCCGCGACGGTCTCCGTGCTCAAGGCCGAGACCTGCGTCGATTTCAGCGCTGCAATCTGTTTGGTGCTCAATGCGGCAACCTGAGCGGAGCTCAGCGTCGCCATCTGGTCCGTGCTCAAGCCCGCAATGCCCGCCGTACTGAGTGCGGCAATCTGCGTGGAGGACAGGGCGGCCACGACATCCTCCGACAGCCCGGAAATCGCCTTGGAGCCAATCGACGCGATATCGGCGGTCGAGAAGCTTGCGATATCCTCCGGCTCCAGGGCCGACAGCTGTGTGGAGCTCAGAACGGCAACCTGTATGGTTGACAGGGCGGCGATCTGATCGCTGGAGAGGGCGTCGATCTGATCGGTGCTAAGGCGAGCGATGCCCTTCGTGCTCAACGCCACGATCTGGTTCGTGGTCAGGGCTTCGAGAAGATCATCCGTCAGCCCCGCAATAGCGCTCGAACTGATCGCCGCGATATCGGCGGTCGAGAATGCCGCTATGTCCTCCGCACTGAGGGCCGCAAGCTGTTCGGAGCCGAGGGCGGCAACCTGCGCAGAAGAGAGAGCCGCGACCTGATCGGAGTACAGGGCTTCGATCTGGTCGGCGGTCAGACCGGCGACCGCTTTCGTGCCGAGCGTGGCGACTTGCACGGTGGTCAAAGCCGCGACATTGTCCGTGCTCAAGGCGGCGATTTGCGTCGAACTCAGGGCTTTGAGCTGCGCTGTGGACAGGGCCGCGGCCTGGTCGGCCGACAGGGCGGCGATTTGTGCCGTCGTCAGGCTGGCGACCGCAGTCGTGCTGAGCGCCGCTATCTGAGCGGTGGAAAGCGCTGCAATGGCGTCCGCGCTGACGCCAGAGACGCCTTTGTTGGTGATCGCGGCGATTTCGGCGGTCGAGAACATGGCTATGCCGTCCTCGCCAAGGGCGGCGAGTTGCGCCGAGCTCAGCGCTTTCACCTGGGACACGGAAAAAGCCTCCGCCTGGTCGGTCGACAGCGCGGCGATCTGGGTGCTCGTCAGGCTGGCGACCGAACTCGTGCTGAGGGCGGCAATCTGATCGGTGGAGAGGGACGCGATGACATCGACGTCCAAACCCAGAATGGCTTTGTTGCTGATCGCCGCGATGTCGCCGGTCGAGAATGTGGCAATCCCCTCCGCGCCGAGCGCCGCAATCTGCTTGGCGTTCAGCGCCTTCACCTGCGTCACCGACAGCGCTTCGAGCTGGCCGGTCGTCAGGGCGGCGATCATATCGGTCGTCAGGCCCATGACGCCCTTGGTGCTGAGCGCCGCCACCTGGTCCGTCGACAGAGCCTCGAGGTTGTCCGTGCCGAGGGCGGCGACTTGCGCCGAGCTCAATGTCCTCAGCTGTGCCGCCGACAGCACCGCGAGCTGGTCGGAGGTCAAGGCGTCGCTCTGTGCGGTCGTCAGGCCCGAGATCGCACTCGTGCTGAGCGCCGCGACCTGAGCGGTCGAAAGGGCGGCGATCGCTTCCGTGCCCACGCCCTTGATGGCAAGGTTGGAGATCGCCGCGATTTCGGCCGTCGAGAAGGTTGCGAAGCCGTCCGTTCCGAGCGCCGCAAGCTGTCTCGAATTGAGCGCCTTCACCTGCAAGGCGGACATCGCCTCGGCCTGGTCGCTCGACAGGGCGGCCACCTGGGCGGTCGTCAGGCTTGCGACCGCGGTCGTGTTCAAGGCGGCAACCTGGGCGGTGGAGAGCGCAGCGATGGCGTTAGTGGTCAGGCCCCATACGGCCTTGTTGATAGCCGCGATTTCGGCGGTCGAGAATGTCGCTATGCCGTCCGTCTCCAGCGATCCGAGCTGCGGGGCGGTCAGTGCCTTCACCTGTGAGACGGTCAGTGCCTCGACCTGGTCGGTCGACAGGACGGCGATCTGGGTGGTGGAAAGCCCCGAGATTGCCGAGGCGCTCAGCGCGGCGATCTGATCGGTGGAAAGCGCGGCAATATCGTCGGTGTCCAAAGCGTCGATCTGCGATGCCTTCAGAGCCCCGACCTGGGCCGTGGTCAAGGCGGCGATCTGATCTGTGGAGAGGGCGGCGATCTGCGCGGTCGTCAGGGTGGCGACCGCACGCGTGCTCAAGGCGGCAATCTGGTCGGTGGAAAGCGATGCGATGACGTCCGTCGGAAGCCCCGTTATCGCTTTGACACCGATGGCCGCCATGTCCGCGGTCGAGAAGGTCGCCAGGTCTTCCTCGCTCAGCACCGAGAGCTGCAGCGCGCTCAGCGCTCCAACCTGGGTCGAGCTCAAAGCCTCCGCCTGCTCCGCCGACAGGCCATCGAGCTGCGTCGTGGTGAGGGCCGCGACCTGGCTCGTGCCGAAGCTTTCGATGTCGGATTGATCGAGAACGGCGAGCTGCTCAAGCGTCAAACCCACGATGGCGCTTGGCGAGATGGCGCCCAGCTGCCGGGAACTGAGAACATCGACATCCTCTGCGTCCAGCGCGGCGATCTGCGCTGAAGACAGAGCGTTGATCTGCTTCGTCGTCAGCGAGGCCACATCCTCCGTCGTCCAGGCGGCGACCGCCGCCGTCGAATAGGATTTGATCAGGGTGGGGCTGAGGGACGAAACGATGGACGTCATGCGTGAAAACCCTTGGGTCCTAGGTAGTCTCTATATGCCGACACCGCCCCGAAAGAGCCGCCGCCGCAGCCTCTGGTCTTGCAGCAACGGTCGGCATTGCCGCTCGGATGAGCGTCGCAATTGCAGTCGTCAGGAGGTTCGACACACGGCTGTGGGAGGGAAAGGTCCGGCTGACGGCATGGGCGGCGATCTCATGGCTGCAATTGGGCTCAGGTTGCCCCGATCATAGTCAGCAACCTTGTGTCTGTCTGACCTGCAGCGCGATCACGCCTTCGTTGCACCGGAATGGTTTGAGCGGCGACGCATAGACACCATGAGATTCGGCGCTCCGCCGATTGGAGTGCGCGCAATCGCACCCGGTGGTCGCCCGTTTCCCATGGAGTAGGCGTCGGCAGTCCCGCCAGCACAACAATCGCCCGACCATCGCCGATCAGATCGGCGAATGCAGGAAGACCGGCATGGAATGATTTTCCGCCTTGCGGGCAAGGTAGAGCCTCGCCGTATCGAGGGCCTCGCGAATGGTCACGTCCATGTCGAGGTAGCGATAGGTGCCGAGCCGGCCGACGAAGGTGATCGCTGTCTCGCGGCTTGCCCGCTCAACATATTGGGCCAGTTGTTCCTTGTCCTTGACGAGGCGGATTGGATAATAGGGGATGTCATCAAGGCCGCATTCACGGGAGAACTCGCGGTAGCAGACGGAGCCGCTATGCTGCTCCCAAGGCGAAAAATGCTTGTGCTCGGTGATGCGTGTATAGGGCACGGAGACATCGCCGTAGTTCATGACCGCGCAGCCCTGGAAATCACCGTCATACTCGAAACGATCGAAGTCGAGCGTTCGGTAGCCCAATGGGCCGAATTCGTGATCCAGATAGCCGTCGAGCGAGCCGGAGTAGAACACATGCGCAAAATCGTCCTTTTGCGCCCGGACAAAACGCGTCTTCAGGCTCACATTGACGTTGGGATGGTCCAGAATGCGGCCGACCATCTCAGTGTAGCCGTTCTCCGGCATGCCCTGATATTTGTGCGCGAAGTAGTTGTCGTCGTAGTTGAAACGCACCGGAAGGCGTTTCAGGATGGACGCCGGCAAGTCGGTCGGCGAGCAGCCCCACTGCTTTTGCGTATACCCCTGGAAGAAGGCCTCGTAGAGGTCCTTGCCCACGAAGCGAAGCGCTTGCTCTTCGAAGGTTTTCGGGTCCTCGATCGAGGTGTCCGCCTGGGCCTCGATGAAGGCGCGGGCCTCGTCCGGCCTGAAGGTCTTGCCGAAGAACTGATTGATCGTGTGGAGATTGACCGGCAGCGAATAGACCTGGTCCCCCGAGGTCGTCTTCACGCGGTTCTTGTAGGGCATGAAGGTCTGGAAACTGTTGACATAATCCCAGACTTCCCGGTCGTCGGTGTGGAAGATATGCGGACCGTAGACATGGATCATCACCCCGGTGTCTTCGTCGCGCTCCGTATGGCAGTTCCCGGCGATATGGTCGCGCGCATCGAAGATTTCGACCTGGTGGCCCGCCTCGGCCAGCTCCCGGCCGATGACAGCACCCGACAACCCCGCCCCAACGATGCCGATTGTTCCGCTTGCGCGCATTCGAAGATGCTCCAGTCCCGTATTGAATTGTTACGCGGCGAGCGCGCTGCGCATAAGCTCGTCATAGGCATCGATCAGGCGATCGAGCGCCAGGCCCTGCTCCTGGGGGCCGAAGCTCAAATGGCTGACGGTGAAATCCGAATAGATCGCCGTCGGCCGCTCGAGCAGCATCGGCAGGTCGACGGTGAGCGCGCGCTCGTCGTCTCCCTTCGGCAGGGCCATGTGCACGAGGTCCTTGCCGAGCCAGGCGATGAAGTTGATCGATTGGCGTTCGGTCCATTCGACCACCTTGCTGGGCAAAGGCAGGTGCTTGCTGTTGGTCTGCAGGAAATACTCGTGCAGCTCGTTGGCCCGTTCGGCGCTCTGCCAGAGGCTTCCTCCGAACCCGCCCGGCGGCCGTTCGAAGTGGCCAACCCCTGCCGGAATGGAGCCCGCTACCTGTTGCCAGTGCGCGCAGACGCCGTTGTTCACCACATTGGCGGAAACGACGAGATATTTCGGATTGGTTCGCCGGAATTCGATGAAGTCGCTGAGCTTTGCGAGATCCATGTAGACGATGTCGTCATCGCACTTCAGGAATATCGAATCGGAAAAGGTCTTCAGCCGCTTGGCGTAGTAGTCATAGGCCTGCCAGTAGGGCATCTGCTCGTTCGGATTGCCGACGAAACGATGGATGCGTGAGCGGACGTTGCCGAGCTCCAGATCTGCGCCCCATCCGCCTCTGACCAGTATGGACGCGCCGGCCGACAGATCGAGCTCGGTCCAGCGGCCGATCGCGACGTTGTTGACATGGAGCGACGGAACGCCGTCCGCATCGACGTTGAGGACGATCTGGTTGGCGGTGCCTGGCGACAGGATGCCCGGCGTGGGCCTGCTCCACAACGCCGGTACGTCGTTGCGGTCGAAACTCCCGAGCTGGTCCAGCGGCAGTTTCCGCAGGACCGAGTGCGAATTGCTCCAGCCGCCGACGACCAGTTCGAAATAGTCTTCGCCACCGCCATTCGGAACGATGGCAATGTGAAGGTCGTTGGTGATCGTCGCGCTGAGGCGCAGCGGCTGGTTGGGCGTTACCGATCCGTTGGACTGGTACGGGGCGGCGGAGCCCATGTAGCGGACGGGCCCGAATTCGCGCGTGACCCACTCATGATCCTGCTGCGAGCGGGTGAAATCCCAGACATGCCACTCGTCTATGATCCCGGCATCCAAAGCGGAATGGATGTACCGGGTGAGGATTTCCATCCTTTTCTGTCGGCCTGCGAATGTGACAAGTATAACCGGAGCCATATCATCCTCACTGTCTGGAATTAGTGCCGCTCAGCGCGCGCCGGCCGCCGACGCTGTCCACAGGCGGGAGTCGAACGGGATCGGCGCAAAGGCGTGCCACTCGGCCAGTTTCTCGACATAACGCTGCCGATAGGCGGCACTGTCGACGAACTCCACGTTCTCCTTCATGATCTCCGCTCCGACCTCGTAGTAGATATCGAGATTGCCGAGATCGGGCACAGGCGTTTCGCCGCGTTCGCACTCGCCCTGCATCTGCCAGAACAGTTCCTCGAGGCGCCGGACCAGCGCCGGGATGTCGCGCAATACGCTGGCGTCGCGCCGGCTCTCCAGCGCCTGCCGGACCGCGGCGAGGCCCTGACGGTCCCGCGCAAACGCGATCGCCTTCTGGACGAAGTCGTCGGGTCCGTCGCAAATGAGCTCCGGCACGCCGGCCGCGGCAACGATGCTCGAGCAGAACCGCGATGCGAAGCCGTTGCCGGGGAATGTCAGCACCGGCAATCCCATGGTCAGCGCGTCGCCAGCGGTGGAATGCGCTCCATAGGGGAAGGTGTCGAGGAAGAGATCGGCCAATCCGATGCGGGCCAGATGCTTGGGATTGGGAGCCTTCGAAGCGAAGATCAGGCGCTCGGACGACACGCCGCGCTGTTCGGCCGCCTGCTTGAGGCGCTGATCGACATCCTCGCCGCCGCCGAGCAGCCAGAGGAAGCTGCCGGGGGTCGCGGCAAGAATCGCCATCCAGCGGTCGAAGCAAGCGGCGGTGATCTTCTGCATTCCGTTGAAGCAGGCGAAGATGAAGGCATCCTCGGGCAGTCCCGCTTCGGCCCGGCTCGGCCGCGGCGCGATCTGCCGCTTCCGGTCAACGGGCTGGTTGCAAGGGATCCTCAGCACCTTTTCCGAATAGTAGATCTCGTTTTCCGGCGGGATGATCTGCTCGTCGGCAATGACATATTGGTGGAAAGGGCTGCCCATCGTACCCGGATAGCCGCAGAAGCTGACAATCACCGGGGCCGGCCGATAGGCGAAGATTTTGGTGCGGGCATGTTTCGTATAGCCGTTGACATCGACGAGGATGTCGATTTCGTCGGCGACGATCTGCTTTGCGGCGTCGCTGTCACTGACGGCGGAAATATCGCGCCAGCAGTCGATGGCGGCCATCATCCGCGTCTGCGTCGCGTCGCCCGTCCGTGCTTCGCCGCAGTAATAGGCATAGATCTCGACGCTGTCCTTGTCGTGCGTCTCGAAGACTTCGCTGAGCGCGAAGCCGACCGCGTGATCGCGCAGGTCCGACGACACATAGCCGACGCGCAATCTCTGCCCGGTGCCGGATTTGTGCCGAGGCTGAAGCCTCGGGAAGCCGGCAAGATCGGGGCGGCCGACCAGCGACTTGCAGTAGCGATAGGCCTTGGCGAGCTGGAAGACCGGATCGTCGGCATAGCAGGCGAGGGTCAAGGGCGAGAGCGCATCGAGCAGTTGCCGATGCGAAACATACTCCGACGGGACCAATGTCGGCCATTTGCATTGGCGTTGCCGCAGCGAGGTCCAATGCTGACCGGCCTCGGTCTTGTCCGGCCTCAGCTCGATTGCCTTCCAGAGGGTGTTTTCCGCTTCCTCCATGAGGCCGGCATTCTCGAGCACACGGCCCATATGCTGGAGGACCATCAGCCGATGCGCAGCTCGCTCGGGCGTGATCTCGGAGGTCGCCTCGGCATAGACCTGCCATTGTTGGATCGCCTGGCCCGTCAGGCCGGCATCCTCGAGCGCGCGGCCGAGATTGATGTGGCCCTGGCCGAAGCGCGGTTCGAGCTTCAGACAGGCGCGCAACGCATGAATCGAGCCGGCCAGATCGCCCAGCTGCCGGAGCGTGACGGAGTAGTTGAAGTAGACGAGATGAAGCAGCGGATTGGTATCGTTGTAGGCGATCCAGGACTTGTAGAGTTCGGCAGCCTGCGCCCTCTGCCCGGCGGCATTGAAGCTTTCTGCAAACTGGAACAATTCCGTCAGGGGGAGACGCTGCTGTCGCGCCCTTTCCAGAAAGCCGGCAAGTGGCGAAGCAGGATCCGCGGCGAGATGAGTGTAGATGGTCATGGAAATCCCACTGACAGGCGAGTTGGCGGCCGACTCTGAGAACATCTTCGAATGCTGTTTTACGCCATTAACCCGACTAGCTTGCCTTGGGCTTGCGCCGTCCCGCGGTTTCGGTACCAATTCCTCAAGGCCGACATGCATTTTAGGTTCCCCTGAATATTGCGAAGGGCCGATTCGATGTGTAGCGTCGCATCCGGACGTGCGCCTGTTCCCGAATCGTCGCGTCTGCGGCGGGCGTGCGGTCGAGCATTGCGGCATTTGTTTGACCTGCCCGTTAACTAAAACTTTAACTTTCGTAGCTAGTCGTAGTAACCGAGTACCGCAGTCAGCAACCGCCGGATGAGGCTGCGGCGAAGATGACGAAACCGATCTCGACCAGGGAAGGTTTCATTCATTGGCGTAGGAAATAGGACGCGATCGTCCTGTCTGCATGAAGCTTTCCGAACGCTAGGGCTCACGCGAGCCATGTCCCTCAACCCGATATTTCGCCCATCAGGACGGTTCGACAGCCGAAGCTGGTCTTCGCGTCCGGGGTGGACGGGCGTCGCATGTGGTCGCACGCATCACGCGCTTGGACCCTCTAGGGTTCCCAGCGCTTGTCGCACGGTCGGCGCCAACGGGTTAGTTCCACAAGCGATTAACTTTGAAGGCTCGCGTCCATGACTTCCATCATCTCTTCTCTGAGCGTCACCCAGATTAAAAATCTCTCGACCTCCGCAGTTGCCTCCCTGACTACGGAAGACGTCGCGGCTATGACCACTGCTCAGGTCAAGGCGCTCTCCTCGACCCAGATCGCGGCGCTCGATACGGAAGATGTCGCGATCTTCTCCACCGCACAACTGAGCGCCATTGCCGCAACCTCGGTCGCCGGCATCAGCCTCGACCAACTGGCAGCCATTGATGCGGCCAAGATCGCAAGCCTGGCGACGTCGCAGGTGGCGGCGCTCAGCTCGACACAGATAGGCGGCCTGACGTCCGACCAGGCCGAGGCGCTGACCACGTCGCAAGTGGCCGCGCTCACCTCGACGCAGATTGCGGCTTTGGCCTCGGAAGACATCACGGCCTTCTCGACCGCCGAGGTCGCAGCGATTTCCGCCACGGCACTCGCGGGTCTCTCGACCGACAATCTCGCGGCACTGTCGACCGACCAAGCCGCTGCCCTGAAGACCACCCAGGTTGCAGCGCTGAAGACGACCCAGATCGCCGCCCTCACGTCGGACCAGATCGGCGCGCTCAGCACTTCGCAGGTCGCCGTCCTGAGCTCGACACAGGTAAAGGCACTCTCAACTCACAACATCGCCGCCCTCTCCACCGACCAGGTCCCAGCGCTCAACTCGAAGACCGTCGCGGCGCTGACTTCGGCACAGATCGAAGCGCTGACTTCCGATCAGGCCGAGGCCCTGACCACTGCCCAGGTGGCGGCGCTCACCTCGACGCAGCTTGCGGCCCTGGCCTCGGAGGATATCGCCTCCTTCTCGACCGCGGACATTGCAGCGATCACTGTCACGGCGCTGGCCGGGCTTGGCACCGACAATGTCGCGGCGCTCTCCACCGACCAGGCCGCAGCGCTGAAGACCACCCAGGTCGCGGCGCTGAAGACCGCCCAGATCGCCGCCCTCACCTCCGATCAGGTCGTGGCGCTCACCTCGTCGCAGGTCGGCGTTCTAACTTCGACGCAGATTTCGGCGCTCTCCACCGACAATGTCGCAGCGCTCTCCACCGATCAGGTCGCAGCGCTCAACTCCAAGACCGTCGCAGCCCTGAGCTCGGCACAGATCGGCGCGCTGACCTCCGATCAGGTCGACGCTCTGTCCGCCGTTCAGATCGCCGCATTGGATTCGGCCGATATTGCCGCGCTGGCTTCCGAGGATATCGGAACGTTCTCGACCTCGGAGATTGCGGCAATCACCGCGACCGCCCTGGCGGGTCTCTCTACGGATAATGTCGCCGCACTGTCGACCGACCAGGCCGCAGCGCTGAAGACCTCGCAGATTGCCGCGCTGAAGACGGCGCAGATCGCTGCCCTCACCTCCGATCAGGTGGTGGCCCTCACCTCGTCCCAGGTCGGCGCCCTGAGCTCCACGCAGATTTCGGCGCTCTCCACCGACAATGTCGCCGCCCTCTCCACCGATCAAGTCGCGTCGCTGAATTCGAAGACCGTTGCAGCTCTGAGCTCGGCACAGATCGGCGCGCTCACCTCCGACCAGGCCGAGGCTCTGACCACGGCCCAGGTGGCCGCGCTCACCTCGACGCAGATTGCGGCTTTCGCCTCGGAGGATATCGCTGCCTTCTCGACCGCCGACATTGCGGCGATCACCGTCACGGCGCTGGCCGGGCTTAGCACCGACAATGTCGCCGCTCTCTCCACCGACCAGGCCGCAGCGCTGAAGACCAGCCAGGTCGCGGCACTGAAGTCCACGCAGATTGCCGCCCTCACCTCGGACCAGGTCGTGGCGCTCACCTCGTCGCAGGTCGGCGCCCTGACCTCGACGCAGGTTAAGGCGCTCTCCACCGACAATGTTGCCGCCCTCTCCACCGATCAGGTCGCCGCCTTGAACTCGAAGACGGTAGCGGCGCTCAGCTCCACGCAGGTCGAGGCCCTGACTTCGGATCAAGCAGAAGCTCTGACCACGGCGCAAGTCGCATCGCTCGGCTCGACGCAGATCGCCGCCTTTGCCTCGGAGGACATCGCCGGCTTCTCGACCGCCGACATTGCGGCAATCACCGTCACGGCCCTGACCGGTCTTTCCACCGACAATGTCGCGGCGCTCTCCACCGATCAGGCCGCAGCGCTGAAGACCACCCAGGTTGCCGCGCTGAAGACCGCCCAGATCGCCGCGCTCACCTCGGACCAGATCGTGGCGCTGAGTTCCTCCCAGGTCGCAGCGCTGACCTCGTCACAGGTGTCCGCAATCAGCACCGACAATATCGCGGCACTCTCCACCGACCAGGTGGCGGCGCTGAACTCGAAGACTGTCGCGGCCCTGAGCACGGCACAGATCGGCGCGCTCAGCTCCACTCAGGTCGAGGCGCTGACCTCGGTTCTTGTCGGCGCGCTCAGCTCGACACAGCTCTCTGCCCTGGCTTCGGAAGATATCGCAGCCTTCTCGACCGCCGACATTGCCGCAATCTCGGTCACAGCGCTCGCCGGCCTCTCCACCGACAATGTCGCGGCACTCTCGACCGATCAGGCGGCAGCACTGAAGACGACCCAGGTCGCAGCGCTGAAGAGCACCCAGATCGCCGCCCTCACCTCGGATCAGATCGCCGCCCTGAGCACCACTCAGATCGGTGCGCTGACCTCGACGCAAGCGTCTGCGATCACCACAGACAGCCTCTCGGCACTCACCACCGATCAGGTCGCGGCGCTCAACACCAAGACGCTAGCGTCCCTGTCGACGGTGCAGATCGATGCGATGAGCTCCGATCAGCTCGAAGCGCTGACCTCGGCGCAGGTCGGCGCCTTGACCATGGCCCAGCTTGGCGCCCTGGCCTCGGAAGATATCGCGACCTTCTCGACGACAGACATTGCGGCCATCACCGTCGCGGCGCTTGCAGGCCTCTCGACCGACAATGTCGCGGCACTGTCCACGGATCAGGCCGCTGCCTTGAAGACCACCCAGATCGCGGCGCTGAAAACCGCCCAGATCGCCGCCCTCACCTCGGACCAGATCGTGGCGCTGACCACGTCCCAGGTCGGAGCCTTGAGCTCGACGCAGGTTTCGGGGCTCTCGACCGACAACGTCGCGGCGCTTTCCACCGATCAGGTTGCGGCACTCAACTCGAAGACGGTCGCAGCTCTCACCTCGACCCAGATCGACGCGCTCAGCTCCGATCAGGCTGAGGCTCTGACCACGGCACAGGTGGCCGCGCTCGGCTCGGCGCAGCTCGCCGCCTTCGCCTCCGAGGATCTCGGGACCTTCTCGACCGCCGATATCGCGGCAATCTCGGTCACCGCGCTGACGGGCCTCTCCACCGACAATCTGGCGGCCCTTTCGACCGACCAGGCTGCCGCCCTGAAGACCAGCCAGGTCGCGGCACTCTCCACCGCGCAGATCGGGGCGCTTACCTCGGATCAGGTCGTGGCGCTCACCTCGTCGCAGGTCGGAGCCCTGACCTCGACGCAGGTGAAGGCGCTGTCGACCGACAATGTCGCCGCGCTCTCGACCGACCAGGTCGCAGCGCTCAACTCGAAGAGCGTCGCAGCGCTCACTTCGGTGCAGATCGAAGCACTGACTTCCGATCAGGCCGAGGCCCTGACCACAGCCCAGGTGGCGGCGCTCACCTCGACGCAGCTTGCGGCTCTGGCCTCGGAGGATCTCGCCGGCTTCTCGACCGCCGACATTGCGGCGATCACCGTCACGGCGCTGGCCGGTCTTAGCACCGACAATGTCGCGGCTCTCTCCACCGATCAGGCCGCAGCGCTGAAGACGACCCAGGTCGTGGCGCTGAAGACCGCCCAGATCGCCGCGCTGACGTCGGACCATGTCGTGGCGCTCACCTCGTCGCAGGTGGCAGCCCTGACTTCGACGCAGATTTCGGCGCTCTCCACCGACAATGTCGCAGCGCTCTCCACCGATCAGGTGGCAGCGCTGAACTCGAAGACGGTCGCAGCCCTGAGCTCGGCCCAGATCGGGGCGCTGACGTCCGATCAGGCCGAGGCTCTGACCTCCGCCCAAATCGCGGCGCTCGACTCGGCCGACATTGCGGCTCTGGCCTCCGAGGACATCGCGACGTTCTCGACGGCCGAGATTGCTGCGATCACCGCGACTGCCCTGTCCGGTTTGACAACCGACAATGTCGCGGCACTGTCGACCGACCAGGCGGCAGCACTGAAGACCGGCCAGATCGCAGTGCTGAAGACCGCCCAGATCGCCGCCCTGACGTCGGACCAGGTCGTGGCGCTCACCACGTCCCAGGTCGGAACCCTGAGCTCCACGCAGATTGCGGTGCTTTCCACCGATAACATCGCGGCGCTCTCCACAGACCAGGTCGCGGCGCTGAACTCGAAGACGGTCGCAGCTCTCACTTCGATCCAGATCGACGCCATGAGCTCCGCTCAGGCTGAGGCGCTGACCACTGCACAAGTGGCCGCGCTCGGCTCGGCGCAGCTCGCTGCCTTCGCATCCGAAGATATCGGGACCTTCTCGACTGCCGACATCGCCGCAATTACGGTCACTGCGCTGACGGGTCTTTCCACCGACAACCTGGCGGCGCTTTCGACCGACCAGGCTGCGGCGCTGAAGACCACCCAGGTCGCAGCACTCTCCACCGCGCAGATCGGGGCGCTCACCTCGGATCAGGTCGCAGCGCTCACCTCGGCCCAGATCGGGGCGCTCACCTCGACGCAACTGGCGGCGCTCTCGACGGACAATGTCGCGGCACTCACCACCGACCAGGTCGCAGCCCTGAGCACCAAAGTCATCGGCGCCCTGAGTTCCGACCAGATCGACGCGATGAGCACCGATCAGGTCGAGGCGCTGACCTCGGCGCAGGTCGCGGCGCTGGACTCGGCCGACATCGCGGCCCTGTCGACCGATGACATCGCGACCTTCTCGACCGCTGACATCGCTGCGATCAGCACGAGTGCACTGGCCGGCCTGTCCACGGACGACATCATGAGCCTCTCCAGCGATCAGTTGCTGGCGGTCACCACGACCCAGGTGGATGCACTGGACGGCTCGCAGGTGGAAGCGATCATCGCGGCATACCAGGCCATCTAATCCAAGCCTGATTTGATCGAGCTTACGGCCCCGCCTCCACCGAGGCGGGGCCGTTGCAATTTGTCCGGAGCCTTGCGTGACGTGACACGAGCGCTGGCGCCGCTTGCCTGACGAGGTGCGAACAAGCCGACGCCTTGCACACGACCACGCCGTTGATGAACACCCCACCAAAATCGAGCTCGCGGACAAGCGCCGCTCCAGATTGCCGAGCCGAGGCCGACCTCGCAGAAGACCGGCGGCAGTTTCTGTCTGTTGAAAATCGCATCCTTCAGGTTGACACCCGAGATCATTTACGTTGATATCAACGTTAGATCGTCAAGGATGAAAACGGCTACGGGAGGACTCGCCTCACGACGGCTATGCAGTCGCAAGTGCCGACAGATGCCCTGAGATTGCCCACACCTGCCGTTTCCATCGCGAATTCGAATGACTACGACGAGAAGGACGCAATCATGAAGATCGTCACCAGCCTGAGTTTCCAAGGGCAGTGCCGCGAGGCGTTCGAGTTCTACGCCAAGGTTCTGGGCGGCAAGATCACCGCCGCCCACTCCTACGGTGAGTCCCCGCCCGACATGCCGATCAACGACCCCAAATACAAGGATTGGCTGATGCACTGCTGGCTGGAGGTCGGCGACCAGGCGCTGATGGGCGCCGACATGGACGTCGAATGGGCTCGGAACATCGACAAGCCCAAGAACGGTTTCGATGTCACTCTGCACACGCAGGACAAAGCCGAGGCCCAACGCTGGTTCGATCAGCTGTCCGAAGGAGGCAAGCCTGTGATGCCTTTTGGCGAGACCTTCTGGTCGCCTGGCTTCGGTTCGCTGATCGACAGGTTCGGCGTCCCGTGGATGATCAACGTCATTCCATCGGCCGACTGGCGACCGACGCAGGGTTGATGTCCTCGAGAGCGCGCCGAAGGTGAATGCATCCGGCAAGCGCCAGCCAGCATTGCGAATGCTGTTGGCGCTTGCCGAAATAAAGCGCGCCGCGTGAATACGCTGGAACGCGAGACGCATTAGGGCCAGGAGCCCGTTGTCTCGGAGATTGAGCCCAATGATCAGCGGGTCATGATCCGCCGTGGCGAAGGCTCGGCGTTGTAGACGTTCGAGTTCTTGAACGCGCTGGAATGGCTCGGAAGGTCCGGCTCCAGGGCGTCTATATGCCATTCCGTGACGCCGCTGACCTGACCCGGCAAAGACTGCGAGGCTAGCCCCTTAGCCCCCGCCGGACAAACCGCTCAAGGCAGGCTGAGCTTTGCCATGCGCCCACCATCGATCGTCCAGACCTGACCGGTGACAAAACCGGCTTCCGGCGATGCCAGCCAGGCGACCAGGGCTGCCACCTCTTCCGGCGTGCCTGTCCGCGCAACCGGATGGATGCGACCAATCTCGCGGCGAAAGGCTTGTGGATCCGGCATGCTCTCGATGAAATCCATGTTGAGTTCCGTATCGATCCACCCCGGCGCGACGGCGTTGCAGCGAATGCCCTCGCCTCCGTGGTCAATCGCGATTGCCCGCGTCAGGCCGTGAAGGCCGGCCTTGGACGCACAATAGGCCGCATGCTTCGGGTTCGATCCCAGCCCCTCGATCGAGCCGATATTGACGATGGCACCCTTTGACACTCTCAGATGCGGCAGGGCGGCCTTGATCAGCATGAAGGGCGTGGTGAGATTGACGGCGATGTTCCGCTCCCAATCCGCGAGCGGCATGTCTTCGGCGAGCGACTCCTGCATCATGCCCGCATTGTTGACGAGCACATCGAGCCGCCCAGCGGCTGTGACCACGCCTTCGACCGCGCTGCCCGCCGATGCGGGATCGGCAAAATCGACCGGAAAACGCTCGAACTCCCGATCTTCGCCACGCTGGGCGGTAAAGACCCGCGCACCCTCATCCCGCAATCTCCGGGCAATCGCCTGGCCGATGCCGGAACGGCCACCGGTGACCAGCGCAACCTTTCCTTCGAAGCGCATCAGCCCACCGCCTTTCCGCCGTTCACCTCGACCAGCGCGCCGCACATGTAGCGGGCAGCGTCGGAGGCGAGGAAGAGCACGACATCGGCGATATCCTCCGGCTCGGCGATGCGGCCAAGCGGCACGGTCTTGCCAAGCTCGGCGACCGCCGTGTCCGGATCGAAGCCGCGCTTGATGAAGCCGGTGCGCAGCATCGGCGTGTTGACCTCGTTTGGGCATACCGCATTGATGCGGATGTTCTGGTGGGCGTGGTCCATGCCCATGCACTGGGTGAGCGAGGCAATGGCCGCCTTTGTCATGCAATAGACCGCATGGTTCGGACCGGGGCGCAGCCCCCAGCAGGAAGCGGTGTTGACGATCGCCCCGCCGCCGCGCGCGGCCAGCAGCGGGATCGCCGCGCGGCTGATCCGGAATGGCGCCCGCACATTGACGTCAACCGAGAGGTCCCAATCGGCGTCCGTGGTTTCGGTCACCTTGCCGCGGGTGATCACGCCGGCATTGTTGACGACGATGTCGAGGCCGCCGAGCACATCGAAGGCAGCCTGTGGCAGGCCATCGGCATAGCCCGTTTCGAGCAGGTTGCCGGGCAGCTGCGCGTCCGCCTCGATACCGGAAACATCGCGGTCGGCGACTGCCACGCGTGCTCCCTCGGCACGAAGCTGCCGGACGATTGCCGCGCCGATGCCGCCGGCTGCGCCGGTCACAAGGGCATTTTTGTTGGAGAATCGCATATCGATAACCTCGTTCAGAAGCTGGCAACCGGTTCGCCGAAGACGCCGGCATCTGGCGTCACGCCGAGACCTGCGCCTTCGGGAAGGGCGATATGGCCGCCTTCGATCCGGATGCCGTTTTTGCTGTCGTAGTTGCCCTCGATGTACGGAGCTGCAATCCACACACCCTCGCAAAGCTTTTGGCTGATGGTGGCGCCCGCCTGCACACAGGCGGCAGCAAGAATATCGCCACCCCATGCATCATCGCAGGTATGGGGAAGATTGCGCGCGGCGCAGATGTCGCGGAAAATTGCGAAGTTGCGCAGGCCGCCGATGCGAGTGACCTTCATGCCAAAGCCGTCGACCAGGCCTGTGCCCGCCGCAGTGACGACCGTATTCAGGTCCACACCGTTCTCGTCCATGTAGATGCCGTGATGCACCTGCGGGCGGATTTTTTGCAGGTCTTCAATCGTGTTGCAGGGCTGCTCCATGATGAACGGAATGTCCGGGCATTCACGACTGACGCGAAGCGCGTCACGCGTTGTCCATCCGCGATTGGCATCCACCGCCAGCCGCATCCCCGACCCCTTGATCACCTCCCAGACCTTGCGGATTGCCGCGATGTCGACCTCGACGGGGCGGCCGCCTACCTTGACCTGCAGACGCGGATAACCTTCCTCCATCTTTCCGCGGGCGATGCGGGCAATATCATCGGGGGTACCGACGCTCGTCGCATAGTATGACGGCACCTTTCCGACTGCCGCCCCGCCCAGCAACTGGGCAACGCTCAGACCAAGCTTTTTGCCGATCAGGTCGTGAGCGGCGATGTCGATAGCCGCCTTGGCATAGTTGTGCCCATTCAGCAGGCCATTCATCCGGCGCTGGAGTGAGAGGGGCCAGACTTCCGTTCCCACCAGTCCCGGAGCCATTTCGGTCAAGGCGGCGACCGCACCTCCGGCATGGGCTTCGGCATAGGTGGGGCCGACGGGGCAGGTTTCACCCCAGCCTTCCGTTCCATCCTCGCCTACCAGACGAACCAACGTCGTCCTCAATGACCAGACCTCGGCATTCGCCATCGTGTAGGGACCGTCCTTCACGGGCAGGTCATGGCTATAGATATGGATTTCCTTGATCTTCAAGTTTGCCTCCCAAGGCGTTTGGAATCGTGGACAAGAGTTCAGGCGATACCTTCAGCCGCCAATGCCGCTCTCGCAGCTCGAAGCGCCGCAGCCGTTGCCCGCTCCCGTCCATGCAAGCGGGCGGTCTGCGTCATGCCTTCGTGAAGAAGGAAAAGCGTTTCGGCGAGCCGCTCGATATCCTTGTCAGGAGCAATGGTTCGAAGGCGTCTGCGAAATTCATCGGCGAGCCGCGCCTTATGATCGATGACGACCTCGCGAATGGCGGCGCTGTCTGGATGATCTGCCAAAGCATTCAAGAAGAGACAGCCGGTGTTCGCTACTTCACGCAACCAGTCACCGAGCCGGACGATTGGATGAAGGACGTGCTCGACACCGCTGTCCGGACCGCCTGCGAGCCAGTCGAAATAGGTTCTGTCGCGGTATTCCAACGCTCCCACCACCATCGCCTCACGGCTCGGAAAATACTTGTAGAGCGTTCGAAGCGAGACATCCGCCCCGGCCCGCAGCGCTTCCACCCCCTGCTCGGCAAAACCCAGCTCGGCAAACTGGCGGTCGAGGTCGCTCGCGATTTTTTCTTTTCTCGTTGTCATAGGAAGGAAGGTAGAATGATCGCTCTACCGTCGCCGATCAAAAAGCGACCATGGTCCGGTAGATAAGCGACCTGAATGGCATGCATTCGAGTGTCGTGATCGTCCTTCGGTTCTACAAGCCCGCTGGCTCGAATATCGGAAAGAGTTCCGGAAGCAGTTCGAATGCAGGGACTCGCGAAGCCCGGGTGACGCCGAGCGCAATGCGCTTGAAGTATTGCAGATCGCAATGGCGCGTTCGCAGTTCGACATCCAGACGCGACAGCCGTTCCGCGACCATGTCAGCCGCTCTGATAAGCATGGAGCAGCATCTTCAAGGCGGCATCACCATCGAGGAGCTTGCTTGAGAAACCGGATGATTTCATGCGGGCCGAGCGTGTGTATTCGCGTTGGCGCTGCGGCCCACTACAGCGACTTAAATCGAGGTTGATTTAAGGAGACATGCAGTAGCGGGACGCAGCGCCATGCCTGTCCTATTCTGCGGCCTTGGCTTCGGCGATCCACTTGTCCCACTGCTCTTTGTGCCCGGCAATCCAGTCCGTCGCGTGCTTCTCGATCTGCTCCATCGACTTCTCGCCTTCATTGACGAGCTGGTTTTCCGCGTTGATGTCCTCGATCGGTATCTGCAGGAGCTCGAAGAGCTTCTTCGCCTTTGGATTGTTCTTCACAAACACGGCATTGGCGATCACCATCTGGTCGTTTACCGGGAAGCCGAGATTGCCGAGTCCCTCGACCGACGTGTTGCCGCTCTGGTCGTCTGGGAGCGACGTCTCCTTCACGTTCAGCCAGACAACGTTCTCACCCGGCTTGAGAACAGCTGAAACCCACAGCGGCGTCCAGGTGTAGTAGAGGGTCGGCTTTCCTTCCTTGATTCTCTCGATAGCGTCCGGAATAATTGTAAAGTAGCCGCCTTGCTGGTGCTCCACCGTGTCTCTCAGTCCGTAGGCATCGAGTTGGTGTTCGATCACGCGCTCGCAACCCCATCCCGGCTCGCATCCGTACAGGTCGGCTTTGCCGTTGCCGTTGGTGTCGAACAGCTTTGCCTTTTCCGGATCTTTCAAATCCTCAATAAACTTGATGCTCGAGCTCTCCGCCGTCTTTTTGTCGATCAGGTAGCCCTGCAGACTGTTTGAGGAGAGCTTGCCAAGACGCACCAGTTGCTCGTCGCCGCCGGCCTCCTTCCAGAAAGCTTCGTGAAGCGGCTCCCAGTGTGCGGCATAGAAGGTGAGGTCACCGTTGCCCACCGCGATGTGGGCGAGTTGAACCTGAGTCTGGGTCGGCTCGGCCACGTCGTAACCGAGTTCCTTCAATCCCTCGGACACGATAAAGGTCTGAAAGAGTTCCTCCGTGATGCCGGACCAAGCGGCGTTCACTTGATCGGCTGCGGACGCAGCGCCCGTCGTCGCCAGCAATGATGCGATCAAAGCAGCGGTAGTCTTGATCTTCATGATGTCAGTTCCCTTTTTTGATAGGCCTCAACCCCGAAACCGCTCGGCGCTCAGCGTCTCCACGCTCTGCGTCAGGCTTTCCCTCCCGAGGAATGTTGAAATTGGTAACATATGTTTTCCGAGCGCCACGCCGCAAAAAAGTAGACCCTCAGGTGACTTTAATGCACTGATTCAATTGAGATGTTGGGCCGGAAGCACGCAAAGCAGCAGCCTCGCGCGCACGTCGCAAGGCTGCCTCTGAACAAGCCTTCTCATGGCATTCGAAGCGACTTTCCGCGGACGACCCCACCGCGGTTCGCGCGTGTTCAGCCGCGCTCAGCGAGCCGCGCTTTCCTCGGTGACCACATTCTTCTCAACCGTGAGAACCTCGTCTGGGTGGGGCTGCACCCGAATTGAAGGCGGTAGCATTTTGTGAAGTGAGTGGCAGAGACAAAACCGCAGGCCACCGCGACTTCGACGATGGGTTTATTCGTCGACTCCACGAGTTGCCTGCCGCGGTCCAGCCTTAGCTTGACGTAATACTTGTAAGGAGAGGTAGCCAGGTAGGTATCGAAAAGGCGTTCCAATTGTCGCCGGGAGATTCTTAATGTCTCGGCGATTTGCTCGAGTGAAAGCGGTTCCTCGAGATGTCTCTCCATCAACTTGATCGCCTCGGGCAGTTTGTCGTTCGCGCAATATGCGTTCCACGGGAACCAGCCGGTCTGACGATGCGTCCTGTCCCTGGCTCCTTCCGCAACATTGCGCTTGCAGATTTCCGTTGTCAGGTGTGGACCGAGGGCCCGCTCGAGAAGGGCTATCGCGAGATCGAATGCCGAGGTTTCGCCGGCACAGCTCCAAATGCCGCCGTCACCAGTGTAGATGGCGTCAGTCACCCGCGGCCCGCTAAACGTCTCCGAAAAGGCGGCCATCCTCTCCCAGTGGATTGTGCACTCGGTATTCTTGAGCGCACCCATTTCGGCGAGAAGCCACGATGCCGTGCCAATGGCGACGACCGGAATGTTCTGCCGGATGCAAAGACGTACAGATCCCGCCAATTCCTTCGGCGCACCGGGCTCGATGATGCCGTCAGCCACCATGACCACCATCTTCGTGCTATCGGCGAGCGGTATCTTCGGCATGACCTCCGAAAAACAAAGGGGGGCGGGCATTGCCAGCCCAAGGCTGCAGGTCTCGGAAATGCCCGACCTGCTGGCGAAGGTCCATCGGAACCTCTGTCTGCCAAGAATGGCGTTCGCCTTCTCGAACGGTGCGAGAAAGGACGAAAGGCTCAAGAGCGAGAAGCCGGGGAACAGAAGTATCGCGATCGCGGCTGTTTCATCACACGCGATCGACGTGCTTTCACCGGGAATGGTCGCTCGGTCCGCCGAGCGAGCGACCACTCCGTCCTTCCATTCCTCATATGTCATTTCGCTCCTCACGAATCACGGCGCGGCAAGGTTCGCCGACGCATCAGTGATCCTCATTCAGCGCGTCGACAGCGGGGATTTCGCGGCTTCGACGGTCGATGTAGGCGCGCAGCTCTTCGTCGACAGCTTGATCGAGCTTGGGTTCCTGGTATTCCGACAGCAGATAGCGGGCCTGCTCAAGTGCGCGCTGCTTTATGTCCTTGGAGCCGTCGGCGATCCACTGTTCGATCGAGTTGTTGTCGAAAAGCTTCGGGATGAAAAACGCCTTCTCGAAGTTCGCCTGGGTGTGTGGATGACCGAGGTAGTGGCCGCCGGGGCCGACATCACGAACCGCGGCGAGCGCCTCGTCGAAGTCATCCCACTTGATGCCTTCGGCCATGCGGTAACCCATCGCGCAGACTTCGGAGTCCACCATGAATTTTGCGATGGAGCAGTGCATTCCGGCCTCGTTCCAGCCGGCCGAATGCCAGATGTAATTCGCTCCGGACATCAGGACGGCCATCATCGTCATGGCACTTTCATATCCCGACTGTGCGTCGAATGTTTTCGCGCCGCCAAGCAGGTTCGACGTTCGCCAGGGAACGTTGTAATGTCGGGCCATCTGGCCGATCATGAAGTTCATCAGTGATATCTCTGGCGTTCCGGCCATCGGCGCACCCGACTGCATCGAAACGGTCGACAAGTAGTGGCCATAGATCGCCGGGCATCCGCGGCGCACGACTTGGGTATATGCAAGCGCAGAAAGGGCTTCGGCGTTGAGCTGCGCGACGGCAGCGGCGGTGGACGCGGGGGTGTTTGCGCCGCCCAGGACGAACGGAGAGCAGAGAACCGGCTGGTTTCGCCGATTGAACGCCCGCATGGCGCCCAGCATGGTCTGGTCCCAAACCAGTGGGGAGTTGCCGTTGCAGTTGCCGGTAGCGACGGCATGCGTTTCGAGGAACTCCGCGCCGAACAGGATGGCGCACATGTCGAGCACGTCCTCGGCGTTCTTGGGCGACGTGGTCATCCCCATGAACATCTTGTCCGAGTACTTCATCGATGAATAGGTGATGTGGAGATGGCGGTGGGCCACCACGATGTCCATCGGCTCGACGATGTGATGCGCTGACGAATGCAGCGCCGGCATCATGTGGGCCAGTTTGTGGAAGGTGCCGAGGTCGGCGATCGTCGGGCCGCGGCGGACGTCGTCGAGGTCGCGCATATAGGGCGCGCCCGTCATTGGCACGAAGATCGACTTCTTGCCTCCGAGTTCGACGTTGTTCTCGGGGTTGCGGGCATAATATTTGATTTCGGGCGGGATCGTCTTGATGAGGTCCATGACGAGCGCCCGGTCGAGATGGACGCGCTCACCCCGGACGTCCGCGCCGGCGCGCTTCCAGTCCTCCAGCGCGATCGGGTCGCGGAACACAACACCCACTTCCTCCAGGATGTCCATCGAGGCGGTGTGAATGCGCTCGATCTGCTCCTCGTTCATGGGCGCCGTGTCGGGGAGGCCACGCCTGAGCGTCGGAAACATCTGGAATTTCGGAGTGGTCCGGAGCACACGACGGGCGTCTCGGCCGCCCCTTCTTGCCGTGTTGGCTTGCACGTTCATAGCGCCTGTTCTCCCTGCAGTGTTTCTCGTGTGCGGAAGGTCGACGTCGCGCACGGACTAGACTAATGACCGAGCCGTCTGGAATAACCAAATGCAAAAGTCTCACGCGGCAGTTGACTATTATGCTAGCGTGCGGCGTTCCTACCGATCCGGGAGTTGGGCCAAATGGTTCGTAGGTTCTACGACCTTCCGTCACTCACTACACTTGCCGTTTTCGAGGCGTCTGCGCGCCATCTAAGCTTCAAATTGGCAGCAAGCGAGTTGAACGTGACGCCTGGCGCGGTCAGCAGACAAATAAAGGCGATCGAAGAAGAGGTTGGCGTGCCGCTGTTTGTGCGGAACGCAAAGGGCGTCGCGCTCACCCCCGCAGGGGAAGAGCTGTACAGTGTCTTGGCGAGCGGTTTTTCCAAGGCATCGGACGTGGTGCGCGCCATCAAGCGCGGCGACCAGGTCCGCAATGTAACGATCGCCTGCACCGACGCCTTCGCGACAATGTGGCTGATCCCGAGAATGCCGGATTTCTGGCGGCGATACCCGGACATCGCGGTCGATCATCTGATTTCCGACAATGCCAAGGATTATCGGCGATCCGAGGTCGAGTTGCGGATACGCTACGGTTTCGGTGCATGGCTAGACGAGACGGCCGAGCTGCTGTTCGACGACGTGATTTACCCTGTCTGCGGGCCGGGATTTGCGGCAGAACACCAGGGCGTGACCGCAGCAGAGCTGGCGGAATTGCCCCATCTGCATGTGGCTTGGGGCGATCCGGATTGGGCCGGATGGGAAGAGGTGCTGTTGCGTGCCGGGATTCCCCATGCCCTGAGCAGTGGCCGGAGATTCAGCAGATTCACTGTCGCCTTACAGGCCGCCATGGCGGACCAAGGCGTCGCTGTAGGCTGGGAGCGGCTGGTCGGCCATCTCATCGACGAGGGAAAGCTCGTAAGGCTCACGGAGCTGATGATCCCGGCACCAGGCGCTTACTATCTGACGACCAACAACAACCGCGAACTGTCGGCTGCAGCTTGTGTTCTTCGGGATTGGCTGCGCGAAGTGGCAGAGCAGGAACGCAAGATCGCGCCCGACCAAATGGCGTCAGCCAGACGACATGATTGGTGAGGCGCGCTTCGACGCACGAGCCGGTCCGATCGGTGCCTTGATGCGTCCTCCCTCGATGCGGACTGGATTTTCCTCGTCATAATTGCCTTCGGTGGCAGGCCACCGGTCCAGCGTCGCTCGAACCTTGTCCGGAGCGACGGCCGCACCGACGTGGAAGCAAGCCACAGCGATGATGCCACGCTTCCCACCGCTCACATCCTCGGCAAGTTCGGCCATTATGGGGCCATGCATCTTCCTCGATGATCCGACCGGATGGCGCTTCGGCCGCGCGATGGCAGCCGAAATTAAGTCACCTGTGACGCTACTTTTTTGCGCCGGGTAACAACGTCTCGCTGTGATAAAAATCAGAAAAACCTAACGAAAGAGGGAACAAATGGCAGAATGCGGATTTCTCGATCCGTTCGCATGCGGAAAGCTTCCGCTTGCCGAATGGATGACCGCTGGCTTGCGGTGGGCCGTAGACAACTACCGGCCGTTCTTCCAAGCCGTGAAGGCGCCGGTCGATTCAATGTTGCTGTCCTTTACCGCAGCCTTGGGGGCTGTGCCCCCGATGGTCGTGGTGCTGGTCGTCGCACTCGTCGCCTGGCAGATAGCCGGAATCAGGCTCGCGCTCGGACTTGTCGCTATTTTGCTCTTTGTGGGTTTTATCGGCGTGTGGCCGGAAACGATGCTCACCCTGGCCATCGTCCTGACCTCGCTGATTTTCTCGCTCGCTTTGGGCATTCCGCTCGGCATATGGGCCTCGCGGTCGGAAACCCTTTACGCAATCCTGCGGCCACTCCTTGACGGTATGCAGACCATTCCGGCTTTCGTTTACCTGGTCCCGGTGGTGATGCTCTTCGGCATCGGCAACGTGCCCGGCGTAATCGTTACCGTCATATTCGCCGTCGCGCCTGTGATCCGCTTGACATACCTCGGAATGAAGCAGGTTCCCGGCGACGTAGTCGAAGCGATGCGCGCCTTCGGCGCCACGGAGTCGCAACTTCTGTGGAAGGCACAGCTGCCCCTGGCGATGCCGACGATCATGGCCGGCGTCAACCAGACCCTTATGATGTCGCTGTCGATGGTGGTGATCGCTTCAATGATCGCTGTCGGCGGACTTGGGCAGATGGTGCTCCGCGGTATTGGCCGGCTCGACATCGGCATCGCAACCGTCGGCGGCGTAGGCATCGTCGCTCTCGCGATCGTGCTGGACCGCCTGACGCAGGCGCTCGCCAAGCCGCGGAAGAAAGGCGAATGGCTCAGCAAGGGCCCCATCGGGCTGGTGCGCTCCGTAGCCAAAACGTCCCGGACGGATCAAGCTCAACAATTGCCGTCGTCGGCCATCAAGAACTGAGGAGTCCAGCGTGACTGACGCGGTCATCGAATGCAGGAACGTCTGGAAGATTTTCGGCGAGAACTCGAAAGAAGCCCATTCGGCGGTCATCGAGCGTGGTTTGAGCAAGAAGGAAATCCTGGAGCAATATCGCTGCGTCGTTGGCGTCGCGGACGTGTCCTTCACCGTCAGACAGGGTGAGATCTTCTGTATCATGGGGCTCTCCGGGTCCGGAAAGTCCACGCTTGTCCGCCACATCAACCGGCTTGTCGAACCGACGGCGGGCGTGATCCGCGTCGCCAACCAGGATGTCAACGCCCTTGAGGGGCCGCAACTGCGGCAGTTGCGCTCGCAAAGCGTGGGCATGGTGTTCCAGAACATGGCTCTGCTGCCCCACCGGACCGTCATCGACAACGTCGCTCTGAGCCTGGAACTGCGCGGCATGAGCAGGGCTGACCGCCATGATGTCGCGCTTGAAAAGCTGCGCCTAGTCAGCCTCGACGGCTGGGGCGACCGTTACCCTGATGAGCTTTCCGGCGGCATGAAACAGCGGGTGGGGCTCGCCCGCGCGATGGCTGCCGATCCCGAGATCCTGCTGATGGACGAGCCATTCTCGGCGCTCGATCCGCTCATCAGGCGGCAGCTTCAGGAGCAATTTCTGGACCTCTCGAAGGTACTCAAGAAGACAACCGTCTTCATCACGCATGACCTGGACGAAGCGATCCGATTGGGAACGCATATCGCCATCATGAAGGACGGCCGGTTCGTGCAGGTGGGAACTGCCGAACAAATCGTGACGGAGCCCGTCGACGATTACGTCGCCGATTTCGTGAAGGGAATTTCCCGACTGGAGCTGGTTTCCGCCGGGAAGGTGATGCAACCCCTTGCCGCCGGACAGACCCCGGCCCCTTCCAGCCCCTCAGTGCTCGCGTCAGACAAATTGTCGAAACTCCTGCAGGTCGCGAAAGAACACGATGGAGTTATCACCGTCTCCGATGGCAAACGGCCGGTTGGCGTGGTTTCACGATACGATCTGCTAAACGCCGTCAGCGGTTGACCTGGGCGCACATCCATCAGGCGTTCCCCAACTTGTTGGGCCACTCCCCCGGCAAGTACTTCGCTGGCAATGACCTCGGTCATTGCCAGCATTTTCTCAGAACCGCCCGGCCGGATGCCGCTTTCGCCCTTGAGCGCCGCGTTCGCTCGGGGATCCATTTTGCGCACGACGAGCAGAGGCACATAACCGAGGAGACCATCGGCGATGCCGCCGCGTCGACCTCACTCCTCAAATCGCGATTGGACAACAGCTAGGTAGTCCGTCGCCGTTGCAGGTGTAGAATGCTCCTTTCCGCGGAGCCAAGGAGCGTTACCATGTCTTTCAACACGCAAAGGCACCAATTTGCCGGCCATTCCGGGGCCACCCTGGCCGCCCGCCTCGATCTGCCCAACGGGAAATTGCGCGCTTACGCACTCTTTGCGCATTGCTTCACCTGTTCCAAGGATCTGGCGGCCGCGCGCCGCATTGCCGCGGAGCTTGCGCGCGAAGGTATCGCTGTCCTGCGCTTCGATTTCACCGGCCTGGGATCGAGCGAAGGCGAATTCGCCTCGACGAATTTCTCCTCCAATGTCGCCGACCTGGTTTCCGCCGCCGACTATCTCCGTCAACGCTATCAGGCACCGTCATTGCTGATTGGCCACTCGCTCGGGGGCGCTGCTGTTCTGGCCGTCGCCAATGAGATTCCTGAGGTGTGCGCCGTGGCCACAATCGGCGCACCGGCCGATGTGGGTCACGTGCTGAAGAACTTCGGGACGAGCCTCGAGGAGATCGAAAAGAGCGGTGCTGCCGACGTCGAACTTGCCGGGCGTACATTCCTCGTTCGAAAGCAATTTGTCGAAGACGCACGTGAGCAGCGTATTAAGGATGCCGTTGCAAACCTGAGAAGGCCGCTTCTCATTCTCCACGCTCCCCTGGACGAGACCGTCGGAATCGAGAATGCTACCGAAATCTTCCATGCGGCCAGACATCCGAAGAGCTTTGTGTCGCTGGATAAGGCCGATCATCTGCTCACCGATCCGGAGGACGCAGCCTTCGTCGGCCGGATCATATCGGGATGGCTGACCCGTTATGTCTCCGCTGACCTGCCGCAGGGCGAGGAGCCGATTGAACATGTCCGTGTGACGGAAACGGGCGAAGGCAAGTTTCAAAACGCGGTTCAGGCTGGCGGCCATCGGCTGTTCGCCGATGAGCCCAAAAGAGTGGGCGGGCTCGATTCCGGGCCATCACCCTATGACTTCCTGTCGATTGCACTTGGCGCCTGCACATCGATGACATTGCGTCTCTATGCCGACCACAAAAAGCTTTCCCTCGGGCGAATTGGCGTTGACGTCTCGCATGCCAAGATTCATGCGGAGGACTGCGAGGAATGCACCGAAACGGAACTCGGCAGCGGCAGGATCGATCAATTCGAGCGCGTGATTTCCATCGACGGCGGGATCTCCGAGGCGCTTCGCAGCAAGATTGAGGAAATTGCCGGCAAGTGCCCCGTCCATCGCACGCTCGAATCTATCGCCAAGATAAAAACCGTCATGAAATGATAGGCGAGAGGTGGATCGCTTCGGTGGTGGAAGCCCCCCTCAAAGTATGACGCCTCGAGGTCACCAACAAAGGATGGCTTGGCAGCGCTAGGTGATGCCCCTGGTGAGCTCATTCGAGACGATGTGCCGCTGGAAGAGTACGAAGAGGATAAGCACCGGCACGATCGAGATGAATGCGCCGGCCAGAACGAGTCCCCAATCGCCCTGCGCGCCCCCGAACGAGCGACGCAGGCTGAGAAGCCCGACCTGGACCGTCAGCGCTTCGGGCGGGCTGGTGATGAGGACGAGGGGCCAAAAGAAATCGTTCCAGGCACCTTGGAAGGCGAGAATTGCGTTGACCAACAAGGCCGGCTTTGCGTTTGGCAGCACGATCTTCCAGAACACTTGAAAACGGCTGGCGCCGTCCATGATCGCCGCCTCCTCTATCTCTTTTGGAAACCCTTCGAAAAACTGCTTCATCAACAGGACATTGGCCGAGGCGACGAAAACGACGATTACGCTCCAGGGGGTGTTTAGAAGCGACAGGTCCCTGAAGATCAGATAGTTCGAGACGAAGGTCACCTGCGCTGGAATCGTCATCGAGAAGAGCAAAGCAGCGAATATGAAACGGCTGCCGCTGAATTTGAGCCGCGCAAGTGCATATCCGCCAAGGCTGGCGACGACGAGCGTCAGGACCAAGCGTCCGGCGGCGATGGCGAAGCTATTGACCAGCCAGCTCCCGAACAGGCTTTTCCCGGTCTCTAGGTCAGCCGTCTCGTTTATCACCCGCCGGTAGTTGTTGAAGATCAGCCCGAGAACGCCTGGCGTGATGTTGTCCCAACTCAGGAGACGTCCGCGACGCTCGGACCGCGATGGCGAAATCGGACTTTCGACAAGCGTTTGAGAGGGCGGAGCGGTCAGATTGAGGGGCGTGCGTTCGATCCATGGCTGATCCTGGCCGTCGGTGCGGTAGGTGATCTCATAGACGAATGTCCGCGTCTGCCACGCTTGCAATCCTCCCTTCTCGGCACGAACCTGCATCATTGCCGAACTGGAACTTTTCAGCGCGATTGACGCATAATCCGCCGCGTAATGTCGCATGAGCGCAGCGGCGATGCCCGACCCCGGGCGGCGGCGCGGAATCTCGGCCTTCGGTTCGACGATCTCGGTCCCGGCGGGCGCTCCGTAAGTGACACTGAAGTCCACTTCGGCGCCGGGAGACAGTCCTCCCCACAAAGCGTCACCCGCACCCTCTTGCCCCAAACGGGCGGCGGCAATCCACGCGGCCGGGTTCAGCTGATCGAAATAGACACGGAACGGCCTTTCCAGTGGATCGACCTTCAGGCTCGCCATAAAGGCAAGAACAAATGTCCCTGTCATTATCGTCGCGACGGCAAGAAGGGCGAGATATAACCAGGTGCTGAGGGCCAGCTGCCGCCGGCGAAGCGCGCCAGCCGGCAGAGGGCGGCGTGAGGGCCGGGCATCCGCAGCGGTCTTCCTCGCCATCATTCGGCCCGTTCCTTCACGCCGACCGACTTTTGAACGTAGACGACCGCGATTGTCAGAATGCCGAGGACGAGCGCCGCCGCACTTGCCATGCCGATCCTCGAAGAGGCGCCGGCCGGAAACGCGTTCTCATAGACGTAATATGCAAGCGTCACGCGACTTGCCAGCGGCGCCGCATCTCCCAGAATCGCGACTTGGTCGAACATCTGCAGCGTGCCGATTATGCTCATCGTGACGACGGCAAAGGTCACCGGCCTAAGCGCCGGCACGGTTATATGGCGAAATCGCTGGAAAGCGTTGGCCCCGTCGATCTCGGCCGCATCGTACAAGGCGTTCGGGATCGATTGGAGCCCCGCCAGGAACAACAGCATCAGCGTCGGGACGGTCGTAAAGATATTCATCAACGCCACCGACCACAGCGTGACCGGCATGAAGAAGAAGCGCTGCTGAGTATTCAGCCAGGAAACACGCAGATCGTTATCGAAGACGGGCAGCAATCCCGCGAGGGCACAGGCGACGACAAGTGTGAGCGCGCTCGCGGCGGCGACGAGCAGAAAGAAGGGGTCGAAAATCGAAACGCCATCATAGCGGCGCCGCGCCTTGAGAACGAGCGCACCCTGCACCGCAGCGATGCCCACGAAGAACAGAAGGATGTGCCGGTGATAGGCAAGCACGACGCCGACGATCGCGGTCATGAAGCCGTCTCTTTGAAAGAGCCAAAGAAAGATAAGCGTCATGGCCGCACTGGACATGATGGATGGCAGGTAAAACACGGTCCTGACGAGCCCCCTCGCCCGGACGGCGTGGTTCACGAGAACCGCCAGGGCAAGCGCAAGCGCCGTCTGAACCGTTGTGACGATGAGCGAGAAGCCGATCGTGTTGCGCAGGGCAGTGAGGAAAAGCTCATCGGAGACAAGCGCAGTGTAATTGGACAGCCCGACGAAGCTCGGAGCCTTGAAGAGGTCGAAATCGGTAAAGCTGTAATAGGCGGTCCGGACGATCGCGTAGACGAAAAACAGCGCCATCGAGACCGTGAAGGGCAAGATGAAGAGCCAGCCGCTCCGCTCTTCCGAACCTGCTCGCCCCATGCATGCTCCTCCTGAGGGTGCCCGACTAACGAGTCCTCTCGTCCTTGCTCGAGAGCAACGCAGCTTTAATTCGCGAGCATCCGATCGAGGGCGCTTTGCGCCGATGCCAAAGCCGTGTCGGCGTCCGTCTCCCCGAGGATGACAGAATTGAGAGCAGCATTGATCGGCTGCATCCAACTACCTCCCACCTTTCCGAAGAAATACGGCATGACGTGATCGTCCGACAGTCCTTCAAGTATCACGCGGCTTGTCATCTGTTCGGGACGGCCGCCGCGCAGCCAGGAGTTATCAGCCAGACCGGTCCGGCTCGGCAGGGCCAGTCCTTGCTCCAAAACCCATTGCTGGGCCTCCTTTGAGGTCAGGAGCTCGGCGACCTTTGCAGCAGCCTTGCTGACCTTGGAGGCCGCGTTGACGGTCCAGCCGACCGTAAAGACGATATTGCCTCGTTTGCCGCTTTCGAGGTCCTTCGGCATTCGGACAGTGCCGAGGTTCATGTTTGGGGCACTATCGCGCAGGGCACTGATGATCCAGGCGCCCTCGATCGCTATGGCAGCCCGCTCGGACGCCAGGCAACCGCCGGCCCAGCTTTGCCCCGCGTCGGCGGCCAGGACGGCAGCCCCGGACTTCACGAGGCCGGTGTAGAACTCAAAAGCCCGACGGAAGCGCTGATCGAGCATCGTTCTTCCCCGGCTGTCGAAGGGGGTCCAGCCTGTCGACAATGCAAAGGCCCCGAAGCGGGCATATTCCGGAACGAGACAGAGGCCATCGACCTCCGGAAGAGCCTCGTGCACGGCGACTAGTTTCTCCTGCAGCGTCTTCCACGTATCGCCGTCGCTCGGATAGGCAACGCCGGCATCATCGAAGATGTCCTTGTTGAAATGGACCGCCAGCGTGTTGAAGTCCTTCGGGATCGCGTAAAGCTTCCCTTCATATGTGAACGCCTCGACGAGATTGGCTGCGAAGCCGGATACGTCCTGCGTTACCGGCAAGGCCTGACCGGCGCTGAACACGGAGCGCGCCCAGAAGATGTCGACGTAGAAAAGGTCTGGCGCGGTGCCCGCCGACAGGCCGTTGATAATGAATTGCGAAAACTCGCCATCGACCGGCTCGTATTTTACCGTGATGCCCTCTTTCGCGAGCTTTTCGGCAAGAACGTCGGTCAACAAGCCATTGACGATGGCGACCTCTGACCCGCCCCAACCGGATATCCGGACGGTCTCGTTAGCCAATGCCGGCAAGCCAAGCAGCATGGTCGCTGCGGCGAGAGTTCTCGCAGGACGAAGCAGCATATCGGTCCTCCCTCCGGTCAGAGGCCAGGAGAGCATTTGGATGGTGAGCCGATCTCACCTTGAGGTTCTAATCCGGTCAGGAAGGTGGCTTCTCGACGAGTTCGGGGGCGAAGTTCCCCGCCTCCTTCGGCATCTCAAAACACGACGCGAAAAGCACGCAAACAATTGCCGCCCTGAAGAACGATTGGCTAAACGCCGCAACATGCCGGCCTGTTCCGTAGCCAATCAGACTCGAACGATCCAATTGGCGTCAAGCGACGCTGCAATGACGGCTGGGCGGGCAGACCTGCAACGGCAACGCCGGAGACACCAAGAGAATCCTGCAGTGTTCCGGAACAGGAATGCGCAGCAAGCATTATTTTTCACCTGCTTGCATGAGCCGATGCACGTGCAAGGTCGTGAAAGGGGAACGAATTGGCGTCAACTGAAGTGACCGTCGGCCCAACGCGGCGCGAGTTCTGGATCGGTCTCGGCCGCGCCTTCGCCGGAGCATTGATCTTCGCCGTACCGGTGCTGATGACGATGGAAGCTTGGGCGTTGGGTTTCCATCTTCACCCTTTGCGGCTTGCTCTGTTGCTGGCAGTCACCGTCCCGATGCTGGTGCTGTTGCACAAATATGGAGGCTTTCGCGAGACGGTGATGCTTCGCGACCGTATAGCGGATGCATTGGTGGCGGTCCTGGTTGCCGCTTTCGCGGCGACTGCGGTTCTTTTGATCTTCGGGATCGTGAACGCGGAAATGCCGCTCCGGGAGGTGGTCGGAAAGATTGCCGTTCAGGTTGTACCCGGCAGTTTGGGAGCATCGTTGGCGAGGGCTCAGTTGGGTCCCAGTCCGTTGGAGGACAACGAGATTCCGGAGCCCGGTTACGCCGGCGAACTGTTTCTGATGGTCGTCGGAGCACTGTTCCTGTCGGTGAACATCGCACCAACCGAAGAGGTTGTCCTGATTGCCTACAAGATGAACCCCTGGCAGGAGGTCGCCCTGGTTGTCGGAACGCTCGGCCTCATGCACGCCTTCGTCTATGAACTCGAATTCCGCGGCACGCACAATCCGGAACCGGGCTCCGGGTTCTTCAGCATCTTCTTCCGATATGCGATCGTCGGCTATGCCCTTGTGATGCTGGTCAACCTCTACATCCTTTGGACTTTCGGCAGAACCGATGGCGCCGGCCTCTCGGAAACGCTGAGCGCGGTCGTGGTTCTTTCGTTTCCAGGCGCATTGGGGGCGGCGGTGGCGAGGCTCATCCTGTGACAAAAAACTCCGCAAAAGGCGACAGGCAGAAGGAGCAGCGTGACAGCGAGACAATCACGCGAAGGCCCGGAACATCCACTGTCGAGTGGATCGCGGCCGGAACGAGTAGCTTGGCGTTGCTTGCGGTGCTCGCATACTTGGTCGTGGAAGGGCTGAGCGAGCCCAAGGGGACGGCCCAACTCGTCGTTCTGCCGGTCCAGGTCACCTCCACGAATGGCAGTTACGTGGTCGAGTTCGCCGCCGAAAATCGTGCGGGAAGGTCCGTTGCCGCGGTCGAGATTCAAGGTGAGCTTCGCAAGGGCGACGAGGTCGTCGAGGAGAGCAGCGCCGTGCTCGACTATATTCCACAGCAGTCCGAGCGGAAGGGTGCCGTGATCTTTCAACGTGATCCCAAGGCCTATGAGCTGCGCCTTTTCGCCCGCGGATACACTGACCCCTGAGCGTCCCTCTCACCGGCCCGTGTAGCCAGACGGGCAAAGTCTGGACAACGCAGCCATGCAGCGCTTTTCCTGCTCGCTGAAAGCGGCAGGCCAGGCTGGCGCGGAGCATACGTTGCGTGCGTTGGCATTCCTTATCGCAGCGGCGACACTATCCACCTGAAATGAGAGTAGGATCGTCAAGAGAGCGGATGCGGCATCGGAATTGGTGCGGCCTGGCGTGGAAGTTGAGAGCTGTCGATGACGCCGGAAACCGAAAATTACAAGGAGCTCCTGCTGTTTCTAGCGACGGCCGGCGTCATCGTGCCTCTGTTCGGGCGGTTGAAATTGAGCCCGGTCTTCGGATTTTTGGCCGCCGGCATCATGCTCGGCCCCTTCGGTCTCGGAGCTCTTGCCAGAGACGTACCGTGGCTCTCGGCAATATCCATAACGGAAGTCGGTCAGATCACCCATCTAGCTGAGTTCGGCGTTGCGTTCCTTCTCTTCATGATCGCGCTTGAACTGTCGTGGAACCGCTTGCTGCTGATGCGCAGGCTCGTCTTCTGGCTGGGGGGATTGCAGCTTTTCGCCACGACAGCGCTTCTGGCAAGCGTTGCGGGCCTTCTGGGCCAAACGCCAGCTTCAGCGGTCGTGCTCGGCAGCGCGCTGGCGATGTCTTCGACAGCGATCATTCTGCCGTCGCTTGTTGAGCGCAAACTGCTGAACACCACGGTTGGACGCGCAGGCTTCGCCGTGCTGCTCTTCCAGGACCTCGCCGTGGCGCCGCTCCTGTTCATGGTGATGATGCTGGGTGCACGTGGAGGAAGTGAGCTCGGCGCCGGCCTGTTGTACGCGCTCGCGCCTGCCGCACTGGCGCTGATCGCGATGGCCGGGTTGGGCCGTCTGGTTCTTCGCCCCCTGTTCAAGCTGGTCGCCGCAACAAAGAGCGGTGAACTGTTCGTCGCTGCATGCCTCCTGGTCGTGATTGGCTCCGGCCTTGTCACGGCGCTCAGCGGCCAGTCCATGGCCCTCGGCGCCTTCATCGCCGGGCTGCTCTTGGCCGAAACCGAGTATCGCCGGCAGATCGAGGTGACGATCCAGCCTTTCCAGGGGCTTCTGCTTGGCCTTTTCTTCGTTTCTGTCGGAGCCCGCCTCGACCTATCGGAAATCATTGCCAACCCGATCCCCACACTTGGTGTCGCGATCGGCTTCTTCGCCATCAAGGCAGCCATCCTGTTCCCCATCGCCCGCCTGATGGGATTGTCGAACCGAGGCGCCGGCGAGTTGGCGATCATCCTAGGCCCCGGCGGCGAGTTCGCGCTGATCCTTATCGGTGCGGCTGTAGTGGGCAATGTGGTCCCTGCTGAAGCCGGCGCCACGGCGACGGTCGCTGCAATCTTGACGATGATCGGAATTCCGATGCTGATCCGCATCGTCGGCCGAGGTGCGGCATATGCCAGGATGGATGAAGCTCAGTTCGCAGGGCTGACGCCACAGCATGACGACGATCCCGAGCGTGTGATCGTCGTCGGATACGGGCGCGTCGGGCAATTGGTCGCCGAGATGCTCTCACGGCATGAATTGAAATTCCTGGCGATCGATGCCGATCCCGCGCTGGTCGCCAGACAGCGAGCGCGCGGAGATACGATCTTTTATGGCGATGCCACCCGGATCGAGCTCCTTCGGCGATGCGGAATTCAAAGCGCCCGCGCCCTCGTCGTGACCATAGACAATCCCGACGCGGTCGAATCGATCGTCCGTGCTGCGCGATCCGAACGGCCGGATCTGACCATTGTCGCCCGCGCGCGCGATGCGGTGCACGCGACGGAATTGTACGAGCTGAAAGTCACGGATGCCGTGCCGGAGAACATCGAGGCAAGCCTGCAGCTCTCGCAAGCCGTGCTCGTCGATATCGGCATTCCAATGGGCCTCGTGATCGCATCGATCCACGAGAAACGGGATGAATTTCGCAGGTTGCTGCAACCGATCGACGGCACCGGCAGGGAACGCCATGCCATTCGGGCCTCCGCGGTCGGAAAACCGACTGATGCATAGAATCCTGCCGAGGGAATAGAAGTCGCGCCGCACCGTTTCTCCCGAGCCACTCGAAACTGGAGAAACCGGGATGTTGAATATTTTGCAGAAAGAACCGCGGGTCATGCGCTTTCTCTGCCGGCCGGAGGACCAAGGCGTCATCGCGCGGCCTGTGCCGGCCAAGTCGGCCCTGCCGGATTGGTTCCGAAAGCTGCCGGCGATTGATAAAAACCACTTGTCGACCGGCAACAATGGCCTGACCGCCAAGCGCTGCATGCCTTTTCTCGATGCGATGGCCGCCGGGTGGATTCTGCCGATCGCCGCCACCGTCAGGTTGGAGATCAAGGACGGCGGCCGCAGTGTCGAAGCAGGCTGGGAGTTCGACCGCGTCATGGTCAGCAATCACGGGGCTCATCAGGTGGCGGGAAATCCCCGCGAGCCCTCTCCCCCTTGCAAGTTTCACAACTACTGGTCAATACGAACGCCGCCTGGCTGGAGCTGCCTTTTCCTGCCGCCGCTCAACCGGCCGGGGCAGCCATTCGAATGCGTGGCGGGCATCGTCGACACCGATACCTACGCCGCAAACATCCACTTCCCCTTCTTCGCCACGGCGCCGGATGGCCTCCATGTCATCGAGAAGGGAACGCCGCTCGTTCAGGTGATACCGTTTCGCCGCGTGGATGCAGCCGTGACGGCGGAAATCCGCGCCGAGACCAGACGGGAGGCCGTCGAGCGCGAGACGATCTACCGGAACACAATCGCCGGTCAGGGGTGGTACCGAAAGGTGGCGCGTGCTGTTCGTTGAAACGTTACAAGATAAATGAGCGGGGGCCGGCATTCATCCGGCCCCCGCTTCCTTTGCCGTGCGTATTCAGCGCACGCGCCACAGCTTGCCGGGACGATAGTCCCGATCGGAGCTGTTCGAGCTCGAGTTGGACGAACTGTTCGAGGACGAGTTCGAACTGGAGTTCGAGGAACTGTTCGAAGAGGAGTTCGAACTCGAATTCGAGGAGCTGTTCGAAGACGAGTTGGAACTGGAATTGCTCGATGAATTGGAACTCGAGTTGGACGAACTGTTGCCGGCAACGATGATCTCGCCGTCCGTGCGCCCGGTCGCGTGGCTGCTCTGCCTCTGCGAGCTGGCGCCGTCAGGAAGGATCTGCGGGTGCTGGCTCGCCTCGGCGGCAGAGCCCACGAATGCCGCCAATCCGGCGGCGAGCGCGGTATTTACCCAATTCTTGATCATGCCAATTACTCCTCATTTAGACCGGACCGGTTTCCTCGGTCCGATGGAGTAACGGGCGATGCCTGCCTCTATTCCACGGCGCGAATTTTTAGTTCGCTTCGCGTTTTTGACGAAGATCGCCGAGTATCTTGGCTTCTTCCGCTGTCTCGAGTGGCTGCCCGGCGCCAATCGCCGTCAGATAGGAGTCGAGGGTTTCGAGCGATGATGCCGGCGCATAGCCATCGCTGCCGCCTGGCGCGGCGACGGCGAAAGTCACGCGCCATTCGGCGCCGGCAAGGCAGGCAACGGAAACCACCGTCGAGCGGTCGGCCGAATCCACTTCGAATTCGCGGCAGAGCGCCTGTGCATTGTCGCGGAATGTCGCAATGGCCCGAAAGCGCTGGTCGGAACCCGGCAGTTGCCTTTCGGCACCGGAGGCGACCGTTACGAGCGCCTCGTCGAGCGCCGGTTTGCTCAAAGCCGCGAGCGGCAGCACATGAGATGGCGTCGCTTCGCCACCGCGGCCCAGCCAATATCCACCGAACCCGGCGATGACGGCCACAACAGAGGCGGCGATGGGTGCGGCCCAGCGGCTTATCCGCCGATCGTTTGCGGCCCGATGCGGGAAAGACACCACCCTGGGGGCCGATCCACTCTGCGCCGACGCCTTTTCCGCGACCGTCCTCTCGACGGCGGATTTGAGTTCGGCCGGCAAGGGTTCTTCGAGTAGCGGTTTCATGGCGGTCTTCGCCGCCTGACGCGTTTCGATGAAGAGGCCCACCCGCGCGACAAGTTCGTCGTCGGTTTCCATCGCCCGCTCGACCTCAGCGGAGGTCTCGACATCGAGCTCGCCGTCGGCAAAGCGCATCAATATCTCGTCGGAGAAATCCGTCCTGGTCATCCCTCTACGCCCTTCATTACGTGAGAACGTGCGGTCTTTGCCGTTATTCCCGCAGTCTCGGCCAGACTCTTGCGGGCCCTCGCCAGCCTGCTCATTACCGTACCTATTGGGATGTCGAGGACATCGGCCGCCTCGCGATAGGAAAGCTCCTCCACGCAGACGAGGATGAGCACCTCCCGCTGCTCCTCCGGCAACTCTCCGATCGCTTCCGCCACGGTCTTGAGCGTCAGCCGCGCCTCGGCTTCGCGCTCCCCGGAGGAGCCGGCAATGTCATGGCGTTCGGAGATATCGTCCTGAATGCCCACGGTTTTCTGCCTGCGCACTTGGTCGATCCACAGGTTGCGGAGGATGCGGAACATCCATGCGTCGAAGCGCGTACCCGGCTCAAAGCGTTCGGCGCTCGCCAGCGCCCGTTCGCAAGCCGCCTGGACGAGGTCGTCGGCGACATCGCGCGAGCGGCAGAGCGATATGGCGAAGCGGCGCAGATTGGGCAGGAACGCTATGAGGCGTTCACCGACATCCTTCACCGCATCGCTCATGACTCCGAAACTCCGCAATTTGGACGAGAAATGGGAATAGATCGACGACTCAGCCGTTCTCATTCAATCTACAGGCAGCCGCCCGTCTGTCCAAGCAATGCACTCTCCTGCTTCAAGCAAGATCGAGGTTTTGAGATGGTGACCACGCTGAAAGAAATTCTGGTCATGTCCCTTACGGCAATAGCCTTCGTCGCCGGCGACATCATGGTTTCCGGCAGCGGAACGAAGTTGGAAATTCTCGGTGCTAAAACGGCCCTGGCCGACGATGACGACGGCGATGACGGAGGCAGCAGATCCGGGCGCTCCGGATCCTACCGGTCCGGCGCGGGGTGGAACGGCGGCAGGAACCTGCTCCCCTTCCGCGGCTTCTTTCCACGCCGAAGCAGCGCCCGGCGTGCGCCTGCCGCACCCGCCGTACCGACACGAGCGCCGGATGAGATCCTCGGTTTCGGCTTCAGCGCCGCCCAACTCACGCAGCTGGCCGAAGCGGGCTTCGAGGTCGTCGACCGCGGCACGGTGACGATGCTCGACAGCGAAATCGTCAAGCTTCGCATCCCCGCGAGGATGACACTGGACGCCGCGAGAGCGCGGGCGCAGACCCTTGCGCCAGAGGCCAGCATCGACTTCAACCATTACTTCCGCCCGGAACGGGCCGCAGAGCATTGCGCGCACGGCGACTGCCTGGCGCGCAGCGTCATCGGCTGGCCCTCGGCTGACGATCGACCGAGCGCTTGCAGCGGCGCCGTAACGATCGGCCTCGTGGATACTGCGATCAACCCCGAGCACGACGCCTTCGAAGGAAGCGATATCGAAATCATCCGCCTTGCCGATGAACGGTTTCCTCAGTCGGGGAAGCAGCACGGCACTGCCATCGCGGCTCTGCTCGTCGGGTCCGCGACGAGCCGCACACCCGGCCTCATTCCGGGCGGGGACCTGATCGCCGTCGATGCATTTTACCGGGCCACGAGGCAAGACGACCGCTCCGGCGCCTTCGATCTGGTGCGTGCTCTCGACCTCCTTGCTGCGCGTCGGGTGCAGCTTATCAATCTCAGCCTTGCCGGCCCGCCCAATCGGCTGCTCGAACAGGTGGTGAAGAAGGCGAGCGAACGCGGCATCATCCTGGTGGCCGCCGCCGGCAATGGCGGCCCGAGAGCGGAGCCGGTCTATCCCGCCGCTTACGAAGAGGTCATCGCCGTGACGGCGACGGACAAGAGCAAGCGACCTTACAGGCGCGCCGGACGCGGCGACCACATCGACTTCGCTGCTCCCGGTGTGGCCGTCTGGACAGCGGCGTCGATCAGCGGAGCCCGTCCGAAAACCGGCACCTCCTTCGCCGCACCTTTCGTCACCGCCGCGGTGGCGTTGATGAAGGCGTCGGAACCGGCACTCGGCCCCGCGCCGATCCGCGAGAGGCTCGCCGGCAACGTCGAAGACCTCGGCGATCCGGGCAAGGATCCAGTCTTCGGCTGGGGTCTCCTGAACGCGCGGTCGCTCTGCGAAAAAGCTTCTTAGAGCACTTGCCCGCTCTGCAGCAGATTGCGCGACCAAGGGTATCCGTCGTCACTACACGTTGGCTGCTCGCATTCTCGCGCCCCAGTATGACTTAAAATAATCCCCTAATTTTTTATTGATATGTGCCTATTATTGTGTAATCTCCTTCTTGCAAGGAAAAATCTTCCAGGCGTTATCAAGTAATTTTCTCGAGTATGTTTTCTTGATAAAGAATATTCCTTTGTCCTTCGCCGATTGATACTTGATATTTTCAATCATTTCAAATGAAGGGCCCCGCCCCTCGGCTGGGCCCTTCTCTGCTCAAGCAGTGTGAGTTCAATAAAGTCCCTTGGCAACAGACGGCTGCAGCCAAGTGCCGGGCACTCCGGTCAAGCCTCCACTCCCGAGCATGGAACAAACCTTCGTGCTTGGACGTTTCCGTCAATCGAAGTACCCACCGTCAAGCGCGGTGAAGTCGACCATGTACTTCAGGAGACCGCGATGGATATCACGACGCTCTTAATCATCGTCCTTGTTCTCATTCTATTGGGCGGCGGCTGGTACGGCCGGGGACGCTGGTACTAAGCAATTGACGAGTGACCCTACTCTTATTCCGTTGCACTCGATCGCGACTTCATGAAAAGATTGGCTTTCTCGGATCGCCCTGGGGCGATGGTCTCTGACGGTTGAAAAGGACGCTACATGGCTTCTGGAACGGTAAAGTGGTTCAACAGCACCAAGGGCTTTGGCTTCATCCAGCCGGATGACGGCGGTCAGGATGTCTTCGTGCATATTTCGGCGGTCGAGCGTGCCGGTCTCTCCACTCTCAAAGACGGCCAAAAGGTAAGTTTCGAAATCACTCAGGACCGCAGGTCGGGCAAGAGTTCTGCGGACAACCTTCGCGCACTTTGATGTCGCCCGTCGAGATGACCTGGGCTTCAGCGTTCCTGACCTCACGAAGGAGAAGGCAATGAAAGATGTTGGCCGAAGTGATCCGTTCAAGCCGAGCAAGAAAGTCGCCTCGAACCACGCTGTCGATCAGGCAACTCTCGCCTGTCGGGCAATCATGGAACAGGAAGCATTGGCGAGAGAGAAGAAAACGGCCCGACTGAGACAACTCAGGTTGGAGAGGGATGCAGCCGAGGCCGAGCTTGGCGAACGCCCTGCAGCAGCCGGGCGACCGCGCACGAAAAAGCAGTCGTCGAAAACAGATGCTCGGCGATAGATGATTACTGCCACGGGGCAGCTATTCAGCTGGCAGTAATTCAAAGTGCTACCGTGACCTTTGCGCGTCTAATTGGACGCGTGGCGCTGTAAAGGTTCATCCACTCGCTCGAGTTCGAAGAAGTAGATCCGGTCGTCACCGCTGATCGTCATCGCTCCCATGATCCTCTGCTTGTCGATCCGGCGAAAATAGTCGACGATCGGCTGGTGGTCATAGACGATGGCGGCACTCGCCACGCCGTCAAACGGCATGGTCCTCAACAGGGCCACCGGGCCTTTCGCCCGAAGTCCGCGCTGGAGGCACGAAAACAGGTGTCTCGCGGCGCCCATCCTGCCGATGTTTTGGAAACGAAGCGCCAGACGAAGCGGTATTCTCGCCGGATCGATGGCGATGAGCCGCTGTCCGACGCGAAACAACAGCGCATCGACGCGCATATCCGGCCTGAAACGCTTGCCGAACCATCCGAGGTTTTCCAGCACGCCATCGAGCGGGTGGCCAGTCGGAATGCCAAGCCCCCTCCAGAGCCCGACAAGCTCGTGCGGCTCGACCGCCGGCAAGCTTCGAAACGCGTCAACCGCTGTCTGCTCATCGCTCACCGGATGAACCTTCCTTGCTCTTACGCTCCGGGTCCGGCTGGTTTACCAACTTGCCGTTCGTCTCGACAAACAAGACGACCCCGACATGCGTGCGAATTCGCGCGGTCGAGCAGCGGGAACGCGGTAGCGGTAGCGCCTAGAGATTCATGCCCGCCACGCGCCCCTCATAGAAAGCGAAGGGAGCCTGCCGCGGCGCCACCCCATCGCCGACCTCGATAAAGGGTATTCCCAAGTCAGCAAGCTCGCGCGCCAGCCAGTTGGCGGCCGTGTTCGTCGATGCGACGACTAGGCTGTCGGCGACAACGGTCTGGGTCGTTCCCGTCAGATGTGAGATCAACACAGCGGAATCCCCCTGCCAACTGTCAACACTGGTCTCCGTAAAGAATTCGACGCCGAGTTTCTTCAAGGTCCGGCGCAACGGCACGTCGGCCGATGTGCGCTGCAGCTCCTTGCCGACGAGTGCATCCGGCGTTACGAACAGAACCTGATGGCCCTGTTCGGCGAGTTTCCATGCCGTACCGCATCCTTTCCAACCGCCGGTTTCGTCGAGCAGCACGACCCGGCTGCCCGGTCTTGCCTCACGCGCCATGACGCTTTCGGCAGAAAAGACGTTCCCCTCCTGCAATCCGGGGAGGTTCGGCCGGTCCGGCAGGGCTTTCTGAAACCCGGTTTCCAACGGCAGCGACCCCGTTGCCAGTATGACCGCCTCGGCACCGAGAGCCGCGACATCGGCGCCTTCCATGTAAGTGTTCAGGCGCACCTCTACGCTGAGCTTTTCGAACTGAACCTCGTACCAACGGAAGAGATCCAGGATTTGCGCGCGGCGCGGCTGTTCGCCCGCAAGACGGAACGCGCCGCCAAGTCGATCCGCGGCCTCGGCGAGGACAACCTTATGCCCCCGCTCCGCCGCGACCCGCGCCGCTTCGAGCCCGGCGGGCCCGCCGCCAACGACGAGTACGGATTTCGAGCGCTCGGCCGGACGCAGGCGGTCCCCGCCCCACTCAGCCTCCCTGCCGACCGAAGGATTGATCAGACAGCTGATCCAATAGTCGCGCGACCGGCGGCCCCAGCACATCTGATTGCAGGAGAGACAGCCGCGGATATCCTCCGGCGCGCCGGCGGCCGCCTTGTTGACGAGATGAGGATCGGCGATCTGGCCACGCACGATGGAAACGAGATCCGCGGCCCCCTCGCCGAGGGTGATCTCGGCGTTTTCCGGCGTGCGGATATGGCTCTCGGCAACAACCAGGGCGTGGTTTACCACCGCTTTCAGGCGCGCAGACAACTCCGCTCCCAGGCGCTCGGGATAAAGAAAGGTCGGCATCAAGCTGCCATAGTCGAAATATCCGCCCGAGCCGCAGGTTACGTAATCGATAAGCCCATCCTCATCGAGCCTGGCCACGATCTCCGCAAGCTCGTCGCGCGTGAGAGCCGTGGGACAGCCCGGCTCGTCGCTGACGGTCAGGCCGACGATGAAATCCGGGTTACAGCGTCGTCTGATGCGGCTGAGGATCTCTCGCGAGAACCGCATGCGGTTGGCAAGTGCCCCGCCCCATCGATCCTCACGCTTGTTGTAAAACGGCGTCCAGAACTGATCGACCAGGCCGCCATAGGCCGCCCAGACCTCGACCCCGTCGAAGCCTGCGGCCTGACAGCGGAGCGCTGCGCTGACGAAAGCTTCGATGGTTTCCTCAATCTCCCCCTCGGTCATGGCGTGGGAACCGTCGCTGTCGTGATAGCTCGGCCCGCCGGACGGAGACCAATGAGCATGGTAGGAAAGATCGGAGTCTCCATGGCTGCCGACGTGGTAGAGCTGCTGGAGGACGACCGCGCCGTGCTGCTTGACGGCATCGGTCAGCTTCCGGAAGGCTGAAATGACCGTGTCGTCGCAAGTGCGAAAGTTGCCACGGGTGAGAACCGTCGCCGGGTGCACCGGCATCGGCTCCACCACGATCATGGCCGCCCCGCCCAGCGCACGCTCCACATAATAGGCGATGTGCTGGTCGCCGGGCAGGCCGTTCTCGGACATATTCGCCGTGTGCGCGCCGAAAACGACCCTGTTTCTAAGTCTATGGGGACCAAGGGCAATTTCGGAGAAAATCCTGGGAAATCTGCTCGTCATTTTGGCATCTCATGCGAGTGAAGTGGCGGCTGCCTTGCGGGACCCCGGCGGACCGTGCGGTAGCGAAAACGGCGCGGACCCTTCCAGGTCCGCGCCGTTCTCATCTGTTTAGAGGGCAGCTTCAATCTTCCCGGCGATCTCGGCCGGAAGCCACGACTTCCAAAGGTCGGGATGCTCCCTGAAGAAATGGACCGCACCTTCTTCACCGTTCGCCTGCGTGTCCGTCATCCAGGACATGACGGAACTGACGGTCTGGTTGTCCCACGAGCGCTTGCTGAGATAGGCCGCCACGTCAGGGTGACTGCCATCGGCCAGCCTCTTCGTGACGAGGGTGACGACATTGTCCTTCGGCCATTCGTTCCTCTTGGGATCTGGGCAATCGGCGACGGTGTTGCACCGTTTCCACTCCGTGGGATCATGCGGCACCCCAGCCTCCAGCCGCACCATAGCGTACTTTCCGAGAAGAGCCGTCGGCGACCAGTAGTAGCCGAGCCACCCTTCTTTCCGCTCGTTTGCCTTGGCCATCGCGCCATCGAGGCCCGCCTGCGTACCGGGATCGACAAGGTTGAAACTCTTCGACGGCCCGCCATAGGCTCTGAAGAGCTGCGCGCTGACGACCGAACCGCCCGAGCCGGTCGGACCGTTGAATACGGCTCCCTTGGAGGCATCCTCGGGATCCGGGAAGAGTTCGGGATGGGCGAATGCGTCGTCGACCGTCTTGATCTGCGGATTTGCATCCACGATGTACTTCGGAACATACCAGCCCTGAATGCCGCCATCCGACAGGGCTTGTCCGATTTGTACAATTCGACCTTCCGCGGTTCCTCGTTTCACGATTTCCGGGACGAGGTCCACCCAGGCCTCGCCCGCAATGTCAGGCGCCCCCTTTTCGACCATGGACGTGATCGTCGGCACGGTGTCGCCGGGCACGAAGTCGACCTGACAACCGAAGCCGTGCTCCAGGACGAACTTGTCCACATGCGCCAGCAGTTCGCCGCTTTGCCAGTTCATATTCGCGACGGTGACCGTGCCGCATTCTGCGTTCGCCGCCGAAGCCAGTCCCGCGGTGACGCCCATCACCGCAAATGCCAGAAGATTCCTCATGCTCGCTCCCCTTGAGGTTTCGTGTTGCATCAAGCTGGGCGGGCGGAGCGATCTGGTCTTTTCCGGGACTTCTGATCATCGCTTCCGCTTCTCCCGTGCGAACCGAGGCTATTTGTGTGGCGCCGTCCTGTATTGTATGTTTCGGACAATTAATATGGAAAGTGGAGGCCGTTCCTTTGCACCGCGACTATTCAGACCTCGGCCCGAGCAAACCGCCTCCGCTTGTCGAAACGCCGCTTCGCGTCGGCATCGTGCCAACCCCGAACTTCACCTTGATGCCGCTTGCCTGCTTCGTGGATTTCCTGCGCCTCGCCGGAGACGAAAGCGATTTCAGCCGGCAGATCTATTGCACCTGGGATTTTCTGTCCCATGACGAAGCGCCCATCACCGCGAGCTGCGGCATGAGGGTGCATCCGAACAGGATATTCGGCGATCCGGCGGACTACGACTACATCGTCGTGCACGGAGGAATTCTCCACAGCGCGGAAAAGCCATCCCCGGCCCTTTACGACTTCCTGGTTGCCGCGGATCGTCAGGGGATTCCGCTCGTCGGAAGCTGCGCGGGAAGTTTTGTTCTGGCTGAGGCCGGACTCCTGACGGGAAAGCGATGTGCGGTACATTTCTCGCTGGCCGGCATGCTCCGCCAGTCTTTCCCGGAGGTGACGCCGATAACGGACATGCCGGTCGTTCGAGACGGCACGATCATTACCTCGCCAGGAGGCTTGGCCGCCATCAATCTCGCCATGTACCTGGTTGCCGAAGCCTGCGGCGAGTCCCGGGTCCACAAGGCTTTCCACTATCTTCTCGGAGACCTCGGCTTCGACAAAATGAAAGTCACCGAGGGACTCGACCTCGGCCTTAAGTGCGAGGACCGGCGCGTCGTGAACGCAATCGGCATCATGCGCCAGAAGATGTATGAGCTCTGCTCCATCGCCCAGATCGCAGCGAGCGTCGGCACATCGGAACGCGAACTCTGCCGTCTGTTCCAGAGGCATCTGCAGGTTTCTCCTGCCCGCTATTGGCGGCAGATGCGCTTGAAGGCCGCGAAATGGCTACTGCTCAACAGCGATCGCTCCATCGCGCAGATCGCGTATGAATGCGGCTTCACGGACTGCGCCCACTTCGTCCATTGGTTCAAGCGCTCCTATCATGTCACGCCCGCAAAGCTGCGGAGGTTCCACCGGCACTTTGGCGTGCGCTAACGCCGCCAGGGCCGATTGACTACCATGCAGCGCGACGCGCCATCACGGACTTGCTGCCAGTCACGCATGAGCGGTCCGCTTCGTGCCATGTCGACGATGGAATTTGGCTCGTCAGCTTCATGCGATATGACCTGGGGTATATCGATCTGAGTGGAGGACTTTGCAAACCATTGACAATCCGTTCGACACGAGATTGTCACCCATGTCTCAGGGGCCAACTGTTACCTATGTCTCCGGGCTGGGCAAGGAGCTGAATGGTGCCCGGAGGCGGATTCGAACCACCGACACGCGGATTTTCAATCCGCTGCTCTACCAACTGAGCTATCCGGGCATCCTGCCTTTTGGCAGCGGCCTTCGCTTTCGAAGACCGTCGGGGCGCTTGGTTCGCCCCGGAAGCGAGCGGGGTTATAGCATCTTGTTCGGCGGTGTCCAGCACCAAATGACTCTTTTTCGAAGGAAATCCCGGGGGCGTGGAAAAGCCGTGAAAAGCAAAGGGATTCAGCAGGATCGGAGCCGTGCTTCGGCGCCTTGCGGCGCGCCGTCAGTGATCCTCGCCGTCGTCGGCCTTCGACTCGTCGTCGGCGACGGGGATGGCGTAGGATCCGGAAAGCCAGCGGTTGAGGTCCACGTTGCGGCAGCGCTCGGAGCAGAAGGGATAGTGCTCGCGCACCGACGGGCGGCCACATTCCGGGCAGGGCCGCGTCGGGCGCAGGGGCTCGACATTCGAGCTCTTCTTCTTGCCTTCGCCACTCACCTGCCTTCAGCCTTCCAGCCAGCGACCGTGGACGTCGTACCCCTCGCCGATGAGGAGATTGATGGTCTCGTAGAGCGGCAAGCCTACCACATTGGTATAGGAGCCGACGAGCTTGACGACGAAACTTCCGGCGATGCCCTGGATGCCGTAGCCACCGGCCTTGCCGCGCCATTGCCCGGAGGCCAGATAGCTCTCGATGTCGAGCCCGGAAAGGCGCTTGAAGCGCACCTTCGTGTCGACCACCTTCTGGCGGAGCGTCCTATCCGGCGTCACAAGGCAGATGCCGGTATAGACGCGGTGGCTGCGGCCGGAGAGCAGATGCAGCGCGCTCGAGGCTTCGCTGACGAGCTCCGGCTTCGGCAGGATGCGGCGGCCGACGCAGACGACCGTGTCGGCCGCGAGAATATAGCTGCCGTCCCAGCCCGGCTCGCCCTTGATCGCCGCCAGCGCCGCCTTGGCCTTCTCGGCGGAAAGCCGGCGGGCGAGCGAGCGGGGGTGCTCGGCGCGCTTGGGCGTCTCGTCGAGGTCCATCGGCAGCAGGCGCGCCGGCTCGATGCCCGCCTGTGCCAAGAGCTCGACGCGACGCGGTGATCCGGAGGCTAATATCAGCTTTTGGGTGACTGTCATGGAAACGAGCCGCGAATCCCGGAGGTTACCGCCGCTAACGCTTACTTGAAGCGGTAGGTGATGCGGCCCTTGGTCAGGTCGTAGGGGGTCATTTCGACCAGCACCTTGTCGCCGGCGAGAACGCGGATGCGGTTCTTGCGCATGCGGCCGGCCGTGTGGGCGATGATCTCATGGTCGTTCTCCAGCTTTACGCGGAAGGTCGCGTTGGGAAGCAATTCGGTGACCACGCCCGGAAATTCGAGGACTTCTTCTTTCGCCATAAAGGATGATGCTTTCTCATGTTCAAGAGCGGATGCGCCACGCATCCTTGAAAAATTTGCCGGAAACTACACAATCGCCATGGATTTGTGAACCCGCCTTGATGCCCGTTTTTTCTTGAATTCTACCCTGCGCTGCCGCTACCGGGTTCATCGACGCTGAAGCGAACCGCGTTGGCCTTCAGCCGACCTACTCGCGGCCGGCGATCCGGCTGGCAATCAGGCCGGCGAGGTGGTCTCTGACGGCGCGATAGGCGCCGACGATCTGGTCGCGAGTGCCGGTCGCCACCGTGGGGTCCGGCGTCGGCCAGTAGACGACGTCGACCGCCATCGAGCGGGTCAGTTCCAGCGCCTTGTGGTGCGCCTCCGGCGCCAGCGTGACGATCACATCGAAATAATCGTCTTCGAGTTCTTCGAGCGTGCGCGGCTGATGGCGGCCGATCGACAGACCGATCTCGTCGAGAACGACGTCGACGAAGGGGTCGCGCTCGCCCTGCCGGACGCCCGCCGAGGCCACATAGGTGCCCTTCGGCAGGGCAGCTTTGGCCAGCGCCTCGGCCATCGGCGAGCGGATCGCATTCATGCCGCACATGAAGAGTATCGAGCGAGGCATCTTCGATCCGGGCGAGGCGATGCCGCTCATGTCCGCCTCCGTCAGCCGCGCCAATAGAGCACGCAGACCAGGGTGAAGAGGCGCCGCGCCGTGTCGAAATCCAGCCTGATCTTGCCGGAAAGCCGATCCATCAGCGTCTGCGAGCCCTCGTTGTGAATGCCGCGGCGGCCCATGTCGATCGCCTCGATCTGGCTCGGCGTGGCCGTGCGGATCGCCTCGTAATAGCTTTCGCAGATCAGGAAATAGTCCTTTACGATGCGGCGAAAGGGGGTGAGCGACAGAATATGGGTGGCAACCGCATCGCCGCCATCGGTCGAGATGGCGAAGACGAGCTTCGAGTCGAGCAGCGACAGGTTGAGCCGATAAGGCCCGCCCGGGTGGCCGACGGGCTCGAACAGGTTCTCTTCCAAAAGATCGAAGATCGCAACCGCGCGCTCGTGCTCGACGTCCGGCGTCGAGCGGCCGATCGTCTCGTCCAGCACGACATCGCAGAGGCGCAAGTTGCGGTCCGCCCTCATCCGGCGTCCTCAAGATTGAGGCGGATGGCGACCGAGCGGGCATGGGCCTCCAGCCCTTCCGATTTGGCAAGCGCGATCGCCGCCGGGCCGAGAATGCGCAGCTGCTCGGGCCCGAGCCGGAGAATGGAGGTCCGCTTCATATAGTCGAGCACGCCGAGGCCAGAGGAGAAGCGCGCCGAGCGCGCCGTCGGCAGCACATGGTTGGAGCCGCCGACATAGTCGCCGATCACCTCCGGCGTATGGCGGCCGATGAAGATGGCGCCGGCATTGCGGATCTTCGGCACCATCGAGTCCGGATCGGCCAGGGCCAGCTCGAGATGCTCGGCGGCGAGCCGGTTGGCGAGCGGCACGGCCTTGTCGAGATCCGGCACGAGGATCACGGCGCCGAAGTCGCGCCAGCTCGCCGCCGCCGTCTCGGCGCGCGGCAGCGTCTTCAGCTGCCGCTCAACCGCCTGTTCGACCGCCGCGCCGAAGGCGGCGTCATCGGTGATCAGGATCGCCTGGGCGCCGGCATCGTGCTCGGCCTGCGCCAGCAGATCGGCGGCGATCCAATCCGGATCGTTGTCGCCATCGGCGATCACCAGCACCTCGGAGGGGCCGGCGATCATGTCGATGCCGACCGTGCCGAAGACCTGCCGCTTGGCGGCCGCCACATAGGCATTGCCGGGGCCCATGATCTTCGCCACTGGCGCGATCGTCTCAGTGCCGTAGGCGAGCGCCGCGATCGCCTGTGCGCCGCCGATGCGATAGATTTCCTCGACACCGGCGAGCCTTGCCGCCGCCAGCACCGCGGGGTTGATCGCACCGCCCCTTGTCGGCACGACCATGACGATGCGCGGCACGCCGGCGACCTTGGCCGGCAACGCGTTCATCAGCACCGAGCTCGGATAGCTGGCGGTGCCGCCCGGAACGTAAAGCCCGACCGAATCGATCGCCGTCCAGCGCGAGCCGAGGCCGACGCCCATCGCATCCTCGTAGAGATCGTCCTTCGGCACCTGCCGGCGGTGATGCGCCTCGATGCGGGTCGCCGCAACCTTGAGGGCGCCGAGCACCTCCGGCGCGACCGCGTCGATCGCCGCATCGATCTCGGCCGGGCTGACCGCCATGGGCGCGACGCTGAAATCCACGCCGTCGAACCGGGCGGAATAGTCGGCGAGCGCCGCGTCGCCACGGGCCTGCACGTCGTCGATGATGGCGCGCACCACGGCGTTGACGTCCTCGGAGACCTCCCGCTTGGTTGTCAGGAAGGCGGCGAAGTCACGTTCGAAGCCGCTGTCGAGAAAATTCAACCGGATTGCCAATGCGATGATCCTCTTGGTGGTGCGGCGCTCTGCTCAGTCGCCTTCGGGATGGCGCGGCTTGGACGCGGTTTCCCATGCCCCGCCGGTATCGGCAAGCTGCGCCTCGATGCATTCCACATCGAGCGCGAGCGAGGCATCGCCGGCAAGCACGATCTCGACCGTTCCCTCCGGCCCCTCCCCCTTGACCAGGAAGCGCAAGGCCAGCAGATCGAGCACCGCTTCCATATCGGCCCGGTCGAAGCCGAGCGAGCGCACGGCGCTGACGCATTTGAACAGCAGCAGGGCGCGGCGCCGCTCGAAGCTCCTGCGCTTGCCTTCCGCCTTTTCCCAGACGAAGCGGTTGACGACGAGGGAAAACTGGCGCCGGCGCGGATCATAATGAATGCCGGCCACCTTGAAGACTGCGTCTTGCACATGAGCGGAAACGACCCCCAGGTCTTCCTCGTCGAGCGCCAGCAGCTTCAAAGCATCCATGCGATCCATCCCTGTAGCCCGGCGCCGACTTTTGCACCGCAATCATCAAGGACATAAGACGTTGCGCCCGAAACCGCAACGGTCAGGCGCGTGATCTGTTTTTGTGCATGTCGTTATCCCAAAACCGGCACACACTCTTGGGCGACATGCAGCAGCGATCAGTCGCTGACGCGTTCCACATGGGCGCCGCAGCGCGTCAGCTTTTCCTCGAGCCGCTCGAAGCCGCGGTCGAGATGGTAGACGCGCGAGACCATCGTCTCGCCCTCGGCGGCAAGTGCGGCGATGACCAGCGAGACGGAAGCGCGCAGGTCAGTCGCCATCACCGGGGCGCCCTTCAGGCGGCTGACGCCTTCGATCTTCGCCGTCTGGCCGGAAAGCGAAATCTTCGCGCCGAGCCGCGCCAGTTCCTGCACATGCATGAAGCGGTTCTCGAAGATCGTCTCGGTGATGTGGGAAACGCCGCTCGACTTGGTCATCAGGCCCATGAACTGCGCCTGCAGGTCGGTCGGGAAACCAGGGAAGGGATCCGTGACGATATCGACCGGCCGGATGCCGGCGCCATTGCGCACGACGCGGATGCCGCTGTTCGTCTCGCTGATCTCGGCGCCGGTGCGGCGGATCGCTTCAAGCGCGGTATCGAGCAGGCTCGCCTCCGTGTCCTCGAGGATCACGTCACCGCCGGTCATCGCCACCGCCATGGCATAGGTGCCGGTCTCGATCCGGTCGGGGAGCACCCGGTGGCGGGCGCCCGACAGCGAGCGCACGCCTTCAATGGTGATCGTGCCGGTGCCGGCACCGGTGATCTTCGCGCCCATGGCGTTCAGGCACTTGGCAAGATCGGCGACCTCGGGCTCGCGGGCGGCATTGCCGATCACCGTCATGCCGTTGGCAAGGGTCGCCGCCATCATCAGCACATGGGTGGCGCCGACGGAGACCTTCGGGAACACGTAGCGCCCACCGGTGAGCCCGCCTTCCGGCGCCGTGGCGTTGACGTAGCCGCCGTCGATCTCGATGTTGGCGCCGAGCGCCGCCAGGCCCTCGATGAAGAGATCGACCGGCCGCGTGCCGATGGCGCAGCCGCCCGGCAGCGAGACGCGCGCCTTGCCTTCACGGGCAAGCAGCGGCCCGATGACCCAGAAGCTGGCGCGCATCTTCGAGACGAGCTCATAGGGCGCCGTGGTCGAGACGATGTTGCGGCTGGTAAAATGGATGGTGCGGGCGTAGCTCTCGCCCTGGCGCTCGCGGCGGCCGTTGACGGAGATATCGGCGCCGTGATTGCCGAGGATCCGGATCAGCTGCTCGACATCGGCGAGATGCGGCACGTTTTCCAAGGTCAGCGTATCGTCGGTCAGGAGCGATGCGATCATCAGCGGCAAAGCAGCGTTCTTGGCGCCGGAAATGGGGATGACCCCCTGAAGTTGATTTCCGCCTACGATCCTGATGCGATCCATGAGACCTCTCGCACGGGGCGCCGCCCGCTTTCTTAAAATCCGGTGTTCTGAAGGGCGTCTCTTAGTGGAGATGCCGGGAAATTAGAAGTGCCTTGAAATGCAAAGTCGACAGGAATGGCGGGAGCCGAGCGAAGCAGGCGGTTTATCCCCGCCGATTACTAGTCTCCCGATTCGTCCGATTTTGCGGCGGGCAGCCCGGATGTCTCGTCGGCGTCGCCCGCCCGGCGGGCCCGCGCCTGCTGCTTGCGGCGCTGGAGATTGTCGCGCAGCGTCTTCGCCAGCCGCTGGCGCCGCGCCTCGGCTTCGTTCACGCCCTTCTGCCCGCCGCTTCGCGGCCCCGGCGCGCGCTCCTTGTCGTCGTCGTTCTGCATGATCATGGATTAGCGCAAAAGCGGGCGCCCCGGAAGCAGCAAGAGGATTTCGGACCGAGAGAAATGCGAAAAAACAAAGGCGAATTTTCAGCCACGATCTAGCCCAAACTATTGAAACCAGCGGCATTTGCGATCCGATACCGGGCCTGCCGCATGCCGGCATGTCCCAACCCGACCAAAAACTTCGAAATGCGGCTTGCGCTCTCCCGCAAGCTATGGCAATAGGCCCCTCGCTTGCTGCGGCGTACTCGAAACGCCGCCGGATGCTGCTATAGCTCAGGGGTAGAGCACTCCCTTGGTAAGGGAGAGGCCGAGAGTTCAAATCTCTCTAGCAGCACCAGTTTTCTCAATAAAATCATCGTATTTAGCAGAGCGGCACGGCTCCCGGGTTGAGGCCAGGATGAGCGGAGCGATTCCGGATAACGTATTGTCGCGCAAAAGGTTCCCGCCGGGTCCCTCAGTAATTCGCATGTGCCAGGACGCACATTGAGCAGCCCGCAAGATGTACTTTCCGCCGATTTGGGAGATTTTCTCAAGGCCAACGGGGGAGCAAAATGCGCAGTTACCACGTCGGAGAATAATCCCCCTCCGGTGTGGGCCACGCGGGGCCCAGAGCATCGCCGTGTACCCTCCGGCAGCTCTGGGACTCGGGTTAGCTCCGCGCCTCTGGGCCCGTCCCGTGTGAGCGCCGCTTTGCCCGCCCGGCCTTATTGGCTTTGACTGCGTTCAATAGGTCGCCTGTTGCCTCGGCGACTTGAGGGTGCCCGCGCGCACGCGACTTTAGGACCTTAGTCTTAGGAGACCGCGACAAAGGTCTTAGCCCAATTTTTCCAACGGCTTAGCGGCATATTCTACCCCTTTGAAGGGGCCCGTAATCCTTGACTGTAACGTGTGCTGTGAGAACCTTTAGTCTGTGAGGTTGTAGTAGTAGGGGCAGTCATGGCGACAATGGTTCACACCGAAAACGTGGATAGGCGGACGTTCGATGACGACGACGTGGAGTTGGCGCTCGTCCTCGCCTGCGAATTGCTTGAGATGACGCGAGAATCGATAATCCGACTCATCATTCGCGAGTGGCTACACGGATACGGCTTTCTGCCAATCCAGGAATTGGACGAGGGAAGCGAGACAGAGCGTAGCGCATGATCGCGCGTCGATTAGCGAAGTGTCGTGACACCTTCTCAACACGGAAGACTGCACTAAGCTTCACTGCCTCACCCCACCTGGACACGATCAGTCTTCTGAGCTTTGGACTTGGGCGCACAGAAGAAGCTCAACCGACCGAAGACACTTCAGGCACGGCACTGCGCCGCCCTTCGATCTCTACTTCTCGCAAAGCCTCCGCGGTCCGTAATACGGCTGGAACGTGCAATCATCCGGTCGGAACGACCGATACGCCCTGGCACAGGCGCGGAAGTTGCAAGCTGGCGCCGAGCCCGCCACTTGTGCACCCGGCTCCTGCGGAGTGCCCTCGGCCAGTGCCGCGGTCATGAAGTTTTTCCAGATCCGCGCCGGCAGCTTGCCGCCGGTGACGTCCTTCATCGGCGTTTCGTCGTCGTTGCCGACCCAGACGCCGACGATCAGTGGTTCGGTGAAGCCGACGAACCAGGCGTCGCGGTGGTTCTGGCTGGTGCCGGTCTTGCCTGCGGCGAGCATGCCGATATCGGCCTCGCGGCCGGTGCCGCGCTCGACGACGAGCCGCAAGAGCGAAACGAGATCCGATCGGTACTGGCTGATATCGGTGGTGGCCTCCCTGGAAGGGCCGACGCGGAAGGCCTGCGGCTGGCCCTCGGCATGGAGCGACTCGATGCCCCAGGGCTCGATCGGCGCCCGGCCCGCCCTGACGGAAGCATAGGCGCCGGTGAGGTCGAGCAGGTTCACCTCCGAGGAACCAAGCGCGAGGCTCGGCGTGTCGGCAAGCTTGGCGTCGATGCCGAGTTCCCGGGCCGAGGCGATGACCTCGTCGATGCCGACCTCCATCGCCAGCGCCACCGTCGCCGCGTTCAGCGAGCGGGCAAAGGCTTCAGCGATGCTGACGACGCCGCTATAGCCGCCGCCGAAATTTTCCGGCGACCAGCCGTTGATCTCGATCGGAGCATCCTCCACCGGGTCGAACGGCGTCAGCCCCCGCTTCAGCGCGGCGTAATAGACGAACAGCTTGAAGGCGGAGCCGGGCTGGCGCATCGCCGAAAAGGCGCGGTTGAAGGTGCTCTTGGTATAGTCGCGGCCGCCGACCATGGCGACGACGGCACCCTGCGGGGTCATCGCCACTAGGGCGGCCTGCGAGACGCCCGCCTTGCCGCCCTCGCGCCGCAGCGCATCGGCGACGACCTTCTCGGCGATCGCCTGCAGCCGTGGCACCATGGTGGTCCTCACCTTGATCGTGCCGCGATAGGGGCCGGCGAGCTCGCGGGCATCCTGCATGATCCAGTCGGCAAACCAGCTTCCCGAGCGGACCGCAGGACTAGTCGGCTGCAGTTTGCCGAAGTCGGCGCGGGCGACCTTCGCCTCTTCCTGGGTGATCCTGTCGCCCTTCACCATCGCATCGAGGACCAGCTCCGCCTGCTGCCGGGCGCCCTCCGGATTGGTGAGCGGATTGAGTTGCGATGGCGCCCGGATGATCGCCGCCAGCATCGCCGACTCGCCGATCGAAAGCGCCTGCACCTCCTTGTCGAAATAGATCCGCGCCGCCGCCGGCACGCCGGTGGCGCCGGCGCCGAGATAAATATTGTTCAGATAGCGGGTGAGTATCTCGTCCTTGCCGAGCTTGCGCTCCAGCCAGAAGGCGATCACTGCCTCCTGGATCTTGCGCTTCCAGGTGCGGTCGCGCTCGAGATAGAGTATCTTGATCAGCTGCTGGGTGATGGTGCTGCCGCCCTGCACGACCTCCCCCGCACCGAGATTGGTGTAGACCGCCCGGGCGATGCCCCTCAAATCGATGCCGGAATGCTCGTAGAAGCGCCGGTCCTCCCTGGCGAGCACCGCCTCGACGAGATGCGGCGGAAAATCGGCACGTGCCGCATAGGATCCCTGAAACGGCCCCTGACTCACCAGGGGCTTGCCGTCGGCGGTTTCCAGCACGACGACCGGCTTCAGCGAGCCTTTGGCGATTTCGTTCCAGGGAACGTCGCGGAGCGCCCAGGCGAAGACGACGGCCAGCAACACGAACGACGCCACGGCCGCCGCCGCTGCGCTCCGCAGCAGGATTGCGCGCCGGCCAGCCGGACGCTTCGGTGTGGCTGGGCGGTCTTCAGTTGCGGCGCCTCGCCGCGCCCTAAACCAATGCCTCGGCAGGCGCTCCGCCAGAGCGGAGGATTCGCCATTGCCGCTCGAAGGCCGCCTCAGCCGATCCAAGGCGGCAAGTGCGGCGGCACGTGATTTTTCACCGGCTCGACGTGCCGCGACGGGCACTTCCTCGCCGAGCGCCCGGCCAAGTCTCGTCAGAGCGCGGCCGAGCCCGGCGAGTGCTCTTCTGGTTTTTGAGAATGCTGCGCCTTCCGAACGGTCCGGGTGATCTCGGCTCGGCTCGGTTTCTTCCGGCCCCTGACTGTCGGGGTCAATCTTCGACGCGGCATCGCTTTGCGCCATCCAAGCTCTCGATCAAGAATATCACCCTGCGTTCGCAGGGAACGCATTGGCCGGCGAGTGGTTGCCAGAAACATGTCCAAAACATGGTGGCGCCGCATGATTGTTGCAGACCGCCCGCCGAACCCCGTGAAGACATCGTTAACCATATCCACCGTTACTCGGGGAACAGCCGGGTCGCCGCCGCAGGAATATCTCCATTTCGCGCTTTGACAGCCGGAGCGGCAATTCACGCCTTCCTGGAGGACATGGGGATGATCAAATCGGGGCTCGGCGCCACCATCGCCGTTCTCGTCGTGTCGATCGTAGTATCCGGCATTCTCCATGTCGCGCTAACGCAGCACAGGATACAGGCGAACGCCGCCATCTCCGGCGAGATCACCTCGTCGATCCCGCGGTAACGATCGACGGGCAACGCGATGCATCATCCCGCGCGCTCGGCTCGCCACTCGGGCGGCGCAAACGCACGCCTCCGTGCACAGCGCTCCGTCAAACGGGACCAGCCGCGCAGAACCTCGGATGATGCTGTCGCTTGTTTTTAGAAGGCGCGTTGGCGCGGCTCCGGCCGGAAATCTCCGAGCTGAGCAAGCAGCTCGTCGCAGGAGCACTTCCTCCTGTCCATCAAGTCGAGGATGCGCCGGGCGGCTCTGTTGGCCTCTGCTCCATCCTTGCCGACATTGTGCAGGGCGCACCAGACATCCAGTGCTCCGCGCATGACGTCGACGTCATCAGGCGAATAGGCTTGACGCACGAACCCCTCCCAAGGTGTACCTCAATGGGCGCATCATGGGGTATTCTGGGGGAAATACAAGAAAATAGTGAGGGACCCCAATAAGTCATATTATTGCGACATCCGGGTGCCGCTTTTCGATCGCTGCGCGTCGTATGCCTGGCTTGGCGTCCCGCGATAACGGAAGCTTAAGGTTTCAATCCTTAGTATAAACCCGCGATGGTGGACAATCGCAATTCTCCTTCTTGAAACCGGCCCGGCCGGTTTCTTTTTTGGGATTGTCCTCACACCCGGACGCTCTGCTCGACGAAATCCTCCGTTCCGAAGAACTTCAAATAGCGCTGCACCTCGGCCGGGTCGCCGGTCGCCTTTAACGGGTTGTCCGAGAGCTTGACGGCCGGACGGCCGTTGGCTTCGCTGACCTTGCAGACGATCGAAATCGGGTTGAGGCCGCTGATCTCGGTCGGCGCGCAGCCGGCAAAATCGTTCGTCAGGTTGGTGCCCCAGCCGAAGCTCATGCGCACGCGCCCCTCGAAATGGCGGTATGTCTTTATGATCGTGTCAACGTCGAGCCCGTCTGAGAAGATCAACAGCTTGTCGCGCGGGTCCCGGCCCATCTTCTTCCACCAGGCGACGATCTTCTCGCCGCCCTCGATCGGCGGGGCGCTGTCGGGCCGGAAGCCGGTCCAGTCCGCCACCCAGTCCGGGGCGTTGCGCAGGAAGGCGGCGGTTCCAAAGGCATCCGGCAGGACGATCAGCAGATTGCCGCCATAGAGCTGGTTCCAGTCCTGCAGGACCTTGTAGGGAGCGGCGGCGAGCTCCCGGTCGTCGCGGGCAAGTGCGGCGGCCACCATCGGCAGTTCGTGGGCGTTGGTGCCGAGCGCCTCCAGATCGTTGTCCATGGCGAGAAGCACGTTGCTCGAGCCGGAGAAAGAGGCGCCGATGCCTTCCTTCAGTGCCTCCACGCACCAGCGCTGCCACAGGAAGCTGTGCCGGCGGCGGGTGCCGAAGTCGGAAATGCGCAGGTTCGGATAGTGCCGCAGCTGCTCGACCTTCGACCACATCCTGGCCTTGGCGCGCGCATAGAGCACGTCGAGCGTGAAGGGGCCGAGGCCCTTCATCGCGGCTCGGGAGCGCAGCTCGTTGATGATCGCCAGAGCAGGGATCTCCCACATGGTGGTCTCGACCCAGCGCCCACGGAAGGTCAGCTCGAACTGGCCGCCGCGGCGCGACAGCTCGTATTCGGGCAGGCGGAACTTGGCGAGCCAGGAGAGGAACTCCGGCGAGAAGATCTGCTTGCGGCCGTAGAAGGTGTTACCGGCGAGCCAGATCATCTCCTTCTTGGTGAAGCGCAGCGTGCGGGCGTGATCAAGCTGGTCGCGCAGCTCCTGTTCGTCGATCTCTTCGGCAAGCCGCACGGTCTTGGTGCGGTTGATCAGCGAGAAGGTCGCGTCGACATCCGGATAGAGCTGCCAGATCATCTGCAGCATCAGGAGCTTGTAGAAATCCGTATCCAACAGGCTGCGGACGATCGGGTCGAGCTTCCAGGTGTGGTTATAGACCCGCCGCGCGATATCGGTCTTTGGCATCTGAGACTTCGCTCCTTCTGGATCGTCACGGGGCCGTCGCGATCGATTGATCCTGCTCCGCCGCGGCTAGATCAGTTCAACGCCCGCCTCGCGCATGCGCCTGGTCATCGCGGTCAGCGATCCGTTCAGATCGATGCCGCGACAGGCGGCGAGAACGACGGAGGTCGAAAAGCCCTCAGCGACCGCATCGAGCGCCGAGTAGGCGACGCAGAAATCGGTCGCCAGACCGCAGAGCGACACCTTGGCGATGCCGCGCTCGCGCAGGTAACCGGCTAGTCCCGTCGGGGTCAGGTGATCGTTCTCGAAGAAGGCTGAATAGCTGTCGATCCCGGTGCGGAAGCCCTTGCGCACCACCAGTTCCGCCGTCGTCCATCGCAGGCCGGGATGAAAATCGGCTCCCGAACTTCCCTGGACGCAGTGATCCGGCCAGAGCGTCTGTTCGCCATAGGGCATCGTCACCGTCTGGAAGGGCGCCTTGCCGGGGTGGCTCGAAGCGAAGCTCGAATGGCGGGCCGGGTGCCAGTCCTGGGTCAGGATGACGTGCGGCGCCGCTTCGATCAGACGGTTGACGATCGGCACGATTTCATCGCCGCCCGGCACGGCAAGCGCGCCCCCCGGGCAGAAATCGTTCTGCATGTCGATGACGATCAAGGCGTCTTCAGCCATGGGCCACTCCTCGCGATAGCCGACCAATATTGGCGACCGGCAAATCGATTTAATCCTGCAAGATCAATCACAGAACGCGCGGGGCGGCAAGCATGTTCGCCGGCCGCTGCCGCTTCGGCGCGATTGAACGCAAGCGATCAAGGCAATGGATGTTAGCGGCGGCGCGGTGCCGCTTCGTTCGCGGGAAGCGTGGCCCGCAGGGGGTGTCGTTCCCCCCGCGCGACCATCAATTGTTGAGATCGTTGATATTGTCGGCCACGTTGACGCCGGAATTCGCGATCCCGATCGGCCGGGCGATGAACTCCATGAACTTCGTGATGTCGACCGAGGGATGCCGCGAGGCGTAGATGACGTCGCGGTTCTTGATCGGGAAGGTCTGCCCGACGATCAGGCTGTCCGGGTTCGTCATGTTGAAACGGTAGACGATCGGATAGCGGCCGACCCTGTCGGGCTTCATGCCCTTGCTCAGCATGGTGTTGAAGCGCTCCCGGCCGAGCAGGCTCATGACGATGTCCGGCTCCTCGTAACGGAAGACGAAATAGCCCTTCGCATCGATGGTCCGATCCGACCCACCGCCGGCGAGCGCCACCGCTTCCAGCAGGTTCAGGTCGTTGGCGCCGAATTCAACCCGCTGGTTGGCACGCACCTGGCCGAGGATGGTGAAGGTGCGCGGGTCGCGGGTGACGAAGATCTGGTCGCCCGGCTTCACATGGATGTTTTCCGACGGGCTCTCGATGATCGACTTCAGGAGAACCGTTCCGGTCTTCTTGCCGCGCACCAGCGTGACATAGGTCTCGTAGGGTTGCGCCGAGGGACCGCCGGCCTTGGCGATCACCTCGTTGATGGTTTCGCTGACCAGATTGAGCGGCACCACCGACGGGCGGCCGACAGCGCCCGAGACGGTGACGATGCGCGAGGCGGTCGACGTCGAGGTGACGATGACGTCCGGCTCGACGGCCTTCTGCTTCAGCGCGTCGAGGATCGCTTGGCGCGCCTGTTCCAGCGTCAGGCCGGCGAAGCGGACGGAGCCGACATAGGGGATCGCCGCCTTGCCGTCCGGCTGGACGACGAGATCGATGCTCGTCTGTTTCGATTCCGTTGTGGAAAACAGCCCGTCGCTGCCCGCCTCGAAAATCGTGACCTTCAGCTGGTCGCCGACGCCGATCACCACCTGGCCGACGCCACCGCCGATGCCGAAGCGGCGGCTCAGCGTCGTCGCCACATATTCGGAAACGAGCCGCGCGGACTGGCCGTCGATATCAATGATGTCGAAAACGGTGGCGTTCTTCCTGCCGATCTGCGATCCCGACTGGCCGGCCTCTGCGACGATATCGCTGGTCAGGGGCCCCTCGCCCGGTACAGCCTGACATCCCGCAAGCGCGGTACAAAGCAGAAGGGCAGTCACTCGTTTCACTAGGTTACTCCGTATTCGGCACAGCGATGATTCCGTTCAAAAATCTGCGCCGCATTCTTCCCGGCAGGAATCCGCCGGACCCTGAAAAGCACAATCGCCGTCCCACAACAAGTCACCCGCCGTGAAGCGGGCCAAAATATTCGGAACTGCGCCTTTCCGGCCATACCGCCCTCGAAAACGGTTACGACTTGTCGCCGTAATTGTCTTGGACGGGGATTGCAGGCCGTTTATCTAGTCCTTTGGGGTTGAAAGCTAGGCCCTATGAGTTAAAAGCTCCCTAATGCAGCAGGGGGTACAAAAAAGGGGAAAACCGCCCAGCGAATGTATCGCCGGTTGCAATTTTCGTTTGACGTTGCGATTGGCTGGATCAATTTAACGGCAGTTCTCAGAGCGTTCGATCATACATGACTGTTGAAATCATAGGGCGTGCCTGCCTGGCACCTGGAGCGCAATCGCCGCAGGCGCTCTTCAAAATTCTCCGTCAAGGCATGTGCACCGTCTCCAGCGTGCCGGGCGACCGCTGGGACTTGGCGCGCTTCTGGCACCCGGTCATGGGGACGCAGGGCAAGACCTATTCCTTCGCCGCCGGCGTTCTCGACACGATTTACGATTTCGACCCGGCCGTGTTCGGCATGTCGCAGCGCGAGGCCATGTATATGGACCCGCAGCAGCGGGTGTTGCTGCAGCTCGCCTGGCGCGCCCTCGAGGACGCGAATATCTCGGTCGCGTCGCTCAACGGCGAGAATGTCGGAGTCTATATCGGCGCATCGAGCCTCGATCATGCCAACCTGACGGTCGAGGACCCGGCGGCCGCCGGCCCCTATTTCATGACCGGCAACACGCTCTCGATCGTTTCCAACCGTATTTCGCATGTCTTTGGGCTGAGCGGCCCGAGCATGACGGTCGATACCGCCTGTTCCTCCTCGCTCGTCGCGCTCGACCAGGCGATGCGGGCGCTGAACGCCGGCGAGATCGACACGGCGATCGTCGGCGGCGTCAATATTCTCGCCCATCCGCTTCCCTTCGTCGGCTTCGCCCAGGCGCGCATGCTGTCGCCGGAAGGCCTCTGCCGCGCCTATGACAATGACGGCGCCGGCTATGTCCGCGCCGAGGGCGGCGTCGTCTTCGTGCTGCGGCGCTCCGACCGGGCCCGCCGTGAAAGAGACAGGAGCTATGCAAGGATCGTCGCCTCCGGCGTCAATTCGGCCGGCCGCACCAACGGCATCTCGCTGCCTTCGCGCGAGGCGCAGGCCAATCTGCTGAAGAGCATCTACGACGGCAATGGCATCGACGCCAACCAGGTGGCCTTCGTCGAAGGCCATGGCACCGGCACCAAGGTCGGCGATCCGGCGGAAGTGTGGTCGATCGGCACCGTCATCGGCGCCAAGCGCCGCGCGCCGGTGCCGATCGGCTCCATCAAGTCGAATATCGGCCACACCGAGCCCGCCTCGGGCCTGTTCGGCATGCTGAAGGCGGTGCTCGCTCTCGAGCACAACTACCTTCCGGCATCGCTGCATTTCGATACGCCGAACGAAAATATCGATTTCGAGGGCCTCAACGTCCGCGTGACGGCCAATCCGATCGAACTCCTGAAGGGCAAGCGCACCCGGCTCGCCGGCATCAACTCCTTCGGCTTCGGCGGCGCCAATGCGCATGTCGTGATCAGCGATCCGGATCCGGTCCCGCAGGAAAGGACACAGGCCGCATCGGCGGGCCATGTGTTTCTTGCCAGCGCCCACACGCAATCGAGCCTCGAAAACCTGCTCAAGGATTACAAGGCGGCCTTCGCAGGTGCCTCCAAGGAAGAGACGCGCGCCATCATCGCCGCCTCTGGCGCAAACCGCACCCACATGCGCCACCGCTTTGCGGCGCGCAGCGACCATCCCGAGGATATCGTCCGGGCGATCGCCAGCCAGCTGGAAAATCCCGGCTCCGATATCGGCGAAATCGGCGAGGCGCCGGTCAAGGATGCCAAGGTCGCCTTCGTCTTCTCCGGCAACGGTTCGCAATGGGCCGGGATGGGTGTCGAGGCTTTCCGCGAAAACCTGCATTTTCGACAGTCCTTCACGTCGGTCAGCGCGCTCTTCAAGTTCCACTCGGATATCGATCTTAAGGACCTCTTGACCGGCCCGGAGCTCGACAGGAAGCTTGCCGACACCAAAGTCGCCCAGCCGCTGCTGTTTGCGATCCAGGCGGCGCTTTCCGACTCGCTTGTGGCGATGGGTGTCAAGCCGGTCGCCGTGTTCGGCCACTCGGTCGGTGAGATTGCCGCTGCCTATGCGGCAGGCGCCCTGTCGCTGGTAGATGCCGTATCGATCGTCGCCAAGCGCTCGCTGCATCAGGATCTGCTGGCGGGCCAGGGCACGATGGCGGCCGTGATGCTCGGCGATGAGGCGGCCGCCGCCTTTGCCGAGGCGCGCGGCCTCAACGACGTCTGCATCGCAGCCGTGAACGCGCACAATTCGGTGACTATCTCCGGGCCGGCGCAGGAGGTCACCGCCTTCCGCGACGCCGCCCGCAAAGCGAAGATCCCCGTTCAGATCCTCGACATCAACTACCCGTTCCATCATCCGATCATCGACCGGGCGAAAGAGGCGTTCCTCGCCGATATTCCCGATATCGCCCCACGCCGGACGGACCTGACCTATCTGTCGACGGTCACCGGCAGCGCGCTCGACGGTACCGAGCTCGATCCGGACTATTGGTGGAAGAATGTCCGCGAGCCGGTGCGTTTCCAGGCGGCCACCGACGCGGCGCTGGCGCTCGGCTGCCGGCTGTTCATCGAAATCTCTCCACGGCCGATCCTCGCCTCCTACGTCAAGGAAACGATCAAGCAGGCGGCGGTTCCGGCAACTGTCGTGCCGACCTTGCTTCGCGATGCCGGCGAGAGGGGGCAGGACCCGATCTCCGCATCAATGGCGCGGGCCCTCGCCCATGGTGCGGCGGTCGACAGCTTGCGCGTCCATGGCAAGCGCGACGCCTTCATCGAGCTGCCGAGCCTGCCGTTCGAACCAGTCGAACTGCGCCCGCAGGCGACCACCGATGCGACCGACCTCTTCGGTCGCTCCGGCAAGCCCTACCGCCTGACCGGCTGGCGCGGCGACCCCAACAGCGGCAGCTGGAAAAACCATATCGATGGGCATCTTTTCCCGGACCTCGCCGAACATGTCGTCGACGGCAAGGCAATCCTGCCGGGTAGCGGTTTCATCGAGGTGGCGGTCTCGGCCGCGCAGCAATATTACGGCAGCGACGAAGTCGAGATCACCAATCTCGAGATCGTCCGGCCGCTCGAGCTCAGCGACAGCCGGATGATGGAACTCTCGACCGTCCTGTCGCCGGAAACCGGCGACATCGAGATCCGTTCACGCGAGCGCCTCTCTGAGGATGATTGGACGGTGCATGCGGTGGCGAGAAGCCGCAAGCCGATAGCCGTTGCGAACGGAACGCGGCCCTCCTTCGCCGGTCTGGCGACGACAGCCACCGTCACGCCCGAAAAGGCCTATGACACGGCCAAGCACTTCGGGCTCGACTACGGCCCACGCTTCCAATTGCTCGCCAAGGCGATCGCCTATGGGGACCGGCTGATCGATGTCGAGCTGAAGCCTCCGGCTGGTTCGGGGCATCCCCTCGTCGCCTACGCGCTCAATCCGATCTCCGTCGACGCTACATTCCACGGGCTAGTGGCGCTCTTCGACCGCTTCACCGGCGACAAAGGCGGCGCGCCCTATATCCCAGTTCGCTTCGGTTCGGTGCGCGTCGTCAATGCAGGCAAGCCGATTGCCCGTGCGACGATCGAGATCGACCGTGTCAGCGCCAATTCGATCAAGGCCCGCTTCCACTTCTTCGATGCGAGCGGCGAAGCGATCGCGCATTTCGACGATTGCCGTTTCCGCCGAACCTATCTGCGCAAGCACAAGACGCTAGACGGCCTGTCCTTCCACTACGAGGCAGTTCTGTCCGATGTGATCGTGCCCGGCACGAAGTTTACAGGAGCGGTGCCCGCGAAGCTGACGGAATCGGCCGCCGAAAGCGGCATCGACAACGCGACGCTGCTCTTCAACGCGGCGATCTACCGCGCCTGCCATGAAATCGCGCTCAAGCTGGCGCGCGGCAAGAGCACGATCCAAGGCGCTGGCCTGCCGGGCGATTTCGCCTTCCAGTGTTTCTTGGCGAACTGCCTCTACGCGCTCGAGGATGCCGGGCTCTGCGAACATCAGAACGGCAGCTGGAAAATCGCGCCTGAGTTTACACTGCCATCCGTCGATGAGATCCTCGGCGAGCTCTATGGCGAGCGTCCCGACCGCGCCGTCGAAGCGGTGCTGATCAACAATGCCTATGCGGAAGCACTGAGCCGCCTCGACCTGTTGCTGGCGAGAACGGCCGGCAGTGAAACGGCGGTCTTCAATGCCGGCTTTATTAGCGAGGCGACGCTCGACCATCAGGCCGTCCACTCGGTGGCGAGCCGTTCGCGCATGGATCAGCTCCTCGGCATGGTCGAGCGCGCCCTTGCTGCACAGCTTGGCGGCGCGCGCCTGCGCATCGTCGAGCTCGGCAGCGTCTCCGCCGGCTTCACGCGGCGCTTGGCCGATCTCGCGGCACGGCATGAAACGACCCTCTCGGTCGTCGAGCCGCGGGACAATGCGCAACGCAACCTCGAGATCGCGTTCGAGGAAGACGCCCATGTGCGCATTCTGAAGAAGAGCGAATTCGCCGCGATAGGGCCCTTCGATCTCGCCGTCAGCGCTTCGGACAACCTTTATCGCTTGATCGAAGAGGAAGCCGATGTCCGCACCGCGCTTCGTTCGATGCTGCGGGAAAGCGGCGCGCTCGTTGCGGCCGTCAGTGCTCCGTCGATCTTCGGCGATTTTGCGCTCGGCCTTTCCGATGGCTGGTTCGAGCGCAGCCAGACGGCGGAGTTCCCGATTGGCAGGCTCGCCGCGGTGTCGCACTGGCAGAAATGTCTGGCCGATCTCGAGCTTGACGATGTCAGCGTCGGCGATCGCGAGTGCCCGCACGGCAATATGATCCTGATCGAGGCGCGCGGCACAGCTACGGCGCGGCCGATGGCAAGCGAAGCCGCCGTTGGCCCCTATCTGCTGATCGAAACGGACGGACGGAAAAGCTCTGTTCCTGCCGAGGCCATTCCTGTCGCCGTGTCGGGTGACATGGCTGCTGATGTCGCCGCGCTCGGGGCAGCGCTCGACAGGCTCGGCGAAAAGCCGGTCCGCGCGGTTTACGTCTCTGCAACGGCAGATCCCGCCAGCGACGCCGGCTCCGACCTGCTGCAGACGCAGGTGCTGGCGCTCAGCGCCTTTGCTGAAGCGCTGAAGCAGCGTTTTGCGAACGCGGAGTCCGCCGGCGCCGAGCGTCCCCGCCTCGTGCTGTTGGCGCCGGGCGGCGCTCCGGTGGCTGGGACGGCAAGCTCGGGCGTGAATTCGGGACTGTGGACATTCGTCCGCGTGTTGCAGAACGAGTATGAATTCCTCGACGTTCATTCGCTCGATCTCTCCGATCATTCCGGCGCGACCCGCGAGAAGTTGCTTGCCTCGGCGCTGCCGCTGCTCACCATCGAAGGTTCTAACCGCGAATGGCTGCTTGATCGTACGACGGGTCTGATCTCGGAAATCCGGGCCGTCGCCGGTCCGGCAGTCAAGACCGAAGGCAAGACAAGCGCTTTCCCGGCCGCGACCATTCGCCAGCGCGTCAGCTCCCAGGTGGGCAGCATCGCCTGGGAAGAAACCGACGTGCCGAAGGCCGGACCGGGTGAGATCGTCGTCTCCGTCGCCGCCACGGGGCTCAACTTCCGCGATGTCATGTGGGCCATGGGCCTGCTGCCGGAAGAGGCGCTCGAAGACGGCTTTGCCGGCGCAACGATCGGCATGGAGCTTTCCGGCCATGTGGTCGAAGTCGGCGAAGGCGTCGACGATCTCGCCGTTGGCGATGCGGTGATGGCGATCGCCTCTGCCGCCTTCTCGACGCATGCCGTCGTCTCTCGGGCGGGCGTCGCCAAGCTGCCGCAGACGATCAGCCCGGTGGCCGCCGCCACCCTGCCCGTCGCCTTCCTCACCGCCTATTATGCCATGGTCGAGCTCGGCCGGATCCGGGCGGGCGAGACGATCCTCATTCACGGCGCTGCCGGCGGGGTCGGTCTCGCCGCGCTCCAGGTCGCCAAGCTGAAGGGCGCCAAGGTCATCGCGACGGCCGGAACCCGCGAGAAGCGGCGGTTCCTGGCGATGCTCGGGGCCGACCACGTCTTCGATTCCCGTACGCTCGGTTTCGTCAATGACGTTCGCGCCGTGACCGGCGGCGAAGGCGTGGACCTCGTCCTCAACTCGCTCTTCGCCGAGGCGATGGAGCAGAGCCTCGCCCTCGTCAAACCGTTCGGGCGGTTCCTGGAACTCGGCAAGCGCGACTATTACGCCGACAGCAAGATCGGTCTTAGGCCGTTCCGCCGCAATGTCAGCTATTTTGGCATTGACGCCGACCAGCTCCTCGTCAACCAGCCGGAGCTGACCAAGCGCATCTTCATGGAGATCGGTGCGCTGTTCGACGAGGGCCGGTTGACGCCGCTTCCCTATCGCGCCTTCGATTTCGACGAGATCGGCAATGGCTTCCGGCTCATGCAGAACGCGGGCCACATCGGCAAGATCGTCGTGCTGCCGCCGGTCGCCGGCAAGCACGAGATTGCCGCCAAGCCGCGTCGCGGCATGAAGGTCGATCCGGATGGCATGCATCTTCTCATCGGCGGCATCGGCGGCTTCGGCCTTGTCGCCGCCAACTGGCTCGTCGAGAAGGGGGCCCGCCACATCGCCCTCTGTTCACGCCGGGGCCAGGCGGATGCCGCCACGAGCGCGATGGTCGAGCGCTGGAAGAAGGCCGGCGTGACGGCATCGCTTCACGCCTGCGACGTGACCGACGCCGCTGCCGTCGAAGCGCTCCTCGCGACCCTTCGGGCACAGGCGCCGCTGCGCTCGATCGTGCACGCGGCAATGGTGCTCGACGACGCGTTGATCAGCAACTTGAGCCGAGAGCGCAACCGACCGGTCATCGAGGTGAAGGCAAAGGGCGCGACGATCCTCGACCGGCTGACGCGGAAGGATAAGCTCGACAATTTCATCCTGTTCTCCTCCGCAACCACACTCGTCGGCAATCCGGGCCAGGCGAACTATGTTGCCGCCAATGGCTATCTCGAGGGCCTCGCCCGCGCGCGGCGCGCCGAGGGGCTGGCCGCGCTGGCCGTCGGCTTCGGCGCCATCGCCGATGCCGGTTACCTGACGCAGAACGCCGATGTGAACGATCTGCTTTCCAAGCGCATCGGCAAGACGGCGCTCAAGGCGCAGATGGCGCTCGATATGGTGGAGAGCCATATCGCCGCCGATCCGGGCAGCGTCGGTGCCGCCGTCGTGATGATCTCCGAGATCGACTGGGCGGCGGCGCGCAACTTGCCGGTTGCCAAGAACGCGCTCTTCGAGGTCATCCTGCGCAGCGCCGACCAGCATGCCTCCGGCACCGAGGGCACCAAGATGGACCTGGTGGCGATGATCGAGGGCAAGTCGGCGCAGGAGGCCGAGGATATCCTGTTCGATCTGGTGGCAGGCGAGATCGCCGCCATTCTGCGCGTCGCCAAGGATACGGTGACGCGCGGCAAGATCCTGAAGGAGATCGGCCTCGACAGCCTGATGGCGGTCGAGCTCGGCCTAAGCTTCCAGCAGAATACCGGCTTCGACATGCCGCTCAGCGGCGTCGCCGACACCACGACCGTCGGCGACGTTGCGCGCAAGCTCTACGAAAAGGTCAGCAAGCGCGATCAGAGCGACGATGCCGAACCGGCCGACGACAAGCTCGTCACCGAACTGACGCAACGCCATATCGGAGCAGTCAAGGAAAAAGCACTGAGCCAATGAGCAAGGACGGAAACGGCCAGATCTTCTCCAAGATGAACAGCAGCCTTAGGGAGAACCTGCTGGACAGGATGAGGAACACCCATCAATCCTCCGAGCGCAACCGCATGGCGCGCTCGGAACGGGAGTTGCCGCCTGCCCCGCGCCGCCAGCAGGCGCGCTTCGAGGACCTGCCGGAATTCAAGCAGGTGCAAGCGCAGAAGTTCGCGAGCGAGCAACTCGGCATCGCTAATCCGTTCTATCGGGCTCATCAGACCGCCGCCGGCGCGACGACGGTGATCGACGGCCGCAAGCTCATCAACTTCGCGTCCTATGACTATCTCGGGCTGAACAGACATGCCCATGTGCTCGACAGGGCGCGCGAGACGATCGAAACCTTCGGGATTTCCGCCTCGGCGAGCAGGCTCGTGGCAGGCGAAAGACCGGTGCATGTCGAGCTCGAGGAGCGGATCGCACGCTTCTACGGCGTCGAGGCGGCCGTCTGTTTCGTCAGCGGCTATCTCACCAACGTGGCTGCCATAGGCTGCCTGCTGGGGCCGCAGGACCTCGTGATCCACGACGAGTTCATCCATAACAGCGCCCTTGCCGGCATCAAGCTTTCAGGCGCCGCACGCCGCCTGTTCAAGCACAATGATACTGCCGACCTCGAACATGTGCTGCGCACGGTTTCCGGCGACTATCGCCACATCATGGTGATTGTCGAAGGCATCTATTCGATGGACGGCGATGTCGCCAACCTGCCTGCACTTCTGAAGCTCAAGGCGGAATTCGGCTTCTGGCTGATGGTGGACGAGGCCCATTCGCTTGGCGTCCTGGGTCGGCGGGGCAAGGGCCTGGCCGAACATTTCGGGGTCGATCCGCACGAGGTCGACATCTGGATGGGAACCCTGTCGAAGACCACGTCGAGCTGCGGCGGCTATATCGCCGGCAGTGCGGCACTGGCGGCCGTGCTCAAGGCGTCGGCCGGCGGCTTCGTCTACAGCGTCGGCCTCGCGCCCGTTCTCGGAGCATCGGCGGTGGCGAGCCTCGACGTGCTCGAAGGGGAGCCGGAGCGCACCGCAGCGCTGAGGCGCAACGGCGCCCTGTTCCTGAAACTCGCCAAGGAGGCCGGTCTCGACACGGGCCTCAGTGGCGGTTACTCGGTCGTGCCGGTGATCGTCGGCGATTCGCTCAGGGCGGTACAGCTTTCGAACGATCTGCTCGCCGCCGGCGTCAACGTGCTGCCGATTATCCATCCCGCCGTTCCGGAGGGCATGGCGCGGCTGCGCTTCTTCATCACCAGCGAGCATACGGAGGAGCAGATCCGCCGCACCGTCGCCCTGACGGCCGAGCGGCTGACGGATCTGATCCAACGGAATTTCGGCCTCGGCGGCGTCGATATCGATCAGATGCTGAAGGCGCTCTCGGCGCGCTAGACATCGTGGCCGCGTCGAGCCGCGGCGGCAGGCAGGTTGCTGCATGACCCATGTGATCATAACCGGCGGCTCCAGCGGCATTGGCCTGGCACTCGCGGCCCTCTATGCGGGCCGGGGAGCGCGGCTGTCGCTCATTGCGCGCTCGCGCGATCTCCTGGAACTCGCGGCGCAGAAGCTCGTTGCCAAACACGGCGCCCAGGCCGCCGACATTCACATCGAAACGGCCGATGTCGCGAACGAGGCCGAAATCGGCGCGGCGATCGGCCACTGCGTCGAGGCGCTCGGCCCCTGCGACATTCTCGTGACCTCCGCAGGCATTGTCGAACCGGCGCCGTTCCTGGACGCGTCGAGCGACGCGTTCCGCCGTCAGATGGACACGAATTTTTCCGGCACCGTCAACGCGGTACGTGCCGTCTACCCGGACATGGCGCGGCGCCGCCGTGGTCACATCGTGATGATTTCGTCGGGTTCCGGGCTTATCGGCATCTACGGCTACACCGCCTATTGCGCGTCGAAGTTCGCGCTGCGCGGTTTTGCCGAGGCGTTGCGCAGCGAGGGCCGCTGCCATGGCGTCGACATATCGGTGGGCTTTCCACCGGATACGGAAACGCCCCAATTCGAGCGGGAGATCGCGGAGCGCCCGCCGGAGGCAAGCGTGGTGATGGGTGTCGTCCGTCCCTGGAGCGCGGAGGCCGTTGCCAGGAAGATCGGCAATGGCGTCGCAAAAAAGCGGTTCGAGATCTATTTCGGCCTCACGCTTTTCCTCCTCGGGCGCTTCGGCCCCGCCGTTCGGCCGCTGATCGACTGGTGGTTCGACCGGGCGATCGCGCGCAGTCGTGGACGGTGACCGTGGAGCTCTCTGCCGCGCTTGTGCCTGCAGTGGTTAGCATTTAAGTGTCGGGCGGAGACCTGCTGGCGAGGCGCGGAAAGGCTCGAAGGTAACGGATTGGCGCTACTTCCCTTTGAATTGCACGATTATCCGGCAGCGTTGACGCTTGGCTGTTGCCTGCTGTCCTGCGGGGTGATCTTCTTCACCGACCGCTTTGCCTTGCCGGCACGCGAGCGTCGGAAGAACGCGTCTCCGCATGGTCGCAACCAGGATATCATCGATGCGCTCGCCAGACTGCCGGTGATAGCCCTCGTCTTCGCCGGCTTTTTCGCCATCTCCTGGCGACCGCTCTACGCGGCGGCCGGGGTAATGAGCTTCTTCATCATCTTCACCGGCATTTCCCGCGCGAAGTTCAAGTTCATCCGCGAGCCGCTGGTCTTCTCCGACATCGCGCTCGTCGCCGACGTCTTCAAATACAAGAGCATTTTCTATGCGACCTCGCTGAACATCCTGTTCTGGATCGTCGCGTTCCTCTACGTCTTCGGGGTCTCTGGTCTCTACATGTATTTCGAGCCGAGCATCCTGCCGGCTCGCGACAAGCCCTTCTGGATCCTGGTGATGATCGCGGTCGCCGCCGGACCCTGGCTCCTGCTGTTCTACGGCCCCGTCAACCGCCCGACGGCCGCTCTCGTGCAGCGGCTCGTGGGCAAGAAGGTCAACGTCAAGATGAGCACGGTGCGCTTCGGCACCTTCGGCTCGGTGGTCTTCCACTTCATCGTCTGGCTGGGGGTCAAGCGCGAGAAGATCGTCGCCGAACTTTCAGAACGCCTGCGCGCCGCCGTTCATGAGTTGATCGGCCATGAGGAGGCGCCGCTGATCGTCGTCTGGCAATCGGAATCTTTCATCGACATGCGGCATTTCGGCGTCGACACGATCAAGCTGCCGGCGGTCGACAGGCTGCGCCAGCAGGCAGTGCAATGGGGCCGGTTGAGCAATGTTTTCGAGGGCGGCTACACGCTGCGCACCGAATTCGCGGTGTTGAGCGGCCTCGAGCCGGACGATATCCATGTCGATGCGAGCTATCCCTATCTTCGCGCCGCCCATTATGCCGATGTCGTCTGGCCGGGAAAGCTGAAGCGCGCCGGCTGGCGCACGCATTTCATTCATCCCTATGACCGGACTTTCTTCCTGCGCCACAAGGCCATGCCGGTGCTCGGCTTCGAGACACTGACCATGCTCGACGCCTTCGATCATGACCCTGCGCAAGACGGACTATATGTCTCCGATGCCGCGCTGGCGGCGAGAGTTCTGGAGGAGATGCGGAAACTCCCCGACGACGAAAGCGGGCTCTTCTTCGTTGCCTCAATGGCCAATCACGGGCCTTGGGAACCCGGCCGCGTCGAAACGCTCACCAACCCGGTCGACATCTACCTGGCGATCCTGCAGCAATCGGATGCCGCGCTGAGGAAGCTGGTCGACGGTCTCGACAGGCTGGACCGCCCGGTATGGCTCGTCTTCTACGGTGATCATGCGCCCCTCCTGAAGTCCTTTGCCGATCCCTTTCCCGACCCGCGCACGGACTATTTCATCGTCCCGCTTGCCAAAGCGCGCCCGGCAAATCACCGGCCCAAAGCTCCGAAGGACGAGGACCCGTGGAACCTTCTGCGTGCCCTGCTCAAGCACGCCAACCTGCACAGGGACGCGCTGCAATAGCGGCGGCTGCGGGGAATTCGAGCATGACGGCAGGCACCACGATCCAGCAGCCACGGCGGACATTCCTGTTCCTGCAGGGCCCGTCTTCGCCGATCTTTGCCAAGATCGCCGCGCGGCTCGAGGCCTTCGGCCACACATGCCTGCGCATCAATCTCAACGCGGGCGACCAGATCTTCTGGCGGCGCGGCGGGGCGCACAACTATCGCGGCTCGCTCACCGATTGGGGCGCTTATGTGGAGCTGTTCCTCCGCCGCCATTCCGTCAGCGATCTCGTCCTCCTCGGCGAGGAGCGCCCCTACCACCGGGTGGCGATCGCCGCCGCTCGCCGGCTCGGGATCGAGGTCTTCGTCGTCGAGATGGGGTATCTCAGGCCCGACTGGCTTACGCTCGAGCGAGGCGGCATGTCGTCCAATTCGCATTTCCCCGTCGATCCGCGGCAGATCCTGCAAGCGGCGGCCGGATTGCCGGAGCCGGACTGGCGGCGGCGGCACACACAGGCCTTCCTGGCCGAGGCGGCCTATGACCTTCTCTACAATCTGCCGAATGTCTTCTTCTGGTTTCTTTTTCCGGGTTATCGCCGGCACGCGATCTTTCATCCGCTGGCCGAATATGCCGGCTGGGTGAGACGTCTGGCTGCAAGCAAGCGCCAGCAAAGAGCCGCAGACGCGCTGGTCGCCTCGCTCACGGCTGCAGGCGCGCCCTATTTCGTCTACCCGCTGCAACTCGAGACCGATTTCCAACTGCGGGCGCACTCTCCCTTCAACAGCCAGAAGGAGGCGATCGCGGATATTTTGGCCTCCTTCGCGCGCCATGCGCCGGCGACCAGCAAGCTCGCCGTCAAGTTGCACCCGCTCGACAACAGCCTTATCCCCTGGCGCCGGATCATTGCCCATCAAGCGGCGGCCCTCGGGGTGGCCGAGCGCGTCATCTATCTTGATGGCGGCAATCTGGATCTGCTGGCGGAAAAGTGCACTGGCATGGTGACGGTCAACTCGACCGCCGGATTGCATGCCTTGAAGCAGGGCAAACCGGTGAAAATCCTCGGCAAAGCCGTTTTCGATATCGGGGGGCTCACGGACCAGCAGCCGCTAGATACGTTCTGGAAAGCGCCGCGGCCGCCGGATTCGGAGCTGAGCACGGCAATGTTCCGGCTGATGGCGGCCTCGATCCAGGTTCGCGGCAACTTCTATTCCGCCGCCGGAACCGATGCCGGGGCTCAAGCCATTGCCGAGCGACTGCACCACAACACCGTCAACGAACCCGGCGCCTTTGTCGATCCGCCGCCCCGGCAAAAGCCGGAAAAGAAGGCGGCCGCTTCGGGTCAGGCAACGCCGGCGCGCAAGAGGTCGTGAATGTGCAGGATGCCTTCGGGCATCCCCGCCTCGTCGACGAGGAACAGCACGGTGACCTTGTGCTCCTGCATGAATTCCATGGCGGCGCTCGCCAACAGGTCTGCCTGGACCACCTTCGGATGATGCGACATGACGTCTTCGACCGGCTGGCCGAGCAGGTCGCCGCCCATGTGCCGGCGCAAGTCGCCATCGGTGATGACGCCGACGAGCACGCCGGCTCCGTCGACGATGCCGACGACGCCGAAGCCCTTTGACGACATTTCAATGACGGCCTCGCTCATCGGCCGGCCGATGGCTAGCAGCGGCATCTGTTCGGCTTGATGCGCAAGCTCGTGCACCAGCCGCAATTGCGCGCCGAGCTTTCCGCCCGGATGGAAGGTCTTGAAGTCCTCGGCGGAAAAGCCGCGCCGCTCCAGAAGCGCGATCGCCAGCGCATCGCCGACGGCGAGTTGCAGCATGGCCGATGTCGTCGGTGCGAGGCCGTGCGGGCAGGCTTCCGGCACCCTTGGAAGCACCAGGGCAATCTCGGAATTGCGGGCCAGGATGCTGTCGCGGTTCGACGAGATCGAGACGATCGGCACCCTGAAGCGCTTGGCATAGGTGAGCATGTTGGCGAGTTCCGCCGTCTCGCCCGACCAGGACAACAGGATCAGCACGTCATCGGAGGTGACCATGCCGAGATCGCCGTGGCTTGCCTCGGTCGGGTGGACGAAATAGGCGGAGGTGCCGGTCGAGGCCAAGGTCGCGGCAATCTTGCGGCCGATATGCCCGCTCTTGCCGACGCCGGAAACGACGACCCGGCCATGCCCGTCACCAATCAACTCGACGGCACTGACGAGGCTTTGCGCAAAGTTTGCGTCCGCCGCTAGGTGCTCGGCGAGCGCCTTGATGCCGTTCGTCGCCGTCGTCAGTGTCCGGCCGATCGAGTCCAGAATGGCACTAGGGGAATGCCCTTCGGCCTTCACATTTCGCAAGCCCATAATCAAACCCGGTCCAGAAACGATATGACGGCGAGTTCGCCTCTCGCGGCCTCGCTCGGAATATAGAGCCAAATAAGCCCTTTCCTCTCGCAAACCAAGCCTCACTCCGCCGTGTATCGCCCAAATCGTCCACTTTTCGCAGCACTCACCTCGGTGGACTGGATTTTCCACAGGCGCGTTCGGCGGCAGGAAACGCGCCTCCGCGGGACCGTCCGTAACAAACTGCTTACGTTTCTCTCTTAAGGCTTGGGGCAGCGGCGCAGAATCACGCCGCCGCGCCGATCTGGGGTTTGGCCGCATTCCGGCCGGCAAGCAGGTGCCCTATGGCCGCACGCGCCTCATCGGCAGAGCCGAAACGCTTCGCGTCGAGATCCCAGACATGATACTTGACGGCCAGGAACTTGAACCGGTCCTGATCCGGGACGACGACGCCAACGGCTTCTCCGCCGTATTCGATAACTTGCTTGTTCATGCGAATAACGCTCCTCCACGCATCGGGCGCGGATATTTTCATTTCTCGGCAATAGGTGAATTCGGTAAGTTCGACAGGTCACATTCGGCAAAGCGTACGAATGAGGCCTTTCACTGTTGCACGACAAAGGGAACGAGAGCCGCAGGGGGCGGCGGTCGAGACGGTTCTGGACATGTCACTCTCCTTTGGCTGGGCGCGGCACAGAGCGCCGCGGCGTTTCATGAACAATGTGAGGCGGACTCCTTCCGCGTCACGGTCTGCAAACTAGAATAATCTACCAATTTAGTCAACTACAAAAACGATGAGACGAAAAATATTTCTTCTCCATGCGTTTCTGACTGCCTCGTAGACAATCCCGTGCTCCCCTGCAGGAGCACTTCCTATCTAGGGAGCGCCGAATCGGCCTGCAAGTGACGATTCGGATAAAGGCAGCACTTTCGGACAAAAAAGGGGCAGCCCCTCGAGGCTGCCCCTGACTTTTCGGCAACAGGCGCGGCGGCGTCAGGCCGCCGGCGCACCGGGCTGCTGCGCACCGGAGCGGCTCGCCTCGCGGTCCTTCCACCAACGGCTGAGGAACAGCAGGATCGGACCGCCGATATAGATCGACGAGGTCGTCGCGACGATCACCCCGAAGATCATCGGCCAGGCGAAGCTGCGCACCGCTTCGCCGCCCCAGATCGCCATCGGCACCAGCGAAAGCGCCGTCGCCATCGAGGTGAAGATGCATCGCGCGATCACCTGGTTGATGCTCATGTCGATGAGATCGGAGAACGGCATCGACTTGTACTTGCGCAGGTTCTCGCGCATGCGGTCGTAGACCACCACCTTGTCGTTGACCGAGTAGCCGATCATCGTCAGCAGGGCTGCAATCGCCGTCAGATTGAAGTCGATCCCCATCAGCGCGAAGAAGCCGACGGTCTTGGTGATATCGAGCAGCAACACGGCGATCGCGCCGACGGCGAAGTGCCATTCGAAGCGGAACCAGATGTAGAGCAGGATCGCCACCATGGCGAGACCGACGGCGAGGAAGCCCGAACGCGCCAGCTCGCCGCTGACCGTCGGACCGACGACCTCGGTCCGCTCCATCGTCGAATCCGGAATCGCTTTGGTTACCGCATCCTTGATCTTGTTCAGGGCTGCCGTCTGCTCCTGTTCGCCACCGGGCTGGCGCTGGACGCGGATGAGCACCGATTGGCCGCCGCCGAAGTCCTGCAGCGCCACCTCGCCGAGATTGAGCTCTTCGAGGCCGTGGCGCAGCGTCGGCAGGTCGATCTTATCCTTTGAAACCGCCTCGACCTGAATGCCGCCGATGAAGTCGATGCCGTAGTTGAGGCCCGGCGTGAAGAACAGGATGACCGAACTGATCGACAGGAAGGCCGAGAAGCCGATCGCCTGGTAGCGGCGCTTCATGAAGGAGAAGGTCGGCAAATGCGGCACCCGTCCGAAGAGCGACGGGATCTCCAGCTTCTTCATCTTGCGGCGCACGACAACCTCGCGCATCAGCAGGCGCACGACGGTGACCGACGTGAACATCGAGATGATGATGCCGAGCATCATGGTGACCGCGAAGCCGCGGACCGGACCACTGCCGAGCCAGAACAGGAGAACCGTACCGGCAAGCGTGGTGACGTTGGAATCGAGGATGGTCGCATAGGCCTTGTTGAAGCCGACGTCGAGCGCCTTCATCGCACCGGCGCCTGCTTCCGTCTCTTCGCGGATGCGGGCGTTGATGAGGATGTTGGCGTCGACCGCCATGCCGATGCCGAGGATAATACCGGCAATGCCCGGCAGGGTCAGCGTCGAGCCGATCAGGCCGAGAACGCCGATTGTCATGATGGTGTGCAGCACCAGGCCGGCATTGGCGATCATGCCCCAGGCACCGTAAAGGACAATCATGAGGGTGACGACGAGGCCGAACCCGGCAAGGCCCGTATAGAGACCCATGCGGATCGAATCGCTGCCGAGGTTAGGCCCGACCGAGCGCTCCTCGATGATAGTGAGCGGTGCTGGCAGGGCGCCGGAGCGAAGCAGTGCCGAGAGGACCGTTGCCTCCTCCACCGTGAAGTTGCCGCTGATCTGGCCACGGCCGCCGAGGATCGGTTCGTTGATGACCGGCGCCGTCAGGACCTTGCCGTCGAGGACGATGGCAAAGGGACGGCCGACATTTTCGCGGGTGATGTCGGCGAACTGACGGGCGCCGAGCGAGTCGAAGGCGAAGTCCACGACCGGCTGGTTGGTGCGCTGGTCGAAGCCGACCTTCGCATCTTCGAGGCGTTCGCCGGAAATGGCGATACGGCTTTCGACCGGATACTTGTTGCCGTCATCGGCGCCCGGCAGGATATCGACGCCGCGCGGAGCCGGCTGCGTGATATCGACGGTCTGGTCGAGCATGTGGAAGCTCATCTGCGCGGTCGAGCCGAGCAGCTCGCGCAGCCGCGTCGGGTCCTGGAGGCCCGGCAGCTGCACGAGAATGCGGTTCGAGCCGATGCGCTGGATCAGCGGCTCGGCGACGCCGACCTGGTCGACGCGGTTGCGGATGATTTCAAGGCTCTGCTCGACCGCCTTGGTCATACGGTCGGCAAGGCCTGCCTCGGTCATGTCAAGTGTGATCACGTCGCCATTTGCCGTCACGTCGAGCTCGGGCGCGGAGCCGCCGAAGCCAACGGTGCCGACGGGTGCCGCGAGTTCCTGCAGCTTCGGCAGCACCTTTTCGCGGTCAGCCGGATCCGTGACGTTTACCGTCACGCTATTGCCGCTGATGCGCGCCGAAGAAGCCGAGACGCGTTCGCCGCGCAGAACGCGGCGGGTGTCGTCGAGAAGCGAGTTGAGGCGCGCCTTCTGCAGCCCCGCCCCGTCGACCTCGAGCACGAGGTGCGATCCCCCCCTGAGGTCGAGGCCGAGGGTGACCGGCTTGAAGGGAAGCACGGAAGCGAATTGCTCCCGCATGGCCGGCGTCAGCACGCTCGGCACCGCCGCGAGGCATCCGAAGATAATGATCGCGACATAGGCGAGAACCGCCCATCTGGATGTACGCATGTGGAAATTCCAAAAACGCCCGGACGCGCCTTGTGGCACTCATCGGGCTGGGTTTCATCGAGCCGGAGTGGACCTCCGCCGAATTCTCAATCGCAATTCTACTGCATGTCTCCTTAAATCGACCTCGATTTAAGGACAAAGACATGCAGCAATTCAAATTGCTACAGCGACCCTTGCGCGTCTGATAAGACGCGCGGCGCTGTAGGCCGCGGGCGGTCCGCGGATGCGCTCGCTTGCGTGGCGGGCGCCGGCTGCGCCTTCCCTGCGCGGGAAAACGAGGAGCCGAATGTCTTCATAGGTCGGCAAGATCGCCGCTTCGGCCGCAAGGACCGCGGCCGGATCGCCGCCGAGCGTCAGCTTGCCATCGGGTCGCTCGCCGACGATGCGCAATTCCGGCAAGGCGACGGCGCGCGAGACCTGACGGGCGGCGGGGCGATCGGGCGCTCCGCTGTCGGGCGCCGAGACACTGCCGCTCTGCGCACCCAGACGACCGGAAACGCCCTGCCCGACGGCGATGACCTGCATGGCAAAGGAAGCGCAGAACAGCCACAGCACGGCAAGAAGCCGGCCGGCCTGCATGTTTCTGCTGCCACCACCCAAGCGGTCCATCGAGGACGCAGTCCCTTTCTCTCGGCGCCTTTAGCGCCCGCAGATATAATTCAGCCCGATCCCGTAAGCCTAGTTGAAGAACATGGCCGGATTCGAGCAGGCGCCCTTAACACCATTCCGGGGCGCAAAAGTCAAATCTGCGCTCGCCTGACACCGGTCAGCCGCCGACGCCGGCGGTCTTGTCCTGATGGATCTCGATCAGCGACGGCCCCGGCTGCAAAGCGGCCTCCGCGAGCGCGCGCGGCAAGTCCTTAATATCCGTCAACCGCTCGGCCGGGACACCATAAGCCTTGGCGGTCAGCAGGAAGTCCGGCGCCGAAGGCTTCACGCCTTCCGGCATGACCCCGGCTTCGACCATGTGGGACTCGATCTCCCGATAGCCATCATTGTTCCAGACGAGGAAGATCACTCTCGCTCCGGCGTCAAACGCCGAGCCGATCTCGGCTAGCGAAAACTGGAAACCGCCGTCGCCGACAAGGCAGACGACCGGCCTCGCGCGGTCGGCAATCGCCGCGCCGACCGCCGCCGGTGGGGCATAGCCGAGCGAACCGTAACCGGTGGCGGAATTGAACCAGGCGCGCTGCCGCGGTGCGTCGCAATAGAGATTGCCAGCATAGACGGCCTGGGTCGAATCGCCAACGATCGTGCAGTCCGGAAGGGCCTTGTAGATCAGCTCGATGACACCGATCTCGGCTCGCATCTTCGGGGTCAGTTCCTTCAGGGCCTTGCGCGCCGCGTCGGCCCGCGATGCGCCGTCCTTCGCCGCGGTATGGCCGGGCAGGAAGCCCAGAATGCCCGCCGTTGCCGCCCTTGCGCCGGAAAGGATCGACAGCGCCGCCTGCGGCCCCCGCGCCAGCTGCGCGGCGTCGATATCGGTGCGGATCAGGTTGCCGAGGACGGGAAAACCGCCGTCGCCGTAGAGGTCGTAGTCGGTCTGCCCCATCTCGGTGCCGAGCGCCAGCACCAGATCGGCCTCGCGCAGCAGGGCGCGAACGGCCTTGAGGCTTGGGCTTGCCGGCACGCGCAGCGGATGACTGGCCAGCATGCCGCGGGCGTTCACCGTGGTGACCACCGGCGCGCCGATCTGCTCGGCGAGCGCACGCACTTCCGCCTCCGCCGTCAGGGCGCCGCCGCCGCAGAGGATGACCGGGCGCGCGGCTTCGGCACAGAGGATCGCCGCCCTCTGCAGGGTTTCGCTGTCGGAGCGCGGGCGGGTCGCCGCCGCCGGTTTTGTCCCCCGGCTTTCAATCCGCTCGGCCATCACATCGGTCGGGATCTCGATATGCACCGGCCCGGGCCGGCCGGAAAGCAGCACCGCGAAGGCACGGTCGACGACCAGCGGCAGGTCGGTTGGATTGATCAGCGTGTGGGAATAAAGCGCCAGGGTCTTCATCATGCCCTGCTGATCGGGAAGCTCGTGCAGCAGACCGCGGCCATGCCCCAGCGAGTCGCGCCGGTTGACGCCGGAAATGACCAGCATCGGGATCGAATCCTGCCGCGCCTGCGCCATCGCCGTGATCGTATTGGTCAGCCCCGGCCCGGTGATGACCAGCGCCACGCCCGGCTTGCCGCTGACGCGCGCATAGCCGTCGGCCATGAAGCCGGCACCCTGCTCGTGGCGCGGCGTCACATGGCGGATCTTCGACGCCGAAAGCCCACGATAGAGTTCGACCGTGTGAACGCCGGGAATGCCGAACACGACCTCGACCCCGTTCGCCTCGAGCAGATCGACGAGCACCTCGCCAACGGTTTTCATCTCGGCGCTCATGCGCGGCGCTCCCTTCGATCCGTGCAGCGTTCGGCGAGAGCGGCGATGCGCCGGCACGCCTCGTCGAGCGGCGCATCCGGTACGGTCAGGCTCACCCGGACGAAATCCTGCGCCTGCTCACCGAACGAGGAGCCCGGCATCACTGCCACGCCTTCTTCCTCGAGCAGCGCCCACGCGAAGGCTTCGCCCGAGAGACCCGTTCCGGCGACGTCGATCAGCGCGAACATGCCGGCCTCCGGCGGCAGAACCGAGACGCCCGGCGTCCGGGCGAGAGCCATCGCTATCCGGCCGGCGCGCCCCCTGTAAGCCTCGCGCATCTGCCGCGCCGTGTCGATCTCATGCGTCAGCGCATAGGCGGTCATGTCGGCAATGAAGGGCTGCTGGCCGAAAAGCATCGTTTCCGAAACCGGCAGCAGGCGTTCGGTGAATTCCGCCGGCCCGATCGCCCAGCCGCTGCGGAAGCCGGGGGCGGCATGCGACTTCGAAATGGACGAGACAACCACGGTGCGTTCGGCGAGATCCGGATTGTCGAAGGGCGACGCGAAGACGGCGTCGAAGACCAGTTCCTCATAGACCTCATCGCAGACGATCCAGAGATCATGGCGGCGCGCCACCTCGCCGATGGCCGCGATCTCCGCCGCCGTCAGCACTGCTCCGGTCGGGTTGTGCGGCGTGTTCAGAAGCAGGACGCGGCAGGCGGGCGTGACCGCCCGCTCCAGGTCTTCCGCCCGCATGTGAAAACCGTGCTCCGGCTTTAGCGGCACCAGGACTGGATGGGCGCCGGTCGCACGGATGACGCCTTCGTAGGTGGCATAGAGCGGATCGCCGACGAGCACGCCGTCGCCGGCCTCGGTCAGACCCAGCATGACGGCGAAGAGGGCCGTCTGGGTGCCGGGAAAACAGAGAATGTTCGCCGCAGTCACATCGGCACGGCGGCGACGGTATTTTTCCGCAAGCGCGGCGACGATGGCGGGCTCGCCACGGCCATTCGAATAGCGGTAGCGCCCGGCATTCATGGCGCGCTGGCACTCGTCGAGAAGGGCGCGGTCCGGCGGCAGGTCCGGCTCGCCGATGGTGAGCTCGATGAGATCAGCGCCGCTCGCCTTCAGCTGCCGCGCGCGGATGTGCAGCGACCATTTGCCGGAGCCGAGATCCGCCAGGCGCGAGGTGATCGACGCGTAACGCATGGTGATTTCTCCCGTCTGTTATTGTTCTATCGGCAGGCCGAGCAACGCCTCGACGGAGGCCATGGCTATGCCGACCAGTTCGCCATCGCGGAAAAGATCGCCGGCAAGACAGCCTTCCACCCACAGCCCGTCGACGAGGCCATTTATCGCAATCGCGTAGCGGCGGCATTCCTCCGGACCAGCGGGCCTGCCCTTCGCCGCGAGGAAAACGCTCAACAGATCCTGGAGCGCGTTGCGAAAGGCGAGATAACCCTCGCGATGGATTTCGGCGAGCACCGGATCGACGCGCACCTGGCTGATGAAGGCGGCCCAGAGCGAGACGCTGCGGCTGTCGGCGACCGGTTCGGTCAGGTTGATGGCAATGAAGTCCTTGAGCCGCGTCGTCGGATCGCCCTCGACATTTTTCGCCTTTTCGGTGAGGGAGGCGATGACGGCGCGATAGGCCTCCGCCACCATCTGATCCTTCGAGTCGAAATAGTGACGGACAAGCCCGGCGGTCACGCCGGCGCGGACCGCGATCTGCCGGACCGTCGCGCCCTTGAGCCCGAATTCCGCTATGCAGTCGAGCGTCGCCTCGATCAGTTCCTGGCGGCGTTCGCCTTCCGGAGCGCGGTGAAAGCTGCGGCGGTTCACGGCCGCCCCCATTCGCTCTGCCCGATCGTCGGTGTCTGCCAGACGGTTAGGCTCATTGCGCGGCTCCTGCGGGGATGTCGTATATGAATGAGGGCGCGCCAAAAATCAGCGGCGAAGTTATTATACACTTGAATAATAGTGGCACAAGTGCAACGATGCCTATCATGAAACAGCGTGACAAGCCGAAGATGCTGCACGAAAAGACGACCAGGGGGACTGTTTTCATGCCTTCACGAGAAGCTCTGCGAGGGACGGGAGACGTCTGTCGATGACGGATGCGGCCCAGGCAATCGAGGTCACCGACCTCCACAAACGTTTCGGGCCATTGGAAGTGCTGAAGGGTGTGTCGCTCAACGCCCGGCAAGGCGACGTGATTGCCGTCATCGGCGGCAGCGGCTCCGGGAAATCGACCTTTCTGCGCTGCATCAACATGCTGGAATTGCCCTCGGCCGGACGGGTCTCGGTCCATGGCGAAGAAATCCGCATGAAACCGGACGGCAAAGGCGGATTGGTTCCCGCCGACCGCAAGCAGGTGCAGCGCATCCGCACCCAACTCGGCATGGTCTTCCAGAGCTTCAATCTCTGGCAGCACATGACGATCCTCGAAAACGTCATCGAGGCTCCGGTCCACGTGCTGGGGAAATCCAGGGCCGAGGCCGTGGAGACGGCGGAGAGGCTGCTCAACCGCGTCGGGCTTTTCGAGAAGCGCGATGCCTATCCGGCCTTTCTCTCCGGCGGCCAGCAGCAGCGCGCCGCGATCGCCCGCGCCTTGGCGATCCAGCCGCTGGTCATGCTCTTCGACGAACCGACTTCGGCGCTCGACCCAGAGCTCGTCGGCGAAGTCCTCGCCGTGATCGGCGATCTTGCGCGCGAGAAGCGGACGATGATCCTCGTCACCCACGAGATGAAGTTCGCCCGCGACGTCGCCAACCATATCGTCTTCCTGCACAACGGCATCATCGAGGAACAGGGGCCGCCCGAGGCGATCTTCGGCGCGCCGAAATCCGAAAGGCTGAAGAAGTTCATCAGTTCGATTCATTGAATTCAGCAATGCTCAACAACCAAAAAAGGGAACAGCATGAAGAAGACATTGAAGCTCCTGGCGGTCGCCGCCGCCCTGTCGATCGCCGGCGCCGTTGCCGCTTCGGCCGAACAGGTCAAGGTCGGCATTGCCGCCGAACCCTACCCGCCCTTCACCTCGCCGGACGCGAACGGCAACTGGGAAGGCTGGGAGGTCGAGTTCATGAAGGCGATGTGCGCCGAGGCGAAGCTTGATTGCGTGATCACCCCCGTCGCCTGGGACGGCATCATCCCGGCGCTGACGTCGAAGAAGATCGACATGATCGTCGGCTCGATGTCGATCACCACGGAACGCCTTAAAACGATCGACTTCTCCGACAAATACTACAACACGCCGACAGGCATCATCGGCGCCAAGGGCGAGGACTTCAAGCCGACGCCGGAAGGGCTAGCCGGCAAGACGCTCGGCGTGCAGGTGGCGACCGTGCACCAGGCCTATGCGACGAAGCATTTCGCCCCGGCCGACGTGGAGGTCAAGGAGTACCAGACGCAGGACGAGGCTAACCAGGACCTTGCCGCCGGGCGTCTCGACGCCGTGCAGGCCGATGCGATCGCTCTCGACGCCTTCCTGAAGAGCGACCAGGGCAAGGAATGCTGCGACTACAAGGGCGAAGTCGCCCAGGACATCGACGTGCTCGGACCGGGCGTCGGCGTCGGGCTGCGCAAGGGCGAGACCGAACTCAAGGACAAGATCAACGCGGGGATCAAGGCGATCCGCGAGAACGGCACCTACGACACGTTCTCGAAGAAGTACTTCGACTTCGACATCTACGGCGGCTGACCGCAGCAGGCCGGCGGTCCGATGACCTGCCGGCCTTTGGTTTTCGGCGCACGAGGTAGCGATGGCCGCGGATTCCCTCATCAACTGGAGCCTGCTGGCGCTTGCGGCGCCAGGCTGGGGCGGCGTTCTGCTGCAGGGTTTCCTCCACTCGGTCGAAATCGCCGTCGGCGGCTATGCGCTCGGTTTGCTGCTCGGCGTCGGCGGCGCCTTCGGCAAGCTCTATGGCGGCCCGGTGCTGCGCGACCTGCTCGAGTGCTATACGACCATCGTGAGGGCCGTCCCCGAGCTGGTCCTCATCCTGCTTCTCTACTATGCCGGAACCGACCTCCTGAATCAGTTCCTCGGCGCCATGGGGATTGGCACAGTCGATATCAGCGGCTTGGCGGCCGGCATCTTCGTCATTGGCGTCGTGCAGGGCGCCTATTCGACCGAAGTGCTGCGCGGCGCCATCAAGGCGGTGCTCCCAGGACAGATCGAGGCGGCGCGCGCTTACGGCATGTCGCCGACCAAGGTTCTGCGGCGCATTACGCTGCCCGCGATGCTGCCCTATGCCATACCCGGGCTTGCCAATCTCTGGCTGATCGCCACCAAGGACACGGCGCTGCTTGCCGTCGTCGGCTTCAGCGAACTGACGCTCGTCACCCGCCAGGCGGCCGGCACCACCAAGGCCTATTTGCTGTTCTTCTGCGCGGCCGGGGCGCTCTATCTCGCCCTGACGCTCGTCTCTAACCTTCTCATCGGCATCATCGAGCGGCACGCCCGGCGCGGCTTCGCGGAGCAGCGATGACCGACGAAACGACCCACGCACTCGCGCTTGTCCCCGAGGACCTTCCCACAGCAGAGAGCTTTCTCAAGCCGCATCGCATCGTCCTCATGATCCTCTTCGCCGGCCTCGTCGTCGCTGTCGCGGTCTTCATGCGTTGGGATTGGCTGCCGCGCTACCTGCCGAGGCTCGGCTCCGGCATCCTCGTCAGCCTGGCCATGCTGTTCGGCACCGCGATCCTGGGATTCCTGCTCGCCGTCCCTCTCGGGCTCGTCCAGGTGACCGGCCCCTGGTTCCTCAAGCTCCCGGCCCGTCTCTTCTGCACCATCATCCGCGGAACGCCGCTGCTCTTGCAGCTCTGGCTGCTCTATTACGGCCTCGGTTCGCTCTTTCCCCAGTTCCCCTGGATCCGCCATTCCTTCCTCTGGCCCTACCTGCGCGAAGCGTGGCCCTATGGGGTGGCGGCGCTGACGCTCTCCTTCGCGGCTTACGAGGGGGAAGTGATGCGCGGCGCCTTTGCCGGCGTGCCGCAGGGAGAATTGGAGGCGGCTCGCGCCTATGGCATGGGGCGCTGGACGATGTTCCGGCGCATCTGGCTGCCGCGCGCCGTCCACCGGGCGCTGCCGACGCTCAACGGCGAGACCGTGCTGCAACTCAAATCGACGCCGCTCGTCGCCACCATTACCGTGGTCGACGTCTATGCGGTGATCTCCAAGGTGCGGCAGGAAACCTATCTCACCTACGAGCCGTTGCTCTTGCTTGCGCTCATCTACATGTGCCTGACCGGCATCCTGGTCGTCGCCTTCCGCTATTTCGAGAATCGCATTCCTACCAGTGGTGCCTGACATGAAAATTTCCGCTGCGATCAGCAATGCCTTGCCGGAACTCGTCGCCATTCGCCGCGACCTGCACGCCCATCCGGAACTCGGACTGGAAGAACGGCGCACGTCGGCCTTCATCGCCGGCCATCTCGAAGCGCTCGGCTACACGGTGACGACAGGGCTCGCCAAAACCGGCGTCGTCGGCACGCTCAGGAACGGCAGCAGCCCGCGTTCGATCGGCATCCGCGCCGATATCGACGCCTTGCCGATCCTTGAGGAAACCGGCCTCAACTATGCCAGCAAGACGCCGGGGCTGATGCATGCCTGCGGCCACGACGGCCACACGGCGATGCTCCTCGGCGCCGCCCGGGCGCTTGCAGAGCGGAAGAATTTTGACGGCACCGTCCACCTTATCTTCCAGCCGGCCGAGGAGAATTTCGGCGGTGCGAAGATCATGATCGACGAGGGTCTGTTCGAGAGGTTCCCCTGCGATGCCGTGTTCGCGCTTCACAACGAGCCGAATCTCCCCTTCGGACAGTTCGCATTGCGCGAGGGTCCGATCGGGGCCGCCGTCGACGAGGCACGGATCACCGTTCACGGCCGCGGCGGTCATGGCGCCGAACCGCAGGAGACAGCCGACCCCATCGTCTGCGGCGCCAGCATCGTCATGGCGCTGCAGACGATCGTATCGCGCAACATCCATCCGATGGACCCAACCGTCGTCACCGTCGGAGCCTTCCACGCGGGTTCGGCGAGCAACATCATCCCCGAGCGAGCGGAAATCGTCGTCGGCATCCGCTCCTTCGATCCGGCCGTTCGCGACGAACTGGAGCGCCGAATTCGAATGATTGCCGAGGCGCAGGCGGCGAGCTTCGGCATGCGAGCCACCGTCGACTATTTGCGTAGCTATGACGCCACGATCAATCACAAGGCGGAGACGGATTTCGTCCGCGACCTCGCGATCCGCTTCGCCGGGGCGGACAAGGTCGTCGATCTGGCGCGGCCCTATATGGGCAGCGAGGACTTCGCCTACATGCTCAAGGAGAGGCCGGGGACCTATTTCTTCCTGGGGTCGCGGGTGACCGGCGAGGAGAAGCCGCTCCACCACCCGGGCTATAATTTCAACGACGATCTGCTGCCGGTTGGCGCGGCGTTCTGGACCGAGCTCGCCGAGGCCTATCTGGCGCGACCGTAGTTAGTGCATGTCGCCCAAAAGTGTGCAGCGGTTTTGGGACAACGACATGCAAAAACGGTCCAAATGCCACAGGCGAAACATTGCCGCAGTGTGACAACGTGGCCGGCGGCCCGTCATTGACCTTTGGCAATTCTGCATCAAATTCAATCACACGATGAAGTCGAGGCTCCGGCGCTCGATGAGCGAATGAATGATCGTGCGGGATGCAAGGGCTCCTTACGCGTCCGCCCCGACCGCCCGGCTGAGAGGATCGCGCCCGTGTTTGAAGCCTTCGATGCGACAGTGCTTGCGCGCATTCAGTTCGCCTTCACGGTCTCGTTTCACATCATCTTTCCCGCCTTTTCCATAGGACTCGCGAGCTATCTCGCGGTTCTCGAGGCGTTGTGGCTTTGGAAAAGGGACGAGGTCTACCTCGAGCTCTTCAACTTCTGGAAGACGATCTTCGCCGTCGCCTTCGGCATGGGCGTCGTCTCGGGCATCGTCATGTCCTATCAGTTCGGCACCAACTGGAGCGTGTTTTCGGATAAGGCAGGCCCGATCATCGGGCCGCTGATGGGCTACGAGGTACTGACGGCTTTCTTCCTCGAGGCAGGCTTCCTGGGCATAATGCTGTTCGGCTTGAACCGGGTCGGTCCAAGACTGCATTTTTTCGCAACCGCCATGGTCGCGCTCGGTACGCTGATCTCGGCCACCTGGATCTTGTCCGCGAACTCCTGGATGCAGACCCCGGCGGGCTTTGCAATGAACGAAGCCGGCCAATTCATTCCAGTGGACTGGTGGGCAATTATCTTCACCCCGTCCTTCCCGTACCGGCTCGTGCATATGGTGCTCGCCGCCTATCTGACCACCGCCTTCGTCGTCGGCGCCTGCGGAGCCTGGCACCTGCTGCGCAACACCGCCCCACGTCGCGCCCGCAAGATGTTCTCGATGGCGATGTGGATGGCAGCGATCGTTGCGCCTATCCAGATCTTTGCCGGCGACCTGCACGGCCTCAACACGCTCGAGCATCAACCGGCCAAGATCATGGCGATGGAGGGGCATTTTGAAAGCCATGAGAACGGGGCGCCGCTGATCGTCTTCGGCATCCCCAATTCAGCGGAAAAACGCATCGACTACGCGCTCGAGGTGCCAAAACTCGGGAGCCTCATTCTGAAGCACGATCTCGATGCGCCGGTCGCCGGTCTCGACTCGTTTCCCGAGGAACTCCACCCGCCCGTCGGCATCATCTTCTGGTCGTTCCGCGTGATGGTCGGCATGGGCTTGACCATGCTCGGCATCGGCCTTTGGTCGCTCTGGTGTCGCTACCGCGGCACACTCGCCACCAATGCCTGGCTGCATCGCATGGCGGTGGCAATGGGTCCGGCGGGGTTCGTCGCGGTGCTTGCCGGCTGGATCACCACCGAGGTCGGGCGGCAGCCCTATACGGTCTATGGCCATCTGCTGACGGCCGATTCGGTCTCACCCATCGAGGCGCCGGCCGTCGGCGCGTCGCTCGTCGCCTTCATCATCGTCTACTTCCTCGTCTTCGGCGCCGGTACATTCTACATCCTGCGGCTGATGGCTCGGCTCCCGCGCGACACCATGCCGGAACTCGACGAGGGGCCGCTGCGCACGGCCGGAGTCACCCCTGGCCCGGCAGCGTCCAAGCCCCATGGAGGCCCTCATGGCCATTGACCTGCCGTTCATCTGGGCCGCACTTATTGCCTTCGCGGTGCTCGCCTATGTGGTGCTCGACGGCTTCGATCTCGGCGTCGGCATTCTCTTTCCGTTCTTCCCGGAGAAGCACGATCGCGACGTGATGATGAATTCCGTCGCACCGGTATGGGACGGCAACGAGACTTGGCTGGTGCTCGGCGGCGGCGGCCTGATGGCCGTCTTCCCGCTCGCCTATGCCACCGTCCTGCCGGCGCTCTATGCGCCAATCATCGCCATGCTTCTCGGCCTCATCTTCCGCGGCGTCGCCTTCGAATATCGCTGGCGCACGCGGCGCGGGGAGTTTTTGTGGAACTGGGCCTTTGCCGGCGGCTCAACGCTCGCGGCCTTTTCCCAGGGGCTGGCGCTCGGCGCGCTCGTCCAGGGGATTCCGGTCGAGGACCGGGCCTATGCCGGCGGCTGGTGGGACTGGCTGACGCCGTTCTCGATCGTCACCGGCGCTGCGATCGTCGTCGGCTACGCGCTGCTCGGCGCGACCTGGCTGATCATGAAGACGCGCGGCGATCTTGCTGAGCGGGCCCGCGCGCTAGCCCTAAAATGCGCCTTCGCCACCGTCGCGGCTATGGGAATCGTCAGCCTCTGGACGCCGTTTCTCGAACCGGTCTATCTGCAGCGCTGGTTCGGCTGGCCGACGGCGATCTTCAGTGTCATCGTGCCGCTGCTCGTCCTCGGCTGTCTCTACCTGCTGCTCAAGGGCATCCAGCTGCGCCACGACCGCCAGCCCTTCATCGCCGCCCTCGGCCTCTTCCTGCTCGGCTATATCGGCATCGGCATCAGCTTCTATCCCTATATGGTGCCGCCGTCGCTCACCATCTGGGACGCCGCGGCGCCGAACGACAGCCTCGCTTTCCTGCTCGTCGGAGCGCTCGTGCTGGTGCCGATCATCCTCGCCTATACCGCCTATTCCTACTGGGTCTTCCGCGGCAAGGTCGATCCGGAAGAGGGCTATCACTGATGAGCGCGCTAGGGCGCAGGCTTCTGTGGTTCGTCGGGCTCTGGCTCGCCGGCGTCGCCGCCGTGAGCGTGGCCGGACTCGCAATCAAGCTTGCGCTCGGCAGCTAGAGCGAAATGGCTCACACACGTGCGCGCCGCCGCTCTATCTATTTGTTTTAGCCGCATTTGTGCAACGTCAGGTGTTTCCACCTGACTGCAAAATGCTTTAGGGAAAGCCCCGCTCAAGCTTGTGGGCCTACCGTCTGCCTACACATCGGCAGGCAATCGCCGACGGAGACAGGACCGCACCCTACTCCTCAGCGATCGCCTGCCGAGGTGACCAAGCAGCGGCCGGGCAACTCGCCACCGGCGCTGCGGCGGTTTTTCCCCTTCTCAGCCGGCATCCGCTTTGCTAGCAGTTCGGCGCGATGAAACGGGGCGATCTGCCCCGGCAGGAGCCGGACATGCCGAAGACCCCCGCAGAATGCACGACAATGGCGGATGTACGCGCTGAAATCGATCGGCTCGACCACGCTTTGATGGCGCTCTTTGCCGAACGCTGGGGCTATATCGACCGGGCTGCCGAGATCAAGCGTGCGCTGAACCTGAAGGCTGACATTCCGGCGCGCGTTGCAGAGGTCAGGGAGAATGCCCGCAGGCACGCGACCGAATTCGGCCTCGAGCCCGGCTTCTATGAGGGCTTGTGGACGCAGCTGATCGATCATGCGATCGCGCATGAGCGCAAGCTCCTCGGCGAAGACGAGGCATAGCCTCTCCTTCAGCCGTTGGCGACAAGGCGTCCGTCGTCGCCGCGGCCATCGTCGAAACTGTTCTTGCGGCTGAGATAGCCTTCCCAGTCGAAGGCGCTCTGTACGATATGTTCGAGGCTCGCATGGGTCGGGACCCAATCGAGCTTCAGCCGCGCAACGGTCGGATCGGCGACGACCTGGGCCGCGTCGCCCGGGCGACGCGGTGCGTAATCGATGCGGAAGTCGCGGCCGGAGACGTGCCGTACCGTGTCGAGGACCTGCAGCACGGAAAAGCCTTCTCCATAGCCGCAATTGCTGACGAGCGGCTCGCCGCCGGACCTCAGATAATCAAGCGCTTTCCGATGCGCGGCAACCAGGTCGCTGACATGGATATAGTCGCGAATGCCGGTGCCGTCCGCCGTCGGATAGTCGGTGCCGAAGACATCGACCTTGCGGCGCCTGCCGAGGGCGGCTTCGCATGCAACCTTGATGAGATGGGTGGCGCCGAAGGTCGACTGCCCCGCACGCCCCAGCGGATCGGCGCCGGCCACATTGAAGTAGCGAAGCGCCACGTAGCTGAAGTCATGCGCCGCCGCCGCGTCCTCGAGCATGATTTCCGACATCAGCTTGGAACGGCCATAGGGGCTTTCCGGACGCAGGGCCGCCGTTTCCTTGACCGGATCCGGCGTCTCCTGCGTGCCGTAGACGGCGGCCGTCGAGGAGAAGACGAAGCGGCGCACGCCGGCCTCTATCGTCGCGCCAATCAGCGTCCGCGTCTTTGCCGTGTTGTTCTCGTAATAGGCGAGCGGTTTGGCAACCGATTCCGGCACGACGGCCGAGCCGGCAAAATGGACGACTGCGTCGATCTCGTTCTCGGCAAAGATCCGCGCCAGCACCGCCCGATCGCCGACATCGCCGAAATAGAAGCGCGCCTCCGGCGCCACTGCCCAGCGGAAGCCGGTCGTCAGGCTGTCGAGCACGATGACGGTCTCTCCCGCGTCGAGCAGCGACCAAACCATGTGGCTGCCGATATAGCCCGCTCCGCCTGTCACCAATATCGCCATGGCTGCCTTCCACCCCCGATTGAACCCGGGAACAGGAAAGACGGGCGATGCTTACGGAATTGGTAAATCGGGGCGCCGGGGCCGCTCTTCACCGGCTATTCCTGCGGCGGTGGTTAAGCGCCCGCCACGGCATTCATTCGAATTTTATCGACCGACCCGCAACGGACGCAATCCTGGATCAGCGGTCGAGGATATAGGTGCGCAGACGGTCCGCGGCCTCTGCGATCTGGGCCGGGTCACGCAGGAAGCAGGCGCGCATGAACAGCGACCCGCCCTCGCCGAAAGCCGTTCCCGGAGCCAGCCCGACGCCGGTCTTGTCGACGATGTCGAGGGCCGCCTGGCGCGCATTCGTCACACCGTCGATCTTCAGGAAGGCGTAAAGCGCCCCGTCGGGCTTCAGGGTTTCGACGCGATTTGTAGCAATCAGCGTATCGCAGAGCAGGTCGCGGTTGCGTCGGGCCTTGATGACGTTGTCGTCGACGAAACCATCGCCTTCGTCCAGGGCGGCGACGGCACCGCGCTGCATGAATTGCGCGACCCCGGAGGTCGAATACTGGATCAGGTTCTCGAGCACCTGGCCCATCGCCGGCGGTGCGACGATCCAGCCGACCCGCCAGCCGGTCATCGCCCAGTTCTTGGAGAACGAATTGACGAACAGGATGCAGTCGTCCGCTTCCATGATGTCGAGGAACGACGGTGCGCGTCCGCCGAGATAGTAGTAGAGAGCGTAGATCTCGTCGGCGATGATCCAGACGCCATGCCTGCGCGCCAGCGCCAGGATGGCCCTGAGATCGTCGGGCGATGCCGTCCATCCGGTCGGATTGGACGGCGTATTGATGAACAGCGCCCGCGTCTTCTCGCCGATCGCCGCCTCGAGTCTGTCGAGGTCGAGCTGCCATTTGCCGTTCTCGAAGCGCAGCGGCACCGAGACCGGCCGAACGCCGGAGAGTTCCGCGGCGGCCGCGAAATTTGGCCAGGCGGGGGTCAGGAGCACCATCTCGTCGCCGGGCGCGGCGATCGCCTCGATCGCAAGCTTGATCGCCTGCATGCCGGATCCGGTGACGTAGAAATTCTCCGGCGCGAGCGTCTTCTGGAAGCGGCGCTGATAATAGCGCACCAACGCCTCGCGCAGCGGCGGGATGCCGCGTTGCCACGTATAGAAGGTCTGGCCGGCCACCAGCGCGTCGGCCGCTGCCCGGCTGATGAAGTCCGGCGTCGGAAGATCGCCCTCGCCGACCCAGAGCGGAATCAGGCCGTCGCGACCACGGGCATAGTTCACCACTTCGACGATGCCGCTTTCGGGCGCCGCAAGAGCGCGGGGACTAAGGCTGGTCATGGTCGTCATCGGCGGCGGCCTCCTGAATTGCCCGCCGCTTCTAGACGTTTTCGCACCCGTGATCACACGATTTTCTCTGACGAACTTATCGATTTCTGTGATGATTTCGCTGCCGTCAGGCGCGCTGCTTCAAGATATCCCGTATTTCCGACAGCAGCCGGACATCCTCAGGCGGCGGTGCAGCCGGCTCCGGTGCCTTCTCCCGTTCCACGGAGGCGCGGATGCGGTTCACCCCCTTGACCAACAGGAAGATGATCCAGGCAAGGATCAGGAAGTTGATGAGCACGGTGACGAAGCTGCCGTAGGCGAAGACGGCGCCCTGCTGGCGGGCCGCGGCAAGCGTCGGTGCTGTGACATTTGCAGAGAGCGGCAGGAAATAGTTGGAGAAATCGAAGCCCCCGCCGGTAATCGCGCCGACGACCGGCATAACGAGGTCGTCGACGACCGAGGTAACGATCTTGGTGAAGGCTGCGCCGATGATCACGCCGACCGCCAGGTCCATCACATTGCCGCGGGCGATAAACTCTTTGAATTCGTTCAGCATACGTCTCTCCGTGAAATCCCCGTGGTGGAACGATCGGCGGACGCCTGTCCCGGGCGGCAACCGCTGGTAGGAAACTAGACCAAAGCCGGGTTCGAGGAAACCGGGCTTGGTGACCAAGGCGATCCGCAGGACCATGTCGGCCGGCGCGGCAAGGGCGGCAGTGCTGTCCCGTCTTGGACTTAAGATGCATAAAGCAGCCAATTCTCAATGGGATGGACTTGCCCTATGCTGCCCGTCGAGGAGTGAGGCATGCTTTCGGGTTCGGTCATTTTCGCCTCGGCCTTCGCCTATCTGCTGCTGCTCTTCGCGGTCGCAAGCTACGGCGACCGGCGGGCCAGCAGAAGCAGGATTGCGAGCAAGGGCAGGCCGCTGGTCTATGCGCTGAGCCTGGCGATCTACTGCACCTCCTGGACCTATTTCGGCGGCGTCGGGCTCGCTGCCGAGCAGGGGCTCGAATTCACCGGCATCTATATCGGGCCGATCCTGATGTTCACGCTCGGCATGCCGCTGATCCGCAGGATCGTGCGGCTCGCCAAGACCGAGAAACTGACCTCGGTCGCCGACTTCGTGGCGGCGCGCTACGGCAAGAACCCGGCGGTGGCGGCGATCGTCGCGCTGATCTCGCTGGTCGGCGCCATTCCCTACATCGCCCTTCAGCTGAAGGCGGTATCGAGCTCCGTCGCCGCGATGATCGACACCAGCGACTACGGCATCGGCGCGGGCGAAAACTTCATCGACCTGCCGCTGCTCGTCACCCTCTTCCTCGCCTGCTTCGCGATCGTCTTCGGCACCCGCCACACGGATGCGACCGAGCACCAGGACGGGCTGATCCTGGCGATCGCGATGGAATCGGTCGTCAAGCTCGTCGCCATGCTGACGGCGGGCTTCTACATCGTCTTCGTCCTCTTCGACGGGCCGGCAAACCTGTTGGAGGCGGCCCGGCAAAGCCCCGCCGTCCTTTCCGCCCTCGAATACCAGACGCCGGCCGCCCGCTGGATCCTGCTGATCGTGCTCTCCGCCTTCGGCATCATCATGCTGCCGCGGCAATTCCACGTCACCGTCGTCGAAAACCGCACCGAGAACGAGCTGCGCACCGCCGGGGTGCTATTTCCGCTCTATCTGATCGCCATCAACCTCTTCGTCCTGCCGATCGCCATTGCCGGCATCCTGACCTTCTCCGGCTCCGGCGACGCCGACCTCTACCTCCTGGCCCTGCCGCTCGCCAGCGACGTGCCGTTGATCACGCTCCTCACCTTCATCGGCGGCTTTTCCGCCGCAACCGCGATGGTCATCGTCGCCTCGGTGGCGCTGTCGATCATGATCTCAAACGACATCGTCATGCCGGTCTTTCTGCGCCAGCGGCTCGGCACCCGCGGTGCGCTACAGGAAAGCGTGGCCGGGACGCTGCTCAACATCCGCCGCACGGCAATCTTTGTCGTCCTGCTGCTCGGCTACGGCTACTATCGCTCGGCAGACATGAGCTCCGGCCTCGCCTCGCTGGGGCTGCTCTCCTTCGCCGCGATCTCGCAGATGGCGCCGGCACTCATCGGAGGTCTCGTCTGGCGGCAGGCAAACGCCCGCGGCGCGATCGCCGGAATGGTCAGCGGCTTCCTCGTCTGGGCTTATGTACTGTTCCTCCCGAGCCTCGGCGGGCCCGACAATTCTCACGTGGCCTCGACGATCCTGAGCTTCCTCCTGCCGTTCACCGATCTGTTTTCGGGGCCGCAGTCCGATCCACTCGTCAATGCGTCGGCCCTCAGCATGCTGGTCAACGTCAGCACCTATGTGCTCGGCTCGCTGACGCGGGCGCCAAAGCCGCTCGAGCGCTTCCAGGCCGGCGTTTTCATCACCCGCCGCTCGCGCACGGAACGGGCCTTCCGCGGCCGCAAGACGAAGGTGACGGTACGCGACCTCAAGACTACGATCGCCCGCTACATGGGCGAGGAGCGCATGCAGCGCTCGTTCCACACTTATGAGCAGCAATCCGGCCGCTGGCTCGACGAAAACGCCTCCGCCGACATGGCCCTCGTCCATTTTTCCGAGCAATTGCTCGGCAGCGCCATCGGTTCCTCCTCGGCCCGGCTGGTGTTTTCGCTGGTGCTGCAGCGAATGGACGACACCTCTTCGGACACCGCCTGGCTGCTCGACCAGGCGAGCGAGGCCCTGCAGCATAACCAGGACATGCTGCAGACGGCGCTCTCGCAGATGGACCAGGGCATCGCCGTCTTCGACAATGCCAGCAACCTGATCATCTGGAACCGCCGTTTCCGGGAACTGCTCGATCTGCCCGAGGCGGCCGGCCAGGTCGGCTTCCCGCTTGCCGACATCGTGGCGATCCTGGCGCGCCGCGGCGACATCCGCAAAGACTATGAAAAGACGCTGGTCGCCAACTTCCTGACGCTCGACAAGCCGTTCCTGCTGGAACTCGGCAACGGCGCCCGCATCGTCGAGGTCCGGACAAACGCCATGCCCGACAAGGGCATCGTCACCACCTATACCGACATCACCCCGCGGGTCGCCGCCGACATGGCGCTCAAGCAGGCGAACGAAACGCTGGAACTGCGCGTCGCCGAGCGGACGAGCGAGTTGACGCGGGTCAACAAAGAACTTGGCGAGGCGCGCGCCGCCGCCGAAGACGCCAATATCGGCAAGACCCGCTTCTTCGCCGCCGCCGGCCACGACATCCTGCAGCCCCTGAACGCGGCGCGCCTCTACTCCTCCTCGCTCGTCGAGCGGCTTGGAGATTCCGACAACAGGGCGCTTGTCCAGAACATCGATTCTTCACTCGAATCGGTGGAGGCGATTCTCGGTGCCGTGCTCGACATTTCCCGGCTCGATACCGGCGCGATGAAACCACGGCTGCAGACCGTGCCGCTCGATGATCTGTTGCGGCGCATCGAGACGGATTTCGCCCCGATGGCGCGGGCGAAGGACATCGAGTTCACGGTCATGCCGACCTCGCTCGTCGTGCGCAGCGACCCAAACCTCTTGAGGCGCGTCGTCCAGAATCTCGTCTCCAATGCCATCAAATACACGCTTGAGGGCAAGGTGCTCGTCGGCGTGCGCCGGCACAGGCAGACGGCGACGATCGAGGTGCTTGACTCCGGCATCGGCATCCCGGCGTCGAAGTTCCGCACCGTGTTCAAGGAATTCGCGCGCCTCGATGAGGGCGCGCGCACCGCCTCCGGCCTTGGCCTCGGGCTTTCGATCGTCGACCGCATCTCGCGGGTGCTCAACCATCCGGTCAGCCTGCAATCGGAACCGGGAAAGGGCACCGGTTTCAAGGTTGCCGTACCGCTTGATACCAGCGCCGCCGAGCGGATCAGGCCGCAGCCGGTCACCGCGCCGAAGTCGAGCGACGCGCTGACCGGGCTCACCGTCCTCTGCATCGACAACGAACCGAAGATCCTCGAGGGCATGGCGCTGCTGCTAGGCGGCTGGGGCTGCACAGTCACGACGGCGGAATCGGTTGCCGCCTGCGACAAGATGGGACCGGACGACCTGCCGCTGCGGCCCGACGCGATCGTCGCCGACTATCACCTCGGCGATGGCACCGGCATCGAGGCGATCGCTTCGATCCGCGCGCGCTGGAAGGAGAGCATTCCGGCACTGATGGTGACCGCCGACCGCACCCCGGAAGTCCGCGGCGCCGCCGAGCGCGACAGCGTCTCCCTGCAACACAAGCCGGTGCGCCCTGCCGCCTTGCGCGCCTGGCTGACGCAGCTTGCCGCAGCGGCACGGGCGGCGGCGGAGTAGCAGTCGTTCCGCTGGGTCACAATTCTTGCCCCTCACCGCCTGCCGGCACCGTCTCCTCACACGTGGGGCGAAGGGACGCGCGGCTCGCTCCCGGTCCCCCGAATGCGCCGGCGAGAGAAGCGAGACGTGGCGGCATGCCCCTTCTCCCCGCCTGCGGGAGAAGGTCGCGGCAGCGGGATGAGGGGCCAAAGCCGCAAGCGGGATCGCTAAGCCGCCGCAACGCTCCCGAGTTTTGAGAGCTGAATGACCGCCTGGGTGCGGCTGTCGACATTGAGCTTCAGCAGGATCGCCGAGACATGCGCCTTGATGGTCGCCTCGGAGACGCCGAGCTCGTAGGCGATCTGCTTGTTGAGCAGGCCCTCGGCGAGCATCGACAAGACACGCGATTGCTGCGGCGTCAAGGTCTGCAGGCGATGCAGGAGGTCGGCCATTTCCGGCTCGTATTCCTGGTTCCGGTCGTAGCCGGCCGGCACGAAGATCTCACCGGCCATGACCTTGCCGATGCCGTCGCGGATCTCCTCGATGCCGGCCGATTTCGAGAGGAAGCCCGCCGCTCCGAGATCGATGGCGCGGTGAATGGTCGCCGGATCGTCATGGGCCGAGACGATCATCACCGGCAGGCTGGGGAACTCAGCGCGCAGGGCGATCAGGCCGGAAAGGCCGCTCACCCCCGGCATGGTCAGGTCCAACAGCATCAGGTCGGCATCGGGGTAGTCCGCCGCGGCCTTGCGGGCGGCGGCGAAATCACCGGCCTCGACGACGGCGGGCGCGCCGGTCATGCCGCTCAGCGCCTGGCGCATCGCGCCGCGGAACAGCGGATGGTCGTCAGCAATGATGATGGTCATGTCGGGCATGATGACGCTCCCTCCCAAGAGCCCCGGTGCAGCATTCAGGATGCGGCATATTTCCTTCACCGATTGGCTTCGTCCTCCACACGCCATTCGGTGATTGTTCAGGACGGTCAGGTCTTGTCGGGGATCGGTCCACCTTCGTCGGTGGTATCGCGACCTTCAAGCTCCTTCACGATATCCATGAACTTGCGCATCATTCTTTCCATGATGCTCATGGTCCGGTCAATCTCTTCGTCGGTCGGAAGATCGGGTTTCGCGGCTGCCGCCCCGCTCTGCACAGCCTTTTCCAGGGCCTCGACCCGTTTCGTCAGAAGGTCGAGTTCCCGCTCGAAGGCAGCGCGCTCGTCGGCGGCCATGCGGCAGACGAGCTCGCCGTTCTTCTCCTGGCAGAGGGTGACCTCGCCGGTCTCGGTGTCGAGGCGGGCGAATCCCGTCTCCGATTTCTCCATGCTGAACCGCCCCGGAGCCGGCTCCTGAGCTCCGGTGGGAAGGAACCAGCCAAGTCCCAGGCCGAAGACGAGCGCTGCAACTACCTTCCTCATGACATCCTCTCCCTCGGAGACTGACGGAAATCCGCGTTCAATCCGGTACACCGCGGTGGACACGCGCCGTTATTTGCGGCAAGGCCATGGCTCGGAATCATGACGGACGAGCGGACAAAGATGAACGCTACCATATACAAGATCGTTCCGGCACTTCTATGGCAGGAAGCCAGGCGGGCTGGACAATTCGCGGGCGCGCCCGTCGATCTCGCCGACGGCTTCATTCATTTCTCGACGGGCGAGCAAGTCGCCGAAACTGCGGCGCGGCATTTCGAGGGCCAGACGGATCTTCTCATCGTCGCTGTCGACGCGGGGGCGCTCGGCGACAAGCTCGTCTACGAGCCGTCGCGCGGTGGGGCGCTGTTTCCGCATCTTTACGGGCCACTGATGCTCGACGCTGTGTTGTGGGAAAAACCCCTGCCGCTCGGTGGGGACGGCACGCATGTTTTCCCCGAGCTCGCACCATGACCGGTGCTCTCGAACGCCTCGCCCGCCGCGGCCTGTTCCTCTTCGATCCGGAAACCGCCCACGGGCTTTCGATCAAGGCGCTGAAGAGCGGCGTCGTGCTGAGCTGTGCCGCGCCTGCAGATGCCAGGCTCACGCAGACCATTGCGGGTCTCGTCTTCCCGAATCCGGTCGGCATGGCCGCCGGCTACGACAAGAATGCCGAGGTGCCGGAGGCCCTGCTGAGGCTCGGATTCGGCTTCACCGAAATCGGTACGGTGACGCCGCGGCCGCAGCAGGGTAATGACAAGCCGCGGATTTTCCGACTGGTCGAGGACGAGGCGGTGATCAACCGGCTCGGCTTCAACAATGACGGTCACGGGGCGGCGCTGGCGCGCCTTCAGGCCTGCTCGCGCCACGCGCTGATCGGCGTCAATATCGGCGCCAACAAGGACAGCGCCGACCGGGTTGCCGACTATGTCGCCGGCATCCGCACCTTCCATGCCGTCGCTCGCTATTTCACCGCCAACATCTCCTCGCCGAACACGCCGGGCTTACGCGACCTGCAGGCGCGGGAAAGCCTGACGGCGCTGCTTTCGGCCGTGCTCGCCGCCCGCGACGACGAGGCCGCTAAGGGCGGAAGACGGGTTCCGGTGTTCCTGAAGATCGCCCCGGATCTCACCGAGGAAGGCATGGACGACATCGCGGCGGAGGTGCTGGCGCACAATCTCGACGGTTTGATCGTCTCCAACACGACGCTGTCACGCGAAGGTCTCAGGGACCAACGCCAGGCAGAGGAGACCGGCGGCCTTTCCGGCAAGCCGCTCTTCGAGAAATCGACGGCGGTGCTCGCGCGGATGCGCAAGCGCGTTGGGCCGGACCTGCCGATCATCGGCGTCGGCGGCGTCAGTTCGGCGGAGACGGCGGCGGAAAAGATCCGCGCCGGCGCCGACCTGGTACAGCTCTATTCCTGCATGGTCTATGAGGGGCCGGCGCTTCCCGGCCGGATCGTCCGCGGCCTTTCGGCGCTCTGCGATCGCGAGAAGCTTGCCTCGATCCGCGACATCCGCGACAGCCGTCTCGACTATTGGGCAGAGCGGAACGTCTGAGCGGCGCGCCGCGGCAGCAACATAACCAGGAACAGGCCGCGCAGCAGCAGGAACAGGTTGAGCCCCGCCCACAGGCCGTGATTGCCGAAGACCGGCACGAGAATGGCAAGGGCGGCGCCATACACGATAAAGGCGGCCAGCATCATGTTGCGCATGTCGCGCGACCAGGTGGCGCCGATGAAGACGCCGTCCATCAGGAAGGCCATGGCACCGGTGAGTGCCGTCAGCGCCGCCCAGGGCATGTATTCATAGGCGAGCGCGCGCACATCCGGCGCCGTCGTCAGAAGATCGACGAGCGCATTTCCGAAGGCGAGGAAGAAGACCGTCGTCAACAAAGCGAGCCCCAGAGACCATAGCGCGGTCATCCTGAGTGCGCGATCGAAGGCCGGACGATAGGCCGCGCCGATCGAGCGCCCGGTCAGCTGCTCGGCCGCATTGGCGAGGCCATCGAGATAATAGCCGGCGACCAGGAAGATGGTCATCAGCACGGCATTGGCTGCAAGCGTCACCGGGCCGAGGGACGTGCCGATCCGGGTCATCAGCGTGAAGGCGGCGAGCAGCACGAAGGATCGGATCATGATGTCGCGGTTGAGCCCGAAGAGCGCCTTGAGCCGGTCACCGGCGAAGATCGTCGCCCAGTCCGGCGCGTCCCTTTTGTCGAACCGGCCGTAGACGATCGCGAAGCCCGCGAGCGCACCGATCAGCTCGCCCGCGACCGTGCCGATCGCAACCCCTGCCACGCCCCAGCCGAGGACCAGTCCCAGCAAAATCGACAGCACGATGTTGGTGCCGTTGATGATGGTCTGCAGCAGGAGGCCGATCGAGCCCTCGCCGCGACCTAGGACGAATCCGAGGATGGCGTAATTGGCAAGCGCCGCCGGGCCCGAAAGAATCCGATAGAGAAAATAGGTGCTCGTGACTGCCGCCACCTCAGCGCCGGGCGCCATCAGCCACAGACCGAGTGCGAGCAGCAGCGGCGACAACAGGATGACGGCGATGCCGCAGAAGAGCGCGATCACCATCGAGCGCCAGAACACCGCCTGCTGTTCGCGCCGGTCGCCGCGGCCATAGGCCTGCGCGACGAGGCCGGTGGTCGAGGCGCGCAGGAAATTGAAGGTCGTGAAGATCAGATCGAACAGGACGGCGCCGACCGCGAGGCCGGCGAGCATCTCCGCCCGGCCGAGCCTGCCGACGACGCCGGTGTCGACGAGACCGAGGAGCGGCGTCGTCAAAAAGCCAAGCGTCATCGGCAGGGCGATCGAAAAAACCAGCCGGTTGGTGACGTCGAACGGACCCGCTTCGCGGGCAAGCCTTTCGCGCTCAAGGCTTTCCATGGCAGACATCGTCGCTATCCCGCGGCCGTCTCCGCAAGGCGATCTTGGGGAATCAACTCAGCCGGACAGCACCATGGCCCAATAGGGTCGGTTTCCGGAAGCGCTATTTTGCGCCACCGCCACGCCCATGCCGCGATAGCTGCCGAGCATGTTTTGAAGGTGCTTCGGCGAATTGAACCAGGCTTCGTAGGCCCGCTCGGCGTTGTCCTGGCCCATGGCGATGTTCTCGGCGGCCGGAAGGGTGACGCCATCGCCCTTCATCCGATCGGCAAAATCGTCGCGCCAGCCGATATTGTGCTTCATCTTGCCGGCGCGTGCCATGCGGGCGGCCTGGTGCATGGCGGCGACGGACGCGGCCGGGTCCCGCGCGAGCGTCGTCAGCCCCCTCCCCTTGCGCAGCGTGTTGACGTAGCCGAGCGTCGCCTCGGTCTCGTCGCTGCCCGTGCCGTCGTCGGGTGTAAGGAGGCCGGAGGTCGAGCAACCGGCGAGGAGCCCAAGCGATATTACGGCACCGGCACGCAGAATGAGCCGCCTGCGGGGAAGAAAGAACTGGTCCTGCATGCTTAGCGCCGATAGCTGAAGAGACGGAGGATAATGAAGGCAGGAATGACCACGGCCGCGCCCAGCAGCAGGTAATCGCCGACGCGCCCAAGCGCCGCGAAGCCGGTGCGCCAGAGGTCGACGACGAAGTCGCGGATGCCGTCGAGAAGGTCCATGGGACGCCAGTCGAAGACGGTCATGACGAAGCCGACAAGGATCGACACGACGACGAGCTTGACGAGCACGCGCAGCGGTGAATCACCGAGAAATTTGTTTACGCCGTCCGACATCAGCGAAGAATTCTCCTGTTTCCCTTCACATAAGCCGCTCTGCCAGCCCTCGCAAGCCGCGCGAAACGCGGTCTTCCAGATTCCGCTTGTGTTTTCCCGCGTCCGGCGCCAGAAGCGTCCGTCGCAAACCAACCCGTCACCCTCATGGCCGCAAACCAGCTTTCCTCCGGCGATCTGATCGCCGATCGCCGCGCCGACTATGCAAAGATGCTTGCCGAAAGCGGCGACCATCAGGGCGCGGCCGAGCTCATGGCCCAGGCGCTGGAGCTCGTGCCGAACTGGGCGGCCGGATGGTTCCGGCTGGCGGACTATGAGGAGAAATCGGGCCGAAAAGAGGCGGCAGTCGCGGCCTTGCGCAACACGCTCCGCCTCAACCCAGGGGATATTTTCGGCGCCAGCCTGAAACTGGCCCTGCTCGGCGCAGCCGACACGCCGGAGCAGCCGTCGAGCACCTATGTGGAGCGGCTTTTCGACGACTACGCCGAGCGCTTCGATCAGGCGCTGGTCGAGAAACTCGGCTACAGCGTTCCGGAAAAGCTTGCGGCGCTGATCGAACGCGCGACCGGCGGGTCCGGTTTCCGCCATGTCACCGATCTCGGCTGCGGCACCGGGCTCTTCGGCGAGCGCATCCGCAGCCGCGCCGCCTTCCTCGAGGGCTTCGATCTCTCGGCCAATATGCTCTCCAAGGCGGAAGGCAAGGCGGTCTACGATCGGCTGGGCCAGGCGGACCTGTCGCTGCCGCCAAGCGATTGCGGCATCTTCGGCGAACTGGCGGAAGGGCGCGCGGATCTCGTCAGCGCCGCCGACGTGCTGATGTATCTCGGCAATCTCGAAAGCGCCTTCGCCGTCGCGGAGCGGCTTCTGGCGCCGGGGGGGCTGTTTGCCTTCTCCGTCGAGGACTCGGCGGACGAGCGCGACTTCCTGCTCCGGCCATCGCTGCGCTATGCGCATTCGGAAGCCCATGTCGTTTCCCTCTGTGCCGCTTTTCGCCTCTCGATGATCGCCGTCGAGCGAACGGTCATTCGCATGGATGCCGGCCTGCCGATTGACGGCATCCTGTTTCTCGCCCGCAAGCCTGCATGAACCGCAACGCTGGCCTGCGAAAATAGGTCAGTATTGCTTACATATTTTTCTTGATTATTCTTGTGCGCCGCAGCAAATGATGGAGCTCTTCGCGGGAGTTCACCATGGCACAGACGAGCAGCGTTTTCGGTCTCTGGAATACCAGTCCTACACGGCACACGCCGCTCGAGGATGTGCAGGGCGTGTTCTCCGGCAGCCTCGTCGCCGCCCTCGGCCTCTATTTCCTCGCCAGTGCCGGATTGCTGACCGGAAGCACCGCCGGCGTCGCCTTCCTGCTGCACTATGCCACCGGCGTGAATTTCGGTCTCGCCTTCTTCCTGCTCAACCTGCCGTTCTTCTACCTGTCGCTGAAGCGGCTCGGTACCGCCTTCACGCTCAAGACGTTCATCGCCATCGGTCTCACCTCGGTGCTCACCGACGTGCAGTCGCGGCTTTTCGCGATCGATCAGATCCATCCCGGTTGGGCGGCGCTTCTCGGCGGGCTGCTGCTCGGCTACGGTGTCCTGGCGCTCTATCGCCACCGCGCCAGCCTCGGCGGCGTCGGCATTCTCGGCGTTTATCTGCAGGAGCGCTTCGGCATCCGGGCCGGGTTGGTGCAACTGGCGATCGACATGGTGGTTCTGGCTGTTGCCTTCGCGGTCACGACGCCCTGGGTCGTCCTGTGGTCGGTGCTCGGCGCCGTCGTTCTGAACCTCTTCGTGGCAATCAACCACCGCGCCGATCGATATATCGCGCTTTGAAGCGTGGATGGCCTCGCAACAATTGCGGGATGAAGAGGTACAGGCTTCTCTTTTGCCGCGTTTGATCTACCTTTGTTCCCCGTGAACAGGATAGATCCCCCATTGCCGGAAAGCGACGCCCTGACGTTGCCGGCGCCTTTTCTGCGATGGTTCGCTGAAAAGGGCTGGCGGCCGCGCGCCCACCAACTGGAACTGCTGTCACGGGCCGAGGGAGGGGAAAGCACGCTGCTGATCGCGCCAACCGGTGCGGGCAAAACGCTAGCCGGATTCCTGCCGTCGCTGGTCGATCTCACGCGGCGCGGCAAAATACCGCCGGGCTCCGCCTTCGTCGGCATCCACACGCTCTATATTTCGCCGCTCAAGGCGCTCGCCGTCGACATCGAGCGCAATCTGACGAAGCCGGTCAGCGAAATGGGCCTGCCGGTCAGGATCGAGAACCGCACCGGCGACACGCCGCAGGGCAAGAGGCAGCGCCAGAAGCTGAACCCGCCCGACCTGTTGCTGACCACGCCGGAGCAGCTTGCGCTGCTGATTGCCGATGGCGAGGCGGAGCGCTTCTTCAAGGTGCTTCGGTATGTGGTACTCGACGAGCTGCATTCGCTCGTCACCTCGAAGCGCGGCCATCTGCTTGCCCTCGGACTGGCGCGGCTGCGCCGCTTGGCGCCCGGGCTGCAGACGATCGGCCTTTCGGCGACGGTGGCCGAGCCGATGGAACTGCAGCGCTGGCTGGTCGGCCAGCCTCCCGGCGAGCGAAACCATGCCGGATTGATCACCGTATCCGGCGGGGCAAAGCCCGAAATTTCTATCCTGCGCGGCGAGAACCACGTGCCCTGGGCGGGGCATTCGGCCCGCTACGCGATCCCGGACGTCTATGCGGCAATCAAGCAGCACGGCACGACGCTGCTCTTCGTCAATACGCGCAGCCAGGCGGAGATGCTCTTCCAGGAGCTCTGGACGATCAACGACGACAACCTGCCGATCGCGCTCCACCATGGCTCGCTCGACGTCGCCCAGCGCCGCAAGGTAGAGGCCGCGATGGCCGAGAACCGGTTGCGCGCCGTGGTCGCCACCTCGACGCTCGATCTCGGCATCGACTGGGGCGACGTCGACCTGGTCGTCCATGTCGGCGCCCCGAAGGGGGCGAGCCGGCTGGCGCAGCGGATCGGCCGGGCCAACCACCGCATGGACGAGCCGAGCCGGGCGATCCTCGTGCCGGCCAACCGTTTCGAGGTGATGGAATGCCAGGCCGCCCTCGACGCCAATTATATCGGCGCCCAGGATACGCCGCCGGTCGGCAGGGGCGCACTCGACGTGCTGGCGCAGCATGTGCTCGGCATGGCCTGCGCCAGACCCTTCGACGCGGTCGAGCTTCATGACGAGATCACCACCGCGGCCCCCTATGCCGATCTTTCCTGGGAAACCTTCGAGCGGGTCGTCGACCTCGTCGCCACCGGCGGCTACGCGCTTCGCACCTATGAACGCTACGCCCGCATTCGCAAGACGAAGGAAGGGCTGTGGCGGGTTTCCAATCCGATGGTGGCGCAGCAATACCGGCTGAATGTCGGCACGATCGTCGAATCGCCGATGCTGAACGTGCGCATGGTGAAGCGGAATGCGCGCGGCTCGCTCGGCCGCGGCGGCATGCCGCTCGGCAAGGTGGAGGAATATTTCCTCGAAATGCTGTCGCCGGGCGATACGTTTCTCTTCTCCGGCAAGGTGCTGCGCTTCGAGGGCATCCGCGAAAACGAATGTCTCGTTTCGCAGGCCTTTTCCTTCGACCCCAAGGTGCCGAGCTATGCCGGCGGCAAGTTCCCGCTCTCCACCTATCTCGCTGCCCAGGTGAGGCAGATGCTTGCCGACCCAACGCGGCGCGCGGCGCTGCCGGATCAGGTGCGCGACTGGCTGGTGCTGCAGGGCGACATTTCGATGCTGCCCCGCGAGGACGAATTACTGATCGAGACCTTCCCGCGCGGCAGCCGTCACTACATGGTCAGCTACGCCTTCGAAGGACGGCTCGCCCACCAGACGCTCGGCATGCTGCTCACCCGCCGCCTCGACCGGGCCGGCCTGAAGCCGCTCGGCTTCGTCGCCACCGACTATTCGCTGGCCGTATGGGCGCTCGACGATCTGGGCGCGGCGTTCCGGGAGCGGGCGCCATCGCTGGCGCAACTCTTCGACGAGGACATGCTCGGAGACGATCTGGAGGCCTGGCTGAACGAATCCTTCCTGCTGAAGCGCACCTTCCGCACCTGCGCAGTGATCGCCGGGCTCATCGACCAGCGCCATCCGGGCAAGGAGAAGACCGGCCGGCAGGTCACCGTTTCAGCCGACCTCATTTACGACGTATTGCGGATGCACGAGCCCGACCACATCCTGCTCGAAGCGACCCGCAACGACGCGGCGGCCGGACTTTTGGACATTGGCCGCCTCGGCTCTATGCTCAAGCGAATCAAGGGACATATCACCCACCGCCAACTCGACCGCATCTCGCCGCTCGCCGTACCCGTCATGCTGGAAATCGGCCGGGAATCGGTTCACGGGGAAGCGCAGGATTTCCTGCTCACGGAAGCGGCGGCCGATGAGTTGATCAACGAGGCGATGGGAATCGGGCACGGTGCAGGCGAATAGGAAAGCGGTATGAGAGAAACTCGCCGGCTCATTCGGAGTGAGGACCCCTCCCCAACCCCTCCCCACGAGGGGGAGGGGCTCCGGTGCGGCACCGATTGGCCCCTTCCGACGGTTCTGCGGGCGCTTCAAGCCAAAACGACGTGCGGAGGGCGCGGCAACCTAGTCCCTCCCCCTTGTGGGGAGGGGTTGGGGAGCGGTCTTGTCCTACATCCGAAGATGTCGAGGTAACGATGCACCGCCTCCTTCACGCGACATCGGCTCCAGCGACGGGCGCCTTCTTCCAGGCGCGCACGATGGTCAACGGCATCGCCGGCATCTGCGATCCGCTCGGCGGCCTCTTTCTGCCGGACACCCGAACGCTGGTCGTGTCCGACCTCCACCTCGAAAAAGGCTCCGCCTTCGCCAGGCGGGGGATGATGCTGCCGCCCTATGACACGCTCGCGACGCTGCGCATTCTCGAGGCCATCATTCTTCGCCACGATCCCGCGACGGTGATCAGCCTCGGCGACAACTTCCATGACCGGCGCGGATCGGCAGCGATGCCGGACAGCTTCCGCCAGATGATCGCCGCGATGGCCCGCGGCCGCGACTGGATCTGGATCAACGGCAATCACGATCCGGACGGCACCTCGGGACTGCCCGGAGCGTCGATGGACGAACTGCGCCACGCCGGCCTTGTCTTTCGCCACGAACCGTCGATGGTGGACGGCCTCGGTGAAATCGCCGGCCATCTGCACCCCTCTGCGACAGTGAAGCGCCGGGAAAGATTCATCCGGCGCGCTTGCTTTGCGACGGATGGCAGCCGCCTGCTTATGCCCGCCTTCGGCGTCACCACCGGCGGGCTCGATCTCCGGCACCGGGCGATGGGCGGCCTTTTCGAGCGCGAGCGGCTTGTCGCCCATATGCTCGGCCGCGACCGGATCTATTCGGTGCGCTTTGCCAACCTCTTGGGGTAGAGCGGGATCGAGGAAAAGGGTGCGCGGTTTTCCGCACGCATCCCGCTCGCTACTGGAACGATCAGAAGGCGTTGAAGGTCAGCGTCGTCAACGAACGGGAAATGCCCGGAACGCTGGCGATGTTGTCATTGATGAACTTGCCGATGTCCTGGCCTTCCGCGACATAGATCTTCAAGAGCAGGTCGTAGTCGCCGCTCGTCGAATACATCTCCGAGACGATTTCCTTGCGGTAGATCTCGTCGGCGACCTCATAGGTCCGGCCGGGAGCGCATTGCAGTTGCACGAAAATCGGTTTCATGGGCTTCCTCTGCTTCCGGGAGTCGGCTCCCGACCATTGTAGCCGCCGCTGGCGCAAGGACCGGAGGGGCGTGCTGATCTTCAGCCTCTCTTAAACCGCCACGGCACAAAAGGGAACGTGCCCGCGAAGCTATCGCCCGGCTTAATTCTGCATCAATCCTTGCGGAAGAGCAGGCTCGCGCCCCATCCGGTAATCACCGCCAGCGTCACGGCAAAAAGGCCGTAGACGATAGGCTGCTCGTGCGCGGCACGGGTGATCGCCTGTTCGAGGCCGGTCTTCACGACGCGCAGCGGCAGGGCCTTGGCGGCGACGAAGAGACCTTCGCGGAAGAGATAGGCGCGCACCACATGGACGCCGTTCGGAACGTTGGCCGGCAGGCGGACGGAGGCCTTGAAGAGGCTCGAACTGATGAACTGCACGCCGCCCGGATCGCGCTGGTAGACGCCGCTCTCTTCGCGGATGCGGCGGAAGGCGTTGCGGAATTCGCCGAGGCTGCTGCCGTCGCCGATGAAGCCGAGCGGCACCAGCCGCATGTGATCGACGCCGATGCCCATATTGGCGATGTCGCGCGGCGGCGCGATCGTCGCGATATCGCGCGTGCTCGACAGCGAATAGGCTTCGGGAACGAGTTCGAAGGTCATCGACTGGGTGTTGACCCAAATGCCGAAGACGCGCTCCTTCTTGCGCACCGTCGCATTGTCCTTTGGTCCTTCGAGCACGACGATGATGTTGTACTTGCCCTGGGCGAGAAGGTTGGCGTCGAAACCGTCGATGGCGCCGAAGATCGTCAGGTCGGCGCCGCGGAAATCGGAGGTGATGGAGATCTCGTCCGTCGAGATGCCGATCTCGAGCTTCTCGGGGAAGTCGCCGACCTGGCGCTCCAGAGACTGTGCCGATGCCGGCCCGGCGGCGGAAAGGGCGAGAGCAAACAGGACGAGACGGCCGAACGCGCGCATCAGAAGCCGAACCCCGCTGAAACGACCGAATAGATATCCTTCGGCGGGATGATGAGCTCGATCGACAGGCGGATGCCGACGGCAAGGACGAGCAGCGCCAGCAGCGCCCGCAATTGTTCGCCTCGCAGCCGCTGGCCTACACGCACGCCGTATTGGGCGCCGATGACGCCGGCGATCATCAGCACGAAGGCGAGCACGATATCGACCGTATAGTTGGTCGAGGCCTGGACGATGACCGTGTAGGCGGAGACGAAGACGATCTGGAAGAGCGAGGTCCCGACGACGACGCTGGTCGGGATGCGCAGGAGATAGATCATCGCCGGCACCATGATGAAGCCGCCGCCGACGCCCATGACCGAGGTCAGGATGCCGATGCAGAAGCCGAGCGTGGCGACCGGGATGACGCTCAGATAGATCTTCGATTTCTTGAAGCGCATCTTCAGGGGCAGCCCGTGGATCCAGTTGTGCTGGCCGGGCCGGCGCAATTGCGTGGGCTGGTTCTTGGCGGCCTTGCGCATGGCGATGATGCTTTCCCAGAGCATCAGGCCGCCGACCGAACCCAGCAATACGACATAGAGCAGCGAAATGACGAGATCGAGCTGACCAATGCTGCGCAGCAGCGAAAACAGCCAGACACCCAAGGTCGCCCCGACGAGGCCGCCGCAAAGCAGCACCGTTCCGAGCTTGATGTCGATCGTGCCGCGCCGGAAATGGGTGATCGCCCCGGAGATCGACGAGGCAACCACCTGGTTCGCGCCGGTCGCCACCGCCACGACCGGCGGAATATTGTAGAAGATCAGGAGCGGCGTGATCAGGAAGCCGCCGCCGACGCCGAACATGCCCGACAGGAAACCGACGGCCGCGCCCATACCAAGAATGATGAGAATGTTCACCGACAATTCTGCGATGGGCAGATAGACCGTCACGGCCAAACCTCGATGTAACAACGAACCCGCAAGGCGGCTGAAAATTGCACCTGCACAACTCCTAACCGGAAAACGATTTAGGAATCGTGCAACACTGGAGCATTCGCACGCCCGCTCGGAGCAAGGCACGGCGGCGTGCTTCGAAGTGGCAAGAATTTCACCACGGGGACATTTCGGCCGACCGCCTGCATCCTCGACGGGACGCCGGACGGCACCCCGCTCATGCGCCCTCAGGCGGGAGCTGTCAACCTTTTCAGGGACATGGAGCCGCAGTTTGCGCGCCGTCGGCCGGTCATCACCGATAGGTCACCTGTAGGCATCGGGTGAGCGCCGCGACCACGACGCAGCCCACAGGAGTAACGGCCGAGCAAACGGCCTCCGGCTCTCACGAATTGCGCTTCAACAATTCCCTCACCAATTCGTCGGTGATTTCACCCGTCGGCTCGTGGCCGATCGACTTCTGGAATGCCTTGATCGCAGCGATCGTCTTCTTGCCCATCTGCCCGTCGGGGGCGCCGGCGTCGAAGCCGTTGTTGTTGAGAATGGCCTGGATGTTGCGCACCGCCTTCGTCATGTCGACCGAGGCCGTCTTCGTCGAGGGACCCACCCATGCGTCTGGCACATCGACCGTATTCGCTCCGGCGTTGACCGGCTGCACCTTCCAAGCCTCGACTTTGGCCTTGGCCCTCGCAAGCTCCTCGGGTTTCATCGCCTTGGCGATCTCGTCGCGTTTTTCGCCGGCGTCCTTGTCGCCGTCACGTGCGGCGATCGCGAACCACTTGTAGGATTCCTCGAGGCTCTGAGCGACGCCGTTACCGCGGGCGTAGAGCACGGCGAGATTGAACTGGCTGTCGCGAACCCCGAGATTGGCGGCCTTCTCGAACCATTTCACGGCCGCAGTGAGATCGGGCGCACCGTCGCGGCCGCTGGCAAGCATGACCGCAAGATTGTGGCTCGCACTGGCATTCCCCGCCTCGGCAGCCTTCTGGTAGAGCGCCTTGGCCCTGGCCGCGTCGCGGGTTACCCCTGCCCCCTTCTCGTAGAGATTGGCAAGTCTGTAGGCAGCCGGCACGACGCCGGCATCGGCCGCGCGCTGGTACCATTTGGCGGCTTCGGCAAGATCTTCGTTCGCGCCGCGTCCGTCGGTGAAGCGGGTACCGATCTCGTAATGAGCGAGAGGATCGCCGCCCTTTGCCGCGGTCACCAGCGCCGGCGGTCCGAAGCCTTCCGGGAGGACGATTTCATTCGCCTTCAGCGGCGCAAATGTCGCTGCCGCCGGCGTGCCTGTAGTCGCCGGCTGGAAAGTCGAGACCGGACTCGCCTGAGCCGGCGCGAACGCTGTCTGCAGCATCGGCGCCTCGCCGGCGTCCTTTGCCGGAGCGATTACAGCAGCTTTCTCGGGCGCCGCGGGGGCATTCACCGAGAGGGAGGGCGTGCCGGTCTTGCCGATCGGAGCCGCAGCCGTTACCGGCTCGGCTGGCTTTGCCGCGGCGATGGCGGGAAGCGGCTTCGCAGCACCCTCGTCGAACGCCTTCGGCGTGCTTTCGGCTTCCGCCTTGCGCTCGAGCGCCGCGGCGGGCCGGGCGCTTTCCGCGTCCCTGCCCTTCAGCACCGTGCTGACCAGCGGATAGGACATGATCGCCAGCAGAACGGCACCGACGGCCATCAGGATCGGACGGCGATGACGGGCGAAGGCACCACCCAGGGCAGACGGTCCCCTATTGTCCTTGGTGCTCTTCAGCGAATCGGCTTCCTCGACGGCCATCTGCGCTGCACGGCGTGCCGCAGCGATGAAGTCCGCCTTTTCGGCGCCGGCAGCCGGCTGGCCGCCGCGGGCCATTTGCCCGGACCGCACCCGCTCGAGGATCTTCTTGACGTCCGGCACGCCGGAGCCCGGCTCGAGCAACTGGTTGGCGTCCTCCGGCGCGAGCATTTCCGACGGGTCGATCGAGGGGGCGGGCTCCACCATCTGCCGCGCCGGCGCGGACGCCGTCTCGCTGCGCTTGGCGGAAAAGCGACGGGTCAGGCCGGCGAGCAGGCCGACCTTCGCGGCGGGCGGCTGAGCCTGCGTTTCGTCCCACGCGACAGTCGCAACCTCGACGGAGGAAGACAGGTCGGCCGCGACCGGGCTTGCGACGGCGACTTCGGCTTCGGCTCCTGATCCAAACGGCTGAAGCTCCCCCTGCCGCTGGTCGGCGTTGCTGAAATCGCCGCCAAACTCCGGCTGCACCGCCTTGGGCATCGGCACGGCGCGCGCCACGCTCGGGAGTCCGGCACTCGGCTCCCGCTCTTCGAGCCGCTCCAGTTTCTCGGCGATGTGGACGAGCGTATCGTGCAGAGCCTCGAAGGTCCGCGCCGTACGTTCTTCGCTTGAACGGCTGAGTTCCTCCAGCGCCCTTAGATCGTCGGCGAGCGCCGAAATCGCGGCCATGTCGGCGGCGCCTGAGGCCTGCGGCATGCCGTTCCTGGCATAGGCCTCCATCACCGCTTCGGCGGCCTGCCGGGCGGCTTCGATGATATATTCGTCGCTGGTGGCGAGATAGTCTTCGAGCGCCGTCATGCGGCTTTCGAACTCGACCGGCGCTGCGCCGGCCGGCTCCTGCTGCGAATGGCTGACGAGCGCCGAAAGATTGCCGATCTGCGCTTCGAGATTGCGTAGCGCGTCGCGATCGTCGAAGGGCGCGGCTTGTGTCTCCTCAAGGCGCTGAGCGATGTCGGCAAGCCGGTCCTCGAGTCGCTCGAAGCGCATGTCAGGCGCCGGCGCGCCGGCATGGCCGTCGAGATCGTCGATGCGGCGCGCGAGATAGTCGAGCCGCTCGGCCAGGGCGTCGTTGACGCTGCCCTGGTCCAAGGCCTCGATCCTGCGCGAAATATCGGCGAGATAGTCCGTCAGTTCCGGCACCGTGTTGCGCTGGCTGTGCTCGAGCAGCGCGGAAAGCTGATCGAGGCGTTCCTCCAGCCGGGCCGCAGCCCTCTCCCCTGCGAGATCCTCGACCCGCGCCGTGAGCGCCTCGATCCTGGCGCCGAGGCCGGCATCCGGGCGGGCAATGTTGTCGATCTGGCGCGAGAGGTCGCCGAGGCGGCTTTCCAGCCGATTGACGAAGGCACTGTCGAGGTTCGTGGCCGTGCGGCCGGCGGCGACCGCGCGGCTGATCTCATCGAGCCGCTGATCGAGCTCGGCGAATTGCGGGACGAAGCGCCTATCGTCGGGCTCTATCTGGCGCCCGAGCATCTCGATCGCGCGGGCGACCGCGACCAGCTTGTCCTCCAGCACATCGACCGCCGAGGCCTGGTTCAGTGTGCCGATCTGCGACTTGATTTCGTCAAGACGATAGGCGAGCGCCACAAGCTCGTCGTCGCGGTTCTGGTCGAAGGCGTTCAGCCGATCCTCGACGCCGTTCCAGCGGCTTTCCATGCGGCGCATGCTGTCTTCGCGGGCCAGGCCGTCGATCATCGCCCGGAGATCGTCGAATTCGACCCGCAGCGCGTCGACCTGCGCCGAGGGCGCCTGGCGGCCGAGCTGATTGATGCTGTCGGCAAGCCGCTGCAGATCGGTCCTGATATCGGCGGCGTAGCTGCGATCCTGGGAGGCTTCCGCCTTGATGCCGCGGATTTCGGAACGAAGGGCGTGCATTTCGCGGGCAAGCCCATCGCTGATGTCGCGCTTCAGGTCCTGTCTCAGGCCGACGAGAGCCTCGGCAATATCGGCTGCCGCGGAGGGTCGCGGCGGCTGCGCCGGCGCCGGCTGGGGAGGCTGGTATCGCGGCTCTTCCGCAAGGCGCTGGGGCGCGGAGCGATCGGAGGCGCGCGCCGCAAGGCGCTCGCGCAACGGCGATCGCTCGCGTGCGGCGCTGAGCGCCCGCTGGCGTTCGAGTATTTCCGAGATGGCGTTGCTCGCCGGGGCTGCGGGACGTTCCGGCTGGCGCTGCTCGCGGCTGACGCTGCTCATCAGGCCCTCGATGCGGGCCTCGAGACCCTCGATGGTACGGTTCAGGGCATCGAGCGACGGCCTGTCGCCATAGGACGGGTTGCCTGCGCGCTGAGGATTGGATCGCGATCCGTTCATTGTCTCTTCGCCCCTGTCGTCGACTATCATGGAAGCCGCGGAAGGGCGTTAAAGTCCGTTCCTCTTCAGCAGCCCAGCCGATACGGGCAAAGCCACAACAGACGCGAGCCTTCCGGTTGCAGCTTTGCCCATCTCACAGCCCACAATTCATTAAACGTGGTAAACAAGCGGTTAATCGGCGGGATTTTTTAACGATTTATCCATCTGCGCCCGTCCTAATCTTCCTCGACAAGTCCTTTCGGACCGGCGGCAGGTGCATTCCAATTTTTTGCGACGCGCTGTTTTTTGACGTTTACGCAAACGTCAAAATTTTGTAGCATTCTGCCAATCGTGCGACGCCGAGAACCTCGGCTCGCGCTCAACAGCTCGAATCGGGCAAGCCGCGGCCAGCTCGAGGGACATCAAGGCGAGGAAAGAATGCCCATCTTCAAGGCTCCGGTCGACGACACCCTGTTCATCCTCAACGACGTGCTCGGCCTCGAGCGCTACCACAACCTGCCGGGCTTTGCCGATGCGACGCCGGACATGGTGGCGGCAATCGTCGGCGAGGCCGCCAGGCTCGCCGAGGAAGAGCTCTTCCCGATCAATCTTTCCGGCGACCAGGAAGGCTGCACGCGCCACGACGACGGCACCGTCACCACGCCAGCCGGCTTCAGGAAGGCCTTCGATCTCTATCGCGAGGGCGGCTGGCTGGGCCTCGCGGCGCCGGAGGAATTCGGAGGACAGGGCCTGCCCTATACGCTTCATACCGCGGTGGGAGAATTCCTGTCCGCCGCGAACATGTCGCTGATGATGTATCCGGGCCTGACGCAGGGAGCGATCGCCGCCATTCTTGAGCATGGCTCCGAGGAGCAGAAGCGCACCTACCTGCCGAAGATGGTCGAAGGCACCTGGACCGGCACCATGAACCTGACCGAGCCGCATTGCGGCACCGATCTCGGTCTGCTGCGCACCAAGGCCGTGCCGAACGGCGACGGGTCCCACCGGATCTCCGGGCAGAAGATCTTCATCTCCGCCGGCGAGCACGACATGGCGGAGAACATCATCCACCTGGTCCTCGCCCGCATCGAGGGCGCGCCGGAAGGCGTCAAGGGCATCTCGCTCTTCATCGTGCCGAAGTTCAAGCTGAACGACGACGGCCAGCCCGGGGAGGGCAACGGCGTTTCCTGCGGCGCGATCGAAGAGAAGATGGGCATTCACGGCAACTCCACCTGCGTCATGAACTATGACGAGGCGACCGGCTATCTGATTGGCGCGGAGAACAAGGGTCTGAGCGCCATGTTCGTGATGATGAACGAGGCTCGCCTTGCCGTCGGCATGCAGGGGCTGGCGATCTCCGAAATCGCCTATCAGAATGCCGCAAATTACGCCCGCGACCGGCTCCAGGGCCGCTCGCTCTCCGGCGTCAAGGCGCCCGACCAGAAGGCGGACCCGATCATCGTCCACCCGGACGTGCGCCGCACGTTGATGACGATCAAGGCCTTCAACGAGGCCGGCCGCGCCTTGACCCTCTGGACGGCACTGAAGTCCGACATCGCCCACCGCTCCGGCAACGAACAGGAGCGGCAGGCGGCCGACGACATTCTCAGCCTGATGACGCCGATCCTCAAGGGCGTGCTGACCGACAAGGGCTTCGACCACACGGTGATGGCGCAGCAGGTGTTCGGTGGCCATGGCTATATCGAAGAGCACGGCATGAGCCAGTATGTGCGCGACGCCCGCATCGCGATGATTTACGAAGGGGCGAACGGCATCCAGGCGCTCGATCTCGTAGGCCGCAAGCTGGCGATGAATGGCGGCCGCGCCGTCATGGCGCTGTTCAAGGAGATCGGCGATTTCTGCGAGGGGAACCGCGGCGACGATAGGCTCTCCGGCTACACCAAGGCCCTGAAGAAGGGCCTCAACGACCTGCAGGCGGCGACCATGTGGTTCATGCAGAACGCCATGGCGAAGCCCGACAATGCCGGTGCCGGTTCGACCGACTACATGCATCTCTGCGGCCTCGTCGTGCTCGGCTATATGTGGGCGAAGATCGCCAAGACGGCGGAGGATAAGCTTGCCGCCGGGGAAACCGCGCAGGCGGACTATCTGAAGAACAAGCTGATCACCGCCAGGTTCTTCATGGAGCGCATCCTGCCGGAGACCGCACTGCGCAAGGCGCGCATTGAAACCGGCGCCGACACGCTGATGGCGCTGGACGCCGCCGCTTTCTAATTTCAGAGTGGAACTGGACGAGGAATGGTCTGCGGGGCGGCTTCCGCCCGCATTCCGTTCCAATTGATGATGCGCGGCCCGACGAGGCGCCGGCGAAAGGGAGATGAGACATGACGAAAGTCTTCGTTTACGACCACGTGCGCACGCCTCGCGGCCGTGGCAAGAAGGACGGATCTCTGCACGAAGTGCCGTCCGTCCGGCTCGCCGCCAAGGTGCTCGAGGCGGTCCGCGACCGCAACGGGCTCGACACGTCGACTGTCGATGACATCGTCATGGGCTGCGTCGATCCGGTGATGGATGCCGGTTCGGTGATCCCCAAGGCCGCCGCCTTCGAGGCCGGCTACTCGACGCGGGCGCCCGGCATGCAGATCTCGCGCTTCTGCGCCTCCGGCCTCGATGCCGTCAATTTCGGCGCCGCCAAGATCGCCCAGGGAGCGGACGACATCGTCATTGCCGGCGGGGTCGAATCGATGTCGCGCGTCGGCCTCGGCATGTCGGGCGGCTCCTGGTTCATGGACCCCTCCGTCAACCTGCCGGCCTATTTCATGCCGCAGGGCGTCTCGGCCGACCTGATCGCCACCAAATACGGTTTCTCGCGCGATGACGTCGATGCCTATGCGGTCGAAAGCCAGAAGCGCGCCGCAGATGCCTGGGAAAAGGGCTATTTCGAGAACTCGGTCGTGCCGGTCAAGGACCAGAACGGTCTGACGATCCTCGACCGCGACGAGCATATGCGTCCCGGCACCGACATGCAGGCGCTCGCCTCGCTCAACCCCTCCTTCCAGATGCCCGGCGAGATGGGCGGCTTCGAGGCCGTCGCCATCCAGGCGCATCCGGAAATCGAGCGGATCAACTATGTCCATCACGCCGGCAATTCCTCCGGCATCGTCGACGGCGCTGCGGCGGTGCTGCTCGGCTCGAAGGCCGGCGGCGAATCCATGGGGCTGAAGCCGCGCGCCCGCATACGCGCCTTCGCCAATATCGGCTCCGATCCAGCGCTGATGCTGACCGGCCCGGTCGACGTCACGGAAAAGCTCTTGAAGCGCGCCGACATGAAGCTTTCCGACATCGATCTCTTCGAGCTCAACGAGGCCTTTGCCGCCGTGGTGCTGCGCTTCATGCAGGCGTTCGACATTGCGCATGACCGGATCAACGTCAATGGCGGCGCGATCGCCATGGGCCATCCGCTCGGCGCGACCGGCGCGATGATCCTCGGCACCGTGCTCGACGAGCTCGAGCGCCGCGACCTCAACACGGCGCTGGTGACGCTCTGCATCGGCGCGGGCATGGGCACCGCCACGATCATCGAACGCGTCTGATCCGATCCCGGGAGAGAGAATATGTCTTACACGAACTTCAAGATCGAAACCGACGCAGACGGCATCGCACTCGTCACCTGGGACATGCCGGAGAAGTCGATGAACGTCTTCACCCAGGAGGTGATGGACGAACTGGACGCGATCATCGACCAGACGACCGCCGACGCCGCCGTCAAGGGCGTCGTCTTCACTTCGGGCAAGTCGTCCTTCTCCGGCGGCGCCGACCTCTCGATGATCAAGTCGATGTTCACGCTGCAGGCCGAGGAGAAGAAGAACGATCCGGCCAATGCCGCGCAGAAGCTCTTCAACCTCGTCGGCCGCATGACCGGGCTCTTCCGCAAGCTCGAAACCTGCGGCAAGCCCTGGGTCTCGGCGATCAACGGCACGTGCATGGGCGGCGCCTTCGAGCTGTCGCTCGCCTGCCACGGCCGCGTCGCCTCCAATTCGAAATCCGTGAAGATCGCCCTCCCCGAGGTCAAGGTCGGCATCTTTCCGGGCGCCGGCGGCACGCAGCGCGTGCCGCGGCTCACCAACACCCAGGACGCGCTGCAGATGATGACCACCGGTTCGTCGCTGACCGCTGCACGCGCCAAGGCCATGGGTCTCGTGCACGAGGTGGTCGAGCCGGAGAAACTGATCGAGGCCGCCAAGGCGATGATCAAGAATGGTCTGAAAGCCGTGCAGCCCTGGGACGAGAAAGGCTTCAAGCTTCCGGGCGGCGGCGTCTGGACGCCCGCTTCGGCGCAGCTCTGGCCGGCGGCTTCCGCCATTCTTCGCCGCGAAACCTACGGCAACTATCCGGGCGCGATCGCCATCCTGAAATGCGTCTACGAAGGGCTGCAGGTGCCGTTCGACACGGGCCTCAAGATCGAGCAGCGCTATTTCACCGAGATCCTGCAGACCACCGAGGCCTTCTCGATGATCCGCTCGCTGTTCGTCTCGATGCAGGAACTCGGCAAGGGCGCGCGTCGCCCGGCCGGCGTGCCGAAGTCCGAATTCAAGAAGGTGGGCGTCGTCGGCGCCGGCTTCATGGGCGCCTCGATCGCCTATGTGACGGCCGCCGCCGGCATTCCGGTCACTCTCATCGACCGCGACATGGAAGCGGCCGAGAAGGGCAAGGCGCATTCGGAAGGGCTGGTCAAGGATTCCGTCGGCAAGGGCCGGCTGACGAAGGATGAGGGCGAAGCGCTGCTCGCCCGGATCACCCCGTCGGCGGACTACGGCGACCTCAAGGATGCCGGTCTGATCGTCGAGGCGGTGTTCGAGGACCGGCAGGTCAAGAAGGACGTGATCGAAAAGGTGGAGGCCGTCATCGCGCCGGACGCCATCTTCGCCTCCAACACCTCGACGCTGCCGATCACCGGGCTTGCCAAGAATTCGAAGCGGCCGGAGCAATTCATCGGCGTCCATTTTTTCTCGCCGGTCGAGAAGATGATGCTGACCGAAGTGATCGTCGGCAAGGAGACCGGCGACAAGGCGCTGGCCACGGCGCTCGACTATGTCGCGGCGATCAAGAAGACGCCGATCGTCGTCAACGACACCCGCGGCTTCTACGTCAACCGCTGCGTCTTCCGCTATATCCACGAAGCCTATGACATGCTGATCGAGGGCGTGCCGCCGGCGATGATCGAGAACGCCGCCAAGATGGCCGGCATGCCGGTCGGGCCGCTGTCCCTCAACGACGAGGTGGCGATCGATCTCAGCCAGAAAATCCTCAAGGCGACGGTCGCCGACCTCGGCGAAAAAGCCGTCGACACGAAACACATGGCGCTCGTCAACAGGATGGTCGACGAACTCGACCGTCGCGGCCGCAAGAACGGCAAGGGCTTCTACGAGTATCCGGCAAAGCCGGCGAAGAAGTATCTCTGGCCGGGCCTCAAGGAACTCTACCCGCAGAAGGCGGCCGACAAGGTCGATGTCGAGGTGCTGAAGCAGCGCTTCCTAGCGACGATCGCACTCGAAGCGGCCCGGACGATCGAGGAAGGCATTGTCACCGATCCGCGCGAGGCGGATGTCGGCTCGATCCTCGGCTTCGGCTTCGCGCCCTATACCGGCGGCACGCTCTCCTATATCGACGGCATGGGCACCAAGGCCTTCGTTGCACTCTGCGAGAAACTCGCCAAGGGGTATGGCGACCATTTCAAGCCGACGCCGCTCTTGAAGGAGATGGCCGAAAAGGGCGAGACCTTCTACGGACGGTTCGACCCCTACGGTGCGGCGCAGAGGGCGGCTTAAGCCGCTCGTCCTGGCATATGAAAATCCAAGGGCCGGCCCACTGGGCGCGGCCCTTTTTTGTTGTGCTGGTTCGTGAAGCGGCACGCGCGTCAGCCCGACTAGTTCGCCGTGTCGGCCGCCACCTCGCTCGATCGTCCTTCGGAGGAACTGGAGGAACCGCCATGTCGAAGATCAAAAAGGTCAGCGTCGAGAACGTCATCCGCCCCGCCAAAGCGCCCGGCCTGACGCTGGCCGAAATCCGCGAGCGGATCTTCGCCCATCTGCCGGAGGAGAAATTCCCCGGAGGCAGGGGCGTCTCCTGGTGGTCGAAACCGTGCAACTCGATCTAGAGGCGAAAGGATTGATCGTGCGGGAGAAAACGCGGCCAATCCGGCTGCACAGGGGCTAACGCCGCGTTTACAAGCACTGCCCCGGCCAAGCTGAAATCCTGATTAGCAGTTGACGGGGATCAACTCGCCAAGCTGGCGCCCGGACTAAGAGCATCTATCGTCACCGAAAGCCGAAAAGCCGTCCATGCCGCTGCTCTCCTTTGCACTTGCCATCCTGCTTCTGCTCGCAACGCCCGGGCCGACGAACACGCTGTTATGGCTTTCCGGCGCGGCAGTCGGCATGCGCCGGTCCCTGCCCCTGCTTCTCGGCGAAGTCGGCGGCTATCTGACGGTGATCGTCCCGACAACGGTGCTGGCGGCGCCGCTCATTTCCGCCCATCCCGAGATCGGACTTTTGCTGAAGCTTGCCGCCGCCTGCTGGATCCTCTTCATGGCGCATGCGCTCTGGACGATGAAGGCGCACAGCGCCAGCGAGCGGCCGATCACCGCCGGACAGGTCTTCGTAACCACACTCCTCAATCCGAAGGCGCTGATCATTGCGCTCGTCATCATGCCGCAGCTCGGGCTTGTCGCGATGCTGCCCTGGCTTTTCGGCTTTGCGGCGCTGACGCTGAGCGCCGGCTCGCTATGGATTGCCGCCGGTACCCTTCTGGCGCGCCTGCCGAGGCGACCGGTCGGTCCACGTCTTCCGCGCCGCATCGCCGCTGCCTGTCTTGCCGCTTTCTCCTTCGGGATCGCCGGCAGCGCGCTTGCATCGATGCTGTAGGCGATCCGCAGGTCAGGCGGCTTCGGCCTTCTCGCCAAGCTCGGCCGCCAGGGCGCCGATCAGTTGCTCCCAGCCTCTCCGGCGATAGTCGACCTGGTCGAGGCCATCGAGAAAGGCCGCTTGCTCGGTGAATATGATGCGCGTGCCGCTTCCTTCCGGCACCAGTTCGACCGTGGCGATGGAGGCGGAAATCGGCCGTTCGTCCTTTGCCATCGTATAGGCCGAGATGATCCGCCGGTTCTCGACGATGTCGAGATAGACGGTTTCGTTGAAGTAGAATGTCTTACCGTCCTGGCTGAAGCGGCCGCCTTCCCGGCCGCCGACGCGGAAATCACGGCGGTATTCCGCCACCGGCCAATTGTCGGCCTTGACGAACCAGCGGTCGTGCGCAGCAGAGTCGGCAAAGGCGCGGAACACCCGCTCCGGGGGCGCCTTGAAGACGCGCTCGATGGTGAAGCTTGCATGTTCGACGGATGTCTGGGTCATCGCTTTCTCTTCTCCTTGCGTCCCGGCCGGCGCCGGACGCGTCGATACTGATCTCATTTTGAAAGCAGTTGCACTGTAGTGCCACTGCTGCAATAATGCAAGCGGTTTTAAAGGACGGGATTCGCATGTCCCTTCCGCCCCCGATACAGAGACCAGAATGATTGACGACCACCGCTCGACCTGCCCGATCAACCTTTCGCTCGAAGTCTTCGGCGACAAATGGAGCCTCCTGATCATCCGCGACATGATCTTCGGCGGCAAACGCCACTTCCGTGAGTTGCTCCGATCACAAGAGGGGATTTCCTCCAATATTCTCGCCGACCGGCTGAAGACGCTGCTCGAAATCGGCATGCTGACGAAGAGAGACGATCCGAGCCATAAGCAGAAGGCGATCTACAGCCTGACCGAGATGGCGATCGCACTGGTGCCGATCATGGCGCATCTCGGCGCATGGGGCCGGCGCTATCTGCCGGTCAGCGAAGAACTGAGCATCCGCGCCCAACTCATGGAGGAAGGCGGCCCGGCCCTCTGGAAGCGTTTCATGGATGAGCTGAGGGCCGAACATCTTGGCGCGCCCGGCGAGACGGAAGGTCCCACGGTGCGCCAGACGCTGCAGGCGGCCTATGAAGACGTCATGGCTCGCAAGGCCAGGGAACTCGTCAGGGCCGGCAAATAAGCCATCCCCGGCCCCGCCCCCGCAGGCACAGGACTATTTTCCTGTCCATTCTTTACGGCCTATCCTGGCTTCGTTAATGTACAATCAGGCTGAAGCGGAAGCTAACCAGCGTGCGGTTTTCAACCGTTGCGCCGCGTTTGCTGCACCGGCGGGGTGGATCGACATGCTTTCACACGACAGCATCTGGCGGGCGATCGATGCGCTGGCGGAGCGCCATCAGCTCTCGCCGTCCGGGCTTGCACGCCGCGCCGGTCTCGACCCAACCTCGTTCAACAAATCGAAGCGCCAGTCGCCCGACGGTCGCGATCGCTGGCCGTCGACGGAATCGATCGCGAAGGTCCTCGAGGCGACCGGCGCGACGATCGACCAGTTCATGGCGCTCCTCCAACCCGGCAGCGGCACATTGTCCCGCTCCGGCGGGCCTGCCTCGGGCATTCCGCTGATCGGCTTCGCGCAGGCAGGCGCTGGCGGCTTCTTCGACGATGGCGGCTTTCCCGTCGGGCAGGGTTGGGACGAGGTCGAATTTCCGGTCGCGCCGCAGAGCAAGTCCAACGTCTACGCCTTGGAGGTCCAAGGCGACAGCATGCTGCCGCTCTATCGCGACGGCGACGTTTTGATCGTCGATCCGGGAGCGCAGGTGCGCCGCGGCGACCGCGTCGTCCTCAAAAGCCGCGAGGGAGAGGTGATGGCGAAGCTCCTGGCGCGTCAGACGTCGCGCGGCGTCGAGCTTCTGTCGCTCAATCCCGAGCACCCAAACCGCAGTTTCGAGATGAAAGACGTGGAATGGATCGCCCGGATCATCTGGGCTAGCCAATAGGAAAGCGTCGGGATGCGGCCGCAGTTCATCTCCATCGCCGGCGGGCTCGCCGCCCTCGCCCTCTATATCGGCATCCTGTTCGGCGGGGCCGCCTCGATCCGTGGCCGTGAAAGCGCCGCCACGCCCGATCTCGTGCTCGAGACGCCGGACGTTGCGATGATCGAGGAGCCGGCCGCGGAGCCGGTTCCGGCGGAGCAACCGCCAGCCGCGCCAGCGCAGCCGAACGCCGAAGAGGAGGCGGCCGCCAAGACCTCCAGGACGCCGGTGCGACCCGTCGACCCGAATCTTTTCACCATGCCGGAAGAGGGGCTTGCGAAACCGCTCGAACGAATTGCGCCGCGGCCGCCTCTCTCGGCTCCGCCAGAAAAGAAGGCAACGCCGCTTGTGCTGCAGCGGCCCGTCGCCCTGGCCGCCGGACTCGTCCAGACCGGCGAAACGACGCTGCAAATCAGGGACATCGAGCCGGAAAAGGCGGATAGGATCTGCGAGGGAGGCGGCAAGAGCTGGCCCTGCGGCATGGTCGCACGAACAGCCTTCCGCAATTTCCTGAGAGGACGGGCGCTCGTCTGCGCCGAGGTCGACGAGAAGCGCGAAGGCTCCACCGCCGCGAGCTGTACGGTCGGCAACATGAACGTCGCCGAATGGCTGGTCACGAACGGCTGGGCGATGCCGCTCCCCGGCACCGCCCTCGAAGCGAAGGCGGAGGTCGCCCGGAACGCCAAGCGCGGTTTCTACGGCAGCGACCCGCGTGATCTGAGCCGAAGGCGGCGGCTGGTGATCGAGGAGCCCGCGGGCACCGCGGACTTCGGCGGGACCGCGCCGGACTTGCAAGCCCCCGCGGGAATTCCTAACTGGGCTCCATCGATTTCAGGAGAGTAGATGTCCGCGAGCCTCAGCCAGCACGAAGCCCTCGTCTATGTCATGGTCATGATGTCGGCTGTGGACAGGAGCATGAGCGACGACGAATTCGCACGCATCGGCGGCCTCGTGCGTTTCCTGCCTGCCTTCGAGGGCTTCGACGAGGATCGGCTGATCCATATCGGCCGCGAATGCGCGGCCCAGCTCGCCGCCCCGGAAGGCCTCGACGTGACGCTCGAAATGGTTCGCGAATCACTGCCGCAGCGCCACTACGAAACCGCCTATGCGCTTGCCGTCGAGATCGCCGCCGCCGACCAACGCATCCGCACGGAGGAAATCCGGCTGTTGCAGCTGTTGCGCGACCGTCTCGCCCTCGACAAGCTCACCTGCGCCGCAATCGAGCGCGGCGCGCTTGCCCGCTTTCGCAGATAGCCGCCTGCCGGTACGGAGCCACATCACGGCAACGTGTCTTTGCCCGCGCCCGACAACAGTCATACCGTCGTCCTGCCGCCTCTTTCCCTAAATCAAAGCCGCTTCAAGGAAAGAGGCGGCGATTCAAAGTTCTACAGCGACCGGCCATAGGATCGGCGTGAGGGTGAAATGCTTTTCCTCGGGATTGCGGAGCCGGTCTGGCGGCTCGGTGCCTTTGCGGTGGTCTTCGCCGCGCTGGCGGCACTCGAACTGCTGCATCCCCGGCTTGAAAGGCCGGAACTGCTGCGGGCCATCAAGGCGCGGCGCTGGGCCACCAACCTGTCGATTCTTCTGCTCTCCTCCCTGCTGCTGCGCATCGTCTTTCCGGCCGCCGCGACAGGCGTCGCGATCTGGACCGGCTTGCGCGGCGCTGGCCTGTTGCCAGCGATTGGCGTCGCGGCGCCGCTCGCCGGTCTCGTGGCGTTCGTCGCGCTCGATTTCGCCGTCTGGCTGGAACACGTGGTGTTTCACAAACTGCCCATCTTATGGCGCATCCACCGGGTGCATCATGCCGACCCGGGCGTGGACGTCACGACGGCGTTGCGCTTCCATCCCCTGGAGATTCTGCTTTCGATGGCTTGGAAGAGCGCGGTCATCATCGCTCTTGGCGCGCCGGCACTCTCGGTGCTGATCTTCGAAATCGTCCTCAATGCCGCCGCGATGTTCAACCACGCCAACCTGCGACTGCCGCCGAAATTTGACCGGGCCTTGCGGCTGCTGATTGTCACGCCCGACATGCACCGCATTCATCACTCCGTCGAAAAGCGGGAAACGGATTCGAACTACGGCTTCAATCTCTCGCTTTGGGACCGGCTGTTTTCGACCTATGTGGCGCGGCCGGCGAGCGGCGACGACTGGATCGAGACCGGCTTGAAGGCCTTTGGACGCAGCGAGCCGACAAAGCTCCTGTGGTCGCTGATGCTGCCGTTCCGGCGCGGGTAAAATGGGCGCACGGCTCTTGCTTGTCAGCCGAGGCCGGCCCGGTCAGCATCAATAGATGCCATTCGGAAAATAGCGCAGGTAAATTTCTTCGAGCCTGCCGCTGCGCGAAAGCGCCAGCAGCGCATGGTCGATCGCTTGCGTCAAAGCGGGCTCGGTCGTCCGGTTCATGATCGTCAGGCCCTCGCCCAGGAAGCGTTCGGAAAAATAGGCGCCGTCCATCAGGGCGCAGCATCCCGCGGCGACGCTGCCGGAGACCCAGAAGGAGAGCTGCATGGCATCGGAGAAGGCGGCCGTCACGGCGCCCTCCCGCAATGCGTTCAGCAAGGCCTCGCGGTCGGGATAAGCCTTTGCCTCGAGCTTCGGAAAGAAGGCCTTCAGCATCGCTTCGTGCGTCGTCCCGGCCACGGCCCCGACGGGCTTGCCAACGAGGTCGTCCGGTCTATGAACTCCCTCAGCTTTCTTCCTGTTGAGGGCGAAACGGGCCGGCAGTTGCATGAAGGCCCTGGAGAATGCGAAGCGCCGCCTCAGTTCCGGCGTCACGGCAATGCCGGCGACGATCGCTTCGCCCTGGCCCTGCTCAAGGGCTGGCATCAGTTCGGGATAGGTTACCGCTTGAATCTGGCATTTCGCTTCGATCTCCAGCTCGCGGCAGATTTCCCGGGCGAGATCGACGTGGAATCCCGAAAGCTTGCCCGACTGATCGATGAAATTGAACGGCGGGAAATCGACGGTGGTGAGAAAACGCAGCCGCGCCAGGCCTGTCAGATCGGGCTTGGCGATGCGCTCGCGGGCATCGAACAACAGCGGCAGGTCCTTCGGCGCGCCGCTCGCCGCGGACGCGACGAGCATGGCCGCGGCCGCCAGCAATCCGATAGACTTCTGAAAGAATGCGCGCGTCATTGCCATCCGATTCCCAAGCATTGAACGGAACTTAGCGGGATGTTGCAGCGCTGACCATAGGCAGGCCGCCGGCACGGCTGCGTATTCCCAAGCCTGTCGAGCGAATACGGAAGGAAGGGAAAATGGAGCGGGTGATCGGGATCGAACCGACGACATCAAGCTTGGGAAGCTGGCGTTCTACCACTGAACTACACCCGCATCAGAAGCGGAAATTTCCCCAACGGCCGCGATCTGTCAAGCGTCTAGATGATTTCACTATCGATTGGAGCAGTGAATCATCCAGCTCTTTGGTCTCACTCGGCGCGAAAATGCTTGGAAAGCTTGAGACCCTGCGCCTGATAGTTCGAGCCGAGATCGATGCCGTAAAGACCTTCCGGGCGCTCCAGCATGTGCTCGTAGATCAGCCGGCCGACGATCTGCCCGTGTTCGAGGATGAAGGGCACTTCGTGGCTGCGGACCTCGAGTACTGCGCGGCTGCCGCTGCCGCCGGCCGAGGCGTGGCCGAAGCCCGGATCGAAGAAGCCGGCATAATGGACGCGGAACTCGCCGACCAACGGATCGAAGGGGGTCATTTCGGCGGCGTAGAGCGGCGGCACATGGACCGCCTCGCGGGACACGAGGATGTAGAATTCGTCTGGATCGAGGATCAGGTCGTCGCGGCCGCGGCTATAGAGCGGTTCCCAGAAATCGAAGACGGCGTGCTCCGCCTTCTTGTCGACGTCGACCACCGACGTGTGATGCTTGCCGCGATAACCGATCAGGCCGTCCGGGCCGGTGCCCTTGAGGTCGATCGACAGCGCAATGCCGCCGCCGGAGACGTTGGGACGCTCACTGGCGACGAGCACGTCGCTTTCGTGAAGCGCCAGCAGCTGCTGCTCGGAAAGAACCGACTGGCCGACACGGAAACGGATCTGCGAAAGGCGCGAACCGCGGCGCACCACGATCGGGAAGGTCCGCGGGCTGATCTCCAGATAGAGCGGCCCGTTGTAGCCGGCCGGGATTTTGTCGAATTCCTGCGCCCGGTCGGTGATGACGCGGGTGAAGATGTCGAGGCGACCGGTCGAACTCTTCGGATTGGCGGAGGCGGACATGGACTCCGGCAGCGACAGGCTCTCCATCAGCGGCACGATATAGACGCAGCCGGTTTCCAGCACGGCGCCCTCGCTGAGATCGATGACATGCAGCTTCAGGCGGTCGAGCTTGTCGGCGACGAGATGCGCCGGTCCCGGCATGAAGCTCGCCCGGACGCGAAACGCCTTGGAACCGAGGCGAAGATCGAGGCTGGCCGGCTGGATCTGGTCATCATCCAGCGGCTTCTCGCTCTTCAGACGTCCGGTGGCAAACAGCGCGGCAATCGCGCGGTCGGCCAAAATCCCTGTGTCGCGACCCATTCCGATCCTCATTCTCAGTTGCCAGACAAAACCAAACTCCGGGAATTGACGCAAGCGCGGCCAGGCAGTATTTGAAGCTTTATCCCGTGGTGATTTGGCCGGTCGGCTTGCAGCCACGTTAAACAAGTAGCTAAAAAGGCCGGGTGTCAAACCGGTCGTTTCGCGGCCGGTTTTTTTGTTTTGAAGGTGATCGTCGCATGAGCAAGACCTGGCGCCCGGCAACCCAACTCGTCCATGGCGGGACCACCCGCTCGCAGCACGGCGAGACCTCGGAAGCGATCTTCCTGACACAGGGCTTCGTCTATGAAAGCTCGGAAGCGGCGGAAGCCCGATTCAAGGGCGAGACCGACGGCTTCATTTATGCCCGCTACGGCAGCCCGACCAACGACATGTTCGAGAAGCGCATGTGCATGCTCGAGGGCGCCGAAGACGCGCGCGCCACGGCGTCCGGCATGGCGGCGGTGTCATCGGCGATCCTCTGCCAGGTCAAGGCAGGTGACCACATCGTCGCGGCCCGCGCCCTGTTCGGCTCCTGCCGCTGGGTCGTCGAAACGCTCGCCCCGAAATACGGTGTGGAATGCACGCTGGTCGACGGCCGCGACCTTGCCAATTGGGAGAAGGCGGTGCGCCCGAACACCAAGGTCTTCTTCCTCGAGAGCCCGACCAACCCGACGCTGGAGGTGATCGACATCGCCGGCGTCGCCAAGCTCGCCGACCACGTCGGCGCCAAGCTCGTGGTCGATAATGTCTTCGCGACGCCGCTCTTCCAGAAGCCGCTGGAGCTCGGCGCCCATGTGGTCGTCTATTCCGCCACCAAGCATATCGACGGCCAGGGCCGCTGCCTCGGCGGCGTCGTGCTTGCCGACAAAGCCTGGATCGACGAGAACCTGCACGACTATTTCCGCCACACCGGCCCGGCCATGTCGCCCTTCAACGCCTGGACGCTGCTCAAGGGCATCGAGACGCTGCCGCTGCGCGTCAAGCAGCAGACGGAAAACGCCCGCCGCATCGCCGACTTCCTCGCCGAGCAGCCGCAGGTGGCACGCGTCATCTATCCGGGCCGCAAGGACCATCCGCAGGCCGATATCATTGCCAAGCAGATGAGCGGCGGCTCGACGCTGGTCGCCTTCGAGCTGAAGGGCGGCAAGGATGCGGCCTTTGCGCTGCAGAACGCCCTTGATATCGTGCGAATTTCCAACAATCTCGGCGATTCCAAGAGCCTCATCACCCATCCGGCGACGACGACGCACAAGAACCTCACCGACGAGGCCCGTGCCGAACTCGGCATCTCGGCCGGCACGGTGCGCTTCTCGGCCGGCATCGAGGACAGCGACGACCTGGTCGAGGATTTCGCCAAGGCATTGAAGTCGATCGGGGCCTGAACCGTCCAAGTTCAGCTGAGTCAGCCGCCCGGCCTGCGACGGGCGGCTTTTTCATGGCTGGTCGCGAAAGGTGAGACGCGCGAGAACGATGCGCGACAGGGCGGTGTAAAGGCAGAGGACCGCGAAGAGCGCCGCCAGCACCGGGAACCAGTGCGGAAACAGGCAGGCGGCCAGGAAGAAGGCGATGGTCTCGGTCGCCTCGGCAAGGCCGGTGGTGAAATAGATCGACTTCGCACCGCGGATCTCGGTCGACAGTGCCCGCTTCTCGGCGATCGCGGCGAAGGCGAGGAAGCTCGAGCCGTTGACATAGAAGGCAAAGAGCAAGAGCCCGCCGGTAAGACCGTTCGCCGCCGGATCGGCGACGATGAAGGCGAGCGGGATGGCGCCATAGAAGACGAAGTCGAGGACGATGTCGAGAAAACCGCCGAAGTCGGTCTTGCGGCTTGCGCGCGCCACCGCCCCGTCGAGGCCGTCGCAGAGGCGGCTCAGGAGAATGAGAGCCGCGCCCGCGAGGTAGTAGTGCAAGGCAATCAGGGCGGCTGCAGCAAATCCAAGACAAAGGCCGGCGACCGTGACCGCATCGGCACTCAAGCCCCGCTTGGCGAGTGCGGCGCCAAGCCGGTTCAGGATAGGATCGAGATGCCTGCGCGCCGCGCCGTCGAGCATGTTCCCCTGCCTTGCGCGAAAATCGTAAGGACCCGTATAATCCCGCCGTTATTCTTCACGAAACCTTATCGCTGTATGATACTCGAGCAGTTTTGAAACAGGATGTCGAACATGTACCGTGCGCTGACACGCGACATAGAGGTCACGGTGGAGCCGTACTATCTCGAAGAACAATCGGATCCGGATGATAGCCGCTATGTCTGGGGCTACCGCATCGTCATATCGAACCATTCCGAAATCGCGGTTCGGCTGATGACCCGCTACTGGCACATCACCGACGAGAACGGCCAGGTGGACGAGGTGAGCGGTCCAGGCGTCATCGGCGAGCAGCCGCTTCTCAATCCCGGCGACACCTACGAATATTCCTCCGGCTGCCCGCTCGACACCCCCTCCGGCGTCATGTTCGGCCACTACAGCATGGAGGCCGAGGGCGGGGAGACCTTCAATGTTGCCATCCCCGCCTTTTCGCTCGATTCTCCCGGACTGGTGCGGACGCTGAACTAGCCGTCCGCCTTTATTGAGATCGCACCTCGCTCGCCTCGAAGCGGTAGTCTGTGGAGCAGAACTCGCAGGTGACCTTGATCTCCCCGTCCTCGATGCTGTGCTCGATATCCTCCTGGCTCAGCCCGTCCAGGACCTCGCGTATCTTGTCGCGCGAGCAGCTGCAGCGATCGTAGACAGCCTGCGGCTGGTAGACGCGCACGCCCCGCTCATGGAACAGACGATAAAGCAGCCGCTCGGTGCCGACGGTGGGATCGGTCAGCTCGTCGGTATCGATGGTCTCGACCATCACCTTGGCCTCGGCCCAGAGATCGTCTTCCTCGAAGAGCAGGCTGGCGTCGCCGTCATCGCCATCGCCGCCGGGCAGATCCGGCTGGCGCATGCGCTCGGACGCCTCGGGCAGGAACTGCGCCACCATGCCGCCGGCGCGCCAGCGATGCCGCGGCTTGCCGTTTTCGTCCCGGTCGAGCAGTTCGGCGACGGCCAAGCGAACCTTGGTCGGTATCTGTTCCGACTGGCGGAAATAGACCGCGGCGATCTCTTCGAGTGTCGCCCCATCGAGCGCGACGATGCCCTGGTAGCGCTGGGTATGGGCGCCCTGGTCGATCGTGAAGGCAAGGATGCCGTTGCCGAGCAGTTCGTGGGGCTGCGCGCGGCCGCCCTTCTCGGCGGCGGCAAGCGCCTCCTCGTCGTAGCGCGCATAGGCGCGAACCCGGTCCGGGGTGGAGAAATCGGCGACGACGAGGTCGACCGGCCCATCGCCCTGGGTTTGGACGATCAACTTCCCCTCGAACTTGAGCGAGGTACCGAGCAGGACCGTCAGCACGACGGTTTCGGCAACCAGCCGCGCCACCGGCAGCGGATAGCTGTGCCGCTCGAGGATCGCGTCGAGCATCGGGCCGAGCTGCACGGCTCGGCCGCGGACGTCGAGGCCCTCTACCTGAAAGGGAACGACGTGGTCGTCACCGGCAAAATCGAACTCGCCAAGTCCCGGTGCTGTCTCTGTCATCGTTTGCTCCTTGCATGAATCACAGCGATCGAGCAACCCGACTTCGCCGTGATCGAACTTCAATCCTGCGGGTGCAAGCGGCAAGCCGCGCACACCCTTTGCCGTTCCTTTGCATCGCTGCGTCTCAATCGAGAGACGCAACGGTCGCATGACACCGTGCATTGCCCGTGACATCGAGAGCGCCGATCGACGCACTCCGTCTCTAACTGCCGCTTATCCTATTTGATCCCGGCATGGACCGATTTGTCCAGCAGGCAAGCGCGGCTCCGGAAGCGCCCCGTATGCGGCGGATCCGTAGAAACGCGCTGTGGCGAGAAACGGCGCAGCGGCCGAACTCTCCCGCACATCGCCTAGATTGTGTCAGCGCTCTCCGATTTCAATAGCCCGGCCTGCCCTCGAACGGTCCCGTCAGACGGCACCCAGGCACCAGGCGAGGATCGACTTCTGAGCGTGCAGCCGGTTCTCGGCCTCGTCGAAGACGACCGACTGCGGGCCGTCGATGACCTCGTCGGTGACTTCCTCGCCGCGATGCGCCGGCAGGCAATGCATGAACAATGCCTCCGGGGCCGCGTGCTTCATCAGCGCCGCGTTGACCTGGTAGGGCTGGAAGACGTTGTGCCCGCGGGCGCGATGCTCCTGATTCATCGACACCCAGGTGTCGGTGACGATGCAATGGGCGCCGGCAACGGCCTGTTCCGCCTCATGGCAGAGCAGGATTTCGCCGCCATTGTTGCGTGCCCAGTTCAGGAACTTGTCCTGCGGTTCGGAGCCGAGCGGCACGGCCATGTTCATCCGGTAGCCGAAGCGCGCCGAGCCTTCGATCAACGAGTGAAGCACGTTGTTGCCGTCGCCCGCCCAGGCGATCGTCTTTCCCTTGACCGGCCCGCGATGCTCCTCGAAGGTCATGATGTCCGCCATGATCTGGCAAGGATGCGTGTCGTCGGTCAGCCCGTTGATGACCGGAACGGTGGCGTGCTCGGCCAACTCCAGAAGCCGGCGATGATCGGTCGTGCGGATCATGATCGCATCGACATAGCGCGACAGCACCTTGGCGGTGTCGCCGATCGCCTCGGCGCGGCCGAGCTGCATTTCGGTACCCGACAGGAACAGCGTCTCGCCGCCGAGCTGCCGCATGCCGACATCGAAGGAAACGCGGGTGCGGGTCGACGGCTTTTCGAAGATCATCGCCAGCATCTTGCCGGCAAGCGGCTTCTCGGCGGTTCCGGCCTTGGTCGCCGTCTTTCGTGCGCGGGCATCGTCGATGATCGTGCGCAGGTCGGTCGCCGTCATTGCCGAGAGATCGAGAAAGTGTCTGGTGGCAGTCATAATGCTGTAGTTCCTGTCATAAACCGGTAATCGACCGTTCGTCGCGACTCACGCCGCGGCCGTTCCGCTCTTGGCGTGCACCGCCTCGGCGGCACGCTCGAGTCGTGCCAGCCCCTCGCGCGCTTCGGCGGCCGTGGTGATCAACGGGGGCAACAGCCGCAGCACGTTCTCGCCGGCCGGCACGGCAAGCAGCTTCTCGACGCGGATCGTCTTCAGGAAGTCGGCGGAAGGCACCTTTGCCTTGATACCGAGCATCAGGCCGTCACCGCGGATCTCCTCGATCACGTCGGGGAAGCGATCCTTGAGCGAGGCAAGCCCCTGACGAAAGACGAGCGCCACGTCGCGGACATTCTCCAGGAAGCCATCGGCGAGGACGACGTCGAGCACCGCATTACCGACCGCCATCGCCAGCGGATTGCCGCCATAGGTCGAGCCGTGGGTGCCGGCCACCATGCCGGCGGCCGCCGCCTCGGTCGCCAGGCAGGCGCCGAGCGGGAAGCCGCCGCCAATGCCCTTGGCGACGGCCATGATGTCCGGCTTGATGCCCGACCATTCATGCGCGAAGAGCTTGCCGGTGCGGCCGACGCCGCACTGGACCTCGTCGAGGATCAGGAGCAGGCCGAACTCGTCGCAGAGCGCGCGCAGTTCCTGCATGAACTCTTTCGAGGCGAGGCGAATGCCGCCCTCGCCCTGGATCGGCTCGACCAGGATTGCAGCAGTCTCGTCGTTGATCGCGGTCTTGACGGCGGCGATGTCGCCGAACGGCACCTGATAGAAGCCCGGGGCCTTCGGCCCGAACCCTTCGATGTATTTCTGCTGGCCGCCGGCTGCGATCGTCGCGATGGTGCGGCCGTGGAAAGCGCCTTCGAAGGTGATGACGTGGAACCGCTCCGGATGGCCCTTGGCGAAATGATAGCGGCGCGCCGTCTTGATCGCACATTCGAGCGCTTCGGCACCGGAATTGGTGAAGAACACCCGATCGGCGAAGGTAACCGCCGTCAGCCGCCGCGCCAGGCTTTCCTGGCCGGGAACGTCGTAGAGATTGGACACATGCCAGAGCTTCTCGGCCTGAGCTTTCAGCGCTTCGACGAGATGAGGATGGGCATGGCCGAGCGAATTGACCGCGACGCCGGCTGCAAAGTCGAGATAGCGGGTGCCGTCTTCGGCAATCAGCCAGACGCCCTCGCCTCGCTCGAAACGCAACGGCGCACGCAGATAGGTGTCGTAGAGCGGCGTTGTTGCGGCCATGATCAGCGTCTCCTTCGTCATCGGCATCGCTGTCGGACGTATCGGCCCGACAAAAATCAAAAATGCCGCCTTTCGGCGGCGCAGGCACTATTCCCATATCGCGGCGCAATGTCAACAAAACCAAGGCTTGCAACAGTCGCGCCGGTCCGGATTCCGCGCTGCGAAAAAATCCCGATGCGGGGCTTGCAAAAATGCAACTATCCGACAGCAAGTTGGGGAAAACTGCGAAATCGATTCGGCGCGATTCCGGCGACTCTTGCCACGGAGTCACCCTGTCGGTAGGTTAATATTCAATTACTAGACGCATGCGGCGGACCTAGTCACCAAAATAGTTATCGCGTTGTAACTCCGGGGTTTTTCCGGAGGACGGTGATGGATTCTGCCATCCCAAACGCTGAGAACGGGGAGTGCAGACATGAACTGGACTGACGAGCGGGTTGAAAAGCTGAAGAAGCTGTGGTCGGAGGGACTAAGCGCGAGTCAGATCGCGGCGCAGCTGGGAGGCGTCAGCCGTAACGCGGTGATCGGCAAGGTTCATCGGTTGAGCCTGCCAGGCCGCGCCAAGGCCGGCGGAGCGACCGCGGCGGCTCGTCCTAAGCGGACGACTTCGGCGCCCCGCGCCCCGAACTACGCGGCACGCGCCGTGACCCGGACGGTTACCCGCGCTGCCGGCACGGCCGTGCTCAAGGAAGAGGTCGCTGTCGATTTGGTGGCGGAGCAGGATCTCGCACTCGACACCAACATCGTCGTCCCGATGTCGCGCCGGCTGGAACTCACCCAGCTGACCGAGCGGACCTGCAAATGGCCGATCGGCGACCCGCTCAAGGAAGAATTCCACTTCTGCGGCAACGACTCGCCGGAATCCTCCCCCTATTGCAGCTACCACGCTCGCCTCGCCTACCAGCCCTCGGCCGAGCGGCGGCGCGCGCGCTGATCGGTCGGAGCAGTAACGAAGAAAGCATGAAGGGGCCCGTCGGGCCCCTAACTCTTTGGAACGCCGGAAGAGCCGCGCAAGCGTCAGCTTTCCAGCGAATAGCCGGCCCCGCGCACCGTCCTGATCACATCGGGCATATTGGAGAAATTCAAAGCCTTGCGCAGCCGGCCGACATGGACGTCGACCGTTCGCTCGTCGACATAGATGTCGTGCCCCCAGACGCCGTCGAGCAGCTGCGAGCGGGAGAAGACGCGGCCTGGCGAGGCCATCAGGAACTCCAGGAGCCGGAACTCCGTCGGGCCGAGCCTCACTTCGCGGCTGCGACGATGCACGCGATGGGTTTCGCGATCGAGCTCAATGTCGCCGCAGCGAAGCACCGTCGACAGCACTTCAGGCTTCGCCCGCCGGAGCATCGCCTTGACCCGCGCCATCAGCTCCGGCGTCGAGAACGGCTTGACGACGTAGTCGTCGGCACCGGTCGCAAGGCCTCGCACCCGCTCGCTTTCCTCGCCGCGCGCCGTCAGCATGATGATCGGCAGCCGCTCGGTCTCCGGGCGCTGCCGGAGACGGCGGCAAAGCTCGATGCCGGAGACGCCGGGCAGCATCCAGTCGAGGATCAAAAGGTCGGGCAAGCGCTCCTGCAGGCGGATCTCCGCTTCGTCGCCGCGAAAGATCGTATCGACCTCGAAGCCCTCAGCCTCAAGATTGTAGCGCAGCAGCACGCTGAGCGCTTCCTCGTCCTCGACAACGGCTATCTTCGGCAACATTCAGTTACGACTCCTTGCCTAGATTCATGATTGGCGGGTGTCCGACCCTCAGTCGGTGACGGATCCAAGCGTCGACGTCATGTCGTCCTTCGGGCGCTCGCCCTGCGGCTGGGCGCCCGTCGCCATGTAGTAGATCGTTTCGGCGATATTGGTGGCGTGGTCGCCGATACGCTCAATGTTCTTGGCGCAGAAAAGAAGATGCGTGCAGGGCGTGATGTTGCGCGGATCCTCCATCATGTAGGTCAACAGCTCGCGGAACAACGAGGTGTAAATCGCGTCGATCTCCTCGTCGCGTTCGCGGATGCTGTTTGCCTTTTCCGGCGAACGCGAGGCGTAAACGTCGAGGACCTCCTTGAGCTGGATCAGGGCAAGCTCGGCGAGGTGCTCGAGGCCGCGCGCCAGCTTGCGCGGAATTCCGGAGCCGGCAACCGCGATGACGCGCTTGGCAGTGTTCTTGCCGAGGTCGCCGACACGCTCCAGATCGGCGGCGATCCGGATCGAGCCCATGATCTCGCGCAGATCCGCGGCCATCGGCTGGCGCTTGGCGATGGTGACGATCGCCTTCTCGCCGATCTGCCGCTCGGCATCGTCCAGGATCGCATCGTCGGAGATGACCTTCTGGGCAAGCGCCAGGTCGGAGTTCACCAGAGCCCGGACGGAGTCCGCTACCATCTGCTCGGCGAGGCCGCCCATCTCCGAAATCCGGCGGGTCAGATATTTCAGTTCTTCGTCGAATGCGGACGTGATGTGTGCGTGGGTCATATGCGTTTCCTCGGGCGCGCTGTTCTCGAAGGGACGTCAGCAGGCATGCGGGAGGCGGCCGGAAGGCCCCCGACCCGCAACTCGCCTTAGCCGAACCGGCCCATGATGTAGTCCTGGGTGCGCTGGTCGTCCGGATTGGTGAACATCTTGTCGGTATCGTTCTCCTCGACGAGATTGCCGAGGTGGAACATGGCGGTGCGCTGCGAGACGCGGGCCGCCTGCTGCATCGAGTGGGTCACGATGACGATGGTGAAATTGGCGCGCAGCTCGTGAATGAGCTCTTCGACCTTGGCCGTGGCGATCGGATCAAGGGCGGAACATGGCTCGTCCATGAGGATCACTTCCGGGCTGACGGCGACGGCGCGGGCGATGCAGAGACGCTGCTGCTGGCCGCCGGAAAGACCCGTCCCCGGCTCCTGCAGGCGGTCCTTCACCTCATTCCACAGGCCCGCCTTCTGCAGGCTCGTTTCGACGATCTCGTCGAAATCGGCTTTCGTGCGGGCAAGGCCGTGGATGCGCGGCCCGTAGGAAACGTTCTCATAGATCGACTTCGGGAATGGATTGGGCTTCTGGAACACCATGCCGACGCGGGCGCGCAGTTCCACCACGTCGATCGACGGATCGTAGATATCGTCCTCGTCGAGGGTGATCCGGCCGGTGACGCGGCAATTCTCGATCGTGTCGTTCATCCGGTTGAGGGTGCGCAGGAAGGTCGACTTGCCGCATCCGGAAGGACCGATGAGCGCCGTCACGGTATTCTCGCGGATATTCAGGTTGACGTCGAAGAGCGCGCGCTTCTCGCCGTAATAGACCGACACATCCTTGCCGATCATCTTCAAGGGCACCGTGTTCATTTTCTGGTCCAGAGCCTTTTCGACTGCAGCTTCCGACATGATGTTCATAGTCCTTACCCCACTACCAGCGACGCTCAAAGCGACGCCGCAACAGAATTGCGCCGAGGTTCATGATGACGAGGAAGATCAAGAGGATGATGATCGCCCCCGAGGTTCGCTCGACGAAAGCGCGCTCCGCCTCGTTCGCCCACATGTAGATCTGCACGGGCAGCGCCGTGGACGGTTCGAGCGGCGAGCCCGGATAGTCGACGACGAAGGCGACCATGCCGATCAGGAGCAGCGGCGCCGTCTCGCCGAGGGCGTGCGCCAGGCCTATGATCGTGCCGGTCAGGATGCCGGGCATGGCAAGCGGCAGCACATGGTGGAAGATCGTCTGCATCCTCGAGGCGCCGAGGCCGAGCGCGGCCGAACGGATCGACGGCGGCACCGCCTTCAGCGCGGCGCGCGTTGCGATGATGATCGTCGGCAGGGTCATCAGCGTCAGTACGAAACCGCCGACGAGGGCGGCCGAGCGCGGCATGCCGGCGAAATTCACGAAGACGGCGAGACCGAGAAGGCCATAGACGATCGAAGGCACGGCGGCGAGATTGTTGATGTTGACCTCTATAAGGTCGGTCAACCGGTTCTTCGGCGCGAACTCCTCGAGATAGATCGAAGCGGCGACGCCGATGGGCAGCGACAGGACCAGGACGATCAGCATCATATAGGCGGATCCGACCAGCGCCACACCGACGCCGGCCGCTTCCGGACGGCTCGATGCGCCGAACGCGAAAATGCCAGTGTTGAAGCTCTTCTTCAGCACGCCGGCCTCGGCCAGCTGGTTCATCCAGGCGACCTGCTGGTCCTTAACCTTGCGCTTCGATTCTTCGACCTTGAGGTCGATCTGTCCCTTGAATGCCGAATCGATGTTCGCGTCGGCGAGCAGCGTCACCGGGATCGTCTTGCCGATCACCGAAGGATCAGCAACGACGATGTCTCGCAGTTGCGTGCGGACGCTGTCGGAGACCATGTCGTTCGCCTGTTTCACCAGCGGCCGCTTCTTCGGGTCGATGCCCAGCTGCTTGACCAGGGCGTCGCGAACGAGGACCGGATAGTTGGCCGTCATCAACTGCTTCGTATCGGTCGCCCGCTCGTTCTTCGGGTCGATCACCTTTTCGGAAAACTCGATCGGCAGCGTGATCGTCGTCTGCTGGAAGGCCGTGTAGCCTTTCGAAACAACACTCCAGACAAGGACCGCCAGGAAGAACAGGCCGATGACGATGGCGCTGATGCCATAGGCGCGGAACCGGCGCTCGGCGGCGTAGCGGCGCTTGATGCCGATGTCGCGGCGGCTTTCGGCGGGACGGGTCGAGACCCTTACCGTGGGAGAAGCAACGTCGGTCATTCGTACTGTTCCCGATATTTGCGCACGATGTAGAGCGCATAGATGTTGAGGCAGAGCGTGATGACGAAGAGCGTGATGCCGAGCGCGAAGGCGACCAGCGTCTGCGGCGAGGTGAACTCCAGGTCGCCGGTCAGCTGGTGGACGATCTTGACCGTCACCGTCGTCATCGGTTCGAAGGGGTCGAGCTGCATGCGCGCGGCGACGCCGGCGGCAAGCACGACGATCATCGTCTCGCCGACCGCGCGCGAGGCGGTCAGCAGCAGCGCTCCGACGATGCCGGGAAGGGCGGCGGGAAGAATGACCTTCTTGACCGTCTCCGAGCGCGTCGCGCCGAGCCCGAGCGAACCGTCGCGCAGCGCCCGCGGCACCTGCGTGATGATGTCGTCCGACAGCGACGAGACGAACGGAATGAGCATGATGCCCATGACGATGCCGGCGGTCAGCACGCTCTGCGCCTGAATGAAATTCTGGTAGTTGCCGGTGATAAGACCGTTCAGCTGCGTGGAGATGTCGCGCAGGAACGGACCTACGGTGACGAGCGCGAAGAAGCCGTAGACGATCGTCGGGATGCCGGCTAGCACCTCCAGGAGCGGCTTCGCGATCGACCGCAGCCGCGGACTGGCATACTCGGCCATGTAGATGGCGGCGAACAGGCCGATCGGCACAGCAAACAGCATGGCGACGAAGGCGATATAGAGCGTGCCGCCGAGAAGCGGCAGCAGGCCGAACTGGCCGGAGGCGCCTTCGCTGCCTGCCGCGGCGAAGCGCGGATCCCAAACCGTGCCGAAGAAGAACTCCATCGGCGAGACCATGCTGAAGAAGCGACCGGCTTCCGACAACATCGAGCCGATGATGCCGATCGTCGTCAGGATGGCGATCGACGAAGCGACGACAAGCGAGCCGAGCATAACGCGCTCAACCTGGTTGCGGGCGCGAAAGCGGGTGGTAACGTTGCGGATTGCATAGAGGCCGCCGGCGACGGCGACGAGCAGCACGGCGGCGCTCATCAGCCAGCGGCTGTAGCCGCGCATCGTATTGAACTGCTCAGCCGCCTCGACCATGTACGGCTCGCCTTCACCGGCAAGCGCCACGCCCTTGGCGGCTAGCGTCTCGCGCAGATTGGCCGAACCGGTCTTGACCGCCTCGACTTCCGCCGCGTCGAGGCGGTTAAGCCCCGTGGCGACCGCCTTCACCTGGCCGAGCGCGAGCTGGACTGCTGCGTCGCCCTGACCCTGGACCGTATCGGGCAGCGCCGAGCGAACGGTGGAATCAACATAAAGAGGCGAGGCGATCAGCCATGCGGCAAGCACCAGGACCGCGGGCAGCACCGCCCCGATGGCGACATAGCTGCCATGGTAGCCCGGCAGCGAATGCAAGGTGGCAAGCTTGTTGCCGGACTCGGCAAGCGAACGGGCGCGGCCGGCAAAATAGGCAACAAAACCAATTAAAGCGATGATCAGGAGAAGAAGCGAGGTGCTCATCGGCACGTCTCCACGGCAGGGCCGCCAAAAAATCCAAATTATGCAAGGTCCCGGCGCAGCGGAAAGCTGCACCGGGATCCAGTCTTGATCAGAGCAGATTGCCGGCTTCGAAGGTCTTGCGAATTTCTTCGCGCTCGGCATCCGGAGCGGCAACCAGGCCGTATTCGGCGAGCGGGCTGTCGGGGCCGATCATCTGGTCGTCGACAAAGAACTCGACATATTCCTTGAGGCCCGGGATGACGCCGAGATGCGCCTTCTTGACGTAGAAGAACAGCGGACGGGAAACCGGGTACTCGCCGGAGGCGATCGTCTCGGTCGACGGTACGATGCCGTTGACGGTCGCGACCTTCAGCTTGTCGGCGTTGTTTTCGTAGAACGACAGGCCGAAGACGCCGATGCCGCTCTTGTTGGAAGCGATGCGGGCGAGCGTCTCGGTGTAATCGCCGTCAATGTCGACCGCCAGGCCGTCCTTGCGCACGGCAACGCACTTGCTGTGCTGCTGCTTTTCATCGCTGACGGCAGCCTTGATGACGTCCTGAGCGCCGGAAGCCTTGCAGCCCGCAGCGAGGATCTTCTCTTCGAAGACTTCGCGCGTACCATGCTTCTGACCCGGGATGTAGGCGGCGATTTCGGCATCCGGCAGCGAAGCGTCGACTTCCGACCACTTCTTATAGGGGTTGGCAGCGAGCTTGCCGTCGACGACGATCTCAGCGGCGAGCGCCTTGTAGAGGTGCTCCGGCTTCAGCGCGATATCGGCATTGCCCGCGTCGGTCGCGAAGACGATGCCGTCGTAACCGATCTTGACTTCCTGGATCTCGGTCACGCCGGCTGCCTTGCAGGCCTCGATCTCGCTGTCCTTGATCTTGCGCGAGGAGTTGGCGATGTCGATCGTGTCTTCGCCGACGCCCTTGCAGAATTCCTTCAGGCCGGCGGAAGAGCCGCCGGATTCGACGACCGGGGTCTTGAAGTTCGGGAACGCCTCGCCGAAGCTTTCAGCGACGATCTTGGCGTAGGGAAGAACGGTCGAGGAGCCAGCGACCTGGATCTGGTCGCGAGCCACAGCAGCGCCCGCGAATGCGGCGGAGGCAACCAGCGCCGCTACACTGAGTTTAAGAATGTTCATTGATGTTCTCCCGGAATGGGCTCGTGTTGGTGCGCTAGCGATCAGCGCTCTCTTCGCCGTTTGATCGGCTGCCCTAGTTAGCCGCCGATGGCCACAGCTTTTATGTCATTTCCGTGAAACATTTATGACAGCCTATGTCTTTGAAGATGCTTCGATATCCCGAACAGACGCAGCCGTCTACCCGCTTTTATGTCAGAAGCGGACCGTGAAGACGGTGCCCTTGCCGACCTCGGAATGGATGAGCAGGCGGGCCCGGTGGCGGGTCAGGATGTGCTTGACGATCGCGAGGCCAAGGCCAGTCCCCTTCTTGGACCGGCTCGCTTCGACGTTAACCCGGTAAAAACGTTCGGTAATTCGCGGCACATGCTCGGCCGGGATGCCCGGCCCATGGTCGGTGACCGAGACCTCTGCCTGGCTGCCCTCGCCGCCGGTCAGCCGCACCTCGACCTTCTTGCCTTCCTGCCCATATTTGCAGGCGTTCTCGACGAGATTCTCGAAGACCTCGATCAATTCATCGCGATCGCCTCGGACGACGACAGGCTCAGCGGGCACCTCGAGCGAGATCGTCACATCGAGATCGCTTGCCAGCAGCTGCAGGCTGTCGCGCACATGTCCGAGCAGCGGCACCAGATCGACCGGGTCTTCGGGAGCGATGTGCGACTTCAGCTCCAGCCGCGAAAGGGACAGCAGATCATCGACGAGGCGGCTCATGCGGGTCGCCTGCTCGTGCATGATGCCGAAGAATCTCTCCTGCGCCTTCGCGTCGTTCTTTGCCGGCCCTTGCAGCGTCTCGATGAAGCCGCGGAGCGAGGCGAGCGGGGTACGCAGTTCGTGGCTGGCATTGGCCACGAAGTCGGATCGCATCCGGTCGATGCGGCGGGTCTGCGAGATATCGCGATAGGTCAGCAGGAAGATCCGCCCGCTGGGGGCCTCGCCGCCGATATCCGCCGGGGCAACGCGGACGACATAGACGGCATCCGAAGGCAAACGTTCCGCATGCTCGATCTGATTGACCTTGCCCGTGGCGATGGTCTCGCGCACCATGTCGAGGATTCCGGGGGAGCGAACGCGCGCCGAAAGGTAGCTTTCCGGGGGGATCGCGCCAAAGACCTTCTCGGCGGCAGTATTCTGGAAAAGGACGGTTTCATCCGTGGCGATGACGAGAACCGGCATATCGAGCGCGTTCAGCACGGGCATCAGCGCGTCCGTCTGCGTCTCCATGACCGTCGGCGCCGCTGCTGGCACAGGCGCTGCCGAGGGCCCAGTTCGTTTGAGAAGCGCCGCCACGAGAACGAGCCAGAAAGCAATGACCGCCAGCACATGAATACCCGCGAGGGCGGCGAGGACGGCAAGCAGGATCGAGAGGCCGAGAATCCAGCGCTCTGCCTTCAGCTTCGGCTTGAGGCCCTGCCAGAACACTTTCGCGCCATCCAAGACGATACCCTCGCTGTCCAATTTGCCGCCTCCCGAACCATGAGGAATTGCACATCACGTGATGCAAGCGTGGCGAATACCCGCGAAGGTGGAGCGGCTTGGGTTGGAATCGCCTCAAGCGTTCCAGCCGACCGCGCCGGCCACAAGGTCAGAGATAGCGGCGCTTCGTGACATGATTTTCACGACATGCTTGAATCTGCAATGTAATTGTGGCCTCCTCCATCGCATGTTTTCTTAAATCCCAATCAATGTAAGGACAAAGGACATGCAGCGAGCGAGGTGCTTACGACGCTTGCGTGCCTGAACCGACGCACGGCGCGGTAGTGAATTCACATCAGCGGGAGGAGATCACATGGCTCTCGAACAGATGCCGACTGCGGGCGCACCCGGAAGCCGGGCGGTCGAGCTCGATATTGGCGGCAAGACACGGGTCTTCGACATCGACAATCCGGAACTGCCGAAATGGATCGATGACGAAGCCTTTTCCTCCGACGACTACCCCTACGAGAAAAAACTCGATGAGGAAGAGTACGAGGAAACGCTGACGAAGCTGCAGATCGAACTCGTCAAGGTGCAGTTCTGGATGCAGGCGACCGGCAAGCGGGTCATGGCCGTCTTCGAGGGGCGCGATGCGGCCGGCAAGGGCGGCGCGATCCATGCGACGATGGCCTATATGAACCCTCGTTCGGCACGGATCGTGGCGCTCACCAAGCCCACCGAGACCGAACGGGGCCAATGGTATTTCCAGCGCTATGTCTCGACTTTTCCGACAGCCGGCGAATTCGTTCTCTTCGACCGTTCCTGGTACAACCGGGCCGGCGTGGAGCCGGTGATGGGCTTCTGCACGCCGGAACAGTACGAGCATTTTGTCAAGGAAGCACCGCGTTTCGAGAAGATGATCGTCAACGAAGACATCCAGCTCTTCAAGTTCTGGCTAAGCATCGGCCGGGAAATGCAACTGAAGCGGTTTCACGACCGGCGGCATGATCCGCTGAAGGTCTGGAAGCTGTCGCCGATGGACATAGCGGCGCTGGGGAAATGGGACGACTACACCAAGAAGCGCGACCGAATGCTGAAGGAAACGCATACGGACCATGCACCCTGGACCGTCATCCGCGGCAATGACAAGCGCCGCGCCAGGATCAACCTGATCCGCCACATGCTGACGAAGCTCGACTATGACGGCAAGGACAAGGCGGCGATCGGCAAGGTGGACGACAAAATCGTCGGCTCCGGCCCCGGCTTCCTCAGGTAAACCAGGCCCGGCGGCCGATCATTGCCCCGGCAGCACGCGGATCGCATAGAGATCCAGGCTGTTGCCGGCGCCGCTGACATCGCTGTTGATCAGCAGCTTTCCGGAACTGCCCGGCGCAGCACGATCTCCGAAGCTGATCTTGAACAGCATGTCGACGCGCTCGTCATGCGCGGTGAAGCGATGACGACCGCAGGCGCCGAGTGCCCCGAAATCACATTCGACGGAGAACTCCGTCGTCTTTCCCGGCAGCGCCTGGACGCTCAGGGCCAGCGTCGAGGACTTACCGGAGAGCTGGGCAAGCACATCGGCGGGAATGTCGATTGCCACCTCGCCCTCCTTCGACCCGGCCGCCGACGCCAGCCGGATGCGTTCGCCGCCGTCGTCGTCGAACGGTTCGGCCGTGGCGCGGGCGCCAGGCGTGACGGCCGCCGTGTCCGTCGGCGTGAAAATCTCGATCCAGTCGTCGGAAAAGCCCTCCTGCGCGCCGAGCGTCGGCAAGCCGGCCGCGCCGGGGAAGTCCTCGGTCTCGACGACGGCCGGCGGATTGGCGACATTGGTGTCGCGCTCGGCGGGTGATTTCAACAGCTCATTGGTCTGAACCCACCAGACGCCCGCGCCGACGGCGGCAGCCAGGGTCGCCACAACCATGACGAAGGAGAGAAGCCGGCCGCGCCTGCGCTTGCGGGGACGCTTGTCGGTGACGCCGAGATCGGGGGCGACCGAACCGGACCTCGCCGCCTCGACGGATTTTCCGCCACCGGTGACCACCTGCGTGGAGGGGCCGTCGCGCTCCGGGCGCAGGCCTCCGAGCGCACTGAGGCCACCGTCTCCGGCCAGACGCGCCTCCGCCTGAAAACCCGGCTCCTGCCGCACGTTGGCGGCCGGGTCGGCTGAGAGCCGCCCGCCGGCGTCGGCATTGCTCTTGACCTCTGCGAGGCTCACCACCGGCGTCACGGCGCGCGCCTTCAGCGCCGTGCGCTCCTCCGTCTCGATGGCGTGAATGACCGCCTCCAGCCGATGGCGCTGGTTGGCGATGATTTCCGGGTCCTCGATCTCCTGCTTCTTCAGGCCGTTTTCCAGCGCCTGGCGGGCCGACTGATAGATCCGCGCGCGGACTTCCGCATTGCTCCGCTCCGAGCGTTCCAGTGCATTCCTGATCGCCGTCTCGAGTCCGCTCACATCAAATCCTTTTGCACACAGAAGCCTTCGCGCCCAACGGGCAAGTATCGGAAGGCGCCCCGCCTCTTCCCGCGGCACGCCGTTGGTTTTATTAACGATTGGGTAACCGCTGCTTTCGGAATCTGCAAGTCCGGCGGCGCTGCGGCCGGGTCTTGCACGGGGAAAAGGCCCCTTGACCCGTCAAAATGCGGGGCGGAAAACCTCTCTTTGCAAGCACGGCCTTTGCTGCTATCTACATTGACGTTTACGCAAACGTCAAAAATTGTGATGGAGAGAGCTGATGCCGTTGCCGCCCATTCTTGCCGGAACGACGAGACTGCCGGTTGTCGGCGCGCCGCTCTTCATCGTCTCGCATCCCAAGCTGACGATTGCGCAATGCAAGGCGGGCGTCATCGGTGCGTTCCCGGCACTGAACGCCCGTCCGCAGGCACAACTCGACGAATGGCTTGCCGAGATCATCGAAACACTCGCCGACCACGACCGCCAGCATCCCGAGCGGCCGGCGGCCCCTTTTGCCGTCAACCAGATCGTCCACAAGTCGAACACCCGGCTCGAACAGGACCTGATGCTTTGCGTCAAGTACAAGGTGCCGATCGTCATCTCCTCGCTCGGCGCGGTGCCGGAGGTCAACGCTGCGATCCACTCCTATGGCGGCATCGTGCTGCACGACGTCATCAACAACCGCCATGCGAACTCGGCGATCCGCAAGGGGGCCGACGGTCTGATTGCGGTTGCCGCCGGCGCCGGCGGCCATGCCGGGACGCTCTCGCCCTTCGCACTGATCCAGGAAATCCGCGCCTGGTTCGACGGGCCGCTGCTGCTCTCGGGCGCAATCGCCAGCGGTGACGCCATCCTCGCGGCGGAGGCGATGGGCGCCGACATGGCCTATATCGGCTCGCCCTTCATCGCCACCGAGGAAGCCCGGGCCAGCGATGCCTACAAGCAGGCGATCGTCGACGGCAACGCCGCCGATATCGTCTATTCCAACTACTTCACCGGCATTCACGGCAACTACCTCAAGGCCTCGATCCGCGCCGCCGGCATGGATCCGGACAGCCTGCCGGAGGCCGACCCGTCGAAGATGGATTTCGGCAAGGCAACGGACGGGGCCAAGGCCTGGAAGGACATCTGGGGCTGCGGACAGGGCATCGGCGCCGTTTGTGAGGTCAGTACGGTCGCCCGATTGGTCGACCGGTGGGAGAGCGAGTACGACGCCGCGCGCGCCCGCCTCGGTCTCACGTCGCGAGCCGGCCACACCGCGCCGAAGGAATTTTCAACTTCTCGAAACTGATGACTTGAAATCCCGGCGCTTTGCGTTTATCAGCGCCTCACATTCGTTCCGCGGCCACGCTGCGGGGCGCTTTAATGCCGCTTTAGCTCAGTCGGTAGAGCACATCATTCGTAATGATGGGGTCACGTGTTCGAGTCACGTAAGCGGCACCATTTTCTTCCCCTGGACCGCATATCGCGAGACTATCGGCCCCCCGTCTCACGTATAAAAATACCGGGTCAGATGAAAGAACACCGGCGCGGCGAAGCTCAGCGAGTCCATGCGGTCGAGCACGCCGCCGTGGCCGGAGATCATCGTGCCCCAGTCCTTGACGCCCATCGAGCGCTTGACGGCCGAGAGCGACAATCCGCCCAAAAAGCCCATGGCGACGACGGCGAGCGCCATGGCGGCGGCTGCAAGCGGCGTGAACGGGGTGATCCACCAGAGGCCGGCGCCGGCGGCGACGGCGGAGAGGCCGCCGCCGACGAGGCCTTCGAGGGTCTTCGAGGGGCTGACGACGGGGGCCACCTTCGTCCGGCCGAAGAGCTTGCCGAAGACGTATTGCATCACGTCGCTGAACTGCGCGACGGTGATCAGGAAGAAGAGCAGCAGGAAACCCTCGTTCGGACGGCCGGGGAGGTCGAGTGTCAGCAGAGCAGGCGCGTGGCTGATGCAATAGACGGTCAGCATCAGGCCCCACTGGATGCGTGAGACGCGCAGCAGGAACTCACCGGCATCGCCCTTAAGCGCGGCAAGGCTCGGCAGGAGAAGGAAGCCATAGACCGGGACGAGGATCGTGAAGAGCGCGTACCAGTCCGTCCAGATCAGCCAGTATTGCAGCGGCAGCAGCACGTAGAAGGCGGCGACCAGAGGCAGGTGATCGGCGCCGCGCGTCGGTGTCAGCGATATGAATTCGCGCAGCGTGTAGAACGAGGTGAGTGCGAAGAGCACCACGGTGACGCCGCGGCCGAGCGCGAAGCTGACCGCGAAGATCGCGACCATCACCCACCAGGCCTTGATGCGGGCGTTGAGATTGGCGACTGTCGCCCGGCCGTTTTCCGAGGTCACCTTGCGCGACAGCATGAAGCCGATCACCGAGGCGATGCCGAGCAGCGCTGAGATGCCGCCGAAGAGGATGAAAAGCTTATCAGTCAAGGACATGGCGGCCTCATGGAACCGTGTCTGAGGCGAGCGCGCCGACGGCGGCGCGGGCGCGTTCGAGAAACGCGTCCTTCTCTTCCCCCGCCCGCCGCAGGAGCGGCGCGCCGAAGCGAACGGTGCAGCTGATCGGAACGGGCAGGAAGGTTCCCTTTGGAAAGGCGCGCGAGGGATTGTCGAGATAGGTGGGGATCAGCTCGACTTCCGGAAATTCCTGCGACAGCCAGTAGAGACCGCTCTTGAACGGCCCCGGCAGACGCTCGTTGCCGCGCGTGCCCTCGGGAAAGAGAACGAGCGACTCGCCCTCGGCGAGCACGCCGCGCAAGGGGGCGAGCGCCGCCCCGGGCGGACCCTGGGTGGCGCGGTCGACGAGCACCGCATTCAACACCTTCAGCGCAATGTGGCGGCGGAGCTTGCCCCTGCCCCAATAGTCGGCCGCGGCGATCGGATGGGTGGTGCCGCGCAACGGTCGCGGCAGGGCCGACCAGATCAGCAGCGTGTCGAGATGGCTGGCGTGGTTGGCGAAATAGATGCGCTGGCGCGTATCCGGCACGGCACCGATCCATTGCGCCTGGCCGCCGACGATGAACCGGGTGAGGCCGATCAGCAGCAGATCGATCACGGCGTCGCGGCTCCCGGGATGCGCGAGACGATCGCCCTGGTGCGGGTCCAGCAGGTGAGAAGCGCTCCGGCAAGGATGATCCATGCCGTGGCATAAAGCACGAAACGCCCGTTCGTCAGCCAGGCTTCGCCGAGCGCCAGAACGGAGCCAAGGCTCATCAGCGCCATGCGATGCTGCTTGGCCATCGGCCCGCGAAAGTCCTGGACCTGGCCGATGGAGCCGCCGAAGACACGCACATAGGCCGTCAGGGCGGCCGCAAGCGCACCGGCCCAGCCGAGCCAGCCGGCGCCGGCAGCGTAGCCGAGCGCCACGATCAGCAGCGTGTCGGCAATGCGATCGGGAAACTCGTTGTAGAGCGCGCCCACCGGCGAGCCGCGGCCCCCCTCGACCGCCACCATGCCGTCAAGCAGATTGCAGAGAAGCCGCAACTGGATGCCGGCGACGGCGACGAGATAGAGCAACGGCCAGCGCGGCGCGAAGACGAGCGCCGCCGCGCCTAGCGCGGCAAAGCCGATGCTCAGCAGTGAAATCCCATTCGGCGTGATCGGCGTCTTGAGGAGCAGCGCCGTGAGGCGGCGCGCCAAGCCGCTGTCGCGGGCCGCAATGGGACGCCGATCCGCGCCCTGCCTGTCGGGCTCTCCGCCATCCGGAGCGACACTCATCTTTTTGAACCCGGCCCCTACAAATTCATGATTGCAACCCGTCATAAAACAACTTCGAGGCAAAGGCCATATGGCCGCCTCGCCTCAGGTCGATGGTTCCGCCGGGAAGCGCATGGAGATCCGCGTTCCGCGGCGCCTGAGGGCCGGGCTCTCGGCCTTGATCCGCCCACCCATCGCCTCGACGAATCCCTTGCTGATCGACAGGCCGAGGCCGGTGCCAAGCGAGCGTCCGTCCGGCTTCCCCTTGCGGAAGAACTTATCGAAGACCTGCTCGAGATCGGCCGGCGCGATACCCTTGCCGAGATCAGTCACTGACAGTACGACCTCGTCACCCTCCCGCCGGGCATAGATGCTGACGGGTTCGCCGCCGCCGAACCGGTCGGCATTGTCGAGCAGATTGAAGAGGGCCTGCTCGAGCAGGACGCTGTCGCCGCGCATCAAGGGCAGCTCCGCGGCGATGCTGGTCTCGAAATCCCGGCCCGGAAAATATTTCCGCGCCCGTTCCACCGTATCATGGACCACCTCCGCCACATCCACCCGATCGCGCCTGGCATTGATCGTTCCGGCCTCGAGCCGGGTCATGTCGAGCAGGTTGGCAACGAAATGCTTCAGCCTGCCGCTCTCCTCATCGATCGAGTTCAGCAGATCCTCTCGGTCTGCCTGCGGCATTCCTTCGCCGAGTTGGCGGAGGCCCGCCACCGCGCCGCTTATCGCCGCCAACGGGGTGGTAAGATCGTGTGACAGCGACGAAAGAAGCGCGGCACGGAACTTCTCGCCCTCGAGCTGAGCGGCCTGGTCGAGGCTTTCACGCGACAGCCTCGCGCGGTCGACGGCGATGGCGGTCTGGTCGAGGATCGCGGCAAGGGCCCGTTCTTCGTTGATGTCGAGAGGACTGCCCTCTTGCAGAAAGCCGCAGACGCCAACAACGCCATGCGGGCTCATCAGCGGCCTGAATTGAAACGGGCTGTTCGGCAGCGTACCGGTCTCGTTGCCTGCCGGCTCCTTTTTTTCGAACGCCCAGCGCGCCGCCATCATGTCGCTGACGCTGAGCTCGGTGTCCGGCGGCCACGCCACCCTCACGGCAATATCGACGTCTTCCGGCAGCAACAGCACGGCGTTGCGCTTCAATGTCGCTTGCATCTGGGTGGCCGCCGCCCACAACACGTCTTCGGCATTGGCGGTGCCGGAAAGCTTGCGGGAAAAATCGTAAAGCGCCTGCGTCGCCGTCGCTCGACCCCTCGCGGTCTTTGCCTGATCACGGATGCGCGAGGCAAGCCCGCCGGCGAGCGCCGCTGCCGCCAGGAAAACGACGAGCGCGAAAACCTCGTGCGGCTCCGCCACCGTGAATGTGCCGACTGGCTCGATGAAGAAGAAATTATAGGCGACGACGGAAAACAGCGCGGCCGCCAGGGCCGCGAAATAACCGGCATAAACCGCAGAGGCGAGCACCGCGAGGAGATAGAGAAGCGAAATATTCTGCAGAATGATGACCTGCTCGATCAGCACGCCGAGCGCGGTCGCCAGCCCGACGGTGCCGGCGGCTATGCCGAAGGCTCGCCCCAAGCCTTCCGGCAGCAGCTGCTTGCTTCTCCGCCGCGGCTTCGCGGCAGGCTCAATCTTGCCTGTGACGAGGTGAATGCCGACACCGGAGACGCGCTTGGCCAGCGCATCGGGCAAGGAGGCACGGAACAGGCTCAGCGGAAACCAGTGCCGGCGCGCGCCGATGACGATCTGCGTCGCATTCTCGCGTCTTGCAAGCTTCAGGATCTCCTCGACGAAATCGCTGCCGACGATGCGGCGCGTCTCTGCGCCCAATTGCTCGGCAAGGCGGAAGGTCTCGTCGAGCTGCCGCATCGCCTCGCCGTCGCCCGCTTCGCGATCCGCCCGTTCGATGGAAACGACGATCCAATCGGCATTGAGTCCGGAGGCAAGCCGGCTCGCCGTCCTCACCACCCTTTCCGACAGCGGATCCGGGCCGATGCAGACGACGAGCCTTTCGCCAGCGGGCCACGGCCCCTCGATGGCGTTCTGCTTGAGGTAGTCGACCATCTGGTCGTCGACCCGGTCGGCGGTCCGCCGCAGCGCCAGCTCGCGCAGCGCCGTCAGATTGCCCAGCCGGAAGAAATTGTCCGCGGCGCGCCGGGCATTGTCGGGCAGATAGACCTTGCCCTCCCTCAGCCGCTCGATCAGTTCCGCCGGCGGCAGGTCGACCAGCAGCACCTCGTCGGCCCGGTTCAGGACCGTGTCAGGAATCCGTTCGCGCACCGGCACACCGGCGATCTGGGTGACGATGTCCGACAGGCTTTCGAGGTGTTGGATGTTAAGCGCCGTCCAGACATCGATGCCGGCGTCCACCAGTTCCTCGATGTCCTGGTAGCGCTTCGGATGGCGGCCATCGCCCAGATTGGTATGGGCGAGCTCGTCTACGACGATGATCCTCGGGCGGCGCGCCAAAGCGGCGTCAAGATCGAATTCTCTGAGCGTACGACCGCTATGCGCGACCTCCCGGCGCGGCAAGACTTCCAGCCCTTCGAGCAGCGCCGCAGTCTCGCTGCGGCCATGCGTCTCGACGAGGCCGATGACGATGTCGGCGCCCTCTTGCTTGAGGCGCTGCGCCCGCATCAGCATGGCATAGGTCTTGCCGACTCCCGGCGCGGCGCCGAGGAACACCGTCAGCTTCCCTCTGCCGCCCCGTTCGGCGAGCGCCAGCAGGGCATCGGGATCGGGGCGGCTTTTGAGGTCGCGATCACTATCGGACATGCAATCTCTCAAACTCGGTCCTCGGAGCTTCGCTCCTAGAGCCTATCCGCGGCCGGACCCCCACCTCACCGATCCTATTTCGCGGCGACGTCGACCCGGGAGATCGGCTTTGCCGCCGGCTCCGGCTGGTTCGCCACTTCGTGCATCCATTCCCGCCAGATCGCGACGAGCAGCGCCATCAGTACCGGGCCGACGAAAAGGCCGAGAAAGCCCATCGTCTTGACGCCGCCGACGAGGCCGAAGAAAGTCGGCAGGAAGGGCAGCTTGATCGGGCCGCCCACGAGCCTCGGGCGAAGCGTCTTGTCGACGATGAAGAGCTCCGTCGTACCCCAGGCGAAGAGCGCCACGCCGTGGAAGGGCGAGCCGCTCGCGACCAGATAGATCGACACCAGGGTGAAGCAGAGCGGCGCGCCGCCCGGAATAAGCGCCATGAGGCCGGTGATGATGCCGAGCGTCACGGGCGACGGCACGCCGGCCAGCCAATAGGCGACACCGAGAACGATGCCTTCGCCGATCGCGATGATGCCCATGCCGGTCACCGTCGAGCTGATGGTCAGCGGCACGACGCGCGACAGGCGCTCCCAGCGCATCGGGAAAATCTGCTCGCCGAGGCGATCGAGCTGCTTCGAAAAGGACTGGCCGTCGCGATAGACGAAGAACAGCGTGATCAGCATGAAGAGCAGCGTCAGGAAGGACTGGAAGGCGGAGGCGCCGATTACCAGGACGCCGCGGTAGATGTTGCCGATATTGGAGCCGCTGACGAGTTGGACCAGTTCGCCGAGCGCGCCGGGATGGCCGACATATTTCACCCATTGCTGACCAAGCCAGGCGCCCGCTACCGGGATGGTCGTCAGCCAGGCCGGCACCGGCGCGCCGTTGACGTTGGTCTCCACCGCCCAGACGAGCCAGTCGCGCACCTCGTCCACGGCATAGGCCGCGGCGATCGAGATGGGCACGACGATGAAGGCGACGACGGAGGTGATGGCAATGGTCGCCGCTAGGGTGCGGTTGCCGTTCAGTGCCTGAAGCAGCCGTCGATAGATGGGCCAGCTGGCAAAGCCGATGACGACGGCGGCAAGCACCGGCACGACGAAGCCGTGGAAGAAATAGACGCCGGCGATGAGCACGAGGACGAGCAGCCAGCGGGCCGCCGAGATAGGCAAGACGAGGGCCGAGCGCGAATGGGCAGGCTGCCCGAAGAGCCGCGGCTCCGCCGGGGGATTTTCTCGCTCACGATTGCCCAATTGCACCTGTAGTCCTCCGTCTTTCAAGAACCTTACAACAATCCCGCAGGCTTGCCAGCCCGTCTCCTGCGTCGACCAGCGCTTTCGGCTTGAAGGAGCCGCGTCTCCAAATCATCGCGGCGATCAGGGATCAATTCACAATTGCCGTGATCGCCTTTCACCGGTCTAGCGGACGGACATGACAGGCAGATTTAGACGTGCTCGAGGATCGCCGGCGACAAAATTCGCTATCCCTAGCCGCTTCCGGATTGTTGACGTTTACGTCAAAGTTATATAATTCCGATTGCTGCTTGAAGAGACGCTGGAAAAGCAGCATCTTCGATCGGGAGGGAAGATCGGGAGGGATTTTTCTTCGCCGTGAGCAAGGCCGTTCGTTGCCACCAGAGGGAGAGAGATCATGGCGGAAGCAAGCATGCAGCAGGCGGGGTCCGGCGCGGGGAAGAACTGGGTCAAATCCTATCCGCCGGGCGTGCCCGCCGAGATCGGGCCGCTCCCCTACCGATCGCTCGGCGAGTTCTTCGACCATGCGGTGGCGCAGCATTCCTGGCATCCCGCCTTCACCTCAATGGGCAAGTCGCTGAGCTTCGCCGATCTCAACGTCCATTCGGGCCGGATCGGTGCCTGGCTGCAGTCGCTCGGCCTGGCGAAAGGCGATCGCGTCGCCGTGATGATGCCGAACATCCTGCAGAACCCGGTGATCGTCTACGGCATTCTCAGGGCCGGCTATACGGTCGTGAACGTCAACCCGCTCTATACACCGCGCGAACTCGAGCACCAGCTCGTCGACGCCGGCGCCAAGGCGATCTTCGTGCTGGAAAACTTCGCCCATACGGTCGAGCAGGTCGTCGCCCGCACCAAGGTCAAGCATGTGGTGGTCGCGACCATGGGCGACATGCTCGGGGTGAAGGGCGTCGTCGTCAATCTCGTCGTGCGCCGCGTGAAGAAGCTCGTTCCCGCCTGGTCGCTGCCGGGCCACCTCTCGTTCCGAACGGTTCTTGCCAAGGGCGAGAAGCTTCAGCTTGCGAAACCCAATATCGGGCCGAGCGACGTCGCCTTCCTGCAATATACCGGCGGCACGACGGGCGTTTCGAAGGGCGCAACTCTCACCCATGCCAATCTTCTGGCCAACATGGCGCAGATGGAGCTCTGGCTGAACACGGCCTTCCTGCGCAAGCCGCGCCCGGAAAACCTCACCTTCATGTGCGCCCTGCCGCTCTATCACATCTTCGCTTTGACGGTGAACTCGCTGATGGGGCTTGCCACCGGCGGCAACAACATCCTGATCCCCAATCCGCGCGACATTCCAGCCTTCGTCAAGGAACTGGGAAAGTACAAGACCAACATCTTCCCGGGGCTCAACACGCTGTTCAACGCCCTGATGAACAATCCGGAATTCCAGAAGCTCGACTTCTCCTCGCTGATCCTGACATTCGGCGGCGGCATGGCGGTGCAGCGACCGGTCGCCGAGCGCTGGCTCGCTATGACGCACTGCCCGATTCATGAAGGCTACGGGCTCTCGGAAACTTCGCCGGTCGCAACCGCCAACCGGCTCGACACCGACGAGTTCACCGGCACGATCGGCATGCCGCTGCCTTCCACCGAGGTCGAAATCCGCGACGAGAACGGCAACGCGCTGCCGACCGGCGAAATCGGCGAGATCTGCATCCGTGGCCCGCAGGTCATGGCCGGCTATTGGCAGCGCCCCGACGAGACGGCGAAGGCGATTTCGCCGGACGGCTTTTTCCGCACCGGCGACATCGGCTTCATGAATGCCGCGGGGCTGACGAAGATCGTCGACCGCAAGAAGGACATGATCCTCGTTTCCGGCTTCAACGTCTTCCCGAACGAAATCGAAGAGGTCGCGGCAACTCATCCCGGCATCCTGGAATGCGCCGCGGTCGGCGTTGCCGACCCGCATTCCGGCGAGGCGGTCAAGCTCTTCGTCGTCCGCAAGGATCCGAACCTCACCGAAGCGGACGTCAAGCGCCACTGCGCCGAGAACCTGACCAACTACAAGCGGCCGCGGCACGTGGAATTCCGCACCGAACTGCCGAAATCCAATGTTGGCAAGATCCTGCGCAAGGATTTGCGCGATTAGCATTCTGAGTGCCCCCATCCGCCTGCCGGCACCTTCTCCCCCGCACGCGGGGAGAAGGAACTCGCGGCGGCGCCACCCCAAAATCCCCTCTCCCCGCGTGCGGGGAGAGGGTTGGGTTGGGTTGGGTTGGGTTGGGTTGGGTTGGGGTGGGTTGGGGTGAGGGGCAGTTTACAAGGGCTCGACGCTCGCTTTTTTCGCTGCAGTGCACACCTGCCCTTGATTTGCCACGTCTAAACCGACTAGCTATCGCAGCCGATTTCCGATGCAAGGAGCCCTGCGATGAAAGCGCTTGTCGAAAACCTCAAAGCCACTGCACGCGAGACCAATGCAACCGACATCCGGGCCGCCTTCGCGGCCGATCCGAACCGCTTTTCGCGCTTCAGCACGAGGCTCGGTGATCTGCTCCTCGACTATTCGAAATGCGCCGTCAACGACCGGATCCTCGATGGTCTCGAGGCGTTGGCGAAGGCCGCAAAGGTCGAGGAAAAGCGGGACGCGATGTTCAGTGGCGACATCATCAACATCACCGAGGAGCGCGCCGTCCTGCATACGGCGCTCAGGAACCGCTCGAACCGGCCGATCCTCGTCGGCGGCAAGGACGTCATGCCGGACGTCAATGCCGTGCTCGAGGCGATGGGGGCCTTTGCCGACGACATCCGCTCCGGCACCCTGAAGGGCGCCACCGGCAAGAAGATCACCGATGTCGTCAATATCGGCATTGGCGGCTCCGACCTCGGCCCGGTGATGGCGACGCTGGCGCTCGCCCCCTTCCATGACGGTCCGCGGCTGCATTTCGTTTCCAATGTCGACGGCGCCCATATTGCCGATACGCTGAAGCTGCTCGACCCCGAAACCTCGCTGTTCATCGTCGCCTCGAAGACGTTCACGACGACCGAGACGATGACCAATGCCGCCACCGCCCGCGCCTTTATCGCCGGCAAGCTCGGCGAGGCGGCGGTCGGCCACCATTTCGCGGCCGTCTCGACGGCGCTCGACAAGGTCGCCGCCTTCGGCATCGACGCCGCCCGCGTTTTTGGCTTCTGGGATTGGGTCGGCGGCCGCTATTCGATCTGGTCGGCGATCGGCCTGCCGCTGATGATTGCCGTGGGAAGTGAGAATTTCGGCCGCTTCCTCGACGGCGGCCATGCAATCGACGAGCATTTCCGCACCGCTCCACTGCGCGAAAACATCCCGATGCTGCTCGGTCTCATCGGCTTCTATCACCGCAACGTGCTCGGTTATCCGTCACGGGCCATCCTGCCCTACGACCAGCGCCTCTCCCGCTTCCCGGCCTATCTGCAGCAGCTCGACATGGAATCGAACGGCAAGGCCGTGACGCTCGACAGCAAGCCGGTGGAATTTGCGACCGGTCCGGTCGTCTGGGGCGAGCCCGGCACCAACGGCCAGCATGCCTTCTACCAGCTCATCCACCAGGGCACCGACATCATCCCGGCCGAGTTCATGATCGCCGCCAATGGCCACGAGAAGGATCTGCGCCACCAGCACCAGCTGCTGATCGCCAACTGCCTGGCGCAGTCGGAAGCGCTGATGAAGGGCCGCACCCTGACTGAGGCTAAGGCGCAGCTGACCTCCAAGGGTATGGACGAGGCGAAGGCCGACAGGATCGCGCCGCACAGGGTCTTCACCGGCAACCGGCCGTCGCTCACCTTCGTCTATGACCAGCTCGATCCCTTCGCGCTCGGCCGGCTGATCGCGCTTTACGAGCACCGCGTCTTCGTCGAAGGCGCGCTCTTCAACATCAACTCCTTCGACCAGTGGGGCGTCGAGCTCGGCAAGGAACTGGCAACCGGCCTGCTGCCGGTCGTCGAGGGCAAGGAGAGCGCCGAGGGGCACGATTCCTCGACCGCCGGCCTGGTGGCGGCACTGCTGCAGGCGGCACGCTGAACAACAAAAAGGGCGCCAGCGATGCCGGCGCCCTCTGTACCCTCAAACCTATCGGATCAGAGTCCGATCTCATAGTTCCAAGGCGGGTTGGCGCCGGCGCGCGACACGGTTACGGCGGCCGCCTTGGCGCCGAGAGCGAGTGCCTGCCGGACCGCCTCGTCACTCAAGTCTGCGACCTGTTTCTTGGTCAGCAGATTGTTGAGCTTCAGCGAGGCGAGCACGCCGGCATCGAAGGTGTCGCCGGCACCGACCGTATCGACCACCGCGACCCGCTCGCTCGCAACCTCCACCTTGTGGTTCTTCGTATAGCCGACGGCGCCGTCTGCGCCCCTGGTGATCACCACCAGCTTGGGGCCGCGCTGCAGCCATTCGGCCGCGAGCGCATCGTGGCTGCCCTCCATGCCGAACCAGGCGAGGTCCTCATCGGAGAACTTGACGATGTCTGACATCGCCGACATGCGGTTCATGCGGGCAAGATGCGCCTCCCGGTCCTTGATGAAGCCGGGACGGATGTTCGGGTCGAAGGAGATGACCCGCTTTTCGTGCTCCCGCGTCATCAACGCTTCATAGGTCGAGCCGCAGGGCTCGGGGATGAGGCTGATCGCGCCGAAATGCAGTGCCTCGCAGAAATCGCCGAAGGCCGGCAGATGGTCCGTTGTGATCATCCGCCCGGCGGTGTTCTCATCGAAGAAGGCGTAGCTCGCATGGCCGTGGACGAGCTTCACGAAGGCAAGGGTCGTGTGCAGCGGCAAGGTGGCGCAGGGGCCGAAATCGACATTCGCCGCTTTCAGGGTTTCCCGCAGGATGTCGCCGAACATGTCGTCGGAGAGCCCGGTGAAGAAGCCGGTCGGAATGCCGAGCCTGCCAAGCGCGATCGCCGTGTTGAAGATGGCGCCCCCGGCATAGGGGGCAAAGGCGCTTTCACCGGCCGCCGTCTCGCGCGGCAGCATGTCGATCAGGGCTTCTCCGCAGCAAACGATCATCAATGTCCTCCCTTGAAAACTATTCCATCGACGAGATCAGCATCGTGCCGTCACTCGGCCGCGAGCGTGTCGACACCGCCGTTGCGGGCCGACCAGGCGAGCGGCGCATTGAGGAAGGCTTCCACCTCGTTCAGCGTCTTCTCGTCGAACAGCGCCTGCTCGCGGGCAACGGCGAGCACATTGCGCCAAGTGGCGATGTAGTGCAGGTCGACGCCCTTTGCCTTCATGTTGGCCCGGGCTTCCGGGAAAATATCGTAGTAGAAGAGCGCGATGCCGTGTTCGACGATGCCGCCGGCTGCGCGGATCGCGTCGATGAACTTGAACATCGAGCCGCCGGCGGTGGTCAGGTCCTCGATCACCAGGACGCGCGCGCCTTCCGGCATATGGCCCTCGATCTGGGCATTGCGGCCGTGCCCCTTCGGCGCCTTGCGGACATAAATCATCGGCAGGCCGAGGCGCTCGGCGAGCAGGGCGGCAAAGGGGATGCCGGCCGTCTCGCCGCCGGCGACCACATCAAACTGCTCGAAGCCGGCCTCGCCGAGGATCGTCGCTGCAGCGAAGTCCATCACCGCCGAGCGGATGCGCGGATAGGAAATCAGCTTGCGGCAGTCGATATAGACCGGGCTCGCCATGCCGGAGGCGAGCTTGTAGGGCTCGTCGGCCCGGAAATGCACCGCCTTGATTTCCCAAAGCATCTTGGCGACCAACTCGGCCATCACCGTCTTGTCGGTGAACGCATTCGAAAACATGACCTCTCCTTCAGAAGCGTGACCGAAGCGCTTTTCAGACCCGCAGCAAGACATATCTCAATCAGACGACCGCCCAGTGGAGCGGGAACATCGGGTCGAAAACCGTGATCGGCCCTGCGTCGGTCTCGACCTTGGCCGGATAGCGAACGGGCTCCCCTCCCTTGCGCAGCGTGATCGTTTCCTCATTCACTGGCAGGCCGTACCAGGCGGGACCGTTCAGCGAGGTGAAGGCCTCGAGCCGGTCGAGCGCCTCCTCCTCCTCGAAGACATGGGCAAGGCAGCTCAGCGTATTGACGGACGTATAGATGCCGGCGCAGCCGCAGGCGCATTCCTTGAGCGGATCGACATGCGGGGCGGAATCGGTGCCGAGGAAGAAGCGCACATCCCCCGACACGGCAGCGGCGCGCAAGGCCAGGCGGTGTGTCTCGCGCTTGGCGACCGGCAGGCAGTAATAATGCGGCTTGATGCCGCCGACGAGGATGGCATTGCGGTTGATGATCAGGTGATGCGTGGTGATCGAGCCGGCAAGGTTGGCCGCATGCTCCTTGATGTAATCGATGCCGTCCTTCGTCGTCACATGCTCCATGGTGATGCGGAGATCCGGCAGCCGCCGGCGAAGCGGGTCAAGGACCGTTTCGATGAAGGCGGCCTCGCGGTCGAAGATATCGACCTCCGGCGTCGTCACCTCGCCGTGGACGCAGAGCGGCATGCCGATCTCGGCCATGCGCTCGAGAACAGGCATCGCCTTGGTGATGTCGCGGACGCCGCTGTGCGAATTGGTGGTCGCGCCGGCCGGATAGAGCTTCACTGCCTTGATCAGACCGCTCCTGAATCCGGCCTCGACGTCGGCGGGGTCGGTTCCTTCGGTGAGATAGAGGGTCATCAAAGGTTCGAACCGGTCACCGGCCGGAATGGCGGCGAGGATGCGTTCGCGATAGGCCGCGGCGTCGGCCGAGGTCACTACCGGCGGCACCAGATTAGGCATGATAATAGCGCGGGCGAAATGCCGGCTCGTGTCGGCGATGACGCCGCGCAGCACGCCGCCATCGCGCAGGTGGAGATGCCAGTCGTCCGGGCGGCGGATAACGAGCTCTTGCATTTCAGCTTTCTCCCGATGCTCGCGCCCGATCGGCGCGGGCGGCGTCAAAGCCGGCCAGTGCGCTTGAAGGGGCGGTAACTCATGTGGTGAAACCGCGCCTCGATACCATCATTGCGCCGCCGAAGACAATGGCTCGAAGCATAATTCAGAAATCCCGGATCACGATATCGCAGGCGCGGCGGCTGCCGACGACGCGGCGAGCATTCGGGATATCGTTGCCGAGGGCCTTCGTGCGGGCGGTCTCCTCATCATAGCCGTGATCGTGCCAGCGCTGCAGCAATCGCTGCTCGAGTACGTCGATCCCCGGATCGATGAATATCGAGTAGTCGAAGGCCCCATCGAGCCTGCTCCACGGCAGTTCGTCAAGCAGCAGGTAATTGCCCTCGACCAGCACGATCCGGGTTTCCGGAGCAATTGCGCGCGCCGAGGCAATTGCGAGTTCCCGGGTCCGGTCGAACACCGGAACGAGCACCTCGCCGTCATTGGCGCGCACCGCAGCCAAAGTCGAAAGGAAGGCCCGCACATCGAAGGTTTCGGGCGCGCCCTTGCGCGGCAGCAGGCCCTTGTCAGCGAGGACCACATTGTCCATGTGGAAGCCGTCCATCGGCAGCACCGCCACGCTGTCCCCCGCCTTGGCGATCGCCTCGGCGAGACCTTCGGCAAGCGTCGACTTACCGGCCCCCGGTGGACCGGCGATGGCGACGATGAAACGGCCGGCATCGGCCGCCCGTTTCAGGATCTCGTCCGTCAAGGACTGCACATTCATGCGGCGATCGCCTCGCCGGGTGGCGCCTTGGCGCCGGTCATGAAGGCGACCGCGTCCGACATGGTGTATTCCTTCGGATTGATCACGCAAAGTCGCCGGCCGAGGCGGTGGATATGGATTCGGTCCGCAACCTCGAAGACATGCGGCATGTTGTGCGAGATCAGCACGATCGGCAGGCCACGGCGACGGACGTCGAGGATCAGTTCCAGGACGCGCCGGCTTTCCTTGACGCCCAAGGCTGCAGTCGGCTCGTCCATGATGACGACCTTCGACCCGAAGGCGGCGGCGCGCGCGACCGCCACACCCTGGCGCTGGCCGCCGGAGAGCGTCTCCACCGCCTGGTTGATGTTCTGGATCGTCATTAGGCCGAGTTCCGAAAGCTTCGACCGGGCCATCTTCTCCATGGCGGACCGGTCGAGGGTGCGGAACAGCTTGCCGAAGAGGCCCGGCTTCCGGATCTCGCGACCGAGGAACATGTTGTCGGCGATCGACAGCGCCGGCGACAGAGCGAGGTTCTGGTACACGGTTTCGATGCCCGCGGCGCGCGCCTCCATCGGCGAGCGGAAGTGCACCGGCTCGCCCTCGAGGTGGATCTCGCCTTCATCAGGGGTGACGGCGCCGGAGATCGCCTTGATCATCGACGACTTACCGGCGCCGTTGTCGCCGATCACCGCGAGGATTTCACCCGGGTAGAGGTCGAAGTCGGCATGATCGAGGGCAGTGACACGGCCATAGCGCTTGACGAGACCGCGGGCGGTGAGAATGGGTTCCTGTGCCATTACGCTGCTACCTTTCTTATCCACTGGTCGACTGCGACGGCGGAGATGATGAGCACGCCGGTCAGGAAGACTTTCCATTGCGGATCGGCGCCGAGCATGTTGAGGCCCATCGACACGACGCCGACGATCATCGCGCCGATGAGCGTCCCGAGGATCGAGCCACGGCCGCCGAAGAGCGAGATGCCGCCGATCACCGCCGCGGTAATGGCCTGCAGGTTATAATCGGTGACCGCCGCCGACGGCGAGATCGAGCCGTTTCGGCCGATTGAGACCCAGGCGGCCAGAGCGGCGATCAGGCCGGCGATCGTGTAGGCGCTGAGCAGCACCCTGCCGACGCGGATACCGGAGAGCTTGGCGGCTTCCGGATCATCGCCGACTGCATAGAGATGGCGTCCCCAAGCGGTGTGGTTCAACGCGTACCAGAGGCCGAAGACCAGGACGACCATGGCGACGACACCGAGGGTCAACACCGCCGTGCCGACCTTGAAGTTCACGCCGAAGACATGCAGCCACTGGGTCACCGCAGTCACGTCCGCCTCGCGGATCGTCGCGTTCTCCGAGTAGATGAAGTTCGTCGACATGATCACGTACCAGGTGCCGAGCGTGACGATGAATGGCGGCAGCTTCAGGCGCGACACCAAAAGACCGTTCAAGAGCCCGCAGGCGCCGCCAACGACAAATCCGGCCGCCACCGCAAGCGGCGCCGGCAGGCCGTAGCTCACGGCGCAATTGCCCATGACGACCGCCGAGATGACCATGATGACGCCGATCGAGAGATCGATGCCAGCCGTCAGGATCACCAGCGTCTGCGCCGCGCCGAGCATGCCGACGACAGCGATCTGCTGCAGGATCAGCGTCAGCGTATAGGACGAGAAGAACCTGCCGCCGATCGCAAGCCCGAAGACAAGGATCGACGCAATGAGCACGACGAACGGCACGGCCGCCGGCGTCGAATGCAGGAAATGCTGAATCTTCTGAAGCGGCGTCTTGTCGTGCGTGTCGAAGGACGCCACATCCGTCGAACTGTTGACCAGGACCTTTTCGAACTCCTGGGATGGTTGTGCGGCTGTGTTTGGCTCGGCCATGGAGACTCCTCCCATAACCCCCGCTCTCAAGGGGGCGCATTATTGCCGGATGCGCGGCCCGCCGGTCGTCGCGGCAGGGTCCAGAACCTTTGTCGGTCACGGTAGGTCCGGACTGTCCATCCAGGTCGCAACCGTGACGGTTCCGAGAAGCCGGAGCGGTACGCGCGCGAGAGCGCATCGCGACTTTCGTCTATCCCGCTCTCAAATTTGCGCAGGTTTTGCGCCTTGTCAAAGAGATCGGCGCTTATGCGAAGGGCGGCCGGGGCCGCCCTTCCCTGTCGATTGCTTCCGAACAGCGGGGCAATCAGCCCCAGCACTTCTCCGTGCCGACCTTGGTGTCGATCGATTCGACGCCGGCGGCCGGCTTGTCGGTGACGAGCGCAACGCCCGTATCGAAGAAGTCCTTGCCTTCGGTCGGCTTCGGCTTCTCGCCGGTCTCGGCGAATTTCTTGATCGCCTCGATGCCGAGCGCCGCCATCATCAGCGGATATTGCTGCGAAGTGGCGCCGATAACGCCTTCGGCAACAGACTTGACGCCCGGGCAACCGCCGTCGACCGACACGATCAGCACGTCCTTCTCCTTGCCGACGGCCTTGAGCGCCTGGTAAGCCCCGACGGCGGCCGGCTCGTTGATGGTGTGGATGACGTTGATGTCAGGATCCTTCTGGAGAAGGTTTTCCATCGCCGTGCGGCCACCTTCCTCGTTGCCGTTCGTCACGTCATGGCCGACGATGCGCGGATCGTCCTCGTCGCCGATCTTGTTCGGATCCTTGGGATCGATGCCGAAGCCGATCATGAAGCCCTGGTCGCGCAGCACGTCGACGGTCGGCTGCGACGGCGTAAGATCGAGGAAGCCGATCTTTGCGGTCTTCGCGCCCTCGCCCATGGTTGCGGCCGCCCACTGGCCGATCAGCTTGCCCGCCAGCAGGTTGTCGGTCGCGAATGTCGCGTCAGCGGCCGTGGCCGGATCGAGGGGGGTATCGAGGGCGATCACGAGAACGCCTGCGTCCTGCGCCTTCTTGACCTGGTCGACGATCGCCTTGGTGTCGGAGGCCGCAATGAGAATGCCCTTCGCGCCATCGGCGATGCAGGATTCGATCGCGGCAACCTGGCTGTCGTGGTCACCGTCGACCTTGCCGGCATAGGCCTTCAGCGTGACGCCGAGTTCCTGGGCCTTGGCGGTCGCACCTTCCTTCATCTTCACGAAGAAGGGGTTGGTGTCGGTCTTGGTGATGAGGCAGGCAGAGACGTCCGCCGCCTGCAACGGCGAAGCGAAGGCAACGCCGAGAGCGAGCGCGCCGAATGCGGTGGAAAGAACAGTTTTCTTCATCAAACCCTCCCAAGGTTCAAATAGTGCCGGAACCGGCTTTCAGGCTTCGCCGCCGCAGCATTCTCCTCCTGCGGACGGCGCTTCCGAGCGTCAATCAAACACCAATTTTTCGGGGTGTCAATAAATAAATCAAATTGAATTATTATCTCGATGTGGCATTCTGCGCGGAGCAGCCGGTCCTGTGGGGCGGGCCGGCGGCCACATGAGCGAGCGGATTGAACGAGACATTCTGCGCGAAAAGGTGCCAACGGGAGGAGACGGTGGCATGTCATTGATAGGGGACCCCAGCCGGGGAACCGCACAGCCGGATGTGATCGACCCGAGCGGAGGGGCGAACCAGACGCGCGTGCGCGCCTATAACGAACGGCTGGTGATGTCGCTGGTGCGTCGCCACGGCAGCCTGTCCAAGGCGGAGATCGCCCGCCGGTCCGGCCTTTCCGCCCAAACGGTCTCGGTCATCATGCGGGCACTTGAAGCCGACGGGATGCTGATGCGCGGCGCGCCGATACGCGGGCGCGTCGGGCAGCCCTCGATCCCGATGCGGCTCAATCCGGATGCGGTCTATTCCTTCGGGGTCAAGATCGGCCGCCGCAGCGCCGACCTGGTGCTGATGGATTTCCTTGGCACCATCCGCCTGCACCTGCACCAGATCCACACCTATCCGCTGCCCGACGACCTCGTCACTTTCATCGTCGAGGGCATCTCAAAGCTCGAAAGGCAGCTCGGCCCCGCAGACCGCAAGCGCATCGCCGGCGTCGGTATCGCGACGCCCTTCGAACTGTGGAACTGGGCCGAGGAAGTGGGGGCGCCCCACCACGAGATGGACAGGTGGCGCGATTTCGACCTGCAGGCGGCGGTCGCTGCGCGGACGCCGCACCCGGTTTTTCTGCAGAATGACGGCACCAGCGCCTGCGGGGCGGAACTCGCCTTCGGCGTCGGCGCCAATTATCCGGACTTCGTCTATTTCTACATCGGCTCGTTCATCGGCGGCGGCGTCGTCATCAATTCCGCGCTGTTCTCCGGCCGCACCGGCACAGCCGGCGCCGTCGGTCCGCTGCCTGTCTCGGCCAAGGACGGCAGAACGACGCAATTGCTGAAGATCGCCTCGGTCTTCGTGCTCGAGAAGCTGTTGCGCGAACGCGGCATGGATCCGAAGCCGCTCTGGTATTCCGCCGACGACTGGATCGATTTCGGCGAGCCGCTGGAAATCTGGATCGAGGATGCGGCGGCAGCACTGGCCCAGGCCATCGTCTCGGCGGTTTCCATTGTCGATTTTTCCGCCGCCGTGATCGACGGCGGCTTTCCGCCCTGGGTGCGCGCCCGCCTGCTAGCCGCGACGCGCAAGGCGCTGCAGGCGCTCGACCTCCAGGGCGTCACGGTTCCGGACCTCGTCGAGGGCGCGGTCGGGAGCCATGCCCGGGCGATCGGCGGAGCGAGCCTGCCGCTCTTTTCCCGCTATCTGCTCGATACCAACGTCCTCTTCAAGGAGCTTACCTAGATGCTAAAGGGAATAGACCCCATCCTCAGCCCGGAACTGCTTGCCGCGCTCAGGTCGATGGGGCATGGCGACGAGATCGCGCTCGTCGACGGGAACTATCCGGGCCAGGAGCATGCCCGCCGGCTGGTGCGGCTCGACGGCCACCATCTGATCCCAATCCTCGATGCCATCCTCAGCGTGCTGCCGATCGACGATTTCGTGCCGGAGGCGATCTTCCGCGCCACGGTCAAGCAGAACAAGGACGCGCTCGACCCGGTGCACCGCGATATCGTCGAATGCTGCCGCAAGCACGAGCCGTCGCAGCCGGTCGTTCCGCTTCTCGGCGCGGAATTCTACCCGCGCGTCAAGGCCGCCCACACGGTCGTACAGACCAGCGAACCGCGCCTCTACGGCAATGTCATTCTGCGCAAGGGCGTGATCTATCCCGCGCGATAGTGCAAAGAACCCGCCGACGCAGCCGGCGGGTTCTTCTTTCCAGCAAGGAAGCGGAGGCCGTTAAGCGGCGACCGCCTTGCCAACGCGGGCGTCAACCGAGAGCGCGCCCGGGCCGAAGCCGGCAAGCACCAGGAAGGCGCCGGCAATGGTGATGTTCTTCATCATCATGATCTGGTTGAACATGGAGAGAAGCCCGTTTGCCGCTTCAGGGAAATCCGGAACGTTGATCGGGCCGCTGTGGAAGACGAAAGCCGTCACGAGGCAGAAGGCGGCGAGCAGATAGGAAGCGATGCGCGTCTGGAAGCCCACCAGAACGGCAAGGCCTGCGACCGTTTCGAAAAGCCCGGCGAGATAGGCGAGCGCCGTTGCCGCCGGCCATCCGGCATTGGTGATCATGCCGGCGGTTCCCGCCGGATCGGCGAGCTTGCCGAAGCCGGAGACGAGGAACATGATCGAGAGAAGAACCCGCCCGACGAGGACGATGACATTCTGAGGCATGCGCGGAGCTCCTGTTGGAAACTGATTTGCAGCAGGAATATCAGCATTTTCCGAATCGACCAGCCGCCTTGGCGGAAACACATCGTTCACAATTTCGAGACGATCGCGGGACGTTGTCAATACTTCCGGCAATACCATGCCTACCGGACGCTTTTCTGTTGCAACGGCCGTAACTCTGTGAAGAATCCCCGATGCGTTGGGCACGCAGGGGAAGCCGCATGACAGAAATCAACCGGAGCCCCGCCTTCTGGCGGTCCTTTCCGATTTTCGAAGAGTTCGACAAGGAAACGCTGTGCGAACTCGCCGACATCGCCAGCTATCGCAAATGGCCCGCGGGCACGGTCATCTTCCAGCGAGGCGACGAAGGCAACTACATGATCGTCGTGGTTTCCGGGCGCATCAAGCTTTCGCTGTTCACGCCTCAGGGCCGCGAGCTGATGCTGCGCCAGCACGAGGCGGGCGCGCTGTTCGGCGAAATGGCGGTGCTCGACGATCAGCCGCGCTCGGCCGATGCGACCGCGGTCACCGCCGCCGAAGGCTATGTGATCGGCAAGAAAGCCTTTCTCGATCTCATCACCCAGAAGCCGAGGATCGCCGAGGCGGTCATCCGCTTCCTCTGCGCGCAGCTGCGCGATACCACCGACCGGCTGGAGACAATCGCGCTCTACGACCTCCACGCCCGCGTCGCGCGCTTCTTCCTGGCGACGCTCCGGCAGATCCACGGCAACGAACTGCCGGAGAGCGCCAATCTGCGTCTGACGCTGAGCCAGACCGACATCGCCGCCATTCTCGGCGCCAGCCGGCCGAAAGTGAACCGTGCCATTCTCTCGCTCGAGGAGAACGGCGCTCTCAAGCGGACGGACGGCATCGTCTCGTGTAATGTGGGACGCCTGCTGATGATAGCCGATCCACCGGAGGACTAGGCCGTTTGAGCCTGATGCCATGGCCGCATCGCCGCTTCAACCCGTTTGCCGGCGGGGTCGTTGCGAGTCTGGCTGCGGCGCTTGTTCTCTACCTCTATGCCGAAGCAGCGTTCCGCACGCCGCGTGAACTCTTCTTCGACAATCTCACCCAATGGGTCCCCTCGCCGCGGTCGGCGGATATCACCGTGGTCGACATCGATCGGGCGGCGTTCGAGGCGCGGTCGGAGAGCTGGGACAGGGGGGCGACGGCCGAACTGATATCGCGGCTGTCAGCCGCCGGCGCCAGGGCGATCGCCGTCGACTTCGTCTTCAGCTCCGACTGCGATCCGGCCTTGCCGGCCAACGCCGCGCTCGCGTCGGCGATTGGCGAAGCGCCGATCGTCCTCGGCTTTCTGGCTGCCAACCGCACCGCCGAGCACCCGCGCCCTGTTCCACCGCTCGCCTTGCGGCGCCAGATCGCAGTCCCCGAACAATGGTTCATACCGGGCGCAGAGACCGCCTGCCCGATTTTCATGGACCGGTCGAAAGCGGCGACGGCGGCATTCCTGGTTGGCGACAAGGATGCCCGCGTCCGGCGCGCGCAGGCTTACGCCATTGTCGACAACGAAGCCTTTCCAGCGCTCGGCATCGAAGCCGGCCGGCGCGGCGCGGCAAGCAGCACCCCGGTACTCGGCGGTGAACCCGCCTGGCTGAGGCTCGACCATGCCATCATTCCCCTCGACGCGGACGGCAACCTTCGTTTCGTGGCGAGTTCGCAGGCGGAAATCGCCGCCCGGACGGTTTCGGCGGGCGACGTCATCGCAGGCAGGATCGACACTGCCCGGATCGCCGGCAAGCTCGTCTTCCTCGGCAGCAGCATGCCGAGCCTCGGCGGGCTGAGGCCGACCGCCTCGATGCCGCTTCAGCCCTCCGTGCAGATTCATGCCGACATTGCCAATGCGGTGGTGACGGGCTTCGTGCCGTATCGCGGTGGCGACTTGCCGCTGATTGAAGCACTGTTCAGTGTCGCCGGCGGTGCCGTTGCCGCCTATGGCGCAACCAAACTCCGTCCCTTGATGACCCTGACGCTCGGCGCCGCGGCCGTGCTCTTCGTCAGTGCCTTCGCCGGCGCGATCTATCGCACGACCGGCTGGCTCTTCGACGCCGTTGGCATCTCGTTCGCGCTGGTGGCAATCCTCATCGTCACGAGCGCGCTGCAGCTCGCCCGGGTGCGCCGTGCCGAGGCGATCGCCCGGCAGAAATTCTCGCAATATCTGCCGCAGTCGGTGGTGGCACGCTACATAGACGATCCGGACCGCGGCCGCGCGACGGGCGAAGAGCGGCCGGTGACCGCCCTATTCACCGATATCGAAGGCTTCTCGACTCTGTCCCAAAAGCTCAGGCCCCGCGAACTGGTGGCCTTGCTCGACATTTATTTCGCGGAGGTGAACGCGCTCGTTGCCCGCCATGGCGGCATGGTCGACAAGGTGGTTGGCGATGCGGTCCATTCGCTTTTCAACGCGCCGGAAGATCTCGCCGACCATGTCGACAAGGCGATCCAATGCGCGATGGCCGTTCACGCCTTGACGGAAGAAATGCGGCAGCGGCCGCTATTTGCCAAGCATGATTTCGGCAGGACCCGGATCGGCATCGAGACCGGACCGGCGGTGCTTGGAGAGGTCGGTGCCGGCGGCAAGCTCGATTATACCGCCCACGGCGACGCGGTGAGCCTCGCCGCGCGTCTCCAGGAGGCGAACAAGTTCCTCGGGACGGCGATCTGCATCGGCCCGGCAGCCGCCGCCGAGTGCAAGACTGCGCTTCGCCCTCTCGGCAGGCATGAGATCCGCAGCTTCGGATCGATGGAATTGTTCACCGTCGTGGACACCGAAGGCCCGTAGCCGCTACCTCAAACCCACGCTTGCATAGGCCTCGCGGATGCGCGCCTGCCCCCATCGCGTCACCTCGCCTGGCGCTGCTCCCGGCCGGTCGAAATCCACGCCCTCGCCGGCCGTCAGCGTCCGCGCAATGCCGCCGCCTTCGACATTGACGGCACCGTGCTCGACGAAGACGGCGAAGGCCGCCGCCCGGCTGGGTCCGCAGAAGAACTTCGTGCCGCGAACGCCGATCATCCCGAAGGCGGTGCGAACGGCGACGTCGACCTTCGGCAGTCCCTCAGGCCGGTCGAAGATCATGCGGCCGAGGCCGAGCTCGAGCGTGCCGCCTTCGCCGGCAATGAAGCTGTCGATCAAGAGCTCCGTCTGGGGTCCTAATAGGATGCGCGTTTCGCTCAGTGCGAGATCGGCAAAGCTGTTGGTGCTGGTGGTGACATAGTCCCGGTCATGAACGGCGCCGCCTGCGGCAAGCCGCTCATCCGCCTCACCCTGCCGGCGGCGAACATTGCCGCGGATCGTCTGCGCCTTGCCGACGACTGCACCGCTTGCGGCCACGGCCGTTCGGTCGCCGATCGCCGCCGCGAGCAGACCGCCGAGCACGACCCTTCTTCTTATCCGTAGCTCAGGCATCGGTATCTCCCCGCTGCATTTGCAGCGCTCCCTGTTCGAGCCTTCGATCGAGGATAGACTGACGCATCGAGGATGCAAGGCGCCCTCGACGACCTCCCCAAGTTCATGCCGCCGACGCTTCTGGCTGTTTCTCTCGGAACAGGCACCGCCTCACGCCAGTTCTAGGATAGTGGCCGGACAAGGGAGAGTGTCATGGATACCCGGATCAAACCGACCATTCGCGTCGCGACTGTCCTTTCGCTTGCAACTGCGATGGTTCTGTCTTTCACGGCGGCTCCTACGGCTCGCGCCGCCGAGCTCACCCCCGCCGAGCAGTGCGACCGGGAAGCCGGCAGCGAGCTCGACCTCGAGCGCAACAGGGCCTTTCCGGCGGTCGCAACGCAAGATATCCGCATCGGTGTCGCGCTGTCGGCCTGCCGCGAAGCCTATAACCAGAGTGGCGGCGCCCGGACGCAGTTTCAGCTTGCCCGCGTGCTTGACCGGGCCGGCGAAAGGCTGAAGTCGCTCAGTATACTGGGCGAGGCGGCACAAAACGGCCATGCGCTGGCGATGGCCATGTACGGCACCCGGCTCGTGGAGCGCGGCGAGCCGAAAGCGGCCTTCAACCTCTACCAGCGCGCCGCCGCCGCGGGCAATGCAGTCGCTGCCCAACATCTCGCCGCTGCCTATCGGGATGGCGTCGGTACGAGGGTCGACGGAACCCTTGCGGAGCAGTGGTTCGAACGGGCGAAGACTAACTAGTTCCGGTGAGGAGGGTGTCCGCGCGCCATAGCCGCAACTGGCGTACCGCGCGTTAACGGATCTCGCCCGCCTGCGGCCCCCAAGTATCGGTCAGCGCAAAACCGTCGGCGAGCGGATCGAACGGATCGAGCGCCAGCTGATGCAGGCCGAAGGTCCAGCCGCGGCCGGATATGGTCGGAATGATCGCCCTCCGCCCGGCGACCGTCGTCTCGGCTTCGAGGCCGACTTCGAATTCCGAGCCGATGATCGAGCGGGATTTCAAGACGTCGCCAGGCTTGACCCTGCCGCGCGCATGGAGCGTCGCAAGATTGGCCGAGCTGCCCGTGCCGCAGGGCGAACGGTCGACGCGGCCCGGCCACATGGTGGTGCAGGTCCTGACGGCCCCATCGGCCTCGGTATCGCGGAACATCACATAGGCAACGCCGCTGATCTCGGGAATTTCCGGGTGCACCACCGGAAGCTTGCGATTGACGATGTCCTTCAGCGCCATGCCCGCCTCGACGATCCGGCGCGCATTCGCCTTTTCGATCGTCGTGCCGATCTGGCGGATGTCGACCAGCGCATAGAACACGCCGCCGAAGCAGAGATCGAGCTTGATGCGGCCCCATTCGGGCGTATCCACCTCGACGTCCAACTCCTGGACGAAGGACGGAACCATGGTGAGCTTCACCCGCTCGCAGCGGCCATCACGGCAGCTGGCGGTCGCCTTCACGAGACCAGCCGCCGTATCGAGCATCACCACGGTTTCCGGCTCCTTCATCTCGACCATGCCGGATTCGAGCAGTGCCGTCGTCACGCAGATCGAATTGGAGCCGGACATCGCATGGGCCTGATCGGCCTGCAGGATGATGAAACCGGCATCGGCCTCCGGCCGCTTCGGCGGAAGCAGCAGGTTGACCGAGCCTATCGATCCGGAGCGCGGCTCGAGGCAGAGGAAGCGGCGCAGGCTGTCATCCACCGTGTTGATGTGGTTCAGCTGCTCGGCGATCGAATTGCCGGGGATTTTCGGCACGCCGCCGATCGCCACCTTGCCGATCTCACCCTCGCAATGGACGTCCAGCAACTGGATCGTGCGCTTCCATCTCATGACCGTCTCTCCGGATATCGCATCGCGTGATATATCAGCTCTCGCCAACCCATAGCGCGTTCGCCATCGGGCCGCAAGAGACCGCCTGCCGGCCCAGCCGCAAGCGTGCCTGACCGACCCGCCCAAAGATGCCGCTTGACGGGCGAAAGCAAGCGGAGGAGCGTGCCGTGAGATGCCGTATCGCGACGACCCTCATGACAAAGTTCATCATCTTCACCGATCTCCACATGGTTCCCGACGGCACGACGATCATCGGGATCGACCCCTATCGGCGGCTCGCCAATGGCATCGCCCATGTCAATCGCTACCATGCCGATGCCGACCGGGTGATTTTTGCCGGCGACCTCACGCACCATGCGGACCGCGCCTCCTACGAACGGTTGAAGGATCTGCTTTCCGAACTGGTCCCGCCCGCGGCCGTCATGCTCGGCAATCACGACCGGCGCGAGGTTTTCCTGGAGGTGTTCCGGGAGGCCGCAAGAGACGAGAACGGCTTCGTGCAACAGGTGATCGATTTTCCCGATTGCCGGGCCGTGTTGCTCGACACGCTGTTTGCGCCACCCTACGACTATCCGATGAGTCATGCCGGCCATCTGTGCGATAGGCGCCTCGCCTGGCTCGACCGGCAGCTCGGCAGCGCCGGTGACCGGCCGGTCCTCATCTTCATGCACCACCCGCCGCATGCCAGCGGATTTGCAGGCATAGACATGATCCGGCTGATCAACGAAGAGCAATTCTACGGGCTTGTGAAACGGCACGGCAATGTGCGCCACATCTTTGCCGGACACGTGCATCGCACCATCAGCGGCTCCAGCCGCGGCATTCCCTTCTCGATCTTCAAAAGTCCGGTCCACCAGCAGCCGATGCCATTCGACATCGCCGATGCGTCGCTTTCCGTCGACGAGCCGGCGGCCTACGGCATCGCGGTGGTCACCCCCGATGGCGTGCTGGTGCATACCGAGGACTACGAGATCGCCAAACGCGACGCGGCGGTGGCGTGAGACCCCCTTGGCCATTTTCGACGCCACCGGCTTCGTGATAGGCTGGCGCCATGACCCTCTCTCTTTCCGCCAGCCATGAGTTTACCAGTCACGATTTTGATTGCCAGAGTTGCGGCGCCTGTTGCGCCTACTCGGCCGAATGGCCGCGTTTCTCGCTGGAGACGGACGAGGAACTGGAGCAAATACCGGCGGACCACGTCGCCGCCGACCTTGGCGGCATGCGCTGCGAGAACGACCGTTGCACGGCGCTCGAGGGCACGCTCGGCAAATCCGTCGCCTGCAAGGTCTATGACGTGAGGCCGATCGTCTGCCGGACGTGCATGCCCGGAGACGACGAGTGCCTGATGGCCCGCCAACGGCTTTTCGGCACCGCAGCATAACGTGAAACACCCGGATCATTTCCGTCTGATCCGTATGTTTCACTATGCTCGCCACTGCTGTAGAGATGTGTACTGCAAGAGAGCGAATTTTCCGGATAGAGGTTCGGCGCCACAAGGCGTATTTTTGGCCACGAGTTGCAGGGCGCCAGACGCCTTGCTGCCCCATGTGGAGGATCGCGTTCGATGAGCCAGACCCAACTTCAAAAGCCAACCATCACGGCGGACGCCGCCCCCGCGCCGTTTGCCGACTTCGCGCCGCCAATCCGGACCCAGAGCACGCTGCGCCAGGCGATCACGGCCGCCTATCGGCGGCCTGAGACGGAGTGCCTGCCGCCGCTCGTCGAAGCGGCGACGCTCCCCCGGGGAACGCGGGACGCTGCCGCCGCGACCGCCCGCAAGCTGGTCGAGGCGCTGCGCGCCAAACACAAAGGTTCGGGCGTCGAGGGGCTGGTGCAGGAATATTCCCTTTCAAGCCAGGAGGGCGTGGCGCTGATGTGCCTTGCCGAGGCGCTCCTACGCATTCCCGACACGGCGACTCGCGATGCGCTCATCCGCGACAAGATCTCCGATGGCGACTGGAAATCGCATCTCGGCGGCGGCCGGTCACTCTTCGTCAACGCCGCCACCTGGGGTCTGGTCGTCACCGGCAAGCTCACGTCGACGGTGAACGACCGTAGCCTTGCCGCAGCGCTGACGCGGCTGATCTCCCGCTGCGGCGAGCCGGTGATCCGACGCGGCGTCGACATGGCGATGCGAATGATGGGCGAGCAATTCGTCACCGGCGAAACGATCGATGAGGCGCTGCGCCGCTCCCGCGCGCTCGAGCAGAAGGGCTTCCGCTATTCCTACGACATGCTTGGCGAAGCGGCGACGACCGCCGCCGACGCGAAGCGCTATTACAAGGACTATGAGAACGCCATCCACGCGATCGGCAAGGCATCGGCCGGACGCGGCATCTATGAAGGCCCCGGCATCTCGATCAAGCTCTCCGCGCTCCATCCGCGCTATACGCGGGCGCAGGCCTCAAGGGTGATGGACGAATTGCTGCCGAAGGTAAAGGCGCTGGCTGTCCTCGCCAAGACATACGATATCGGCTTCAATATCGATGCCGAAGAGGCCGACCGGCTGGAACTGTCGCTCGACCTTCTGGAAGAGCTCTGCCTCGATGCCGATCTCGCCGACTGGAACGGCATGGGCTTCGTCGTCCAGGCCTATGGCAAGCGTTGCCCCTTCGTGCTCGACTTCATCATCGACCTGGCGCGGCGCGCCGGCCGGCGCATCATGGTGAGACTCGTCAAGGGCGCCTATTGGGATGCCGAGATCAAGCGGGCGCAACTCGACGGGCTCGAGGATTTTCCGGTCTTCACCCGCAAGATTCACACTGACGTCTCCTACATTGCCTGTGCCCGCAAACTGCTTTCGGCGACCGAGCTGGTGTTCCCGCAATTCGCCACCCACAACGCCCAGACGCTCGCCGCCATCTACCACATGGCCGGCAAGGACTTTCACGTGGGCAGATACGAGTTCCAGTGCCTGCACGGCATGGGCGAGCCGCTCTATGAGGAAGTCGTGGGCCGGGAGAATCTCGGCCGGCCGTGCCGCATCTATGCGCCGGTCGGCACGCACGAAACGCTGCTTGCCTATCTCGTTCGCCGCCTGCTCGAGAACGGTGCCAACTCGTCCTTCGTGCATCGCATTGCCGATCCGATGGTCTCTGTCGACGAGCTCGTCGCAGATCCCGTGGAGATCGTTCGCGCCATGCCGGTGGTCGGCGCGAAGCACGAGAAAATCGCGCTGCCGGCCGACCTCTTCGGCGCCGCGCGCCCCAATTCCGCCGGCCTCGACCTTTCCAACGAGGCGACGCTCGCCGCCCTGACCGAAACGCTCAAGGCGAGCGCCGCAGTCGCCTGGACGGCGGTGCCGCAAGTCGCGACCGGTGCGGCCGGCGGCGAGACGCGCCCGGTCGTCAATCCGGGCGACCATCGCGACCGCGTCGGCTCGGTCACCGAGACGTCCGAGGAGGATGCAAGACGGGCCGCTCGCCTTGCCGCCGAGGCGGCCTCGAACTGGGCTGCCGTTCCCCCGGCCGAGCGGGCCGCCTGCCTCGAGCGCGCCGCCGACCTGATGCAGGCGCGCATGCCGACGCTTCTCGGGCTGATCATGCGTGAGGCGGGCAAATCGGTGCTGAATGCCATTGCCGAGGTGCGCGAGGCGATCGATTTCCTGCGCTATTACGCCGAGCAGACGCGCCGCACCCTCGGCCCCGGCCATAGGGCGCTCGGTCCCGTCGTCTGCATCAGCCCGTGGAACTTCCCGCTGGCAATCTTCACCGGCCAGGTTGCCGCTGCCCTCGTCGCCGGCAACCCGGTGCTCGCCAAGCCGGCGGAGGAAACGCCGCTGATCGCCGCCGAGGGCGTGCGCATCCTGCACGAGGCCGGCGTGCCGGCAAGCGCGCTGCAGTTCCTTCCGGGCGACGGCCGCGTCGGCGCCGCTCTGGTCGCTGCGCCCGAGACGGCGGGCGTGATGTTCACCGGGTCGACCGAGGTCGCGCGGCTCATCCAGGCGGAGCTCGCCGATCGGCTTTCGCCCGCCGGCCGGCCGATTCCGCTGATTGCCGAGACCGGCGGCCAGAACGCGATGATCGTCGATTCCTCGGCACTTGCCGAACAGGTCGTCGGCGACGTCATCGCGTCGGCCTTCGACAGCGCCGGCCAGCGCTGCTCGGCGTTGCGCGTGCTCTGCCTGCAGGAGGATATCGCCGATCGGACACTCAACATGCTGAGGGGAGCGCTGCACGAATTGAGCATCGGCCGCACCGATCGCTTTTCCGCCGATGTCGGCCCGGTCATCACGGCGGAAGCGAAGGAGACGATCGACAGGCACATCGAGCAGATGCATGGGCTCGGCCGCAAGGTGGAGCAGATCGGCCTCGCCGCCGAGACGCAGAAGGGTACCTTCGTGCCGCCGACGATCATCGAACTGGAGAAACTCTCCGATCTGCAGCGCGAGGTGTTCGGACCGGTGCTGCACGTCATCCGTTACCGCCGTGACAAGCTCGACCGGCTGATCGACGACATCAACGCCACCGGCTATGGGCTGACCTTCGGCCTGCACACCCGCCTCGACGAGACGATCGCCCATGTGACGAGCCGCATCAAAGCCGGCAACCTCTATGTCAACCGCAACATCATCGGCGCGGTGGTGGGCGTGCAGCCCTTCGGCGGCCGCGGCCTTTCCGGCACCGGCCCCAAGGCGGGCGGGCCGCTCTATCTCGGCCGGCTGGTGACGACCGCGCCGGTGCCGCCGCAGCACAGCTCCGTGCATACCGATCCGACGCTGCTCGATTTCGCCAAGTGGCTCGACGGCAAGGGCGCGACGGAGGAATCGGAAGCGGCTCGCAACGCCGGCAGCAACTCGGCGCTTGGGCTGGATGTGGAACTCCCCGGCCCGGTCGGCGAGCGCAATCTCTATGCGCTGCATCCGCGCGGTCGCGTCCTGCTTGCGCCGGCGACCGAAAGCGGCCTTTACCACCAGCTCGCCGCGGCCCTCGCGACCGGCAACAGCGTCGTTATCGACGCGGCGTCCGGTCTGCAGAACTCGCTCAAGAACCTGCCGCACAGCGTCGCGCTGCGCGTCTCCTGGTCGAAAGACTGGGCCGCGGACGGCCCCTTTGCCGGCGCTCTGGTCGAGGGCGACGCCGAACGCATCCGCGACGTCAACAAGGCAATTGCGGCGCTGCCAGGTCCGCTCGTGCTGGTCCAGGCCGCCTCCAGCGAGGAAATCGGCCGCGATCCGGACGCCTATTGCCTGAACTGGCTGGTCGAGGAGGTTTCCGCCTCGATCAACACCGCCGCTGCCGGCGGCAATGCCAGCCTGATGGCGATCGGCTGAGCGGCGAATCGCCCCTCCCCAACCCCTCCCCACAAGGGGGAGGGGCTTGAGCTGCCGCACCCTTTAGGCCCGTGTTTGGTCATTGCAGCAGGCTGAAGTTTTCCGGCATGGCAGTCGGCCGCAGCGGGCGCCAAAGCCCCTCCCCCTCATGGGGAGGGGTTGGGAAGGGGCATCCGGAAGATGACGAAGTGCCCTCATTCCGATATGACCGCTCCCAAACCGGAAACAGCGGGATGATGTTCACCCTCCAGCGCATCGAGACCTCGACACAGGAAATCAAGAAGAGCCGCTTCCTGGCGATCGCTGGTCCGATCGACGACGAGCAATCTGCAAAGGCCTTTCTCGTCGCCCATTCCGACCCCACCGCCAATCACAATTGCTGGGCTTGGCGCATCGGCCAAACCTATCGCTTCAATGATGACGGCGAGCCGAGCGGCACCGCTGGCAAGCCAATCCTCGCGGCGATCGACGGACAATCGCTCGACCGGGTCGCTGCCGTCGTCACGCGCTGGTTCGGCGGTGTCCTGCTCGGCAGCGGTGGTCTGGTCCGCGCCTATGGCGGCACCGCCGCGCTCTGTCTCAGAGGGGCGGAAAAGATCGAACTGGTCGAGACGCTGCGGGCGACGATCGCCTGCGATTTTGCCGACCTCGCCCTCATCAAGGCGCGGCTCGCCGCCCGCGGCGTCACAATCGCTAGCGAGAGCTTCACCGACACCGGCGCGGTGCTGGCGATCGGCCTGCCGAAGGACGCGGCGGACGCAACACGCGCGCTCGTGAGCGATCTCAGCCGCGGCAGGGCTATTTTGTCGATCGAGGATCGAACGCCCTTTTCCTACTACATGTCTCCTTAAATCGACCTCGATTTAAGGACAAACACATGCAGCAATTCAAAGTGCTACAGCGACCTTTGCGCGTCTGATAAGACGCGCGGCGCTGTAGGTCTCACAATCATCATACAAATGATCGATAAGCACGCATGGCCCCGCTGCGATTTCAGGATGATGGAGGAGACCTGCAGATGAAGACGAGAATTTTGGGACGGACGGGCGCGGCGATTTCGGAGATTGGCTTCGGCGCCTGGCAGATCGGCGGCTCCTGGGGCGATGTCAGTGAGGAGGACGGCAAGCGCGCCCTGGACGCGGCGCTCGATAGTGGCGTGACCTTCATCGACACGGCCGACGTCTATGGCGACGGGCGCTCGGAAAAGATCATCGCAGCGGTGCTGAAGGAACGCGGCGGCGAGAAGCCTTTCGTCGCGACCAAGGCCGGTCGCCGGCTCAATCCGCATGTCGCCGACGGCTATACGGGCGCCAATATCGAGGCCTTCATCGACCGCAGTCTCGAGAATCTCGGTGTCGAGGCGCTCGATCTCGTGCAACTCCACTGCCCGCCGACCGACGTCTACTACCGGCCGCAGTTCTTTGGAGCACTCGACCAGCTCAAGGCCAAGGGCAAGATCCGCCACTACGGTGTTTCGGTCGAAAGGGTCGAGGAGGCGCTGAAGGCGATCGAATATCCGGGCGTCGCCACGGTGCAGATCATCTACAACGTCTTCCGCCAACGACCGCACGATCTGTTCTTTGCCGAGGCAAGAAAGAAGAATGTCGGCATCATCATCCGCGTGCCGCTCGCCTCCGGACTGCTTTCGGGCAAGATCGGCAGGGACACGGCGTTCGCCGCGGACGACCACCGCAGCTTCAACCGCCATGGCGAAGCCTTCGACGTCGGCGAGACCTTTGCCGGCGTGCCGTTCGAGGCGGCGCTTGAGGCGGTAGAGGAATTGCGTGCTTTGGTGCCGGCTGATGTGCCGATGGCGCAGTTCGCGCTCCGCTGGATCCTTGAGCAGGAAGCCGTTTCCGTCGTCATCCCGGGCGCCCGCAATGCCGGCCAGGCCCAATCGAATGCGGCCGCGAGCGCCCTTCCGCCGATCGGCGGAGCGGCGAGGGAGGCGATCGCCGCACTTTACCAGCGGCTGATCAAGGTTCATGTTCATCAGCGATGGTAAGGGCTGCGACAGCAGCCTGCCTGACGGTCGGCATGAGACAAGCCAATGATGAGCAAAGCCTTCGATCTCGAACGTTTCGTTACGGCGCAGCAAGGCGTCTATGAAACGGCGCTGGCGGAGCTTCGCGCCGGCGCCAAGCGCAGCCACTGGATGTGGTTCATCTTCCCGCAGCTTCAGGGCCTCGGCCATTCCTCGATGGCGCAGCGCTACGCGATAGCGGATATCGATGAGGCGCGGGCCTATCTCAAGCACCCGCTGCTCGGCCGGCGGCTTGTCGAATGCACGGAGGCGGTGAACACGGTAGCGGGGCGTAGCGCGCTCGAGATTTTCGGCCGGCCGGACGATCTCAAGTTCCGCTCGTCGATGACGCTCTTCGAGGCCGCCGACCCGGCCGTCGGCGCCTTCGCCAGAGCGCTCGATCGCTATTGCAACGGCACCCGAGACCCTCGAACGACGGAAATTCTTCAAAGGACCTGAAGGCCCGCCAACATCAAAGCGGTGCGGCCGGGATCTGCGTGAGGAGAAGGATCAGAAGGGCACAGGCGGTCAGGCCGGCGATGATCAGCATCAGCTCCTTCATCATATAGCGATACATTCACGGCCCTCCTTTCTCACAATCGGCCTCATCATCGGCTGGCCCACGAAAAATCATGTAGGAACCCGTCGAACCGTTTCGAGGCCGGTTCAGTGCACAACCGCGTGAACGCACCGAAAACCGCGCTTGCCGCAAACGTGCCCCACTGCGCCGCTAAGTTCGGGAACCGGCGGGACAGCATGGATGTTGCAAGGGAGTTCACCGATGGTCGCCAGGTTGATCACCCAAACCGTCGTCTGGTTCGGCATCATGGGAGCCGTTCTCTTCGCATCGGCCGGAACTTTCGACTGGCCGGCGGCATGGATTTACCTCGCCCTCATGCTGGCACTTTCGCTCGTCACCGGGTTGCTGCTTGCCTGGCATGATCCGGCCCTGCTCAAGGAGCGCCTGGCCGCACCCATCCAGAAGGACCAGCCGAAGGCCGACAAGGTGCTCATCTCCGTGCTTCTCCTGTTCCTGTTCGGCGCCTTCGCCTTCATGGCGCTCGATGCAGCCCGCTTCGAATGGTCGGCGGTGCCGCCTTGGGTGCAGGCGGCGGGGGCGCTGCTGGTCGTTGTCTCAATCGGCTTCAGCTATCGGGTCATGCGCGAAAACAGCTTCGCGGCCCCGGTTGTCAAGGTGCAGAGCGAGCGGGGACAGCGGGTGGTCACCACCGGACCCTATCGCTATGTCCGCCATCCGCTCTATAGCGGCAGCCTGCTTTTCGTCGCCGGGACGTCGCTGCTGCTCGGTTCCTGGTGGGGTCTGCTTGCCGCATTGGGACTCGCGGCTCTCCTCGCCATCCGCATCGGCATCGAGGAAAAGGCGCTGCGCGCTGGCCTTGCGGACTACGACGCCTATGCGGAACGGGTGCGCTATCGGCTCGTTCCGTTGGTGTGGTGACGGCTGTCGGATGCGGTAGCGCCCACTTTGCCGCGTCCATTCGCCGTTGACTCCGCAGACGATCAGAGCAGAATAAAATCTTCCTGCGTCACTGCTCAACAGAAGGGACGCCCACGATGACAATCGCAAGGAAACTCCAGCACTATATCGAGACTGAGGGCATCGACTACGACACCGTCCCTCACCACCGGACCGCAACGACCAGCCAGACCGCCGAGGCCGCCCATGTGCCAGGCAACAGGCTAGCCAAATCTGTGGTCGTACACCACGAGATGGGCTATGTGCTCGCTGTCGTGCCGGCCACGCACCGGGTCGAGCTCTCGACGCTGCAGGATGTCATGAACCGGCGTCTGGGCCTCGCCTCGGAGGAAGAAGTCAGCACGCTCTTTAACGATTGCGAGATCGGCGCCGTGCCGCCCATCGGATCGGCCTATGGCGTACCGGTCATTCTCGACGAGAGCCTCGACAAAGCCAACGACATTTATTTCGAGGGCGGCGACCACCGAACCCTTGTGCATATGAGCGGCAGCAGCTTCCGCAACCTGACGAGGGATGCGCAGGTAGCCCGGTTCAGCCATCCCGGCTGAAGGGCAGGCCTGCGTTGTCGAGATCGCAAAGCGGCGACGCGCTGGCGTCAAATTGTGTCATTTGAGAAGAAATGGCGCACCCGAAGAGATTCGAACTCCTGACCCCCAGATTCGTAGTCTGGTGCTCTATCCAGCTGAGCTACGGGTGCGTGGCTGAAGCGGTGACCACCGCTTGCGTGGCGATCCTCTAAAGCGTCCTTTCGGGGATTGCAAGCGCCTTTCGGCAAAAAACTTCATTTTTGCGACAGCCGTGGACAAGCCGGGATTGCGGTAGCAACTGTCGAAAGAGAAGTTTCAGGAGCGTCCCTTGGCGCGGAAAGCATCGAGCCGCACCGGGCGGTCCGGAAGTTCGATGCGGAACAGCGTGCCGGGCGTCGGCTTCTCGACGAGGGCGATCGTGCCGCCATGGGCGAGCACCAGCTCGCGGGCGATCGCCAAGCCAAGCCCTGTGCCGCCGGAGCGTGCCGAGCCGCGGAAGGCGGCGAAGAGGTTCTCGCGCGCCTTGGCCGGCATGCCCGGGCCGGTATCCTCGATGGAGATCGTCACGACGCTGCCGGTCCGGACGGCCGAGACCGAGACCATCCTCGGCCGGCCATCCTCCGGCTGGTGGTTCATCAGTGCCTGGACGGCGTTGCGGCAGATATTGTGGACGACGCGGAAAAGCTGCTCGCTGTCCGCATCGACCATGATGTCATCACGGACCTGGACGTCGAACTCGATGCCGCTCTGGCGGTCGACAGCCAGGAGTTCGCCGACATCCTCGACAAGCGGGCGAAGCGCCACGAAACGGCGATGCGGTTCGGCCTCGGCGGTCCGCCCGTAGGAGAGAACCTCCTGGGTGTAGCCGACGGCGCGGTCGATGGTCCTGAGCAGCGTCGGCGCAAAGCGCTTGACGACCGGATCGTCGACATCGGCAAGCCGGTCGGAGATGAGCTGCGCCGAGGACAGGATGTTGCGCATGTCGTGGTTGATCTTCGAGACAGCGAGGCCGAGCTCCGCGAGGCTCTTCTGCTGCTTCAGGGTTTTCTGCAGTTCGCGCTGCATGCTGGCGAGGTGCTGACCGGCGACCGCCAGCTCATCGCCGCCGTCGGGCGGCACGAGGACGCGTTCCGGGCTCGAAGGCTCGTCGGAAAACTCCTGCATGCTCGCCGTCAGGCGCTTGATCGGCACGATCAGCATGCGGTTGATGGCAAGGAAGATCAGCGCCGCGGTGATCAGCGAAATGACGATCGACAGCAGAAAGACGTTGCGCGAATAGGCGAGCATCGCCTTGCGCAGGCTCGCATCCTTCATCACCAGTTCGATTGTCGCATCGCTCTCGCCGAGCGGGCCATAGACGCGCATGATGCGGCTGCCGCCGAAAAGCAGCGTGTCGAACGCGTCGCGGATCGCCCCGAGGGCCGTGAAATTGGCGATGTCATATTCGCCGTCGATCGCCGGCGGCATGTCGACGGTGGCGATCATGCGCGAGGCATCCTTGCGGCGGATGACAATTGCCTTGGTGCCGGTGGCCATCAGGGTCTCGCGCTGCACGGCGCGCGGCAGCTCGATATTCTGCAGCCCGTCGACGACGACGGCGGCGGCGGCCACGGTGTTCAGCCGGTCCTCGAGCCAGCGTATCCGCATGTTGGCGACGGAGGGCACGAAGATCAGCACCTCCGCCAGCATGACGAAGGCGATCGTCAGCAACAGGAGCTTGCCGGAGAGCCCGCGCAGAAACCCGACGGCCGCTCGCGGCGGCGCGGTCTCTTTGGCCGGACGTGCATCTTCTACCATCACCAGTGACTATTCCCTGCCGTCAGCCGAACCGCCGCAGCATTCGGATCGCGGAGCGGACGAAGCGATTTTGCGCCATTGGCGAATAATAGGAGATCGCCGCCTGTTTTCCAATCTCGGAAAGGGTGGGATAGGGCGCGACATAACCGCGAAAATTCTTGAGTGTCAGCCGGTTGGCAATGGCGAAGGCCCAAAGGTTGATCATCTCACCCGCACCTGCACCGGCAATCCCGGCACCGAGAATGCGCCCGCCGCGGCCGACCACGACCTTGACCATCCCCCGGCCCAGGCCGTCCGTTCGGGACCGGTCGTTTCCTGCCAGGTCCCAACGGACCACGTCAATCGCGCCAAAGCTTGCGCGCGCCTCCTCCTCGGTCGGTCCGACCTGGGCAATTTCCGGGTCCGTGAAGGTGACCCGGGGAACGATGTCCCGGATTTCGCGCGTCGGCAGTCGGAAGAGAATTTGCTGCAGGACGAGCCGGGCGTGGTAGTTCGCGGCATGTGTGAATTGCAGGCCGCCGGCCGCGTCGCCGATTACATAGACGCGGCGGTTGCTGGTGCGCAGGTCGGCGCCGACGAAAATCCGCTGCGCATCGTGACGAATGCCGGCTGCGCCGAGGTTCAGGGCCGCATGATTCGCGGTACGGCCCGTGGCGAGCAACAGATCGCTGCCGTCGATATCGAATGCGGCGTTTTCGCCCACGCAATGCAGCCGCATCCCGTCGCCATCGCGCTCGACCGAGCGAATGTCGGTCCTCTCGTGGAGCGCTGTGCCTTCAGCGCGGACGGCATCGAGCACGATCGCTTTCAGTTCCGGATCTTCCTTCGACAGGGCGCCGGCGCTTTCGACGATCGTGACGCGGGCTCCCAATCGGCAATGGGCCTGCGCCATCTCGAGGCCGAAAGGCCCGGCGCCGATGATGACGAGATGGGGAGGCAGGGGAGTGACATCGAACAGCGATTCATTCGTCAGGTACGGCGTCTCCGCCAGGCCCGCGATCGGCGGAATGGCGGGCGAGGAGCCCGTGGCAATGACGAAACGCCGGGCGCGGATGAGATGATCGCCGGCGGCGACCGTTCGGTCGTCGACGAAACGGGCCGATTCCTGGATGACCTTTACGCCGAGGCCGGCGAAACGCTCGACGGAATCATGCGGTGCGATGCCGTCGATCACCGAGCGGATGCGCGCCTGCAGCCTTTCGCCATCGATGAACGGCTCCGCCGCCACGAGGCCGAATTCACTGGCCTGGCGCATTGCCTGCGCCCGCCTTGCCGCCGCGATCAGTGCCTTCGATGGCACACAGCCATAGTTCAGGCAGTCGCCGCCCATCTTGCCCTGTTCGACCAGAACGGTTGGAACGCCGAAGGCGGCTGCACCGGCGGCGAGCGACAGGCCGGCCGCGCCGCCGCCGATCACGCAGATGTCCGGATTGAGTGTCTTCCCCACGCTGCGCGCCTTCCCACCGTCAGCCTTGTCGACGTGACTTTATTAGCCTGTATGCCAGAGGCAATGCCGCAAACAGGGCGAGCGCGAGAAGCGCGAGCGAAATCTCCCTCGTGGCGAAATCCGAAAGCGACAGCGCGTTCCCGCTCTCGCCGGCGCGGGCAATTACGTCATCGAGTTCGCAGCCCAGCCACGCATAGGCAAAGGTTGCCGGAACGATGCCGATGAGAGTGGCGGCGACGAAGGTCCGTAGCTTCACATCGAAGAAGGCCGGCGCGATATTGACGATGAAGAACGGAAAGATCGGCGCCAGCCGCAACACCAGCAGGTAAAGGAACGCGTTGCGCCGAAATCCTTCCGCGAGGCGCTCCAGAAAGCGTCCGGCACGCCGGCGCAAGAGATCGGCGAGCACGCCACGCGCCGCGATGAACAGGAGGGTCGAGCCCAAGGTAGCGGCAAGAACAGTGATCGCGCCTCCGAGGAAGGGGCCGAACAGAAACCCGGCGGCAATTGTCAGCACCGATGCCGCGGGGATCGAGAAGACCACCGCGGCGACATAGACGACGAAGAAGGCGAGGCCGGAGCGAAGCGGATAGGCATCGACATGGAGGCTCAGCGCCTCCTGATGACGGACGAGCGCCGACAGCGAAACATAGTTGTGCAGCCCGAGGGCGTAGGCGGCCGCTCCGCCGGCAAACAACAGCGCAAGCGGCAGGAACCGCCAGCGCGACGACCTGCTCCCTCCAAAAACACCGTCCTTCCGGCCCGGCGACGCTCTCAGGGCCGCTCCTTCTTCCGCCCTGTTGCTGACATCCTGGCTCATGAACTTTGCTTTCGGCGAGACTTGCTCCTGACTTAAAAGGACTTCGCGCTGCAGACCAGTAAAGAATGGTCGCGCCCTCAAACGTCATCGTGAAAGGGCGGCCGTGACAACTCACTTTGCCGTGAGACGCGGGCTCCTTGAGATTGCTCGAGTCTGCCGAACCGAGACTTAGAATTCTTCCCATTCGCTGCGGGCGGCAGCGGCCGAGCCGCCGCCGAAGGCGCGGGCGACGGTTCCCATCATGCGGCGGGCCGGCGAAGCGACGGGACGGCTGGTCTCCCTGGCCGCGGTCGCTGCACGCGTCGGCTCGCGCTCGACCTTGAAATAGGTGATGAGCGTCGCGAGACCGTTCGCTTCGGCGGAGAGCTTGTGCGTCGCCGCATTCGCCTCCTCGACCATGGCGGCGTTGCGTTGCGTCACCTGGTCCATCTGGTTGACGGCGGTGCTCACCTCGCCGAGCCCTGTCGACTGCTCGCGCGCGGCGGTAGCGATCGAATGGATGTGGTCGTTGATCTTCAGCACCCGCGTCTCGATCTCGCCGAGCGCGGCGCCGGTCGCCTGCACCAGCTTGACGCCGGTGGCCACCTCGCTGCCGGATTTCGAGATGAGCGCCTTGATATCCTTGGCGGCGCTGGCGGCGCGTTGGGCGAGTTCGCGGACTTCCTGCGCGACGACCGCAAACCCCTTACCGGCGTCCCCTGCCCGGGCCGCTTCGACGCCCGCGTTCAGCGCCAGCAGGTTTGTCTGGAAGGCGATCTCGTCGATGACGTTGGTGATCTGGCCGATCTCGCTCGAGGCCTGCTCGATGCGCCCCATCGCCTCGATGGCGTTGCGCACGACCGACGCGGATTCGGCGGCATTTTCCTTCGCTTCTGTGACCATGACCGTTGCTTCATGCGCTCGCTCGGTCGAACTCTTCACCGCCGCGGTGATCTCGTCGAGGGCGGCGGAGGTCTCCTCCAGCGCGGCCGCCTGCTGCTCGGTCCGCTTCGACAGGTCGTCGGCTGCCGAGCGCAACTCGGACGCGTTGCCGTTGATCGAATCCGTCGCCGAACGCACCTCGCGCATCGTCTTCTGCAACGTCGAGAACGTCTCGTTGACATTCCTCTGCAGTTCGGCGAAGGCGCCCTGGAAGCGGCCGTCCATGCTCTGCGTCAGATCGCCGGCGGCAAGGCTCGCGATCACCCGACGCGTTTCGGCGATACCGCTGTCGACGCTGCCGACGAGCTCGTTGACGCTGGCGGCGAAGCGGTTCAGATCGTCGTTGTCGTAATCCTTGCCGATGCGCTGGGCGAAGTCGCCGGCGGCCGCGGCCGCAACGACGATGCCGATGCTCGACTGGAGGTCGGCGCTCTTTTCGCGCAGCGCCGCTTCCTGGGCATTCAACTCGCGCACGGCGAGCCCGTTCTGCTTGAAGACTTCGACGGCCGCGGCCATGTCGCCGATCTCGTCCTTGCGCCCGGCAAAGGGCACATCGACCAAGAGGTCGCCGCCGGCCAGCAGCTTCATCCGGCCGGTCAGGTCGACGATCGGCCGGCTGAGATGATTGGTGCCGACATAGAAGGCCGCCCCTATGCCGGCAGCCATGCCGAGGCCGGCCATGCCGAGGAGGACGAGAACGACGGCGTCTTCGAAGGCGGCGATCTCATCGTTGATGGCTTGAAGCGACTCACGGTCGGCGTCGACGACGACGTCGATCTCCGCCTGGAAAGCCTTGCGGTTGGCGCGGTTCGCCTCGTTGTTGCCCTGCTCGTTGGCGGCCTGCGGCGAGACCTCCCGGCCGAGCCGCGCGGTTTCGGTGCGGAACGTCTTGAATTCCCCGGCCCGCTTGGCGACCGCATCGAAGGCCGGCAGCTTGTCGGCCGGAACCAGCGGGCGCCAATCCTTTAGCAGCGCGTCGATCTTGTCGAGGTTCTTGATGATGCCTTCGGCGAAAGGGGTTGCCTTCTCGATCGTCGGTGCGGCGTAGACGCCGCGCGACTCCATCACCACGGCGGTGACCAGACGATTGAGCCGCTCGCCCTTGAAGCTCCGTTCGGACGCGTTCTGGAGTTGCTCAAGTTCGTCGTTGTATCTGGATACGATCATCAGCGACATGCCGGTGATGGCGATCGCCAGCAGGCCCATGATGCCGACGATCAGGTAGATCTTTCCGCGAATTCTCATTTCCTGCTCCCCTCGCCGCCGCCACTCACCCTTAACGAGCATTGGTATGCGGCATACACGTTTCAGTAAATTCTAAAATACATGAGGTTAACAAAGGCCTCAGCATTTCATGAAATGTGCCGGAACGATGCGTTTCCCTGACCGATATCGCCTTCTGTCTCGGCCTTGCGCGGAGGGAAAAAGTCGCGGGAATTGACTTTGCCGCACATTTGTCCTTATAAGCCGCGCACGTCCGGTCAAGCCGCGCGAAAGCGGAGCCATGCCCGGTAACGTAAACGCTCTTGCAAATTGCAAACCCAAGAAGGGCCGCACACCGCGGTATTAAATAAATGAAGCGTACCTACCAACCATCCAAGCTTGTTCGCAAGCGCCGTCACGGCTTCCGTGCACGCATGTCCACCAAGGGTGGCCAGAAGGTCCTCGCAGCCCGCCGGGCTCGTGGCCGCAAGCGTCTTTCGGCCTGAGCCGAAGCTGCCCGAAAGCATTGTTTGGGCACATGACGTCAGAAAAAGACAAGACCACTGTCGGACGGCTGAAAAGCCGTCCGCAGTTTTTGGCGGTCAGGACGGGAGAAGCCCGAAAAGGGCCGCACTTTCTCCTTGAAGTGCTTGACCGGAACGATCCGGAAAGCGAAGCCCGCGTCGGCTTCACCGTCACCAAAAAACACGGCAACGCCGTCGAGCGAAACCGCATGCGCCGACGCCTCAAAGAAGCCGTGCGGCTGTCCGCCGGGTTTGCAATGAAACCCGGACACGACTATGTGATTGTCGCCCGACGCGATCTCCTGAATGCACCTTTCGACGCATTGACCCGGGCGCTCAAGGATCGCATCGAAAACAAGCCGAAACCGAAACGGCCGCCGGCCGGTTCCAGGAAACCATGATGGAAAACAACCGCAATTATTTCGTGGCGATAGCGCTCTCGGTGCTGATCCTCGTCGCTTGGCAGTTCTTCTATGTCAATCCACGGATGGAAAAGGACCGGATCGCTGCGGAAAAAGCCCAGCAGACGCAGCAGGCGCAGCCGCAGCAGGGCGGCCAGCAAGCCGCACCCGGCCAGGCACTGCCCGGCGGCGCGGTCCCCGGCGAAAGCCGCGAGCAGGCGGTCGCCAAGTCTGCACGCGTGGCGATCGACACGCCGGCGCTTTCCGGCTCCATCAACCTGACCGGCGCCCGTTTCGACGACCTGAAGCTCAAGGGGTACCGCGAGACAGTCGACCCGAAGAGCCCGGTCATCACCCTTTTCAGTCCGGCAGAGACCGCCGACGGCTATTTCACCGAGATCGGCTATATCGGCAGCGACGCGAGCGGATCGGTGCCGGGCCCGCAGACAGTCTGGACGCTTTCGGGCGGCGACAAGCTGACGCCGGCAACGCCCGTCACGCTCACCTACACCAACGACAAGGGCATCACCTTCGCGCGGACCATCTCGGTCGACGATCGCTATATGTTCCAGGTCGTCGACAGCATCAAGAACGCGGGCTCCGCCCCGGTCTCGCTTTCCTCCTACGGCCGCGTGACGCGCTTCAACAAACCGACCACGCCGAGCATCTACGTGCTGCACGAGGGCTTCATCGGGGTCGCCGGCGAAAACGGCCTGCAGGAAGTCGGCTATTCGAAGGTCGAGGACGACCAGCCGGTCGAACCGGGAAAATCAACGGGCGGCTGGCTCGGCATCACCGACAAGTACTGGGCCGCGACGATCGTCCCGCCGCAGGAGACGCCCTTCGACATCCGCTTCTCTCACTTCGCCGATGGCCGCCCCCGTTACCAGAGCGACTATAAGAGCGATGCGATCACCGTCGCGCCGGGGCAGTCCGCGGAGGTCAAGAACCTTGTCTTCGCCGGCGCCAAGGAAGTCCCGGTCGTGGACAATTATGAAGTTGCCTACGCGATCCCCAATTTCGACAAGCTGATCGACTGGGGCTGGTTCTACTTCATCACCAAGCCGATGTTCAAAATGATGGACTTCTTCTTCCGTCTGTTCGGCAACTTCGGCATCGCGATCCTGATCACCACGATCGTCGTCAAGCTGATCTTCTTCCCTCTCGCCAACAAGCAATATGCGTCTATGGCGAACATGAAGAAGGTTCAGCCTAAGATGGAGGAGCTGAAGAAGAAGTTCGGCGACGACCGCATGGGGCTGCAGCAGGCGATGATGCAGCTCTACAAGGACGAGAAGATCAACCCGCTGGCGGGCTGCTGGCCGATCGTCATCCAGATTCCAGTGTTCTTCGCGCTCTACAAGGTGATCTACGTGACGATCGAGATGCGTCACGCGCCGTTCTTCGGCTGGATCCGGGATCTCTCCGCCCCCGATCCGACGACGATCGTCAATCTCTTCGGCCTGTTGCCCTTCGACGGGCCGGCCTTCCTGCACCTCGGCATCTGGCCGATCGTCATGGGTATCACCATGTTCCTGCAGATGCGCATGAACCCGACGCCGCCGGACCCGACCCAGGCGATGCTATTCACCTGGATGCCGCTCGTCTTCACCTTCATGCTGGCGTCCTTCCCGGCGGGTCTGGTGATCTACTGGGCCTGGAACAACACCCTGTCGATCCTCCAGCAGGGAATCATCATGAAGCGCCAGGGCGTGAAGATCGAGCTCTTCGACAATCTGAAGGGAATGTTCGCCAAGAAGCCGAAGCCGGCGGAATAGCCGGCAGGCGCAGCGATCACGAAGCCCCGGACGTCAAAGTCCGGGGCTTTTCGTTTGGGCGCCATCGCGACACTGAATAGCGTTGACGCGGGCGCGCTGCACGGGCATCAGGCGCTACTCCAATTACTGCGCCAATGCTTCGGGATAATTTACCATGACGGACCCGTCGGCCACCTCCACCCCCTTCGCCGCCAACGAAAAGCTTGGCGCCCTGCTCGTCTTCGGCTCGGCCTTCTTTTGGAGCTTCGGCGGCGCCATCGCGCGCTTCCTCGATATTCCCGATAGCTGGACGATTGTCTTCTGGCGCTGCCTGTTTGCCGGTCTCTTCCTGCTCACCTTCATGCTGGTTCGCGACGGACCGCGCGGCACTCTGTCGCTCTTCAGGGGCATGGGCTGGCAGGGCATTGCCGTTGGCCTGTGCTTCACGACTGCCTCGACCTCCTTCATCATCGCCATTTCCTACACCACGATCGCCAATGTCGTTCTGCTCGGCGCCGGAGTGCCCTTGTTCGCCGCGCTGATAAGCTGGGTCCTGTTTCGTGAACGGGTATCGCGTTTCACCTGGGGTGCAATCGGCGCTGTGATCTTTGGCGTCGCAATCATGGTGTCGGAGAGCCTGACCGGGGCCGTCTCGCCGGTTGGCGATGCGCTCGCGCTGCTCATCCCCGTCGTCTTCGCGTTTGCAACCGTGATCACCCGTCGCTACCCGCATGTGCGGATGACGCCGGCGACCTGCTTCGGCTGCTTTGCCGCCAGCGCCATTGCGGCAAGCCAGTCGTCCGGCCTTGCGGTGACGTCGGGCGAGCTCGCCCTGCTTTTCGCCTTCGGCGCCTTCAATCTCGGGCTTGGCATGGCACTCTTCGTCACCGGTGCCCGGCTGGTGCCGTCGGCGCTTGCCGCCCTGCTCGGCACGGCCGAAACCGTGCTCGGCCCCGTCTGGGTCGCCATCATTCATGGCGAGGTGCCGAGCGGCCGGACGATCATCGGCGGCACATTCATCTTCGTGGCGCTGCTTGCCTATCTGTTCAACGAGTTCCGACGCCAGCAGAACGGTCCCAGGCGGCCAGTCCGAACGCCGACGCCTTGACATCCACGGGCAAAACCGGGAAGCCATGCGCTTTCTCGATGAAGGACCGTGCCGATGGCCGAAACCAGAACGAAAGACGACAAGCCGCTGTTCGGCCGGCCGTGGATCTTCATCCGCGGCGTTCCCGCCATGAAGTTCCTACCACCGGAGGGGCCGACCGAGATTGCCTTTGCCGGACGCTCGAATGTCGGCAAGTCCTCGCTGATCAATGCCCTCGTCGGACACAAGGGGCTCGCCCGCACCTCCAACACGCCGGGGCGCACGCAGGAACTCAACTATTTCGTGCCGGACGGCTATTCCGGCGAGGCCGATGACCTGCCGCCGATGGCGCTCGTCGACATGCCGGGCTACGGCTACGCCCAGGCGCCGAAGGAACAGGTCGATGCCTGGACGAAGCTGGTCTTCGACTATCTGCGCGGCCGCTCGACGCTGAAGCGCGTCTATGTGCTGATCGACGCCCGCCACGGCATCAAGAAGAACGACGAAGAGGTGCTGGCGCTGCTCGACAAGGCGGCGGTCTCCTATCAGATCGTCTTGACCAAGACCGACAAGATCAAGGCAGCCGGCGTGCCGCGGCTGATCGCCGAAACGCTCGACAAGATCAAGAAGCGGCCGGCCGCCTATCCGGAGGTGCTGTCGACCTCCTCGGAAAAGGGCGCCGGGATCGAGGAATTGCGCGCGGCGATCGAGTACGCCGTCCTGCGCTGAGGCCGGCTGCAGCGCCGGGCGGTCCGGTGCTGCGAAACCAGAGTTTCGCCGCAACTCTTTAGACCAGTCACTACCCGGATACGCCCGCTGCTCTATCTCCTGCTCGCGACGACAGCGTTCGTCGACTCAAGGTCAGAGGAGAGAGAGATGTCCGACTTGATTGTCATAGGTTTCGACTCGCCGGAGGAGGCCGACCGGGTTCTCCTCAAGCTCCACAGCCTGAAGAAGGAATATCTGATCGATCTGGAAGATGCGGTCGTCGTGGTGCGCGACGCCGAAGGCAAGGTGCATCTGAAGCAGAGCCTCAATCTCACCACCGTCGGGGCCGCCTCGGGTCTTCTGTCAGGCTCGCTCTGGGGTGGGCTGGTTGGCTTGCTATTCCTGAACCCGCTCGCCGGCTTCGCCATCGGCGGCGCGCTCGGAGCGGGGGCCGGAGCCCTCTCGGGTTCACTTGCCGACTACGGCATCGACGACGAGTTCATCAAGTCGCTCGGCAGCACGATCCCGAACAACTCGTCGGCCCTTTTCATCCTGGTGCGCAAGGTGCAGCCCGAGAAGGTTCTGGCCGAACTCTCGGGGCTTCGCGGCCGCGTATTGAAGACCTCGCTCTCGCCGGAGCAGGAGCAGAAGCTGCAGGCCGCCCTTTCCGAAGCGCAGACGCCGTCGCCGCAGGCGGGGACCTTCTAACTCGCCGGCGACAGGGGTCCTTCCCGAGCCAGCCGGTCCCTCGCGAGGAGCAGAGCGGCTACGCCTCGCCCTTTCCCCCGCGAGCGATCGCCCGCGGGAATGGCCGCGCAGCAGGAGGATGAAACTCCGGCATGTCTCGCGAGGTCAGCGATAGCCGGCCGTGCCGCGGGCGAGGAACGCGCCGCTGGGCAAACCGGTCGGTGAACCGCCGCGCGGCTCGAGGCTGACGGCAAGGGTCGAGCCTTCGGTGACCTTCGTCCGCATGGCTGGAGGAACCCGGAACTCGCCTTCGCCGGACTGCGGCAGCACGCCGAGGGAGATCGCCGGATCATCGCCCCGCAGCAGCCAGAATTCGAGGGATTTTTCCCCGTCTCCACCTGCCGCAACCGGCGTCAGGCGCAACCGCCCGGAGCCGATATCGAACGTTGCGACGAGACCGATCGCATTGCCCTCACCCGAAAGCTCGATCACCAATGGCCGACTGCCAGATCCGCCGCCGAATAGCCCCGCCAGGGAGATCATTAGTACCGCGACGGCCGCCAGCGAGGCAATGGCGAGGCTGCGCCAGAACGACAAGGAGTTCCACAATCCGATGGAAGCGCCGGTCCCCGCCGGAACCTCGAATGCCCGATGTTCGGCGGCAGGCAAGGCGCGGGTCTGCGCGATCGTTTCGTAGGCCGTATCGAACGTCGCGAGATTGTTGCGCCAGCGGAGAACCATTGCCGCAAAATCGCTGTCCGTCGCCATGCGCGCTTCGACCTTGCGGCGGTCCTCGGCGGACAGGACGCCCAACACGTATTCCCCGGCGATTACCTCATCGCGGCGAGAATCCCCGCTCTCGGGCTTCTGCGTGGTCATCTTTCCATGTTCTCTCAGATTCGAGAGATTTCACCGTAGACGTAGCAGGATCGGTCAAATCACAAATCTCGTCAATCGTGCAGGCGACCGGTTTTTCGCCACGGATCGGCGCCAATCTTCAGCGACTTATGTTGCGCCCGGATCATTCCATCAGCGGGAAACATGCGCTAAACAGCAGCCGGTATTTTTCGAGGGTCCGCCATGTCCGCATCAGAAAGTGAAATCCAGGCACGCCTGCTCGCCCAGGCCCTGCCCTATATGCAGCGCTACGAGAACAAAACGATCGTCGTCAAATATGGCGGCCATGCCATGGGCAATCCCGAGCTCGGCCGCGCCTTCGCCAGCGACATCGCGCTTCTGAAGCAGTCCGGCGTCAACCCGATCGTCGTCCACGGGGGCGGCCCGCAGATCGGCGCCATGCTCAACAAGATGGGCATCGAATCGAAATTCGAGGGCGGGCTGCGCGTCACCGACGAGAAGACCGTCGAGATTGTCGAGATGGTGCTCGCCGGCTCGATCAACAAGGAAATCGTCGCACTCATCAACCAGACCGGCGAATGGGCGATCGGCCTTTGCGGCAAGGATGGCAACATGGTCTTTGCGGAAAAGGCGCGCAAGACCATCAAGGACCCGGATTCCAATATCGAACGCATCCTCGATCTCGGCTTCGTCGGCGAGGTGGTCGAAGTGGACCGCACGCTTCTCGATCTCTTGGCGCGCTCGGAAATGATCCCGGTGATCGCGCCGGTCGCTCCGGGCCGCGACGGCCATACCTACAACATCAACGCCGACACCTTCGCCGGCGCGATTGCCGGCGCGCTCAACGCGACGCGCCTCCTGTTCCTGACCGACGTTCCGGGGGTTCTCGACAAGCAGGGCAATCTCATCAAGGAGCTTTCGGTCGCCCAGGCACACGCGCTGATCGCCGACGGCACCATTTCCGGCGGCATGATCCCCAAGGTCGAGACCTGCATGGAAGCTATCAAGGCCGGCGTCCAGGGCGTCGTCATCCTCAACGGCAAGACCGCCCATTCCGTGCTCTTGGAAATCTTCACCGAACGCGGCGCCGGCACGCTGATCGTGCCGTAAGGCGGCCGACTCCCGAAAATTGCACCTCTCCACGGGTTTAACCCGAGGACCAACCCTCTCCCCGCGCGCGGAGAGAGGGAACTGAGGCGGCGCGGCATACCCTTCGCCCCGCTTGCGGGGAGAAGGTCGGATGAGGGGCAGTTCCCCGTTACGAGCGCTTCCGCCCCGACCTACTTCCCAGCGCCCCCATACACCTTCTCCGCCTCGCCGCGCAGCCAGGCGATCATCGCCCGGTAGGGAAACGGCCCGTAGCTGACTCGCGAGACGCCGGCGGCGGCAAGCGTTGCGAGGTCCGGCGCGCCGGGCCGCATCATCACGTTCACCGGCAACGGCGAGGCAGCGCAAAGCTCGCCGATCAGGTTGATATCGACGAGCCACGGCGCGAAGAAGCCGCTCGCCCCCGCTTCGGCATAGGCGTTGGCGCGAGCGATCGCAGCGTCCAGCAAATCCGCGTGGCGCGTCGTATCGTTTTCCTGCAGGAACAGGTCGGTGCGGGCATTGATGAAGAGCGGGACGTTCTGGCGTTCCGCCATGTCGCGGATCGCCCGGATGCGGGCCGCCTGCTTGTCGGCCGAGTGAACCCCGCCCTTGCCGACGACCTGATCCTCGAAATTGATGCCGATCGCGCCGGCATCGATCAGTTGCGCCACATTGGCCGCACCTTGGGCCGGGTCCTCCGAATAGGCGCCTTCGAAATCGACCGACAGCGGCAGGTCGGTCGCCGCGACAATCTCGCGGGCGATCTCGACCAGCAATTGCAGCGGGATCTTCTGCCCGTCGCCGAAACCATGCGCGGCCGCCACCGACCAGCTCCCCGTGGCCAACGCCTTGGCGCCGGCCTCGGCCACGCAATGGGCACTGCCCGCATCCCAGATATTGTAAAGAACGATCGGATCGCCCTTGCGGTGCAGCGCCTGAAAGGCACGCGCCCTTTCCTCCTGGTTCATCGCATCTCCTCCGTAAACAGTCCGACAGGTCTCATTTTTCCTTCATGCCGAAGCAGCCACTGCTTTCGCTCGAGGCCGCCACCGTATCCCGTCAGCGATCCGTCCGCGCCGATGCAGCGATGGCAGGGGACGACGATCGCGATGCGGTTGGCACCATTGGCTCTCGCCACGGCGCGGACCGCCTCGATGGTACCGACTTCCCGGGCAATGTCGCTATAAGATCGCGTCTCGCCGATTGGAATTTGCATGAGCCTCGCCCATACCTGCCGCTCGAAAGCGCTGCCGTCGAGAGCGAGCGGCGTCAGAAATTCACCGGACAGGCCGGCGAAATAGGCCTTGAGTTCCGTCTCGATCCGCTCGATTGGCGGCGTCCTCCCTGGCACGACGGCCGATCGCGCCGTTCGCTTCAGCCTCTCCATCTCGGCGGGCAAAGCCTTGCGATCGTGAAACTCGAGCAAGTGCAGGTGCGTCTGGTCGGCGACCGCTACCATCGGCCCGAGCGGTGTGTCGATCCAGTCGGCAAAGAGCAGTGCACGGCCCTGCGCCTTCGCCGGTGCTTCGCCGATCAGCCGCGCGAAGGCAGCGCGGAAGCCGCTTGGCGACTCGTAGCCCGCATCAACCTGCGCCGCGATGACGCTGGCCCCGGCGGAAAGCTGCCGCGCAGCCTCCCCCATGCGCCGCTGACGGGCGAGGTCGAGAAAGGTCACGCCGAAGCTTCGCTTGAAGGCGCGGCGGACGGTCGACGGATCGAGACCGCGCCGCACAAGGTCGTCCTCGGTCCAGCGACGGTCCGGATGGCGGTCGAGGAGCTTCAGCAATTGTTCGACGAGTGGCTCCTTGCCGGCAGCCTGCTCCAGCGGCCGGCATCGCTCGCAGGGCCTGAAACCCGAATTGACGCAGGCCGCGATGCTGTCGAAAAACAGGGTGTTTTCCCGCTTCGGCTTGCGGGCCGGGCAGGAGAGCCGACAGAAGATGCCGGTGCTCTTCACGCAGGCGAAGGCCTGGCCCTCATAGTCGCAACTGCGGGCCAACAGCGCGTCGTAAAGGATGTCGTCGTTCGGCAAATCGAAAAGCATGCCGCGTTGTAGCACCCTATGATTGAACCGTCCGCCGAAATTCGGGCGCTTATTCTACATCGGGAATGCGCCGCTTAGAGCACGAGCAGCATCACGACGCCGAGCACGATTAGCAGGCAGCCGACGAGTTCGAGCCGGTTGATCCATTCGCGGAAGACGAAGAAGGACGAAGCGAAGGTGAAAAGCATCTCGACCTGCGCCACCACCTTGACGATCGCCGCCTGCTGCAGCGTCATCGCCATGAACCAGCCGAATGACGCCGAGGCGCCGACGAAGCCGACGATGAAGGCGGGCTTCCAGGCGGCGCCGATCCGCTTCAACTCGTCCGGTTCGCGGGCGACGATCCAAAGGAGCATAACGACGGACTGCAGCAGGATGACGAAACCGAGCGTGAAGCTCGCCTGCATCATGTAGTCCGGCGCCGGCAGGCTGGGTGCGAGTGCCAGCGAGGCCGAACGGTAGGCCACCGCCGAGAGACCGAAGAAGGTGCCGGAGAAGAGGCCGATCGCCGCAGTGCGGCTGAAGACCGAGGTCAGCAGCGAACGGGCGCTGAGCGTCGTGCGGGCAACGGAGATCAGCATGACCCCGACCACCGAAATTGCGATCGCCACCAGCGTTCCCCGGCTTGCCCCTTCGCCGAGGAAGATCAGCCCGAAAAGCGCTGCCTGGGCCGGCTCGGTACGGGAATAGGCGGTGCCGACCGCGAAGTTGCGGAAGGAGAACAGGTGAACGAGCAGGAACGTCGCGGCGATTTGTGCCAGGCCGCCGATGATCGCCCAGAGAAAGAAGGAGCCGTTCGGCACCGGCAGAGGGTGGCCCGAAACGTGCCAGAGCAGGAGGAGATAGAGGAGCGCGAAGGGCAAGCCGAAGCCAAAGCGCACGAAGGTGGCGCCGGTCGTGCCCATGGCGCCCTTCAGGTGCTTCTGCATGGAGGAGCGGATATTCTGCAGAAAGGCCGCGCCGACGGTGATGAGAACCCAGGTTTCCATGGCTGCGAGCTAGCACGCAGGTCCGGACATTGCCAAGAACTCCGTAGCCACGGCGTTTCAGTCCGCCTTTTCCTGAACCTCCGCCAGGTGAATGGCCTGACTGAGTACGAGCGGCGGCTCCTCCTGCTCGAACGTCTTCACGCGCTGGTCGTAGTTCGGCGAGATCGTGCCCAGCACGCGATCCCAGAACGAGAAATAGTTGCCGTAGTTGTACCGGAACCCGGAATGATGCTGGTCATGGAAAGTCGTGGACAACAGAGGGGACGGATAACGCGTCGTCGATGAGGCGAAATACTCGAAGCCACAGTGCCCGAACATGCCGTTGAAATGCTCGAACAGTCTTTGCCCGATGAGAATTGCCGGTGGAAAGGGGACGACGAAAACGATGGCGGCTGAAAAGCCCTGCAATAGAAGGTTGTCGAGAACATCCTCCGAATAGGTGCTCCAGATCGTTGGTGCGACACTCTTATGATGGAGTGCGTGCAGGGGATAGAGCCACTTGGTGTGCAGCAGCCGGTGCATGAAATAGAACCAGGTATCGTAGAGAAACATGCACAGGACGAAGAGCGGCACCGCCGTCCACCAGCTGAAGGCCCAGGGCGCTGGCGCCCAGCCCCTTTGCTGGGCATAGAGGCCTATCGTCAGCGGCAGGCAGGCGCTGAACATCGACGCCAGACTCTGGCGGATTTCAGCCTTGCGGCGTCTGTCGGAACCGCGTCCCTTCTGAATCTTCCGCTCAGGATTGCGGCCGTTGACCCAGGTCAGGCCGTAGCCAAGGGCAAAATAGGTAACGACCGTCGTGGCGTAGAATCCGAACAGGAACAGCAGATAGAACAGTTCGTCCGACATCGGCACCTGCATCCCCCGGGCGAAAACCGCGCCAGCCGGAAAATGCCATGCCGTCTTGACAATTCAAAGTAGAAATATGCGCGGCGGCAGGATGGCCTCCGTAGCGGGGGGGGTGCATTTTCTCGTTTGCCGCCGCCCATACCCATGTCATAACCCGCTCATGAAAAAGCTCGACCGCCTGCCGACCCACGCCGAATTCGCCCATGTCACCGAGTGGGTCTTCGATCTCGACAACACGCTCTACCCGCATCACGTCAATCTCTTCGCGCAGATCGACCGCAACATGACGGCCTATGTGGCCGAACTTCTGTCGCTCGAGCCGTCGGAAGCGAAGAAGCTGCAGAAGGAATACTACCGCGATCACGGCACGACCCTGCAGGGGCTGATGCTCCATCACGGCATCGATCCGAACGATTTTCTCGAACGGGCGCATGCGATCGACTACAGCGTAGTGCCGGCAAATCCCGATCTCGGCGAGGCGATCAAGGCTCTCCCCGGCCGCAAGTTCATCTTCACCAATGGCAGCGTCGCGCATGCGCAGATGACGGCGCGTGCGCTCGGCATCCTCGACCATTTCGACGACATTTTCGACATCGTCGCCGCCGGCTATCTGCCGAAGCCGGCTGGCGATACCTACGACAAGTTCATGAGCCTGCACCGCGTCGACACGCACCATGCGGCGATGTTCGAGGACCTGCCGCGCAACCTGCTGGTGCCGAAGGCGCTCGGGATGAAGACCATCCTCTTGGTGCCGCGCAATCTCGAATATGAATTTGCGGAAGCCTGGGAGACCTCCAGCGACGCCGACGAGCAGATCGATTTCGTCACCGAGGATCTCGCCGGCTTCCTGCGCCGCGTGGTCGCGGCGGACTAAGCGCCCGCCCCGAACCCTACCGCCTGCCCGACGCCATCGGCACGGCATGGGGATCCACCGATTCGTAGAAGCGAGCAATGATCTGCCACGCCTCTTCGGCGGTTTCGACGAAATGCAAGAGGTCGATATCGTTCGGGGCGATCGTGCCGAATTCGGCGAGTGCCTCGAAATTGATGATCGAGCGCCAGAACTTCTCGCCGAAGAGAACGAGCGGCACGAGTGCCAAGCGTCCGGTCTGCATCAGCGTCATGGTCTCGAACAGCTCGTCGAGCGTGCCGAAGCCGCCCGGGAAGACCGCCACCGCCTTGGCGCGCAGCAGAAAATGCATCTTGCGGATGGCGAAATAGTGGAAGTTGAAGGACAGTTCCGGCGTGACGTAGCTGTTCGGCGCCTGCTCGTGCGGCAGAACGATATTGAGGCCGATCGACGGTGCGCCGACATCCGCGGCACCGCGGTTTCCGGCCTCCATGACGCCGGGACCGCCGCCGGTGACGATCACATATTCCTTGTGGCCGAGCTTGGCGGACTGCTCGGAACAGAGCCGCGCGAACTTGCGGGCCTCGTCGTAGTAAACCGAAGCGGCTTCCAGGTTCTTGCGCTGCGTCTCGTTCTTGGCGGCCCAGGCCTCGCCGCCCGGTTCCGGAATGCGCGCGCCGCCGAACATGACGACGGTCGAGTTGATGCCGCGTTCCTCGAGCATCATCTCCGTTTTCAGGAGCTCGAGTTGCAGGCGCACCGGCCTGAGCTCCTCGCGGCACAGGAAATCATCGTCGATATAGGCAAGCCGATAGGTCGGAGAGGCCGATTGGGGCGTCAGCGGAACGGTCGAGGCGCGCTGCCTGCTTTGCGAGCTGTCTGCCAGCGGGTCCCAGACTCCGCCCTTGCCGCGCAAACTGCGCTTCTTCATGCGTCCCATATGTCCTTGTCCCGTCGTGTTCCGAACAGCCGGCACCTCGTCCGGACATGTCCTTTCATGCTTTTCAGCCATAAGTGCGTCTCTCTGCCGGAAACGGGCGGGCTTGCCAAGTCCCCCGTTCGGAGAGCGGGCCGAAAAGCCCTTCAACTTTTCGGATCCGGGCGCCGCAAGGATGTCCTTTCTTCGGCGTCAAGGGTGGCCGCGTCCCTCTGAATCGCCGGCCACTTCCGTCCTTTAATCGGTTCCGATTCGAGGAATTATGCAGTAGAGCTTGCTGGACAACGCGAACCTAAGGAAATCCGATGACGAACCACGACCTCGCCTCCCTGTCGCAGACGATCGAGACCGCCTTTGATGATCGCGAGGCCGTCAGCACAAGCACGCGCGGACCGATCCGCAACGCAGTGGAGGCTGCGCTGAACCTGCTCGACGGCGGCAAGGTACGCGTCGCCGAGCGCGGCGCCGACGGCACCTGGACCGTCAACCAGTGGCTCAAGAAGGCCGTACTGCTCTCCTTCCGGCTGAACCCGATGGAGCTCGTCAAGGGCGGACCGGGCGAGTCGGTCTGGTGGGACAAGGTGCCCTCCAAATTTGACGGCTGGAGCGTCAACGAGTTCGAGAAGGCCGGCTTCCGAGCCGTGCCGAACTGCGTCGTGCGACGTTCCGCCTATATCGCCCCCAATGCGGTCCTGATGCCCTCCTTCGTCAATCTCGGCGCCTATGTCGGCGAGGGAACGATGGTCGACACCTGGGCGACCGTCGGCTCCTGCGCGCAGATCGGCAAGAACGTGCATCTTTCCGGCGGCGTCGGCATCGGCGGCGTGCTGGAGCCGATGCAGGCCGGCCCGACCATCATCGAGGACAATTGCTTCATCGGCGCCCGCTCCGAGGTCGTCGAAGGCTGCATCGTCCGCGAGGGCTCGGTTCTCGGCATGGGCGTCTTCATCGGCAAGTCGACGAAGATCGTCGACCGCGCCACCGGCGAAGTGATGTATGGCGAAGTGCCGCCCTATTCCGTCGTCGTCGCCGGCTCCATGCCGTCCGGCTCGAGCATGGCCAACGGCCAGCCCGCGCCGAACCTCTACTGCGCCGTCATCGTCAAGCGGGTCGACGAGAAGACCCGGTCCAAGACCGGCATCAACGAACTGCTCCGGGATTGATCATGGCCGAGGAGGGGCGGCAGCCGAGCATGACCTGGCTGTTCTTCAGCCCCTCCGGCCGGATCGGCCGCCTGCCCTTTTTCCTCTCCTGGCTTTTCTGGTTCGTGGTCGGCGGCATCATCCTGATGCAGATGCTGAAATACGAGGACCAGGATGCGGCACTGGCGCTCTGGACACTGGCGATGATCGGCTCCGGCATCGCCTCGACCGTTTCGATCGCCATGCTGGCGATCAAGCGGCTGCACGATATCGGCTATCCGGGCCCGCTCGCGCTCTGCCTGTTCATCCCGGTGCTGAGCCCGATCGTCTTCATCGCGCTCTGTCTCTGGCCGGGCGCGAAAGGCGCCAACGAGTTTGGCGGGCGCCGCAACGGTCCGAGGCGTTGACCATCGGCCACTGTACATTCCTTGCCCCAGCGCGTATGTAGCGCGGCAATGAACTGGGCCGCGACGTGTTGCCCGCGGCTATCGACGCCCGATGACGACCTGATCGAGGTCCGCTCGTCTACCGGCGCGAACCGAACTCCGAAAGACGAGAGATGACAGAATTTGAAGGGATCGCACCGGCGATCGCCGAGGCGTTGGCGAAACGCGGTTACAACACCCTGACACCGGTTCAAAAGGCGATGCTCGACCCGGCGCTCGACGGCGCCGACGCGCTGGTTTCGGCCCAGACCGGCTCGGGCAAGACCGTCGCCTTTGGCTTGGCGCTGGCGCCGACGCTTCTCGGGACGGCAAGGCAATTCGGCACGCCGGAGGCGCCGCTGGCGCTCGTCATCGCCCCGACGCGCGAACTGGCCTTGCAGGTGAAGCGCGAGCTCGAATGGCTCTATGAGATTGCCGGGGCGACGATCGCGTCTTGCGTCGGCGGCATGGACATCCGCAGCGAGCGGCGCGCGCTCGAGCGCGGCGCTCATATCGTGGTCGGTACGCCGGGCCGGCTCTGCGACCACATCCGCCGCGACTCGCTCGACATCTCGGCGCTCCGCGCCGTGGTGCTCGACGAGGCGGACGAGATGCTCGATCTCGGCTTCCGCGAGGACCTGGAATTCATTCTCGAGGCATCGCCGGCCGAACGCCGGACGCTGATGTTCTCGGCGACCGTGCCGCGCTCGATCGCGACGCTTGCGAAGAACTATCAGCGCGACGCGGTGCGGATCGGCGTCGCCTCCGAACAGAAGCAGCACGGCGACATCGAATACCGGTCGCTTCTCGTCGCTCCGAGCGACCGCGAGAACGCCATCATCAACGTGCTGCGCTACTATGAGGCCCGCAACGCGATCGTCTTCTGTTCGACCCGCGCCGCGGTGAACCACCTGACGGCCCGCTTCAACAATCGCGGCTTCTCGGTGGTCGCGCTCTCCGGCGAGCTCAGCCAGAACGAGCGCACCCATGCGCTGCAGGCGATGCGGGACGGCCGCGCCCGGGTCTGCATTGCAACCGACGTCGCGGCACGCGGCATCGACCTGCCGGGTCTTGAACTCGTCATCCATGCCGATCTGCCCACCAATCCGGAGACGCTGCTGCACCGCAGCGGCCGTACCGGCCGCGCCGGCCAGAAGGGCGTCAGCGCATTGATCGTGCCAGTCAATCAGCGGCGGAAGGCGGAGCGACTGCTGGATGGCGCCCGCATCACCGCTGCCTGGGCAAAGCCGCCGTCGGCAGAAGACGTGACAAGCCGCGACGACGAGCGTCTGATTGCCGACGCGGCCTTCGACGAGGCGCTGCGCGATGACGAGCAAGCGATCGTCGAGGCGCTGATCGCGCGCCATGGCGCCGAGAAGCTGGCGGCCGCCTTCGTGCGGCAGTTCCGCTCGCGCCGCTCCGCCCCCGAGGAGCTCTCCGAGGTCTCGCTTGCCGACGACCGGAAGAAAGGCCGCCGCGACGGTCCGGCCTTCACCGGCGACGACGCCCCCGCACCGCGCGCAGACTTCACTGACGGCCAATGGGTTTCGCTCTCCGTCGGACGCAAGCAGAACGCCGAACCCCGCTGGCTCATCCCGATGCTCTGCCGCCACGGCAAGCTTACGAAGCGCGACATCGGCGCAATCCGCATGCAGCCGGAGGAAACCTATGTCGAGCTGACGGCCGAGGGCGCCGAACGCTTCCTCTCCGCAATCGGCCCGAACCGGACGCTGGAAAAGGGCATTCGCGTCAAGTCGCTGCCGGGCGCCCCGAACGTGTCGCAGCCGCGCCAGGACAAGCCGGACTTTGCGAAGAGCCGGCCGCGATCGGCAGAGGCTACGTCCGAGCGGAGCCACAAGGACTTCGAACCGAAACGCAAGTTCGAAAGGAAGCCGTCCCTCACGCAGGATGCGCATACGGAGAAGCGGGACGACAAACCCTGGACGAAGAAGAAGGGCAAGCCGGACGCAAAGAAGACCGGCGGCAGTTTCAAGCCTAAAGCCAAGCGCAACAACGCCAAGAACCGGCAGGCCTGATTTCGCATTCTCGGGCTACACGCCGTCGAGCTGCGACTGCGCGACCACCTTCACCACCCAGTCGGCAAAGACGCGCAGCCGGCTGCTCAAATGCCGGTTCGGCGGATAGACCAGATAGACCGGCATCGGGTCGACCTGCCAATCGGGCAGGACCGGGACCATGGTACCGGCGCGGAGATCGTCGCGCACCATGAAATGCGGCGCCTGGATGATGCCCATTCCCGCCCGCGCGGCGGCGACATAGGTCGTCGCTTCGTTTGCCGCCACGGTATAGCGGCTATCGACCTCGATCTCCTCGTTCCCCCGCCGGAATTGGAAGCGCATTTGCTGCCCCGACTTAGGCAGGAAGTAGCCGACGGCATAGCAACTCTTCTCGAGGTCGGATGGATGTTGCGGCGCAGGGTGCCTCTCGAGGAACTCCCGCGAGGCACAGGTGATGAACTTCATCTCCGTGATGCGCCGGGCGATCAGCGACTGGTCCGTCAAGGTACCGCCGCGGATGGCGCAATCGACGTTCTCGGCAAGATAGTCGATCGTGCGGTCCGATACGCCGAGATCGATTTGTATATCCGGGTATTTCGCCTGAAATTCGGGCAATGCCGGAATGATGATCAGGTTGGCAAAGGCGCTCGCCGTCTCGACGCGTAGCCGGCCCTTCGGCAGGCTCTGGGCACTCGACAGGCTGCCATCCAGTTCGTCAATGTCAGAGAGCAGGCGCGCGGCGCGTTCGTAGTAGAGCGCACCGTCCGGCGTCACCAGAACCCGCCGCGTCGTGCGATTGAGAAGCTTGGTGCGAAGATGCGCCTCCAGGCCTTGGATGAGATTGGTAACGGTCGCCTTCGGCATGTTGAGCGAAGCGGAGGCCCGGGTGAAATTGCCGGTCTCCACCACTCGAAGGAACACGCGCATGGCCGTAAGTTGGTCCATTTTCAATAGCCAATTGTTCGAAATACCGAATAGTGTAATCAGCACCCACCGACTATTCCAGAAGAAAGACAATGTTAGGATGTGACCGTCGCGGGTTGTCCCTCATCTAGGGATTCACCCACTGTCGAGGCAAGAGATGGACACGCATTTTACCGAAGAGACGATGCAGACGGGCCAAGGCTCGTGCCGCGCCCGCGTCTACAAGGGTGCGTCGTTGCTTGCGCCGCCGCCGGTCGTCCTGCATCTGCACGGCGGAAGCTTCACGGGAGATTCGGTCGCGGCCGGAGAGAAGGTCGCCGGAGCACTCGCCGCTGCCGGTGCGGTCGTCGTCTCGCCGGAATATCCGTCGGCTTGCCTCAACCCGTTTCCGGCGGCTCTTGACGCTGCCTATGCCATGCTCGCTTCGATGCGCAGCCGCTGCCCGCAGTTTGCGCACAAGAAGTCGCTGCTGTTCGTCGCCGGCGAGGAGGCGGGCGGCAACCTCGCCGCCGGCCTGGCGCTGATGGCCCGGGATCAGTTTCTGACCGACCTCAAGGGCCAGATCCTGCTTTCGCCGCTGCTCGATCCCTGCCTAGCGACGCCGTCGTTCCGCAAGTTCTGTCCGCAGAGCTCGGTCCAGTCGATCGCCGATGGCTGGCAGCAATATCTCGGCGAAGGCAGCGGCCTGACCCACCCTTACGCGGCGCCCGGCCATTGCACCCGGCTCGGCGGTCTCGTTCCGGCCCTTGTGGTCACCAGCGAGGAGTGTCCGATGCGCGACGAGGCCAAGGCCTATGCCGAGCGCCTTCGCGGAGCCGGCGTTCCGGTGGAGATCCACGTCCTGCCCGGCCGTGCCGCCTGGATCCCGACCAATGTCTCGGCCCAGCAAAGCTGGCCCGAACAGGAAGAAATCATATCCGGCATTTTCTCCCGCTTCTTCGAGAAGGCGGGAGCGAAGGCCACACAGAAGTAAGCAGACATTTTTAGAGCCGGCTCCCAACCGGCAAGGAGAGACCATGACGTCGAGCGTTACTCGCCGCGCCCTGTGGGGTGCCGGCCTCAGCATCCTGTTGTCCGTCACCGGCGGAGCAGCCGTCTTCCTCAGCCTGCCCGCCCGCCTGCAGGCGGATGCCGCAACCGAAGCAGCCCCCGCGGCGCCTCCCGCCGTTCCGGTTTCCGTCGCCAAGGCGGAGACGCGCCGGATCACGACCTGGGAGAGCTTCTCGGGCCGGCTCGAGGCGATCGAGCGGGTCGAGGTTCGTCCCCGCGTCGGCGGCGCGATCCTCAGCGCCCACTTCCGCGAGGGTGCGCTCGTCGAAAAGGGCGACCTGCTCGTGACGATCGACCCCGAGCCCTATGCGGCGGCCGTCGAGCGCGCCGAAGCGGAGGTGTCGGCGGCGGAGGCGCGGGTGGCGTTTGCGAAAACCGAGCTCGAACGCGGCCGGAAGCTGGTTTCCACCAGCGCCATCCCGCAGAGCGGCGTCGACCAGCGGCTCAGCACCTATGACGAGGCGCAGGCGAATGTCCGTTCGGCGAAAGCGGCACTGCGATCCGCCCGGCTCGATCTGCAATATACCGAGGTGCGCGCGCCGATCAGCGGGCGTGTCGGCAGGCTCGAGGTCACGGCCGGCAACCTTGTCGCGGCGGGCTCCGCCTCGCCGGTGCTGACCACGCTCGTCTCTGTCGACCCAATCTATGCGAGCTTCAACGTCAGCGAGGAAGTGGTCGCGGCGGCACTCGCCAAGCTTTCCGCTTCGGCCGGTGCCGAGTCGATCGAGCAAATACCCGTGCAGATCGGCACCGCCGCCGACGAGGGCACGCCGATCAGCGGTCATATCCAGTTGATCAACAATGAGGTCGACGCGGCGACCGGTACCATTCGCGTGCGGGCGGCGCTCGAAAATGCCGACGGCCGGCTGATCTCGGGCCAGTTCGTCCGCATCCGCATCGGTGACCCTGCGCCGGCCGAGAAGCTGGTGATCAGCGACCGCGCCATCGGCTCCGACCAGGACAAGAAATTCGTGCTGGTCGTCGGGTCCGACAACAAGGTCGAGTATCGGCAGGTCACCCTCGGACCGACGGCTGACGGCCTGCGGATCGTCGAATCCGGCCTGAAGCCCGGCGAAAGCATTGTCGTCAACGGCCTGCAGCGCGTCCGTCCCGGCGTCGTTGTCGCGCCGCAGCCGGCCGAGCAGGCAACCGCCTCGATCGCAAAACCATAGGCACGGCGCGCCCTGTCACTCCGAAGGACAGGGCCGCCTGAGGCAATTCGAATGGCATGCATGGGCGCGCGGCGGAGATTTCCGCCGTGGACGTCCTCCGCTTTGCCTGAAGTTCCCAAAGGGGGATCGTTATGAACTTCTCACGCTTTTTCGTCGACCGCCCGGTCTTCGCGGGCGTTCTCTCCGTGCTGATCTTCGTCGCCGGCCTGATCGGCATGACCGGCCTGCCGATCTCCGAGTATCCGGAAGTCGTGCCGCCGCAGATCGTCGTGCGCGCGCAATATCCCGGCGCCAATCCGTCCGTCATCGCCGAGACCGTCGCCACCCCGCTCGAAGAGCAGATCAACGGCGTCGAAGGCATGCTTTACATGCAGAGCCAGGCGACTGCCGACGGGCTGATGACGCTGACCGTCACTTTCGAGCTCGGCACTGATCCGGACCAGGCACAACAACTCGTGCAGAACCGCGTTTCGCAGGCCGAGCCGCGGCTGCCGGAAGAGGTGCGCCGGCTGGGCGTGACGACCGTCAAGAGCTCGCCCGACCTAACGCTCGTCGTGCACCTGATCTCGCCGAACGGCCAATACGACATCAACTACCTGCGCAACTACGGCGTCCTGAACGTCAAGGATCGGCTGGCACGCGTCGAAGGCGTCGGCCAGGTGCAGATCTTTGGCGGCGGCGACTATTCGATGCGCGTCTGGATCGACCCGGAAAAGGCCGCCGAGCGCGGCTTGGCGGCAAGTGACATCGCCAATGCGATCCGCGGACAGAACGTCCAGGCGGCTGCAGGCGTGATCGGCGCCTCGCCCTCCGTTGCCGGCCTCGACCTGCAGCTCTCCGTGAACGCCCAGGGGCGGCTGAGGACGCCGGAGGACTTTGCCGATATCGTGCTCAAGTCGGGCACCAATGGCGAGATCACCCGCCTCGGCGACGTCGCCCGCGTCGAAATGGGCGCGGCGGACTATTCGCTGCGCTCGCTGCTCGACAACAAGGCGGCTGTCGGCATGGGCGTCTTCCAGGCGCCGGGCTCGAATGCCATCCAGATTTCCGAAAACGTCCACAAGGCGATGGCCGAGCTGAAGCAGACCATGCCGGAAGGCGTCGACTACGAGATCGTCTACGATACGACGCAGTTCGTCCGGGCGTCGATCGAATCGGTCGTCCACACGCTGCTCGAAGCGATCGCGCTGGTCGTGCTCGTCGTCATCGTTTTCCTGCAGACCTGGCGCGCCTCGATCATCCCGCTCGTCGCGGTTCCCGTGTCGATCGTCGGCACGTTCGCGGTGATGTATGTCTTCGGCTTCTCGATCAATGCGCTCAGCCTCTTCGGCCTGGTGCTGGCGATCGGCATCGTCGTCGACGACGCGATCGTCGTCGTCGAGAACGTCGAACGCAACATCGCCCAGGGCCTCTCGCCGGTGCAGGCGACCTATCGCGCCATGCAGGAAGTCTCCGGCCCGATCATTGCGATCGCCCTGGTGCTCGTTGCCGTCTTCGTGCCGCTCGCCTTCATCACCGGGTTGACCGGCCAGTTCTACCGCCAGTTCGCGCTGACCATCGCGATCTCGACGGTGATCTCCGCCTTCAACTCGCTGACGCTGTCGCCGGCGCTCGCCGCCCTTCTGCTCAAGGACCATCACGCGCCGAAGGACCGCCTGACGCGCATCATGGACGCGCTGTTCGGCTGGTTCTTCCGCGGCTTCAACCGCTTCTTCGGGGCGAGCTCGGAAGCCTATGGCCGCGGCGTCGGCGGCATTCTGACGCGCAAGTCGCTGATCATGGGCCTCTATGTCGTCCTCATCGGCATCACCTTCGTCCTTTTCCGCTCCGTCCCCGGCGGCTTCGTGCCGGCGCAGGACAAGCAATATCTGATCGGTTTTGCGCAATTGCCGGACGGGGCGACGCTTGACCGATCGGAGGACGTCATCCGGCGGATGAGCGATATCGCGCTGAAGCATCCCGGCGTCGAGCACGCCATCGCCTTCCCGGGCCTGTCGATCAACGGCTTCACCAACTCCTCGAACTCCGGCATCGTCTTCGTGTCGCTGAAGCCGTTCGAGGAGCGCACCACGCCGGAACTCTCGGGCGGCGCGATCGCCATGCAGCTGAACCAGGAGTTCGGCGCGATCCAGGACGCCTTCATCGCCATGTTCCCGCCGCCGCCAGTTCAGGGGCTGGGCACGACCGGCGGCTTCAAGCTGCAGATCGAGGACAAGAACGGCCTCGGCTATCGGGCGCTCGACGATGCGGCCAAGGCCTTCCTGGCGCAGGCTGCACAGACACCGGAACTGGCCGGGCTCTATTCGAGCTACCAGATCAACGTGCCGCAGCTCTATGCCGATCTGGACCGCACCAAGGCGCGCCAGCTCGGCGTCGCAGTCACCGACGTGTTCGAGACGCTGCAGATCTATCTGGGCTCGCTCTACGTCAACGACTTCAACGCCTTCGGCCGTACCTACAGCGTGCGCATTCAGGCCGATGCGAACTACCGCAGCCATGCCGACGACATCGGCAAGCTGAAGGTCCGTTCGCAATCGGGCGAGATGATCCCGCTCTCGGCGCTCTTGAAGGTCGAGCAGACGGTCGGTGCCGAGCGGGCGATCCGCTACAACGGCTTCCTCGCCGCCGACATCAATGGCGGCCCGGCACCGGGCTTCTCCTCCGGCCAGGCGCAGGCCGCCATCGAGCGGATCGCCGCCGAGACGCTGCCGCCCGGAATCAGCTACGAGTGGACGGACCTGACCTACCAGCAGATCCTTGCCGGCAATTCGGGAATCCTGATCTTCCCGCTGGCACTGCTGCTCGTCTATCTCGTGCTCGCGGCCCAGTATGAGAGCCTGCTGCTGCCGATCTCGATCATCCTGATCGTGCCGATGGGCATCATGGCGGCACTCACCGGCGTCTGGCTGACCGGCGGCGACAACAACGTCTTCACACAGATCGGCCTGATCGTGCTCGTGGGGCTGTCGGCGAAGAATGCAATCCTGATCGTCGAGTTCGCCCGCGAGCTCGAGCTGTCCGGCAAGAGCGCCGTCAGCGCCGCGATCGAGGCGAGCCGGCTGCGCCTGAGGCCGATTCTGATGACCTCGATGGCCTTCATCATGGGCGTCGTGCCGCTCGTCACTTCGACCGGCGCCGGTGCGGAAATGCGCTCGGCCATGGGCGTTGCGGTCTTTGCCGGCATGATCGGCGTCACCGCCTTCGGCATCTTCATGACGCCGGTCTTCTACGTGCTGATCCGCAAGCTCTCCGGCGAGCGGCCGCTGAAGCACGCGGGAGCCCATATCGAGGCGCCGCATCTCGCCCCGGGCGAATAGCATCTGCCGCAACAGACATCCAGCGGGCCGGACCATCGTCCGGCCTGTTTTGGTTTCCGGGCCCGTCGCCGTCTCATCAGGCGTGACAGCCGGGGACCGATCGGATAAACCAGCAAACTCAGTTCCTTGGCTCACCGGCTCCCCGCAGGCATTCCGCTCGATGTTCCCGACCGATCCGATCTCCAATCTCGCTGCCCTCATCCGTTGCCCCTCGGTCACCCCGGCCGAAGGCGGTGCCTTGTCGACCCTTGAAGGCATGCTGGCGCCGCTCGGCTTTGTGGTCGATCGGGTCGTGGCCAAAGAGGCGGGAACGCCGGATATCGAGAACCTCTATGCCCGCCTCGGCACCGAAGGCCCGCATCTGATGTTCGCCGGCCATACGGATGTGGTGCCGGTCGGCGACGAGGCCGCCTGGACCCATCCGCCCTTTGCGGCTGTGATCGCCGGCGGCGAAATGTACGGGCGCGGCGCCGTCGACATGAAGGGCGGCATAGCCTGCTTCGTCGCGGCGGTCGCCCGCCACATCGAAAAACATGGCCGCCCGAAGGGCTCGATCTCCTTCCTGATCACCGGCGACGAGGAAGGTCCGGCGATCAACGGCACGGTGAAGCTTCTCGAATGGGCTACCAAGAAAGGCGAGCGCTGGGACGCCTGCCTCGTCGGCGAGCCGACCAATCCGGATAACCTCGGCGACATGATCAAGATCGGCCGGCGCGGATCGCTCTCCGGCCGGATCACCGTCCACGGCGTCCAGGGGCATGCCGCCTATCCGCACCTTGCCGACAATCCGGTGCGCGGCATTTTGCAGCTGACGCAAGCGCTGATGGACCCGCCCTTCGACACCGGCACCGAGAATTTCCAGCCGTCCAACCTGGAGGCGACGACGATCGATGTCGGCAATGCCGCCGTCAACGTCATTCCGGCCAAGGCCAGTGCCGCCTTCAACATCCGCTTCAACGATTGCTGGACGGCCGAAAGCCTGAAGGGAGAGATCATTGCCCGCCTCGACCGCGCCGCAAAGGACGGTGCGCTTCGGCCCGGCCGCGATCCGGTCAGATACGACATCGTCTGGAACGAGCGCCCCAGCCACGTCTTCCTGACGCGCAACAACGCGCTGATCGATTCGCTTTCCGGCGCGGTCGAGGCTGTGACCGGCCGCCAGCCGAAGCTCTCGACCACCGGCGGCACGTCGGACGCCCGCTTCATCAAGGACTATTGCCCGGTGGTCGAATTCGGTCTCGTCGGCCAGACGATGCACATGGTCGACGAGCGCGTCGCCGTGGCCGATCTCGAGACCCTGACCGGGATCTACGAAACCTTCGTTGCCCGCTGGTTCGGCCATGCCGCTGCTTGATGAGGTTCTCGCCTATATCAAGGGGCTCTGGCTGCTGATCCAGGGCAAGCAGGAAGGCTATCAATGGCTGGATATCAGCGAAGGCGGCCTGTGGCGCTCCTTCTCGGCAATCCTTTGGTCGCTGCCCGCAATGGCCGTTTCCTGGGCGTCCTGGCGCCTCTATTATCTTTCGGCGATGCCGAGCGGCTCGACCGTCGGCATCGGCTTTTTCCTAAAGCTGCTCGTCGTCGACCTGGTCAGTTGGTTGCTGCCGGTCATGCTCGTCGCCGCCCTTTCGCGGCCCCTCGGATTTACCGGACTGGTCGTGCCTGTGATCGTCACCACCAATTGGCTCTCGGTGCCGCTTTCCTATGCCATGGCAATACCGGCCGCGCTCCTCCTTCTCGCGCGCGGAGGCCACCAGCTGACCGCGATCCTGTCGCTTATCGTGCTCGTTGCGGGCGTCGTCCTGCTCTTCCGGCTGCTGCGCTCGATAACCGGCAATCAGAATCTGCTCGCTTCCGCCCTGACGGCCCTTTACCTGCTGCCGCCGATGATGCTCGCACAATATCTTCAGCACTTCTTCGGACTGATCCCCGGTTGAGCGAGGTGAGCGCGAGCGGTCAGTAATCGACCTGCATGAAGAAGAGGCCATCCGGCGGGGCAACGGGTCCGCAGGCCTTGCGGTCGCGCGCCTCGAGTGCGGCCTTGAGATCGCCGGGCGTCCACTTGCCCTCGCCGACGAGCTTCAATGAGCCGGCGAAGGAGCGGATCTGGTTGTGCAGGAAGCTTTGCGCCGTCGCGCGGATCTCGATCAGCTCGCCATTGCGGGTGACGTCCAGCCGGTCGATGGTGCGCAAAGGGCTGGTCGCTTGGCAATGGGCCGACCGGAATGTCGTGAAATCGTGGTGGCCGACAAGGTGTTGCGCCGCCGCATGCATCGCCTCATGGTCGAGCATCTTCGGCACCCACCAGGCGCGCCGCGCCTCGAGCGCCAGTGGCGAGCGGCGGGAAATGATGCGGTAGAGATAATGCCTGCGGACGGCCGAAAAGCGCGCGTCGAATTCGGGAGGAACTTCGGCCGCGTCTAGGATCGACACCCGCTCGGCGGCGAGCGTCAGGTGGGCATTCAGCGCATTGCGCAGCGTGTGCGTTTTCCATTCGCGTGTCAGGTCGACATGCGCCACCTGGCCCATGGCGTGGACGCCGGAGTCGGTGCGCCCCGCGCCGCGGATCGACACGGTCTCGCCGGTCAATGACAGCACCGCTTTCTCGATCGCCCCCTGCACGGAGGGACCGTTCTCCTGCCGCTGCCAACCGACATAATCGGAGCCGTCATATTCGACGGTCAGCCGGTAGCGCGGCATCAGGAAATCCTCGTGCCGGCGGCGATCGGCGTGCCGCGCAGAAAGTCAGGCGTAGCAAGTGGCTTGCCGCCTGCCCGCTGCAGGCGCGTCGGCCGCACCGCCCCGTCGCCGCAGGCGATCGTCAAGCCGTCGTCGAGAGTGGTACCTGGCGCGCCGGCACCTGCGGCACGCTCCGACCCCAGCACCTTGATCCGCTCCTTCCGCCCGGCGATCTCGAGTTCGAACCAGGCGCCCGGAAACGGCGCGAGGCCGCGGATATGATTGTGAACGTCGGCCGCGGGCCGCGTGAAATCGATGCGCGTTTCGTCCTTCGTAATCTTGGCGGCATAGGCGACGCCCTCTTCGGGCTGCGGCGTTAGCGTCAGTTCGCCCATCTCGAGCTGCACCATCGCCTCCTTCATGAGCGTCGCTCCGACATGCATCAGCTTGTCGTGCAACTCTCCGGCCGTCATCGTCTCGGTGATCGGGACGGACCTAGTGAGCGCCACAGGGCCGGTGTCGAGCCCCTTGTCCATCTTCATCACCATCATGCCGGTCACACGGTCGCCGGCCATGATCGCCCGCTGGATCGGTGCCGCACCCCGCCAGCGCGGCAGGAGCGAGGCATGACCGTTATAGCAGCCATGGCGAGTGCCCGAGAGGATCTCCTCCGGCAGCAGCAGGCCATAGGCGACGACGACCGCCACATCTGCATCGAAATCGCGGAAGGTTTGCCGATTCGCCGGGTCCTTGAAGTTGACGGGCGTCAACACCGGAACGCCGAGAAGTTCTGCCGCCTGATGCACCGGCGACTTTTGCAGATCGAGGCCGCGCCGGCCCCCGGGGCGCGGCGGCTGCGTATAGACGGCAACGATCTCGTGATGCGCCTCGACGAGAGCAGAGAGCGTCGGCACGGAGAATTCCGGTGTGCCCATGAAGATGATGCGAAGCGGCAAGGCGGTGAACTCCGTCTTTTTCAAATCCCCAAAACAGGGCGGCGGCTCCGAGCCAAACGCCCCTCGAGGCGCGGCGCGCGACGGTCAAATGGCCTTGGCGCCGCGCGTCTTGGCTGCCTTGGTGAACTTGCGGATCACCATGTCGCGCTTGAGCTTGGAGATGTAGTCGATGAACAGGACGCCGTTCAGATGGTCGATCTCGTGCTGCAGGCAGGTCGCGAGCAGGCCGTTGGCCTCGACCGATTGCTCCTTGCCGTCGCGATCCCGATATTCCACGGTGATCGCCGCCGGCCGCTCTACCTCGGCATAGTAGTCCGGGATCGACAGGCAGCCCTCCTCGTAGACGGAGCGCTCCTCGGACGACTTCACGACTTTCGGATTGATGAAGACCAGCGGATTCTTCTCTTCGCCTTCTTTCGAGACGTCGAGTACCAGGAGGCGCTTCGGCACGCCGATCTGGATCGCCGCCAGTCCGATGCCGGGGGCGTCATACATGGTTTCGAGCATATCGTCGGCCAGCCGGCGAATGTCGGCGTCGATCGTCTCGATAGGCGTCGAAACCTGGCGCAGAAGGGGATCGGGAAGGATGATGAGCGGCTTGATCGTCATGCTCCCCCATAGCCGATCTTTTCCTTCGGGCGCAAGAAAATTGCCGATCAGAGACGACCGAAAACCTGTGCGGTTATCCTAGACCCGAGGCGTCGGCGCGAACCGTTTGGCAAAACTCTGAAAATTCCTCCAGGAACCTATCGACACGGCATCGATTTTCGGGCGTCCCGACGATCTGCCGGATTTCATCCGGCGATTTCTTCATGAGCGGAAAACGCAGAAAAATCTCGCTGTTGAAGTTCGAGGTCACCGTGGACATGACATCGCGAAGCGTTGCGAGCATATCGTCGCCTCTATGGGAAGCATGTGCCAGGACAACCGGCTTGTAGACGATCAACTCCGCCGATACGAGCCAATCGATGGCATTTTTCAGACCGCCCGGAAGTGTCCTCACATATTCCGGGCTCGAGACGATCAGCCCGTCATTCGCTTCAACCGCCTTCATGAAATCGCGAACAGTGCGAGGGGTGTTTTCCCCTTCGCGGTCCGGCGAGAACACGGGCAGCGCACCGATTTCATGGAAAACGCGTATGTCGAACCGAGGCGCTGCCACCTCCCTGATCGCCTGCAACATCGCCGTATTGGTCGAATCCCTTCGAGCGCTGCCGGATATAGCCAAGACTTTCATGAACTCGCTGTCCAAGGTCCAACATTGCCCAGGCAAGGAACCGGCCCGCCGCAAGGCGCCTGATTCCTGCCCGTCGCAAGTAAGGTGACTGCTGGTGCAAAAATCAACAGCAAAGCGTCGAGGCTCGTCACCCCGGCGAACGCCGATGAATCTGTTCTTGTTTTGATCTGTTTTTCAGGCGCGAATCTGTTAGGCTGCGGCCATGGAGCCCAGTGCCTTTGCCTTCGACCGGCCGCTGTTCCTCATCGGCACCTTTCCCGTAACGGCTGGCCACTTAGTCAGCCTTGCCGCTCTCCTGTTCGTTTTGCTGGCAATTGTATCTGCCCGCAGGGCGCGGGCGCTGCGCGCCGACGAGCAAACCCAGCAGCTGACAGCACTCTTGGCGGCGCAGACCGAGATGCAGGGGCGCATCGCCGCGATGGCCGATGTCTTCGGCACGCGGCAGGCGGAACTCAACCAATCGCTCAGCCAGCGCATCGACGGCATGACGCATCGGATCGGCGCGTCGATCAGCGAACAGACGAAGGCGACGCATGAGAATCTGAGGCGCCTGCAGGAGCGGCTGGCGGTCATCGACAACGCCCAGAGCAACATCCAATCGCTCGCCAAGGACATGGCCGGACTGCAGAGCATTCTTGCTAACAAGCAGACGCGCGGCGCCTTCGGCCAATCGCGCATGGAGGCGATTGTCGCTGACGGCCTGCCGATGGGCGCCTTCGCCTTCCAGTCGACGCTTTCGAACGGCGCGCGGCCGGACTGCGTCATCCGCATGCCGAATGGCCAGCCGCCGCTCGTCATCGACGCAAAATTCCCGCTCGAAGCCTGGAATGCGATGCGCGATGCGGGAAGTCCCGAGCGGCGCCAGCAGGCCTCGCAATCCTTCCGCCGCGACATGGAGGTCCATATCCGCGATATCGCCAGCAAATATCTGCTGCCGGGCGAGACGCAGGAAACGGCCTTCCTGTTCGTTCCATCCGAGTCGATCTTTGCCGAAATTCACGAGCATTTCGAAGCGATCGTCCAGAAGGCGCATCGCCAGCGCATCGTCATCGTCTCGCCGTCGCTGCTGCTACTTTCCATCCAGGTCATTCAGGCGATCCTCAAGGACGCCCGCATGCGCGAGCAGGCGCATCTGATCCAGGGCGAGGTGGTGCGGTTGATGGAGGATCTGTCGCGGCTGGACGAACGGGTCAGAAAGCTGCAGGGCCACTTCGCGATGACCCAGAAGGATGTGGACGACATCCTGATCTCCGCTGACAAGTTGACGCGGCGCGGGGCCAAGATCGAAGCGCTGGAACTCGAGCCCGCGCCGGCACACCAAGGCGCAAGGGAGCCAATCGACAAGAGCGACCGGACAGTCGATAACCGCATCGGGCAATTGAAGCTCAGGGTGGTTGACGAGGACTGACGGCCTCGGGCACTCTCCCGCACAATCAGCAACCCGACGGGACATCTCCACATGATCACTGTTTTTGGGTCCATCAACATGGATCTGATCGCCACGACCGCACGCCTTCCGAAGCCGGGCGAAACCGTTGCCGGGACGAGCTTTTCCACCGCCGCCGGCGGCAAGGGCGCCAACCAGGCGCTGGCGGCCCGTCGCGCCGGCGCTTCCGTGCGGATGGCCGGCGCCGTCGGCTCGGACAGCTTCGCGGAAGGCGCACTTGCTCTGCTCAAGGAGGCGGGCACCGATCTGACCCTTGCCAGGACCGTGGACCAGCCGACCGGCACCGCCCATATCCTTGTCGGCGGGGACGGCGAGAACGTCATCGTCGTCGTCGCCAGCGCCAATGCGATGGTGAGCGAGAACGACGCGGTAACGGCCATCGGTCAAATGTCGACCGGCGACACGCTGATGCTGCAGCTCGAAATTCCCGCTGCCTCGGTGGAAAAGTCGCTCGTCGAGGCAAAGCGCCGGGGCATCCGCTCGATCATCAACATCGCGCCGCTGACGCCCGAGGCGGCCCGCCTCGGCCGCATGGCCGATATCGTCATCGCGAACGAGACCGAGTTCGAGCTCTTGGCGGGCAAGAGCGGCATCGCCGGCGCCGAGCGCGAAGCGGCAATGAAGGGCCTCCACGACGAAACCGGACAGACCGTCATCGTCACCCTCGGCGCCGAGGGTGTCGCCGCCGCCCATCAGGGAGAAATTCATCGCGCCAAGGGGCTGGCGATCGAGCCGATCGACACGGTCGGAGCCGGCGACACCTTCTGCGGCTATCTCGCGGCGAGCCTCGACTCGGGCCTTGCCTTCCCCGATGCGCTGCGCCGCGCCGCAGTTGCTGGATCGCTCGCCTGCCTGAAGGCGGGAGCGCAGCCGTCCATACCACTCGCCTCCGAAGTCGCCGCGCGTCTTTGACCGTGACAGTCCATTTCCGGCCTGTTTCGCGATCTGGATAGGATTTGGCGCGGCAACGATGCTCGCCGCTCAGAATTCACTTTGAACGGCCAGGAATCGGCTCGATTGTTGGCCGTATTTTAATCTTTGTTGATCTATCCAGATTGCGAGGCGGCCCACTCGTATTGGCCGGCTCCTGCATGCCGGTCGGCATCACGCGCTCCATGATGGAGCTTCACCCACATTTGGAATGTCATGCCGCAGGCAGAAGCCGGCGGACCTCTCAGTGCGTGAGGATTTCATGTTCAACTTCCATGCCAAATCGCTGGCCACAAAGCTGATCGCCGTTACGGGCGGCACGATCGCTCTCGTGCTGCTCGCGTCGAATTTCGTTCTCATCTCGCAGACCCAGGATCGTGTCGAAACGCTTGTCTTCGACGGCGCGAAGACGGAGGCCCGGGCGATCGCCTCCGATATCGCCGGCAGCGTCGGAGAGCTGGCAGCCGCCGCCAACACAATGTCGGGCGTGCTCGGCCGCGGCCATGCCGGAAAATCCACCGACCGCGCCGGCGCCATCAACCTGTTGAAGGCCAATCTCGATCAGCACGACTTCGCCTTCGGCAGCTGGTTCGCCGAGGCGCCGAAAGCCTTCGACGCCAAGGACGTCGTCAACAACACCGAACTTGGCGGCAATGCGGAAGGCGCGTTCACGCCCTATTGGTCGAAGGATCGAAACGGCAAGGCACAGCTCTCGACCTTCCGCGCCGACTATGCGGCCGAGTGGTACGCGCTAGCCGCCAAAAGCGGCAAAGGCGCCATCACCCAGCCTTACATGGCCGAAGGCACCGACGTTCCGACGACCATGACATCGATCGCCTATCCGGTGCTGTCCGAAGGCAAGATGGTTGGCGTCTCCGGCGTCGACATCTCGCTCGCCTCGCTTGCCGACCGGCTCGCAGCGCTGAAGCCCTTCGGTTCGGGCCGCGTCTACCTGCTGTCGCAGAGCGGCAAGTGGCTGGCGGCGCCGATCCCCGATCTGCTGATGAAGGACTACGAGGGCGAGGGTGAGGACGTCATCCAGAAGGCGCTGTCATCGGACGCTTCAGGCATGATCAGAAACCTGACCTATGACGGAAACGCACCCTTCGACCGGGTCGTCCATCCCTTCAAGCTGCCCAATGTGAACGCAAGCTGGATCGTCCTCGTCGACGTGCCGCGCACCGCCATCAATGCCCCGGTCAACGATCAGACCTATATGATGATCATCGGCGGTATCGTCGTTCTTGCAGCCGTGCTCGCCGGCCTCCATCTCGCCGTCCGCCGCTTCGTCCAGAAGCCGCTCGCCGGACTCGTCCGCGACGTCGAAACACTTAGCAATGGCGACTATGCGCAGCCGATCTCCGGCCAGGACCGCTCCGACGAGACCGGGTCGGTCGCCAAGGCCCTTGAAGGCTTCCGTCATCGGCTCGCCGACGCCAAGCGCCTCGAAGGCGAAGCCCGCCACGAGCGCGAACAGGCCGAACTGGAACGGAGCCGCTCGGAAAGCGAGCGCGCCGAGACGGGCGCACTGCAGCGCGACATCGTCGCGCGCCTCGGCAAGGGCCTCTCGCATCTCGCCTCCGGCGACCTCGCCTACCGGATCGCGGACGAGTTCCCGGGCGAATACGCCCAGCTGAAGCGCGACTTCAATGCGACGATGGAGAGCCTCGAAGAGACGATCCGCACCGTCAACCACTCGGTCGTCAACATTGGCAGCGGCACCGGCGAGATTTCCAGCGCCGCCAACGACCTCTCGCATCGGACCGAGCAGCAGGCCGCCAGCCTGGAGCAAACCGCGGGCGCCCTCGACCAGCTGACGTCGCAAGTCGATGCCAGCGCAGAGAATGCCAAGGTTGCGGCAAAGTCGGTCGAATTGGCAAGCGGCGACGCCGTGCAGTCCGGTGAGGTCGTCCAGAAGGCGATTGCCGCGATGCAGGGCATCGAGCAGTCCTCGACCGAGGTGAGCCGCATCATCGGGGTCATCGACGAGATTGCCTTCCAGACCAACCTGCTCGCTCTCAATGCGGGCGTCGAGGCGGCACGCGCCGGAGAGGCCGGCAAGGGCTTCGCGGTCGTCGCACAGGAAGTCCGGGAACTCGCCCAACGCTCGGCCAATGCCGCCAAGGAGATCAAGACCTTGATCAACACCTCGGCCGGACAGGTGCGCGAGGGCGTCGACCTCGTCGGCAAGACGGGCGGCGCACTCAAGAAGATCGCCGAGCAGGTGGTGCAGATCAACGGCCTCATCCGCCAGATCTCCAGTTCCGCTTCGGAGCAGGCGGTCGGGCTCAAGGAGATCAACGCGGCGGTCATCCAGATGGATCAGGTGACGCAGCAGAATGCGGCGATGGTCGAAGAGACGACCGCGGCCAGCATGACACTGAACGAGGAGGCCCGGACGCTGAGCACGCTGGTCTCGCGGTTCCGCGTCGTCCAGCGGGAGCCGGCACAGTCCTCCGCCGAAAAGCTGCGCAGCGCCGCCGTCAGGATGCGAACCGCAGAAGCCCCGGCGGCGGAACCGCCGGCGGCACGCGGCTATTCGAGTTCGACGCAGCGCGTTCTCGTCCAGACGGCCGGTGCAAATGCGCTCGCCCGGGACAATTGGGAAGAGTTCTGATCCGTTCTCGCACGAACAGAGAAACGGCGCCGCATGCGGCGCCGTCTTCTTTTTCGAGGCCACCCCCTAAGACCCCTCCCCACCAGAGGGCCGCAGGGGGAGGGGTTGGGGAGAAGTCTCAGAGAGTCTTCAGAACGCCTACTAAATGCGCGCCAGCCGGTCGGTCAGGAGCTCGAAGAAACCCTCGTCGTCGATGTGGCGCATCACTTTGGCGTTGTGCTTTCGGCCGGTCACCTGCCACCAGTCGACGACCGTCATGCCGGTGGTCAGCGCAGACGTCGTCTCGATCTCGACATTGCAGTCGCGACCGGTGAACAGCTCCGGCCGCAGCAGGTAGGCAATCACCGTCGGATCGTGCAAAGGCCCGCCATCGGTGCCGTATTTCTCGATGTCGAAGCGTTCGAAGAATTCCAGCATTTCCGCGAGTGCGACCGCCGCCGGGCGACCGATGGAACGGATCTTCTCGACGCGGACCTTGTGGGTGAGGACGCGATGGGTCACGTCGAGCGGCATCATCACGATAGGGATGCCGGAGCGGAAGACGATCTCGGCGGCTTCCGGATCGACATAGACATTGAATTCGGCGGCCGGCGTGATGTTGCCGCCTTCGAAGAAGCCGCCGCCCATCATCACCAGTTCCCGCACCCGCGGCGCGATTTCCGGGGCCTTGGTGAGCGCCAGGGCGACATTGGTCAAGGGACCCAGTGTGCAGAGCGTCACCGCGCCCGGCGCTTCGGCAAGCAGCGTCTCGATGATGAAGTCGACGGCGTGCTGCTCCTGGAGCGGCATCGTCGGCTCGGTGAGTTCGGGACCATCGAGCCCTGTCTTGCCGTGTACATGTTCGGCGGTCACCAGCGGCCGCGCCACGGGCCGCTCGGCGCCGGCAAAGACCTTGACGTCGGTCCTGTTGCAGAGTTCGCAGACGATCCGCGCATTGCGCGACGTCAGCGTCAGCGGCACGTTGCCGGCAACCGCGGTGATGCCGAGCACGTCGATTTCCTCCGGACTGCCGAAGGCCAGCATGATGGCGGCGGCATCGTCCTGTCCCGGATCCGTGTCGATGATGATCTTTCTCGCGCTTGTCACTGTCTTCCCTCCTGCGAGGCGGATGGTATCGGATCGCCAGGCCATAACCTGGTGAGGTGAGCCGGTCACGGGAGACCTGAGCAGCCTGTGCGTGCGCCGGGGAATTGGACCTTCGCAGCGGACTATGATTTGCGTCAGCGGCCGAGGCAAGCCGCTTGCACTCATTGCGCACAGCTACCATATTGCTTTCGAGGGATGCTGCCTGGCAGGTCCGAAAGATGGTCGCTTGAGCTCACAAGGACTTGGGAATGAGCAGGATTACGCCCTTTACGAGCCCGCTGCTGGTGGGCTTCGACAGCATGGAAAAGACCCTCGAGCGGATCGCCAAGGCGAACGACGGATACCCACCCTACAATATCGAGCGCATTCGCGGCGATAGCGCCGCCGGTACGCCGGAACGCCTGCGGATCACGCTCGCCGTCGCCGGATTCTCCGAAGAGGATCTGGAGGTCACGACGGAGGAAAACCAGCTCGTCATCCGCGGCCGCCAGGTCGAAACCGGCGAGCGGGATTACCTGCATCGCGGCATCGCCGCCCGGCAGTTCCAGCGGACCTTCGTGCTTGCCGACGGCATGCGGGTGCTCGGAGCCGAGCTTCGCAACGGCCTTCTTTCGGTCGACCTGGTGCGTCCCGAGCCGGTCCGTATGGTAAAGAAAATTAACATTTCGGTCCCAGAATAGGATAACCGGCGGGATTTTCCTCCCGCGCCGGCGACCACGGAGCATGACCATGGGACTGAAAACCATCACCTCATCGCTGTCGAAGAACGATCTTGCGCATCTTGGCGCGGGCGAAGTCGGCTATATCCGCAAGATGCGGTCGGACGAGGTCTCCCGCTGCTTTCCGGAAGCGCCCGAGATGGGACCGGGCATCGATCTCTGGGCCCTGTTTGCGGCGGACGGCACGCCGATCCTGTTGACCGACAACCGCTCGAGTACCTTCTTCAAGGCGGCCGAGGACGACCTTCGTACCGTCAGCCTGCATTGATTGTGCGCAAACACATCTGAATTCCGCCCCTCATCCGGCTGCCGCCACCTTCTCCCCGTCCTGACGGGGAGAAGGGACATGCGGCGCTGTGCTTCCACCCGCCGCAAAGGCCGATCATTTGAGCGCGTCCCCTCGCCCCGCCTGCGGGGGGAGGGCTAGTCCTCGGTTAAACTCGAGGAGACGGGCAAATCCGAGATCTCCTAAACGCGCCTGAAAGTCAGATAGGCCGAGCTTCTCCCTTCCCGGCGCGCCTTGGCCTCGTAGCGCGTGCTCGGCCAGCCGGCAAACGGGGTCAGCCAGTCCGCCGATCTTTCCGCCGTCCACTCGAAGGCGGCGTGATCGCGGCAATGGATGAGCGTCCAATTGACATAGCTGTCGATGTCCGAGGCGAAGCAGAAGAGGCCGCCGGGCTTCAGGACGCGCGCGAAGCGGTCGAGATTGACCTTCGAGACGAAACGCCGCTTCCAATGCTTCCGCTTCGGCCAGGGATCGGGATAGAGCAGATCGATCTGATCGACGGAAGCCTGCGGCAGCCAGTCCAGCACCTGTGTCGCATCGTCGTCATGGAGGCGGACATTGTCGATCTCCCTCGCTTCGATCTGGCGGAGCAGCTTTGCCATGGAGTTGACGAAGGGTTCGACGCCGAGGAAACCGGTGGAGGGATCCTCCGCCGCCCGATGAATGAGATGCTCGCCGCCGCCGAAGCCGATTTCCAGGCGAATCCGCTGCACTGCCGCGGGAAATAGCGCCGACAGATCATTTGGCGCCGGTTGCTTGAGATCGAGCCTCAGGAGCGGCAGCAGAGTCTCGAACTGGGCTGCCTGGCGGTCCCGCAACGGCTTGCCCTTGCGGCGCCCGAAGAAGGCCTCCGTTGATCTGGCACCACGCGGTTCGCTCATATCGTTCTTCCTTGGATCATGACGATTTCGGTCTCGTTCGGCCGAAGATCACAAGCATGATCGACTTCATTATGTCCAGACGCAGGCTCCGGAACCTTCACACGTTCCCCCCGCAAGCAGAGGGGCGGAGGCTCCTTCGAGCATCCGCCCCCGATCTGCTACTGCTTTCCGTTCAACCGCAGCAACGCCGTGGCGCTGACGTCCGCGAGAGGCTTTCAACCACCCGAGCGAATATCAAGCGGCGCGGCTGTTGATCGCCGTGGAGTCGAGCGAGATCGCTTCCTTGAGCGGCTTGACGAGATCGAGCTTCTCCCAGGAGAAGGAGCCGTCGCGACCAGCCTTGCGGCCGAAGTGGCCATAGGCGGAGGTCTTCGCATAGATCGGCTTGTTGAGGTCGAGATGGCGGCGGATGCCGGTCGGCGAAAGGTCCATCGTCTTGCGGATGGCGTTCTCGACCTGGTCTTCCGAAACCTTGCCGGTACCGTGCAGGTCGACATAGATCGACAGCGGCTGGGCGACGCCGATCGCATAGGAAAGCTGGATCGTGCAGCGTTCCGCGAGGTTGGCCGCCACGACGTTCTTCGCCAGGTAGCGGGCAGCATAGGCGGCCGAGCGGTCAACCTTGGTCGTGTCCTTGCCGGAGAAGGCACCGCCGCCATGCGGTGCGGCGCCGCCATAGGTGTCAACGATGATCTTGCGGCCGGTGAGACCCGCGTCGCCGTCCGGTCCGCCGATGACGAATTTGCCGGTCGGATTGATATACCAGGTGCAGTCGTCGGCGATTTTCAGGTCACCGAGGGCCTCGCGGATAAAGGGCTCCACGACCTTGCGAACCTTGGCGGAATCCCAGCTGTCGTCGAGGTGCTGGGTCGAAAGGACGATGGAGGTGACTTCGCTCGGCTTGCCATCGACATAGCGTACCGTCACCTGGCTCTTGGCGTCCGGGCCAAGCTTGGCGACGTCGCCTTCGCCCTTCTTGCGGGCGGCGGCGAGCAGATTGAGGATGCGGTGCGAATAGTAGATGGGCGCCGGCATGAGCTCGGCGGTTTCGCGGCAGGCATAGCCGAACATGATGCCCTGGTCGCCGGCCCCCTCTTCGCCCTGCTTGTCGGCGGCATTGTCGACGCCCTGGGCGATATGCGCCGACTGGAAGTGCAGGAGCACGTCGATCTTCGCCGTCTTCCAGTGGAAGCCGTCCTGTTCGTAGCCGATGTCGCGGATCGCCTTGCGGGCGGCCGCCTTGAACTTCGAAGGGTTGATGACATCGTTGCCGTTCTTGTCCTTCTTCAGAAGGCTCGGCGGCAGGCGGACTTCACCGGCGATGACGACGCGGTTGGTGGTCGCCAGCGTTTCGCAGGCAATGCGCACGGTCCACGGGTCGACGCCGCATTTCGCCGCCTCGCGGTAGACCAGATCGACGATTTCGTCGGAAATGCGGTCGCACACTTTGTCCGGATGACCTTCGGCAACGGATTCGCTGGTGAACAGGTAATTTGCGCGCATACGGGAAGTCCCCTCAATGAAAGAAGCAGCTTCACTGTTAGTGGTTTTGCCGCTGAAAAACAAGCGCACAAGGACATAAATATATCTTTATATCGCTATTGCCATAATGCTTGGAACGGCATTTCTCGAACCCGCACTGACCGACAAAAACAGTTTCAGGAGCGGCCGGCATATACGAAAAAAGCGGCCCAGGGCCGCTTTTTTCGTAGCGCGGAAAGCCCCGCTATTCGCTCTCGGCCTCGGCCGCCAGCGCCTTCACCAGATCCACCAGTTTGCGGCGGACCTTCGGGTCGGAAATCTTCACGAATGCCCGGTTAAGCTGCAGGCCTTCGGAAGAGGACAGGAAGTCCACCACATAGTTGGAGCTCGGCGCTTCCCCCATGCCTGGTCCGGCGCCGCCCTCGCCCGGAGCATCCTCGAAAAAGAACGAGACCGGGACATTGAGGATGGAGGAGATGTTCTGCAGTCGGCTCGCACCGACCCGATTCGTTCCCTTTTCGTATTTCTGGATCTGCTGGAATGTGATCCCCAGACTCTCGCCGAGCTTCTCCTGGCTCATGCCAAGCATCGTCCGGCGAAGGCGAATCCTGCTACCGACATGGATGTCGATCGGGTTCGGCTTCTTCTTGTTTTCAACCATAGTCGCGTTCCTGAACACGCTGTTTCGATAAGCCACAACCCATCATTGACGCATCAATCGATGGACAGCCTGCCAGCGAAAGCGGGGCTCCAGTGGCAGGCATGGGTTGATGGTGAAATTCACTATGCAATTTTAGGGGTTTTAGGTCAATTCATCCGAAAATTAAAACCCTTACGCGAAATTACCGCAACCAACAATAGAAACACTCCCGTGAACCAGAAGATCCTGCCACGCATCGTGCTGTCGGTCATGGTGGGCATCTTGCCCGGCAGAATTGCGTCCGTCACTCCCTTGTAATTGTATCCCAATCCTACCACTAAAACACCACGTGCATCAACAATTGCTGATATACCCGTGTTGGCGGCTCGGATCATCGGCGTGCCTGTCTCGATCGTGCGCAGGCGAGCCTGATGGAAATGCTGTCGCGGGCCGGGCGTGTCGCCGAACCAGGCATCGTTGGTGACGTTCAACAGCGCGTCGGAGTGCTTCGCATTGCCGTCGATATCGTCGGCGAAGATCGCCTCGTAACAGATCAGCGGATAGAACGTCCTGCCGCCGGGCAGGGTCAGGACCGAGCGGTTCGGCGCCGCCGAGAAGCCACCAGGCATATTCGCTGCAATCGAACTCAAGCCCCAGGAATTGAGGACGTCCTCGAACGGCAGATACTCGCCGAACGGAACGAGATGCACCTTGTCCGCCGCGCCGACGATCTGGCCGCGATCGTCGATCACGTAGATCGAGTTGTAGTAGCGCGGCGGCAGGCCCGCCCCCGCGTCCTCGGCGCGCACGGCGCCTGCCACGAGGATTTGCCCCTCCTGGAGAACGTCCGCGATCCGGGTCAGTGCGTCGGGATTGTCCGTCAGGATGAAGGGTATCGAGGTTTCCGGCCAGACGATGATATCGGGGCGCTTGCCGCCCGCCTGCGGCGGCGCGGCGGTCAAAGACAGATGCTCCTCGAAGATCGCCGCGCGTTCGCGGTCGTCCATCTTCTTCGCCTGGTCGATCACCGGCTGCACGAGGCGAACGGTTCGTTGCGGCGTCGCCGGCTGCGACGCCGGCAGGGAAAGCCGGTAATAGCCGTAGCCGATATGCGCAGCGAAGAGCACCGCAGCAGCGGCAAGGCCAATCCGGGCGCCCTTGGCGGTGCCTATGAGGGCCGGAGCGGCAAACACGAAGACCGCCAGCATGTTGATCGTCGCCACGTTCAAGACGCTCGCCGACTGCATCATCAGCGGCATCGGCATTGCCGCATAGCCGAGCGCGTTCCAGGGGAAGCCGGTAAAGAGAAAGCCGCGCAGCCATTCGGCGATGCCGAAGCCGACCGCAAGCGCAGCAATGCGGCCGACCCCGTCGGACCAGAGGCAGCGGGCAATGAGCACGGCAAGCGCATAGAACAGGGCGAGGACGGCGGGAAGGCCGATGACTGCGAGCGGCAAGGCCCAGGCAAAGAGATCCGCCTCGACCAGAAGGGCGTTGCCGAGCCACCAGAGACCGCCGAGGAAATAGCCGAAACCGAAACTCCAGCCGATCGAAGCCGCTGGCAGGAGCCGCCGGACGACGCCGTCGTCGGGATGGCTTGCTACCCCGTCGATCAGCCAGACGAGCATCGGAAAGGAAATAAAGGCCGCGGCGAAGATGCCGAAAGGCGGCTGGGCGAACATCGCCAGAACGCCGGCGAGGAAGCCGACGAATGCGCGAGACGCCCCCGAGAGCAATATGATCCTGCCTGCCAGTCTTTCCATGCAGCCTCCAAGTCGCGCCGGCCGGGAGGCGGCGCGTAGATCGATCGAATCAGTGCCGGCAGTTTTCCAAAAAACCGCTTATTTGTCCCGTGGCCGCGGCCGCTGGTTTTCTCCCCGAGGAGGCAAACTGCTGTCGGTCGCTGCCCTAGACGCGCACAGCACGCTCGTTGAATTGCTGCATGTTTTGGCCTCGATCGGTTCCGATTCACGGAATCATGCAGCAGATCGTGGCGAGATGAAGGGAGGGAGCGATCGCCCGGTCAGCGCACCACCGGTCGAGACAGGAGCCGGATTAACCACAGTCGGCAGAATCCACGCTCCGGCCACCGCTGGTTGTTCCCTCTTGGGGAAGATGCCGTTAGTCTAATCCGGACTCGGCACGACTGCATGTTCCTTGAATCGGATCCGATTTAAGAAACATGCAGTCATGCAAGTACTACAACGTCCTTTGTGCGCCCTGACAAGACGCACGGCGCGCTGTGGGCCCATGCGACGCGTCCACTGCATAACTCCTAAAAATCGAGAATTGATTTAAGGACAAAATCATGCAGCAATTCAAAGCGCTACAGCGACCTTTGCACGTCTCTTAGACGCGCGGCGCTGTAGCACAGGCGATCCAAAACAGCATCTCGGATAAATAAGGGGTCACCATGTTCGATAGCCGCGAAAAGATCGCGCTCTTCATCGACGGCGCCAATCTCTACGCGACATCGAAGAGCCTCGGCTTTGACATCGATTACCGGAAGTTGCTGAACGCATTCCAGCAACGCGCCTATCTGCTGCGAGCCTACTACTACACGGCGCTCATCGAAGACCTGGAATTTTCCTCGATCCGGCCGCTGATCGACTGGCTGGACTACAATGGCTACACGGTCGTGACCAAACCGGCCAAGGAGTTCACCGACGCCCAGGGCCGGCGCAAGATCAAGGGCAACATGGATATAGAGCTCGCGATCGACGCGATGGAACAGTGCCGCGTCGTCGACCATTTCGTCCTCTTCTCCGGCGACGGCAATTTCACCACGCTCGTGGAAGCGTTGCAGCGCAGGGGACGCAAGGTTTCCGTCGTTTCGACGCTCACGACCCAGCCGCCGATGGTCGCCGACGAACTGCGCCGCCAGGCCGATCATTTTATCGATCTCAACTCGCTGCGGGGCGAGATCGACCGCCATCCACAGGCGGCGCCGCAGATCCTCAAGCCGGCCGACGAAAGCGTCACCACCTAAACGCGTCGCGTTCAAACGTATTCACGCGGCGCGCTTCAGGTCTTGTTTTTCTGCATGTCGTCATCCCAAAACCGCTGCACACTTTTGGGCGACATGCATAAAGTGCATCATTCCGCCGAGGTCGGAGGCGGTGCGTTCGCCTGGGCGCCGCCATTCGCCGGCAGTGCATCGGGCAAGGTCTCCTTTTCGGGCTTGACCACCCGCCGGCGTGCCGGCGGCCGCTTGCGCATGATGCGCACGCGCTTTACCCGACGCGGATCGGCGTCGAGTATCTGGAACTCGAAACCGGGGATGGCCTGTACCACCTCGCCGCGGACCGGAATGCGGCCGAGCGACGCGAAAACCAGGCCGCCCAGTGTGTCGACATCCTCAAGCTGCTCGCGCACGTCGAAATCCGGACCGATCGCCTCGGCAATCTCCTCGAGCTCGACACGCGCATCCGCCACGAAAACGTCGTCCGACGAGCGGGCGAACATCACCTCGTCATCGTCATGCTCGTCCTCGATGTCGCCGACCACCATCTCGACAATGTCTTCGAGCGAGACCAGGCCGTCGGTGCCGCCATACTCGTCGATGACGAGCGCCATCTGAATGCGTGCGGCCTGCATGCGCTGCATGAGGTCGGAGGCGAGCATCGATGGGGGAACGAAGAGGACCTGGCGAATGATGCCCGCCTCCTCGACCGATTTGTTGAGGTCGACGCGAGAGAGATCGAAACCGGGCCTCGGCTGACGCGGCGTCTTCTCCGCCTTGTCGACGACGACCGGATGCGGTGCCTTGCCGTTGCGGCGGCGGTTGCGGGCCTGCCGGGTTACATAGGCGAGCAGATCGCGGATATGGACCATGCCGCGCGGGTCGTCGAGGCCCTCGCTATAGACCGGCATGCGCGATCGCCCGGATTCTTCGAAGAGAACCATGAGCTCGCCGATCGTGATGCTCTGATCCACCGCCTCGATGTCGGCACGCGGCACCATCACGTCCTCGACGCGGACCTCGCGGAAGCGGAGGATGTTGTTGAGCATCGCCCGCTCTTCGGGCGAAAAGGCGGTGTTGCTGTCGGCATCCGTCATCAGCGCGTCGGCGAGATCCTCGCGCAGGCTTGACGCACCCGCACCGCGCCACAGGCGGGCCGCACGGCTCCAGAAGGATGAGGTGGATTTGTTGCCCTCTGGTCGGGCGGTGGTACTACTACTGCCCGCGTCGGCGTCGGCGGAGGCATCGGCCTCCTCGCTGGCAACCGTTGCCGGCTGTGTCTTGAAGTCGCTCATTGTTCCAAACTGTCAATCCGGGGTCCGGTCCCCGTAGGGATCAGATAGGCCAAGACGCGCCAAAATGCGAGTCTCCAACCCCTCCATTCTTTCCGCTTCGTCGTCTTCAATGTGATCATAACCGAAAAGATGGAGGAATCCATGGACGAGAAGATGCGTTAGATGCTCCTCGAAGGGCTTCTCCAATTCACCGGCTTCGCGCTTCAGCGTCTCGTAGGCGACGATGATGTCGCCGAGCATCGGTCCCGGCATCCTGCCAGGCGTCACCGGGAAGGCGGGGAAGGACAACACGTTGGTCGGCTTGTCCTGATTGCGCCATTCGGCGTTGATCTCCCGCATCGATTGATCGTCGGTGAAGACCAGCGACAGTTCCGGAGGTTCGCCCGGGAACGGCTGCTTCTCCTCGGCAGCGAGAAATTCTGCGGCCGCGCCGAGGATTCGCGTAGAAAGGGGCTGCAACCGGTCCTCCGGCGGCCAGTCTCCTTCCTCGACGCTGATCTGAATATCCAAAGCCGTCATGACCGGGCGCGACCGCCTCAGCGGTCGCTCTGTTCGCTTTCGTCGTGAACGGCCGTATGGCTTTCATAGGCCCTGACGATTCTCGCCACCATGGGATGGCGCACCACATCCGCATCCTTGAAGCGGATCACCGACACGCCTTCGACGCCCTTGAGGATCTGCAGCGCCTCGACGAGACCGGATTTCACGCCGCGCGGCAGGTCGACCTGGCTCGGGTCGCCGGTGACGATCATCCGGCCGTTTTCACCGAGGCGGGTCAGGAACATCTTCATCTGCATCGACGTCGTGTTCTGCGCCTCATCGAGAATGACGGCGGCATTGGCAAGCGTGCGCCCGCGCATGAAGGCGAGCGGCGCGATCTCGATGACGCCCGCCGAAATCGCCCGTTCGACCTTGTCGCCCGGCATCATGTCGTAAAGCGCATCGTAGAGCGGCCTGAGATAGGGATCGACCTTCTCCTTCATGTCGCCGGGCAGAAAGCCGAGCCGCTCGCCTGCTTCGACCGCCGGCCGCGACAGGATGATGCGGTCGACCGCGCCGCGCTCCAGCAGCTGGGCGGCATGGGCGACGGCGAGATAGGTCTTGCCGGTACCGGCCGGACCGACGCCGAAGACCAGCTCGGCCCGCTCCATGGCGCGGATATAGGCGTCCTGCATCGGCGTGCGCGCGGCTATCGTCTTCTTGCGCGTCGAAATCTGCGCCATCGTCAACTTGGCTTTGCGCTCCATGGTCGGCAACTGCAGCTGGTCGTCGGCCGCGACCGCCATGCGGATCGCCCCTTCGACGTCGGACGTATCGATCGAAGCCCCACTTTGCAGTCTTCCATAGAGATAGTCGAGCGCGCGCCGTGCCTGGTTGGTCGCCACGATATCGCCGGAGATCGCAACGGAATTGCCGCGTGGCCTGGCATCGACGCGCAGCCGTTCCTCGAGCAGCTTCAAATTCTGATCGAACTGGCCGAAGAGCTCGCTGGCGAACCGGTTGTTCTCGAACGTGAGCACGAAGTGATTGGCGTCTGTCGCGGTTGTCTTGGAATGGCGCGATGAGGATGAAATCATTTCGTGTCCGTTCAAGCGGTTCAGGCTCCTCACTCTCGATTTCGGCGCCGCGCGTGAAATGACGCGCAGAGAATGTTCTAACGCCTTAACTCGGCAAAAGCTCCCGAGAAGGTGTTCTCGTACCTCTGCCCTATTCGATCAACTCGGCAAAAAGGCTGTTCGGGCCGGCCTTGGTGATTCGTACCTGGATAATGTCACCGATTTGCGATCGTTTTGCATCAACATTCACGGGCTGCAGCCAGGGCGAGCGGCCGACCAGCTGACCCGGCATGCGGCCGGGCTTTTCCAGAAGCAGGTCTATCTCTCTGCCGACGCAGGCGGCGGCAAAGTCGCGCTGCTGCTTGAAGAGCAAAGTCTGCAATCTTTCCAGTCGCTTGGCCTTTACGTCTTCGGGAACCTGGTCCTTGAGATCGGCCCCCGGCGTGCCCGGGCGGCTCGAATATTTGAAAGAGAAGGCCTGTGCATAACCCACCGCCTCGACGAGACGCATCGTGTCCTCGAAATCCTGGTCGGTCTCGCCCGGGAAGCCGACGATGAAATCGCCGGAGAGCGCCAGATCGGGTTGAACGGTGCGAATCCGCTCGACAAGGGCAAGATATTCGGCCGCCGTATGGCGCCGGTTCATCGCTTTCAGGATGCGATCGGACCCGGATTGGACCGGCAGATGCAGATAGGGCATCAGCTTGGCCATCGACCGGTGCGCCTCGATCAGGCTCTCGTCCATGTCGCGCGGGTGGCTGGTCGTGTAGCGCAGCCGCGCGAGGCCGTCGATCTCGCCGAGACGCCGCAACAGATCACCGAGGCCCCAGTCGCGTCCGTCGGGCCCCGTTGCGTGCCAGGCATTGACGTTCTGGCCGAGCAGCGTGATCTCACGCACGCCGCCGTCGACCAGCTTTTCCGCCTCGGCGACGATCTGCGCCACCGGGCGCGAGACTTCCGAGCCGCGTGTGTAGGGCACCACGCAGAAGGTGCAGAACTTGTCACATCCCTCCTGCACGGTGAGGAAGGCGGTGACGCCGCGAAGACGGGTCTTGGCCCTGTCCGGCGCCGGCAGGTGTTCGAATTTGTCCTCGATGGCGTAGTCCGTCTCGACGACGCGCTCGCCGTTCCTCGCCCGCTTCAACGCCTCGGGCAGCCGGTGGTAGGTTTGCGGGCCGATGACGAGGTCGACCGCCGGCGCACGCCGCAGGATCTCGTTGCCCTCGGCTTGGGCGACGCAGCCGGCGACGCCGATCACCATTTCGCGGCCCGCGCTCGCCTTCGCCTTCTTCAGTTCCCGCAGGCGGCCGAGTTCGGAATAAACCTTTTCGGCGGCCTTTTCGCGGATATGACAGGTGTTGAGCAGGACGAAGTCGGCATCTTCCATAACGTCCGTCGCAACATAGCCGTCCCGCGTGAGCGCGTCGGACATGCGATCGGAGTCGTAGACATTCATCTGGCAGCCATAGGTCTTGACGAAGACCTTGCGCGCCGGAACGTGTTCCTCGCCCGCCACGGGCGATTTCGGCAGAAGAGCGGTTTCCTGGGTCATGCGGGGTTCTTTAGTGCAAAGCGGCCCAAAGTTGAAGTATTTTCGCCCGGCGCCCAAGGCGGCGGTCCCGCTACACTAGGCCGCGGTCCTCTCGCGGGCCGGCGCCCGGCCCCTCAGCCGGTCCGACAACATGTTGCGGATCCGCTGCTCGACGAGGCGGCTTATCGTCTTGCGGTTGGAGTGCCGGTCATAATCCACCGCTTCGCCGAAATCCACTTCCACATCGATCGCCCCTTCCCGAAGGACCCCGAAGAGGTGCGGCAGCAGCCCAGTGTCGCCCGGCCAGGCCGCGATCGGCCGGTAGTAGCGGCCCATGGGCATGCCATGGATGCCCGTATAGGAAATCGCCACCGGCTGGACATGCACGACGCCGGTCGGCGACTGCGGCACGGCCGAGGCCGCGGCGCCGAACAGCGACGTCTTGATCTCGAGAAGGCGGTTGCCGTCCGAGGTCGTGCCCTCCGGAAAGAGCACGACGACCTCGCCGTCCGCGAGCCGGCGGCCGATCTCGCTCACCTGGTGGCCAGTTGTGTGTTTCTGCTCGCGTTCAATAAAAACCGAGGCCTGCAGGCGGGCAAGGATACCGAAGACGGGCCAGTCCCTGACGTCCGACTTGGCTACGAAAACGACATCGGCAATGGACGACAGGACCATTATGTCCTTCCAGGAGACGTGATTGGCGCTTATCAGCAGCGGCCGCCGCCGATCCAATTCCCCGTGCACCCGAACGCGAAGACCGAGCAGACGGCAGGCGATGCGATGCCAGAACCGCGGCAGGAAGCGGCGCGGCTTCATATCCAGCCAGAGGCAGACAAGTTGGACCGGCATCAGCGTTAAAGAGACGATCGCGAGCAGGATGGCGTAGAGCGCGACCCGTATCCAGTTGATCATCCGGAAAGACTTTCTGATCCGACCACTTCGACGGGACTGGAGCGGGTGCGCTCAATGCGTCCGCGCCGCCGCTCTATCGGATTGGTTTGCCGCATTTATGCGACGGCAGGTGAGTCCACCTGCCTGCAAAATGCTCTAGCGAAGATCGAGCCGCATGACAAGGGCAGCGGTGCGCGACCCGCTCGCTCCCTGATAATAGCCCTTGCGTTCGCCAACCTTTGCGAAGCCGAGCTTGCCGTAAAGTCCGATCGCTGCCAGGTTCGTCTCGTCGACTTCGAGGAACAGGGTCTCGGCGCCCTTGACGATCGCCTCGCGCATCACCGCCTGCATCAGCCGCCAGCCGAGACCGGAGCGGGCAAAACGCGGATCGACGCCGATCGACAGGACCTCGGCCTCGCCCGCGGCGGCACGCGACAGCACGAAACCTCCGAATGCAGGGCGAAGCGCGCCATTCGTCTGGCGGGCCGCAAAGCCGAAAACCGTTTTCTGCAGCAGGAGCGCATGAATTTCGCCGTCGCTCCAGGGCTTGGCGAAACGCTGGCTGTGCAGAGTTGCCGCCGCCGTCAGGTCCGCCTCCTCTAGCGGGAAGATGTCGAATTCAGTTCGGCGCGTGAAATAGTCGGTGAAGCTCATCTCTGTCCTGCGCATCCGGCTCGACGGTACCGCGCCCTCCTCATCCAGAGCACCGGCCGGCCGTCTCGATTGACTGAACGGGTCTATCCTGCCGTCGCCCTCCTGACGGCGAAGCCCGCCTGAGGCTTTGCATCCGGGCCTCGCAAATAGAGCGGCTTCGGCTTGGCCGAGGCTGGATCGGCCTCAGCGCCCAGCCGGCCGACAAGGGCTATATCGATGGCGTTTTCGTCCGGCTTGCCGACCGTTTCCGCCGAGGCGACGAGCGGTGCGCCGGAGCCGCTAATGACACCGGCGAAACCGGAAAACCGGTCGCGAGCTATGGCGAGCGGCAGGATTTCGGGCTCGCCTTGCGCCTCGCCGAGCGAGCTGAAGGCCTGAACATAGACCTCGTCCCGTTTCGCGTCGATGACCGCCAGCACCGGCCTCCCCGGCTGTTTCTCCCTGGCGCTCTCGGCAGCAAGCTGAAGCGTGGTGATGCCGAGGGTGGGCTTGCCGAGGGCAAGCGCCAGGCCGCGCGCCGCTGCGACGCCGACGCGAATGCCGGTGAACGACCCCGGCCCTATGGTGACGGCGATCCGGTCGATGTCCGCAAGTTCCCTGCCGGAGGCGAAGAGCGCCTCATCGACGAACTCCATCAGGCGCTCGGCATGACCGCGGCCGATGTCGGCGCCGGCATGGGCCAGCACTTCGCCCGCCGCCCCGTCATAGACTGCAGCCGCGCAACCGCTGCCCGAGGTATCGATGGCAAGGACCAACATTGTGAGACGCCATGACCTCCCTGCGCTGCTTCGCCGGCCCGCGAAGAGGCTCTTCCGCTGCAAGGCGCGGCCGCAGCCGTCACCTGTCGTCGGTGTTCCGAAAATCCTGGGGCTGCAACCAGCCTAAGCCGCTATCATCCGAATCCGAGGACGGCTTCAGACCGATTCGACCGATTCGACCTCGGGCACGAAATGGCGCAGCAAGTTCTGCACGCCGTGCCTGAGCGTCGCGGTCGAGGACGGGCAACCGGAGCAGGCTCCCTTCATGTTCAGGAACACGGTGCCGTCCTTGAAACCCCGGAAGGTGATGTCGCCGCCATCCTGGGCGACGGCCGGGCGCACCCGCGTGTCGAGCAGTTCCTTGATCGTCGCGACGATCGCCTCGTCGCCCTCGTCATAGAACTCACCTTCCTGATCCGTCTCTTCGGCTCGGCCGGCGCCCGACATGATCGGCTGGCCGGACATGAAATGTTCCATGATCGAGCCAAGGACCGCAGGCTTCAGGTGCTGCCACTCCTGCCCTTCCTTGCTGACGGTGATGAAGTCGTAGCCGAAATAGACGCCGCTGACGCCGGGAATCGAAAAAAGCCGTGCTGCCAGCGGCGAACCGGCGCGCGCCTCTTCCTCGCTTCGGAATTCGGCGGTTCCGTTCTCCATCACCACCTTGCCCGGTAGGAACTTCAACGTGGCCGGATTCGGCGTGGCTTCGGTCTGGATGAACATGGTTCTCTCCGTTGCGCCGGGAGCGCTCTCAACCGGCTCTTTAGAATTGTTCAAAAATATAGGGGCATCGCTCCGGCGCCGCAAGGGCGCGTTCTGCCGCACGGTCAGGTCAGCGCGTCGATCTCCTCGTCGGTCAGAAGATCGGGAATGACCGTGACCGGAATCGGAAAGGCCGCCGCCTTGCCTGCGATCGACGATACGAGAGGGCCTGGCCCTTCCTTCGCCGATCCCGCGGCAAGCACGAGGATGGCGATATCCCGATCTTCCTCGATCAGCGCGTATATCTGCTCCGTGGCGATCCCCTCGCGAATGACGATTTCCGGCTCGATGCCGATTCTCTCGCGTACCGTCTGCGCGACCTTGGCCAGCGTCGCCTCGGCCTCCTCGCGCGCCTCCGCCCGCATGATTTCCTCCACGCCCAGCCATTGCTGGAAGTCGGCGTCGGAGATAACATAGAGGAGCACGAGACCGCCATTGGAGTTCTTGGCGCGCATGCCTGCATAGTGCACGGCACGACCGCATTCGGGCGTGTCGTCGATCACCGCCATGAACTTGCGGCGATGACCTTCCAGTCGTGAGAGTCGGGTGGAAACCATGCGGCGAACATTACATCGCCGCATGCGTCCCGCAAGCTCTCATTTCGGCGGACTACTGCAAAAAGCCGATGATCTCGCGAACCTCGCGCATGGTCTTTTCCGCCCGCGCCCGCGCCCGCTCGCCGCCATTCCTGAGGATCGAGTCGATATGCGCCGTGTCGTCCATCAGGCGACGCATCTCGCCGGTGATCGGCGACAGCACTTCGACGGCGAGATCGATAAGGGCCGGCTTGAAGACCGAGAATTGCTGACCGCCGAACTCGGCGAGGACCTGATCCTTCGTCCGGTCGGCAAGTGCGGCATAGATGCCGACGAGGTTTTCCGCCTCCGGGCGGCCCTTCAACCCTTCGGCTTCGCTCGGCAGCGCATCGGGATCGGTCTTGGCCTTGCGAATCTTCTTCGCGATCGTCTCCGGATCATCCAGCAGATTGATGCGCGACAGGTCGGACGGATCGGATTTCGACATCTTCTTCGTGCCGTCGCGCAATGACATGACGCGCGGCGCCGGTCCGCCGATCAGCGGCTCGACCGGCGGGAAATAGGCATGGATCGGTTCTTCGCCGACGACGATATCGACGCCGTAGCCGCGCGCCCTTATGTGCTCCATGAAGTCGATATTGAACTTCTGGGCAATGTCGCGGGTGAGCTCCAGATGCTGCTTCTGGTCGTCACCGACCGGAACATGGGTGGCGCGGTAGACGAGGATGTCGGCCGCCATCAGGCTCGGGTAAGCAAGCAGGCCGAGGGAGGCGTTCTCGCGGTCCTTGCCGGCCTTGTCCTTGAATTGCGTCATCCGGTTCATCCAGCCGATGCGGGCGACGCAGTTGAAGATCCAGGCAAGCTCCGCATGCTGCGGCACCGCCGACTGGTTGAAGACGATATGCTTCTCGGGATCGATGCCCGAGGCGACGAAGGCGGCCGCGATCGAGCGTATCTGGCCCGGCAGGTCGTCATGCACGAGCTGCGCGGTGATGGAGTGGAGGTCGACGACGCAATAGATGCAGTCGTTGTTCTCCTGCAGCGCGACGAATTTGCGGATCGCGCCGAGATAGTTGCCGAGATGCAGATTGCCGGTCGGTTGAACGCCGGAAAATACGAGCGGCCTGAATTCGTTCATGTCGTCCTCATCGGGCTTGTGGAGGGCCCACCAATTGATATCGCCGCGCTTATGCACGGCGGGCCAAATGCAATCAAGAGGCGGGTTGCAGGAGGTCCCAACGATTGCCGAACGGATCGGTGAAGACGGCGACAGTCCCATAGGCCTCATGGCGCGGCATCTCCAGGAATTCGACGCCGGCGGCAAGCATCGCCGCATGGTCGCGGGCAAAGTCGTCGGTGAAGAGGAAGAAGCCGACGCGGCCGCCGGTCTGATTGCCGATCGCCGCTTTCTGCCGATCGCCCTCGGCCCTGGCGATGAGCAGCGCGGTTTCGGTCGCGCCTCTCGGCCGCACCAGCACCCAACGCTTGCCATCGCCGACAGCGGTGTCCTGAATCAGTTCGAACCCCAACCTGCCGCAATAGAAGGCGATACCCGCGTCATAGTCCGGAACGAGAATGGCGACCCGGGCAATGGTCTGCGTCATGGCTCGTCCGTCCCCTCACCGGCTGCCGAAGCAGCCGCCGGTGCCGCCTTGCGCTTCAAGCTGCGGCGAATCATCCCCAGGCTGGCGCCGCCGAGGCCGAAGGCAGCGGCGAAATAGATCAACATCGCAACCGCCACCAGGCCGCAGACACTTGCGGCGCGGATCGCCAGCGGCGCCGCGGAGGAAAGCGGGAAGGCCAGCCACTGGATGGCGTAGTGGAGCGCCGCCGCCATGACCGCGGCGGCGATCACGAGGCGCGGTATTCGTGTCAGAAGCGGAATGTCGCGGCCCCAGTGGCCGCGCCAGGCAAGTGTGGCGAAGAGCAGGAGCGCGTTGACCCAGCCGGCGACGACCTCGGCGGTAGCGATGCCACTTGCCGCCAAGGACGGGAACAGGGTCAGCGCCAGCGAGACGTTCACCGCCACCGATATCGCCGCGAAGATCATCGGCGTACGCGTGTCCTCGCGGGCGAAGAAGCCCGGGATGAAGGCCTTGATGAGTACGAAGGCCGGCAGGCCGAGACCGTAGATCGCCAGGATATGCCCGACGACGACCGTCGATTCCGGTAAGAACTTACCGCGTTCGAAGAGCAGCCGGACGATCGGCTCCGACATGACGAGCAGCGCCGCGGCTGCAGGCAAGGTCAGGAACAGGGTGAATTCAACGGAGCGGTTCTGGAGGTTCGACGCCTCGTTGAGGTTGCCGGCGCGAAGCGCCCGCGCCAGCTCCGGCAAGAGCACGGTTGCGACCGCGATGCCGACGACGCCGAGCGGAAGCTGGTAGATGCGGTCGGCATAGACGAGCGAGGAGACCGCCCCTTCCTTGGCCGAGGCGATATTGGTGTTGATCAGCAGGTTGATCTGGGTGATGCCGCCGGTGATCGCCGCCGGCAGGGCCAGCACGAGCAGGCGCCGGACATTGGCGGTCAGCCGCGGGCGGCGGAAACCGATCCGGATGCCGGCATTGCGCACGGCAACCCAGACGATCGCAAGCTGGACGAGGCCGGCCGCCATGACCCCCCAGGAGAGGCTGTAGCCGACAGCGACCGCGTCCTGGCCGCTATACCAGGCATAGGCGAGCACGCCGATCAGGATGAAGTTGAGAAAGACCGGCGCGATCGCCGCGGCAAAATAGCGATGCAGCGAATTGAGCATGCCCGCCATCATCGCCGCCAGCGACATGCAGGCGAGATAGGGAAACATGATCGTCGCGAAGGTAACTGTGCTTGCAAACTTCGCCGGATCGTCCGCGAAACCGGGCGCAATCAGTTCGCGCACGATGAACGGCATCGCCAGTTCCATCGCGATCGTCAGCAACAAAAGAACGGTGAAGAGCACGCCGAACACTTCTTCGGAAAAGCGGCGGGCGCCGTCCATGCCGCGCGCCTCGATCTCCTTGGCGAAGAGTGGCACGAAGGCCGAGTTGAATGCACCCTCGGCGAAAAGCCTGCGAAAGGTGTTGGGGAGCCGGAAGGCCGTGTTGAAAGCGTCGGCGACCGGCCCGGTCCCGAGTGCAGCCGCCATGAAGGTTTCGCGCACGAACCCGAAGACGCGGCTTCCAAGCGTCGCGCCGCCGACGGTTGCGAATTTCTTGACGAGGCTCATGTTTCGGCTTTTGTCGTTCTGGAACCGTGCGACGCCCGCGGCGGATGGGCGGGAGCGATGATGCCGGAGGGCATGCGCTCGCGCGCCTCGTCGACCTCGCCGGCCAGCACGGCCTTGAGGCGCGCGGCAATGTTACCCTGCCGGTTCTCGTTGATGATCTTCGCGCCGACCAGGTCGGTCACATAGAAGGTGTCGATGACCTTCTCGCCGAAGGTGGTGATATGGGCCGAGGCGATGTCGAGCGACAGGTCGGAGAGCACCGCGGTGATCTCGGAAAGCAAGCCGGTCCGGTCGAGGCCCTCGACCTCGATGACGGTGAACTTGTTCGACAGCGTGTTGCTGATCGTCACCTCGGGCGTCACGGTAAAGGCCCTGCTGCGCCTCTTTGCCCGGGTGCGGCTGGCGATCACCTCCGGCAGGCGCTTGCGGCCGGAGAGCACGTCCTCGATCAGCTTGCCGATGCTTGCCGCGCGCCGCGTCTCGTCCTCGTCGACCGAGAACTCCCGGTTGACGAGGATCGTATCCAGCGCGCGGCCGTCCGAGGTCGTATGGATCTGCGCGTCGACGATGTTGGCCCCCGCCGCGGCGCAGGCGCCGGCGATGACCGTCAGCAGGCGCGGGTGGTCCGGCGAAAGCACGGTGATCTCGGTGATGGCGTGGAAATGATGGGTGCGCACCATCGTCGCCAGGGTCTTGCCGGCCCGGTCCGCCTCACGGATGAATCCGGCGTGCCTCACCTGATCCTCGAGCGCCACGGTCAGGAGATAGGGCTGATAGTGAAGCCGGACATAGGCGTCCCGCTCCTTCTTCGACCAATCCTTGAGCGCGTCGGCAAGCATATGGGCGGCGTGCTTTGCCCGCTCCTTGCGCGACAGTTCCGAGAAACCGCCGGAGAGAAGCAGCTCGGTCTCGTAATAGAGCGTGCGCAGCAGCTGCCCCTTCCAGCCGTTCCAGACGCCGGGGCCGACCGCCCGGATGTCGCAGACGGTCAGGATCAGCAGCATTTTCAGGCGCTCGAGCGATTGCACGCGGTCTGTGAAGTCGAGGATGGTCTTGCGGTCGTTCAAGTCGCGGGTCTGCGCGACCATCGACATGGTCAGATGTTCCTCGACCAGCCAGACCACCGTCTCCGTCTGCTTCGCCGAGAGGCCGAGACGCGGGCAGAGCCTGCGGGCAACCTTGGCGCCGGCGACCGAGTGATCCTCGGGCCGGCCTTTGGCGATGTCGTGCAGCAGCACGGCGACGTAGAGCGCCTCGCGATCTTCGATGCTGGGCATCAGCATCGCCGTCAGCGGGTGCGCTTCCTCCTCGAGGCCGCGATCGATCCGCGACAGGACGTCGACCGAGCGCAGCAGGTGCTCGTCTACAGTATAGTGATGATACATGTTGAACTGCATCATCGAGACGATCTTGCCGAAATCCGGAATGAAGCGGCCGAGCACGCCCGACTCATTCATGCGCCTCAGGATCAGTTCCGGATTGCGTCGCGAGGTGAGGATCGACAGGAACAGCCGGTTGGCCTCGTCGCTTTCGCGCAGATGCGGGGTGATCAGGCCGAGCGAACGCGTCACCTGCTTCAGCGCGTTCGGGTGGAACTCCAGCCCGTGGATATCGGCGATGTGGAACAGGCGCAGCAGGTTGATCGGGTCCCGTTTAAAGACGTCCGGGCTTGCGAGCGCGATGCGGCCGCCATCGTCGACGAAGTCGAGCGTACCGGCAATCTTGCGCGTGCGGTGCCGGAAACGGCTGAAGACGCCCGAGATCCCCGGGGTGTCCTTGGCCTGCTGGTCCTCAAGCGCGGCGCAGAAGATGCGGGTGAGATCGCCGACGTCCTTGGCGACGAGGAAGTAGTGCTTCATGAATCGTTCGACCGCCGAGAGGCCCGGATGGTCGTGATAGCCGAGCGCTTCGGCAATCTCGCGCTGGATGTCGAAGGACAGCCGTTCTTCCGCCTTTCCGGTCAAAAAGTGCATATGGCAACGCACTGCCCAGAGGAAATCGTCCGATTTCTGGAAGAGCTTGTATTCCTGCCGCGACAAAACGCCAAGCTTGACGAGGTCAGCCGGATCCTTGACACGATAGAAATACTTGGCGATCCAGAACAGCGTGTGCAGATCGCGCAGGCCCCCCTTGCCCTCCTTGACGTTCGGCTCGACGAGGTAGCGGGTGTCGCCCGCCTTGCGGTGGCGCCCGTCGCGCTCGGCAAGCTTGGCGGCGATGAATTCGGGGCCGGTGTTGCGGACGATCTCGTGATCGAAGCGCTGTTCGAGTTCGCCCGCCAGCGCCTCGGAGCCGCAAATGTAGCGGCATTCGAGGATCGCGGTGCGGATCGTCATGTCGGCGCGTGACAGCCGGATGCATTCGTCGATGGTGCGCGTCGCATGGCCGACCTTGAAGCCGAGGTCCCACAGCACGTAGAGCATGAACTCGATGGCGGGTTCCGACCAGACCGCCTTTTTCGGCGGCAGCAGAAAGAGCAGGTCGATATCCGAGCCCGGCGCCAGCGTGCCGCGGCCATAGCCGCCGACCGCGGTCACGGCGAGCCGGGATGCTGGCGGCGCATGGGCGGCGTCGAACACCTCGTTCAGCACGAAATCGTGCAGAACGGTGATGAGTTGATCCTGAAGCCAGGAGATGCGCTCGGCGCATTTGATCCCGGCCCCGTCGGCCGCGAGCAATTCGCGTGCCTTGGTGCGGCCGGCATTGTTCGCCTCTTTGAAGGCGGCGAGAAGCGCGCGGCGCATCGGCTCGCGCTGCTCGGCATGGGCCGAGGCGATGAAGCCGCACTTCGCCCGAAGCGCGGCAACGTCGAGAATTTCGGGGAAGGAAGTTTCGTGTCTGGCCATTGAGTGCCGGGAGGCGTCCTGTCCGACTGATCGTATCGTTCGCTGCATGTGCAAGCGCCGGAATCATGCAGCATTTCAAGCACTACCACATGCCCTCATGAAAAGGCACGCGGCGCTGTATAGCCTTTTTGCCAGTCGATTGACAGGAAAAATCGGGACGCTGCACAACGGCCCGGGCGCGTTAAGACTCGCCTCCCAAGTCAACGGCTAGCCAGGTCCTTTTTCAAGGCGTAGAGCGCATCCAGCGCCTCACGCGGCGTCATGTCGTCGGGGTTGAGCGCTCGCAGCGCCTCGTCGACCTTGGAGGGGACGGAGGCCCTCGCCGCCTCTTCGCGCCTGACCGCGACCTGGAAGAGCGGCAGGTCGTCGATCAGCTGGCTTGCCGGGTTCTTTCGGTCGGCATCCTCGAGCTTGGCAAGCACGTCCCTCGCCCGCGCCACCACGGAGGCCGGCAGACCCGCAAGACGGGCGACCTGAATGCCGTAGGAACGGTCGGCCGCACCCGGACCGACCTCGTGCAGGAAGATTACGTCGCCGTCCCATTCCTTGACCCGCATCGTCGCATTGGAAAGCCGCCCGAGCTTTTCCGACAGCACCGTCAGTTCATGGAAATGGGTGGCGAAGAGCCCGCGGCAGCGATTGACCTCGTGCAGGTGCTCGACCGCCGCCCAGGCGATCGACAGGCCGTCGAAGGTAGCGGTGCCGCGGCCGATCTCGTCGAGGATGACCAGCGATCGGTCCGTCGCCTGGTTGAGGATCGCCGCCGTCTCGACCATCTCGACCATGAAGGTCGAGCGGCCGCGGGCGAGATCGTCCGAGGCGCCGACGCGCGAGAAGAGCCGGTCGACGATGCCGATATGGGCGGCATTGGCGGGCACGAAGGAGCCCATCTGCGCCATGATAGCGATCAGCGCGTTCTGGCGCAGGAAAGTCGACTTGCCGCCCATGTTGGGGCCGGTGAGCAGCCAGATGGCGCCGGCCTCAGGACCGTCCGGAGGCGACAGGTCGCAGCCATTGGCGACGAAAGGATTGGCCGCCTGGCGCCTGAGCGCCTGCTCGACGACCGGGTGGCGTCCGCCGTCGATCGAAAACATCCGCGAGTGATCGACGAGCGGCCGCGCATAGTTCTGCTCCTCGGCAAGCACGGCAAGCCCCGCCGAGACGTCGAGCGTCGCGAGCGCCAGCGCCGCCGCTTTGATCGCGTCGGCCTCGGCGACGACCTCGCGGGCCATCGCCTCGAAGGCCTCGAGCTCGATCGCAAGCGCCCGATCGGCGGCATTGGCAATCTTCGTCTCGAGCTCGGCAAGTTCCGTGGTGGTGAAGCGCATCGCATTCGCCATGGTCTGGCGATGGATGAAGCGGGCACGGCCGGCGTCCGTGTCGGTCATCGCCCCGGCATTGCCGGCGGTGACTTCGATGAAATAGCCGAGCACGTTGTTGTGCTTGATCTTCAGCGACTTGATGCCGGTCTCTTCGCAATACTGAAGCTGCAGGCCGGCAATGACACGGCGCGACTGGTCGCGAAGCGCCCGCATCTCGTCGAGTTCGCTGCTCGCCCCTTCGCGCAAGAAACCGCCGTCGCGTTTCAGAAGCGGCAGATCTTCGCCAAGCGTCGAATCGAGACGTGCCAGCAACGACGCCGGCAAGGCGGCGACCGCTGCTTGCGCCTCGCTGAGTTCCGCGGAGAGCCGGGCGCCCGAAAGCAGCGCCGAGATAGCCACCGCTGCCCGAAGCCCTGCCTGGATGGCGCCGAGATCGCGTGGCCCGCCGCGGCCGAGCGCGAGCCTGGACAGGGCACGCGGCATGTCCGGTGCACGCCGCAAGGCATCGCGGACATCCATGGCGAAGCTCGGCTGGTCGAGCAGGACCTCGATCGAATCGAGCCGTTGGTTGATCCGCTCCGGATCTGTCAAAGGCGACATCAACCGCTCGGCGAGCAGGCGCGCGCCGCCGCTGGTGACGGTCCGATCGAGGGCACGCAGCAGGCTTCCGTCACGGGCGCCGGAGAGCGTCTTGGCGAGTTCGAGATTTGCGCGGGTTGCGGGATCGATGAAGAGGGACGAGGCGGCGCTCTCGCGCTCGGGAATACCAAGCGCTGGACGCTCCGCGAGCTGCGTCTTCTCGACATAGGAGATCGCCGCCGAAGCGGCCGCAAGCTCGGCGCGCGAGAAGGTGCCGAAGCCGTCGAGGGTTTTTACGCCGTAGTACCGGCCAATCCGGCCTTCCGCCGTCGCACTGTCGAAGAGGACTGCCGGCTGCGGCACCGCCACCCGTCCGAGCACGTCGAAGACCGGCCGCAGCTCCGGATCGTGGAAGACGGTGTCGGGCAGGATCAGCTCGCGCGGCTCGACGCGCAGGATGTCGGCGAGCAGCCGGCTCTCGGCCGTCTCGGCAAGACGGAAAATGCCGGTGGAAATGTCGATCCAGGCGAGCGCGTAGGCCGGATCCGAGCCGCTGCGGATGCGGGCGAGCGCCATTAAATAATTGGTTTCCGAGGGCGAGAGCAGCTTGTCCTCGGTGATCGTCCCCGGCGTCACCAGCCGCACGACGTCGCGGCGCACCACCGATTTGCCGCCGCGCTTCTTCGCTTCGGCGGGGTCCTCCACCTGCTCGCAGACGGCGACCCGGAAGCCGAGCGCGATCAGCTTCTGCAGGTAGTCGTCGGCGGCGTGCACCGGCACCCCGCACATCGGGATGTCCTGGCCCAGATGCTGGCCGCGTTTGGTAAGCGTAATGCCGAGCGCGCGGGAGGCTTCCACCGCATCCTGGAAGAACAACTCGTAGAAATCGCCCATCCGGTAGAACAACAGCGAATCCGGATTGTTCGCCTTGATCTCGATGAACTGCTCCATCATCGGCGTGGCAGTGGAGCGGCTCTCCTCGCTCGCCAGATCGGACACGGAAAGGACGTCGCCCGTGCGGCTCGATGCGTCAGGCATGAAATTCATGATTGTTCCAAAAAAAGAGATGTCACACTATCCGCAAGCATTTATAGACGACAACAACAAAGAGGCTGATCGAAAGGGTCGCCCACAGGAGGTTGAGGAAACATGCCGGCTACCGACAAGTCCGACCGCACGAGGACGAGCGTGACTGAACAGGAAGCACTCGACTTCCATTCCCAGGGTCGTCCCGGCAAGCTGGAGATCTCGCCGACGAAACCGATGGCGACGCAGCGCGACCTGTCGCTCGCCTATTCGCCGGGTGTCGCCGTTCCCGTCAAGGCAATCGCCGAGGATCCGGCGACGGCCTATGACTACACGGCGCGCGGCAACATGGTGGCGGTTATTTCGAATGGCACGGCGATCCTCGGCCTCGGCAATTTGGGGGCGCTTGCCTCGAAGCCGGTGATGGAGGGCAAGTCGGTGCTCTTCAAGCGTTTCGCCGATGTCGATTCGATCGACCTCGAGGTCGATACCGAGAATGTCGACGAATTCATCAACTGCGTGCGCTTCCTCGGTCCCTCCTTCGGCGGCATCAATCTCGAGGACATCAAGGCACCGGACTGTTTCATCATCGAGCAACGACTGCGCGAGGTCATGGACATTCCGGTGTTCCATGACGACCAGCACGGCACGGCGATCATCGCCGCCGCCGGTCTCATCAATGCGCTGACGCTGACCGGGCGCGACTTCAAGACGACCAAGCTCGTCTGCAACGGCGCCGGTGCGGCCGCCATCGCTTGCATCGAGCTGATCAAGGCGATGGGCTTCAATCCGCAAAACATCATCCTCTGCGACACCAAGGGCGTGATCTTCAAGGGCCGCACCGAAGGCATGAACCAGTGGAAGTCGGCGCATGCGGTCGAGACCGATCGCCGGACGCTGGCCGAGGCGGTCGAGGGCGCCGACGTGTTCTTCGGACTCTCGGCAAAGGGCGCGCTGTCACCCGATATGGTGCGCTCGCTCGCTCCGAAGCCGATCATCTTCGCCATGGCCAATCCGGATCCGGAAATCACCCCGGAAGAGGTCGCCCAGATTCGCGACGATGCAATCGTCGCGACCGGCCGCTCCGATTATCCGAACCAGGTCAACAATGTCCTCGGCTTCCCCTATATCTTCCGCGGCGCGCTCGACGTGCGCGCCTCGACGATCAACGACGCGATGAAGATCGCCGCGGCGGAAGCGCTTGCCAGCCTCGCCAAGGAAGACGTGCCGGACGACGTCGCCGCCGCCTACCAGGGCAACCGGCCGCGCTTCGGAGCGCAGTACATAATTCCGGTGCCCTTCGATCCGCGCCTGATCTCGGCGATCCCGATGGCGGTCGCGAAGGCAGCCATGGAGACGGGCGTCGCGCGCAAGCCGATCACCGATCTCAATGCCTACGGGCAGCAGCTTTCGGCCCGGCGCGATCCGATCGCATCGACGCTGCAGCGCATCTACGAGCGCGTCCGCCGCCAGCCGAAACGCATCGTCTTCGCCGAGGGCGAGGAAGTGCAGATGATGCGCTCGGCCATTGCCTATGCGAACCAGCAGCTCGGCACGGCCATCCTGCTCGGACGCGAGGAGCAGATGCGCGAAACCGCCGAGCGGGAAGGCATTGACCTCGACCGACCGGGCATCCAGATCGTCAATGCCCGCCTGTCGAAACGTGTCGGCGCCTATACCGACTTCCTCTATGCCCGCCTGCAGCGCAAGGGCTACCTCTTCCGCGACGTGCAGCGGCTGATCAACAACGACCGCAACCACTTCGCCGCCTCGATGGTCGCGCTTGGCGATGCCGACGGCATGGTCACCGGTCTTACGCGCAATTATTCGACGGCGCTCGAGGACGTCCGCCGCTGCATCGACGCAAAGCCCGGCCACCGGGTGATCGGCGTCTCGATCGCGCTCTGCCGCGGCCGCACCGTGCTCGTCGCCGACACCGCCGTGCACGACATGCCGTCGGCCGAGGAACTGGCCGATATTGCCGAGGAGGCCGCCGGCCTCGCCAAGCGGCTCGGCTACGTGCCGCGGGTCGCCATGCTGGCTTACTCGACCTTCGGCCATCCATCGGGCGAGCGCTCAGAGCGGGTGCGCGAGGCCGTGAAGATTCTCGACCGACGCCGTGTCGACTTCGAATATGACGGCGAAATGGCCGCCGACGTGGCGCTCAATCATCGGGTGATGGAGCAATATCCGTTCTGCCGGCTGTCCGGCACCGCCAACGTGCTGGTGATGCCCGCCTTCCACTCAGCCTCGATCTCCACCAAGATGCTCCAGGAACTGGGCGGCTCGACGGTCATCGGCCCGCTGCTCGTCGGCTTCGATAAGTCGGTGCAGATCGTCTCCATGTCGGCCAAGGACTCCGACATCGTCAACCTGGCTGCAATCGCCGCCTACAATGCCGGGACTTGAGCCGACTGGGTGTGCCGTTTTGGCGCGATCTGGAGCACCCGGCGGAGCGCACCTGCGAAACTGTAGAATAACGACACAGAGTCTCTAAATAAAACAAGAGCCCACCTCCTTGGGAAAGGACGTGGGCTCAATATATTTGTGGCCGATCTACACCTTACGTCATAAAAAATAGGAATTTATCGAGAACCGCGGCTCGTCTCCGGTCGCGGGAGTGATCATTCCTTTGTTTTCTACACTGCTTCGTGATGAAAATTCGATCCAACCACGAGGGTAGACTTTCGCGGTTTTATGTTAGAAGTCAAACATATACTTAATAAGTGGTTAACATCTACGGGACTTAGAAAATGGCATGGCTTCGCCGAGGATCGGAACCGCTCGAATGATCGGCTTGATGGAGGGATCAGGAGACGGATGAAGAAAAACGTCCCGCGTCGGCACCGTAGTAGTTGAGATAGCGACCGGAAATATTGCTTATCGGCAGAACGATCAGCACATCCGTCGTACGGAAAGCATGATCGACCACCGCACCCTCGCCGACCATGGCACCGAGGCGCATATAGCCCTTGATCAGCGGCGGCAAGGCCGCAAGCGCCTTCTTCGGATTGATCGCCTCCGACGGCATCAGATCCATCGTACGATAGAGCTCCGGCCGGGCGGCGACTGCCCATTCGTCGCGGGCCAGAATATTGTGGTGCAGGAAGGAGAGCGCCAACGCGTGCTCCGCGGGAACGACGCCCGGAAGCGAACCGCACCCGAACATGGCATCGATGCCATGCCTCAGCGCATAGGCCCAATTGCCCTGCCAGAGCAGTTCCACCGTGCGCTTGGTCCGGTACTCCGGCAAGACACAGGAGCGGCCGAGTTCCATGAAGCGCTTGTCCGGATGGCGCGCGAGAAGATCGCCGATCGCAAACTCGGAAGCGGAATAGAAGCCGCCCGCCCGAGCGGCGACCTCCTGGCGTAGCAGGCGATAGGTGCCGACGATCTGCTCCTCGGCATCGCCTTCGATCGACGTATCGAGGACGAGCAGGTGGTCGCAGATCGCGTCCCAACCATCGACATCGCGCTTGCGCCGTTCGGCTTCGGGCGCCACCTGCGCCTTCATCTCCTCGACGAAGACCCGGTAGCGCACGGCCTGCGCAGCGTCGATCTCCGCGGCCGTACGCGCAAGGCGCGTTTCGAGATTGGCGATGCGGCCGAGAACATCGGTTGCCGGTCCCGCAATCGTCTTGCGGACGCAAGCCTGTGAAGTGTCAACCACGCTCGTCGAATCCAGAAGGTCGATCGTCATGCCGTGTCATCCCGAATCGTCAGTGTCCGTCGGGCTTAGACCACGTTTCTGCAACAACATAGTGACACGAAGACGCAAGACAACCCCGAGCCGGGACAATGCCGCGGCAGAGGTTAGGCTTGCCCGGCACCGAGCAGCCGAGCGACCTCGCCGAGGAACAGATCCGGTTCTGCCGGCTTTGTGAGCACGGCGTCCGCACCCGCCGCAAGCAGGTGCCGATGAAGATCACTGCGGACGTCCGAAGTCAGAACGATCACCGGCACGCGACGTCCCGTTCCGAAGGCTCCGTTTGCGCGAAGGCGCCGCAGCAGCGCAAGGCCGTCGCCGCCCGGCATGTTGAAGTCCGTGACGATGAGCGACGGCACACTCTTCTCCCGCAAGACGGCCCCGAGCGTGGCGAAGTCGCCAACGGGATGGACGGTGTGTCCGGCACTTTCCAGCATTTTCCGCAGAATTAAGGCGTTCACCGGATCATCCTCGGCGAGCAGCACCCGGCGGTCGTGTGAGACCGCCGCCGCCTTCGGCGGCTCCGCCCTCAGGATTGGCCTGTTGTCGTTGATCCCGTCGCGCCTTTCGATGCCCGTCATGCGGCCGAGCAGCACCTCGACCAGTGATTTCTCCCGCAAGGGGCGTATCAGCCAGGCCTCGTAGCCGCCCATCCGGCTTACCGGATGACTGCTGCGCTCTTCGGGGCTGATCAGGCAGGTCTTGCGCAATCGTTGTTGCCCGAGCGCCGGCTCCAGGGTCAGGAGTTCGCGCCACTGGCCCGCATGGCGGCGATCGACGATGATATCCGTGAGCGGCAAGCGGCCGGCGAGCGCGTCGGTTGCGACCGCGCGCGCGGCCGAGAGGGTTCGGGCGCGGTGGCACTTGCCGCCGAGCGTCTCGATCGTCGCAGCAAACGCCGTCGAAGCGGGCCCCTCGGGAGCGAGCAAGAGGACATGGGAGTCGGCGAGGACATCGCGGCGGGGCTGAACCGCCGAATCAGCTCCAGTGACCGGAAAGCAAATTTCGAAGCGGCTCCCCTCTCCCGCTATGCTCGACGCGGTCAGGCTGCCGCCGAAGGCCTCCATGATGCGGCGGGAAATCGCCAGCCCAAGACCCGTTCCCTTGGAGCGCTGGGCATCGTCGCCGGCCTGCTCGAACTCATCGAAGACACGCGCCAGCTCGTCGGCCGACATGCCGAGGCCGGTGTCATGGACACGGATGCGCACCATCCCCTCTTCGAAGCCGGCCGTGACGAGCACGCCCCCCCACTCGGTGAACTTCACGGCATTGCCGATGACGTTGAAGAGCACCTGCCGCAGACGCGCCGCATCGAAGGCCAGGCGAAGCGGTACATTCGCATCGATCGCGGCGCCGATTTCAATGCCTTTTTCATGGGCACGATGCGAGAGCATCTCCACGACATTCTCAATGACGAGGCGCAAGTCCTGCCCGGACGGATGCAATTGGAAACGCCCGGCCGAGAGCGAGGAGAAGTCGATCAGATCCTCGACCAGTTGAACCAAGGCGTGGCCCGACTGCTGCATGTCGGCAAGGTAGTTCCGCTGCTCGGCCGACAGTTGCGTCTGGGCGAGCAGATGGCTCATTCCGAGAATGCCGGAAAGCGGCGTGCGGATCTCATGCGTAACGGTCGCAAGCAGCCGCGATTTCGCCTGGCTCGCCTCTTCGGCGCGCTGCCGCGCCTCCTCCCGCCGGCGTGCCGCCTGCGCTTCCTCCGTTATGTCGCGGGCGATGCTGTGGCGCATCAGCCGACCGGTCGCCGGCGCGCGGATCACGACATCGTGCCAATCGAAGAGGCGCAAACCCGCCGGCGTCAACAAACGGACGATGAAACGGTCGGGATCCGGCCGCGCTTCGAACTCGAGGCCCAGCGAAGCGCAGGTCAGCCCCCGCACATCGGCTCGACCGCACATCCGCGAGAACACCCGATTCGCCTGGACGATCCGGCCGTCCAAGCCCCGGACGAGGGCGATGTCGCCCAGCGCGTCATGGATCGTCGAAAGCAGCTTCGCCGTCTCGGAACACAGCGCATCGGCTGCGGCCCCGCCCGCCTCCGGAACCTGCCCGCAGGCCGTGCCATGGCCGGAGAGCAGCAGAAAGCCGCCAACAAGGGCACTGAGGGCTGCAAGGACCGGCAGCAGATAAAGATCGGCGCGCGCGCCGACGACCAGCAGAACGCCCGCAGCAGCGAGGCCGGCGAGCGCAAGTAGAAGTCGCCCGACGGATGCTTCGCCGCCGATCGCCGGCCGCAAGCCACCACCGAGCGTAGTCGCGTTCGAGAACGTCATTCCAGCCGCTCCGGATCGCGCGCCCGAGCCGGCTTGGTTCCGATGCTTGCCCAATGGTAGCTCGCTCATACCTTCAACCTGGCATAGCAAGTCTTCCGAATGGCTTCAGCGGATGTCTAAAGTTTTAGCGACCGCGGTTTTTTCGCCTGCAACAACTCGTCCAGGATGATCGCACCGGCACCGACGGTGATGAAACTGTCGGCGAGATTGAAGACGGCGAAGGACCAGGTGGCGGTGTGGAACAGGATATAATCGATGACATAGCCGAAAAGCAGCCGGTCGACGAGGTTGCCGAGCGCGCCGGCAATGATCATCGCATAGCCGAGATGGGCGAAGAAGCGGTCCTTGGGGGTGCGGCGCCACAGCCAGAGCACGAAGGTGACGACGGCGAGACGAATGCCGACGATGAACCAGCCTTCCATGCCGGAAAGCATCGAGAAGGCGACGCCGTAATTATAGGTGCGGTAGAGGGCGAGCATCGGGATGACCGGCACCGCCTCCTGGAAGGGCAGGAAGGCTTCCACCAGATACTTGATCATCTGATCCGCAACGAGCGCGGCGAGAATGAAAAGCGCGATCGGCAGCGGCCGGGAAAAGAGCGTGTTGCGTTCACTCATCAGCGAGCATCCAGCGACAGAAGATGGCGGCGCGCCTCGAACAGCATGATGCCGGTGGCAATCGCCAGATTGAGCGAGTCGGCTCGGCCCGCTTGCGGAATGCGCGCCAGTGCGCCGGCTTCGCGGGCGAGTTCGACCGGCAGGCCTGCCTGCTCGTTGCCCATCAGCAGGACGACCGGCTTCGACCGGTAGTCGATGGTGCGATAGTCGACGGAGCCCGCCAGATGCGTCGCCACCACCTGGACGCCCGCCGACTTCTGCCAGCGGACGAACTCCTCGACACTGGCCCGCGCGATCGGCATGGCGAAGACGGAGCCCATCGTCGCGCGTACTGTTTCGAGCGAGAATGGATCGGTGGTCTCGCCGACCAGGATGATGCCGGACGCTCCGGCGGCGTCTGCCGTGCGGATGATCGTGCCGAGATTGCCGGGGTCGCGCACCCGGTCGAGCGCCACATAGGTCTCGCCTTCCTGAGGGCGGATATCCTTGAGCGGCTGGTAGCGCTGCTCGAAGATGCCGACAACCATCTGCGGGTTGTCGCGGCGGGTGATCGTCGAGATCACCTTCTCGCTGACCTCGAGGACGAGCCCGCCCTTTGCCACCGCCTTTGCCGCTATCTGCTCGACCTGCGGCTTGCCCTTGGCCGCCTTGGCATAGACGAGCGTCTTGATCTTCCAGCCGAGATCGAGCGCATCGATCACCAGCTTCAGTCCTTCGGCCATGAAGGAACGCGTCTCGTCGCGATGCTTCTTCTGGGAAAGCGCGCGGATATCCTTGATGATCGGATTGGTGAGGCTGGTGACCTCCTTCACCTGGCCGACGCGCGGCGTGCCGTGATCGCTTCTGTCAGATTTCATTTGGGTACCCAGCGGCTGAAGAGGGAGGTGGATAGCGCCCGCCCCGGCGCCGTGCCGTCGAGACCGCCCTCGCGGATGATGAGTTCGCCCGATTCCACGCGGCCGCCGCGCCCGCGCATCGTCTCGCGCATGAGCTCGTGGATCGAATAGAAGCTGGCGCGGATCGAATAGGCGGTGAGCACCAGGCCGCGAGCATCCTCAGACAGGATTTCGCGGCAGATGTCGAGCATCGCCGCCAGATGATCGAAGAGCTGCCAGACCTCGCCGTTCGGACCGCGGCCAAACTTGGGCGGGTCTGTCAGGATGATGTCGTAGCGGCTGCCGCGTCGCTCCTCGCGCTGGATGAACTTCATGGCGTCGTCGCAGATCCAGCGGATCGGCAGTTTCTCGGCGCGCGCCATGGCCTGGTTCTCGCGTGCCCAGCCGATCGCCTTTCTGGAAGCATCGACGTGGGTCACCTCCGCGCCCGCCTTTGCCGCGATCAGCGAGGCGACGCCGGTATAGCCAAAAAGGTTGAGCACCTTCAGCGGCCGGTCGGCCGAGGCCACCTGGTCTTTCATCCACGACCAGTGGGCAAGCTGTTCGGGGAAAACCCCGACGTGCCGGAACGAGGTGAATCGGCCGAGAAAATCCGTGTCGAGAAGCTGCATCGGCCATGTTTCCCCGAGCGTCTCTCGCGGGAAACGCCAACGGCCCATGCCATCCTCGTCGGTGTCGCCGGTGAAGATCGCATCCGCCTTTTCCCAGACGCCAGAGGGCAGCGCCTTCGGCCACAGCGCCTGGGCTTCGGGCCGGACGATGCGATAGGGCCCGTACTGTTCCAGCTTCTCGCCGTCGCCGCTGTCGATCAGGTGGTAGCCGGCGGTCGGCCGCGTTTCGAGGATGAGCGGCACCGCCTCGATCGGCTTTTCGCCGCTCCGCGGCTCCACGCGCCGCGGCGGCGTGCTCTCCTGTGCGGCCGGACGCGGCAATTTCTGCGGCGCCGCCTTTGGCGGCGGCGCGCCGGCCTTGCCCTTCTGAGGACCGCCCTTTGCCGCTGAATGCCTTTGCTCGTGGCGACCGCCGCGCGCCTCCGCGCCGCGTCCCTTGGCCGCCGTGACCGAGGCGTTCTTCGATCGCCGATCTTTTTCCTTCACGCCCTGATCCTTGGATTTCGCTCGATCACCGGCACATCCCTTTGCCCGGCCAGCAGAGGGAATGTGCCTTGGCCGCGCACCCTGACGGATGCGACTTGCTCACTGCGTGCAATAGCATCGTGGATGCTCTTGGCAAAGCCGTTTCCGGTCTGCGAAGATCGGTGACTTCACCAGACGGGAGGAAGCTCTATGGACATTACCGGAGAGGAGCGGATCGCGGCACGGCGTGAAGCGGTTTGGCAAGCCCTGAACGACCCCGAGGTCCTGAAGCGGTGCATTCCCGGCTGCCAGGCGATTGAGACGGTCTCGCCGACGGAACTCACGGCCGTCGTGAAGGTCAAGATCGGTCCGGTTTCCGCGACCTTCAACGGCACGGTCACGCTCTCCAACCTGAATCCGCCCGAAAGCTACAGGATATCGGGCGAAGGAAAGGGCGGCATCGCCGGTTTCGCCAAGGGGGGCGCGGATGTCATGCTTTCCGAAGCGAGCGACGAAACGGTGCTGCGTTACGACGTCAAGGCCGAAGTCGGCGGCAAGCTCGCCCAGCTTGGTTCTCGCCTGATCGATTCGACGGCCAAGAAGCTCGCGCAGCAATTCTTCGCCAATTTAAACCTCGCCGTCAGCGGCGAACCGGCGGGCTGACGAGCGCCCGCACCTCGGCCCGTCAGTTCTGCGGTGCAGGCAGGCTCGACTGCGCCAGCCTTTCGGCCTCACTGCGGTGCTTTTCGGCCTCGCGATGCCATTTCAGCGCCTCATGGGCTTCATTGCGCGCGCGCCGGCGGTACTTGCCCTGGCTGAGCCAGACCACGGCCGCCCCGAGGAACAGGCCGAGGACGACCGCGAGAAACAGGAAAAGGAAAAACGGCGCGGATACGGAAAGCACGCTGTCGGCCGGATCAAAGGGATTGAGCGACAGTGTCACCGACTGGCGGTTGGCGACGCTCAAGGCGATAAGGATCACCCCAAGCGGTACGAGCACGACGATGTTGACGATTTTCTTGAACATGCACCGCTCCGGCTATGGCACCGGCTCGGAATGCTCTTCGGCAGGCACGGCGCACAGATTGGAATAAGAGGGGGCGACCGCCGCTTTCAGAAACGCGCGGCGCTATGGTCCCTGCGCCTCTCGCTCAGTCTTCATCCTGACCATTCATGCCGGGATTGAGTCGCTCACGCAGCTCCTTGCCGGTCTTGAAGAACGGTACCCATTTCTCCTCGACGAAGACGGAATCGCCCGTGCGCGGATTGCGGCCCGAGCGCGACGGCCGGTTCTTCACCGAGAAGGCACCGAAACCGCGCAGTTCGACCCGGTTTCCGGCCGCGAGCGCATCAGTGATCTCATCGAGGACCGCATTGACGATGTTTTCGACGTCGCGGTGATAGAGATGCGGATTGCGCGCGGCCACAATCTGCACCAGTTCTGACTTGATCACTTTCGCCCCCCTGGTCTTTTGCTTTTTCTGAATGTTTGTGACGCTTGGAAGGCCTCGCCGGACGCCCGGAGCATGGGTGAGGCCCCATCACGCCTCAGGGCGGCATTTCTAGCCTTCCTTATTGAGCATCAACCTGCCAAACCGAAACAAGACCGTCAAGAAACAACTTGTCGCCGCCGATCTTTTCGAGCCCGTTCATCGCCGGAAAAGCATCATATCCCAACAGCTTGAGCCAATTGGATACGACCGTCGAGAACCCGAAGGGGAAGGAGCCGCCCGGATCTTTCCAATCCACGACAGGCAGGTCCTTCGACACCTTGCGCTCGGCCAGAAATGCCCTGATCTCGTCATCGCCGCCGATCGTGTCGACGAGTTTGTCCCTGAGCGCCTGCCGCCCGGTGAAGATCCGGCCGTCTGCCAGCGCCAGCGCCTCCGTCCGCGGCAGCTTGCGCCGCTCCGCCACGAGATCGACGAACCAGTTATAGCTGTCGTCGATCATCGTCTGGATCATCGCCCTTGCCTCGGGGCTTGGCGGATGGAACGGCGAGGGCTCGGCCTTCAGCGGCCGCGACTTTATCGACTCCAGCGACACGCCGACCTTGTCCATCAATTGCTTGACCTGCGGATACTGAAAGATGACGCCGATCGAGCCGGTGATCGAGGTTTCGCCGGCGACGATCCGATCGCCGGCAAGCGCGATCATGTAGCCGGCGGAGGCGGCAAGCGTCCTGACGTCGGAGACCACCGGTTTCTTGGCTGCGACCTTGCGGATCGCCTTGTAGAGCACCTCTCCGCCATAGGTGGTGCCGCCCGGCGACGATATGGTCACGATCAGAGCCTTGGCGGAACTGTTGTCGGCGATGCTCTCCAGCCTCTCGACCAGTTCCCGATCGTCCTGGATGACGCCCGTCACGGTCACGCGGGCAACGTGCTCGCGGGCCCGTTCGCTGACCTCCGTCCAGCCCGAAAAGGCAACGAGCGCGAAACCGCCCAGAACGAGAATGGCAGCAGCGGTCCAGCGCCAGAAGCTCAGCTTCCGGCGCAGGCTGCGGCGATCGGCAATGGCGAGTTCGTCCATGGGCATCTCCCAAATCTTGGCGCGGGTCCTGTCAGTTTCCTCAGGAACATGCTATCTGCGCCCGCGGTGGCAGGCTAGATAGGCGCGGCTGGCGACGGAGGAAAGTCGAAAGCCCGCGTTTTTCGCAGTCCTTTCAAAGTTTTTGCCCCTCCATTGCCGGACGATAACAAAATAACCATATTCGCCGTGACTTACGCCATGGCTTATAAATGCGGATCTTGCGGATATCGCAAGATTCCAACGGAACCGACAGGCTCTTGATGCTGAACCAAGCGCGTTTTCCCGATATCGTCGCCGATACGGGCACGAGCGCCGTCGATGCCTATGCATCGGCGGCGCGCCACTCCGCGCGGGTGAAGCGCCTGAAGATCGTCCTGCCGCTCGCGGCCGGCGTCATCGCCCTCGTCTTCGCCGCCATCTCCTTCATCCGCGCCTTTCTGCCGGAGGAACTGCAACTCGAAACCGCGACGATCGAAAACGGCAAGATCGTCATGCAGAATCCGGCGATTTCCGGCCGCAACCGGCAGGACATCAGCTATTCCATGAAAGCCCAGCGGGCGCTCCAGGACATCGCCAATCCGGACATCATCACGCTCGAGAAGATCCATGCCGAGATGCCGGTCAACGAGACTTTGGTCGCGACGGTCGACGCGACGAGCGGCATTTACGATCGCGGCGGAAATACGCTCGATATGAACGCCCCGTTCACTATTTCTATGAATAATGGTGTCAATGCCGATTTCCAGTCGGCATATCTGGATATCGACGCCGGCGAGATGGAGACCAAGCATCCGATTGCCATCAGCATGAACGGCGGATCGATCATTGCGCAGTCGCTGCGAATGACAGATAAGGGACGTATTGTAACATTCGAAGGCATGGTCCGGGTCAATGTCGAACCCAGCGCCATCCGCAAGAACGCCAAATAGGACCTGGTGCACCCCATGTCGGTCACATCTACCGTTTGTTTTAAGGTATCCGCCACCTTGGCTGCCGCCGGGATCGGCGCTTTGATCATTGCTTCCGGCGCCTTGGCGCAGGCTACATCCAGCCGCATGAAGGGCATGCAGCTTTCCAACGACCAGCCGATCCAGATCGAGAGCGACAAGCTCGAGATCAAGGATCCGGAAAGCAAGGCGATCTTCACCGGCAATGTAAAGGTCGTGCAGGGCACGACGACGCTGCAGGCCGGCAATATGACCGTCTTCTACAAGGCGACCGAAGGCGCGACGATCACCAGCGGCAACGCCGATATCGATCGGATCGAGGTCAGCAACAAGGTGTTCTTGAGCTCCGGCGCCCAGCAGGCCACGGGCGATACCGGTCTCGTCAACCTGACCAATCAGACGATCGTGCTCAAGGGCGAGAAGGTCGTGTTGTCGGAGGGCAAGAACGTCTTCGTCGGCTGCCAGTTGAACGTGCAAATGGATACGGGCGAAGCCCAGCTCGAGGCCTGTGGCGGCCGCGTGCAGATTCAGCTCGATCCGCAGTCCCGCAAGCAGAATTGATGCAAGATTCGGACGTGCAGATCCCCTTTCTTCCCAAACGCAAACGGGGCAAGAAACCGTCGGCGGCAGCTGTTGCTGCGCGCACGGTCGACAAGGCGCGCTATGACGGCACGCTGATCGCCCGCGGCTTGACGAAATCCTACCGCTCGCGGCGCGTCGTCAACGGCGTCTCGCTTGTCGTACGGCGCGGCGAGGCGGTCGGTCTGCTCGGCCCGAACGGCGCCGGCAAGACGACCTGCTTTTACATGATCACCGGATTGGTCCCCGTCGACGAGGGAGCGATCGAGATCAACGGCAACGACGTCACCACCATGCCCATGTACCGCCGGGCGCGGCTCGGCGTCGGTTACCTGCCGCAGGAAGCCTCGATCTTCCGTGGGCTGACGGTGGAGGAAAACATCCGCGCCGTGCTCGAGATCCACGACAAGAACGTCGAGCGGCGCGAGAGCAAGCTCAACGACCTGCTTGGCGAATTTTCGATCACCCACCTGCGCAAGTCGCCGGCCATCGCCCTTTCAGGCGGCGAACGCCGGCGCCTCGAAATCGCCCGCGCCCTTGCGACCGACCCCACCTTCATGCTGCTCGACGAACCATTTGCGGGCGTCGATCCGATTTCGGTCGCCGACATTCAGGCGCTTGTCCGGCACCTGACCTCGCGCGGCATCGGCGTCCTCATCACCGATCACAACGTCCGCGAAACGCTCGGTCTGATCGACCGCGCCTATATCATCCATGCCGGCGAGGTGTTGACCCATGGGCGCGCCAACGACATCGTCACCAATCCGGATGTGCGCAGGCTTTATCTCGGCGACAATTTCAGCCTGTAGCGGTGCGTGCAGGCGAATTGCCGGTCCACAACGCCTCGGCGCTTGACCAAATCCCAGTAATAAGCAATTTTTGGGCCAATTAAGAAATGGCCCGCCCACGCAAGACTGGCCCGGAGAATTGACGGGAGTTCCGCGTCTGCATGGCTTTGTCCGCCAGCCTTCATTTGCGACAGTCACAGTCGCTGGTCATGACGCCGCAACTGATGCAGTCGATCCAGCTGCTTCAGATGACGCATCTCGAACTCGGCCAGTTCATCGCCCAGGAAGTCGAGAAGAACCCGCTGCTGGAGTTTCAATCGGCCGAGGAGACGGGCATCGGCTCCGATCGGTCCGAGCGCGACGAGGCAAGCCTTGCCAACGAGGCGGGCGGCGGGACGGAGGAGAGCGGCGGCCAGGGCGATCTTTATGACAGCGCCACGTCAAGTCCCGGCGAGAGGCTCAGCGAGGAACTCGACGCCGACTTTGCCAATGTCTTTCAGGACGATACGGCTCCGCAGCGGGCGGATGCGCCGGAGCTGCTCGGCCAATGGAAGTCGATGCCGGGCGCCGGCGGCAGCGATGATGGCGAAGGATACGATCTCGACGATTTCGTCGCCGGCCGGAAAACGCTCCGCGAGACGCTGCTCGAGCAGATCCCCTTCGCGCTTGCCGGCGCGCGTGACCGGCTGATTGCCCAGCATCTCATCGACCAACTCGACGAAGCGGGCTATCTGCATGCGGAGATTGGGGAAACAGCGGCAAGACTCGGCCTGGCCGCGGAGGAAGTGACGCGCGTCCTTTTCGTTCTGCAGCAGTTCGATCCGCCCGGCGTCTTCGCGCGCTCGCTCAGCGAATGCCTCGCCATTCAGCTGCGCTTGCGCAACCGCCTCGATCCGGCCATGGAGGCGCTTGTCGCCAATCTGGAGCTTCTGGCGCGCCGCGATTTCGCGAGCCTCAAGAAGATTTGCGGCGTGGACGAGGAGGATCTCGTCGACATGCTCGCGGAAATTCGCAAGCTCGATCCGAAGCCCGGGACAAGCTTCGAGACCAGCGTCACCGAGGCGATCATACCCGATGTCGTCGTCCGCTCGGCACGCGACGGCGGCTGGCTGGTCGAGCTCAACCCGGACGCGTTGCCGCGGGTGCTCGTCAATCACGATTATTTTGCCGAGGTCTCGCGACACAGCCGGAAAAACAGTGCCGAGCAGGCCTTCCTCAGCGAATGCATGCAAAACGCCAACTGGCTGACGCGCAGTCTCGACCAGCGCGCCAGGACGATCATGAAGGTCGCGAGCGAGATCGTCCGGCAGCAGGACGCTTTCCTCATCCACGGCGTTGACCACCTGCGGCCGCTGAACCTCAGGATCGTCGCCGACGCGATCAAGATGCATGAATCAACGGTGAGCCGCGTCACATCGAACAAGTACATGCTGACGCCGCGCGGTCTTTTCGAGCTGAAATACTTCTTCACCGTGTCGATCGGCTCGGCGGAGAACGGAGATGCCCATTCGGCGGAATCCGTGCGGCATCGCATCCGCACGATGATCAGTCAGGAAAGCGCCGACGCGGTGCTGTCCGACGACGATATCGTCGCTGCCCTCAAGCAGGCCGGCGTCGACATCGCCCGGCGCACCGTCGCCAAATATCGCGAAGCGATGAACATCCCCTCCTCGGTCCAGCGGCGCCGCGAGAAGCGCGCGCTTGCCAAGGCAGCCGGGTTCTGATTGGGGTTTTTTTGCGGCTGCAATTGACTCGCTGCGACGCAGGCGATATGAGGCCGCCGCGAAATGCCGAGGCGATCACTCCACTTCGGCGGCTCCACGCGTCCCCGTCCGCGCCCTTGTTGAAACGCTTGGATGACGAAGGCGCTTGGAATAGACTGGATACGCAAGTCACGAACGAGAGAGGAAACTCCATGAGTGTGCGTGTATCCGGTAAACATATGGAAATCGGCGAATCGTTTCGCTCGCGCATTGGCGAGCAGGTCCGCGAGGCCGTAACCAAATATTTCGACGGAGGATATTCAAGCCAGGTCACTGTGGAAAAATCCGGCTCACGCTTCAGCGCCGACTGCAAGCTTCATCTCGATACGGGCGTGGTTTTGCAGGCAAATGGTCAGGCGAATGAACCACAGCTGGCCTTCGACGCGGCTTCGGAGCGCATCGAAAAGCGGCTCCGGCGCTACAAGCGTAAGCTCAAGGACCATCACAACGGCAATGGTCAAAATGCCACCGAAGTGGCCTACAGGGTAATGGACTCGGTGCCTTTCGAGGACGAGGAAGTCCCCGATGATTATGCACCGACCATCGTTGCCGAAAGCACGAAGCAATTGAGGACAATGTCCGTCGCCAACGCCGTCATGGCGCTCGACATGACGGACGAGCCGGTGCTGATGTTTCGCACCCCCGGCAAGGAAGATCTGAACATTGTCTATCGGCGCAACGATGGAAATATTGGCTGGATCGACGCCGCCAATATCAAAGGATGAGTGGGTTCGGGGAATGCCGGCGCGGTCGGCCTTCCCCGCCGCTCCGATCGGCGGGCCAGGAAAGTTCGACTTTTCTGTGAATGCGACCCACCAGTCTAAAGATGGTTAGAGCCATTGCGGCAAATTTGTGTTGAAGTTGTCAGGCTCTGACCGGCAAACGAGGATAAAAGAATGGCATTGGCAGGCTTGCTGCACCAAAATGCGATCATCCCGGCCATGAGGGCCAACTCGAAAAAGCAACTCCTTCTGGAATTGGCAGCAAAAGCATCGAAGCTCACCGGTCTGCCGGAACGGGAGATTTTCGACGTCATCCTGCAGCGCGAACGCCTCGGCTCGACCGGCGTCGGCAACGGCATCGCCATCCCGCACGGAAAGCTCAGCAATCTTTCTTCGCTCGCCGGCATCTTCGCACGGCTCGAAACGCCGGTCGATTTCGAAGCCCTTGACGACCAGCCGGTGGACCTCGTCTTCCTTCTGCTCGCCCCGGAAGGCGCCGGCGCCGATCACCTCAAGGCGCTGTCCCGTATTGCGCGGGTGCTGCGCGACCATGACATGGTGACGCGCATCCGGGCGACCGATTCCGCCAGCGCCATCTATATGCTCCTCAACGAGGACACGACCTCGCACGCCGCGTGACAAGCGGTCTCCACGAAGTGGCTGGTATCCAAACCGGAACTGCGCTGATCGAAGGCCGAGGCACTCCTGGCCTGCCCGCCCAACAGCCTGCGTGCGAAATGATCAAATAATTCAAGCATTCCGCTGCCCCTCGCCTATCCGAAAAGGGCTATCGACAGCTTCCCCGTCGTCAACAATAATCCACTCCGGCATTCAATCGGCGATGCGGGAGGAGGACATCATGACGGGCAGGCTTTCGGGCAAGGTCGCGCTGATCAGCGGCGGCGCCGGCGGCTGCGGGCTGGCGGCCTCCGAGCTCTTCGCGCGCGAGGGCGCCAAGGTCGGTATCGTCGACCTGCCGAAGAGCAAAGGCGGGGAGATTGCGGCCGAAATTCGCGCCAAGGGCGGGCAGGCCGTGTTCGCGGCCGCCTACGTCTCGGTCTCGGCCGAGGTGAGTGCGGCGGTCCGCACCATCGAGGATGCCTTCGGCCCGATCACCGTCCTCTTCAACCATGCCGGCATTCTCGCCGTCGGCCCCTTCCTCGAAACCGAAGAGGCGGAGTGGGACCGGCTGATGGCGGTGAACGTGAAGAGCATGTTCCTGATGACCAAGGCGGTGCTGCCGGGCATGATCGGCGCCGGCGGCGGCAGCATCGTCTGCACCTCCTCGATCTCGGCAGTCGCGGCGACGCCGATGGAAGTACTCTACGACACGACAAAGGGCGCCTGCCATATGTTCGCCCGGGCGATCGCCGTCGAATTTCGCGACCGCGGCATTCGCTGCAACGCCGTCTGCCCGGGCTTCATCGCCACCGACCACGGCAATCGCGAGCTCGCCGGCTTGAGCAAATACGGGGTCGATGTGTCCGAAGCGGCGATCGCCGCCCAGCAGGGGCGGATGTGCGATCCAATGGAAGTCGCCAATGCCGCGCTGTTCCTGGCGAGCGACGAGTCGAGCTTCGTCAACGGTACGCACCTCTTCGTCGACAATTGCTTCACGGCCGTCTGAGGAGGCAAAACATGCTGCAAGCGGGTGGTCATTGGCGCAACTGGGTCGGAAACCAGTCCTGCATCGTCCGCCACCGCGGCGTGCCGGAGAGCGAAGCGGCGCTTGCCGAGATGGTGCGGGAAGCGACGTCCTCCGGTCTGAATGTTCGCTGCGCCGGCTCCGGCCATTCCTTCACGCCGGTCGCTCTGACGAGCGGCCTGCATCTTACGCTGTCCGGCATGCAGGGCGTCACCCATATCGACCAGGCACGCAAACGCGTGTCGGTGAGCGCCGGGACGACGATCAACCAGCTCGGCAAGGCGCTGAAATCGAACGGCCTGTCGCTCGTTAACCAGGGCGACATCGACAGCCAGGCGCTCGCCGGCGCGCTCACCACCGGCACGCACGGCACCGGCGCGGCGCTCGGCAACATGGCGTCGCAAATCGTCGGCATGCGCCTCGTGCAGCCGGACGGCTCGATCCTCGTCGTCGACGAGACGACCCCGGATCTGCTGGAGGCGGCGCGCGTCTCCGTCGGCATGCTCGGGGTCATCTCGGAAATCACGCTGCAGGTGATGGACAGCTACAACCTTCATGAAAGGCTTTGGCGCTGCGACTTCGACGAATGCATGGAGCAGCATGACGAGCTCGCTGCGAAGCACCGGCATTTCGGATTCTTCTGGTGCCCGGTTCCCGAAAGCCGTCATTGCTACTGCCTGCCGGATACCTCATCCGTCTCGACGACGGAAAAAACCGCCGACGTTTGCGAAATGAAGGTGATCGACATCACCGACCGGCCGCCCATGGAAGCGCCCTTCGAACGGATCGCCTATTCCTCGGAAATCTACCCGATCGAGTACGTCCCGAATTTCCACGAGCTCGAATATGCGGTGCCGGTCGCCCATGGCAAGGAGGCTGTTCGGGCCGTGCGCCAGCTGATGCTCGAGAAGCACCCGACCTGCATCTATCCGATCGAATACCGATTCACCGCCGGCGATTCAGGCTGGATCAGCCCGTTCTTTGAGCAGGATTCGATCACGCTTTCGGTCTCCGGCGAACCCGGCACGGATTACTGGGAGTACCTGAAGGACGTCGACACGATCCTGCGCCAATACGGCTCGCGCCCGCATTGGGGCAAGCTGCACTTCCTCGGCGCCGAAGACGTGACGGCGCTCTATCCGCGCTCCGGCGACTTCCGGGCGTTAAGGGCGAAAGTCGACCCGGAGGGCCGTTTCCTCAACGACCATCTCCGCCAGCTGTTTGGGTAGGGCCTACGCCGGAGATTGCCCCTCCCTGCCCCCTCCCCCCAGGTGGGAGGGGCTTACCCCTCGGCTCGAACCGGTGCCCTTGGCAACATCCGAACTGGTAGAGCCGGTGAGACGTGATTCGGGCGGCCGCAGCACCTTAAGTCCCTCCCCCTTGCGGGGAGGGGTTGGGGGAGAGGTCCTTGCCAATGCACTTCATAAACGACGAAGCGCCGTGCATCCTGTAAGAACGCGCGGCGCTTCGCCAGAGTCTCGAGCCGTCCAGGTCAGGCGGCAGGCGTCTCGCTTTCCGCGGCGGCGACCTTCGGGCCCCCCTTGGCGACCCCGACCATGGCCGGGCGCAGGACGCGCTCGCCGATCGTGTAGCCGGCCTGGACGACCTGGACCACCGTGTTGTTCGGAACCTCCGGGTTTGGAACCTCGAACATCGCCTGGTGGAAGTTCGGGTCGAACTTCTGGCCGGTCGGGTCAAGCTGCTTCACGCCATGGCGCTCGAGCGCCGTCAGCATGGAGCGCTCGGTCATTTCGACGCCTTCGATCAGCGCGGTGAGGCCGGCATCACCGGATTCCCTCGCCTCGGCGGGAATGGCCTCCAGCGCGCGGCGCAGATTGTCGGAAACGGCCAGCATGTCGCGCGCGAAACCGGCGACGGAATAGGACTTGGCATCCTTCACGTCGCGCTCGGTGCGCCGGCGCAGATTGTCCATCTCGGCGGCGAGGCGAAGATATTTGTCGCGCAGGTCCGCACTTTCCGCCTTGGCTAGCTCCAGCGGGTCCGGCGCAGCGGCGGAAGTGTCGGCTGCCGCTGTTTCCGCCGCTTCCGGCGCGACACCCTTTACAGTCTCCTCGGGCGCTGCAGCCTCAGGTCCGTTCTTGTTCGTTTCGTCGGTCATGACGGTCTCCGAATGTCTTGTCTCTGGCGTGTTCGGCATCATCAAACCAGCGGAAGTCGCTTTGCTTGAACGTTCTGTTGCCTGGATTTGAAGCCGATATCGAGGTTTGAGCCCGAAAAATCAAGGGTGCATCGGCCCAACATCGAAAAGGAATCGCTCAGCGCGACAGTCGCGACATGAGTTGGGCGGTGTAATCGACCATGGGCACGATCCGGGAGTAGTTGAGCCGCGTGGGGCCGATGACCCCGACGGCTCCGACGATCCGGTCGTCGCTGTCGCGATAGGGTGCGACGATCAGCGACGATCCGGAGAGCGAAAACAGCTTGTTTTCCGAGCCGATGAAGATGCGCACGCCCGGACCGCTTTCGGCAAGGTTGAGAAGCTCGATCAGGCTGTCCTTCTTCTCGAGATCGTCGAACAGCATGCGCAGCCGCTCGATGTCCTCGCTTCCTTCCAGGCCTTCGAGAAGGTTGGCGCGGCCGCGCACGATGAGGCGCGCCGGCTTCTCGTCGCCCTCGCTGCCCGACCAGATCGCAAGTCCGCGCTCGACCAGATCCTGCGACAGCGCGTCGAGTTCGCCGCGCACGGTCTTCTTGACCTTCTCGAGTTGGGCGCGAAGTTCGGGGATGGTCTGCCCGGCAAGATGGGCATTGACGAAGTTCGCCGCCTCGGTGAGCTGTGCGCTGGTGACGCCCGCCGGCAGCTCGATGATGCGGTTCTCCACCTGATCGTGGTCGCCGACAAGGACGGCAAGCGCCTTGGTCGGGGCGAGGCGGATGAATTCGACGTGTTTCAGCACCGGATCGCTTTTGGTGGTGATGACGAGGCCAGCGCCGCGGGACATGCCGGAAAGCATCTGGCTTGCCTCGGTGAGAAGACTTTCGACCGGCTGGTCGCGGTCTCCGCGCCGCACCTGCCGTTCGATCGAGGTCCGCTCCTCGGCGGAAAGGTTGCCGACCTGCATGAACGCATCGACGAAGAAGCGCAGCCCCGTCTGGGTCGGCAAGCGACCCGCACTGACATGCGGCGAATAAATGAGCCCCAGATCCTCGAGATCACTCATCACGTTGCGCACCGAGGCAGGCGACAAAGACATCGGCAGGAGGCGTGAGAGATTGCGTGAGCCGAGCGGCTCGCCGCTTTCCAAATAGGTCTCCACGATGCGGCGGAAGATCTCGCCGGAGCGCTCGTCCAGCGTCGATGCGATCCCCTGCTTTTGAGGGTTGCGCAGTACCATGTCACTCCATGCAAACAACCGTTCGTGTCCCTGAAGACTATAGTGATCGGCCGGGGCAATGGCAAAAGGGAAAAATCACCGTCCCGGCCCGATATCAGGCGGTTCCCTTTGACGGCGCCATGATCTAGAAGGCTGCTGAGAACACAGGAGTTGAAGATGCGGCCATCCGGCAGAAAAACCGACCAAATGCGCAGGGTTTCCTTCGAGCGCAATTTCTCCAAGCATGCGGAAGGGTCTTGTCTGGTGCGCTTCGGCGACACGCATGTGCTCTGTACCGCGAGCCTTGAAGAGAAGGTCCCCGCCTGGCTGCGCAACGGCGGCAAGGGATGGATCACGGCGGAATACGGCATGCTGCCGCGGGCAACCGGCGAGCGCATGCGGCGCGAGGCATCAGCCGGCAAGCAGAGCGGCCGTACGCAGGAGATCCAGCGGTTGATCGGCCGTTCGCTTCGGGCCGTCGTCGATCTGCCGGCGCTCGGCGAGCGGCAGATTTCGATCGATTGCGACGTGCTCCAGGCCGATGGCGGCACCCGCACCGCCTCGATCACCGGCGCCTGGATCGCCTTGCACGACTGCCTGAAATGGATGGAAGCGCGCAACATGATCAAGGTCGAGAGGGTGCTCAAGGACCATGTCGCCGCCATTTCTTGCGGCATCTTCGCCAACCAGGCGGTGGTGGATCTCGACTATCTGGAAGATTCGGCCGCCGAAACCGACGCCAATTTCGTCATGACCGGCAGCGGCGGTCTCGTCGAGATCCAGGGAACGGCGGAAGGAAAACCCTTTACCGAGGAAGAATTCGCCGAGCTGATGCGGCTTGCGAAGGACGGCATCGCCGAGCTCGTCGGGCTGCAGAAGCAGGCAATCGCCGGCTAGCCGAGGTGGTCTTCGCCCGCAGCTTGCGGCAGGCGTAAACGGGAGGAACGGATGGCCCTGGTGCTGGAAGGTATCCTGGAAACCGCGCTCTACGCCGACGATCTCGACAGCGCCGAGTCCTTCTATGGCGGCGTGCTCGGGCTCGAGCGGATCACGCGGGCCGGCAACCGGCATGTCTTCTTCCGCTGCGGCGATGGCGTCCTCCTGATCTTCAATGCCGCGGAGACGGTGAAGCCGCCCGCATCCGCTGCGCTTCCGGTGCCGCCGCATGGCACGACGGGAAAAGGGCACATGTGCTTCCGGGTCGAGGCGCAGGCGCTCGACGCCTGGAAGGAGAAGCTGGAGGCGGCGGGCGTGGCGATCGAAGCGGACATCCGCTGGCCGAACGGCGCCCGCTCCTTCTATTTCCGCGATCCGGCCGGCAACAGCCTGGAATGCGCGGAGCCCGGCCTTTGGGCGTGAACTGATGCGAGAGCTTGAACGGAACGAAACAGATGCGCAAACTCGTTGACAAGACGCTCGTGGTCGCAAGCCACAATGCCGGCAAGATCCGCGAAATCCGCGACCTGATCGGACCGCTCGGCTTCGAGGCCAAATCGGCCGCCGATCTCAATTTCATCGAGCCGGACGAAACCGGCACGACATTCGAGGAGAACGCGACGATCAAGGCGCTCGCCTCGGCCAAGGCTTCAGGCCTGCCGGCGCTGTCGGACGATTCGGGGCTTGCCATCGACGCACTCGGCGGCGCTCCCGGCGTCTACACCGCCAACTGGGCGGAACGGGACGACGGCAGCCGCGACTTCGCGATGGCGATGGAAAAGGTCGAAAAAGAGCTCAGGGAAAAGGGCGCGACGGAGCCGGGGGGGCGTACCGCCCGCTTCGTCTCGGTGCTCTGCCTTGCCTGGCCGGACGGACACGTCGAGCTCTTCCGCGGCGAGGTCGAAGGCCATGTGGTCTGGCCGCCGCGCGGCACAAGCGGTTTCGGCTACGATCCGGTCTTCCAGCCCAAGGGCTACGCCACCACATTCGGCGAAATGAGCGCCGAAGAGAAGCACGGCTGGAAGCCGGGCGAGGCGGACGCGCTTTCGCATCGCGCCCGCGCCTTCAAGCTGTTTGCCGAGACCTGCCTCGGCGCCTGAGAAACGAATGATTGAGACGGCTCCGCTTTCGGCAATCGGTGACGGCATGGAACCCGGCTTCGGGGTCTATGTGCACTGGCCGTTCTGTGCGGCCAAATGCCCCTATTGCGACTTCAACAGCCATGTCCGCCACCAACCGGTGGACCAGCCGCGCTTCGTCGCCGCCTTCCTTCAGGAGATGGCGGCGGTGCGGGCGCTGTCCGGTCCGAGAACCGTGACCAGCATCTTCATGGGCGGCGGCACGCCGTCGCTGATGGACCCGGCGACGGTCGCCGCGATCCTCAACGGCATCGCGAAGCACTGGCATTTGCCGGATGGCATCGAGATCACCATGGAGGCCAACCCCTCGAGCGTCGAAGCGACACGCTTTCACGGCTACCGCGCGGCCGGCGTCAACCGCGTTTCGCTCGGCGTCCAGGCGCTGAACGACCGCGACCTCAAATTCCTCGGCCGGCTGCACAATGTCGAGGATGCGCTGAAAGCCGTGCGCCTGGCGCGCGACATCTTTCCCCGCATGTCCTTCGACCTGATCTATGCCCGGCCGAACCAGACGGTCGACGAATGGGAACGCGAGCTGAAGGAGGCGGTCTCCTACGCCGTCGACCACCTGTCGCTCTACCAGCTCACCATCGAGGAAGGCACGCCGTTCTTCGGGCTGCACAAGGCCGGCAAGCTGATTGTTCCGGATGGCGAACAGTCGGCGGTGCTTTACGAGGCGACGCAGGAGATCACCGCGGCGATCGGCATGCCGGCTTACGAGGTCTCCAACCACGCCCGGCCGGGGTCGGAAAGCCGGCACAACCTCACCTATTGGCGTTATGGCGACTATGCGGGGATCGGCCCCGGCGCCCACGGGCGGCTTACGGCCGGCGGTAGCAAGATCGCGACCGCAACCGAACGGAACCCGGAGGCGTGGCTGCGCCTCGTCGAAGAACGCGGCGAAGGCATCATCGAACAGGAGCCGCTCGATCTCGAGGCCCAGGCCGATGAGCTGCTGCTGATGGGCTTGAGGCTGCGAGAAGGCGTCGACCTCGCCCGCTGGCAGAGCCTCTCCGGCCGCGATCCGGATCCCGAGCGCGAACAGTTCCTGATCGATCACGGCTTCGTCCAGCGGCTCGGCAATTCGCGCCTGCGCTGCACGCCGGCCGGCATGCTGATCCTCGACGCGGTGGTCGCGGACCTCGCTTGCTGACACGACAGCGTCGTGCGGCCGTGTCAGAGCGCTGGCTTCTTGCGGTTCAGTCGTGCGTCTCCCCGGAGAGCGGCGTCGCTTGCATCGATGGGCGCCGCTCGAATGCGTCGAACCACCGGGTCAATCTCGGCCGGTCGCGAAACGACGGCAGGCCGCGGAACGCCATCCAGGAAAGCGCCGTCGCCAGCGCAACATGTCCGACATGAAGCAGCGCCTCGAAGTCAGCTGTCGTCTCCAACCAGTCATAGGTCGCGTCGATCTTGTCGGTATAGCCATCGCCAAGCGCCTCGTAGCGCAGCGGTTCCGGCCGCCGCACGGTTTCCCAGCGCAGAGCTATTCCCGTCTGCGCAAGCCCTTGCGCAACCGATTGCAGCGTCAAAGCCTGCCACCGGCTTTCACCATCCTCCGGAACGAGCCTTCTGCCGCCGTGGACGGTGTCGAGATAGGCGCAGATCACATCGGAATCGAAGATCGGCGCCGCATCGGCACGCAGCAGCACAGGCACCTTGCCGAGCGGATTCTCGGCATATACCCGATCGTTGCGCAATGTCGGGCTCGTCTCGTGGTGGATGACCTCGAGCCGGTCCGCTAAGCCCGCTTCGTGGGCAAAGACGAGCGCCTTTCGGGCGAAGGGGGAGTGGGTCTGGTAATACAGGATCATATTGCCTCGCGTGAGCCGACATTGGCGCCCCGCAAAGATACGAAATCAGCCGCAATAGTTGCGCTCTGTTTCGCCTCCCGCCGCGCAAGTTTGTTTCATGTGCGGCGGGATCGCATGGCGTCAGGTTTGCTCAGTCGCTCTTCTTCACCGGCGCGACGATGCCCCAGGTGATGCCGAAGGGATCGCGCAGCTGGCCGTAATAGTCGCCCCAGAAGGCGATCTCCAGGGGCATGGTCGCCTCGGCGCCTGCCGCGATTGCCCGCTCCCACCAGAAATGGGCGTCGTCGACGATGAGGTGCAGCACGAAGCCCTCAGGCGGCCTCCAAGGAAAGCCGAATTCCGGGAAGGGGTCGTTCAGCATCAGCGCGCCGCCGTTGATCGTCAGATGGCAGTGGATGAGGCGCTTGCCGTCCTCGGCATATTTGCGGTCCTCCTCCTTGGCGGCAAAGGCGCGGCCATAGAATTTGGCGGTTGCGTCCGCATTCTCGACGTTGAGATAGGCAATGACGCCGGCCATCGGCGGATGCGAGGGAGGCCCGTTCCAGTCGATCTTTGACGTAGGTTCGAGATCGACCGCCGCTCTGAGACTTCCGTCCATATAGAAGGGGACGGACTCGTGCTGGTGGGCGATCTTCCAGCCTTTTTCGGTGCGTTTCAGGCCCAGCGTCTGGCGATACCAGAGCGCGACCTTCTCCCCGTCCTGCTTCTCGCCGGAAAGATGGGCCAAGGACGTGGCGAAGGCGACGTCGCCGCTTGCGGAAATGTCGAGGTCCTGTAGCCGGTAGCCGATCGGCCCTTTCCAGGTCGAGAACCATTGCTCAAGTCCCTCGGCGTCGGCGTCCGAGCCCTTCAGCGGCGGCGCCAGCGAAAAGACCAGACAATCCTGCGTGCCATGCGAAAGGACGCGGCCGGCATCCTTCTGCCGCAATGCCTCCGCCCAGTCTTCTATCGCCGCGCGAATCTCAGCGGTGCTGCCGCTTTCGGTGTTGGACATATTCTGTCCTCCTCTCAGAGCTTTGCGACGAGGGCCGCGAGTTGGTCGGCGCATTGGCCCCAGCCCTCGTGAAACCCCATCTTCTCGTGGGCCTCACGGTCCGCGACGCTCCAGTGGCGGGCACGGGCCGTATAGCGGGTCTTGCCGCCCTCCTCCTCGAAGGTCAGGATCGCGGTCATGAAGGGCTTTTCGGAGGGCTTCCAGGCTTCCGTATAGGCGTCGGTCACGACCAGCTTCTCGTTCGGCACGACTTCGAGATAGACGCCCTGGTTGGGATAAAGCTCTCCCTCCGGCGAGCGCATGACGAAACGGTTGGTGCCGCCTGGCCTGACATCGAGCTCCGCTTCCGTGATCGTCCACGGCAAGGGCGCGAACCATTGCTTCAGCAGCTCCGGATCCGTGAAAGCGCGATAGACTTTTTCGCGCGGCGCGTCGATCAGGCGGATCAGAACCAGGTCGCGTTCGTTGGCTGGGTCGGTTGCTGCGGTCATTTGCATTTCCTCCTTGGCGGGTTCGAACCTAGGACGATCGGGGAGATCGAGTTCCGACAGCGGCGAGGATTTTTATTGCTGGCCTCCGCGGAGGCCCGAGGTGCCCGCCTCTCCCGCAAGATGATCGAGCTGCTTGCGGATATAGGCGGCCTCCGCCGCGTTGGTCGCAAGCGCGATCGCCTGGCCGAAGGCAATGCGCGCTTCGCGCTCCCGGCCCATCTCTTTGAGCAGGCCACCGCGCAGGCCGTGAAAATAGAAATAGCCGGAGAGCCTCTCGGCGAGCGGCTCGACTAGCGCCAGCGCCGCCTCAGGCCCCTCGCGCTTCGAGACGGCCACAGCCCGGTTGAGGGTGACGACCGGGGAGGGCTGCAGCCGCTCGAGCGCCTGGTAAAGCAGGTCGATCTCCTCCCAATCGGTTCCTTCCGGCCGCTCGGCGCGCGCGTGCAGGGCCGCAATCGCTGCCTGGATCTGGTAGGGGCCGGGGCGGCGATGGCGCATCGCCTTGTCGATCATCGCCAAGGCTTCGGTGATCATCGGTCGACTCCACAGCGACCGGTCCTGGTCGTCGAGCAGGACGATGGCGCCGTGAGCGTCGAAGCGGGCACGGGCGCGCGAATGCTGGAGAAGCAAAAGCGCCGTCAGCCCCATAATCTCGGGCTCGGCCGGAAACAGGCGCAACAGCAGCCGGGAGAGCCGGATCGCTTCGTCGCAGAGATCGGCGGACACGCCCTCGGGGCCGTTCATGCCGGAATAACCCTCGTTGAAGACCAGGTAGATCATCGTTGCGACCGCTGCCAGCCGCCCAGTGCGGTCGGCGGCGTCCGGTGTTTCGAACGGGAGGCCGGCCGCCGCGACGCGCGCCTTGGCACGGGTGATGCGCTGCTCCATCGCCGCCTCGCTGACGAGAAAGGCGCGGGCGATTTGCTTGACAGTAAGGCCGGAGACGATCCGGAGCGCGAGCGCGATCTGCTGCGTCGCCGGCAGGGCCGGGTTGCTGCAGACGAAGAGCAGCCGAAGGATGTCGTCGCGATAATGCGCGCCGTCGAGTCGGTCGGCAAGCTCGCTTTCCCGGTCCTCGAGATCGGAGAGAATGTCCTCCGGTGGCAGCGGCGTCTCGCGCGCTTGCCGCCGGACCTTGTCGATACCGCTGTTGCGGCCGACGAAAATCAGCCAGGCGGCCGGATCGCGCGGCGGTCCGTTCGTCGGCCAGGTCTTCAATGCCCGGATGCAGGCCTCCTGGAAGGCTTCCTCCGCCAGGTCGAGATTGCGGAAATAGCGCAGCAGCGCGCCCATGGCCTGCGGCCGCGCCGAAACCAAGGCAAGATCGATCCAGGCGGTGTCGGTCATGGGGCGAGCTCGCTTGGCTTATAGAGGGAAAGGGGGCGGATTTCGTAAGAACCCGCAGCCGGATTGGCGGCACTCAGTTCGCGGGCGAAATCGAGCGCCTCGTCGAGCGAAACACAATCGATCAGGTAGAAGCCAAGCAGCTGCTCCTTGGTCTCGGCGAAAGGTCCGTCCATGACGACGGTCTCGCCCGGCCTGTGGCGCAAGGTGGTGGCCGCAGTCGTCGGCAGGAGCCGCGCGACCGGGCCGAGCTTGCCGGCTTCGACATATTTCCGCTGAACCGCCGTCAGGTCGCGCATGACCTGGTCATCCTCCTCCTTGGTCCAGGCGCTGGTGACGTCTTCCGTATTGTAGCAAAGCACCGCGTAAAGCATCGAGACCTCTCCCGCTTCGATTGAATAGACGAATGACGAAAGAGATAGCCGACAAGCGCGGCGAAAAAAACACTGGGCAAGTCGCATGCCAGGCACACTCGCGTGCCGGCCAATAAAAAAGATCGGATGATTGGGGCTCCGGCGGCCTCCCTTGATGGGAGTAGCGGGAGATCGGTCTTCCGGGCAGGCTCCAAT
>NZ_LNQC01000044.1 GCF_001651855.1 Sinorhizobium americanum | reverse complement strand
GGCGGCTCCGGCGGTGGCGGTGGCTCCGGTGGTAGTGGCGGCAGTGGCGGCGGCGGCTCCGGTGGTGGCGGTGGCTCCGGTGGTGGCGGCGGCTCCGGCGGCAGCGGCGGCTCCGGCGGTGGCGGTGGCTCCGGCGGTGGCGGTGGCAGCGGAAATAATGGAAATGGCAACGGCGGTGGCGACGGGACCCCGGGCAATTCCGGTAAAAGCGACGACACGCGCTAACGCATCGCAGTTACTGCGCGATCGCATCAAAGAGTGTGACGCTCGCCGAGCGTGACATAGCAGCTACCGAGGCAAACGACGACAAGGGGCGGGTTCCGACGGGGCCCGCCCTTCGTCGTGGAGGACGTGAGAAACGAAGGCGCCCGACCTTCGCGAAAACCTTTCAGCAACTCCTCGATCCGATAATGCCCGCGCAATTCAAGGATCGAATCGGATGGCCAAGGCAAAATCCCCGCGACGGAAACGCAGCACACGCTCGAAAGGCGGCCGGGGCGGCATGATGCCCTGGTATCTGGCCGCTACGATTCTTATCGGCGGCATCATCGGCTATGACCACCGGGAACAACTCCGCGACTGGGTGGACGATCGCGAAACGACTGCGTTCCTTTCGAAACCGGAGAAGGCGCCCGAGAAGAAGCCGAAGACGGCGGGCATCGCCCCGCCTCCGAAGGAGCATACGGGTTCCGTCGCGGCGAGACCTGCCTTGGTCCCACCGGCACCGGTCGGCAGGCCGATGCAGCAGCCGCCGGCGCAACTCGCCTCCGTTGAAACGGGAAGCAACACGTTCTTCTTCTGCGGCATTCGCCACGACAACTGCGTGATCGACGGCGATACATTCCTCTTCAACGGTGAAAGAATTCTCATCGCCGATATCGACGCGCCCGAGACGAAGCTCGCGAAATGCGATGCGGAGCGGTCGCGCGGTTCCTATGCCAAGGCAAGGCTGCGTGAGTTGCTGAACGCCGGCGAATTCACGCTGGTTGCTTCGGCGGGCGGCTTCGCCGACGAGGAAGCGGGGAAGCCGCGTGTGGTCATGAGAGGCGGCAGGTCGTTGGGAGACCTCCTCGTTTCTGAGGGGCTGGTGAGAAAGCGCGCCAGCCGGCCGGCAAGCTGGTGCGGCCAGGCGGCGCGCGCCTCCGGCTGAACCCATCAACCGTACCGCAGGTGATCGGCGAGAACTTCGCCAATCACGCGCCGCGACTTTTCGACTTCGAGCCGATCGGTCCCCGGCATCTCGGCTGCAACGATCATCGCTTTCCACAGGGTCCAGCCGCGGCCGCGCGCCCAGGTTCCCCGGTCGAGAGGGAGTGCCGCACGAAACGCTGCGCGGCTTTCGCCGCTGAACATCGTCCAGGCAATCGAGAGATCGCAGGCCGGATCGCCGACGCCGGACGTGCCGAAGTCGATGACGGCGGCGAGACGGCCGCCTTCGACGAGCAGGTTGCCGGAACTGACATCGCCATGGAACCAGACCGGCTTTGCCGTCCAGCTGGCGACGAGCGCCGCCTCCCAGACGGATCGGGCCGTATCGGTGTCGATTTTGCCCGCAAGCGCCTCGAGCGCCCAGCGCGCTTCATGGTCGTAGACGGTGAGCGCACCGCCGCGGAAGAAATTGTGCTGCCCCGGTGACGGCCCGCCATCGGCGTCGATCCGCTGCAGAGCGGCAAGGAATTCGCCGAGCGTCGCGGCGAAGGCTGGCAAATCGCCGATCGGAGCATGCGTGGCGATCTCGCCATGGCGCCATCGATAGACGGACCAAGACCAGGGATAGCCTTCGTCCGGTCGCCCCATCGCCACCGGTTCCGGGATCGGCAGCGGCAGGTGAGGTGCCAGCCGCGGCAGCCAGCGCTGCTCCTTCTCGACCTGCAGCGCATAGGACGCGGCACTCGGCAGACGAACCGAGAGGTCATCGCCGAGATGAAAGGTCCGGTTGTCCCAGCCGCCATGCCGGACCGGTCGCACCGGCAGGTCCGTCCATTGCGGAAACTGCGCTGCGATCAGCCGCCTGACAAGGGAGCTGTCGATTGCGATGCTTTCGGAGGAACCCAAGGCTTATCCATCTCCACGCATCGTTTCCTTTTGCGTGATCAGCCGCGCGCTGTGCTGACCGCTCAGATAGATCCACAACCAACTCCAGGCCACCGCAAAACGGCTGCGAGTGCCGATCAGGAAATAGATATGAGCGAGGCCCCAGATCCACCAGGCAAGGCCGCCTTTGAGCTTTATCCTGCCGAAGTCGATGATTGCGGCCCGCTTGCCGATCGTGGCAAGACTTCCCTGGTGGCGGTAGCGGAAAGGGCCTGGCGCGGGCTGACCAGTGAGCCGGGCGCGGATCACCCGAGCCACATAGGCGCCCTGCTGCTTGGCGGCGGGCGCAATGCCCGGCACCGGCATACCATTCTCCTGCTTGACCGCGGCGGTGTCGCCAATAACGAACGCATCCCCGTTGCCTGGTGCGCTGAGGCCCTGATCGACCAAAGCCCGGCCCGCGCGGTCCGCCTCGATCCCGAGCCATTGGGCGGCCGGGGACGCCTGAACGCCCGCCGCCCAGACGAGCGTGCAGCTGGGCACGAAACTGTCCCCGATCCTGACGCCCTCCGCCGTGCAGTCAGTCACCGGCGTTCCGGTGCGCACCTCGACGCCGAGCTTCCCGAGTTCCCTCAGCGCATAGGCGGAAAGCTCTTCCGCAAAGGCCGGCAGGATGCGCGGCCCAGCCTCGACGAGGATGACACGGGCCCGGCGCGTATCGATGCGACGGAACTCGTCCGGCAAGGTTCGGTGCGCCATTTCGGCGATGATGCCGGCAAGCTCCACCCCCGTTGGACCGGCGCCGACGATCGTGAAGGTCAACAGCGCATCGCGCCTGGCAGGATCCTCCTCGACTTCCGCCTGCTCGAATGCGAGCAGCACGCGCCGGCGAATGGTCGTCGCATCCTCGAGCGTCTTCAGCCCGGGTGCGACCGCGGCCCATTCGTCATGGCCGAAATAGGCGTGCGTCGCGCCGGTCGCGAGCACCAGCGTGTCGTAGTGGACGGCCCGGCCGCTCGCCAGCCTCACGGCCTTTGCCGCCCTGTCGATGCCCTGCACCTCGCCGAGCAGGGTCGTGACCTCCGGTCGGTCGCGGTAGAGATGACGGATCGGCCAGGCAATCTCGGAGGTCGCAAGAATGGTGGTAGCGACCTGGTAGAGCAGCGGCTGAAAGAGATGGTGGTTGCGCCGATCGATGAGCGTGATGCGAACCGGCGCGCCCTTGAGGTCATGGACGAGTTGCAACCCGCCGAATCCACCGCCCACGACCACCACGTGATGTCTTTCCTGCATCGCTGCTGCCTCGTTCGCTGATAAACCGCACGCATCGACGGCGCTTCAGGTATCGCTCCGTCGCCGATCCTTGCGCCGCGCCATGCCGCGCCGCAGAACCTTACTCGGCGTAACGGACCGGAACCGCGGTGCCGCTTTTCAGGACCTCCATGGAAATCGATGCGGAAACGTCGAAAAGCTCCACCTTGCGCACGATCTGCTTGTAGACCATGTCATATTGCTCGACTCGCGGCAGGACAACCTTGACGATGTAATCGTAATTGCCGGTCAACCGGTGCGCCTCGACAATTTCGGGAATATCGCTGATCGCCCGCCGGAACGTCTCGATCCATTCATCGGAGTGATGCGCAGTCTTGATGAGCGCGAAGACCGTCGTGGGCACGCCCATCTTCTCCCGGTCGAGAACGACGATGCGCCTTGACACATAGCCCGCCTCCTCCAGCCGCTGGATGCGGCGCGAGCAGGCGGACAAGGAAAGGTTTACCCGCGCGGCGAGATCGCCCATCGCAATGCTCGCATCTTCCTGCAGAAGTGTGAGCAGCTTTCGGTCCCTCTCATCCAGCACGCCCTTTACTCCTCACTCTATGCCACAACGACGCCTGAATTTTGCACAAACAGAAGAAATAACGCAAAAACCTATTGATGTCTTTCTTAGATAGCCCTCAAAGCAAACAAATCCAACCCGAGTCGCGTCATAATCTTACCGGTGGAACGAGATAGGAAAGTGGCAACGCGCCCTTCCCGCTTCAGTTCCGGCGATCGGATGCAAAAAGGGAGCGAGTTGATGGAAATGCGCAAGATCGGCCTTATCGGCGGCATGAGCTTCGAAAGTTCGGCGGTCTATTACCGGATGGTCAACGAGGCGGTTCGCGAGCGGCTGGGCGCCTTGCATTCGGCCGAGGTGCTCCTCCATTCCGTCGACTTCCAGAAAATCGTCGACCTGCAGAAGGCCGGCCGCTGGGACGAGGCCGCCCGGCGCCTGTCCGAGGTTGCGCGCGCACTCGAAGCAGGCGGCGCCGATTGCGTGCTGATCTGCACCAACACCATGCACCTGATCGCCGACGCGGTTGCCGCTGCCGTCGAGATCCCGCTGATCAACATCATCGACGAGACCGCAGTTCGTCTCAAGGCCGCCGGCAGCCGCCGGCCGCTGCTGCTCGCGACCCGTTACACGATGGAGCACGGCTTTTATGCCGAGCGCATGAAAACGCACGGCATCGATCTGATCGTCCCCGATGCCGACGGTCGCACGCTGACCCACGGAGTGATCTTCGACGAACTCTGCGCCGGCAAGGTGCTGGACCGCTCGCGCGAGGCGCTGCTGGCACTCATCGAAAAGGCGAAGGCAGCAGGCGCCGATGCGGTCATTCTCGGCTGCACCGAGATCTGCCTGATCCTCGACCCAGCCAATCTGCCCCTGCCGGGTTTCGATTCCACGGCCATCCACGCCGAGGCGGCCGTCGAATTCTCCTTGAGCATGCGGGATGTAAGCCGCGCCGCCTGACGGAGCGCCAACGCGATTGCAGGCAGCGGACAGGCGGACCAGCGCGCCTTCAGTGCCGCAGATACATCCCCATCGCGGCAGCTAGAGCAATGCCGATAGTGATACCGAGCGGAACGCTATCGAGCGCGGCTCCTATGGCCGCGCCAACACCGATGCCGATTGCAATACCAACTGCCATCAGCTCGCCGATAGCACGGGCGTGTGGCGATAATCTGCCTATGGCACTTCATCAAACTCCGCCCGCGCCTTGCGGATTGCCTCGTGATTTTCGAGGGACCAGTCGACGAACAGTCTGAGGACAACCAGAAACGACCGGCCGAGGTCGGTGAGGCTGTATTCCACGCTCGGCGGCTGCGTCGGATAGACGGTGCGGCTCAAATAGCCGTCTCGCTGCAGGTCGCGCAGCGTCTGCGTCAGCATCCGCTGGGAAATGTCGGGGATCAGCCGGCGCAGTTGCGAAAAGCGCAGCGGCCCGTCGGCGAGCGACAGGATCATCAGCGAATTCCATTTGCCGCCGATATTGTCCATCACATCCCGCACCGGGCAGTCGTCGATGTCGAACGGCACGCCGCCGATCAGAGCCACGCGCTTTCCCTTCACCTTGCCGGTCGCCTTGTTCATGGCGGTACCCTTTCCGTAACCTTCGCAGAAAAAACTGCCTCCTTTACAGCTCTTAGCAGATTACGAGATAAGAGCAACTCTCAAAAAGAGACCAGCATTCGACATGGCCGTTCGAGGCGTTGCGAAGCTGGAAAGCGAAGTGAAAGGAAGATCATGTTCCAGAGATTGCTCGTAACCGGCGCTGCAGGTCAGCTCGGCAAACTCGTCCTCGATGCGGTTCTCGCCTCCGGCAAGACGAAGCCCGCCGACATCATCGCCACCAGCCGCGTTACCGCCAAGCTCGCCGATTATGCCGCCAGGGGCGTAGAGACCCGCGTCGCCGATTTCGACGACCCTGCCTCGCTTGAAAAGGCCTTTGCCGGCGCCGACCGGGTTCTTATCATCTCGACCGACACGCTTGACGAGCCGGGCAAGCGGCTGAAGCAGCACCTCGCCGCCGTCGAAGCCGCCAAGAAGGCGGGCGTCAAGCACATCCTCTATACGTCCATGCCCAATCCGGAAACCTCGGTCATTCCCTTCGCCGCCGACCATCTCGGCACCGAAAACGCCATCAAGGCGAGCGGGATTCCTTATACGATCCTGCGCAATGCCTGGTACATGGAAAACCTTTTCCTGGCCCTGCCGCATGCGCTTCAGACCGGGCAATGGTTCTCGTCGGCGGGTGAAGGCCGGATTTCGCACGTGGCGCGCGACGATCTCGCCAAGGCTGCTGCCGCCGCGCTGGAATCGGGTTCGACGGAAAGCCGCACCTATACGCTGACCGGAACAGAGGCGATGACGACCGCGGAGATCGCCGAACTCGTCGCAGCGGCAACCGGCAAGCCGCTCGAGGTCGTTCAGATCTCCGACGAGGCTCTTGCAGGCGGGCTTAAGGGAGCCGGGCTGCCGGACTTCTTCGTGCCGATCCTCGTCTCCTTCGACACCAATACGCGCGAAGGCCATTTCGACTTGGTGACCGATGACGTTGCCACCCTCACCGGCAGAACCCCGGTCGGGCTGCCGGCCTTCCTTGCGGCAAACAAGGCTGCGCTCGTTCAATAGCAATCGCCGCGATGACGACCGGCCCGGCGTCCGCCGCCGGGCCTTTTCCATGAGCGGCCGGCACGATCGCCTGGAAGACGCGATCGTGTGGCAGCACAATCTGATCCAAGGGAGTCCGGGGTGAACTCCTATGCTGCCCGCTGTCCTTCCTTCGCATCAGGAGACGTTGAATTTGGCTTGCGCATCAGCTTGCCCTCTTCGGCCTTGTAGAAGAATTGGCTGGCGACCAGCCAACCCTTCAGCGGTCGCAGGGGCGGAATACAGGTCAGCAGCATGAAGGGCCCGGTGAGCAGCAGATGCACCCAGAGCGGCGCGCTGTATTGCACTTCCAGCCAGACGCCGAGAAACACGCTGGGCACGCAGGCAAAGCAAATCACGAAGAAAGCGGGGCCGTCGGCTGGATCGGCGAAGGAATAGTCGAGGCCGCAGACCTCGCATCCTGGCCGGAGCTTCAAGAATCCTTCGAACAGATGCCCCTGCGCGCAGCGCGGGCAGCGACCACGCAGGCCCGTGTGCAGCGGCGACAGGGGCGGCCACTCCTCGCTTGAAGACATCATTCTTCCTTTCCAAAGATACGCTTCGCGCGCATGTGCAACCGCGAAATGAGATCGACCTCCCACAGTGCCCGGCGCCTGCTAAAGGCCTCGTCTCGGAGCATACATACCATACACTCTTGCTATTGTATGCATTCGCTGCTGCGACAATTCCGCCCGATGGCGCGCAACGCGCGGCGACAAAGAGCCAAAAGCCCCCCCGTCAGACGACGAGATTGAGCGCCGCGGGCGATTGCGCGAGAAGATCGGAAATGACGTCGAGGCTTCCTTGCAAGTCGGCCTTTGTCTCCGGTGCGCCGAGGCCGAGACGCACCGCCTCCGGCGGCTCGGAGAGAGCGAAGGCATCGCTCGCAACGACGCTGGTACCGGCTGCCCGGAGCCGAGCGGCAAACTCGCCGCGGTTCCAATGGGCCGGCAATCTCAGCCACAGGTGAAAGCTCTCGCGGTCGGTGAGGACGTCGGCGCCCGGCAGGCTGGCGGCAACCAGCTTCTGGCGGCGCCCCGCCTCGCCTCGTATGGCGGTCAGCACCGCTTGTGCCGTCCCCTCCCCGATCCAACGGGTAGCGATTGCGGCAGAAAGCGGCGAGGCCATCCCGACCGTTGCCCGGATGGCGCTCTCCAGGCGACCGGCCGCTATCGGATTCGGCACGACCAGATAGGCGATCCGGAGTGCCGGCGAGAGACATTTGGCAAGCCCCGCCACATGATAGACGAGGTCGGGTGCGAGCGCCGCAAACGGCGGCACGGGTGCTGCGGGCAATGCCCCATAGGCGTCGTCCTCTATGATCGCGACCCCGTATCTGCGCGCAATCGCCACGATCGCCTCGCGCCTCTTCAGCGGCAGCGTAGCTGTTGTCGGATTGTGCAGTGTCGGATTGCAATAAAGAACCTTGGGCCGCTGCTCGCGGCATACGGCCTCGAAAGCCTCCGGCACAAGGCCCTCTTCGTCCATTGCAACGCCGAGAACTTCGATGCCGAGATAGGCCGCCACGGAACGAAGACCCGGATAGGTGAGCGCCTCGGCACAGATCCTGTCGCCCTTCGTCGCCAGCGTGCCAAGAACCGCAAGCAACGCGCCCTGAGCCCCTGGGCAAACCAGCAGCCGTTCCGGCGACACCTCGCCGAGCCGCGGCTTCAGCCAAGCCGCCCCCGCCGCCCGGTCTTGCCGGGCACCGCCCACGGGTTGATAGCGCATCAGCACAGCCAAACCCTGCTCGTGCTGCAAGTCGGCGATATCGCGCCACAGGCGCTCCGCAAGCGCAGGATCATCGAAAAGCGGCGGCAGGTTCATGCTCATATCGACGAGTCCGGCCGAGGACGAACGGCCCGCGCCTCTCGGCCGCGCCCGCACATAGGTGCCTTGCCCCACGCGGCCTTCGATCAGGCCGCGGCGCCGTGCCTCGTTATAAGCGCGGCTCACGGTCGTGAAGTCGATGCCGAGGGCGGCCGCGAGCGCCCGCTGCGGCGGCAAGCGTGTTCCGGCCGGCAGCCGCCCCGCCGCGCTGTCGGCAGCGATCTGGTCGGCGATGGCGAGATAGCGCGGCCCGCGCGCCTTGCCAAGCATCGGCACCCACGAAAGCCTTTCGCGATTTCCAGCCATGCAAACCTCCGTCGTAATGTATGGATATTGCATGGAAGCGCTTACTGGGCAAGCACGCGGTTTCCGCCGCCGCGCGCAGGCTCTGGGAGGAGGCAAGCCTCAAAGAAAGCAAAGGCGCCGCCCTCGGCGGAGTTCTGGCCGATCCGGGATGTCGGCTGCCGTGGTGGAACGCTTACACGGTCTCTCCGCAGGCGCGGCGGAAGCGGCGCACGGTCTCCGCCATGCCGTATTCCAGCGCGTCGGCCGTCAGGGCGTGGCCGATCGAGACCTCGGCAAGCGCCGGGATATGCTTGGCGAGCCGCGGCAGGTTGGCGACGGTCAGGTCGTGCCCCGCATTGACGGCGAGGCCGAGATCGATTGCGATTGCGGCCGTGCGGCCGAGCTCATCGGCGATCCGTTCCGCCTTCTCAGGATCGTCGTGGCAGCCGCCATAAGGGCCCGTATAGAGTTCGATGCGGTCCGCCCCGGTCTCCTTGGCGATTTTCAGCGCTTCGGCGTCCGGATCCCCATCGGCAAACAGCGACACGCGGAAGCCCTTCTTCTTGAGGCGCCCGACGACGCTGGCGAGCAGCGTTCGGTTCTCGCGGAAATTCCAGCCGTGGTCGGAGGTCGCCTGCGCCGGATCATCGGGCACCAGCGTCACCTGCTCCGGTTCGTGTCGCTCAACGAGTTGCAGGAACTCCTCGTTGGGATAGCCTTCCATGTTGAACTCGGCGCCCGGAAATTCGTCGTCGATCAGGTTACGGATCGGCTGCAGGTCGGAAAACCGGATGTGCCGCTGATCGGGACGCGGATGCACGGTCAGTCCGCTCGCCCCCGCCTGAAGCGCGATCCGGCCGAGACCGGTCACCGAGGGCCATGGGAGATCGCGCCGGTTGCGCAGCATGGCGATGGCATTGAGATTCACGGAGAGCTTTGCGGGCATATTGAAACTTTCAAAGCGACAGCTGGAAGGCGGGCGTCGGCGACCAAACCGATCGTCGCAGTTCTACCGCAGATTTTGCAAGACCGGAAACGGCCTTTGCACGGCTTCATCGCGAAGTTTTGACACCACTTAATTATGTTGATATCAACGTTATCTGTCGCAACGATCAAGGAGGAGAGCACCATGACGACGCAGGCCCCACTCGTTCCCGCAACGGAACTCGCCGCAAGGAACCGCGCCCGCTTCCCGAACGAGAGTGCGGAGTATCGTCAGGCACGCAACGCCTTGCTCGCCGAGGAAATCGAACTCCGCCGCCATATCGAACGCGTGGCCGCGCAGCGCCGGCAACTGCCGCCGGGCGGCGAAGTCCCACGGACCTACGTTTTCTTAAGTGAGAACGGTCCTGTGACGCTCGACGATCTCTTTGGGGACAAGGACACGCTCGTCATCTACAGCTACATGTTCGGCCCGAAGCGTGAAAAACCCTGCCCCATGTGCACCTCAGTCATGGCCGCCTGGGAGGGGAAGGTGCCGGACATCGAGCAACGCGTCGCTCTGGCGATGGTCGCCCGCTCGCCGATCGAGCGGCTCCTCGAGGCCAAGAAGGCGCGCGGTTGGACCCAGCTGAAGGTCTATTCCGATAGCGACGGGAGCTTCACCCGCGATTATGTCAGTGCCGAGGACGCGGACGTCCCCGGCTACACGGTTTTCACCCGCCGAGACGGTACGATACGGCATTTCTGGAGCGGCGAGATGAACGGCGAAATGGCCGATCCCGGCCAGGACCCGCGCGGCGCACCCGACCCCGATCCGTTGTGGCACCTGCTCGACACGACCCCCGAGGGCCGCGGCGCCGATTGGTATCCGAAGCTCAACTATCGCCGCGACGCATAGTTTAGTTAGGTCACACTCTCTCGATCCGCCAGGATCCGGACATCGGCCGTGCCGCTCGCGCGGCGCGGCTCTCCGGCATGCGGAAAAGCTGCAATTTCTTGCTGCCCAACCTGACAACCACCATTTTTTCGGTCTAACTTCCGAATCAGGGTATTGTCGCCCGCTTTTCATTCGACACGGCTTCTTCCGGAGCAATTGATGACGCCAGCCGAAAGGCCCCGCGACGAGGCGATCCGCTCGGCGCTCGGCCGGATTCTCGACAGCAAGAGCTTTCAGCGCTCCGAGCGGCTGCGTGCCTTCCTCACCTATGTCGTCGAGAAGGAAATCGCTGGCGAAGCCGGGCAACTGAAGGGCTATTCGATCGCCGTCGACGTCTTCGGACGCAGCCAGGCTTTCGATGCCGATAGCGATCCGCTCGTGCGCGTCCACGCGGGAAAGCTGCGCAAATTGCTGAAAGGCTTCTATGACGCCGAGGGGGCTGGCGAGGTATGGCAGATCAGCGTTCCGAAGGGAACCTACGTGCCGGAGTACCGCCGGCTGCGGGGGCCTGCGGCGGAACTCCCCGAGGGGCCGGCCATGGCTGCGCGAGATCGCCCTTCCGAGCGCCGCCCCGCATGGCAGCCCCCTCCCTTCTCCTCCCCCTGGGCTGTGCTGACCGTGCTTCCGCTTCTTTTGTTCACGCCGTTGCCGTCACCGAAGGTGGCTCTTGACTTCGGTGCAGAAGCCAAGCTCGTGAATGGCCCTATGGCCGCCGTCCGGGGTCTTCCCTCGGCAGGTTTCGCCGTCGACGGGGAGCATGGGACCGCAGGGCATTTCGCGACGCTGTTGCGTGCAGCCGCGCTTCGTTACAAGACCCTTGCCGCGGCAGACGTGGCCGGCACCCCGCACCCGGCCGGTTCCTTGAATCCGGCGCTCGCCTTCTCCGTCAAGGTCGCCTGGCACGACAGCCCGGAGCCCGGCCTGCGGGTCACGCTTTCGCACAATGGCGAACGTGTACCGCTCCGCCAGGATTTCATCGGCGCGCAACAACTCGCAAATGAATCGGACCTCCTCTACCAGACCACCTCGCTTGCGGCGCAGCTCTTCGCTCTTGATGGCGAGATCTACGCCCACGCCGCTACGGAAGGGCTGCAGAGTACATTGATGCGATGCATGGTGACGACGGCGCGCTACAAGAAGCTCCTAACGCGCGGGGCCTTTCAGGAGGCCTGGACATGCCAGCAGGAACTTGCCCCGCTCAAGGGCGATGAACCGCTCTTCATCCTCTCCTCCAAGAAATCGAATGAGCTCTTCAGCCACTGAGCAGCTCAATCGGGCGGCAATGCGCCGTCCGTAAACATCGCCAAGATTTCGCCCGCAACATTGGGGGCTGTTCATTTCGATGATTCGCGCTTACCGTGAATTCGTGCATTAGACAGCAAATGCCTGGTTGCTCGATGGGGCGCCGCGCGTTCGAGGAGCGCGCGAAGGAGCTCCAGCCCGTTACTGCGGCTCGCGCCTCGAGAAGGCAGGGCCGGTGAAGGGCAAGCACATTGGTCTGTAGTAAATCGTGCCGTGCGCACGATGTGCCCCGAGAGGCAGCCGGTAGCGGCGATTGCGATGGCGGATCGCATTCGTCACGGCGCGGGAAACGGGGGGCGCGAAAATGCCACAGGATCCATGGAAGAATGCGGAGGCCGGCATAGCGCCCGGCACCGGCGGCTTTCTGCCGAAGCTGCCCATCCCCTATGGAGGCTCGAACGATCGGCTTGCCATTGCCGAAATGGCGGAGGCTTTCGGGGTGACGCATCGCACTTTGCACTTCTACGAAGAGAAGGGACTGCTGAACGCCGCACGCCTTGGTCCGATGCGTGTCTATGGCGAGGGGCATGTTCGCCGCATGGCTGTGATCAACGCATGCCGGGAGATCGACATGCCGATTGCCGCGATCCAGGACCTGATGGCGGCGCTCGACACGGCCCGAAGCCAGACCGAGGCCGACCGGTTCTTCGAGACGGCGCTTCGCTCGCGCCGGCGCGAGCTTGCGGCTCAGCAATCGATCCTGCGCCGCCAGATGCAACGCATCGCCGAGCTCCTCGAAAACGGCTCCGGCGGGTCCGCCGATCCGGCATCCGGGAACGTCCACCTGTCGCCGATCGAGAGCGAATGCCTCGGCCTGATGGCGGAAGGGCACGCTGCCGCCCGCATCGCGCAGCTGATGGAAATGGATATCACTGCCGCCCTCGCGCTTGAGTCCGGCATTATCCGAAAGTTCGATGCACAGAACCGTTTCCAGGCGATCGCGAAGGCCGTTCTCGCCGGCATGATTGCGTCGGAATAGCTCCGTCCGGCACGAATCTGCTCCACCAAGAGCTGCCTCCGAGAGGCGGAAGCGCGCAAAGAGTTGTCATCAACCGTCCATGGCGGTAGTATTCGCGCGCAGTTCCGGACGGCTTCGTCGGCAGACTGCATGTTTCGTCAATGAGCTGCTTCTGATCGAACAGAAGAGCCTCTCGCACTTCGGGAGACATACTCAGAAGCTTATTTGCATCCGACGCCAAGATTGGCGCCTCCGCCGATTCGTATTGCATTTGGACGAATATTTTGGAGGAGAAGATGAGCAAGCCTACTGTAACTCTCATTGTCTTTGGCGCCCTTGCCTTATCCGGGTGCCAGTCCGCTGCGACATCCCAGGGGGGACGCGGCGAGTTCGGCTGTATTGCCGGGACCGTCGGCGGCGCGATCGTAGGCGGCGTGGTCGGCGCGACCATCGGTTCAGGGACCGGCCAGCTTTGGGCCGTCGGCGGTGGTGCCACGCTCGGCAGCGCGGCCGGCAATGCCTTGACCTGCGCCTACTAAAGCGGAATGCGCTCGCGTAAGTTCGCGGCGCCCAGCTCTATATGTTTGTTTTGCCGCATTTGTGCGACGTCAGGCGATTCCGCCTGACCGCAAAATGCTCCAGCGGAAGGTCGCCATGCTGCCAAAACTCGTTCTTTCCACGGCGCTCGCGCTTTGCCAGCTCGTGCCGGCCGCGCAGGCCCAATCTGCGGCGATGAACCAAGGTCAGATGGATCGCCTCGACCGTGACGGAAACGGAGCGGTCGACCGCTCCGAATACCAGGCCTTCATGACGATGGCCTTCGCAAGCCTGGACAAGAACAAGGACGGCAGCCTGCGCTCCGACGAGGTGGCGCAGGCACTCACCGCCCAACAATTTGCCGCCACCGACAAGAACGGCGACGGCAGGCTCAGCCAGACCGAATTCCTGAACAGGGTCATGGCGGATTTCCAGGCCGCCGACCGCAGCGGCGACGGCAACCTGGAATAGCGGCGCGAACGCCGCCTGACGGCTTCCATGGACCGGGGACGTATCGTCGTATGCCTCAATCGCGGTGTCGAGCTGGCGCCAGCGCCATGGTTTGTGCATAGGCCATTGGCGAACGGCTGCCAGGCATGTTTTCGTCGAGAACCAGCGTTTTTACATCATCGGAACGAACGTCGAGAGCAATGACACGTTCGAGCTTGTCAATCTGCCAGACGGCGTAGCCAAGTTCCGGGACATATCCGCAGTCGCATCCGCAATCGCCACCAAGGATTTCTCTCGGCTCCGCAGGCAGATACATGATCTGTGGCTTCGGCAGCTTGTAGCAATGCCCTTCATAGGCGTATCCATAGATCACGCCAATGCTCTTTATGTATTTACTGTCGTCTCCACGAAAATTTCGCGAGGGAATGTTTATCTCTACAGTAAGTTTTAAAACCTCCGCCTGACTCTCATCAACTAAAGCCAAAACTATCTGCTGCTGAAAAAGGTCAATGAGCTTCTTTTGGGCAACACGCCTGATGATGCCGGAAATAAGCTTCTTATCCTCGCTACTTATCTCACGACCTCTCAGTTCCTCTTCGAGAGTGACGTCGATATTTCCGATTTCCTCAGGCGTAAATATCGACAGAGAGACAGCCGGGCGGCCATAAAGACGCACCTCGCTTGGATTGTAAGCGTCATATTGGGGGGCATCGAGGCCTTTTGCCGGGTTACCGACGCCGGGATGATTGCAACAATCGCTCATGTTCCTCTCCTTTTCCTGGCTTCACCTTCGACCGATAATCTCGCGCCATGCGAAATTTGCTTCCAACACCTCTGCGGCCGCGCCAGGGGCAGCGGCAATGACGGCGGTTGCCGCCTGATCCAAACGCATCGTTGTCGGATCGAGCGTCCGCAACGAAGACGCAAGAGCCTGTCCGACCGTGTCACGAGCGGCGGCCAAGCCGAGCTCGAAGATCAACGGCTTCACCCGAAAGGCTTCGGCCGTCGCAGCGCGGAACTCATCGAAATCCCGCTGGCTCAACGTGCGAAGGTCGATGTCGAGAAGCCTGCTGTCTGCGCAATCCCGGGCAACCAGCTCGCGGTGATAAAGCTCGACAATCGTATCGAAAATTGCGCCGACGAAGGGGAGCGCGCGGTCGTGCACTTCCCGGGTCACCTCCGACATGCGCCGAAAATTGGTGGCGAGCCGCACCTGGCTCTCAGGACTCGTTTCCGCAAAGCGGTTGAGCTCATTGTATAAGAGAAGATTACCCCTCGTTCGCCGCAGCAGCCGGTCAATGGCCGAGCCGAAATGCAGGAACGAGATCAGTGAAACAGCGTCGGAAAACGCCTCCGAAAAGGGAAAGAAGTCGGCTTCGCGCGAGACTATTGTCGGCACGCCGGTCTCGGACAGGAGGATCAGATGTCCGACTTCGTGAGCGATCGTATCGAAATTCAACGCATACGGCCGCCGCACTCCGTCGGTATCCGAGCATCCCAATTCCAGGAAGCCATAACCCGCTTGTGCGTTGTCCCAATTCACAAAGGCAACGATCTCGAGACGTGGAAAGGTCTGCTCGAAGAACCATCGAACCGGCCGGCCGAGGTAGCTCTGCCATATGTCGAGAACGAAGTGTACGCAGGCATAGGCGTGCACGGCCAGAAATTCTCGTGAGCTCGGCGATACATTGTCGAAATGACGGTCCGCCCCCGGCTGCGGCGGTGGGCGCCGGAGCCCTTCAAAGGGCGGCAGACGGTCGAAGCCGTATGGTTGCTTTTCGGAGAGCGGATCGATGACATACATCGCCGCGTCACTTGGCCCCACTCCGATTTCGTCCCTCAAAATCGGCAGCCAAACCCGGTCCGGTTGCTCGTATCCCGGAATGAAAGGAGGCTGGGGAAAGATCCAGAATCGCGTACCTAGACGCGCCTCGCCAGACTCGAGGGCCTCGTTCCGAAGCGAATGCATCGCACAATTGCCCCCTCGATCGATGAAATCCGGCAATCAGGGATTCAATTTATAAGTGTTCACTAATTTTGAGTCAATGCCGCCGGCTTCCAGGTCCCGGATGAAGGTGTTCGTCGCGGTCCAGGAATTCTGGTCGCCCGCCATCTGTGCCTCTCGCGCAAGGCGCGGTGCTGTGTGAAGTGCCAGCAGGGCGTCTTCTCTCTTCTGATACACCGCTGTCTGCCGCACCTCTTGAATGCGGCCATCCGTCCAGCCCGCCGCACCCAAAACCGCCGCAAGCGTCCGGTCGCGAAAGTTCATATTTCGCGCCATTGTTGTGAGCTGCGCCCGTTCGGCAGCACTAATGACCCTGCGGCGCATCAGCGTGGAAAAGGTGCGCTGCAGATCGACGAGCGCGTCGGTCAGTTGCAGGAAGCCGAGCTCGGCTGGCCCCGAATGTACCGCCACGGCGTCGTCCGGTACCAGCGCGGAAAGCGAACCGCGAACCTCAATCCGGGACGAAAGAGCCCATCGGCGATACCACCTGTAGATCAGGCCGACGCCGATCATGCCGAAGTCGCCGAGTTCCGCTGCTCTGAGCGCCCCCATGCTGGCGCCTCCGACCATGATAATTCCCTGTGCCATCGCCCAAAGGATTTCCTTGTGTCTGACGGCGGGCCGGTCCTCGAACTGGCCGTCGATCAGGACCATGGCACGGGGCCGGAAGGCGTGCGCGGCCAGCAGAATGTCACCCTGGGCGGCGGGCTGCAGATAGATCGCGTCGAGCACCGCACGGGCGTCCTCGACCCGCAGGGTCGGACCGAGAAACACCAGGATCGGACCGTCGTCTCTCGCATCTGCCATCTGCTCACCGTACAACAGAAAAAGGCTGGGCGCGGGCGAGGACCGTCCTCACGCACCGCACACCCGTTTCGAGATCATGCCCCACCGGCACGGCGATGGCTGGACCCAGGCCGGCCGCGAGGACGCTGCTCAACAGGGAGCCAGCATCAGGAATCGCCGACCCAAGCGCCCCCGGCATCGGGCTTGCGACACCGTCCGCGATCAGCTTGCGGGCTCTCGCTACGACGTCCTCGGTGCTTCGCTTGTAATGTGCCCTCGTCTGATCATCGCGAGCACCGGAGATCGCCCCTGCCCTCGCCGCCAGCGCTTCGAGCATGGCGCTCATGGCGGCTGCTTCGACGCTCGGACCTGCGGCATAGCCTTCCGTCGGCAGGGCGAGCATCGGCTCTCCAGGACCCGTCTCGATCGTCTGGCACCAGATTACCGGAACCCCCGTCGGCGAAGGGGCCTGCCACAGGGCGACGGCTATGCCGCAGGATTCTGCAACGGAACAGACCTGATCGACCCCAGGCCCGAGGCCCGTCGTCCGAATGCGCATCCGGTCGAAAAACCCGTGCGTGGCGAAGGCTCGGGCCATGGCGTCGCGCTCGATGCACTCGAACAAGCCGTGCAGATAAGCGCTGTGGGCGTCGACATGGCAGGCCAGACCCGTTGTTGTGCGGACAAACCAGCCATCATGGACCGGTGGCGGTTCCGTGTAACAGGTGTGGACCAGTTCTACGGGAACCGGCAGCGCATGTCCCGTGGCGACATCGACGCCCATGATCCAAGCTATGGTCCTGCTCCGCCAATCTTCCGAACCGGCCACGACAAGAGTATCGAACAGGCCATTGGCGATTTCGAGTTCCTCGGCCGTCGCCAAAAAGATACGGTCGGCGGGAATGGCTTCGGCATAATAGCGCTCCAGCGATTCCATGATTGCTCCCATTGAGGCTTCAATCGTCGTGAAGCCCCGCCCCAGAGAGGTGACTTCCGATAAAGCCGCCGGACGAACGGCTTGCACCACGGGGAGCCCCAGCCGGTCCAGTCCCGTCAGGTCGCCGATCCGTGTTATTCGAGCTCGCCGGCAGAGTGGCATAAGTGTCTGGAACCGGCGTTTGGTCTCCTCAGGCGTAGGGTGAACGGAAAGGATGGCGCGCCTGTTTGCAACTATGGACGCATGAAAATCGGCAAGATTCCCATTCAGGCTGGTCCGATCAGCGCCCTGCGACAAGACCCAGCTCCTGCACCGATCGACGGGCGCGCCTGACTAGCGTTGTCGCCCCCTGGCTTTCGGCAATTTCGACGGCCGATCGAAGGTCTGCCGCCAGCGCATCCTGAGGCGCTCCAGCTTGTGCGCTGAGAACCGCACGACAGCGGTGAAGCTCCGCCAGCCAATAGGCGTGGCCTGTTTCCTCGGCCTTTTGGATCGCCTCGTTCACAATGTCGATCGCGTCCCCGATCCTGCCCGCGCGCCCCACCAAAGTGGCACGCATATAGAGATAGATCGGCAGGTCGGCGACCGCGCCCAACTTCCTGAGAAGCGACAGGCCCTCTCGGAAAACACTGTGGCCGCCCGCGAGACTTCCCCGATGAGCCTCGGCCCAGCCCCTAAAGAGCTGCGACAGGCCCGAGAGGGATTGCATGTCGTGCTTCCTGGCAAAATCCGCCATCCGCGCCGAAACCTCGATGAGGCGGTCGAAATCGTCCCGATAAAACGCCGAGACGGCTTCCGTATCGAGCGAATGCGCCTTGCTCGGCGCATGCGCTATGCGGTCGACAAAGGCGATCATCCTGGACAGCGCCGCATCCGATGCCTTGGTTTGCCCGGTCAGCCAAAGGGAAAGCGCCATCTGCCCAAGCCCGCAGACCTTCGCGTCGTGCCCACCGAATTCCGTTCGGCTCTTCCTCGCGGTTCGCTCGTCATAGAGGGCCAGGCCGGCTTTGATCGCATCCTGGGTTTCCCGGTGCCGGCCGAGATTGAAATCGATGGCCCAGATGCAGTGGTTCACCTGCAGTTGGATCTCGGGATCGTCGGCCTTCGCCAGCATCGACTGCACTTCCAGGGCACGGTCATGCATGGTGCGGAAGTCCGACCCGGTGAACCACCAGCCCCAGTAGATCGGGAACCACTTGGATTGCTCCTCCATGGGCTGCCGGCGAGCGATTTCCACGCCATCTTCGTAGAGCTTTCGCGCTGGAGGCGAGTTCAGCCCCACCAGCCCCGTCAGGATCGGCCCGAGCGCCGTCAGCGCCGCTAGCTGCAGGGTCTCGACCGCGCTCCCCTCACCCAATTGGCTGCAGAGCGCCAGCGCATGTTCCAGATACTGCCGCGCCTCGATCATTGCCGAGCGGCTCGAGCTCTCCTTCCCGGCGGCGATCAACAGTTCGACCGCATTCTCGATGAGCCCTGCCCGCTCCGCATGCTCGGCCAGTGCGCCGGTGTCGATCCAGGCGGCCACGCCACGGCTCTGGTTGACGGCACCGAAGAGCCGCCGGTGCAGCACCTGGCGCTGCTTGCGCAGCAGCGCGTTATAGATCGTCTCCTGAATCAGCACGTGGCGAAAGCCGTAGGCGATCCGTCCGGGCGCCCGGACGCGTGTCAGGAAGCCGGTCTCGCACAGCATGTCGGCCGCACTTGCGATTGCCTTCTTGCTGAATTCTGGCAGAAGCACGCGCAGCAGCGGCAGCGTCACCTGGGTGCCGGCGGCGGCCGCCGCCCGCGCCACTTCCCGGGCCGGCCCCAGATGCTGCAGCCGCGCGTCAAGGATGGATTCGAACGCCGATAGGTGGACCGGCTTCAGGTTCTCCGACAGGCTCGCCTCATCGGCTTCGGCACTTTGGGATGCCCATTGGCAGATTTCCTCGATGAACAGCGGCACGCCGCCGGATATCCGTTCCGCCACTTCGAAGAGCTCCGGCAGCCTCGCCAGCCGATGCTCCGGCCACTTCGCCCGGATCGCCAGCCGCGTCTCGTCACTGTCGAGCGGCCGCAACGACAGCCGCAGCGGGTTTGCCGCTTCCAGCCACTCGGCGGGCGCACCGCGGCGCGACGTCAAGATGAGAAAGATCGGGAATTGACCGATGAGCCGGGCCGCTTCGCCGAGCAGATCGCGCGAGGTCGGGTCTATCCAATGGATATCCTCTACGGCGACGACCACCGGCCCGCTTCGCGACACTGCTTCGAGCGTCCGCAAAAGCGCCCGGTGCGCCTTTTCACGGATTGCCTTGGGGTTGTCAGTCGCCAGAAGCTGGTTTCGTCCCTCTGCTCCGAGCAGATAGGCGAAGACATCGATCGCCTCCTTGTCCTCGATGCCGTTCCGCCCGAACAATGCCGCCACATCGGACGCCGTGACGCCCATCTGGCCGTTTCTCGTCGTCGACCCGGGAAAGCTGTGCAGGAGGGGATGCAGCGTCGAGCGCAATCCCCCCGGTAGGCACTGAAAGAAGAACAGCTTCGAGCGCCGATCCCGCGTTCTCCTGCGGATCTCCCGCAAGAGGCGGGACTTGCCGATGCCGGCGTCCCCCTCGATGAGCAGGCTTGCGCCCCGGCCGTCACGAACGCCGTCCCAGGTGCGAACGATCGTATTCAGCTCGCTCTCGCGGTTGATGAACGGACCGCGCAGCCGCCCGTAGGCATGGAAGCGATCGACCTCCATCTTGTGCCCAAGAGCCCGCCACACTTTCTCGGGTGTCGAAAAGCCCTTGAGCGGCTTGCTGCCCTGAAAAACGAAGGCGTGCGATCGCCCGGCCAGGTTGCGCGTCTCCTCCGAGACCAGGACGCTGTTCGGCTCGGCGATGACTTGCAGGCGAGCGGCCATGGCGAGTGCCGCGCCGGTGACGGGCTCCTGCAGCCAGCTCTCGCGCTCCATGTCGCGGATCAGGGCCGCGGACGTAGCGATCCCGACGCGGACGCGAAGATCATCCCGCCCCCACTCTCGGCCGACGCGCTTGCAGGCATCGACGATATCGAGCCCTGCCCGGATGGCGAGCGAAGCCGCATCCTTGGCATCGAGATCGATCGGAAACAGCGCCACGCCGCCATCGCCCGCCTCATGCTGCATCACTCCGGAATGCGCGGCGATCGACTGCCTGCTCGACCGCTGGAAGGCGGACATCAGGTCCTGATAATCCTCGATGTCCATCACATGCAAGAGATCGGTCGACCCGACGAGGTCGTAGCAGAGCGCGGTAACGATATGGCGCTCGCTGCCATGCGCCGACGAACCGCCGGCACGCGCCGTGCGATTGACTGCTTTTCGTGGTGTATTGGTCCGGTTCTCGCGCAGCATGCACCACCACCCCGCGTTCGGCAGCGCGCTCCCCGAAGACTATACGCGCATGTTCAAGATAAATAATCTGGTTCTTGTATTTCCTGAAATATCCGGCTTGAGGAGGCGTGCTGCAAAGTCCAGCCTCTTCCTCTCCCTTCTGCGAAGCCAAAGCTGCTCGCCGGACCTCTGTATGTCAATCGGCGAAGAGTTGAGGCGATCCAAATTTCTCTAGTCTTGCCTGTATATATCCGTGCCCGGGCCGATCGTGACCGGATGATCGGCGCGGCCATTTCGTCAGCTCTTCTGCAGGGCGAGATGGGCACCCAAGCCAATGAGGGTCGCGCCGCCGGCACGCTGAACGAGCCGCTGTATGCGGCTCGAACGCCTGAGCCCCGACAGAAGCGCGCTGGCAAGCAGGACACAAAGTATATCCGCCGACGAAAACATAAGGTTGACGATCGAACCCAGCACGACGAATTGCGCCCACAGGGGAAGCGTCGCCGATGGGTCGATGAACTGCGGCAGGAAGGCGACGAAGAAAATCGCGGTTTTGGGGTTCAGAACCTTGACTGTGATGCTTTCGAAAAGGGCGCGCCGACCCGATTTCGCCTGCATTTCCGGCAGTGCCACCTCGCCTTCGGCCCTCGCGCGGAAGAGCGAAACACCCATCCAGATCAGATAGGCGGCACCGGCCAGCTTTACCGTCAGATAGAGCGTGGGCACGGCATGAAAAAGCGCCGAGAGCCCCGCAGCCGCTGCAGCGACATGCACATAGCCGCCGATGTGAATACCGAGCGTCGCCATCACGCCGGACCGGCGGCCGCGCGCCATCGTCTGGGCTGCCGCGTAGAGCATAGCCGGGCCCGGCACATAGGCGAACAGCGCGGTGGTGATGAGAAAGGTGATCAGCAAACCGGTCGACGGCATTGTTGGCTCCTCTCAGAGAACGGATTCACAGACCATCACCGGACGATCGTCAGCCGCTCCGCCGCACGGGTGAGTGCAGTATAAAGCCAGCGCTCACGCGTGTCGCGGAAGGCCCAGCTCTCGTCGAAGAGCACGACATTGTCCCATTGCGAGCCCTGCGCCTTGTGCACGGTCAGCGCATAGCCATAGTCGAACTCGTCATAGCGCTTGCGGGTGGACCAGGGAATCTCGCCCTCGACCTCCTCGAAGGCTCCCTTCAACAGCTTGATCTTCGCCGCGCCGCGATCCATGTCGTCGTCTTCGGGACGGATCATCAGATTGATCCCCGGCTTCACCGTCTCCTTCGACGAGCTCATCACCTGCCAGAGTGAGCCGTTGAGCAGGCCCTTGGCCGGGTCGTTCCTGAGGCAGACGAGCTTGTCGCCCGATTGCGGATACTCGCTCGTAAAGCCCTTCAGCTCGCGCAGACGCTGGTTGTAGCGCCGCCGCGTCCGGTTGGTGCCGACAAGAACCTGGTCGGCCTCAAGCACCAGCGGCTGGGTCACCTCGCTCTTGGAGATGATCTGCGCGGTGCCGTAATCTCCGTGCATGAGCTCCTTGCCCTCACGCACATGCATGGCGAGCTGGATGATCGGGTTGTCGCGCGCCTGGCGGTGGATATCGGTCAGCAGATAGTCCGGCTCGTGATTGGTGAAATAGCCGCCGCCCGACACCGGCGGCAACTGACCCGGATCGCCGAGCACGAGGATTGGCGTGCCGAAGCTCATCAGGTCCTTGCCGAGCGCCTCGTCGACCATGGAGCATTCGTCGATGATGATCAGCGCCGCCTTGGCGACCGGGCTCTGGCGGTTGATGGCGAACATCGGCGCGATCGAGGTCTTGCCGGTTTCCTCGTCCGCGACCTCCTCCTCACCGCGCGGCCGGTAAATCAGCGAATGGATGGTCTTGGCACTACTGGCGCCCTTGGAGCGCAGCACCTGCGCGGCCTTGCCGGTGAAGGCCGCAAAGAGCACCTCGCCATCGACATGCTCTGCAAAATGCCGCGCGAGCGTCGTCTTGCCGGTGCCGGCATAACCGAACAGCCGGAAAAGCGGCGAGCGGCCTTCCTTCAGCCAACGCGAAACGGCCTTCAGGGCCTCATCCTGTTGCGGAGCGAACTGCATGACCTGCAGTGTCAGGATTCGGTGGCTTGGCGCAAGCCCGGATTTCTACCTGCCAACGGATGCCGTCGAGCCGCGCCAGCACGAAATCTTCTGCGGCGGGCGAGCCGTCAATCAGTTTCATGCGCTGCAAGCGGCAGCCCACTCTGCATCAGATCGCACGTGGCAGTTTCTTGCCCTGCACTTGAAACGGCTTGCGCGATGCTGCTAACAACACGGCGACTGCATACTGTGTGCACGAGCAGCTGTCCTCGCCGGAGAATGCCGTTGAAGCCGGAACAGCCCGCAACGCCGATGACGCCCGAAAGCACCGGTCTCGGTCGCTTGCCGCGCACTTGGCAATGGTGCCTGCTGGCCATGCTTTCCCTGATGTTTGCTGCTCTTTTTGAAATAGCGGGCATCCCGGCCGGGCTTCTCATGGGACCCATGATTGCCGGCGCGCTTGTCGGAATGAACGGCGGCACGATCCGCCTGCCCCGCCAGTTCTTTTTCTGCGTCCAGTTCGTCCTGGCGATGATGATCGCCGGCTCGATGCGACCCGATCTGTTCGCCACCTTCTCCAGCAACTGGCCGCTCTTCCTCGCCGTTATCCTGTCGGTAATCGGCGTCAGCACGCTGTGCGGCTGGACGATCACGCGGATGCGCATTCTGCCGGGAACGACGGCGATTTGGGGCTCCTCGGCCGGTGCGGCGTCGACCATGCTGCTGATGGCCGACGCCTATGGAGCGGATGCCCGCCTCGTTGCCTTCATGCAATATTTGCGGGTAGTCTGCGTCGCCGGTGCCGCAACGATGGTCGCGCATCTCTGGGTCACAGGCACGGAGGCCGAGATGGCAACCCGCTGGTTTGCACCGGTCGCCGGTTTGCCCTTCCTCGCGACGCTCGCCGTCGGCGTCGTCGGCGGTTTCCTCGGCAAGCTGCTGCGCGTGCCGGCCGGCGCTTTCCTCGTCCCGTTCGCGATCGGCTCGGCTCTCAATGTCTCCGGCATGCTGACGATCGAATTGCCGCAGTGGCTGCTGGCGCTCTCCTTCGCGCTGCTCGGCTGGAATATCGGGCTGGGCTTCACCCGCAGCATCATCGCGCATGCGCGCCGTGCCTTCGTGCCAACGGTCATCTCCATCCTCGTGCTGATGGCCTTTTCCGGATCGCTCGCACTGCTCCTCACCAAGGCGGTCGGCATCGACCCGTTGACAGCCTATCTCGCCACCAGTCCCGGCGGCCTCGATTCCATTGCCGTCATCGCCGCCTCGAGCGATGTCGATCTGCCCTTCGTCATGGCGCTGCAGACGGCCCGGCTGCTGATCATCACGCTGATCGGCCCGGCTCTTGCCCGCTTCGTCGCCGACCGGGCCTGACGCGGCCACTGTCCCCGCGGAAGCACCTTTTCTGGCAATTGCAACCAAAACGAGCGCGAGGGAATAAATCCGTCGTTCGCCATGTCTCATCCATGAACCCGCTTGGAACGGTTCTAGGAAGGAGCCCCGCAATGAGAACGATCCCCTTGACCATCACCATTTGCCTCGTCACCAGCGCTTCCGCTTTCGCGGCACCGCCGGTCAAAACGGTGGAGAGCGAAAAAGGTCCGGTGCTTGCCGCGGCAAACGGCATGACGCTTTACACCTACAAGGATGATCAGAAGGGCGTCTCCACCTGCTATGATCAATGCGCAAAGAACTGGCCGCCCTTCATGGTGGAAGGCGACGCGATGGCAGAAGGCGCCTATTCGATCGTCGAACGCAAGGACGGCAGCAAGCAATGGGCAAAGGACGGCATGCCGCTCTACTTCTGGGTAAAGGACAAGAAAATGGGCGATATCACCGGTGACGGTGTGAAGGGCGAATGGGATGTCGCACGGCCGTGACGATTCGGAAGCAGGTGCGGATGCTTCCGCACCCGACGCTTTCGAGGAAGACGTCCTCACCCTGATGCCGGCGCTCAGGCGCTATTCACGCAGCCTCGCGCGATCCGATACGGACGGCGAGGACCTTCTGCAGGACTGCGTCGAAAAGGTGCTGGCGCGCCGTCAGCAATGGCGCGGCGTGAACCTGCGCGCCTGGGCCTTCACGATCATGACGAACCTCTACCGCAACCGTCACCGCCATCGCGCCCTGCATCCCGAGGTCGAATATGAGGAGGCTCTCGGCCTCGTGGCGGAAGACCAGAATGCCGACCCTTTGCAAAGCCGCCGGCTCGAACGCGCGCTGGAGCGGCTGTCGGTCGACAACCGCTCCGTGCTGATGCTCGTGGTGATCGAAGGATACCGATATCAGGATGTGGCGGAGATGATGGCTATCCCGATCGGCACGGTGATGTCGCGCCTATCGCGCGCCCGCCGCCAGCTCGCCGAAGCGATGAAGGACGACAACGTGATCGCCCTGCGGAGGCCCAAATGACGGACGAATTCAACACCGTCTCCGAAGACGAACTGCATGCCTATGTCGATGGCCAGATCAGCGAGCCGGAGCGGAGGCGTATCGAGGCCTGGCTCGAAAGGCACCCGGATCGTGCTCAGGAAGTCCGCGAATGGCAAGCCCAGGCGGCGGCGCTCCAGCACCATTTTGCATCCTATGCCCGTGATAGTGAGGGCGATCGGGCGCTGGTCTCGGCCCGTCGAGGCCGGGGGCAGGGCGTCGCGTCGGCTCCTGCGCCCGTCCTTCTGCGGATCGCCGCCGGTCTCCTGATCTTCGCCGCCGGTGCCCTGACCGGGTTCTACGCCCCTGCGATCGTCTCCGGAGACCGATTGCCCGAGACGGCTGAGAACCCCGACAGCCTTCCGCGCCAGGCGCAATCCGCTTTTCTCGTCTATGCGAGCGAGGTGCGCCATCCGGTCGAGGTCGGCTCCGACCAGGAGGCGCATCTTGCGACCTGGCTCGGCAAGCGGCTCGATTACGGGTTGAAGATTCCGGATCTGACGGCTTTCGGATTTTCGCTCGTCGGCGGCCGGCTGATCCCCGTCAACGGCACGGCGGGCGCCCTGCTGATGTATGAGGACGGCTCCCGCCAGCGGCTGACCGTGCTTCTCGGCCGCAACAGCGACAATCGCGAGACGAGCTTCCGCATCGCGAGCCAGGGCGACCTCGAAACCTTCTACTGGATCGACGGCGAGATCGGCTACGCGGTTACCGGCGAGGTGCCGCGCAGCCTCCTGCAGCGGGTCGCCGACGCGTGTTACCGCCAGTTCGAGGGGTCCGAAGGCTCATAGCACGCGGCCTCATCCTCGTCGCAGCGGATCGTTCTCCAGGACGATAGGCTTGCCATGCGGCGTCCCTTCGGCAGCACGCTGCCAGCTTCGGACGAGCGCTTCCAGCTCCGGCCCAGAGGTGATGGAAAGCTGCTCGACCAGGTGGCTGAGGGCCGCCACCCAGCAATCATAGTAATCGCTGCCGTCCGACTTCCGGCCGGGCTTGTGGAGTTCGGCCGAAAGCGCCTCTGCCCATTCGCTCCAGGAAAACACGCCCTGTTCATGGAGCCGGACGGTCATGGCGAAGGCGGCAGCCTGCCAAGGCTCGGCAAAGACTGGATCGCCGTCCGCCGATTTCGGCAGTTCGGCAGAGGCGACCAGCGGAGAGGTGGTGCTACACGTGCTCAAGATAGCTCTCCCAGGCATCGATCGAGACGGTCAGTGACTGATCGGCGCCCTCGCCCCAAATTTCCCCGGCATCAAAGACGACCGTGTAGACCCATTGCGGATTCTCGCCCTTGCCGTGGGCGTTGTCGTCCGGAAAGACAAAATTGCCCTGCACCGCTTCCACCACGCCGACTTTGGCACGGGCGTAGCGCGGCAGGCGCGTGTGGGTTTCCGGATGGAAGTTCTTCGTACGGACACGGTCGCCGACGCCGAAACGCGGCGGCGTAGCGACCGGCCGGTCGCAAGGCCCGCCTCTGGCGAGCACGCCCGCCACCATATCGGCCTTGAGCACCCGCTTCGGCTCCCGCCCCTTCTCGTGCATATGGCCGTCATCGAGCTCCGCTTGGGTCACGAAGCCGTGGCGCGTCAGGAGCGTTTCCAGCGCACGGGTCCAGATCTCGTAATAGCTTGCGGCAAGATAGGTGGCGGGGGGCAGGCTTTCGCGCGCATGCCGGCTCTCGTCGATCGTCCAGGCGCCGAAGGCTCCGCAAGAGAGCGTGATCCCGAGTGCGCGCTTTTCCCATTCCGCATGGAAATAGGGCTCGTCCTTTTCCGGCGCGATCGGCCCAAGGCCATGCTGGCCGCCAAGGTCGTGAGGCCCGTTCATGGCTTGGCCTGCCGGGAAAGGGCGAGCCCGGTGCCGATCATCGAGTCGCGCGTGACGAGATCGGCGAGCGCCTCCTCGCTGAAGTCTTCGGTGCCGTCGGGCCGCTCCGGCACCACGAGATAACGCAGCTCCGCGGTCGAATCCCAGACGCGGATCTTCTTGTCGACCGGCAGCTCCAGCCCGAATTCGGCGAGCACGCCGCGCGGATCGATGACGGCGCGCGAGCGATAAGGTGGCGCCTTGTACCAGACGGGCGGCAAGCCGAGCACCGCCCAGGGGTAGCAGGAGCAGAGCGTACAGACGATGAGATTGTGGGTATCGGGCGTGTTGAAGACGGCGCGCATATGCTCGCCCTGCCGGCCGGTAAAGCCGAGGCTGGCGATCGCAGCGGTGGCGTCGCGCCTCAGCCAGTCGGCGAAGTCCGCATTGCTCCAGGCCCTGGCGACGACGCGCGCACCATTGCGCGGACCGACCTTCGTCTCGTAGGTGTCGACGATCGCATCGATTGCCGCCAGGTCGATCAGTCCCTTCTCCGACAGCACCGTTTCCAGCGCCTTCACCCGAGCTTCCACATCGTTGAAATGATTGTCGTGATGGTGATGGCCGTGATCGTCGTCGTGGCCACGATGATGCTCGGACATTCCGTGCCTCCTCCGCCGGAAATCCGGCCATTTCTAACGCATTAGGGCGGGAATCGGAATCGATATTTCAAGAGTTTGATCGATCATTCCTTACTTCAGCATCGGCCAAAGGCTGACGACGAGCAGCACGGCCATGGTGATGTTGAACCATTTGAGCCGCGCCGGCTCGGAGAGCCACTGTCTCAGCGCCGAGCCGAAGCCCGCCCAGGTCGAGACGCTTGGCACGTTGACGAGCGCGAAGACGAGGCCGACGACGAGCACGCTCGCGAGATAGCTTTCGCCACTGGTATAGGTTGCCATGGCCGAGACAGCCATCACCCAGGCTTTCGGATTGACCCATTGAAAGGCGGCAGCCTGGAGGAAAGTCATGGGCGCGGCACCTGCTTTGCCCTCGCCAAGCGAGCGCGAGGATCCGATTTTCCAGGCAATCCAAACGAGATAGGCACCGCCGGCGAACTTCAGTCCCGTATAGAGAAGCGGCACGGAGTGAAGCAGCGCGCCAAGGCCCAGTCCAACCGCAATCAACAGAAGGAAGAAGCCGCCCCCGATCCCGAGCATATGCGGGATAGTACGGGCGAAGCCGAAATTCACGCCCGAGGCAAACAGCATCATATTGTTCGGGCCGGGCGTGATCGATGTCGTGAAGGCGAACAGGAACAGCGCCAGAAGCGTATCGGCTTGCATGCATTTCTCCCAAGGCATTGTTGAGACGGTCGCCGGCAGCGACGTTCCCGCATTTTTGGAAATTTAGGTCAGGCTAACTGACCTAAATCCAAAGACCAGTCAAATCTTGTCATGGTCACAAAACCGAAAGCGATGAATCGCCCAATGCTAGGAAGGAAGGCAACAAAAAAGGCCGGGTGAAAACCCGACCTTCCTCATCATCTCGACCTGCCGATGCCAGTACATCCGTGGTCAAAGGCAGGGAGATGACATCTGTTGAACGAATATCCGCACCGCAATGGCCCGCCTTGCGTCTCCGCAGGCAACCAAACTCGGGAGAACCTCGAGACATCGCGCGTTGGCGCAATAAAGAACGTCGCCGATCAACATCGATGAGCCGCATGTAGTGAGACAATGTGGTCTTCGCAAGGCATTGGACGAAATTATTCAATCAGGTCTCCTGTCGCCCGCAGCTCATGGACTTTTTCCGCCCCGGTTGCCATTTTGTCATCGTCAGAAGCGAGCGAGGGCGCATGTCATGCACGATCCTATCCCGACCACCACGTTCCCGGATGGGCGCAAGGTTCCGGTCCTCGGTCAGGGAACCTGGCGGATGGGCGAGAACCGTACCAAGGCTGCCGACGAAATCCGCAGCCTCCAGATTGGGCTTGATCTCGGCATGACGCTTATCGACACGGCCGAAATGTACGGGAACGGCGGCTCCGAGCGGATTGTGGGCGAGGTGGTCCGCGGCCGTCGCGACGAAGCCTTCATCGTCAGCAAGGTGCTGCCCTCCAATGCCAGCCGGTCGGGCACTATTGCCGCCTGCGAGCGTAGCCTCCGCCATCTCGGCACCGACCGCATCGATCTCTATCTGCTGCATTGGCGCGGCGGCTATCCGCTCGCCGAAACCGTCGCCGCTTTCGAGGAGTTGAAGCGGGACGGCAAGATCATCGCCTGGGGCGTTTCGAACTTCGATGTCGACGACATGGAGGAGTTGATATCGGTGCCGGAGGGCGGCAACGTCGCGACAAACCAGGTGCTCTACAACCTTGGCCGCCGCGGGATCGAGTACGACCTCCTGCCCTGGTGCCGCGACCGCAGCGTGCCGATCATGGCCTATTCGCCGCTCGACGAAGGGCGCCTGCTCCACGATGCGGACCTCGTCCATATCGCCAAGGCGCACCAGGCAACCCCCGCCCAGGTCGCCCTCGCCTTCTTAAAGACACGCGCCGGCGTGATCTCCATACCGAAGACCGGCTCCGCCGAGCGCTCCCGGGAAAACCGCGACGCCATGGATATTCACCTGACGGCGGAAAACCTCGCCGAACTCGACCGCGTCTTCCCGCCGCCAAGGAGGAAGATGCGGCTGGAGGTTATTTGAGAACACAGGGAGGCAGCCTTGCCCAAACGAGCTTCACGGGAAGAATGCCCCTCCCCAACCCCTCCCCACTGGTGGGAGGGGCTTGGCGCTCGCGGCGCGCTCCTGCAATTTTTATCGCTTCATGCTCGCTGGATCGGGCAGGAAGTGCCGGGAAGGGCGCGGCAGGTTCAGCCCCTCCCACCTGTGGGGAGGGGTTGGGGACGGGCGCGCACCAAAGGCGCGCAATCCCTCACATCCCCTGCGGTCCGCGGTTCATCGCCGCAATACCCGTACGGCACACTTCGATGAGTCCGAGCGGCTTCATGATGGCGATGAACTGCTCGATCTTCGACGGCTTGCCAGTGATCTCGAAGACGAAGTGATCGATATTGGCGTCGATCACCGAAGCACGGAAGGCGTCGGCAAGTCTCAGCGCCTCCACGCGGTGCTCGCCTGAACCATGCACCTTGACGAGCGCCAACTCGCGCTCGACCGGTCGGTCGTGGCCGAGGCCCGCGGCGCGCACGGTCAGGTCGACGACGCGGTGCACCGGCACGAGCCGCTCGAGCTGGTTCTTGATCTGCTCCAGCACGTGCGGCGTGCCGCGGGTGACGATGGTGATGCGCGACAGATGCGCCTCGTGCTCGGTCTCGGAGACCGTCAGGCTTTCGATGTTGTAGCCGCGGCCGGAAAAAAGGCCGATGACGCGGGCCAGCACGCCCGGCTCGTTGTCGACGAGGACGGAGAGCGTATGGGTCTCCGCAAGCTGCGTCTCCTTGGCGATGAAATAGGCGGAACCCGTCGGCTGAAGATGTGCACTCATTCTCTTGTTCCTACCTTTTCATCAAACGAGCTGGCGGCCCTTGGCGTCGATCGCATTCGCAACCGCTTCGTCCGTCGCCTCGTCGGGCAGCAGCATTTCGTTATGCGCCTTGCCGGACGGGATCATCGGGAAGCAGTTGGCAAGGTTGGCGACGCGGCAGTCGAAGATCACCGGCGCCGGCGTGTCGATCATCCGCCGGATCGCATCGTCCAGTTCGCCCGGCTTCTCGCAACGGATGCCGACGCCGCCATAGGCTTCGGCCAGCTTGACGAAGTCGGGCATCGCCTCCGTATAGGAATGCGACAGGCGGTTGCCGTGCAGCAGCTGCTGCCACTGCCGGACCATGCCCATGTACTGGTTGTTGAGGATGAAGATCTTGACCGGCAGCCCGTACTGGACCGCACAGGACATTTCCTGGATGCACATCTGGATCGAGGCGTCGCCGGCAATGTCGATGACGAGACTCTCCGGATGCGCGACCTGGACGCCGATGGCGGCCGGAAAGCCGTAGCCCATCGTCCCCAAGCCGCCCGAGGTCATCCATCGGTTCGGCTGCTCGAAGCCGAAGAACTGCGCCGCCCACATCTGGTGCTGGCCGACCTCGGTGGTGATGTAGGTGTCGCGATCCTTGCTGAGCTCGTAGAGCCGCTGGATTGCATATTGGGGCATGATGACGTCGTCGTTTGGCGTATAGGCCAGCGAATTGCGCGCCCGCCACTTGGCAATGGCACCCCACCAATCATTGAGACGCGCCTTGTCGACCGTCTTTGCCGCTGCGCGCCACAGCCGGACCATATCTTCGAGGACATTCCCGACGTCGCCGAGGATCGGAACATCGACCCGGACGTTCTTGTTGATCGACGACGGATCGATATCGATGTGGATCTTCTTCGAGTTCGGCGAAAACGCGTTGAGCCGGCCGGTGATGCGGTCGTCGAAGCGGGCGCCGATGCAGATCATGACGTCGCAGTCATGCATCGCCATGTTGGCTTCGTAGGTGCCGTGCATGCCGAGCATGCCGAGCCAGTTCTTGCCTGAGGCCGGATAGGCGCCGAGCCCCATCAGCGTGGAGGTGATCGGGAAGCCGGTGAGGTCGACCAGCTCGCGCAGGAAGTGGGAAGCCTGCGGTCCCGAATTGATGACGCCGCCGCCGGAATAGATGATCGGCTGGCGCGCCGACTTCATCAGAGCGATCGCTTCCTCGATCTTTTTCAGGTCGCCCTGCGTCTTCGGCTGATAGCTCTTCTGCGTCGGAACGGCGGAAGGGGGCGTATAGGTGCCGGTCGCGAACTGAACATCCTTCGGGATGTCGACGACGACCGGCCCCGGACGCCCGGACTGGGCGACGCGGAACGCCTCATGGATGATGCGGGCCAGATCGTTGACGTCCTTGACCAGCCAGTTGTGCTTGGTGCAGGGCCGCGTGATGCCGACCGTGTCGCATTCCTGGAAGGCGTCCGAGCCGATCAGTGGCGTCGGAACCTGGCCGGAGATGCAGACGAGCGGGATCGAATCCATCAGCGCGTCCTGGAGCGGCGTGACGGCATTGGTGGCGCCGGGACCGGAGGTGACCAGCATGACGCCGACCTTGCCGGTGGACCGGGCATAGCCCTCGGCCATGTGGCCGGCGCCCTGCTCGTGGCGAACAAGAATGTGCTGGATCTCTTCCTGCTGGAAAATTTCGTCGTAGATCGGAAGCACGGCGCCGCCCGGATAGCCGAAGATGTGTTCGACGCCATTGTCCTTCAGGGCCTGGAGAACGATCTCCGCCCCTGTCATCTGGTTTTCAGTTCCGCTCATTGGCCTGCTTCCGTCCCTTTTTTAAGGCTTGGGGTGATTAGCTTGTTTGAGGACATAAAAAAAGGCCCCATCAGGAGCCTCGTTCAGCGCATGGGTGGCTACCGCCGGATGGTTACACCATCCTGCCCATGCGCCGTCCCACCACAAGAATAACCGCGAAATTTTTCATGGGGCGATTTGATAAACAGAAATCCGTGACCCGTCAACGCTGTTTTGCCAAATGCCTTTTCCGGACCGCGGACCTAGAAAACCAGGAAATCCTCCGCGGCGAGCGAAATCCCGCGGCTCACGATGGCGAACCGAACTGCATCTGCGCCCCCGATGCCATCCGCATCGTAAAACAGCTCCCCACGGGCTTGGTCATATATGATGCGGTCGTCCTCGTCGGCCGCAGCCTTGCCGAAAGCCAAGGCCTCGCTGTCCAGCGTGCCTACTGAGAGCGCCGCAAATACGGCGGCGTCGAGCCTGAACAGGTCATCGGCCGCGCAGAAGTCCAGGACGCGGTCGCAGTTTGCCGTCCCCGGAGCAACGTCGAACAGGAAGGAATCGGCTCCCTCCCCGCCGATCAGCTTGTCGCGACCGACGCCACCGCTGAGGATGTCGTTACCCGCGCCGCCATTCAGCCGGTCATTGCCCTCCACGCCCTCGAGCGTATCGTCGAACCGGCTACCCACGATCCGGTCGTTGCCGCCCGCGGCGGCGACCAGCACAGCGTGGTCATACGCCTGATAGCTGATCTTCTCGGCCGCATCGGTTAGTGTGATCGATTGAGCTGGCGGAGTGATCGTTATGGTGATGGTCGCCAGATTGCTGTTTCCGTGACCATCGGTGACGTAGATGGTGAAGCTGTCGGTCCCGAGAAAACCCGCCTCGGGAGTGTAGTCGAACAGGTTTCCACTTAGGAAATCCTGATGAAAGTGAAGGCTGCCCCCGTATTCACCCTGAGGGAATGGATAATAGCCGCTTTCGTAGCGCGTCTCCTGTTCCAGCGTGCCATGGGCCGGCCCCTCCACGACAATGAAGGCCAGCAGATCGAAATCGGTGTCCGCCGCACTAAAGGCCACGTCGTCGAGGGACTGGCCAGGGAGAAGCGTGAAGCTCATATCGGTCGCTACCGGGACATGGTTGACGAAGCTGTCCAGCTGCAGCGCGCCATCCTGCAGGATGATCTGGTGTTGGCCGTACTGCGTGTTCTCGCCGCCAAAATATTGGTTTGCACCGATCCAGGTCACCGTGATGTCAGCGGGACTTTCCGCGGTCACTGAGACGATCTGGGCCGAAAGATAAGCGGCCTGATCAGACAAGCTGCGAATGTAATTCCCCTCGTTGTCGAAGACGAGGGTCTCGATCGGCGTCGCGATCTCGGTCCTGCCGTCATGGGTGAAGGTCGTGATCGTGAAGAACCCGTCGAACACGTCGATCGAAGCCACTTCAATCGAACCAAAAGGGTAATCCGCGCGTGCGCCGACGGGGCCGAGAACATTTCCATTCGATGCCGTTATCGTGAAGAGGACCGCATCAGGGCTTTGATTGTCGAGGTCCTCCCAGACGATCAACTCGCTCCCATTGCTCAAGCTCGGCATGGCTTCCCCCTCGTCGACGCGGAGAAATGAATGGCTGCGCGGTTCCTGTCGTGGATAACACGGGCCAAGCGTCGCGACATCCCTCAATGCTTAGGGATGTGAGCGAAGATCATTCTGGCCGTTTGAACCTGATGGGCGCCACAGAGTGTGCAACCACTTATTAAAATCGTTCCGCTATTCTGGAACGCTATTAGCCGAGGTGTGCGTTGTTCAACAGTGAAACTCAGGCCCCGAGCAGTGCCGGGGAACAGGATCGCCGCGACGGCATGAAGCCGGGAAACCGTTTCCTCGGACGGGTCGTCGCATGCAACGGGTCGCGCGCGACCATCGCAGCCGTGGCCGAGGGGGGCGAGACCTCGCTCACCGAACTCTGGTCGGTCGGTCGGCTGATCTCGATCTCGGTCGGCACAAACCGGATCGTCGCTCTCGTCTGCTCCATGCAGACCGCGGCCGAGGAATGGAGCGAGGAGAACAGCAACACCTTCCGCATCGAAGTCGAACTGATGGGCGAGGTCTTCAAGGGGGCCGACGGACAGGAAGAGTTCTCGGCCGGCATCAGCCGCTATCCCTATCTCGGCGCCATAGCGCATCGTATCCGTGCCGCCGATCTTGCGCGGATCTATGATTCCAGGCAGGCGGACAGTTGCGTCATCGGCAAGCTGACGCAGGACGAAAGCCTCGATGCCACCATCCATGTGCCGTCGATGCTCGCCAAGCATTTCGCCATCGTCGGCACGACCGGCGTCGGCAAGTCGACGGCCGTCACCCTGCTGCTCAACAAGGCGATTGCCGCCGATCCGAAGCTGCGCGTCCTGATTCTCGATCCGCACAACGAGTTCGCGGCCGCCTTTCCGGAGAGTGCGGTGGTCATCGAGACCGATACGCTCGACCTGCCGTTCTGGCTCTTCCGCCTCGAGGAATTCGCGGAAGTCATCTTTCGCGGCCGGCCGCCCGTGCCCGAAGAGCTCGACATTCTGCGCGACGTGATCCCCGATGCCAAGAAGGCCTTCAAGGGCGGCGAGTCTGGCCTGATGCGCCGCCAAACCGAAAAAAGCTCGATCACCGCGGACACACCGGTCCCCTATCGCATCGCCGATCTGCTGGCGATGATCGACGAGCGCATCGGCCGGCTCGAGGGCCGCAACGACAAGCCGCATCTGCGCTCGCTGAAGGTCAAGATCGTCTCGGCGATCAACGATCCGCGCTATCACTTCATGTTCTCATCGAACACGATCACCGACACGATCCAGGACACGATCGCCAAGATTTTCCGCATACCGGGCGAAGGCAAGCCGATCGCCACGTTCGAACTCGCCGGCATCCCATCCGAGGTCGTCAATTCCGTCGCTTCGGTGCTCTGCCGCATGGCGTTCGAAATCGGCCTCTGGAGCAATGGCGGCATCCATATGCTGGTGGTCTGCGAAGAGGCGCACCGCTATGTGCCCGCCGATCCGACGCTCGGTTTCCTGCCGACGCGCCAGGCAATCGCCAGGATTGCCAAGGAGGGCCGCAAATACGGCGTCTCGCTCGGCATCATCACGCAGCGCCCCGGCGAGCTCGATCCGACGATCCTGTCGCAATGTTCGACCGTCTTCGCCATGCGGCTCGCCAATGACCGCGACCAGGAAATCATCCGTTCGGCAATTTCCAATTCGTCGATCTCGACCACCAGCTTCATTTCCTCGATCGGCAATGGCGAGGCGATCGCCTTCGGCGAGGCCGTGGCGGTGCCGATGCGCATGCGCTTCGGCCGGGTTGAAGAGGCGAGGCTTCCCCGCGCGCACGGCATCATCGACAAAGTCGACGAGGATGCGCCGCCGGTCGTCGACCTTCGTTCGATCGTCAGCCGCATGCGCGCCATGAACGGGCCGGACATTTCAAGCTTCCAGCAAAGCTATCTTGCCGCCCAGAGCACCCTGGCGGTTCCCTATGAGGATCGTACCGGCGATGCGACCGACGAAGTCGAGCCGGTGGATCCGCGCGACGATTTCTCCGCGGCCGCGCTCGAATCCTATCGGCCCGAAATGTTGCCGCGCGGATCCGAGCCGACCAATCCGCAGCTTGAACGCTTCAATCAGATCCGCGAGCAGATCCTCTCCGGGCAGGCAGAAAGAGACGCCGCGCGGATGCTGAACACGCCGGCGCAGCCGGAGCGCGGCTTCTCGGGCGCCGCAATCGAACCGCAGCGCTCGGGATCGTTGCGCGAGAGCCTGCTGAAGCGTCCTCTCGGAAGCATCATCCGCAAATAGCAGGGATCGGATCGTGACCTCCGACGTTGTTGCCATAAAACGCGCAGCAACCGGACAGGAGGGTGCAATGGACGAGCAAGAGGCCTGGGAACGGGAGCGCCGACTGTGGCTCGAAGGTGCCGGCGCATACCAGCAACTGCTCGATGACGAATGCCTGATGGCATTTGCGCCGGTGGGCATCCTCGGCGGGGTGGAAATCATCCGGGCTCTCGACGGCGCGCCGCGCTGGCTGGACGTGGAGATGACGGAGCGGAGGAGCGCCCGGCCCAATGACAGCCTCCTCGTATTGGCTTACCGCGCCGACGCCCGACGCGACGCCCATGACCCCTATGCGGCCTATTGCACCTCGACCTATTCACGAACCGGCGAGGTGTGGCGGCTCGTCCAGCACCAGCAGACGCCGATCGATCCGTCGGCAAGGCAACCGGGCACGGCGCCGCGACAGGGGAACTCAATGGATGAAATCCTTCGTAGCTTTTTCAAGCGCTACGAGAGCATGGCAAATCGGGTGCTCGCCAGGGAAATGGATGTAGCCGAGACGACCTACGCCTTCGCATCCGATTTCATCGCGGCCTCGCCGGCGGGCGTCATGGCGGGGAAGAACGACCAGAGCCTCAAAGCCTCGATGGAAAAGGGTTACGCCCGCTACAGGGAAATCGGCACGAGGGAACTGAAGATCCGCGATCTCAAGATAACGCCGATCGATGCGCTGCATTCGCTCGTCCGCGTCGACTGGCGGTCGGTTTATGAGGCGGATGGCAGGCCCGATGTCGTCATCGACTTCGAGGTCCACTATCTTGTCCAGCTGCGCAATGGAGAGCCGAAGATCTTCGGCTGGGTGAGCGGCGACGAAGAGGCCGTGCTCCGGGAACACGGCATCGGCTGAGCGAAACGCGCCTAGAGAACTTCGTCTGGCTGCGCGATCCGCCGCCAGCTGTCATCGAGCTGGTTGCGGAACCAGGTCATCTGGCGCTTGGCATATTGCCGCGTCGCCGCCGCTCCCGTGGCGACTACCTCCGCCTCGCTCATCTCGCCCCTCAGCATCGCGGCGATCTGCTGCACGCCGATTGCTTTCATCACCGGCATGTCCGGCGAAAGCTTCAGCGGCAGGAGCGCCTGCACCTCCTCGACCGCTCCGCCTGCCAGCATCGCCTCGAAGCGCCGATCGATCCGGCTGTGAAGAAGCGACCGTTCGGGCAGCACGACGATCTTCCGGGCTCGGTCCGGATCGACCACCACCGGGCCGCGCATCTGCTGAAAAAGACCAATCGGCTTACCGGTCGCCTCGACGACCTCGAGGGCGCGGACGATCCTTTGCCCGTCCTCGGGCCGCAATTGTGCCGCCGCCTGCCGGTCGCTGCGTTCGAGTTCGGCGTGGAGTGCGGCAGCCCCTTCTACCTTCAGCCGCTCTCGCAACCGCTCCCGGATCGCCGGCGGAATCTCGGGCATGTCCGCTAGGCCACCGGTCAGGGCCTTGAAATAGAGACCGGTACCGCCGACGAAAACGGGCAACCTGCCCTCGCCGCGCAGCCTTGAGAGCAATGCCTCGGCGTCGCGCAGCCAGGCGCCGGTGGAATAGTGGCGCCCCGCCGGCACATGGCCGTAGAGAAAATGCGGGATGCCGCCCATCTCGGACGCATCGGGACGTGCGGTCAGCACTTTCAAAGTGTCGTAGACCTGCATGCTGTCGGCATTGACCACCACGCCGCCATGGCGCTTCGCCAGCGCCACCGCAAACGCGGACTTGCCGCTGGCGGTCGGCCCGGTTATCAGGATCGCGTCCAGATCTCGTTCAAGGTTTCTCATCATGGCTCTCGTTGCCACGCTTATCGCCAATCCGTCAAATCCTGTCCTGACCCCTGCGCTGGCTGAGGCTGCGGCCGTGGCCGTTGAGGCATCCGGGCTTTACTGGCTGGCCGATGGCGTTGCCTGCGACCTCGCCCTCAAGGACGGTACGGATCCAAATGAAGCCGAAGCGCGGCTGCGGGCGACGGTGGATGGAGCCGCGATCGACGTCGCCGTGCAGGACGCCGAGACGCGCCGGAAGAAATTTCTCATCGCCGATATGGATTCAACGATGATCGGCCAGGAATGCATCGACGAACTCGCCGCGGAAGTCGGCCTCAAGGAAAAGGTCGCCGCGATCACGGCCCGCGCTATGAACGGCGAGATCGCCTTCGAGCCGGCGCTTATCGAGCGCGTCGCGCTCCTGAAAGGCCTACCCGCCACGGTCATCGCCGAAGTGATCGCCAAGCGTATCACCCTGACCCCCGGCGGACGCGAGTTGATTGCCACCATGAAGGCGAAGGGCCATTACACGGCGCTCGTTTCCGGCGGCTTCACCGTCTTCACCGGTCCAATTGCCGAAAAGCTCGGCTTCGACGAAAACCGTGCGAACGAGCTCCTGGAAGATAACGGAGCACTGACCGGCGAAGTCGCCCGGCCGATCCTCGGCAAGCAGGCGAAGGTCGACGCGCTGATCGACATTACGGAACGGCTCGGCATCTCGACGGCGGACGCCATCGCCGTCGGCGACGGTGCCAACGATCTCGGCATGCTGCAGCTTGCCGGCAGCGGCGTGGCCCTGCACGCCAAGCCCGTCGTTGCCGAACAGGCGAATATCCGCATCGATCATGGCGATCTCTCAGCCCTCCTCTATCTCCAGGGCTATCGCAAGACGGATTTCGTGACGTGATCATCCGCAAGACCGAGCGCCTCATCATCCGCAACTGGCGTGAGGGCGATCGCGATCTCTTCGCCGAGATCAACAACGATCCGAAGGTGATGGAATTTTTTCCGTTTCGACGTGACCGGGCGGCGGCCGATGCGCTGTTCGACCGCAATGCCAGCACCATCGCCGAGACGGGCTTCGGCTTCTTCGCGCTTGCGCTGCGCGATGGCGACGTGCCGATCGGCTTCTGCGGCCTGTCCCGCACCCATCTTGCGCCGCATCTGCCCGGCGGCACGATCGAAATCGGCTGGCGCCTTGCCGTTTCCTATTGGCGCAAGGGCTACGCAACCGAGGCGGCGCTGGCGCTCCTCGACCACGGTTTCGGTGAAAGGAATCTCGGCGAAATCGTCTCCTTCGCGGTGGCGACGAATGCCCGGTCGATCGCCGTGATGAGGCGCATCGGCATGCGGCCGGACCCATCTCGCGACTTCGATCATCCGGGCGTGCCCGACACGCATCAGCCTCTGAAGCGCCACGTGCTTTACACGATCACGGCGGACGAATGGAGGCTGGGCGCAAAGACACCGAACTGATTTCGGCGCCTCTCCGGCGAGCTCGAAGGCTACGCCTCGCTACTCCATCCGCACCGTCACGAAACGCAGCTCGCCGGTCTTGCTGGCGATCATCAGCAATGCGTTGCGGCGGCCGTCGGCCTTCAGTTCACCGACGCGGGAGGTGACGTCTTCGGGCGAGTCCATTGCCTCCTGACCGACCTCGACAATGACGTCTCCCGCCTCGACGCGGCGCTCGGCGGCGGGCGAGTTCGGCTGAACCTCGGTCACAACGACGCCGTTGACATTCTCGGCAATTCCAAAGCTCTTGCGGCGATCGGCGTCGAGCACCGCGAGCTTCATACCGAGGACGACATCCGTCGCCGGCAACGTAGCGGCCGGCGGCTCGCTCGGCTTGGCGCTCTCTTTTTTCAGTTCCCCGCCAGTTCCGGCGGCCGCCAGGTGCTCGCCATCCTCGAGCCGGCCAAGCGTCACGCGCACCGTCTGCTCCTTTCCGTCCCGAATGATGACGACCTCTACCGCCTTGCCGACAGGGCTTTCACCGACGGCACGCATGAGATCGCGCATTTCGCCGATCTCCGTTCCGTCGAACCGGATGATGATGTCGCCCGCCTTGATCTCCCCACGCGCAATCGGGCCGCCCTCGATGATGCCGGAAACCAGAGCCCCTTTCGGCACGCCCATCTTCAGACTCTCGGCGATATCCTCGGTAACCGGCTGAATGCGCACGCCGAGCCAGCCGCGCCGCGTCTCGCCGAACTCCTTGAGCTGGTCGACGACGTTCATCGCAAGCTCGGTAGGCACGGCGAAGCCGATGCCGACCGACATGCCGGTCTGCGACAAGATCGCGGTGTTGATGCCGATTACCTCGCCCTGCATGTTGAACAGCGGCCCGCCGGAATTGCCCCGGTTGATGGCAGCATCCGTCTGGATGAAGCTGTCATAGGGTCCGGCATTGATGTTGCGGCCGCGCGCCGAAACGACGCCGACGGAGACGGACACGCCGAGGCCGAAGGGATTGCCGACGACCATGACCCAATCGCCGATCCTGATCTTCCGCGAATCGCCAAAAGATACCGCCTTGAGCGGCTTCTTGGGCTCGACTTTCAGCACCGCCAGATCGGTCTTGGTATCGGTGCCGACCAGCTTCGCCTTCAGCCGGGTGCCGTCCGAGAGATTGATCTCGATATCGTCGGCATCTTGGATGACGTGATTGTTGGTGACGATATAGCCGGACGGATCGATGATGAAGCCGGAGCCAAGCGAGTTGACCGTGCGCGGGCGTCCGCCCTCGCCGCCCTGCCCCTTGAAGAATTCGTCGAAGAATTCCTGATGCGGCGAACCCTCCGGCACCTGCGGCATCGGCGCATTGTCATCGTCGGCCTTGACGTTCTGCGAGATGGAGATGTTGACCACGGCATCGAGCAGGCTTTCGGCGAGATCGGCGACCGAGGGCGGCCCGGCCGCCGGCCGCGGCAGCGCCGTTTCGGCAAGAGCCGTATTGGAAAAGAGCAGTGCCGTCGCAGCCGCCAGCACCAGGCTGCGGAAGATCTTGGGTAGTTTCGACAAGTCGCTGTGCTCCTGTAATTCCGTTGGCCACGCCGTCCACGGACTTCGGTCGTCCGCGATCACCACGTGATCCCTTCCCATTCGTTTCGGCGAATTATACCACTGCCGCAAGGCGTTGCCGCGGCTGCTTCGCGCAGCAAACGATCTTCTGTTGAAGATACGGCGGATTTCCGGAGCGTCCAGACACGATTTCCTGATCTTCGGCGGATCAGCTGGTGATTTCGTGGCCGTGCTCCTTCAGCGCCTGTACCGCCTTTTCGAGATCGGAACCGGCAACGAAGACATAGTCGGTGCTGAAGGTCGAATTGGCGAAGACGCCGACACCGGCCGCCGAAAGCGGGCGGAGCACAGAAGACAGGACCCCCGGCACATCGAAGCTGAAATGCTGCTCGATGCGGAGGCAGCGCCAGCCAAGCGAACTCTGGACGCCCGAAGGGACGCGGGCGGCACGGCAGACGAGCGTCATCTCCTCGCGCGAACTCGAAACGGTCCAGAACCCTGGCCCGGGCAGCCACTCCGGAATAGCGGACCCGATTGTCAGGCGGGTAATCGCATATTCGGCATCGACCAACCGGATCAGCAGTGTATGTGGCATTTCGCACTACCCTCGAAGCAACCAAACAAGTCCGACGCCAACCGCCACCGATGTGAGCCCGGCGAGGCGCAGCTGATGCTCCGGGACATACGGCAAACGCTTCGCCAATTCCACAAGAACCAAAGGGGCCAGTGCGTACACCAGCCCCTCGATGATCAGGAAAAACGCAAACCCGGTCAAAAGATCGGACATCGTCCGCTCAATCTCCGGTCGCAGGCGCCGCCGGTACGGTCGGCGAAAGCGGCGCCGCCGCCCCGTCCGCGCTGTTGAAATAACGGAAGAATTCGGAATGCGGCGACAGCACCACGGTTGTATCCGGATTCCCGATCGACTGTGTATAGGCCGCCATCGAGCGATAGAACTCGAAGAAACCGGGATCGCGTTGGAAAGCGTCTGCGAAGATGCCCGTCCGCTCGGCTTCGCCCTCACCTCGAAGGATTTCCGAATCGCGCTGGGCTTCGGCGACGATCTCGACCACCTGGCGATCGGCAATGGCGCGCCGGCGCTGGCCCTCTTCGTTGCCGCGGGCGCGGATCAGTTCCGCCTCGGCCAGACGCTCCGCCTTCATGCGGTCGTAGGTCTGCTGCGAGACTTCCTGGGTCAGGTCCGTCCGGCGGATGCGGACGTCCTCGATGTTGAGACCGAGCGATTCCGCGTCTCCCCGAAGATCGGCGCGAACCTCGCGCATCATCGAGGCGCGCTCGTCCGAAAGCGCCGCCTCGAAACCCCTCAGGCCGTAAACGCGCCGCAGCGATGCGTCGAGACGCGTGCGAAGCCGCGCTTCGGCAGATTCGCGATCACCGGACACCGTTTCGCGGAAGCGGCGGGGATCGGCGATCCTGTAGACCACGAAGGCGTCCACCTCGTAAAACTTGCCGCCGGAAACCTGCACGCGGATATTGTCGAGGTCGAAGCGGAGCGCCTGGTCCTCGACATATTGCACGCGATCGGCATCCATGAAGGCGAAGGGCAGCTTGAAATAAAGCCCCGGCTCGGTCTTCACGTCGCGGATTTCACCGAAGCGCACGACGATCGCCTGCTGGCGCTCATTGACGACGAACACCGACGAGTAGACGACCACCAGCAGCGCCGCGAGAACGATGAGAATGATGGAACTGCGATTGTTTATCATTGGGTACCTCCCGACTGCGCGGGCCTGCCGATTTCGTTGAGCGGCAGATAGGGCAGCACACCCTGGCCGTTCTTCTCGTCGAGAATGACCTTTTTCGACTTGCCGAGAACATCCTGCATGGTTTCGAGGTAAAGCCGTCTGCGGGTGACCTCCGGCGCCTTGGAATAGGCGTCATAGACCGAAATGAAGCGCTGCGCCTCACCCTGGGCTTCCTTGACGACGCGGTCCTTGTAGGCGGCTGCCTCTTCGCGGATTTGGGCTCCCTGGCCGCGTGCCTTGCCGAGCACCTGGTTGGCGTATTGGTTGGCTTCCTCGACGAAGCGGTCCTCGTCCTGTTCGGCACGCTGCACCTCGTCGAAGGCGTCGGCCACTTCGCGCGGCGGCGCCGCATCCTCGATCGCGACCGTGTTCACCGAAATGCCGGCGCCATAGGTGTCCATTGTCGCCTGGATGGTGTTCTTGACGTCGGCGGCGATCGCCTGACGGTTGTCGCGGAAGATGTCCTGGGCCGGACGCCGGCCGACAACCTCGCGCATGGCGCTCTCGGCCACCTGCTGCAGCGTGTCGGCCGGATTCTCGACGTTGAAGAGATAGGACTTCGGATCCGTGACGGAGAAGAGCACCGAGAACTGCACGTTGACGATATTCTGGTCGCCGGTCAGCATCAGCCCGGCGCTCGATTGGGCGCCGACGCGGCTGCCGATATTCAGCTGCTGCTCCGTCACCTTGACGATCTCGACGGTTTCGAGCGGCCAGAAGTGGTAATGCAGGCCGGGCATGGAGATTTCCTCCTTCGGCTTGCCGAAGCGCATCTCGACGCCGCGTTCATCCGGCTGGACGGTGTAGATCGAATTCAGCAGCAGGAAGCCGACGATCAGCAGGCCGACGATGACGAAGATGCCGCCATTGAAGCCGCCCGGAACGACGTTCTTCAGCTGATCCTGGCCGCGACGGATGATCTCTTCCAGATCCGGCGGGCCGCCCCGGCCTCCGCGCGGTCTGTTTCCCTGACCCCATGGCCCTTGATTGCCGCCGCCGCCCCACGGGCCGCCGCCGCCATTCTGATTGCTCCAGGGCATCAAAACCTCTCTTCAAAGAATATTCACTCGCTGGACGCCCCGCAGACATGCGGCCGGTCACGACGTGATCCCGTTATAGGTATCATGTGCATTGCTTTCAACGCGATACGGGCGAGTTCACCGTAAAGTGCTAAAAATAGTTGACGGCTTCTCGACGCGATCGGAAAGGAACGAAGCGGGCATTCGCCGCCGATCGGCTTCGACTATTTTGGCAGCGTTTCGCGGCGGCGCCACGTGACAAAATGCATCGCATGACTGTCCTTCTCACCGCGCGGCAGATCTTCCTCGAAAACCTTTTCGAAGGATTGGGGATCGATCGGCGGAAAGCGCGTGTCGCCCTCCACTTCAGCTTTGACCTCGGTCACGTGCAGCACGTCGGCAAGGTCGATCGACTGCCGGTAGATCTCCCCGCCGCCGATGATGCAGATTTCCTCGGCGCCGAGCTCCGCCGCATGCGCTCGGGCCTTTTCGAGCGCCGCAGGGAGCGAAGACGCAACCTCGGCTCCGGCGGCCGCAAAGTTCGGGTCGCGGCTGATGACGATGTTCGGCCGGCTTGGCAGCGGACGGCCGAGCGATGCCCAGGTCTTTCGCCCCATGATAACCGGCTTGCCGATCGTCAGCGTCTTGAATCGCTTTAGGTCCGTCGAAAGCCGCCACGGCAGGTCGCCCTCGCGCCCGATCACGCCGTTGGTCGCAACCGCGACGACGATGACGATTTTCGGCTCCGGTCTTCTGTCAGTCATGGAAACCACTCGGTTTGCTGTCGATTTCGCGGGCGCGCAGCAGCGCCGGACGGTCGGTCACGACGTGGATGTAACGGTCGATGACGTCGCTTTCCGGCAGGATCTTGCGCATCCATTGGAGGGCGCTTGCGAGCAGGAGGTCGGCCGCGCTCATCCGGTCGCCGATGAGATAGGGCTGGCGCGTCAAGACATCGATGACATGCGCGGACATCTCGGTGTAGAGGCGCGCCAGCATCGGGTTGCTGACCGTCACGCCGGAGATATGGGCAAGCGCCGTCGGCTCGATCACGCCGGCATAATAGGCGAGCCAGGAGAGATAGGCACCGCGATCCGGGTTACCGGGCGGCCGCCCGAGGCTGCAGTCGGGATAGTGATCGGTCAGATATTGCACGACAGCGGCCGATTCCCAGACGAGCGTTCCGTCGTGCAGCAGGGCCGGCACTTGCTTGTGCGGATGCGGATTGTTTTCATCCGGGCCGCCGGACCCATCCCAGCGGCGAATATTGACGTAGCGAATCTCGTATTCGGCGCCGAGCTCCTCGAGCAGCCAGATGATCCGCGACGAGCGCGACAAGGGTGCATGGATCAATGTCAGCATCAGAACCTCCCGTTCCCGCCGGCTTTTCTAAACATCACCGGAGCAACCGGCCGGCCGACACTTCGCCATTTGCAGAACATATAAGAGGGATTGGCAGACCCATCCCCGCATGCCTCTGCCTGGACTTCGCGATCAGACCGCGACGGGCGCCTTTATATGTGAATCGGCTTCGTAGCCGACGAGCGTAAAGTCCTCGAACTTGAAGGAAAAAATGTCCTTCACCGCCGGATTGATCTCCATCTTCGGCATCGCCTTCGGCGTCCGCGTCAGTTGCAGCCGCGCCTGCTCGAAGTGGTTGTGATAGATATGCGCGTCGCCGAGGGTGTGGACGAAGTCACCCGGCTTCAGCCCGGTCACCTGCGCCACCATCATCGTCAGCAGCGCATAGGAAGCGATGTTGAATGGCACGCCCAGGAAGATATCGGCGGACCGTTGATAGAGTTGGCAGGAGAGCTTGCCGTCCGAGACGTAGAACTGGAAAAGGCAATGGCACGGCGGCAGCGCCATCTCGTCGACCAGCGCCGGGTTCCAGGCCGAGACGATGTGCCGGCGGGAATTCGGATTGGTCTTCAAGCCCTCGATCAGCCCGGCGATCTGGTCGACGTGGCCGCCGGCCGGCGTCGGCCAGGACCGCCACTGGTAGCCATAGACGGGGCCAAGCTCTCCCCTTTTGTCGGCCCATTCGTCCCAGATGCTGACGCCGTTTTCCTTGAGATAGGCGATATTCGTCTCGCCCATCAGGAACCACAGGAGCTCGTGAATGATCGAACGCAGATGCAGCTTCTTGGTGGTCAGCACCGGAAAGCCTTCCGAGAGATCGAAGCGCATCTGATAGCCGAAGACGGAGCGCGTGCCGGTGCCCGTCCGGTCGCCGCGGTCGGTTCCGTTGCTCATCACATGGTCGAGAAGCTCTAGATACTGCCGCATGGTCCTTAGCACCGCCGATTCGTTAGTGTCTTGAAAATAGGATGAAGCCACTGCGGAACCAATGCCGCGGCGACGTTTTCCCGCGATTTGGCGTTTCTATCGCGGGCCGCACGCGCGGAGCCGGAACAGCCGGTGACCCTGCACGTTGGAGGGGCCACCGCATCGGAGCCTTGGCTTGATGGAGAGACCTCAGTTCGTTTTCGTTTTCGGCACCTTGAAGAAAGGCTTCCCGCTGCATCGGCGCGGCCTGGCGCATGCGGCCTATCTCGGGCCTTATCGCACCGCCAGGAACTATCCGATGCTTGTCGCCGGACCATGGTTCGCTCCGATGATGTTCCATGAACCCGGCAGCGGCTTGCGTGTCAGCGGGGAACTCTATGAGGTCGATCCCGTCACGCTCGAACGACTCGACCGCATGGAGTCGATCGGCAAGCCCGGCAATTTTCGGAGACGTATACGCGTCGTGCCGAGGCGGCACGGCCGCAGCTGCAGGGCTTTCGCCTACTTCAAGGCTAGGTTTCTGGCCGTGCCCGTCCACACCGGATATCTGCGATCCTATGAAGACCGGCGCTTCGTGCCGCCATGGCGACGGGAAATGTAGTGCGCTAACCTCTATTTCGCAGGTCGCCGGTTTCCGGCGTGGTCCTGGTATTGCTCTGTCTTCGTCGCGTTCTGGTCAAGGCCCCTCGCCTGGGAGTGTTGCGCCTTGTCGCGGTTGGACAATACGTCGCTCTCGCCGACCATTCCTTCTTTCATCGTGGTACGGGCACCGCTGCCGGAGCCCTTTCCCTTGTCTGGCTTTCCGATGTTCTTACGACTGGCGTTGGCCATGGCCATCTCCTTTTGCCGCTCAGCTTTCACAAGGCTCTGGAATCGCCGAAATGAAGCGGACTACCGCCCGGTGTCCTTGTGATGCCGGCTTTCCTGATTCTCGCCTCTCAGAATGCTGCGATCGTTCTCCTCACGCGCATCCGCATGCGCCGTATCGAGCTTCTGCCCCTTCTGCTCGGCCTTGCGCAGAGCATCTGAGCGCTTGAGTTCCGCTTCGGCATCGAAATCCTTGCCGGCATTCGATGTGTTCTCGCGGCCCTGAATTATGCGTTGCTGGTGTTCGTGCGTCTTCCTGCCGACCATGATCGGATCTCCTGATGGCTCATTTGTTGGTTCGGCCGCGATGGCCCGGATTGGCGCCCCCCTGCGGCGTCGGGTCGTTCGCCACATCGCCTTCGCTCGTGTTGTCTCGCTTCAGGCTTTCGTAATCCGACGCTCCACGGATGCCCTTGGACTGACCGATTCCGGGATCCTGCTTGAGGTCCTTGTCGCTCGGCCGTTGTGTTTTCGGATGTTTTGAGGTTGTCATCGGGGTGCCCTTCCCTTCCTGCCGATCTTGCCGCGCCAGCGGGCATCGCCGGCCTTATCTCTCCCTTAACCGGGCCCGGCAGCGAATGTTCCGAGAATTGGGGGACGATTACAGGCCGAGCCGGTTCGACGTCTCGACGAGAGCGGCGACGACGATGCCTGGGCAAGGATGAACATGGATGGGCGTGGAGAACCGACAGCGTCGGCACCCGAGGTAAGGGTACGGTGACGGATCCGCCCATCCCCTCGCCTCTTCCGATCAGAGCGTCTGCAGTTTGCCGAGTTCCTTCGCGACGAGGTAGTAGAAGGTCACGCGTGACTTGGAACGATCCTCGGCCATGGCCTTTGCAGCCGCAGCAATCGCCGCATGTGCCTCCGACCCGCCGACGCCGAGCTTCTTCTCGCACCACCTCTCCCTGACCCGCTCCAGTTCGTCGGGATCGGAGGTCGAGACCAGCGCCGAATCGCGATTTCGAAGGGCGATGCCGAGGTGACGCACGATCTTGTTCACGACGGCCTCATCGGCACCGCTGTCGTATTTCTGCACGTCTGCGAGATAGTCGGTCATGCTTCCCTCCATCTGACGAGTGTTGGCTGACGCTGCCCTGTTCGCGATCCGCGTGCAGCAGAGAAAGTTTTTCACGCTTTTCGCGCATGTCAAGACGCGAGCCTCATCCGTCTGATTTCCTTTCTCCACCCCTTTTCTTGGCCTCCGGAAAGACCTATATGACAAGAGCCGTCTTCGGGCGGCTATGGCAATAAACGGGCGATGCAATAAACCCATTGGACCCGGGGGCGGTACCCGGCGCCTCCACCAAAAACCGGTCGGCTGGACCGGTTTTTGATGGGGGCGAAATAGGATCGACAAGGGCGTAAAGATCGACTTTTTGCTCGGCATTGTACCACCGTTATCGGGCTAAACTTATAGTTGCAAACGACAACTATGCTGAAGCACGTCTCGCTGCCTAACGGCGGTGCGGCACTTCAAATCAAGTCCTTCCGGGTAGCACCGTAAGGCGGGGTCCGAAGGCACCTGGCAACAGAAGCCTTCACCTTCTCCCCCGTGCTGAAATCGGCTATAGATGCCTTGTTAATTGACTCGTCCGATTTGGACGGGCAATGAGACGAGACATGGCCGGTGACAAACGGCCTGACGCCGACAGGCCCGAATAGGGCATTGAATTGCTGTATGAAACGCGATTTCGATCCGAGCCATCATGCGGTAAAGTGAGTTTGAAGAAAGACGGGGATCATATGGGCCAGGACCACATCCGCTACGATATTCTGGCGCAGGACGCGCTCCGCGGCGTCATCCGCAAGGTGCTGGCCGAAGTTGCCGCTACCGGCCATCTCCCCGGTGACCACCATTTCTTCATTACTTTCCTGACGGGGGCTCCCGGCGTACGCATCTCGCAACATCTCAAGGCGAAGTACCCGGAACAGATGACGATCGTCGTCCAACATCAATTCTGGGACCTGAAGGTTTCCGAGACCGGATTTGAAATCGGCCTCTCCTTCTCCGATACGCCGGAGAAGCTGGTCATCCCCTTCAATGCTGTTCGCGGTTTCTACGATCCGTCGGTGAATTTCGAGCTCGAGTTCGATGTCGCGGCCGGCGAGGACGACGAGTCGGACTCGGCAGAGATCACCGCTTATCCGGTCAACGAAGCCGATGAGGCTGAGCAGAAGAGCCCGGCGGGCGACGGCCCGAAGGGCGGCGGCGGTTCGGTCGTCTCGCTCGATTCCTTCCGCAAGAAAAACTGACCGCCGGAGCGTGGCATGAGCGGCGACGTCGTCAACCTGCGTCAGTTCCGCAAGCGTCAGGCTCGCGTCGAGCGGGAGAAGCAGGCTGAGCAGAATCGGATGTCCTTCGGCCGAACGAAAACGGAAAAGTCCCTCACGACGGCCCTGAACGAAAAGGCGTCGAAGACGCTTGACCAGGGCCGACTGGAAGGGCTGGCAGCGCCAGGTCGGCCCATTGCCGATAGGGACGAGGCCTGAGCCGCCCTTCAAAAAAACGATTCCCCCACAAGGACTTGGAAACGATTCGGGAATCGGATTGCCAACCCGTTGAATCGACTTGTGAGGCCAGGAATGATCGCCAAGCATTCGGCGACGCTGCATGGACACCGCACCAGTTTCACGCTTGAGGAGCCCTTCTGGCAGGAACTGAAGTCGATCGCCAAGAGCCGCGGCATGCCGCTCGCGCGGCTGATCGCGGAGATCGACGACGGGCGCGACCCGGAGGGAAACCTCTCTTCGGCGCTGCGGCTATACGTGCTTGCCTGGATCAAGGCCCTGGCGAAGTCCACGGAGACTCTTTGAGCGCCCTACCTCAATTTCCTGACTTCGATCTACCGCACGGTGATGTCGGGCAGCATGTCGAAATTCAGCCCCGGCCCCGCCGGCGGGCCGGCGTTCTCACCGGCAGGGGGCGGCGCATTCCGCTGAACGTCCTGCACCGGAGCGCCTTGAGGCTGCGCCGGCGGCCGCGGAAGTTGGCGCAAGCGCTGGCGCTCCTCTTCGGCCGCCCGGCGCGCTTCCGCTGCCCGCGCCATCGCCTCGGCCTTCATCCGCGCCGCTTCGACCGCCGCCGCCTGGCGGGTGCGTTCCTCGATGATCGCTCGCCGCCGCTGGATCTCGCGCTCGGCCGCCCGGGCCCTGTAAAGCGCCACTTCTCGGCGCAGGCGCTGTTTTTCTAGAACATTCGCCTGCAGCGTTTCCACCCGCCGGCGCTCTTTTTCGTAAGCGCGAAGCGACAGGAAATTGGCAAGGTCGGTAACGTCCACGCTGACGCCGGGCGACGCAAGCAGTCCCGCATAGCCGAAACGCACGCGCGGCTCAGCGCCGGCAAGCGCCTCTTCGCCCGGCCGGAAGGTGAGATCGACCGCACCGCTCATCCGTTCGGCCGGAAGATCGAAGGAGACTTCACCGGAGAACGACGCATTGCCGTCCGCGGCCGCCACGTTTTGCGCCCTGACGGTTCCGCCGGCGATGCTGAAAGGCACCTTGACGGCACCGACGACCGATTGGCCGCTGAAGAGCACCTCTTCAGCGGCTTTGCGCACCGCGTTCGGCGAAATCTCGGTTTTCATTGCATCGGCCGCCGCCATCAGTTGCGGCAGCGCCGCCGTGTTGATGCCGTTGAGCGTCACGCCATTGAACGTCGCCGTTCCCGAACCGCTGACCGAACTTGCCATTGCCTTCGGCGTCGCACCGGACGCCTCCATCGCAACGGAAAGGTCGAAGCGGCCGGTCGCGACGGGTCCGCTCTGCCGCGCCCATCCGGCTGCAGCCAGGTCGCCGCCCGTCAGGTCGAATCGCGAACGCAGGAAGCCGGAGCCGTTTGCGTTGCCGACTTGCAGCCGTCCCGCGAGCTTGCCTCCCAACCAGTCGCCCGCCGCCTCGGTCAAGGCAAGTTCGTTTCCCTTCCATTCGAGCTTGCCGCTGAATCCGGTAATCTCCCCATAGAGGCCCGGCCAAAAGCGCTTTGCTGTGAGGTCGAGAGCGACGTCGAGGCCCGTCCAGGCGGGCTGCGCCAGGGGCGCCACCGACAATCCACCGGCCGATGCGTCGTGGACCTGTCCGAGGATACCTTCGCCGAGCCAGGCTAGATCGAGCGTATCGAGCACCAGTTCGCCTCGCGCCGTGCCGCGCGCCTTGCGGTCGATCGTCAGACTACCGGCGAAACCGTTCCGGTCGGCGCTGCCTTCGATGGCTGAAAGCGCGATCTTCTCAGGGTCGGCGGCGATGTCCGCGGTCAGCTTCACGGGCAGCCCGCTGCCCATCTGCGGCAAGGCAATGCCCTGCAGCAACAGATAGGGCTCGAAATCCTCCGTCTGCAGCGTCAGCTTGCCCTGTCCCTCGAGATAGTGATCCCGCGAAAGGTCGACCGTACCCTTGGCGGCAATCTGCGTCTTCTCGGTCGTGAAGGTCAGCGAGCCGTTCGCCTCAAAACCTTCCGTGCTCTGCAGCTTGACCGCGAGGATACCGTTGGCGTCCGCATCGAACGGCAGCGGATCGAGCCCGGCCTGGCCGAGGAGAACGGGGGTCTGCGGATTCTCGAGCGTCGCCTCCAGCAATATGCCTTTTCCGGCAAGGGCTTGGGCAACGTCCGGCGCCTGATAGCTGGCGGCGATCTTGCCGCCATTGGCGGTGCCGATCACGCCAAAGGTGAAGGGCGCGTTGCCCTCCTTGCTACCCGCCGTCAAGGTCATGTCGAGGGCAGCGCCGGAATAATAGGGGCCGGCCTTGATCAGCCGAGCCAGGGCCGGGTGGGTGATCGTGTGCCGCCCGACCAGCTCCAGGAACGGCGTCAGCTCTTCGGCGGCAAGCTTCATCTTCGCCGAAATCACCGGCTTCTCGAAACCGCCGCTCACGCGGCCGGAAAAGGCGAGCTGGGCGCCGGAAAGGTTGCCGATTGCCACCCGCTCGGCCTGCAGCTGGCCATTCTTGAGCGTCAGGACGGCCTGCACGTCGCGCGCCTCCTCGCCGAAGGCGGAGAACGTCTCGGCGGATAGTTCGGCAGCGATGGCGTGGTTGAGCAGGGTTGCGGTCGAGGCATCTCCGGCAACGAGGCCGGCCAGCGCCTGCAGCGCGTCGAGGTCGATGCGGTTACCCTTGAGCTGCAGCGACAGCGTCGGCTGCTGCTCGGCAAAGGACTGGCGCTCCAGCCTCCCCTTGAGCGTCGCTGGACCGGCCGCCACTTCGAGCTTTTCGAATTGCTGCAGCGTGTCGGTCAGGTTGACGGTCGCGGCAAAACCCGCCGTCTTCAGCTTGCGAATGGCGGGATCGACCGAGCCGGCCAGCCAATTGGCGAGCCCCGACGGTTGATTGGAGGCGACGACGATGTCGCCGCGAAAGGCGCGCTGCCCCTTGAGGTTCAGCCGCCCCTTGGCTTCGAGCTGCGTGCGGCCGGGCAACAGCGCCACCGCGTTGTCGACGATCCAGCCCGCGCCGTCAGGTCTGACATCGAGACGTATGTCGCGCACGGTGGTATCGCCGATGACGATCGCCGGAAGTTTCAGGCTCGCGCGGCCCGGCACCTGCGGAATGGGAATATCCGCCGCGATCGCCATCATCGTTTCCACCCGCTGCCGCAGGGAAACTGCCGGGTCGCGACCGGTCTTGCCGCCCCGGCCGGAATTGCCGATCCGACTGACGTCGATCTGCTGCCCGTCGGCGATCAACAGGAACTTCTGATCCTTGCCGGTATCGAGGGTTGCCTCGCCGGTGACGACATAGGGATCGTCCGGCGGGCCGACCTCGAAGTGATATTCCGGCACGCGGATGCTCTCATTGGTGAGCTGGAACTGGCCATTTATGCGCAGCGCCCGTCCGGTCCTTCCCTCGTCGGACGGACGATTTTCCGTCAGCGTGAACCGGCCCGCATAGACCGGCCTGAAATCGACGACCTTGAGCTCGCCGTCGAGCTCGACGCCGAAGGGGCGCTCGTCCGGCGTCAGCCGCGCGCGAAGGCTGAGAGCTCCTTCCTCGTCCACCGCATTGCTCACGAAGGAGAAGCTGCCCGCTTCGCCATCGAGCGCGGCACGGCCCTCGACCTTCCAGGGACCGGCCAGCGAACGGGCCGACACGTCGGCGGAAAGATCGCTCACTCGGCGCGTACGCCCGGTCTGCTCGTCGACGAACTCGATCTCGCCGTCCACGATCTCGACGTTTTCCAGGACGACGGTGTTCGCCGGGATCGCCGCGCGCGGGCCGCGCGCCCAATCGAGCGTCCCGTCCGGCTGCAGCCGCAGTTTTGCCCGCGGCCGGTCGAGGCGCATGTCGAAGATCAGCGCCTCACCGCTTAAGAAGGGTGCGAGCTCGGCGCTCATCGAGAACTGTGCGACCTGAATCAACGGCTCCCCGCCGCCTTCAGCCCCGACGCGCACATCGTTGAGCGTCACCGTCGGGAAGGGGATGAGCCGCGCATCGACGCTGCCGTGCACGACGACCGGCTTGCCCATGATCCGGCTCGCCTCACGCTCGAAATCGGTGCGGAAATCGGTCCAGTTTATGAACAACGGTGCGATCAGCGTCGCGAACAGCGCGACAACCAACAGGCCGCCAAAAATTACGAAAATTCGCGCCAGCACCGTGTCACATTCCCATCTGTTCCGTTCGCACCCCACTTTGCTAGCTTCATCCGATCCGCCAGGATCACGTGAAGATCTTGCCCGGGTTGAAGATGTTGTCCGGATCGAGCGAACGTTTGATCTGCCGCATCAGATCGATCGTTCCGCCGAGCTCCGCTTCGAGGAACGGCATCTTGCCCTGACCGATGCCATGCTCTCCCGTACAAGTACCATCCATCGACAGTGCACGGCTATTCAGCCGTTCGACGAAAGCCTCGACCCGCGCCACGTCGGCGGGGTCCTTGTCGTCGAACAGCACACCGACGTGGAAATTGCCGTCGCCCGCGTGGCCGACGATCGGGGCGATCAGCCCATGCGCGGCGATATCCTCATGTGTCGCCGCGACGCAGTCGGCAAGCCGCGAAATCGGTACGCAGACATCGGTCGCCAGGATGGCGGCGCCGGGCTTCAGGCTCTTCTGCGCCCAGTAGGCATTGTGCCGCGCCCTCCACAGGCGCGCCCGCTCTTCCGGGTTGGTGGTCCAGACAAATCCTGTAGAACCAAATTCCGACGCTATTTCGGCGAACTGGCGCGATTGCAGCTCGACGCTCTCGGTGCTGCCGTGAAATTCGACGAAGAGCGTCGGCATTTCCGCGTAGTCCAGGCCGGAATAGGCGTTGCAGGCCCGCATCTGCACGGCGTCGAGGAGTTCGATGCGGGCGACGGGAATGCCGGACTGAATTGTCAGGATGACAGCGTTGCAGGCGTCGGCAATCGTCGAGAACGGGCAGACGCCGCCCGATATCACCTCCGGGATGCCCTGCAGGCGCAGGGTGATCGAGGTGAGGATGCCGAGGGTCCCTTCGGCCCCGACGAAGAGCCGCGTCAGATCATAGCCGGCCGAGGACTTGCGGGCCCGGTGTGCGGTTCTGACCTCTCGTCCCCCGGCGACGACCGCGGTGACGGCAAGCACGTTCTCTCTCATCGTGCCGTAGCGCACCGCATTGGTGCCGGACGCCCGCGTCGAGGTCATGCCACCGATCGAGGCATTCGCGCCCGGGTCGATCGGGAAGAAGAGGCCAGTATCGCGCAGATAGGTGTTCAATTCCTCGCGCGTCACGCCCGGCTCAACCGCGCAGTCGAGGTCCTCGGCATTGACGGCAAGGATGCGGTTCATCCGCATCATGTCGACCGATATGCCGCCATGCGGCGCATTCACATGGCCCTCGAGTGAAGAGCCGGCGCCGAAGGCAATGAGCGGCACGCAATGCGCCGAGGCGATCTCGACGATCTCGCGAACATCGGATGCATTTTCGGGAAAGACGACCGCGTCCGGAAGCTGTGCCGGGATGTAGGTCGTCGTGTTGGCGTGCTGGGACCGGATGGCCTCTCCCGTCTGAAACCGATCACCGAACCGTCCGCCGAGGAGCGTCTTGACTGCGGCGATGCCGCTTTCGTTCCTCGACCCCGCCCTGATCGCCTTCAACGCCACGACATCTTCCTTCCTGCGACGTACATGCCGAAAGGGCAGCCGCCGCAACGTTTTTAAACGCCCGCACAAATCTATCCTCAATTCGATGCCGAATTAAGGAATTATATGGTCACCAACTGCTGAAGCCGCGGCCAGTCCCTTGCATAGAGGGATAGATCGCGACGGCCAAGCCTTTGGCGACCGTTTTGCCCGCCAAGCTCGCTCGATCGACCTCCCGGAGGCAAGTGCCGACGCGTCGATGGCGAAGCGCTTTCATTTCAAGGCGCTACTGTGCAAATCGGAATCGGTTTGTCCAGAAGTTACGCGATCCCTTGCGGCGCACGCACGTCAAATCACCGCCGCTGATACCGGCTTGTCACAAACCTCCGCCTCCCTGTCGCAAGGCGGGCAAGGAGGACGGCCATCCGCCTATAATGCAGCTTTTGTTTGCGAGCCCTTCGGGTATCATGTCTAAAAACGGGAGAGCGTCTGATGTTCGGCCTGCTCGCTTTGATTACGGCATCCGTCTTCTTCGGCGCCGCCATTTACATCAACATTGCGGAACAGCCGGCCCGACTTCGCCTCGACCACCGCGCCGCACTGGCAGAGTGGGGCCCGGCCTATCGCCGCGGCTTCGAGATGCAGGCCTCACTGGCGATCGTATCCAGCCTTCTCGGCGCCGCCGCCTGGTGGCAGAGCGGCAACCCCCTCTGGGGCCTCGGCGCCGCCGTCATCATCCTGAACTGGCCCTATACGCTGATGCTGATCATGCCGATCAACAATCGCCTCGAGACGACGCCGCCGGATCAGGCAAGCGAGGAGACTCGCGAGCTCATCATGCGCTGGGGCAAGCTCCATGCCGGGCGCAGCGCGCTTGGCGCCGTTGCGGCAGCGATCTATCTTGCTGCGGCCGCCGACCGCATCTGACCTAGACGACTTCCGCTTCCGAACGAACGCCCATCGGGACTGACGATTACGGCTGCAACCCGGCCGAGACACCTTCCTCATTTCGCACAATAGCGCAAACCGTTGCCCGGTTCTGCATGCCTGTGACATCTCGGGTTTGTATACAAAATAGCATAGCAATGTTGACAATAATGTACTTTAGGCTTTCCCTAGCACATCCGCAGCCACATCGCGCCGGATGCAAAAGATGGGGAGTGAGATGATCAACAGACGCTCGACATTGAAATCGCTGGCGCTCGGCGCCGTTTCGTTGCTGGCCATCGCAGCGGGAGGAACCGTTTCCGCGCAGGCCGAGAACAAGGAGCTCAAGATCGGTTTCGTCGGTGTGACGAGCGGTCCCGCCGCAGCTTGGGGCACATCGAACGTCCGCTCGATGCAGACCCGGGCCGACTGGCTCAACGAAACGGGTGGCGTGAAGATCGGCGAGGATACCTACAACATCAACATCGTCACCTTCGATGACCAGAAGGACCCGAAGCGGGCCATAGCCGGCATGGAAAAAATGGCCCAGGAAGGTATCCACTACGTGGTCGGACCGAATGTAGATGACGGCGCTGCCGCCGTCCGCCCTGTGGCGGAATCCAAGGGGATCATCTATTTCCCCTATGCCTTCCCGAAAGCCCTCTATACGCCTCCAGCTTCGAATGCCGTGCTCGGAATGGTCGCCAACTATCAGTCGGGACCGGCCATCTACAAATATCTCAAGGAAAACAAGGACGTGAAGAAGGTTGCCTTTATCGCGGCCAACGAATCCGATCCGCTCAGCCAGCGCGACAGCGGCGTTGCCGCGGCCAAGGAACTCGGGCTTGAGGTGGTCGCGGAGAAAGACACCTACCAGAACGACACCCGCGACTTCACGCCCGTGCTGACACCGATCGTGCAACTGAAGCCGGACCTCCTCGTGCTCTCGGGTGTCGCGCCGGCAAATGCGCCGCTCCTGATCCGCGCGGCCCGCGAACTCGGTTACGAGGGCCTGATCTCGGCGGAAACTGCGCAGGACGCCACCGTCCTGCAAGAGGGCGCCGGTGAACTTGCCAATGGCTTCATTTCCGTCGGCGGCGCCTCGACGCCGGAAATCCGCACGCCGGTGATGGAGGAGTTCATCGAACGCTACACCAAGAAGTTCGGCGAGTACAATGACGAGTCGAACACCAAGGTCTACGCGCTCGAGTACATTATCGAGACGCTGAAGGCGAACCCCAAGGCGATCGACGACGTCGAAGAGTTCAAGAAGACCATGGACACCTTCTCGGCGCCCAATCCCTACGCCAAGGACAGCACGCTGAAATATGTCGGTGCGACGTCCTTCGGCCAGAAACGCCAACTCTCGGTTCCGATGGTCGTGACCGAGTTCAAGGACGGCGAATTCCAGACCCTGTTCGTCGGCGAAGTGGACTGACGCTCGCAAACCGAGAGGCCGAGGGCGCGTTTCGCGCGCCCTGGCAAACTCACAAGCGCTTCGCACCGCCAAGCTCGACAGGGGGCCGAATTCGCCGCCATGGAACAGGTAATTGCCAACGGACTCTATCTCGGCGCCCAGTATGCGCTGATCGCGTTGGGGCTGACGCTGATCTTCGCCCTGATGAACGTGCTCAATTTCGCGCACGGGCAGATGTATGTGCTGGGCGGCTTCGTGACCTACACGATCTATGGCCAGCTCAAGCTGCCATTCGTTGTGGCGCTGATCTGCTCGGGCGTGACGCTGGCGATCATCGGCGCACTCATGGAAAAGTTCCTCTTCCGACCGGTGGTCCGCCGCAGCAAGCGCGAGGAGAGCACGATGCTGCTGGCCGCGGCGACGGCATTCTTTCTTGATGCCGTCATGCTGCTCCTGTTCGGCGAGAAGCAGCGAGGCGTGCCGAAGATCATCAGCGGCGTCTTCGTCTCCGACAGGGTAATCCTGCCCTACGACCGCATTGTCGTCGGCGTGATCGCCATCCTGATGATCGCCGCCTTCATGCTCTTCATGCAGTACAGCAAGCCCGGCCGCGCCATGCGGGCGCTGGCGCAGGACCGCGTCGCCGCCCAGCTGATGGGCGTCAAGGTCGAGCGCTATTCGATGATCGGCTTCGCAATGGGCGCGATGCTTGCCGGTGTCGTCGGCGGATTGCTGGTCAGCATCACCGGAGTGAATTCAGGTATAGGCGGGCCGATCTCTATCAAAGCCTTCCTTATGGTGATGATCGGCGGCGCCGGAGTGGTCGGCGGCGCGATTGCGGGCGGCTTCATCCTTGGCATGATGGAATCGGTAGGCCTGACCGTGCTGCGCGAATATGGCGACATCACCTACCTCGTCATCTTTGCCCTGCTGATGATCTTCCTAAGCATCCGCCCGCACGGGCTGATGGGAAAACCGTGGGGTTGATCTCATGCGCAAGACTTCAGCTCCCACCCTCAAGATCGCCTCAGCAGTCCTTTTCCTGCTCGTCCTGCTTGTCGCAGTGCCGCTACTGATCAACGCCACCGGACGAAGCGACCTCTATTACACGCTGACATCAGTGGCGCTGCTCAGCATCATCAGCGCGGGCGTGTGGATCACCTTCTTTATCGGCCGCATCAACATCGGCCAGGGCGCCTATGCGCTGATGGGCGGCTATGTCTCCGCCATCCTGGTGATGAATTACGGCATGTCCTTCTGGCTGACGCTGCCATTGGCCGGTCTCTTCTGCGCCGTCGCCAGCGTGCTGATCGGCCTCCCCATCCTGCGGCTGCGCGGCGTCTATTTCGCCATGGTGTCGCTGGTATTGACCGAGGTAGCCCGCCTTCTCGCGCTTGCTTTGCCGATTACCAATGGCGCCAGTGGCATCGTCAGCATCCCGCTGCCGACCGGCATTAGTCTTTTCGGCCTAACACTCGTTCCGGATTTTGCCACACTGGCCAATCCCCGACTGGCTTTCTATATCGTTGCGGTGCTTTTGATGGCGCTCTGCTTCCTCGGCCTCTACCGGCTCGCTCATTCGCGTATCGGACAGCTCTGCCAGTCACTGCAGCAGAACGAGGAACTCGCTTCGTCGATCGGCGTCAACATCGCCTATCTCCGCGTCATCGCCTATGCGCTTTCCTCCTTCCTCGGCGGCGTCGGCGGAGCGATGTTCGCCTCGATCTCCCAGTCGATCTATCCGTCGAGCTTCACCGTCGCCGATTCGGTCAATTTCATGCTGAACTGCTTCCTCGGCGGGCTCGGCTACGTGCTCGGGCCGATGCTCGGTACGTTCGTGCTCTATTTCGGCTGGGATCTGCTGTTCCAGACCGGCGAGTTCCAGCTCCTGATCTTCTCCACAGTGCTGATCGTCCTAATGCTGGTGCTCCCCAATGGCCTTCTCAGCCTGGCAGTCCCGCGCAAGAGGAGCCTTTAGCGATGTCGGACGTCCTGGAAGTTATCGGGCTTACCAAACGTTTCGGCGGCCTCGTCGCGGTTAACGACGTATCCTTCACCGTCCGTGAGCGCGAGATTCTCTCGGTGATCGGACCGAACGGCGCCGGCAAGTCGACACTGTTCAAGCTGATCTCGTCCTTCCTCCGGCCGACGCACGGCGAAGTTCGCTTCAATCGCGAGCGCATCTCCGGTCTCGCGCCGCACATCACGGCCCGGAAGGGCGTCGTGCGGACATTCCAGGAAACGACGATCTTCAAGGACATGACAGTGCGCGACAATGTCGTGACCGCCCATCATCTGCGTTCGCGCGCCAGCCTTGCCGGTTTCTACTTCGGGAGTGCTGCGGCGCGGCGTGATCTCGAGGCCTTCGGCACCTCGGCGGATGAAATTCTAGGGTTTCTCGGACTGAACGCGATGCGCAGCGAGATTGCCAGCACCCTGCCGCACGGTCATCTACGTGCACTCGGCATTGCGATCGCGCTTGCCACCGACCCCGCCATCATCCTGCTCGACGAACCCTTCGCCGGCATGAACCACGACGAGACCCGCCGCGCTGTCGAAATCGTTCGCAAGCTGCGCGAACGCGGCGTCACTGTGCTCCTCGTCGAGCACGACATGCCGGCGGTCATGAACATCTCCGACCGTATCGTCGTGCTCAACTTCGGCCAGAAGATCGCCGAGGGCACGCCGGCGGAAATCCAGCAGAACCCCAAGGTCATCGAGGCTTATCTCGGTGCCGAAGACGAATCGATCGGAATGTAGCCCATGGAGCCGCTGCTCAAATTCGATGACGTCGAACTCTACTACGACCACGTCTATGCGTTGAAAGGCGTCACCCTTGAGATTCATGAGGGCGAGACCGTCGCGCTGATCGGAGCCAATGGCGCAGGCAAGTCGTCAATCCTGCGCGCCATCACCGGCTTGCGGAAAATCCGCAAGGGCGAGGTCCGCTACAACGGGAAGCGCATCGACGGTATCGCGCCGGACGAGATCGTCCGGATGGGCATCTCGATGGTGCCCGAGGCGCGCCGTGTCTTTCCTTTCATGACCGTGCGCGACAATTTGCTGATGGGCGCCTTCACCCGCAGCGACAAGGGCGAGATCCAGCGGAGCATCGATATGGTGCTGACGCGTTTCCCGCGTCTCAAGGAGCGATATTCGCAGCAGGCCGGCACGATGAGCGGCGGCGAGCAGCAGATGCTGGTCATCGGCCGAGCGCTAATGGCACGGCCGCGTCTCCTCCTGCTCGACGAGCCGTCGCTCGGTGTCGCTCCGAAGCTGGTGCAGGACATTGCCCGCTCGATCGTGGCGATCAATCGCGACGAAAAGGTCAGTGTGCTGCTGGTCGAGCAGAACTCGCGCATGGCGCTGAGGATCTCGCAGCGCGCCTATGCACTGACGACCGGCAAGGTCGCGCTCAGCGGCAATTCCCCTGAATTGTTAACCGATGAACGGGTCAAGCATCTCTATCTCGGCGGTGAATTCTAGGCAGCTCAATCATGCGGATACTCGTGATAAACCCCAATACGACCACGTCGATGACCGACAAGATTGGCAAGGCGGCACAAGCTGCGGCGTCGCCGGCAACGGAGGTCGTTGCTGTCAATCCCAAGGACGGCCCGCCGAGCATCGAGGGCTATTTCGACGAGGTCTTCTCGGTGCCAGGCATTATCGCGGAAATGGCAAAGGCAGGTACGATGGATGCCTATGTGATCGCCTGTTTCGACGACACGGGACTCGATGCGGCACGCTGCGCCACCGAAGCACCCGTCATCGGCATCGGCGAAGCGGCCTTCCACCTCGCCACCCTCATTGCCGGCAAGTTCAGCGTCGTCACCACGCTTGCCCGTTCGGTGCCGGCAATCGAACACAATCTGCTGAAATACGGTCTCTCGTCTCGCTGCGCCAAGGTCCGCGCCTCGGATGTGGCGGTGCTCGATCTCGAGCTACCGGGCTCGGACGCGCGCCACAAGATTTCCGCCGAAATTGCGCGTGCCGTCGCCGAGGACAAGGCCGAGGCAGTCGTGCTTGGTTGCGCGGGGATGGCGGATCTCGCTCACGCTCTCTCGACCGAGCACGGTGTGCCGGTGCTCGACGGCGTCGCCTGCGCGGTCCGGCTCGCGGAAACTGTTTCGGCGCTTGGTCTCAGGACGTCGAAGATCGGCGGGTACGCCGAACCGCGCGCGAAACGATTTTCGGGGCATTATGCGCCGTGGTCTCCGCCACTACAACGCCGCGCGTCTAGTTAGACGCGCAAAGGTCGCTGTAGCAGTTTGAATTGCTGCATGATGTGAGGAATCACGCAGCAGGCAGGAACTCGACCGCCGCTCCATAGCGCGACGTCGTCCGAGGCTGTCCGATTGGTTGCATTGACCGACGAGCACGCCCTATGAGAATTCATGAGCTTCGAGTCGAAGCGCGGACGTATTGGTCAGCGCGCACCGCGTGACGCAAGCTCGCCAGAGACGATGAAGATGTTGACGACCCTCAGGCCCGAAAAAGATCGCAAGAAACCGGCGGCGCGCTGGTCACCAATCTATCATGGTCTGAGGGATGCAATCGTCAGCCATCGGTTGACGCCTGGCACGAAACTGCCGGAGGATGAACTCGCCTCGATCTATTCGGTAAGCCGAACCGTCATCCGCGCCGCACTTCAGGCCCTTGCCCATGACTGGCTGGTGCGGCTGGAGCCAAATAGGGGTGCGTTCGTCGCGCAACCTTCGCCAAAGGAAGCACGCGAAGTATTCGAGGCTCGCGCCTTGATCGAGCCCCGCGTAGCCGCACTCGCCGCACAGGTCGCAAGGGCCGAGGACGTGACTTTGCTGCGTGGCCATCTCGAAAGAGAGCACGAGGCGCTGGACGCCGGCCGCGACAGCGATGCCATCATGCTGTCCGCCATGTTCCATGTCGGCGTTGCCGAGATCGCCGATCAAGCCGTGCTGACCGGCTTGGTGCGCGATCTTGTGTCGCACTCCTCACTGATCATCGCGCTTTATTGGAAGCGCCGGGATACAACCTGCGAGAGCCACGCACATCATGCGCTGGTCGACGCCATCGAGGCACGTGATTCAGATAGGGCCGCGCAACTGATGAAGGACCATCTACGCGATCTGCTGTCCGGCCTCGAACTCAACCGCACCGGCCGGAAACCGGAACATCTCGCCGACATCCTCCGCTGAGGCTCCGAGACCGCCCCCCTCACCCTTTTAATGCCGCCGCGTCCATTTCCTCGTGCAGCTTGCGCTCCTCGTCGGCATGCGGCTTGGTGAAGCGCGCGATGACGAGATAGGCGACCGGGGTCAGATACAAGGTCACGATCACCGCAAGTCCAAGGCCGCCGACAAGCACCCAGCCGAGGGCGATGCGCGCTTCCGCGCCTGCCCCGCTCGCCAGCACCAGCGGCACGGCGCCGACGATCGTGGCGATCATCGTCATCATCACCGGCCTTAGGCGAATATTGGCGGCGTTCTCGATGGCGCTGCGCACGTCCTGACCGCGGTCGCGCAACTGGTTGGCGAACTCGACGATCAGGATGCCGTTCTTCGCCATGATGCCGACCAGCATCACCAGCCCGATCTGGCTGTAGATGTTCAGCGTGTTGCCGGTCATGATCATCGCGAAGACGGCGCAGGCGAGGCCGAGCGGCACCGTCGACATGATGATGATGCCGCTGACGAAGCTTTCGAACTGCGCCGCCAACACCAGGAAGATGATGACGATCGCGAAGCCGAAGGTGATGAAAAGGCCGCTGGCGTTCTCGTCGAGGGTCGCGGCTTCCGCGAGCGGCATGACCCGCGACCCCGGCGGCAGCAGCGGCTCGGCCATGTCTTCGACCATCGTCAACGCCTCACCGAGGGCAAGGTCGGATTTCAAGCCGGCCGACAGCGAGACGGCGCGGAGCTGCGATTCACGCGCCAGCTGCGGCGCCACGGCCTTCTCCTCGATCGTCGCAATCGACGACATCGGCACGATCCGACCGTCGCCGGCCTTGACGAAGATATTCTGCAGGTCGGTCGGGTCATTGAGCGGCGTGGTGGAGGAGAGCAGCTTGACCGGATAGGCCTCGCCCTCGACGAAGATGTCGACGACGCTGCTGCCGTCGAGCATGGCCTGCATCGCCCAGGAAAGGGCGCTGATGTCGACGCCGAGGTCGGAGGCGCGCTCGCGGTCGATCGTCACCGACAATTGCGCCTGGTTTGCCTCGTAGTTCAGCCGCACGTTTTCGAAGCGGCCGGTATCTTCCATGCCCCGCACCAATTTTGCCGCCGCATCGCCGAGCTTCGTATAGTCGTTGCCGACCAAGGCAACTTGCAGGCCGCTGCCTGCGCCGCGAATGCCGAGGCTGTTGGGCTGGATGGCGAAGGCGCGGACCGAGGGAACCTTGGCGGTCACCTTGTTGATGTCGGCGACGATCTGCTGCTGGGTCCGCTCACGCTGCTCCCAGGGGGCGAGCGTCAGCACCATGAAGCCGCTATTCGCCGAACCGCCCTGGCCGGAAATCGAAAACACATTGGTGACCTCGCCTGACTTGACGAGCGGCTGCAGGCCCTCCTCGATGCGGCGCATCTGTGCCTGCGTATATTCGAGCGAGACGCCTTGCGGCGCGTTGATCCGGAGCATCACCTGCGACCGGTCCTCGTTCGGCGTCAGCTCCGATTTCAGCGTCATGAATCCCGCCGCCCCGGCAACGGTGAAGAAGGCGGCGACCGTGAAGATGACGAGCGGTGCATTGAGGCAGGCCCGGAGCGTCACGCGGTAGAAGCCCGCGGCGCGCTGGCCGAAACGCGCCATCGGGCCCTGATGCGCATGCGCCTCGCTGGTCAGCATGCGCGAGGCAAGCATTGGGCAGAGCGTCAGCGAGACGAAGGAGGACAGCAGGATCGAGAAGGCAAGCACGAAGCCGAACTCGCGGAAGAGCCCGCCTGTCTGACCGGGTAGGAAGGAGAGCGGCACGAAGACGGCCGCCAGCGTCGCAGTGGTCGCCAGAACTGCGAAAAAGACCTCGAGCGTGCCATGCACGGCAGCGGCACGCGGACCCAAGCCCTCAGCCCGACGGCGCACGATATTCTCCAGCACGACGATCGCGTCGTCGACGACGAGGCCGGTCGCCAGCACGATCGCAAGCAGCGTCAGGATGTTGATCGAGAAACCGGCGAGATAGATCGCCGCCACCGTTCCGATAAGCGCAATCGGCATGCTGATCGTCGGGATCAGCGTAGCGCGCCAGTCGAGCAGGAAGAGATAGATGACGAGGGTGACGATGAAGACGGCGACGACGAGCGCAATCTCCACCTCATGGATCGCGCCATTGATGAACACCGCATCGTCGCTGGTGATCTTGAGTTCGGTGCCCGGCGGCAGGATGTCCGAGGAGATCGTATCGACCACCTTGCGCACGCCTTCGGAAATATCGACGGTGTTCGACTGGGCCTGGCGGATGATGCCGAGGCCGATGCCCTGGCGGCCGTTCGACCGCAGCGCCGAACTCCCGGTATCCGGGCCAAGCGTCACCGTCGCCACGTCGCGAAGCCGGACATTGCTGCCGAGGATCAGGTTCTCGAACTGCTCGGGCGTCTGCAGATCGGCCGTCGCACGGACCGAGATGTCCTGGCTGGCGCTAGTGAGCGACCCCGCAGGCACGTCGTAGGAGGCATTGGCCAGCGCCTCGCGCAGATTGGCGACGGTGACGCCGCGCCCGGCGAGCTTCGCCTGGTTGAGGTCGATGCGGAATATCTTCTCCTGGTCGCCGTAGACGGTGACATCGGCGACGCCCTCGACCGCCGCCAGCCGGTCACTGATCTCGTTTTCGACCAGCAGCGTCATGTCCTCCATCGACATCGTGTCGGAGGTCAGCGCCAGGCGCATGATCGGCTGGCTATCGGAATCGGCCTTGACGATGCGCGGTTCCTCCGCATCGTCCGGCAACTGGCCGCTGATCCGGCCGAGCGCATCGCGGATGTCGTTTGCCGCCTGGCCGATGTCGGTCGTGTCGGAAAATTCGAGCGTGACGCGGCTGCGGCCGAAGGACGATGACGAGGAAATGCCCTTGATGCCCTGGACGCGCGACACCGCACCTTCGATTACCGAGGTCACCTCGCGATCGATGGTCTCGGGCGAGGCGCCCTCGAACTCCGTCGTCACCGATATGACCGGCTGGTCGACCTGAGGCAGCTCGCGGATCTCGATGCCGTTCCAGGCGGCAAGCCCCGCGACCACGATCAGCATGTTGACGACGAGTGCGAAAATCGGCCGTCGGATAAAGAGCGCGGTAAAGCCGGTCTTGCCGCCCTGCCCGCCGGGGTGACCGCCAATGCCGATGTTCATTGCGCGTCCCCCGCCACCTTCTGCTCGCGTTCGGGGCTTGCCTCTCCGGCTATGCGCACCGCGCCGCCGTCGCGAAGCCGCTGCACACCCTCGGTGACGATGCGGTCACCCTCGGCGATCTGCGCCTCGACCAGCACCTTGTCGGGATTGCGCTGGATGATCTTGATCGGCACGCGCTCGCTCTTGTCGCCGCTGACGCGCCAGATATAGGAGCCTTCCGAGCTCCACTGGATAGACAGCGGGTCGACGGTCGGATAGCGATCGCCGTCAAAGGCCATCGTGACCGAGAAGGACATGCCGGCACGCAGCATGTCGTCCGGATTTTCGATCCGCGCCCGCACCCGGAGCGTGCGGCTTGCCTGATCGAGGCGGTTGTCGATCGCATGAATGGCGCCGGTGAGCTGGCGGCCGGGTTGCGCCACCGCATTCGCGGTGACCGGCTGCCCCACGGAAATCTTGCTGGCGAAACGTTCCGGCACCCAGAAATCGACCAGGATCTGCGACCGGTCATCGACGACGGCGATCGGCGTCGACGTTGTGACGTAGTCGCCGACATTGACGGTGATAATGCCGACGATGCCCTTCGAAGGCGCCACGACGTCGCGCCGCTTGAGATCGAGCTCAGCCGTCCTCAGCGCCAGTTCGGCGGCCTGCATGGCGATCTCGGCGTCGCGGATCTCGACCGCAGTAACCGCGCGGGCCGTTCCGAGATTGCGGTAGCGCTCGACCTTTTCCGAGGCGCTGTCGCGCGTCAGCCTAGCCTGCTCGGCGGCAATCATCTGCTCGTCGCTGTCGAGCCGCGCGATCACCTGGCCCTCCTCGATCCTGTCGCCGGATTTTACCAGGATTTCCGTCAGATTGCCCGTGGAAGCGGGCGTCACGGTCACCGAGCGGATCGCCTCGCCATTGCCGATGGCGTTCAGCCTGTTGTTGACGATCGCGCTCTCAGCCGGCCTGACGACCACGAGCGCCGCGTCGGAGAAGCCGCGCGCACCTTCTCCGCGTCCGCCGCTGCGCTGCCTGCCGGCGCCCTCGCCGCCCTCAGATCCAGAGAGCGCATCAATCAGCGGATGCGAAACACCGATCGCCCCGAGCGTTTCACCCGCTCCTGGGGCAAAGCGCACCCAAGCGGCGCCCCCGACGACGAGAACGACGAGGCTGACCGCCAGTTGCTTCAAAAAGCGCATTCATGTCTCCGAATAAGATACGCGCTCCAGCGCGGCGCGTACCGGCGGAACCTCCCGATTTGTCGCAAGTATCGTTATTTGCGCGCCTTCGGGCAATCTCGGAACGCCATCATTACGCATTTGTAATGAAAGCAGAATTTGTTGACCGCATCATGGCGCCCCCGCCTGCGAGGGCTCAACGATCGCTGTTTACAGCCGCTGCGGCTCGGCTATTCTGCCTCATGTAACCGGACGTTGAAAAAGCGGGGAGAAAGCACATGTGCGATGCATGCGTGATCGAATCGGTAAAGCAGCAGATGTTGTCGCGGCGCAGCTTCTTCCGCGCCGCCGCTGTCGCCTCGGCAGGCGTCGCGGCCACCGGCATGGGGATCGCGCCGCCGGCGCTTGCCGCCGGCCACGCCAGCGTCACCGATCTCACCCATGAACTCCACGAGGAGTTTCCGACCTTCTTCGGCCAGCAGCAGTTCTTTCGCGAGCAGAAGTTCAACTTTGCCGAACATACTTTCAACCTGTTCGAGCTCCGGGTGAACGAACATACCGGCACCCATGTCGATGCGCCGCTGCATTTCTCCGCGGACGGCCTCTCGGTCGCCGAACTGCCGATCGAGAAACTCGTCGTGCCGCTCTGCATCGTCGACATTCGCGAGAAGGCGGCAGCCGACCCGGACGCGCAGGTCACACCCGAGGACATCAAGGCATGGATCGCCGCCAATGGCGACCTTCCGGAGAACGCCTGCGTCGCCATGCTATCCGGCTGGGGAGCCCATCTCGGCACGGACAACTTCCGCAATGCCGACGCCGAGGGCAAGCTGCACTTCCCCGGCTTCCATCCCGACGCAGCCAAGTTTCTGCTCGAGGAAACGAAGGCTGCCGGCATTGCCGTCGACACGCTCTCGCTCGATCACGGCATATCGCCTGACTTTGCCACCCACCGCGCCTGGCTGCCGGAGGGCCGCTGGGGACTGGAGGCCGCCGCCAATCTCGACAAGCTACCGGCCAAGGGCGCCACTCTGGTTCTCGGCGCGCCGAAGCATCGCGGCGGCACCGGCGGGCCGGCACGCGTCTTCGCCCTCGTTTAGAACCATCGGAAGGAAGCATCATGAGCACCGTTGCACCGCCCTCCGACCCGGAATCAAACCCGCGCGTCAAGGCGGTTTTCGACGACATCCGCGCCACGCGGAAATCTGACTTCATCAACAATATGTGGCTGTGGCTCGCCTTCGACCCCGGTCTCCTGGAACGCACGTGGGCGGAGGTCAAGGCGGTGATGGCGACGCCCTCGCCGCTCGATCCGCTGGTAAAGGAGATGCTCTATATCGCCGTTTCCGTCAGCAATGGCTGCGGCTATTGCATCCACTCACACACCGCCGCCGCCAAGGCAAAGGGGATGAGCGAAGCCGAGCATGCCGATCTGCTGCGCGTCATCTCGCTAGCCGCCAAGACCAACCAGCTGGCGACCGCGCTGCAGGTTCCGGTCGATGCGGCCTTCGACGCCGCGGCCGAACGATAGCGACATCGAAACCCAAGCGCTGAAAACGCCTGTCTTTCCACAGGCTTGCCGAAATCCGACGAGACTCCGGAATAAAAGAGGAACATCCTTTCTGGCCTTTCGGTCCCGAATCACTACATTGGGCCGCATGAGCAAAGGTTTCGACGACATTCCCTTCTTCGACGAGGAGCCGGCGCCGCGCAAACCCGCCCCTGCCGCCGGCGGCATCGCGGCGCGCGCCATGGCCGCCCGCGACAAGGCGCAGCGGCCGGACTATCTCTCCGGTCTCAACCCGGAACAACGCGACGCCGTCGAAACGCTGGAGGGCCCGGTGCTCGTGCTTGCCGGTGCCGGCACCGGCAAGACGCGCGTGCTGACCACCCGCATCGCCCATATCCTGTCGACCGGCCGCGCCTATCCCTCGCAGATCCTCGCCGTGACCTTCACCAACAAGGCAGCGCGCGAGATGAAGGAGCGTATCGGCGTGCTTGTCGGCCATGCGGTCGAAGGCATGCCCTGGCTCGGCACCTTCCACTCGATCGGCGTCAAGCTCTTGCGCCGCCATGCCGAGCTCGTGGGGCTGAGATCCGATTTCACCATTCTCGACACCGACGACGTGGTCCGGCTGATCAAGCAGCTCATCCAGGCCGAAGGGCTGGACGACAAGCGCTGGCCGGCCAAGCAATTCGCCGGCATGATCGACACCTGGAAGAACAAGGGCCTCGATCCGGCGCATATCCCCGAGGGCGACGCCCGCGCCTTCGCCAACGGCAAGGGCCGCGAGCTCTACGCCGCCTACCAGAACCGCTTGGTGACGCTGAACGCCTGCGACTTCGGCGACCTGCTGCTGCATCCGATCCGCATGTTCCGCGCCAATCCGGACGTGCTCAAGGATTATCACGACAAGTTCCGCTATATCCTCGTCGACGAGTACCAGGATACCAACACGGCGCAATATATGTGGCTGCGGCTCTTGGCGCAGCGGCCGCAGAGCGGCAAGGCCGTCGTGAGAGAAACGCCTGCGGGCGAAGCGCGAGCCAGCCAAGGCTGGCCGGACGACGTTTCGTCCGCCCCCGCGGAGCGCAGCCGCGCAAGCGGCGACAGCGTGAACGCAAACAGACGGCAGCAAATAAATATTTGCTGCGTCGGCGACGACGACCAGTCGATCTATGGCTGGCGCGGCGCCGAGGTCGACAACATCCTCCGCTTCGAGAAGGATTTTCCCGGCGCCAAGGTCATCAAGCTCGAGCGCAACTATCGCTCGACCGAGCATATCCTCGGCACCGCCGCGCATCTGATCGCCCACAATGAGGGCCGGCTCGGCAAGACGCTGTTCACCGAGCGCAGCCACCCGGACGACGAGAAGGTGCATGTGCACGCCGCCTGGGATTCCGAAGAGGAAGCCCGCGCCGTCGGCGAGGAGATCGAGCAGCTCCAGCGCAAGAAGCACAATCTGAACGACATCGCGATCCTGGTGCGTGCCTCCTTCCAGATGCGCGAGTTCGAAGACCGCTTCGTCACCCTCGGCCTCAATTATCGCGTCATCGGCGGCCCGCGTTTCTACGAGCGCCTCGAAATCCGCGATGCCATGGCCTATTTCCGCCTCGTCTGCCAACCGGCCGACGACCTCGCCTTCGAGCGCATCGTCAACACGCCGAAGCGCGGCCTGGGCGACACCACCGTCCGCAACCTGCACGACTATGCCCGCGCCCGCGACATCCCGATGCTCGCCGCCGCAACCGAGATCATCGAGACCGACGAGTTGAAGCCGAAGGCGCGCAAGGCACTGTTCGACGTCGTCACCGATTTCCGCCGTTGGCAGACCCTGCTCGAAACGACGCCGCATACGGAGCTGGCCGAGCAGATCCTAGACGAGAGCGGCTATACGGCGATGTGGCAGGCCGACAAGTCGGCCGAAGCCCCGGGACGGCTTGAAAACCTCAAGGAACTCATCCGCTCGATGGAAGCCTTCGAATCGATGCGCGGCTTCCTGGAGCATGTCGCGCTCGTCATGGATGCCGAGCAGAACGAGGACATGGACGCCGTGTCGATCATGACGCTGCATTCGGCGAAGGGCCTGGAATTCGACACCGTCTTCCTGCCGGGCTGGGAAGAAGGTCTCTTTCCCCACCAGCGCGCACTCGACGAAGGTGGGCGCGCCGGTCTCGAGGAGGAACGCCGCCTCGCCTATGTCGGCATCACCCGCGCCAAACGCCGCTGCCACATCTGGTTCGTCTCGAACCGCCGCATTCACGGCCTCTGGCAGTCGACAATGCCGTCGCGCTTCCTCGACGAACTGCCGGTCGACCATGTCGAGGTCGCCGAGCAGGACGTCTCCTATGGCGGCTACAATCGCGGCGGCTACGGCCAATCCCGTTTCGACAAGGCCGACCCGTTCGAGAACAGCTACCAGACGCCCGGCTGGAAGCGCGCCCAGCAACACCGCTCGGATGCCACCCGCGACAATTGGGGCAGCCGCTCCGGCCACGCGGTCGAACGCATCGGCTACGGCGAGTCAGGTCCCCGTACCCGCACCATCGAGGGCGAACTCGTCGCCAAGTCGACGACCGCCGAACCCTCGCGTTTCAGTGTCGGCGACCGGGTCTTCCACATGAAATTCGGCAATGGCAACATCGCCGCGGTCGAAGGCAACAAACTGACGATCGATTTCGACCGCGCCGGTCAGAAGCGCGTGCTGGATGGGTTTGTGGAGCGGGTGTGAAGCGGCACCCTCAGATCACCATCCGGTACATCACGAAGCCGGACTTCTCGGCCACCTTGTCGTAGAGCCGCATCGACTTGACGTTCGTCTCGTGGGTCAGCCAGTAAACGCGCGAGGTGCCTGCACGCCTTGCTGCGTCGAAAACCCCGTTGATGAGCGCCTCGCCGACGCCTTTCCCGCGCGCCGCCTCGTTGATGAAGAGGTCCTGGAGATAGCAATTCGGTTGGATCGCCGTGGTGGTGCGGTGAAAGATGAAGTGCGTGAGCCCGACCAGCCGGCCCTTGTTCTCGGCAACCAGGGCATGCATGGGTTCATAGGCATCGAAGAAGCGCGACCAGGTCATATGGGTGATGTCGGGAGCGAGTGCGGCTTCGCCCGAGCGTCCGTAAAAGGCGTTGTAGCCCTCCCAAAGCAGCAGCCACTGGTCATAGTCGCCCCGGACGACCGGGCGGATGGAAAGGTTTTCACTCATCGTCGAACCCACCGGAAAGGCCGTTGCGGGGGCGCCAGCATAACCTTTGATTTCGGCAAGGTCTATTATCTGGCAGCCGCATGCCGTTGATCACTGATTTTCATCCGAAGGGGCCCTTGCTGCGCTTTCTCCTTTCGCGCGCCTCATCAGCGCGATCACCTCGGCGTCGGTGGTTTGCTCGAAATCGTCATAATAGATGCTGACCGCATGAAAGGGATGCGGCGTTGCGAGGCAGACGACCCGGTCTACTTGGCGGCGGAGGCCGGCGATCGCACTCGGCGGAGCCACCGGGACGGCCACGACAAGTACCGCAGCGCCGGCCTTCCGGAGCGCCTGAACCGCGGCCCTCACCGTGCCGCCGGTGGCAATCCCGTCGTCGACGAGGACGACCTTGCGCTTTTCCGGCGAAATGCGCGCCCGGTCGCCAAGGTAAAGTTCCCGGCGGCGCTCCAGTTCGAGGCGCTGACGCGCTACCTCAGCCTCGATATATTCCCGTGACGGTTTGACGAGGCGCATCGCCTCGGCGTTGAGCACCAGTTGCGGTTCGTCGCCATCGACGAGCGCGCCGAGGCCGAACTCGGCCTGTCCGGGAGCACCGATCTTCCTCACGATCAGCAATTCGAGCGGAGCACCGAGGATCTTCGCCACCTCGAATGCGACCGGCACGCCGCCGCGCGGCAGCGCCATCACCAATGGCTCGGCAATGCCCTCGCTTGCGATCGCCGCACCGAGCCTTCGGCCTGCGTCGATCCGGTCTGCAAAGCAAGGTCTCTCATCCAACATGGAGCACACTCCGGACCATAGTCTGACAGGTTGAACCGATGCACATCACGGGAGGCGCTCGGGCCCCCAAGCCACAAGAATCGTCCGAAAACCGCGTCCTCCCGGATCCGGCCGGATGGCCCGACGAAAATTCCTGCCGCAACCACTGCGAGAAACACAGAACGCTCAAATTGCAGCGAATTTAGCCGGCCTTCGTTAACACGGCGCCGCTACGAATTTGTTCACGCATACCGCTATCCCGAAAGCCATCCGCTTCATTTTAGCACGACAGGCCGTTTCGAAATGAGCATTTTGCCTGCCCTATCGGTCATTGCGCTTTTTGCACTATTGCCCGCCCTTCTACGACTGCAAAGCTCCGAAAAGACCGGCGCCCGGGAATTCTCGATCGCCTGCACACTATCGGCGATTGCAACGGCACTGCTGATGGCGGCAACAGCACGCGGCTTTCCGCTGGTCGCGATGCCCGGTCATGCGGTGCTGATATTTGCCGTCTTCGCGCTCTTTGTCGGTTTTCGCCGGCTCGCCGAGCAATCCGACTCGATCGGCTTCTCGGCAACGCTCGCATTCGCCGCTGCGGCGGGCCTTCTCGTCGATGCGGGCAGTCAGGACAGCTTCAGCGAGCGCATGATCGTTATCGCCGGCTGCGGCGCGGCTCTCCTCGTCGTCATCGGCCTCCCGATTGTTGATGGACGGATTAAGGACAAACGGGCTTTGCGAGCTGGCTTCACCGGCCTTCTGACATTCGCCTTTGCCGGGCTCATTCACGCCGTCGGGTCCGCACCCGAGGCCTCCCCTGACCTCTCCGCTTCCCCTCTATCGCTCCTCTTCGAATTCTCGTTTGCCTTTCTGCAGATATTCTTCCTCCCCGCTCTTTTCGTCGCGGTGATCCTGACGATCGAGAACCGCGTCATCTCCGATCTGAAGACGATGCTCGCACGTGACCCCCTGACCGGCGCTCTGTCGCGCAGAGCACTCATCGAGGACGGTGAACGAACGATCGCCCAGTGCCTTGCCGATCATCGACCGGCGGCCTTCCTCCAGCTCGACCTCGATTATTTCAAGCAGATCAATGACCACTACGGTCACGCCTGCGGCGACATGGCGCTCGCCCATTTCGTCACGACCGTTTCCGCATTCCTCGATGGACGCGGCATCTTCGGGCGTATTGGCGGCGAGGAATTCGGCATCGTGCTGCCGGAGCATACGGAAGAGCAGGCGGCAGCCGTCGCCGAAGCGATCTGCCGCGCCGTGCGCGACACGCCCTTCGGGCGGGCGCATCAGCGCATCCGCTTGACGGTCAGCATCGGCATCGCCGCAGCGGCACCCGGCGACACGATCATGGATGTCATGATCCGCGCGGACTTGGCACTCTACGATTCCAAGGCCGATGGCCGAGATCGCTGCTCCATCGCCAAGCATCGCCAAATCGATGCTAGCGCCCGGGCGCTGGCAGCCGCCGCCGCCCAATTGCGACAGGCCGACGTCCCTCACCAGGATCGATTGCGCCACAGCGCATGAGCGGCGCAGGCGAAGCGGCCCCGCGACATCTTGCATCGCCGGCGCTGCCACCTATGTGAACGGTGCTGCTCGTTGGAGGATCCCATGTCTCGCCGCACCCGCACCCTGCTCCTCGCCGCCGCTCTGGCATTGACCGCCACGGCCGCTCCGCCTGCTCGCGCAGAGACGGTGGGCAAAGTTGGCGTCGACTGGCTCGGCAACGATATCAAGATCGACGCCGTGCGCGACCCAAAGGTCAACGGTGTCACCTGCCACGTCACCTATTTCGATCGCAGCGTCATCGACCGCCTGAAGAACGGCAACTGGTTCGAGGACCCCTCGAACAATTCGATCGCCTGCCGCCAGACCGGTCCGATCAGCATCGGCGATATAGATCTGTCGAACGAGGGAGAGGAAGTCTTCCGTTCCGGCCTGTCGCTGATCTGGAAGGATCTGCTGGTGACCCGCATCTACGACAAGGCGAACGACACTTTGATCTATCTTGCCCATTCGCGCCAATTGACCGACGGGTCGGCCAAGATGTCGATCACCACCGTTCCGCTCTTCGGCCAGACCGTCACCTGGGAAAAGGGCCGTCCCCAATAAGCACTGCCGCCGCGATTGCGGCGGCAGTGTGCAAGCCGGCCCTCATGGGGCCTGATTGAACCGCCTCAGGGTGTCGGCGGGATGATGCCCCGATAGTACTGGCCCTCGCCTGCCTGGTATCTTTCCCCATAGGAAACGCCTCTCATCGGGGACATACGCTGACCATCGATACTGCCCGTGGGCATGACGTCAACGTTCGACGGAGTGGTGCTACGAGGCATCAACACGCGCGTATTGTTCTGCGTCCCCGGAGGGTTATGCGGGTCTATGCCTTGGTAATAGCTGTCCGCAAAGGCGGGTGCGGCAACACCGGCAAGCGCGGACGAGAAGACAAATGCGGCGAATGATGTTTTTAGAGAAAATCTCATGGCCTTAGCTCCTATCTCCATTCAGCATCCTCGCCTCCTGACGGATGCAACACGGCAGCATAGGGCCTCCTAACGAATGCTGCTGTTACCAGCATAACACCTTTCGGAGCCTTGGCTTCCTCCGCACAGTCAATGTTTCGTCACGATTGCTCCTGCAACCGTGATGGAGATTAAGCAACTTTAACTTGACGCCGTGACGGGCCTCGGCGCCGCGAGCTCCCGTCCACGGCCGGCAAAGCCGCGCCGGCGCTCACGTCGATCGCAGAGCGCGGACGGCCGTTTGCCGGCTCCTATCGCTCAGGGGACCGGAGCCGGAGGGATGATGCCCTGGTAGTAGTCGCCCTGACCGCCGCCCTGGTACTCGTTCTCGTAGCGCTCGCGAACTTGAGAGGGCGATCCGCCGTAGATGCCCATCGGCACCGGCTCGACATAGATGCTGCCGGTCGGTGCCGGGTCGACGTAGATGCTGCCGGTCGGCGCCGGATCGACATAGACGCCGCGATCGACGTAATACGGGCTCTCCACCATGGGGACGTATACCGACCCTCTGTTCTGCGTTCCCGGCGGATGATGCGGGTCGATGCCTTGATAGAAGCCGTTCGCAAAGGAGGGTGCGGCGGCTCCGGCAAGAGCGAACGAGAGGACAAATGCGGCGAATGAAGTTCTTGGAGAAACTCTCATGGCATTGCTCCTTGTCCGTTTCAGCATCCGACTTCAACGGAAGCTGCGACTAACAATATAAGGTCTCCTCACCGACGCTGCACCTTTCATAACTCGGTTGCCGTGCAGGTGTTCCTGCACGCGACCGTCAATACCTCCCGTTATCTGCGTCTTTGCCCCGAGCCGGACCTACCGGCTCCTCGTCGTAACGCAAAAGGGCCCGCTCTCGCGGGCCCTTTTGGTGTTGCCTATACGAGCGTCCGGGTCTAGGCGGCCTGGGCCAGCTCGTCGGCGATGACGGTATCGAGGTTGAGGAAGCAAACCATCGACTTCTCGAGCGCGACGATGCCGCGGCAGAAGGCACGTTGTGCCTCCGGAATGATTTCCGGCGCCGGCTGCAGGTCTTCGCTGCGGATCGTCATCATGTCCGAAACCTGCTCGACCAGGAGGCCGACGAGCTTGCCGGCGATGTCGGTGACGATGATCGCCGAACGCTCCGAGGGCTCCGTCATTTTCATGCCGAGCCGGCACGCCATGTCGATGACGGGGATCACCGCGCCGCGCAGGTTGATGAGGCCGAGCACGTAGGGCGGCGTATGCGGCATCGGCGTCACCGGTGCCCAGCCGCGGATTTCGCGGATCGCCATGATGTCGATGCAGAATTCCTGGTCTCCGAGGTGGAAGGAGACGATTTCGAGATAGGCGCCGGACTGCTTGATTGCGTTGCTCATGATCAGAATTCTTCCCAATTGTCACCGGAGGCCGTGACGGAGGGTACGGCGGCCGATGTGTTGCCGAAAGCGCCCGCCAGCTTGCCCATCAGGGCTTTGGCGGGAGATGGAGCCGGACGGGTGGATGCCTGCGCAGCTGCCGGCTGATGGAGCGCAACGGGCTTGGCGGCCGCTGACTTGCGTGCACCGGTCTGCATGTTCGAGCCCGTCGCACTTGCCTTGATCGACGGCGCTGCCGCTGCAGGAGCGGCGGCCCGCATCGTCTTTTCGCTGACCTGCCCGTTGCGGAACTGGCTGAGGATATCGCTGAGCTTCTCGGCATCCTGAGCCAGCGTGTGGCTCGCCGCATTGGTCTGTTCGACCATGGCGGCGTTCTGCTGCGTCATCTGGTCGAGCTGGCCGACCGCCGTATTTATCTCGTGGAGGCCGGTCGACTGCTCGCGCGCCGCCTGTACGATCGAGCTCATGTGTTCGTTGATGCGCACGACGTTCGCGCCGATTCGGCCGAGCGCATCGCCGGTCGCCTGGACCAGCTTGACGCCGGTTTCGACCTCGGTGCCGGAGCGCGTGACCAGCGCCTTGATGTCCTTCGCCGCACCCGCCGCCCGTTGCGCGAGTTCGCGGACCTCCTGGGCGACGACGGCAAAGCCCTTGCCGGCCTCGCCGGCCCGCGCCGCCTCTACGCCAGCGTTGAGCGCCAGCAGGTTCGTCTGGAAGGCGATCTCGTCGATGACGTTGATGATCTTGCCGATCTCGTTGGACGCCCCCTCGATACGGGCCATGGCGGAGATAGCCTCGCCGACGATGCGCCCCGATTCCTCGGCATTGACGCGCGTCTCGCCGACCATGCGGCTTGCCTCTTCGGCCCGGTCGGTCGCCGTCTTGACGGTGACCGTGATCTCTTCGAGAGCAGCCGATGTCTGCTCGAGCGATGCCGCCTGCCGTTCCGTCCGCCGCGCCAGATCGTCGGCGGCGCTGCGCATCTGCCGGCCATTGGCGTCGATCGAGACCACGTTCTCCTTTACATTGCCCAGAACATGGCTCAGCCGTTCGACCGTGTTGTTGAAGTCGCGCCGGAGCGTGTCGAGTCCCTCCTCGAACGGCTCGCGGATCGATACTGCGAGGTTGCCTTCGGCAAGTTGATTGAGCGCCCGGCCGAGAGCGTCCACCGCCGCCTTGATGCGACCGACCACCTGATCGCGCTCCGCAGCCTGGCGTTCGCGGTCCTTTTCCATCTCGTTACGGTTTGCGGCGGCATGCTGTTCGAGGGAGCGCTTTTCCATAGCGGCGGCCCGGAACAGGTCAACCGAGCGAGCCATCTCGCCGATCTCGTCGCTGCGGTCGAGCGCGGCGACGGCCGATGTCAGGTCGCCGGAGTGGATGCGCTGCATGCTGTCGCGCAGCCCGAGGATGCCCCGGCGAAGCGCGTTTCCGTGGAACCAGATCAGCCCGAGCATGCCGCCCATGATCAGGATGCCCACGGCGGTTTGCAACGTGAGCGCGTTGCTCGAAGCAACACGCGCTTCCTCGGTGCGCTCCGTGGCGAGGCGGGCCGCGGCATCGGTGATTTCAGTCAGGAGGACATTCATGCGCTCGCCGCCGCCGTCGATCGCGTCGTCAAGCCGAGCGAATTCCTCGGTCGGAGCGCCGTCCTCGACCAGTTTCTTCAAGTCGACTTCGATCGCCTTGCGGAGTGCGGCAAGATCGGCTCCGAAACTCGCGAGCTGCCCGGATTTGCCCAGCAGCCGCGCCAAGGCATCGAGGTCGGGCATCTTTGCGTCGAGCAGGGCGAGCGACTCCTTTATCTGCGCTGCCCGTTCCGGCTGGATGCGGCCCTCCTCGCGGTCGATGATCGTATCCATCGCGTTCAGCACCAGTTCGACACTCGCAAACCGCATGTCCTCGGCGGTTTTCATGCCTTTCTCGGCGATGATCGCCTTCTCGAGGGCGGCTTCGGAGCGACTGTTCTGGTAAAAGCCGACCCCGAGCACACAGCCAAAACCGAGAAAGGCCGCAGCTGCGAGCGTCGCCAGCCGCTGGCTGACGGAAAGGGTGCGCGTTTCGGAGGGAGACGTGGTCATCTAAGTGGCCGTCCGTGGCAATGGACCTGCCCGATGCGAGCGCGGTCCTCCGTTGCGATCGATGCGGATAGCCGGGCTCGATCAACCGGATGACCTCATGTCATATCGAAGTGGTGGCACTCCTCCGCGTCAGCCGACAGTGTCAAAGAGACCTTAAACAATCGCTAATACATGGTCCCCATTTCCTTGAAGAGCCTCGATCGGGCCGCCTCTTTTCTTGCCGTTTTGTGATGCTATGATCGCCTCATGCGCACGGATACGAACAGATCGCTTTCTCCCCTCGTGCTGACCCTTTTCACGGGCGCCTTTGCGCTCGTCGGGCTATTTGCTTTCCGGGGCTGGCTTGCCTATGGAGCGGATATTTTTCTCGGGCTCGCAGAAACGGGCGTCTCCTGGTGCTTCTAGAAAAGAGCGCGAGGCGCAAATAACCTTCCAACGCTGAAGCGAAACGCCTGCGGCAATTGGGCCTTTGCGCCAACTGTGACGACACGCTATCAAAGCCTCCATGTTCAGCGACGGCCGGCGATCGGCCACAACAGGCCGGTGGCAATGATGAAGTCAATCCGCATCGCCCTTTGGGCAGCCATCCTCGTCATGGTGACGCTCCTGGGCTGGCTCACTTACGACATGACCCAGCCGAAGCAACAGGCGTCGTCCGGCCCCTTCGGCGTACCCTTCACGCTGGTCGCCCAGAACGGCCAGCCGATCACCGAGAAGGCGTTCGCCGGCAAGCCGACCGCCCTCTTCTTCGGCTTCACCCATTGCCCGGAAGTCTGCCCGACGACGCTGTTCGAAATGAACGGCTGGCTTGAAAAGGTCGATCCGGAGGGCAAGAAGCTACAGGCCTATTTCATCACAGTCGATCCGGAACGCGATACGCCGGAGATCCTCGGCCAGTACGTCTCCAACGTGTCGAAGCGCATCACCGGCATTTCCGGCCCGCCGGACAAGGTCCTCGAAATGGCCAAGGGCTACCGGGTCTACTTCAAGAAGGTCCCGGTCGACGAGGCGAAGCCTGATGGCGACTACACCATGGACCATACGGCTTCGGTCTTCCTGATCGACGCCGACGGAAAGTTCAGCGGCACGATCTCCTATGGCGAAAACCCCGAAACCGCCGTCAAGAAGCTCGAAAACCTCGTAAGGGGTTGAGGGCAGTTCCATAACCCAGAAAGCGCCGGTCACCCGGCGCTTTGCGTTTGTGGGCCAATCATGCTAGCGGCGGAGCCCGCGCGCCCGATCGAAGCACGCGAAGGCCGAAGGGAAGAACCTTGAGCGCGATACGTCTTTTCGTCACCACAACCGAGAAGCAGGCGGCAGCCGTTCTCGACGTCATCAGCATGGTCTTCGAAGACGAGGGTTATGCCGTTGCGACGATGGAAATCGACGAGAAGCGCGACGTCTGGGAAGCGTCCGTCTACATGATGGCGGACGAAGAGGAGAGCGTCAGATCCCGCCTTGCCGATGCGCTGGCCACCGAATTCTCCCATCTACCTATCGAGCGCGAGGTGCTGCCGGAGATCGACTGGATCGCCAAGTCGCTGGAAGGCCTCGCACCAGTGCGCGCCGGCCGTTTCGTGGTCCACGGCTCCCATGATCGGGACAAGGTGAAGACCGGCGAGATCGCCATCGAAATCGATGCCGGGCAGGCCTTCGGCACCGGCCACCACGGCACGACCGCCGGCTGCCTGGAAATGCTTGCCTCCGTGGCGCGCTCGCGACGCATTGGCAACGTCCTGGATCTCGGCACCGGAAGCGGTGTGCTGGCGATTGCCGCCTGGAAGCTCCTGCATGTGCCGGGACTTGCGACCGACATCGATCCGGTCGCAACCCGCGTAGCGCGTGAGAATGCCCGCCGCAACGGCGTCGTCGCCGGCCTGACCTTCGCGACCGCGCCCGGCTTTCACTCGACCGCCTTCGGCGCTCACTCGCCCTTCGATCTCATTATTGCCAATATTCTGGCGCGACCGCTGATGAAGATGGCACCCGAACTCGTCGCCAATCTCGCCCCAGGCGGCTCGGTCATCCTTTCCGGTATCCTCGCCGAGCAGCGCTGGAAAGTGCTCGCCGCCTATAACGGCCAGCGGCTCAGGCATGTGCGCACACTCTGGCGAAACGGCTGGGTGACGATCCACCTGACGAAATAGGTTTTGGCCGCAAAAAGCGCCCCGCTACGGGCGGCGCCTCATCTTTCCAACTGCTCGGCGCCCAAAAGCGAAAAGGCCGCCCGAGCCATCATGGCGGGCGGCCTTTTCGAAACAAAGGCGATGCCGGAGCATCGCCTGCTGGCCGGCTTGTGACCGACCATGCCCGCGAGCTTGAGGAGGAGGAGCGCTCAAGCGGGCTCTACCGCTCCGAAATTGGCCACCTTGAGGGAGGAGGAGAACAGATGACCAATTATCTCGGAACTGCAGTCGTTTGAACTGCCGGACCTTCGTCCGTGTTCGTTGGCGCCCTTATACCCTATTATTTCAATAGAGAAAGATACAATGGCGCATGGGAGCCATGCAGACGGCGCATATGTATGATAAATGGAGGGGCCGCCGGCCGCTCCGTCCGTTGCTCATGGCAGGATGTCGCCTCTTTCCCCCGCAGCGCCCTTTCCGCTAACATGGCGCCACCTCCCCCCCGCGGCTCTCCGCCAAACCCTATTGGATTTAATCATGTTTCAGTCCTTCGACGTGACCTCCACGCCCCAGTTCGGCAAGGAGCGGGCCACCGCGCTCCGTGCCGCTTTTGCGCCGCTCGGCATTGACGGCTTCCTCGTGCCGCGCGCCGACGAATTTCAGGGCGAATATGTGCCGGCCACGTCCGAACGGCTCTCCTGGCTGACCGGCTTTACCGGATCGGCAGGCGTCGCCCTCATCACGCAGCGTGAAGCGGTCGTTTTCGTCGACGGACGTTACGTGACGCAGTTGAAGGAGCAGGTCGACGGCAGTGTCTTTACCGGCGGCGATCTCGTTGGAGAGCCGCCGCATGTCTGGCTGGAGGCGCATGCGCCGAAGGGGTTTCGTCTCGGCATCGATCCCTGGCTGCACACCGCGGCGGAGGTCCGCCGGCTCGAAAAGGCGCTTACGGCGATCGGCGGCGCGCTCGTTTTCCTCGACCACAATCCGCTCGACCGGCTCTGGACCGACAGGCCCGTGGCTCCCCTCGGCCGCGTGACGATCCAGCCGATCGAGCATGCGGGTCAATTGGCCAAGGACAAGATCGCCGCGATCGCCGCGACGGTCGAAAAGGCCAAGGCGGCCGCCGTGGTATTGACCGACCCCTCCTCCGTCGCCTGGACGTTCAACATTCGCGGCAGCGACGTACCGCACACACCGCATCCCCTGGCCCGCGCCGTCATTCATGCGAACGGTCGCGCCGAGCTCTTTCTCGACAAGCGCAAGACCGGGATCGAACAGGAAGCCTATCTGACCCAGCTTGCGGATATGCTGCCCCCCGGCGATTTCGACGATCGGCTCGCATCGCTCGCCGCGAGCGGCGCGGCGATCATGATCGATCCGGATCTCGCTCCCTTCGCCATCGGCGAACTGGTCCGTTCGAGAGGCGGTGCCATGATCGAGGCCACCGATCCCGTCCGCCTGCCGCGGGCCCGCAAGAACGCTGCAGAGATCGCGGGGTCGCTGCGCGCGCACCTGCAGGACGGCGCGGCAATGGTCGAATTCCTGGCATGGCTCGATGGGACGCAGCCCGGCAGCGTCACGGAAATCGGTGCGACGAAGAAATTGGAGGCGGTGCGCGCCGCAGTCGGCGAGCGCATGCAGAACCCGTTGAAGGATATTTCCTTCGACACGATCGCTGGCGCCGGCTCGCATGCCGCGATCATGCACTACCGCGTCACCATCGACACCGACCGGCCGATCGAGGCGGGAACCATGTTCCTGATCGACTCGGGGGCGCAATACATCAACGGCACGACCGACATCACCCGCACCGTCGCGATCGGTGCCGTGCCGGAAGAGCAGAAGCGCTTCTTCACCCTGGTGCTGAAGGGCATGGTCGCAATCAGCACGGCGCGCTTCCCCAAGGGGTCCCGCGGTGTCGATCTCGATCCCCTCGCCCGCATCGCGCTCTGGAAGGCGGGGGCCGACTATGCGCACGGCACCGGCCATGGAGTCGGCTCCTACCTCTCGGTTCACGAGGGCCCGCAGCGGATCGCCCGGCTTGCCACCCAGGAACTCCTGCCAGGCATGATCCTTTCCAATGAGCCCGGCTACTACCGCCCCGGCGCCTTTGGCATTCGCATCGAAAACCTCGTCGTCATCCGGGACGCCGTAGAAATCGCCGGCGGCGATCTGCCGATGCTCGGCTTCGACACGCTAACCCATTGCCCGATCGATCGCCGGCTCGTGCTGCCGGCCCTCTTGAGCGACGAGGAACTTGCCTGGCTGAACGATTATCATGCCGCGACGCGGGAAAAGCTGATGCCGCTCATTGTCGGCGAGGAAACGCGCCAGTGGCTGAAGGCCGCAACGGAAGCCGTTTCACGTTGAATGAGTTGGATAGGTGAGAGGTCGATAGGGAGGCCCGGCGGCGTGGGCTGGGGCTACAGGGGGGCAGCCGGGCCTCCGTTGGGAGGTTTGATGTCTCAACCAACAACGCCGTTATATGCACCCTGGCCCTCGCGCGTAACCCGAGAATTTTACTGGATTATGAGCAAATCTCGGAATTTTCCGCCTCAGCGATCCTGGGGCGGAAGCTGAAAAGCCGGGACGAGCCCGGCTTCTCTCTCAGATTCCGAGCATTTTCTTTGCTTCGCCGAGGGCTGCCTCCGAACCGGCATGATCGCCGGCCTGGTGCAATTGCTCGCCCTGCGCGCGCAGTTCCTTAACCTTGGCCATGTCAGCTTCGGAAAGCGAGGCGTTCGGCATGGCGGCGTCGATTGCGGCCATCATCGACGGGCATTGGTTGGCGAAGGCGGTCATAGGCGCGAGCGCCAGCATAAGGGCAATCGTGATCCTGGTAATCATTGTCGCTCCTCCACCGCCGAAGGGCTCATGCCTCTCCGGCATTGAAGGAATGATAGTCCAGGATGGTGCCGGCGCCAATGCACCGTCGCGCAACCCAAAGGATGTTGCGACGCGTCACAGGATCAGGTGGCGGATCGCCATCACCACGACCCAGCCGGCGAGCAGCATCCGCAGCGTCGAGAAGCGGAGGCCCGCGGCAAAGGCGACGAACATCGAAGCGGCCACGTCGAAGCCCCCATAGACGAAGGCAGGTGCCACGAGCGTCGTCAGCACGGCCGCCGGCACGGCGTTCAGCGCCGCCTCGAGGCGTGGGGGGATGTGCTTCAGCTGCGTGATCAACACGTAGCCGCCGACCCGCGTGGCGAACGTCGCGACCGCCGCGGCGATGATCAGATAGATCAGGGTGAGGTGCTGTGCGTCCACGGCTCAGGCCTCCCTTTCGATCGCAGCCATTTCACTTGGCTGCCGATCCTGCGGCAAGCACGCGGCAAGCAGGACGCCGGCAAGCGCGCCGATGCTCACATGCCAGGGCGAACCGACGAAGTGCATCGCCGCAACCGAGGCGACCGCGCTGGCCGCGACAACGGGCAGGAAACGGTCGCGCTTGCGGAAGCCGAGTACGAGCCCAAGGAAATAGATCGGCAAGAGCACGTCGATGCCGATAACCCTCGGATCGCCGATCAACTGCCCGAAGACAGCCCCTATTGCCGTGGTGATGAGCCAGGGTAAATAGATGATCAGGCCGAAGCCGAGATACCAGGAAAAGCTGACCGGGAGCCCGCGCTCGGCCCGTCTTTCGCTTTCCGCATATTGCGGATCGATCAGCAGGAAGAAGGCGAAGAACTTCTGGACCGGCGTGAAGTGGCGGATGTGCCTGGCGATCGAAGCCGAATAGAGCACGTGCCGGAAGTTGACGGCGAAGACCGACAGCACCACCAGCCAAGGCTGGACATTGTTGCCGAACAATTCGATGCCGACCATCTGGCTGGCGCCGGCATAGACCATGGCGCTCATGAACACCGCATCGGCGATCGTAAAGCCGTTGTCGACGGCGAGCGCCCCAAACAAGGCGCCGAAAGGCGATGCCGCCACCATGATCGGGAAGCCGCCGCGCAGGCCCTGGCGGAACTCGTCTCTGTCCATGGATTTCCTCCGGTCGGAGCCCGACGCGAGCGGCACTCGCAAGCTCTTCGTGCGGGACAGATAGGCCCTCAGTGAAGCCGCTACAATTCAATTACACTGATGCACAGATTGAATTTTATGATGGTTGGGATCATTGCTCGCCACAGATACCCAGCCACGCAGCGTCTGCGCCGTGGACGACTCTCATCGCCGAGAAGCGGATGCGCATCGCGACCCTGAATCGATCAGCGCTTCACCTGGAACGTATGCTCGATGCCCGGGAAAGTGCGCGCCTTCACCTCGTTGGCATAGTCTTCCACCGCCTTGGAGATCGCCGGGGCGAGCTCGGCGAAATGCTTGACGAAGCGCGGCTTGAAATCGTTGAAAATGCCGAGCATGTCGTCCGAGACGAGGATCTGGCCGTCGCAAGCGGGCGATGCGCCAATACCGATGGTCGGTGAGCGCAATGTCGCGGTAATCTCGCGCGCGACCGGCTCGACCGTGCCTTCGACGACGATCGCAAAGGCGCCGGCGTCGTCGATTGCCTTGGCATCGCGGCGGATCTTCGCCACTTCCTTTTCGTTGCGCCCGACGGAGCGGTAGCCGCCGGTGGTGTTGACCAGCTGAGGCATCAGTCCCACATGGCCGAGCACCGGAATGCCGCGGCTGACGAGGAAGTCGACCGTCTCGGCCATTTCCGCGCCGCCCTCGAGCTTGACGGCGCTGCAGCCGGTTTCCTTCAGGATGCGCGCCGCACTGCGGAAGGCTTGTTCCTTCGATTCCTGATAGGAGCCGAAGGGCAGATCGATGACGACACAGGCCCGCTCGGAGCCGCGCATCACCGCCTGACCATGGGCGATCATCATGTCGAGGGTGACGCCGACCGTCGTGTCGAGGCCGTAGAGCACCATTCCGAGCGAATCGCCGACGAGCAGGAAATCGACGTGCGGGTCGAGGAGCCGGGCGATCGGCGTCGTATAGGCGGTAAGGCTGACAATCGGGCGTTCGCCCTTCAAGGCTTCGATACTGGCGGGGCTGAGCCGCCGCTTCGTGGTCTGGACGCTCATTTCAGGCAACCTTTGCAAAACGGGCAGATTTCGGAGCGATGACGCGATTGTCGAGCAGCTTGGTCGTGCCGAAGCGGACGAAGAGCAGGAGCAGCACCGGCTTCTCGCCGATTTCGCCGACCGGCTCGAGCGTCTCGGGATCGCGCAGCGCCACCACCTCTGGACGTGCCAACGGCGCGCTTGAAAGGAAATCGGTGACGCCCTTCTCGACCACGGCCGGATCGGTGACGCCGCTCGCGATCAGCCGCTCGGCCTCGTCGAGCGCTTTCGGCACGACCGCTGCCGCCCGGCGCTCATCCGCGGTCAGGTAGACATTGCGGGACGAACAGGCGAGCCCATCGGCTTCCCGTACTGTCGGCACGCCGACAACGGCGACGGGCTGGGCGAGATCGGCGACCATACGGCGGATGATCTGCAGCTGCTGAAAATCCTTCTCGCCGAAATAGGCGCGGTCCGGCTGGACGATGTTGAAGAGCTTGGTAACAACCGTCGCAACGCCGGCGAAGTGCCCGGGCCGCACCGAGCCTTCGAGCTCGGAGCCGAGCTTCGGCAGGTCGACGACCGTCTCCATCGGATGCGGATACATGTCGGCGACACCCGGTGCGAAAAGAAAAGCGACGCCGCCTTTCTCGAGCATCTCCTGATCACGAGCGAGATCGCGCGGATACTTGGCAAGGTCCTCGTTCGGGCCGAACTGCAGCGGATTGACGAAAATACTGGCGACGACCATGTCGTTCTCGCTGCGGGCGCGGCGCACGAGCTCCATATGGCCGACATGAAGATAGCCCATGGTGGGCACCAGTCCGATCGTCCGGCCGGCACGCCGGTGCTCGGCAAGGGCGGCGCGCAACTCGGCGATAGTGGTTATCGTCTTCATCTCCGGACCCTCCAATCCGCCGGGGGCGGGAAAGACGCGCCCCGCTTCGCTGATATGGCGAGTAGCCAGCCCCGCGAAAAGGCAATTGCACAAATTTTGGCTGCAAGGTCTATCTTGTGCAGCGCAAAAATACAAACGGAATTGGTGTACAGGACGGGCCTTCAGTTGTCGGCAGACTCAGGTGCCTTAGCACTTGAAAGCCGCTTTCCCGACGCCAGATAAATCTCTCCCACCTGTCGGCAGAACACGTTCGCCTTCGTCCTTGACGCATCAACATCCACACGAGGAGCATCCCATGCGCATGATTTTCGTCAATCTTCCCGTCAAGGATCTGAAAGCCTCCCGGTCCTTCTTCTCCTCCCTCGGCTTCACCTTCAACGAGCAGTTCTCCGACGACACCGCCGCCTGCATGGTCATCGACGATAATATCTTTGCCATGCTTCTGACGGAGCCGAAATTCCGTAGCTTTATTGTCGGCGAGATCAGCGACACCGCGCGGGCCACGGAGGTGATCACCGCGCTTTCCGCCGGCAGCCGGGCCGAATGCGACGAGATGTTCGACAAGGCGATCGCCGCCGGTGGCAAGCCCTGGAAGCCGGCGATCGACTACGGTTCAATGTATGGTGTGAGCTTCCAGGACCTCGACGGCCATGTCTGGGAATTCATGTGGATGGATATGTCGGCCGAGCAGCCCGCCTGATTCGACGATTAAACACAGAACCTCAAGAGCCCCGCGCGCCGCGGACGTGGCGCGCGCCGTGAAAGAGGGAGAATGCTCGCGAACTTAGCCAGACGCCCAATTATCCGCCGATCAGCGCCAGCCACTCGTCCTCGTCCATCGTCTGGACGCCTAACTCGCGGGCCTTGTCGAGCTTCGAGCCGGCGCCGGGACCGGCCACCACGATGTCGGTCTTCTTCGAGACGGAGCCCGCCACCTTGGCGCCGAGGCTTTCCGCCTTCGCCTTCGCTTCGTCGCGGGTCATCTTTTCGAGCGAACCGGTGAAGACCACCGTCTTCCCGGCGACCGGGCTATCCGTCGCTACCCGTATTTCCGCGCTCTCCGGCGTCACCTCTTCGAGAAGATCGGCAACGACTTTCAGGTTGCGCGGTTCCTTGTAGAACTCGACGATGGCGCGGGCGACGACTTCGCCGATACCCTCGATGCTGTTGAGCTCGTTCCAGGCGTCCCCGTTAAGGCTGCCCGCCTCGACCATTGCGGCGCCGAAGTGCTCATAGGTTCCGTAAGAGCGCGCGAGCAGCTTGGCCGTCGTCTCGCCGACATGGCGGATGCCGAGCGCGTAGATGAAGCGATGCAGCGCGATCGAACGGCGGGCAGTGATCGCCTCATAGAGCTTGCGAACGCTGACCTTGCCGAAACCCTCGATGTTTTCGAGCTTGGTGAGCGACGCCGCCTGCCTGCGCTCCAGCGTGAAGATGTCGGGCGCGGTCCGGATCGACAGCGTCGGATCATCGCTTTCGAAGAAGAATTCGATCTGTTTCGATCCCAGCCCCTCGATATCGAAGGCGTGGCGCGAGACGAAGTGCTTCAAGTGCTCGACGGCCTGCGCCCGGCAGACGAAGCCGCCGGTGCAGCGACGCACGGCGTCCACCTTGCCGGTCTTCTCGTTGATATCGCGCACCGCATGGCTGCCGCAGACCGGGCATGTGGTCGGGAACCTGTAGGGCTCCGCCGCCTCGGCCCGCTCATCCATCACCACGTCAACGATCTGCGGGATGACGTCCCCTGCCCGCTGGACGATGACCATGTCGCCGATGCGGATGTCGCGCCCCTCGCGGATCGGCTCGCCGCTGTTGCCGAGGCCGCGGATATAGTCCTCGTTGTGGAGCGTCGCATTGGTGACGACGACGCCTCCAACGGTGATCGGCTCCAGCCGCGCGACCGGCGTCAATGCGCCGGTACGGCCGACCTGAATGTCGATGCCCTTGAGCCGCGTGAAGGCCTGCTCGGCCGGGAACTTGTGCGCCGTCGCCCAGCGCGGGCTCCGCGAGCGGAAGCCGAGCCGTGCCTGCAGGTCGAGGCGATCGACCTTGTAGACGACGCCGTCGATATCATAATCGAGATCCGGCCGCTCGCGCTCGATATGGTGATAGTGCTCCAGCAATTCGTCTGCAGAAGAAAAACGCTGCATCAGCGGATTGACCGGGAAGCCCCAGGCCTTGAAGGTCTCGACCATGCCGAATTGCGTATCCGCCGGCATTGCCGAGATCTCGCCCCAAGCATAGGCGAAGAAGCGCAGCTTGCGGCTCGCCGTCACCTTCGCGTCGAGCTGGCGCAGCGACCCGGACGCCGTGTTGCGCGGATTGACGTAGAGCGGCCTGCCCTGTGCCGCCATCTCGGCATTGAGGGCGGCAAAATCGGATTTCGCCATATAGATCTCGCCGCGGACCTCGACGACGTCCGGCGCATCGGCCAGCAAGGTCTGGGGGATCATGCGGATCGTGCGGATATTGGCGGTGACGTTCTCTCCCGTCGTGCCGTCGCCGCGCGTCGCCGCCGCCACCAGTCGGCGGTTCTCGTAGCGCAGCGACATGGAGAGCCCGTCGATCTTCGGTTCGGCGGTAAAGGCGATGGAGTGATCGGGGAGCTTGCCCAGGAAGCGGTAGATGCCGGCCACGAAATCCCGCGCATCCTCATCGGAAAAGGTGTTGTCGAGCGAGAGCATCGGCCGAGCGTGGACGACCGCCTGGAAGGTCAGCGAAGGCGCCGCGCCGACCTTCCTCGAGGGGCTATCCTCGCGGACGAGCGCCGGGAAGCGCTGCTCGATCAAATCGTTGCGGCGCTTCAGCGCGTCGTAATCCGCGTCCGATATCTCCGGCGCATCCTGCCCGTGATAAAGCGCGTCATGGCGGGCGAGTTCAGCGGCGAGAAAGGCGAGTTCCTCCGCGGCTTCAACTTCGGACAATTGCTCGACGGGTCTGTTCTCGTTCAGCATGGATCGCGACTCCGGACTTGGGAGTCGTTTTGTAGAGCAACCAGTACGAAAGAAAAGCCGCATTCCGATCGCGCGCGCAGCTCCGATGCCCGTGCCTTGCACCCCAAACAGGACAACCGCGTCTCCTCGGCGCTAGATAGGTTGCGAACGCAGAGTCGTCTTTGTCGCCCGCCAGTTATCCGCCGCCCGCCAGCAACCGCGCCGCCGCCGCCCTTGCCTCCTCGGTGATCGAGGCGCCGGCGAGCATGCGGGCGATTTCTTCGGTGCGCGCCTCGTCGTCCATGCGAGCGACACGGGTGGCGATCATTTCGGCCTTTTGCGCCGATGGTCCCTTGGAGATCAGCAGGTGCGTCGCGGCGCGCGCCGCAACCTGCGGCGCATGCGTGACGGAAAGCACCTGGACGGTCTTCGAAAGCCGCTTCAGCCGCTGGCCGATGGCATCCGCCACGGCACCCCCGACGCCGGTGTCGATTTCGTCGAAGACCAGCGTCGGCGCCGAGCCGCGATCGGCAAGCGCTACCTTCAGCGCCAGCAGGAAGCGGGATAGCTCGCCGCCCGAAGCGACCTTCATGATCGGCCCGGGCCGCGTGCCTGGGTTCGTCTGCACATGAAACTCGACGACGTCGATGCCCTCGGCCGACGGCGAATGGGGATCACTGGCGACCTCGACCATGAAGCGGGCGCGCTCGAGCTTCAGCGCCGGCAGCTCTGCCATCACGGCCGCCGAGAGCGCGCTCGCCGTATTGTGGCGCTTTTCCGATAGCGACCGGGCCGCGGTGTCGAAGGCCGCCCTCGCCTCGCCCACCTGCGCCTCCAGTTGCTTCAGCTTCTCCTCGCCGGCGTCCAGATCGGCGAGATCGGCGATCATCCGGACGGCAAGTGCCGGCAGCTCGGTGACGGGAACCGAGTATTTGCGGCCGGCGGCACGCAGGGCGAAGAGCCGCTCCTCGACGCGCTCCAGTTCCTTCGGATCGAATTCGGTGTTGCGCAGCGCCCGTTCCACCGCCATCTGCGCATCGGAAAGTTGGTTCAGCGCCCCGTCCAAAAGCTCGACCGTCTCTTCCAGCAGGCCCGGCGCCTCGTGGCTCTTGCGCTCGAGCCGCCGCACCAGCGAAGCGATCAACGGAACCGGCGACGCATTGCCGTTCAGGAATTCGGACGCTTCGCTGATGTCGCCGGCGATCCGTTCGACCTTCATCATGCGCGCCCGGCTTTCGGCCAGTTCCTCTTCCTCGCCGTCCCGCGGCGCCAGTGCCTCCAGTTCCTCGACGGAAGAACGCAGATAATCCGCCTCGCGTGCCACCGCCTCCACGCGCTCGCGGTGCTTCTTCAGCCCCCGCTCGGCGTCCCGCCAGGCGCGATAGAATGCCGCGACGTCTTGTGCCGTTTCGGTGGTGCCACCGAAAGCGTCGAGCAACGCGCGGTGGGCGTCGATGTCGACAAGCGCCCGGTCATCGTGCTGGCCGTGAATTTCGACGAGCACGTGTCCAGCCTGGCGCATCAATTGCACGCTCACCGGCTGGTCGTTGATGAAGGCTTTGGTACGGCCGTCCGCGGACTGCACCCGGCGGAAGATCAGGTCGCCGTCGTCGTCGATGCCGTTTTCGTGCAGCAGAAGCCGCGCCGCATGACCGGGCGGCACGTCGAAGACCGCGGTCACCTGCCCCTTATCCTCGCCATGGCGCACCAGCGAACCGTCGCCGCGGCCGCCGAGCGCCAGCGACAGGCTATCGAGAAGGATGGATTTGCCCGCGCCGGTTTCGCCGGTCAGCACCGAGAGCCCCGCGTCGAAGCTGAGGTCAAGCCGTTCGATCAGGACGATATCGCGGATCGAGAGCTGGGCGAGCATCCGGGATCATATCTTCCGTGAAAGCGCCGAAGCGATCAGGCGCCGATGAGTTTCTTGCCCGCGCGCGCGATCCAGGACGTACCGCTCTCGCGCGGTTCGAGACCGCCCGACTGCAGCAGCTTGTAGGAATCGGCGTACCACTGGCTGTCCGGGTAGTTATGCCCGAGAACCGCAGCCGCCGTCTGTGCCTCCGCGGTCACGCCCATGGAGAAATACGCCTCGACGAGACGCGCCAGCGCTTCCTCGACCTGGTTGGTGTTCGGATACTGCTCGACGACGACACGGAAACGGGAAATGGCGGCGAGATATTCCTTGCGCTCGAGGTAATAGCGCCCGACCTGCATCTCCTTGCCGGCGAGTTGGTCACGGGCAAAGCGGATCTTCGCCTGCGCGTCATCGACGTATTCCGAATCGGGATATTTATCGACGACCACCTGCATCGCATCAATCGCCCTCTGCGCAGGCTTCTGGTCCTGCGTCACCGACGGGATCTGCTTCGTATAGGCGAGACCCTGGATGTATTGTGCATAGGCCGCGTCTTCGGACTGCGGATAGAGATTCAGGTAGCGACTGGTGGAGTTGATCGCGTCCTGGTACTGACCGTTGCGGTAGGCGACGAAGGCATTCATCACCAGTGCCTTGCGGGCATATTCGGAGAACGGATGCTGCCGGTCGATCGCCTCGAACTTGCGCCCCGCTTCCGTCGTCTTGCCGGCATTCAGGTTGGCAAGGCCCTGGTTGTAGAGCACTTCCGGCGGATCGGTCTCCGCGGTTAGCTTGGTGATGTCGATATCCGGATCGTTCTGGCAGGCGGTGATCAGGCTCGAGCCGGCGACTGCCGCAAGGACGACGGCGACGACGCGCGCTGATTTTCTCATGTCAACAGAAACTGCAAGGACCATCGGATATTCCCGTTTCACCTACAGCGCCGCGCGTCGCACCAGACGCGCAAGGGTCGCTGTAGCACTTTAGATTGCTGCATGTCTTTGTCCTTAATCGAGGTCGATTTAAGGAGACATGCAGTAGCGGTTGACATCCGCCAGACTTGCGCGTTTTAGAGCAAGTTGCCTCAAGACCGCAACGTCATGATCGGCGATTCATGCAAATTTGTGACATTCGTCCGGTATCGGCGCGATGTTCTTCGTTTTTCCACCGCAATTCGCCGCGTTTTACTCCAGCCACCATGAAAACGCCGGCCTTTCGGCCGGCGACTGGAGAGTAATGAACTGTCTTTCTTATGCCGACCAGGGCGCAAAACCCGGAGCGGCGACGGCGACCAATTCGCGGGAGCGCGTGCGCTGGCGCTGGGATGCAGTTTCCACGACCTCATAGGCAGTCGGATCGCTCAGGAGAGCTTTCAGCGCATTGGCGTTCATCTTGTGGCCACCGCGATAGGAACGATAGCAGCCGAGGAACGGCGCGCCGGCGAGCGAAAGGTCGCCCACGGCGTCGAGCGTCTTGTGGCGGACGAACTCATCCGCGTAACGAAGTCCTTCGACATTGACGACCGTGTCGTCGTCCGAAATCACCACCGAATTTTCGAGCGACGAACCAAGTGCAAAGCCGGCAGCCCACAGCCGCTCGACGTCGCGCATGAAGCCGAAGGTACGCGCCCGCGACAGTTCGCGCTTGAAGACGGCGGGGGTCATGTCGCCCTTCCAGGACTGACGACCGATCAGCGGGCAATCGAAATCGATCTCGACTTCGAAGCGCATGCCGTCATAGGGCGTGAACTCCGACCAGGAAGCGCCCGATTCGATGCGAACCGGCTTGAGGATGCGGATATAGCGACGCTTCACCGCAAGTGCCCGGATCCCCGCCTGCTCGATAGCGTCGATGAAAGGCTCGGAACTGCCGTCCATGATCGGCATTTCCGCGCCATTGACTTCGATCAGCAGATTGTCGAGGCCAAGCGCATAGATCGCCGCCATGACATGCTCGATGGTGGCGATCGAAGTTGCAGGCGAAAGTCCAAGCACGGTGCAAAGATCGGTGTTGCCGACCTGCGACGAAACGGCTCTGAACTCGCTCACCCGTCCGCCGGCGAGTACCCGCTGGAAGACGATGCCGGCGTCCGCCTCGGCCGGATGGAAGGTGATCTCCACCTCGGCACCGGAGTGAACGCCAATTCCCTTCAGGGTTATCGGGCTTGCGATCGTCGTCTGAAACCCGAGCAGTTCGATTCCCATTCTCTCGTCACTTTCAATCAATTGGGCCGAAGCCAAACTCTTGCAGCACGCGGACGATTTTCAGCGCAGACCTACCGGTCGTGACCAGACGGCTGCCGGCCGAGCCACGTTCGAACTGGCAGCGTTCGATCGAATCGCGTGCGTCCCTATCCGATCGTGAAAATAGGAGTTCTGAGGCACCATTCCAAATCACTGTTCGTTTCGCTTTGTTACGCAATTCATATGCGCGCAATGGAATTAGCATCCCATTGAAAACGCGCAACAAAGTGAAAATGCCCGGGCTTTCGCCCGGGCACCGGCAAGGTGAAGGAACGCGTTGGGAATCAGTTCGATTGGCGGCGCAGGAACGCCGGAATCTCGAGTTGATCGTCCTCGTGCGAGCGCATCTGCGGCGTGGCGCGGCCCTGATCGTCGAGCTGGCCGCGACGCGGAGCATAGAGACTCGCCTCCGGCGACAGCGGGCGGCGCTGCTGGGAAGCGGCGCTCGGCGCTGCCGAGGTCATGTCGGACGAGACATTCTGGCTCTCGCGCTCGCGCAGCCCAAGCGAGCTGGTGATCCGGTTGAGGAGGCCCATCGGACCACGCTCTTCCTGAAGCGCCGCAGCGGGTTGTGCGCGATGGTCGATCTCGGCCTTCACGACGGGCGGAAAGTCCTCGACCTTCGGCATGCGAACCGGCTCGGCATGCTGGCGGACGACCGGAGCCGGCTCCTGGCGGACCGGGTGCGGTTGCACCTGCGGCTGGACCTGAGCCTGCATCGGCGCTTCGACGGGCCGCGGCATCGGCTGCGGCGCGCGGGCTACGGGCGCGGCTTCCACCGGAGCGGCGCCGGCAAAGAGCTTGCTCTGCGGGCGAAAGGCCTCTTCCTGGACCTGCGGAGCCGGTGCAGCGACCTGCGCGCGAGTGGCAATGTCGAGCTCACGCTCCATTTCGGCCTCGCGGATCGCAAGTGCGATCTGATCGACCTGCTGAACCGGCTGTTGGACCGGCTGCGGGGCGATTTGCTGGACCGGTTGTTGCTGAACCGGCTGCTGCAGGATGGGCTGCTGCGGAGCGGGTACGGCGGCCGACGGACGGACGATCGGCTTCGGCGCTACCGGACGAAAGTCGGCGGAGCGGCCGGGCACCTCTGCGGCTCCACGGTCGATACCGGTTGCGACCACCGAAACCCTGATCAGGCCTTCGAGATCTTCGTCGAAGGTGGCGCCGAGAATGATGTTGGCGTCCGGATCCACTTCCTCGCGGATGCGCGTTGCCGCCTCGTCCACCTCGAAGAGGGTGAGGTCGCGGCCGCCGGTGATCGAGATGAGCAGGCCTTGCGCGCCCTTCATCGAGGTTTCGTCGAGCAGCGGGTTGGCGATCGCCGCTTCCGCAGCGGCCATGGCGCGGCCCTCGCCGGATGCCTCGCCCGTGCCCATCATGGCGCGGCCCATTTCGCGCATCACCGAGCGGACGTCAGCGAAGTCGAGGTTGATGAGGCCTTCCTTGACCATGAGGTCGGTGATGCAGGCGACGCCTGAATAGAGAACCTGGTCGGCCATGGCGAAGGCGTCGGCGAAGGTCGTCTTGTCGTTGGCGATCCGGAAAAGGTTCTGGTTCGGGATGACGATCAGGGTATCGACCGACTTCTGCAGGTCGGCAATGCCTTGGTCGGCGATGCGCATGCGGCGCCCGCCTTCGAACTGGAAGGGCTTGGTAACGACGCCGACGGTGAGGATACCCTTGTTGCGGGCCGCCTGGGCGACGATCGGCGCGGCGCCCGTGCCGGTGCCGCCGCCCATGCCGGCGGTGACGAAGCACATATGGGTGCCCTGCAGGTGATCGATGATCTCATCGATGCACTCTTCCGCAGCAGCACGGCCGACTTCCGGCTGCGAGCCGGCGCCGAGACCTTCGGTGACGGCGACACCCATCTGGATGATCCGTTCGGCCTTGGTCATGGTGAGCGCCTGCGCATCCGTATTGGCGACGACGAAATCGACGCCCTGCAGGCCCGCGGTGATCATGTTGTTGACGGCGTTGCCGCCGCCGCCGCCGACGCCGAAGACCGTGATGCGGGGCTTCAGCTCGGTAATGTCCGGCTTTTGCAAGTTGATGGCCATAGTACCGTTCCTTCTCTTTTTCTGGCCGCCTTGCCGAGCCGGCCAAATCCTTGAAACTCAAAACCCGTCGTGCCCGGCGCGAGATCTGCGCCGATGAAACTCAGAAACTCTCTTTCAACCACTGGCCCATGCGGGCGATACGGCTGTTGCCGCCGCCGAGGGAGAACATGCCGCTCTGGCTGGCATGCGTCTCGAGATCGGCGACCTGCGGATAGATCATCAGCCCGACGGCCGTAGAGAATGCCGGACCCTTGGCGGCGGCCGGCAGGCCGGAGACGCCTAGCGGCCGGCCGATGCGGACGTTGCGGGCCAGGATCCGCCGCGCCGCTTCCGGCAGACCGGTCAATTGGCTGGCGCCGCCGGTCAGCACGATCCGCTTGCCGACGATCGGGCTGAAGCCGGAGCGCTGGATGCGGTCGCGGATGAGCTCCAGCGTTTCCTCAATGCGGGCCCGTACGATGCGCGAGACAAGCGCGCGCGGCACATGGGTCGGCTGATCACGGTCATCCTCGCCGATCGGCGGAACCGAGACGATGTCGCGCTCGTCGGCGCTGTTCGGAAGCGCCGAGCCATGCACTACCTTCAGGCGCTCGGCATCCTCGATCCGCGTCGAAAGCCCGCGTGCCAGATCGGTCGTCACATGATGGCCGCCGAGGCTGACGGCATCCGCATGAACCAGCTTGCCTTCGGCGAAGACCGAGATGGTCGTTGTGCCGCCGCCCATGTCGATCGCCGCGCAGCCGAGCTCGACCTCGTCGTCGACGAGTGCGGCAAGGCCGCTGGCATAGGGCGTTGCGACAATGCCTTCGACCGAGAGGTGCGCGCGATTGACGCAAAGTTCAAGGTTCTTCAGCGCGGCCCGTTCGACGGTCAACACATGCATGTCGACGCCGAGGACGTCGCCGAACATCGCGAGCGGGTCGCGGATGCCGCGCTCTCCGTCGAGCGAAAAGCCGGTCGGCAGCGAATGCAGGATAGCCCGGTCGGTCCTGAGCGACTGCTGGCCGGCGGCGGCAAGCACCTTCTTCAGGTCGTTCGCGTCGACCTCCTGCCCGCCGAGGTCGATCGTCGCCGTGTAGACATCGCTCTGCAGGCGGCCGGCCGAGACATTGACGATGAGGCTGTCGATCGTCAGCCCAGCCATCCGCTCCGCCGCATCGACAGCCAACCGTACGACGCTTTCCGCCGCATCGAGGTCGGCAATGACGCCATTCTTGACGCCGCGCGACTTCTGGTGGCCGATGCCGATGATCTCGATATTGTGGGTGCGGCCGGGCAGGATCTGGCTCTCGGCGCGCGGCGTCAGCCGGCCGATCATGCAGACGACCTTGGTCGAGCCAATGTCGAGCACGGAAACGACGTGCGACCGCTTCGAGGAGAGCGGCTTCAGGCGCGGCAGGCCGAAACTGGCGGAACCGAACAGACTCATATCCGCTTCTCCTGCGCCTTCAGCATCTTCTCCCTCGCCTTCAGCGCCACTTCACGGCGCGCAACCGCTTCCGGTGTGAGTTGTACGGTCGTGCGGTCTTCAAGCCTCAGATCGACGGCAGCGATATCGCGCTCGAGAAGCTGATGACCTTCTTCCATCTCGGCCAAAACCCGCATCGCCCGGGCGACGTCCTTCTCCGGAAGCTTGACGACGATGCCGTTGTCGAGGCGCAGGTCCCAGCGCCGGCCGGAGACCCGCACGAAAGCCTTGACGCGTGAGCGGAACTCCGGCCAGCGGGAAAACTCGTCGTAGAAGGCAGCCGCCGCCGTCTCGGCATCGCGCCCGACGAAGAGCGGCAGCGCGGCAAACTTGTTGTCGCGCAACGGGGCAATCACGCTGCCACTGCGCTCGATGAGCGACAGATCAGAACCGTGCTGCCAAATGCCGAAGGCCTGGCGCTCCTTCAGGTTAACTTCGATCGTCGCGGGATAGATCTTGCGCACGGTGACGCTCTCGACCCAAGGCAATTCGCCGATCAGGCGGCGTGCCTCGCCGATATCGAGCGCGACCAAAGACGTCGTCCCGTCGAGACCGAGCTGCTGGAGAATGTCGATCTCGGAGGTCTGCTCGTTGCCGGAGACCCGGACGTCTTCGATGGCAAAGCCGGCCGCCGTCGTCGAAGCCTGCGCGAAATTCTGCGTGTGGCCGCCGAGTGACATGCCGTAGAGGCCTGTCGCCAGAAGGAAAGCGGCGGCGGAGATGGTGCCGGTATGGGCGGGAAAGCGGACGCGGCCGGCACCGAGGCTGACCAGGAAGCGGACGCCCTTGCGCAGCGGCCGTGGCAATACGAAAGCATCATCACCCTCGGCGGCGACGCCGAGCGGGTGACGAACCCTTCTGCCCCTTTTGCCCCTCAACGCAAGCACGATGCGTCCTCCACCATCCACTTTAGAAACTCACCAAACTGAAGGCCCGCATGCTGCGCCATTTCGGGAACCAGGGAGGTCGGGGTCATGCCGGGCTGCGTGTTGATCTCCAGCCAGATCAACTCGCCCTCGCCATCTCCACGATCATCGAAACGGAAGTCGGATCGGCTGACGCCACGGCAACCGATCGCCTGATGCGCCTTCACCGCCAAGGATTGTATTTTTTGGTAAATATTTGGTGAAATCTGCGCCGGAATAACGTGCCTCGAACCACCTTTTACGTATTTCGAATCATAGTCGTAGAAGGCATGCCCCTGCGGGATGATCTCGGTAACGCCGAGCGCCACGTCGCCCATGACACCGCAGGTGAGTTCGCGTCCAGCAATATAGCGCTCGACCATCACGCGGTCGCCGTAGCGCCACTCGCTGGAGGTAATGACCTGCGGCGGATGCGACTGGTCTTCCTTGACGATGACCACGCCGAAGCTCGAGCCTTCCCGAACCGGCTTCACCACATAGGGCGGCTTCATCGGATGAGCATTGCCGAAGTCGCGCCGGTCCATGATCAAGGCGTCGGCCACCGGAATGCCGGCGGCCTTGGCGACGTGCTTCGCCTGCGCCTTGTCCATGGCGAGCGCCGAGGCAAGTACGCCGGAATGAGTGTAGGGAATCTCAAGATATTCCAGAATGCCCTGGATGGTCCCATCCTCGCCGAAGGGGCCATGCAAGGCGTTGAACACGACTTCGGGACGCAATTCGGCGAGCACGGCGGCCACCTCACGACCGACATCGACGCGGGTGACGCGGTAACCCTCGGCCTCCAAGGCATCCGCGCAAGCCGCCCCGGAAGACAGGCTTACCGGTCTCTCCGAGGAAAATCCGCCCATCAGGACAGCAACATGCCTGCCGCTCATTCAGACCCCCAAACAGTACGCCACTATCGCAAAGCTTGCTTGCGTCTGGCTGTTTCCATCAGCCCCGAGTCGCGAGATCTCCGCCTCGGGCCACTACAACGACAATATGGTTAACGAACCGTTTACTTTGGTTAACTCTTGTTGCGATGACCGCAGCCGCCGTCAGCCAGAATCGACCAATACACAGGGCTTCCATGCTGAATCGGCGCTTTGTAAGGCGGGCGCGAGAAATGGCGGCTTGTCCAGCGGGCCCCTTCGGTGAGGGTCTTAGCAACACAAAAATGCCGCGGCGGTTTCCCGTCGCGGCCCATGATCATTCGGTTCTTCTCGCCTCAGGCCGTGGCGCGGCCGAGGAATTCCTTGATCTCATAGCCCGGCATGAAATTGCCGATCCGCTTGATCTCCCATTCAAGCTTGATGCCGGAATGCTCCATCACCTGCGCCCGCACCGTCTCGCCGAGATATTCGAGCTCGTAGCCGCTCGCCTGGCCGGTGTTGATCATGAAGTTGCAGTGAAGCGGCGACATCTGAGCGCCGCCGATCATCATGCCGCGCCCACCAGCCTCGTCGATCAGCTTCCAGGCCGAATGCCCTTCCGGATTCTTGAAGGTGGAGCCACCGGTCTTCTCGCGGATTGGCTGCACCGTCTCGCGATGCTGGCGCACCGCATCCATGTCGTGGCGGATCTTCGCCTTGTCCTCCGGAAAGCCTTCGAAGACCCCATGCGTGAAGATCAGGTCCTTGGCCGCAGCCGTATGCCGATAGGCATAGCCCATGTCGGCATTGCTCAAGACGTGCCTGTTGCCCTTGCGATCGACCGCGTGGACCTCGACGACGCGCTCCCGCGTCTCGCCGCCGTTGGCGCCGGCATTCATCCTCAGCGCACCGCCGATCGACCCCGGGATGCCGTAGTAGAAATAGAAGCCGCCGATGCCGTGATCGAGCGCCATGGCCGCGATGTTCTTGTCCGGGCAGATCGCACCCGCCTTGATGCGGTTATCGCCGACGATCTCCAGTTCGCCGAAGCCCTTCGCCGAGAGGCGAATGACCACGCCGGGAATACCTCCGTCGCGCACCAGCAGGTTCGAGCCGACGCCGATCACCATCACCGGCACGTCCTGCGGTACCAGCTTCAGGAAGGCGACGAGATCGTCGGTGTCGTGCGGCTGGAACATCAGCTCGGCAAGCCCGCCGGCGCGAAACCAGGTCACCCGGTCCATCGGAGCATCGGGCGTGATGCGGCCGCGGATTGCACTGACGCCGCTTCCGAGCGCGTCCAGGAGTTTCTGACCGTTAACCTGCTTCATGCTTCAACTTCCTGAAATTTCCGCGAGTTCCTTCGGAAGCGCCGCGGCCCAATAGGTGATGCTGCCAGCCCCCAAGAGAACCACAAAGTCGCCCGGCTGCGCAATCTTTGAGACGACCGGAGCGAGCGCTTCCGGCCCGGCGAGATAGCGGGCATCGCGATGGCCGGCGGCCTTGATGCTGTTGACGAGCGCTTCGGAATTGGCGCCGTCGATGGCGTCCTCGCCCGCCGCATAGACCGGTGCGATCAGAATAGTGTCCGCATCGTTGAAGCAGGCGGAGAAATCCTCGAACAGGCTCGACAGGCGCGAATAGCGGTGCGGCTGGTGAACGGCGACGATGCGCCCCTGGCAGGCCTCGCGCGCGGCCCTCAGGACCGCCTTAATCTCGACCGGATGGTGGCCGTAATCGTCGAAAATGTGCGTGCCGTTCCATTCGCCGGTGAGCGTGAAGCGGCGCTTGACGCCGCCGAAGGAGGCGAGCCCCTTGGCGATCGCCTCCGGCGCAATGCCGAGACGCTGCGCGACCGCGACGGCGGCCGTGGCGTTCGAAACGTTGTGCCGGCCGGGCATCGGCAGGCGCAGGTCGTTGAGCTTTATCACCTGGCCGGTGCGGCGGCGGCGTATCTCGACATCGAAGACAGAGGTCGCGCCGTCCATCCGGATATTGTGATAGCGCACGTCGGCCTGCGGATTCTCGCCATAGGTGACGACTTTGCGGTCCTCGATCTTGCCGACCATGGACTGGACTTCCGGATGATCGAGGCAGAGGACGCCGAAGCCGTAAAAGGGCACGTTCTCGACGAACTGGCGGAAGGCAGCGCGGACCGCGTCGAAATTGCCGTAATGGTCGAGGTGCTCCGGGTCGATATTGGTGACGATGGCGATATCGGCCGGGAGCTTGAGGAAGGTGCCGTCGGATTCGTCCGCCTCGACGACCATCCACTCGCCGGCCCCCATGCGCGCATTCGTACCATAGGCATTGATGATGCCGCCATTGATCACCGTTGGATCGAGGCCGCCGGCGTCGAGCAGCGCCGCGACCATCGACGTCGTCGTCGTCTTGCCGTGCGTGCCGCCGATGGCGATCGCATTGCGGAAGCGCATCAGCTCGGCAAGCATCTCGGCGCGGCGCACCACCGGCAGGAATTTTTCGCGCGCCGCAATCAGTTCGGGATTGTCCTTCTTGATCGCCGTCGAGACGACCACCACCTCGGCGTCGCCAAGATTCTCCGCCTTGTGGCCGACCGAGATTTTGATGCCCTTTTCGCGCAGGCGTTGCACATTGGCGCTGTCCGACTGGTCGGAGCCCTGGACCCGGTGGCCGAGATTGTGCAGCACCTCGGCGATGCCGCTCATGCCAATGCCGCCGATCCCGATGAAATGTACGAGCCCGATCGTCTTCGGCATTTTCATGAGCGTGCTTCCTTGAATTTGGCGACTGTCGAGCCGCTGGCAATAGCCTCTACCAGGGACGCAAGCAAGCGCGCGGCATCCGGTTTGCCGGTTTCGCGGGCGTTCGCCGCCATCTGTGCCAGCGCCTCGGGAGTGTTCATGGCGTCGGAAAGGATGCCGGCGAGCCGTTCGGCGCTGAGTTCCGCCTGGGCAATCACCCGTGCCCCGCCCTTGGCGGCAAGCGCTGCGGCATTCGCCGCCTGATCGTGGTCCAGCGCGTAGGGATAGGGAACGAGGATGGCCGGACGGCCGATCACCGAGACCTCGGAAACCGTCGACGCGCCCGACCGGCAGACGACCAGATGCGCCGAAGCGATGCGGGCCGCCATGTCGTTGAAGAAGGGCGAGACCTCAGCCGGAATTCCAAGCTTGTCGTAGGCGGCAATGACGCCTTCCCTGTCTTCCGGCCGCGCCTGCTGCGTCACCTTGAGCCGCTGGCGCTGAACGTCGTCGAGACGGCAGACGGCCTGCGGCACCGCCTTCGAAAAGAATTGCGCGCCCTGGCTGCCGCCGAAGACGACGAGATGAAATGGGCCGCCGGCCGGTGCCGGATAGGGCACGCTGGCCGCCTCCAATACGGCCGGGCGGACCGGATTTCCGGTCGTCACGGTCTTTGCCGCGAAGCTTCCGCCGCTCTCGGGAAGAAAGCCGCCGGCGATTGCCTGCACCCGCGAAGCCAGCATCCTGTTGGCGCGCCCCATCACCGCATTCTGCTCGTGAATGAGCGACGGAACGCCCATTCCGGTGGCGGCGAGAAGCGGGGGCACCGTCGGGTACCCGCCGAAGCCGACGATCGCCCGGGGCCTGTAGCGGGCAATCAGACGCCGCGCGGCGCGCAAGCCCGTCCAGAGTTTCCACACCGATTGCGCAAGCTTGATGGGGTTCTTCGACCCGATCGTGGCGGAAGGTACGACATGCACCTCGTCGGCCGGGAATTTTCCGGCATAGCGCTCGGCACGGCTATCGGTCACGAGATGCACGGCATAGCCCGACGCCTTCAATTCATGCGCAAGCGCCTCGGCGGGAAAGAGGTGTCCGCCGGTACCGCCGGCGGCTAGAAAGATGATGCCCTTGTCCATGTCTTACTCCGCCGGCACGCCGACGCCGGATCGAAAGAGGCTGCGCTCGACCGCACGTTTCTCCGGCCGATGCCGGGTGAGCGCCAGGACGAAGCCGGCGGTCACGCAGATCGCCACCATTGACGAGCCGCCATAGGAAATAAGCGGCAGGGTCATGCCCTTGGCCGGCAGCAATTCAAGGTTCACGCCGATGTTGATCATCGACTGGATGCCGATCTGCAACACCAGGCCGGCGACTGCGAAGCGGTTGAAATCGTTGCGTTCGCGAAATGCGTGGTTAAGCCCGCGCATGACCAGGAAGGCGAAGATCAGCACGATGACCATGCAGAAGACGATGCCGAACTCTTCTGCGGCCACCGAGAAGACGAAGTCGGTGTGGCTGTCGGGAATGATGCGCTTGACGATGCCCTCGCCCGGACCGCGGCCGAACCAGTCGCCGCGGATGATGGCGTCGCGCGCCGTATCCACCTGGAACGTGTCACCCTCGCCGGTCATGAAGCGGTCGATACGGCCGGCGACGTGCGGCAGCATCGTATAGGCGACGAAGAAGCCGCCCGCGGCCGCCCCGGCCAGCACGATGATCCAGAGCCACGGCATGCCGGCCATGAAGAACATTCCGCCCCAGACCGCCGCAGTCAGGATCGTCTGGCCGAGATCGGGCTGGGCGACGAGCAGTGCGCCGACGATGCCGAAGAGCAGGATCGACAAGAGGTTGCCGGGGATTTCCGGCTGCTTGGCGTGCTCGGCGAATAGCCAGGCGCAGATGACGACGAAGGCTGGTTTCATGAATTCGGACGGCTGGATCGAAATGCCGGCGATCGAAATCCAGCGGAGCGAACCCTTGACCTCCTCGCCGACAAAGAGAACGAGAACCATCATGCCGAGCGATGCAGCGAGCAGGATGATCGCCGCGCGCCTGACCTGCCGCGGCGACAAAAAGGATATGCCTACCATCACAACGAGCGATGGCAGGAGGAAGACTGCGTGACGCTTGACGAAGTGGAAGCTGTCGAGCCCGAGCCGCTCGGCGACCGGCGGGCTGGCCGCGAAGGAAAGCATGAAGCCGACGCCCATCAGGAGGATGAAAGTCGCAAGGAAGAACCTGTCTATCGTCCAGAACCAGTCGGCCACGGGGCCACGTTCGGCTCGGCTTACCATCTGTCTGTCCCCTTTTCCGGCGCACTATACGCCAACTACTGAAATCCCGGCCGCCGCACCGACCCCGTCCAGGACTCGCGCGTCAGATGAGCATGGTCACGCCTTCGAGGGCCGCCACGTGGCCGACGAAGGCATCGCCCCGCACCTCGAAATTCTTGTACTGGTCGAAGCTTGCGCAAGCCGGGGAAAGCATCACCGCGGCAGGGCCCTGGCGATCCTGCACCGCATCCGCCGCCGCATGCGCGACCGCTTTCTCCAAGGTCTCGGAAATCTCGTAGGGCACCGTCTCCCCGAGCGTCGCCGCGAAGGCGGGCGCCGCCTCGCCGATCAGATAGGCCTTGACGATCCTCGGGAAGAACGGCGACAGCGAGGTGATGCCGCCTTCCTTCGGCACGCCGCCGGCGATCCAATAGATCCGTTCATAGCTCGAAAGTGCGGGAGCCGCCGCATCGGCATTGGTCGCCTTGCTGTCATTGACGAAGACGATATTGTCCCTTTTCGCGACCGGCTGCATCCGGTGCTTGAGACCCGGAAAACTCTTGAGCCCATTGATGATATCATCTTCGCTGACGTCGACGGCAAGGCAGGCCGCAACGGCCGCCGCCGCATTTTGAGCATTGTGTCCGCCTCTCAACGTCTGGATGCCGGAAAGATCAGCGAAAAGCGCGGACGTGCCGCCTTGGGCATGAATGAGAGACGATCCTTCGGCATAGATCCCGTCGGCCAGCACGTGACGGCGCGAGATGCGCACCACCTTCGTTCCTGCCCGCTCCACCCGGTCGGCAATCAGGCTCGAGAAGCTGTCGTCGACGCCGACCACCGCGGTCCCGCTCCCGGCCACCAAGCGTTCCTTGATGTCGGCATAGTGCTGCATGGTGCCGTGCCGGTCCAGATGGTCGGGCGTCAGGTTGAGAAGGATGCCGGCCGTGGGGTCGAGCGTCGGCGCCAGGTCGATCTGGTAGGACGAGCATTCGACCACATAGAAACGACCCGCTTTCGGTGGATCGAGCGTCAGCACGGCCGTGCCGATATTGCCGCCGAGTTGCGTGTCCCGCCCGCTGGTCTTGAGGATATGGGCGATCAGCGCCGTCGTCGTCGATTTGCCATTCGTGCCGGTGATGGCGATGAAGGGGCAATCGGGGGCATGGGCGCGGCGCTCGCGCACGAAAAGCTCGACATCGCCGATGATCTCAACGCCGGCCTGATGCGCAAGATCGACTGTCCAATGCGGCTTCGGGTGAGTCAGCGGAACGCCGGGCGAGAGGACGAAGGCTGCAAAGGCATTCCAGTCGACGTGGCGCAAGTCCGCCGTCGCGATGCCCGCGGCGCCAGCCTTGGCGACGCTCTCCGGATTGTCGTCCCAGGCGGTGACCACCGCGCCGCCCGCGACCAGCGCCTCGGCCGTCGCCAGACCCGAACCGCCGAGGCCGAAGAGCGCGACCTTCCTGCCCTTGAATGTGGTGACGGGGATCATCTCGCTTACCGCAGCTTGAGCGTCGAGAGGCCGACCATCGCTAGGATGACCGCAACGATCCAGAAGCGGATCACCACCTGGCTCTCCGTCCACCCCTTCTTCTCGAAGTGATGGTGGATTGGTGCCATCAGGAAGACGCGCTTGCCGGTGCGCTTGAACCAGAAGACCTGGATAATGACCGACAGCGTCTCGATGACGAAGAGCCCGCCGATGATGACCATGACGATCTCGTGCTTGGTGGCGACGGCAACGGTGCCGATCAGGCCGCCAAGCGCAAGCGAGCCAGTGTCGCCCATGAAGATCGCCGCCGGCGGTGCGTTGAACCAGAGGAAGCCGAGGCCGGCGCCGATCACCGCGCCGAGGATGACCGCTAGTTCACCGGTGCCCGGCACGAAATGGATCTGCAGGTAGTTGGCGAAAACAGCATTGCCCGCGAGATAAGCGATCAGCCCGAACGCAGCAGAGGCGATCATAACCGGAACGATCGCGAGACCATCGAGACCGTCCGTAAGGTTCACGGCATTGCCCGCGCCGACGATGACGAAGCCGCCGAAAAGCACGAAGAAGTAGCCGAGATTGAGCATCAGGTCTTTGAAGAACGGAAACGTCACCGAAGACCCGAAAGTGGAGCCTGCCGCTCCCGTCGAAAGCGCCGCCCGCATCATGAAGAAAACGGCAATTGCCGCAATCACGAATTCGATGCCGAGGCGCGCCTTGCCGGAAAAGCCCTTGTCGGACTGCTTGGTGACCTTGAGGTAGTCGTCGTAGAAGCCGATTGCGCCGAAGCCGAGCGTTACCAGCAGCGTCGAGACGACATAGATGCTCGAGAGATCGGCCCAGAGCAGCGCCGAGCCGACGATGCCGGCGAGGATCATCAGGCCACCCATGGTGGGCGTGCCGGCCTTCTTGAAATGCGTCTGCGGGCCGTCGGCGCGGATCGGCTGGCCTTTGCCCTGGCGGATGCGCAACGAGGAAATGATGGCCGGGCCGAACAGGAACACGATCAGGGCGGAGGTGAAGAGAGCTGCACCCGTGCGGAAAGTGATGTAGCGGAAGAGATTAAAGAATTGAAAGTGGTCCGCCAGTTCCACGAGCCAGATCAGCATAAGGGACCTTTCCCCAAAGGTTTAGAATTGGACATCGTCCAACAGAATCATCTGATAGACGATACCCACTTGCACTTGACTATGTTAGGCCAATTCCCGTGGCCGAGGCCTTATCCACCAGCATTGGTGGCAGTGCCCTTATACTTCCCCCGCTTCGGCCAACTCTTGCGGGTAGGCATCGAGAAGGGCCTGAACGATCTTGGCGCAGCCGGTGCCTTTCGACGACTTGACCATCACGACGTCGCCGGGAGCGACGGCGCCGAGCGCGTAGGGGATAAGGTCGCCGACCGCCTCGCGGTAGACGACCGAAACCTCAGCCGGCAGAGCGTCGCACAAATGCGCCATGTCGGGACCGGCAAGCCAGATGTCGGTTAGGCCCGCCTGGGCGATCGGTTCCGCCAGCGCTGCATGCACAGCCGCCGCATGCTCGCCCATCTCCAGCATGTCGCCAAGAATAGCGATACGGCGGCCGCCGGAAGATGGCTCGGCGTCACGCAAGAGGGCGATCGCCGCCCGCATCGACGCCGGGTTGGCGTTGTAGCTTTCGTCGATCAGCGTCAGGTGACCCGCGCCAATCTTCAGACGGTGCCGAAATCCACGGCCCTTTTCAGGCTGCATGGTCGCGAGCGAGGCAATGACGCGGTCGAGGTCCGCGCCGGCGAGTTGCGCGGCGGCAACCACCGCCAGGGCGTTCTCGGCAATATGCCGTCCCGGAGCCCCGATCGTCACCTCCAGCGTCCTGCCGCCGATGCCGGCCCACAGCACGGATCGATCGGCGCCGCCGGCGAACTCTATCAGCCGATATTCCGATTTGGGATTGGCGCCGAAGGAATGGATATGGCTGATGCCCGCCGCCGCGGCAGCCCGTTCAAGAAGCTCGAACTGCGGACTGTCGCGGTTGATGACCGCATGCCCACCCTTGACCACACCTTCGAAGATCTCTGCCTTCGCCGCGGCGATTTCGTCGAGGCTCGCAAAATTGCCGAGATGAGCGGCGGCGATGCTGGTCACGACGGCCACATGCGGGCGCACCATCGCGGTCAGCGGCCGGATCTCGCCCGGATGGTTCATGCCGATCTCGAAGATGCCGAAATCGGTCGTCTCCGGCATGCGCGCCAATGTCAGCGGCACACCCCAATGATTGTTGAAGGAGGCGACGGAGGCGTGGACGCGCCCGAGCGGCGACAGGACATGCCTCAGCATCTCCTTCGTCGTCGTCTTGCCGACCGAGCCGGTGACCGCGACGACCTTTGCGGCACTGCGGTCGCGCGCGGCGCAACCGAGGCGGATCATCGCCTCCAAGACATCGTCAACGACGATCATCGGCGCGATCAGTCGCCCGAGCGCCGGAAGCTTTCCTTCGCTGACGACGAGCAGAGAGGCCCCGTTGGCAAGCGCGATCCCGGCATAGTCATGGCCATCGACGCGATCGCCTCTGATCGCGAAAAAGGCCTCGCCCTTGACGATCGTGCGGCTGTCGATCGAGATGCCGATGATTCCTTCGGGCAGGTTGCCGACCGGACGGCCGTTCATGGCCGCCAGAAGATCGCTGCATGTCCAGAGCCAGTTCAACTCACTGCCCTCCCAGCGCCTTGCGTACTTCCGCATGATCGGAGAACGGCAGCGTCACGGCACCGATCGTCTGCCCTTCCTCATGTCCCTTGCCGGCAACGATCAGCGTATCACCTGCCTTCAGCATGCCGACAGCCGTCCGGATCGCCTCGGCTCGATCGCTGATTTCGGTGGCGCCCCTGGCACCGGCCATGATCTCCGAACGAATCACCTCCGGAATTTCCGAGCGCGGATTGTCGTCGGTGACGATGACAATATCGGCCAAACGAGCCGCAATTTCACCCATGATCGGCCGCTTGCCTTTGTCGCGATCGCCGCCGCAGCCGAAGACGATGATGACTCGGCCGGTGGTGAACGGCCGCACCGATTCAAGCACGTTTTCGAGAGCGTCCGGTTTGTGGGCATAGTCCACATAGGCAAGCGCGCCGTCCGTCGTCTGGCCGACGAGTTCAAGCCGGCCGGAGGCGCCTTGCAGTTTTTCGAGCGCCGAGAAGGCGGCCTTGGCCTCGATTCCGGTGGACATGGCGAGGCCCGCGGCGACAAGCGCGTTGGCCACCTGGAAATCGCCGGCGAGCGGCACGTGGATTTCGAAGATGTCGTCACCCACATGCACTTCGGCCGACTGCTTGTGGCGGAAATGCTCGACCCGCTTCAGGCTGATGAAGTCGCCGTTGCGGCCGACGGTACGCACGTCGTGGCCGGCCTTGCGAGCAGCAGTGATCGCCTCGGCCGACCATTGGTCGTCGGCAAAGATTACTGCCGGCGAGCCCTTGGGCAGGAGCGTGCCGAAGAGACGCATCTTCGAGGCCATGTAGTGCTCGACGGTCGGATGATAGTCCATGTGGTCGCGGCCGAGATTGGTGAAGGCGGCGGCGGCCAGTCGGACGCCGTCGAGCCGGCTTTGGTCGAGGCCGTGGCTGGAAGCCTCCATCGCCGCATGGGTGACGCCCTCGTCGGCGAGTTCGGCGAGCAGCCTGTGAAGCGATACCGGGTCCGGAGTGGTGAGCGAGCCATAGTCGTTGCGGCCCGGCGCGGTGACGCCGGTGGTACCGATCATCGCCGCCGAAAGCCCGGAATGCGCCCAGATCTGCCGCGTGAAGGAGGCGACAGATGTCTTGCCCGCCGTTCCGGTCACCGCCACCATCGTCTCGGGTTGGCGCCCGTAGAAGGCTGCGGCCGCCTTGGCGAGAAAGCGACGCGTATCTGGAAGCACGAACACCGGCGCGCCCGCGTCCGGGTGGGCATCGGCAGCCACGATTGCCGCGGCGCCGCGCGAAAGGGCATCGGCGATATAAGCGGTGCCGTTCGCCTTCGTCCCGGCGACAGCCACGAACAGGTCGCCGGGCCTGACCTGCCGGCTGTCGGCTGTGAGGCCTGAGATTTCCGCATTCGCGGAATCACCGTTCAATTGCGCCGAGAGTTCCGGGAAATCTGTTCCCGCCAGGTCCTTGATCTTCATGAACTGCATGTCTCACTTCGATACCGATCCGCCAAGACGAATCGTCCGCATTTTCATTTCACGGTCAATAAGACACAAGCAAGGCAGACCCGTCTTCTCCGAATTTCGGTTCGACGCCGAGCAGCGGCGCCGAACGGCTGATGATGTCGCGCACCATCGGCGCGGCGTTGGAGCCGGCGGTACGCCCGCCGCCCTCGCCGGTCTTCGGCGCGTCGATGAAGGTCAGCACGATGTACTTGGGATCGTCGATCGGAAAGGCCGCGAGGAAGGCATTGAAGTTCAGGTCGTTCGAATAGCGGCCATTGACCACCTTGTCGGCCGTGCCGGTCTTGCCGCCGACGTTGAAGCCCGGCACGAGCGCCCGCTTGCCGGAGCCGGCAATGCCGTTCCAGCGGAGCAGGAACCGCATGTCGTCGCTGGTGCTCTTCTTCACGACCGCGGTCGCGAGCTCGTTCGCCTGCTCTTCCGTGCGCGGCAGGAAGGTCGGCGGTATCAGCTTGCCGCCATTGACGAGTGCCGCTCCCGCAACCGCCGTCTGCAGCGGCGTGGTCGAGACGCCGTGGCCGAAGGAGATGGTGATCGAGTTGATCTTCTTCCATTCGCGCGGCTGGGAGGGCGATTTGACCTCCGGCAGTTCCGTCGGCAGCTTGGAAAGCAGACCGAGGCGGGTGAGGAATTCCTTGTGCCCGGGGATACCAACGAGATCAGCGATCTTCGCCGTGCCGATATTCGAAGAATACTGGAAGATTTCCGGAACGGTCAGAACCCGCCGCTTGCCGTGGAAGTCCTTGATGGTGAAGCCGCCGATGCGGATCGGCGCCGTCGCGTCGAAGCTGTCGTTGAGCGTCACCTTGCCCGAGTCGAGACCCATGGCGATGGTGAAGGTCTTGAAGGTGGAGCCCATCTCGAACGTGCCGTTCGACATGCGGTTCATCCAGCCCTCTTCGGCGCCTTCGGCCGGCTTGTTGGGGTCGTAATCCGGCACCGATGCCATCGCCAGCACCTCGCCGGTGTGGACGTCCATGACGACGGCGCCGGCGGCGATCGCCTCATAGTTCTTCATGCCGGAAGCAATGACGTCGCGGACGATATTCTGGACGCGCACGTCGATCGAGAGCTTGACCGGCTCGAGCTTGGCATCGCTGGTCATGCCGATCGCGGCGAGATCGGCAAGCCCCTGGCTGTCGATATAGCGCTCCATCCCGGCGACGCCCCGGTTGTCGATGTTCACGTGACCGAGGATATGGGCAGCCGTCGGCCCTCCGGGATAGAAGCGGCGCTTCTCGGGGCGGAAGCCGATTCCCGGAATGCCCAGCGCCAGGATTTCGCTCTGCTGCTTCGGCGTCAATTGCCGACGCAGCCACTGGAAACGCGAGTTCGACTTGAGCTTGTTGTAGATCTCCCGGGCGTTGAGGTCGGGCAGAACCGTCGCCAGCCGCTCAACCGCCTCGTCCGCATCAACGATCTTGTGCGGCTCGGCATAGAGCGAGACGGTGCGGATGTCGGTCGCGAGGATCTCGCCGTTGCGATCGAGGACGTCGGGACGTGATGCCATGAGGCTGTCGGCGCGACCGATCGAGGAAACCGTCTCCGGCTGCGCCATGCCGTACTGCACCAGCCGGCCTCCGATCACCGCATAGGCGATGCCGAAGCTTGCGATGACGATCGCGACGCGGCTTTTCGCCTGGCTGGCGCTCTTCTTGCGCGTCCCTTGGAACGTGACGTTGACGCTCGCCTCGGCGGGGCGGTTGTTGCCGCCGGCAGAGAAATGCGCCTTGCTCTTCAACACCATGATACGGGAGAGAAACGACATCAGCGCGCCACCGAACCTGTTGCGATGTTATCGGCGTTGATGACGGCGGCGATGCCGTCGTCCTTCTTGCCCTTGCCCTTCTTATCCTTGCCTTCCTCCGGAGGCGGCACATCCGCCTTCAGCATCGGCAGTTCCTCGGGCCTGGCGAGTTGCGTCGAGGGCGTCGGCACGAGTTGCAGGTCGGCCGCGAAGGCGCCCACGAGCCGCTCCAGCCGGTTCGGCTGGGTGAGCAGCGCCCAGTCTGCCTTGAGCAGGTCGATTGTGTCCTCCTCGAGCTTGATCGCGGCGTCAAGCCTGCGGACCTCCTCGAGCTTGTTCTCGGCCTGGTGCTTGATCGTGTAGGTGACCGTGGCGGCACCCGTCATGATGACAATCAGCACGATATCCAGCGTTCTGAGCATCGTCTCTTAGCCCCCTAGTCTGGCAAGGCTCGCCAGCTCCGGCAGGTTGAAAATGGACAGATCGCTTCCCGGCGACGGAGCCTCTGTTCGGATACCGGCCCTGAGTTTCGCCGACCGGGCGCGCGGATTGCGGGACGCTTCTTCCTCGCTCGCCGCAATCATAGGCTTGCCGACTGGCGTGAAGGTTGCGTCGCGTGCCGCGACCAGCGGAAGGTGACGCGAGCCACCGGCCTTGCCCGAGCGGTCCTGGAAAAACGTCTTGACGACCCTGTCTTCGAGGGAATGGAAGGTGACGACGACGAGCCGCCCGCCGGGCTTCAGCACCCGCTCCGCAGCGAAGAGCGCATTGGCGAGCTCGCCGAGCTCGTCGTTGACGAAAATGCGCAGCGCCTGGAAGACGCGCGTTGCCGGATGGATCTTGTCCTTGGCCTTGCGGGGCGTGACGATCTCGATGAGCCCGGCAAGATCGCGGGTGGTTTCAAAAGGCTGCTCGGCACGCCGCTTCTCGATCGCACGGGCGATGCGGCCCGCTTGCTTCTCCTCGCCCAGGAAGCCGAAGATGCGAATGAGGTCGGGGACTTTCGCCCGATTGACGACATCGGCGGCCGAAACGCCGGCGCCGGACATGCGCATATCGAGCGGCCCCTGCTTCTGGAAGGAGAAGCCGCGCTGCGCCTCATCGATCTGCATGGACGAAACGCCGATGTCGAGCACGACGCCGTCGAGCCCGCCGTCCGGAGCATGATCGGCCAATTCGGAAAAGCGCGAATGAATGAGTTTGAGCCTGCCTTCGGCAGCGGCAACCATCGGCTGGCCCGCAGCGATCGCGGTCGGGTCCCGGTCGAGCGCGATCACTCCGGCACCCGCATCGAGGATCGCCGACGTATAGCCGCCGGCACCAAACGTGCCATCGAGAACGACCTTGCCGGGCGCCGGATCGAGAGCCGCAACCACCTCGGCGAGCATGACGGGAATGTGACGAACCGGTCCGCCGTCGGCTTCAGAAGCTCTGTCGCCTTGATCCGTCACCATTCCGCCTCTCCACACTATTGCGGACGCAGCCCCCGTTGCTTGCGCCCTTCCCGGGCCTCCGCCTGCGCCCTCGCAAACGCCTGCGGCTCCCAGAGCTGAAAATGATCGCCCCGCCCGACGAAAGCCACGTCGGTCGAGATGCCGGTGAAGTCGCGGATGAAATCCGTCACCATCAACCGACCCTCCGGGTCGAGCTTCACGAAGACGCCGCCCCCATGAACGAGGAGCGACATCTGGTTGGCCGCATCCGAGAACGGATCCTCGGACGCCATCTGCCTCTCGAACCGGTCCAGAAGCTCCGGCCCGCCGACGCTGATCGCCGGAAAAACGAAGTCCTGGAAGCAGTATAGCTCCTTCGCACCCGCCTCCGTAAGCACGGCGCGGAACGCCGAAGGCACGGAAACCCGTCCCTTCGCATCGATCCGGTTCGTGGCATGTGACAAGAAGCGGTTCATGACGCGAAACGGCCGCCCCCGACTGACGGACCCTGGTCATCGGCCCGAAAGAACACTCGCCTGCGCGCGCAAAAGACCCCCGCCGGACACGAGCATGCCCGCCTGAACCTCCCGAGGAAGGCACCCTGGAATTTCGCGATGATGGGCCACGACGCGGCCCTTGCGCAGTACCATTATGGGATAACATGGGACCATATGGGCGTCAATGGGAGAAGCTCGTAAACAGCCTCGCGGATGATCAAATATTGATAGGTTGTTAAGTTTAACGAAGGGTTACGATCGCCCGCCTAACGGCTTGGAATCGCGCAAGCAAGCACCCGTCCAGCCGCGTGGAAGACGCGGCTCTTCCGCCGGACTCATGCGCCAGATTGGTTCGGAGAAGAATCGCCAGTTGGCCTGTAAGCCGGGTTCTGTATGGCTCCACCTCCGAAGAGGCGAAACGTGGCAGCCATTCATCTGGGACTGCGCTTGCGCACAGCCTCGTGCAACCCACCCGGATGACGGGCCTGGAAACCGGCTGGGCGCTCGCGCGCCCGTGTCATCCCTATTCGGTCTTGCTCCCGGTGGGGTTTGCCGTGCCGTCCATGTCGCCATGTCCGCGGTGGGCTCTTACCCCACCCTTTCACCCTTACTCCGCAGGCGGAGCGGTTTGCTTTCTGTGGCACTTTCCCTGGGGTCGCCCCCGCCGGACGTTATCCGGCACCGTGTCTCCGTGGAGCCCGGACTTTCCTCGCCCCGCGGCCTTTCGGCACCTGCGGGGCGCGGCTGCCCGGCCAACTGGCAGAGGCTCATTAACCGACCGGGGCGAGAAGCGCTACAAAAAATCGGCGTCTTCACCTCGGTATGCTCATCCGCCTATCGATAAGCGACGGCAAAATCGGTCTCGTACTCACCGGCATCGAGCCGGCCCTTCAGCGCCAGCACCGCCCCGAGCCGCCCGATCTCGTCGGAACTCTTGGCCGCCTGGCCATTGCCGCCGGTGAGCACGGCGATCCGGTCGCTGGCAAAGCCGATATAAGGATAGCCGTGCCGCGTGAACGTGGTGACGCATGGCGAAAAATGCGTCGATTCCGGCTCGAAGCCCGGCATCAGGCAGGCAAGCAAGCCGCGCATATGCGCTGCCGCCTCAGCGCTCGCGCTGCCGCGGAACCACTCGCGGACCGCCGCCTCATCGGCAAGGATCCGATCGGTCGGGTCACCGCCGATCTTGATGTAGTGTTTGCCGTCGGCATAGGCAACCGGCGACAGCAGATAATAGCTCTGGTGCTGATCGGGCGCCGCACAGATCAGCGACGGCATGGCGCCAAATCGGGCGAGATCGTCGGGGCCGACCTCGGCAAAAAGCACGGTACGGGCTTTCACCGTCAAGTCGATCGGCCTCGGCAGAAGCGCTTCGGAGAGCGAGAAACCGCCAGCAGCGACGAGGACGCGCCCGCCGCGGAGCCTGTGTCCCTCGGTGGTCGAAACGTCGACCGCACCGGTGACCTCGTCGACGGCAACAACTTCGGAGCGGATCACCCGCGCACCCAGTCTCTCTGCCGCAACCGTCTGCGCACGAACCAGGGCGCGAGGGTTGATATAGCCGGCGCCCAGCGCCTCATGAATGCCGGCATAGTGCCGCGGGAAGTCGAACCACGGAAAGCGCTCGGCGAGCTGCTCGCCGTCGATCAATGGTGCTGCGACACCGAGTCCGTCCCGTGCAAGTGCAACTCTCTCGAGATAGTCGAAATTGCAGCCCGGCGCCGGTGCGGCAATCAGGCAGCCGACCTCGTGGTAAAATTCGATTCCGCTTGTCTCTGCGATTTCCCGATAGCGCTCGATCGATCGGCGGGCGAGACGCGCCCAAACGGGATCATTGTCGATCGTGCGGGTGATCCGGGCATTGTCATAGTGGCTGGCGAAAACGCCGCGGTGGTTTGCCCAATCCTCCGGTTCGTCCGGCCCGACAAGTGCGACACGGGGGCCTGCTAGGCTCAGGTGGCGCGCCGCCGCCGCACCCATCATGCCCTTGCCGACGACAACGAAATCAAAGCTTTCCGACATGGATATCCCTCGACGCTTCGCTTCGGGAATAGCATGCCGCCCGGGCAATGGCACCGAGCTCTCTCTAAAAACTATTTTGCCGGAACGCGATACCTATCCGGCTATCACCTTGGATCAGCGAAGGGTCCAAGGATCGATCGTTAACCGCTGCTCGGGGAGTAGCGACTTGTGCCCAGCATCAATTCAGGATGCTTTGGACCTTGCCGCAATAGCGCTTCGACACCGGGTTCATGCGCTTGGCGCCATGGCCGGCATTGTATTTGAGGATGGTGCCACAGGTCGTGCCGTCTGAAAGCTCCTGGGCCTTCGCCAGATACAGCATGCCGAACTTGATGTTGGTGGCCGGATCGTAGAGACCCTTGGTCGAACCGGAATAGCCCATCATGCGCGCCGTGGCCGGCTTGATCTGCATGAGACCGACTTCACCCGCGCTGCCCCGGGCACTCGCATTGAAATTGCTTTCGACCTGAACGATGGCATGGGCGAGATCGACGGGAACGCCATACTGCTTGGCGTAGCTCTGGATGAGGATCGTGTATTGCGATCCGCGCGTCAGGTCGAATTGGGGAGCCGGATAGCCTGTGGTTCTCGTCACCGAGGGGATTGCGGAAGTCTTGATGGTCTTGTCGACACCCCCTGCATACGACGTACCCATCCCGGCAACGAACATGCCAAAGCATGCCGCCGCCGCAGCAACAAACGCTATTCTCATTTAGTTTGAAGTCTCCGGTCTGGGGAACTGGCGGGACGGCGCACCCCACCGTCACGACCGATTTCCTGATCGTTTTCATTGACAGGAGCACGGCACTTAAGACGCCGCATCTCCTGCGTTGATGGACCGGAAATGAAGGGCCTAACATGGTAAACATGTGGCAAACGCGAAAAAATCGCGCAGCAAAGCGTCGAGGGCGCTAAATCAGGGCGCTCGAAAATCGCCGACTAGGCACCGAAATTCGGCAGTGTCGAGAGCAGCCGATGAAGCGTATCGATGGTGGAAGCGTCGGCGATGCCGTCTACCCGTGATTGACGGAAATGCCGTTGGAAAGCGGCCACCACGCCTTCCGTCCGCTCGCAGAAATCTCCAGTGACTTCAATGTTGTAGCCGTAGAGGGAGAGCATCGACTGGAGGGCCTCGACCGGCTGTCCGCGGTCGCCGCGCTGAAAAAAGTGCCCGCCCCCGACAGGAGCCGGTTCAACCCAGTGACCGACCCCGCGGCGAAATAGCACAATCCAGGGAAAATTTTCTCCCGGATCGACCTTGCGAATCGGTGCTACGTCGCTGTGTGCGAGCACCCTTTCGGGGGCGATTTGCCATCGTTCGCCACAGTACCGACATAATTCGGCGACCGATTGGATCTGCACTTCGGGGAAGTCCGGCAGCCCTGCCGGATGACCAGCATTGGCGATCTCGATGCCGACCGAACAGGAATTGATGTCCGTTTCGCCTTTCCAGAAACTCTTGCCGGCATGCCAGGCGCGCCGCTCCTCCGGCACGAGCTGATCGATGCGGCCGTCCTCGTGAACGAAATAGTGGCTGGAAACCTGGCTTTCCTCGCGACAGAGCCAGTCGAGCGCCGAGAGCGCCGTTTCCATTCCGGTATAATGCAGCACGATCATGTCCGGCCGGCGCCCGCCGGCCCGTTCGCCATGGTTGGGCGACGGTACGAAGCGCGCGCCCGGAAAGTCGCAGGTGCTGGCGGTCATGCGGCGCGGCGTTCTCTCTCGATCGCCTCGTAAGCTGCGTTCAACGCGGCCATGCGGTCGTTGGCAATCGCATGGAATTCCTCCGGCACGCCGCGCGCCACCAGCATGTCCGGATGATTCTCGGAGACGAGCACCCGATAACGCCGGCGGATATCGGAGAAATCGTCCTTCGGCGAAACACCGAGAACCTGATAGGGATCGCGGTCGTCGCCATGGACGTGGCGCGCCATGATGCGCTCGAACTGCGCCTCGTCCATGTTGAAGATTTCCGCAACCCGCATCAGATAGGCGAGCTCCTTGTCGTGCACGGCGCCGTCCGACTTCGCGATATGGAAGAGCCCGTCGACGATATCCTCGAGAATTGGGCAGTTGCGCTCGCAGGACGAGCAGAGCGACGCCATCTTCTCCGCATAGGCCTCATAGCCCGCCACGTCCTGGCGTGCGAGGTTGTAGAGCCGAGCGACGTTCCTGGCCTGGTCCGCGGGGAACTTGAAGATATCCCGGAACGCCGCGACTTCGGCTTCGTTGACGATGCCGTCAGCCTTCGCCATCTTGGCGGACAAGGCGATCATCGCCACCGAGAAAGCCACCTTGCGGCGTGTCTCCGGATCCCCTTCGAAAAGTGTACGGACCGCCTCCACCACACCGGCGAGCGCATTGCCGGTGGCCGTCACGATCTTCAGCAGGCTGTCCCAGAATGACATAAGTCCGATTTTCCCCTGTCCACGACCGAGCATGGCCCGACGTGGTGGCATATTGCAAGCGGCCGCCCGTGCCAAACGTCACAGATGACGGAATTGTGATGGCCCCTCAATAAATCAGGTCGCCGTAAATCTCAAGTGAATTGCACTGATGCTGCCTTTTGCCGCGCTGATGCGCGCCCTTTTCAGACATCCACAGTCCTGTCATTTTATTTCCATCGGAATTGCGTTAGACCACCCCCTGGTCCTTGACCTGCGCAATAGAGACAAGGCGGTCGATCTTTCGAACGACAGCCTGATGCCGAAATCCGAGGAGGAAACATGGCCAAGAAGAAAGTCGCAATGCTGACGGCGGGAGGGCTCGCACCCTGTCTTTCATCCGCTGTCGGCGGGCTCATCGAACGCTATACGGATATCGCCCCGGACTACGAACTCGTGGCCTACCGCTCAGGCTATCAGGGCCTGCTTCTCGCCGACCGCATCGAGATCACCAAGGAAATGCGCGGGCGGGCGCATATTCTTCACCGCCATGGCGGATCGCCGATCGGCAACAGCCGCGTGAAGCTCACCAACTCAGCCGATTGCGTCAAGCGTGGCCTGGTGAAGGAAGGCGAAAACCCGCTTCGCGTCGCGGCCGAAAGATTGGCTTCGGATGGAATCAGCATTCTGCACACGATCGGCGGCGACGACACCAACACGACCGCCGCCGACCTGGCCGCCTATCTCGGCGCCAATGGCTATGACCTGACCGTCGTCGGCCTGCCGAAGACCGTCGACAACGATGTGGTGCCGATCCGCCAGACGCTGGGCGCCTGGACGGCCGCCGAATACGGCGCACGCTTCTTCGACAACGTCAGCAACGAGCAGAGCGCTGCGCCGCGCACGCTCGTGGTCCACGAGGTGATGGGCCGCCACTGCGGCTGGCTGACGGCAGCGACAGCGCGCGCTTACATTCAGTTGGCCGCCGGCAAGGACTATGTCGATGGCTTCATGATGAACGAGCAATTGAAGAACATCGACGGCCTCTATCTGCCGGAAGTGAAGTTCGACCTCGAAGCCGAAGCCGAACGCCTGCGCCAGACCATGGACCGGAACGGCTATGTCACCCTGTTCGTGAGCGAAGGCGCCTGCCTCGACGCGATCGTCACCGAGCGCGAAGCCGCCGGCGAAACGATCAAGCGCGATGCTTTCGGTCACGTGAAGATCGATACGATCAATGTCGGCAACTGGTTCTCGAAGCAGTTCGCCGCCCTGCTCGGCGCCGAGCGCTCGATGGTGCAGAAGTCCGGCTACTACGCCCGCTCCGCACCGGCGAACGGCGACGACCTGCGGCTGATCCAGAGCATGGTGGATCTTGCGGTGGAAAGCGCGCTCAACAAGGTCTCCGGTGTCACTGGCCACGACGAGGACCAGGGCGGCAGGCTTCGAACCATCGAGTTCCCCCGCATCAAGGGCGGCAAGCATTTCGACACATCCGCCAAGTGGTTCGGCGACGTTATGGGCGCGATCGGGCAGAAGTGGCAGGCTGCGGATTGACCTGAACCTACTTCCGGAAGCTAAAGAGCAGTTGACGGCTCCGCGTTTGAATGGCTCCCTCCGAATTCTCGGCTGGACGCCTTCAAACGCGGAGCTCTTTCATGTCTTTCGAACACTGGCTTGCCTTCGTCGCCGCCTCGGCCGTGTTGCTCGCCATTCCCGGCCCGACTATCCTGCTCGTCATCTCCTATGCGATCAGTCACGGACGCAAGGCGGCGGGCGCAACCGTCGCCGGCGTGGCGCTGGGCGATTTCACGGCGATGACCGCCTCCATGCTTGGACTGGGCGCGCTGCTCGCCGCCTCGGCAACGATTTTCACAATCCTCAAATGGGTCGGCGCCGCCTATCTCGTCTGGCTCGGCATCAAGCTCTGGAAGGCGCCCGTGGGCGTCAGCGGCGCGGATGACAGTGAAGCGCCTGCCGCGCAGCGACCGCTGCGGATATTCCTCCACGCCTATGCGGTGACCGCGCTCAATCCGAAAAGCATCATCTTCTTTGTCGCCTTCCTGCCGCAGTTCCTAGACCTGTCGCGGCCCCTTCTTGCGCAGATGGCAGTCTTCGAGGCGACATTCCTCGCCCTCGCGGCCGTAAACGCGATGCTCTATGCAGTGCTTGCCTCCGTCGCGGGAGGCGCGATTCGCAAGCCAAGCGTCCGTCGCGTCGTGAACCGCACCGGCGGCTCTCTGCTCATCGGCGCAGGGCTCCTTTCGCTCGGCCTGAAGCGTGCGACGGCGTGATGTTTGCCCCGCGCTTGCCGCAACCGGCGGCATAGGTTAAGGAAGATTCAAGCGCAGCGGTTGGCAGCTGCTGATTTGCAGGGGGCTACGGGGCCCAGTAGCACGAAAGCGACCGCATGGCGAAGATCCGCATTTCCCTTCCGAAACAGGCATTTACCGCCATCGCGCTAACATCGGCAATCGCTTCGGGATGCTCCACGGTCGAGCACACCTCCCTCGAAGAACTGACGGCCGTGCAAACGGTGACCCCCATAGCGAAGCCTGGAACGGAAATGACGGCTTACGCTCTGCCGGCGCCAATCGGCGTGGCGTCGAGCACCTCCGCCGCGCTGACGCAGACGGCGTCAGCCGCCACCGCGCCGGCGGACGCGGCAACAGCTCCGCAGAGCGCAATCGCTGCTGCCGCTCAGCCCAGCATGACGCCGGCGACGGACGCGACGCTTGCCTTCGCGGCCCCGCAGACGGTTGCGGTGCCCACCTCCAAACCGGGCCAGGCCTTCGACGCGGCGATGGCAACGCCCGCATCGGCCACTATCCCGGCTGCCGCGGCTACGACCGCCGCCGAAAAGAGCGCCGAAGCGCCGGCGATATCCTCCCTTACGGTTGCCGCCTCATGGGAGTCGGATTTCGACACCGGCGAGCCCGTCGGCCTTGAAACTCTGGTGGCCAAGCGCATGATCGTTCCGACGGAGCGGCCCAAGACCGGCGTCATCGGCTCGGCGGTCGGCGCGGTCGCGAGCGTCATCCCCGATTCGCTGAAGCTGACGAAAGCCCCGACCAGTTCCAAGCCCGAACTCGACCGGTTGATCAAACATTACGCCGAGCTCAACGGCCTGCCCCTGGAACTCGTGCATCGTGTCGTCAAGCGCGAGAGCAACTACAATCCGCACGCCTACAGCAGGGGCAATTACGGGCTGATGCAGATCAGGTACAACACCGCTCGGGGCCTCGGCTATGAGGGACCGCCTGAGGGCCTCTTCGACGCGGAAACCAACCTCAAATATGCGACCAGGTATTTGCGTGGTGCCTGGATGGTCGCCGACAACCAGCACGACGGCGCAGTTAAGCTCTACGCGAGCGGCTATTACTACCACGCCAAGCGCAAGGGCATGCTCGACATGCTGGACATGCAGTAACGGGTCGCTTCCGTCCCTCCAGCCTACAACATTGCTGATGGCCACGCTCAATCGAGCGCGGCAATCGCCGCGGCTTGCAGCTTCCGCACATCATAGCCGCCGCCTCCGGGCGTGAGGCCAAGCCGAACGACTGCAAGTCGGAGCGACGGAACGAGCATGATCGACTGCCCGTCATGCCCGAGCATCCAGAACGTGTCGGGCGGGAAATTACCCGCTCCGGCGCGCGTGCCGTTCTCGATGAGCCAGACCTGGCCGGCGCCGTAGTCGCCGCCGGATGCGGCAGTCGAGCTTCGCATGAATTTCACAAAATCCTCGGGCAGCAGCGCCCTGCCCTGCCAACGGCCATCGTCCAGCAGAAACTGAGCAAACCGCGCCCAATCCTGCGCCGTGGCGTACATGTATGAGGAGCCGACGAAAGTGCCCTGCGCATCTGTCTCCATGACGGCACTGGTCATCCCAAGCGGGGCGAAAAGCGACTGCCGGGGATAGGCGAGCGCCTGAGCCGGGCTGTCGAAAGTCCGCATCCACAGGCGCGACAGGAGGTTCGTCGTTCCCGTCGAATAGTTGAACCGAGCACCCGGTGCCGCTTCGAGTGGCTTTGATGCGGCGAACCCGGCCATATCGCTTTCGAGGAAGAGCATCCGCGTGACATCGGTGACGTCGCCGTAATCCTCGTTGAAGGCAACCCCACTCTGCATCGCCAGGAGATCGGCAAGCTTGATCCGCGCTCGTTCATCGCCGCTCCATTCCGGCAGAAGGTTGGCTTTTTCCGGGTCCATGCGCCCTTCGGCGATCCGCAGGCCCACCAGTGCCGCGGTGACCGATTTCGTCATCGACCAGCCAAGCAGAGGCGTCTCGCGGTCGAAACCCTGACCATAGGCTTCGCCGACGAGGTGCCCATCCTTGACGACAAGGACGGCCCGCATGCCTGGACCGGCCAGTTCGGGATCTTCTGCCAGTTTCTGGAATGCCGGCTCGATCTCCGCCTTGTTTCCCTCAGGCCAGGCCGCGTCCGTGTTGGGTGGAGCGGCCGCCGCGTCGGCAGCGTTATCGAGCGCCGGCGCGGCCAGCGCCTGCATGGTGCCGTCCGCGGTTACCGTGCAGCCAAGTCCCGAGCGATAGACGGCTCGAACCGGGGCCGCGAAGCCGAAGATCCGCGCCGTCACCGCCTGCCGATCGCGATCGACCGACACGCTGACGAATTTGAGCAGCGGATGACCGGGCGCCTGCACGTCCTCGGCGAGCACCGCCTGCGGGTCTCGTCCCGCCAGGAAGACGTTGGAACAAACGATTTTGGCGGCATAGCCGTCGCCGACCTTGAGCAGTTCCGGTGGAAAGAAAGCCAACCAGCCGGCAGACGCCGCAGCGATCGCAACGAACAAGGCACCGGTTTTCCGCAACATACCCTTCATTGCCGCCTCCTGCCGGCCACAGCAAATCAGGTTTCCCCGAAAAGGGAAAGTGGATTTGCCGTGATCGGGAGCTCTGTCGAAGAACGCCCGCTCCAGCCTCTCTTTCGCTCGATGAACACTCGGCGAAGTGCCGCCGACCTGTGGGAATCCCGTCATCAAAGTGTAGTCGAGTCGCTCTAGAAGCGCCTCAGTTTCAACTGGATGGCAGGCAAATGACTGAACTCGCCCACGATGCCGGCTTTGGCGGAAAAAATGCCAAGCTGAAGAGCGCGCTTCTCCAGCACAGTGCCCTTTCCTTCGCCGGACTGTCGGAGCGCCTGTTCGGGCTGCTCTTCTCCGGCCTCGTCTACCCCCAGATCTGGGAAGATCCGATCGTCGACATGGAGGCAATGCAGATCGAGCCTGGCCACCATATCGTGACCATCGGCTCGGGCGGCTGCAACATGCTGACCTATCTGTCCGCTGGCCCGGCGCGCATCGACGTCGTCGACCTCAATCCCCACCATATCGCCTTGAACCGCCTGAAGCTCGCCGCCCTCCGTCACCTGCCGAGTCACAAGGATGTCGTACGGTTCCTGGGCAGTGCCGGCACGCGTTCTAACATCCAGGCCTTCGATCTCTTCATCGCGCCAAAGCTCGATGAAGCTACGCGCGCCTACTGGAACGGCCGCGACATGACGGGCCGCCGCATCGGCGTCTTCGGCCGCAATATCTATCGCACCGGTCTGCTCGGCCGCTTCATCGCCGCCAGCCACCTTCTAGCGCGGCTTCATGGCGTCAATCCCGCGGATTTCGTCGAGGCGCGCTCCATGCGCGAGCAGCGGCAGTTCTTCGACGACAAGCTGGCGCCGCTCTTTGACCGGCCCGTCATCCGCTGGATCACCGGCCGCAAGAGTTCGCTTTTCGGCCTCGGCATCCCGCCGCAGCAGTTCGACGAACTCGCCAGCCTCAGCCAGGAGAAATCGCTGGCCCAAGTGCTGCGCCATCGCCTCGAAAAGTTGACGTGCCACTTTCCGCTGCGCGAGAACTACTTCGCCTGGCAGGCTTTCGGCCGGCGCTATCCGCTTCCGCACGAGGGCGAGTTGCCGCCTTATCTGCAGACATCCAATTACGAATCTATCCGCAACCACACGGACCGGGTCACGGTCCATCACGAGAGCTTCACCGATTTGCTCGGCCGCAAGCCGGCCTCTTCCGTCGACCGCTACGTGCTCCTTGATGCGCAGGACTGGATGGCCGACCGCCAGTTGAACGACCTCTGGAGCGAAATCACCCGCACCGCCGCGCGGGGCGCCGTGGTGATCTTCCGCACCGCGGCAGAAGCCAGCATCCTGCCGGGACGTCTCTCGGATGTCCTGCTCGACCAGTGGCACTACGATGGGGAAACGTCGTCGAAGCTCGGTGCCGAAGACCGTTCGGCCATCTATGGTGGCTTCCACATCTACCGGAAGAAAGCATGAGCGCCGCGCCGTCCGTTGGAGACAGCCATGCCCGGCTCATGGACCGGATGTACCGCTACCAGCGATATATCTATGATTTTACCAGAAAATACTATCTCTTCGGCCGCGACACACTGATCCGCGAACTGGACGCCCCGCCCGGCGGTTCGGTGCTCGAGATCGGCTGCGGCACCGGACGCAACCTGGCGATGATCGGCGATCTGTATCCAAGGGCACGCCTTTTCGGCCTCGACATCTCCGCCGAGATGCTCGCAACCGCCAAGGCGAAGCTTCGGCGCCACGGACGACCCGATGCGAACCTGCGCGTTGCCGATGCCACAAACTTCACTGCCGCCTCTTTCGGTGAGACGGGCTTCGACCGAATCGTCATTTCCTATGCGCTGTCGATGATTCCCGACTGGCAGAAGGCGGTCGACGCGGCGATCGGCGCCCTCAACCCGGGAGGCTCGCTGCATGTCGCCGATTTTGGCCAGCAGGAGGGATGGCCGGGCGGCTTCCGCCGGCTCCTTCAGGGATGGCTGAAGCGCTTTCATGTCACGCCACGCGAATCGCTGTTCGACGTCATGCGCGCCAGAGCCGACCGTGACGGCGCCGCACTCGAGCTCAAGTCGATCGGCAGGGGCTATGCATGGATCGCCGTCTACCGCCGTCCGGCCACGGAGCGGCTGGCGTAACCTGCAGGCGCTGAATGCCAGCGCTTAGGCGCAAAGCCATACAGCCCAATGCAATTGGCGCTTGAGCTAACTCAATTTTTACGATGATATGGTGAAAAGGAGGTAACGCCTCCCTGGGGGACATCACCATCATGGAAACCATCGCGTGAGGCAGGATCGTCGTTCGTCTCCAAACGGAACCCTCATGCGCCGGCTTCTCCTGGCTTTGCTGCCCATCGCCACTATTCTATCCGCCTGCACGTCCACCGACTACGACCTCGTGCGCACGGCTTCCATACCGCGGCGCTTCCAGGACACCGATCCGCAGGACTTCGGCGATCGCACGCCGCATCACCACAGCGTCCACGGTGTCGACGTTTCCAAATGGAACGGCGACATCGACTGGATGAAGGTCAAGAATTCCGGCGTTTCCTTCGCCTTCATCAAGGCAACCGAGGGCAAGGACCGGGTCGATTCGCGCTTCCAGGAATATTGGCCGCGGGCCCGCGCCGCTGGGCTCGCATACGCCCCCTACCATTTCTACTATTTCTGCTCGAGCGCGGACGCACAGGCCGACTGGTTCATCGCCAACGTGCCGAAGAGCGCGGTCCATTTGCCGCCTGTTCTCGATGTCGAGTGGAACGGCGAATCGAAGACCTGCCGTTACCGCCCGTCGCCGGAGACCGTGCGCTTCGAGATGAAGCGGTTCATGGATCGGCTGGAAGCGCATTACGGCAAGCGGCCGATCATCTACACCTCCGTCGATTTTCATCGTGACAATCTCGTCGGCGCCTTCAACGACTATCACTTCTGGGTGCGTTCCGTCGCCAAGCATCCCAAGGACATTTACGTCGACCGGCGCTGGGCCTTCTGGCAATACACCAGCACCGGAGTCATTCCGGGAATCGAAGGCCATACGGACATCAACGCCTTCGCAGGCTCCGCCAAGAACTGGAAGAAATGGGTGGCGGCAGTTTCGCAATAGGCGGGAATGCCGCACATCGACGCAGTGGCGCACCGATTTCTTCATTCGGTCATAATGCTCTGAGAAAGCACCGGCACATTGATCTGCGCAAATCGCAAGCCCGACGGCCGCGCCAGGCCATACGGGTCCTCGAAAGGAATTATGATGATTGGCAAGGCCCGCTACGTGCTCCTCACCCTTGGCCTGCTTGCCCTCTCCAGCACGTCGGCACTGGCTCAGTCGCAGCCCCAACCGCAGACCCCGGTTGCCTGCGGCGGCGATCTCGCTGCCTTTCTGGAGGGCGTCAAGGCCGAGGCGCTTGCCAAGGGCATTCCCGCCGATGCCGCGGACCGGGCGCTCGCCGGGGCGGCAATTGACGAGAAGGTGTTGAGCCGCGACCGCGCCCAGGGCGTCTTCAAGCAGACCTTCACCGAGTTTTCAAAGCGCACCGTCAGCAAGGCGCGGCTCGACATTGGCGCCCAGAAGATGAAGGAATATGCCGACGTCTTCGCGCGCGCCGAGAGCGAGTTCGGCGTGCCGGCGCCGGTGATCACCGCGTTCTGGGCGATGGAAACCGACTTCGGCGCCGTTCAGGGCGATTTCAACACGCGCAATGCGCTGGTGACGCTGGCGCATGACTGCCGCCGGCCGGAAATGTTCCGGCCGCAGCTCCTTGCCGCGATCGAAATGGTCCAGCACGGCGACCTCGACCCGGCCGCGACCACGGGCGCCTGGGCCGGCGAGATCGGCCAGGTGCAGATGCTGCCGGAGGACATCATCGCCTATGGCGTCGATGGCGATGGCGACGGCCATGTCAATCTGAAGAAGAGCTCCCCTGACGCGATCCTCACGGCGGCGAAGTTCATCCAGAGCCTCGGCTTCACCGCAGGGCAGCCCCGGATCCAGGAAGTCAGCGTGCCGGATGAACTGCCCTGGGAAAAGACGGGCCTCCAGGCGGGCATGACGGCGGGCGACTGGTTCGCTCTTGGCGTCACTCCGCGCGACGGCAATACCTCGCATGGGTCGCTTGAGGCCTCGCTCGTGCTGCCCCAGGGGCGAAAGGGCGTAGCCTTCCTGACCTACCCGAACTTCAAGATCTATCTCGAATGGAACCAGTCGTTCATCTATACGACGTCGGCCGCCTATTTCGCCACCCGCCTCGCCGGCGCCCCGCCATACCAGGCCGGCAATCCCGAGCCCGGCCTTGGCGATGCCGAGATGAGGGCCCTGCAGACGAAGCTTCAGGCGCTCGGCCACGACGTCGGCAAGATCGACGGCATTCTCGGCTCGGGCACGCGCACGGCGTTGCAGAAGGAGCAGTTGAAACTCGGCCGGCCGGCCGACGGTTGGGCGACGCCGGACCTGCTCCAGGCGCTCTGACCCAATCGAAAACGCCGGCCAATTTGCAAGAAGCGGGTGGCAACGCCCGCTTCTTCGCGTTATCGCTTGCACAATCGCAAATTGCTGGATTGGATACGCCGCGCGCAACCAATGCGGCTTCGATGGCAACAGGGCCCGAAATGCTTTCATTTGCAAGACCTGCCACCACCACCATGACCCTGCGGCTTTGGCTGCTGCTGATGCTGCTCGGCCTCATCTGGGGCGGGTCTTTCTTTTTCGCCCGAGTGGCGGTTGCCCATGTGCCGCCCTTCACGCTCGTGCTTCTGCGCCTGAGCCTCGCCGCGATCGCCCTGCACATCTACCTGCACGGCAATCATGGTCTCTATCCGGCACTCGTTGGACGCTGGCGGGAATTCCTGGTCATGGGCCTTATCAACAACGCCATTCCACACGCATTCATCTTCCTCGGCCAGACGCATATCGGTGCCGGGCTTGCCGCCATCCTGAACGCGACGACGCCTGTCTGGACGGTGCTAATTGCCAATGTCGCAACGGAAGACGAGCGGTTGACCGCAGCCAAGATCAGCGGCTGCCTGCTCGGGCTCGCCGGCACCATGGTGCTCATCGGGCCGAGCGCGTTCGCCGGCCTTTTAGGGGCCGCGGGCGACGTGCCACTCTGGGCCCTCGTCCTGCCGGTTCTCGCGGCCGTGAGCTATGGACTGTCCGCCACCTATGGCAAGCGCTTCCGCAATCTGGCGCCGCCGGTGACTGCCGCCGGACAACTGACGGCCTCGACCATCGTCATGCTGCCGGTTGCCGCCTTCGCCGACACGCCCTGGATCCTCCCGATGCCGCCCCTCTCCGCCGTGCTGGCGATCCTCGGACTGGCGCTCGTCTCGACCGCCTATGCCTATATTCTGTTCTTTCGCATCATGGCGGAGGCCGGCGCCACCAACACGTCGCTGGTCACGCTCCTCGTGCCGCCAGGCGCGATTCTTCTCGGCTATCTCTTCCTTGGTGAGACACTGCAGGTGACCGACATCGCCGGCATGGCGCTGATCGCGGCGGGCCTCGCCGTCCTCGATGGGCGCATGCTGCGGCCGCGCTCTTCGCCTTGAAGGGGAATCAAAAGCAGCAGCCGGTACAGCTTTGAGACGCTTCACAGACCGTTACAAACGTTTATATTAACCTTCCGGCAGCAATTGTGAAAAAATTGTGGCAAGGAGATTCTTGAAACGATTCACGCGCTTAGGGCTGTGAATATGGGAGCGGGGGTACACGGTTTTCGCACTGCAGCACAAGTTTCGCTTTCACGCGCCGCTTTTTGGCCCTATGTTTTACCCGTCAACGCAGGGAGGATCCTATGGGACTTACACATTCGTTGAATGTCCTCATGATCAGTGCAGCGTTCGCGTTCGTGGCGGTTATGCTCTTCGTGTGACGAAAGGCCGCTGAAAGTCCAAACCGAGGGACTTGATTTTCGGGAAACTCCAATTTGCAGCAGAACAGGTAAGGCAGGCCGCTCCGAGAGCACCCGCCCAGAGCTGCGACATCAGAAAAGCCCATGAACGACGACCCGTTCATGGGCTTTGCCGTGTCGGGGAGTCGGATTCCGGCCTACGCCGTTGCGACCGCCGGATAGGATGGTGCGGCGGTGGGCCTGGCCGGTCGGCGCTGATAGCCGACCAGATCACAGACGGCCGCGATTAGCGGGGACCGGTTCATCGTGTAGAGGTGGAAGTCGCGAAAGCCCCGACGCGCCAGATCGACGACCTGTTCGGCAGCGATATGGCTCGCCTCCTTGAAACGCTCCTCCGGCTGATCGTCGAGATGAGCAAGCCGCGAGATGATCGCCTCCGGTACCTTCGAGCCGCAAAGCCCGGCAAAGCGGATGACCTGCGTGAGATTGTTGATCGGCAGGATGCCCGGGACGACCGGGATCTGCACGCCGGCGCGCCGCACCCGCTCGATATATCGTTCGAAATCGTCATTGTTGAAGAAGAACTGGGTGAGTGCGCGCGTGGCACCGCTGTCGACCTTGCGCTTCAGCATGTCGATATCCGCCGCGACATCGGCGCTCTCCGGGTGCTTTTCCGGATAGGCGGAGACGGAAATCTCGAAATCGCCGCGAGCGCGAAGCGCCTTCACAAGCGCCGCCGAGCTTTCATAGCCGCCGGGAAAGGGCTCGTAGGCACTGCCGATACCGCCCTGCGGGTCCCCCCTCAGCGCCACGAAATGCCGGACGCCACAGGCGACGAACTCGTCAATCACCGCATCGACCTCGGCCTTCGGTGCGCCGACGCAGGTCAGGTGGGCCGCCGTGTTCTCCAGCCCCATCTCCCCGATCATCCGCTTGACGGTGGTCAGCGAACGCGCCTTGGTCGAGCCGCCAGCGCCGTAGGTCACCGTCTGGAATGCCGGCGCAAAGACCGAGAGATCCGCCACGGTCTGGAAGAGTTGGATTTCCATTTCTTCGTTCTTGGGCGGAAAATACTCGAAGGAAAGTCTGAGATTGCCGCGCTCCGCGGGATAAAGCGTCCGTGCGTTCATTCTCAAATTCCCCCTGCCTGCAGGCGCTGTCGCGGCATATCGGCCACGTCCGCAGCCCGCTGGTCGCGCGCCAGCCAGATCGTCACCGTCAGTTTCCCCTCTTCCCCGCCTTCCGGGGCAAGATCCGTCGTCTTCTCGAGCATCAGACCGGTCTTCTGTAGCCAATCGGCCATCGTCTGGCGGGCAAACCCGAGGCGGGCATGAGCGTGTTCGTTGCGCAGGTATTCGAGGCCATGCGGGGCAAAATCGATGATCACGAGCCGCCCTCCGGGCACGAGCATGCGCGCCGCCTCGGCGATCGCCGCTTCCGGATCTTCGAGGAAGTGGAGCACCTGGTGGATCGTCACGAGATCGAAGGACTGGCCGTCAAGCGGCAGGTTGAAGATGTCGCCGTGGCGGATCGAAGCCTTGGTGATGCCGGCCCGGTCGAGATTGGAACGCGCCACCGCCAGCATGTCGCGGCTGGCGTCGACGCCGATGCCGCGCCGGTAGAGCCCCTCGAAGAGCTGCAGGATCCGTCCCGTGCCGGTGCCGAGGTCGAGCAGGCTGTCGACCGGTTCGTCGCCGACCATCGCCTTCAAGGCTGTCTCGACGTCACCTTCGCTGACATGCAGGCGCCTCAGTTCGTCCCACTCGGCGGCATTGCGGCTGAAATAGGCCTGAGCCTTCTCGGCCCGCACCTTCTTCAGGGTCGCCAGCCGGGTCGAATCTCTGGCAAGGATGGCATCGTCCGGCGCTGCGGCGGCGAGAAGTTCGCGGACAAGCGCGACCCGCCCTCCCTCTTGCCGCAGACGGAAATAGGCCCAGGCGCCCTCCTGGTAGCGATCGATCAGCGCCACTTCCGCAAGCAGCTTCAGGTGCCGGGAAATGCGTGGCTGCGACTGGCCAAGAATTTCGGTAAGATCGGTAACGGTCAGGTCGCCGGCCGCAAGCAGCGCCAGAAGACGCATGCGCGTCGGCTCGCCCGCCGCCTTCAAGACGTCGACCAAGGCATCCAAACCAAGCGTTCCACGGTTCGTCATTGCCGATCCTCATCAACACATAAAGATATCTTTATGTGATTTGAAGGCGGCATGCAAGCGGGATTTGCGCGCAAAGGCAAGGAGATGGCGCTTCCCGGACATGACAGCGGGCGGACCATAACGATCCGCCCGCGCAGCAATGAAGCCAATCTGGACGCGGCCGCCGCGGAGACAAGAGGCGGGGCCACACAAGTGCCGCTACCACTCCGTCGCGCAAGTTGTCACACTCGCGCGACCGAGATCCAACGGCGTGTTCGGCGTCCGCGCGGGGCTGGTTACCGCGTCAGGCGCTTGTAGGTCACCCGCTTCGGGTTGACCGAATCCGGGCCGAGCCTGCGGATCTTGTCCTTCTCGTAGTCCTCGAAGTTGCCTTCGAACCACTCGACATGGCTATCGCCTTCGAAGGCGAGGATGTGTGTCGCAAGCCGATCGAGGAACATGCGGTCGTGGCTGATGATCACCGCGCAGCCGGCGAAGTTTTCGAGCGCATCCTCGAGTGCCGCCAGCGTTTCGGTGTCGAGGTCGTTGGTCGGCTCGTCGAGCAGGATGACGTTGCCGCCGGCCTTCAGCATTTTGGCGAGGTGCACGCGGTTGCGCTGACCGCCCGAGAGCGTCCCGACCTTCTGCTGCTGGTCGCCACCCTTAAAGTTGAAGGACGAGCAATAGGCGCGCGAGTTGACCTCGTGCTTGCCGAGCTTGATGACGTCGTTGCCGCCGGAGATTTCCTCCCACACCGTCTTGTTGCCGTCGAGCGCGTCGCGGCTCTGGTCGACATAGCCGAGCTGCACGCTGTCGCCGATGCGGATCGCGCCCTCTTCGGGCTGCTCCTGGCCGGTGATCATCCGGAACAGCGTCGTCTTGCCGGCGCCGTTCGGGCCGATGACGCCGACGATGCCGCCCGGCGGCAGCTTGAAGCTCAGGCCTTCGATCAGCAACTGGTCGTCATAACCCTTGGAGATGTTCTCTGCCTCGATGACCACCTGGCCGAGCCGCTCGCCGACCGGAATGATGATCTGGGCGTCACCCGGACGCCGGTCGGCGGCCGCCTTGACCAGTTCGTCATAGGCGCGGATACGTGCCTTCGACTTGGCCTGTCGGGCCTTCGGGCTCGAGGCGATCCACTCCTGCTCGCGGCTGATGGCCTTCTGGCGGGTCGCCTCTTCACGACCTTCCTGTGCCATGCGCTTGGCCTTTGCCTGCAGATAGGCGGAGTAATTGCCCTCATAGGGAATGCCGCGGCCCCGGTCGAGCTCGAGAATCCAGCCGGTGACGTTGTCGAGGAAGTAGCGGTCGTGGGTGATCATCAGCACGGCGCCCGGATATTCGCGCAGGTGCTTTTCGAGCCAGGCGATCGTTTCCGCGTCCAGGTGGTTGGTCGGTTCGTCGAGGAGCAGCAGGTCCGGCTGCGACAGGAGCAGCTTGCAGAGCGCGACGCGGCGCTTCTCGCCGCCGGACAGGTTGGTGACCTCGGCGTCGCCCGGCGGGCAGCGCAGTGCGTCCATCGCCATCTCGACCTGGCTGTCAAGGTCCCAGAGGTTCTGGCTGTCGATGATGTCCTGGAGCTTCGCCCCCTCTTCCGCCGTCTCGTCGGAATAGTTCATCATCAGCTCGTTATAGCGGTCGATGATCGCCTTCTTCGCGGCCACCCCTTCCATGACGTTCTCAAGCACGTTCTTCTGCGCATCGAGCTGCGGCTCCTGCGGCAGGTAGCCGACGGTCGCGCCTTCGGCGACCCAGGCCTCGCCGGTATATTCGTGGTCGAGCCCGGCCATGATCCGTAGAACGGTGGACTTACCGGCGCCGTTGGGGCCGAGAATACCGATCTTGGCGTCCGGATAGAACGACAGATGGATATTCTCCAGGACCTTCTTGTTGCCATAGGCCTTGTTGAGCCCGGCCATGTGATAGATGAACTGACGTGCCATAAAGGAATGCTCCGCATCGGAAGGGGAAATTTGCCCGCTATGTAGGCGAATTATGGTGGCGGGGCAATCGCCAAAGGCCCTGCCCCGCGCCCTCCCTTCGCTGCGACAAGCCTTCCGTTCAGCCCCGCCCGGCAGCGTCGGCGATCCCCTTGGCGCATTTGAACTCGGTCGGCCCGGCCGCCTTTATGAGACCCGTGAGGCCCGCCTTGCCCGAGAGATCGCCGGAAAGACCGATGGTGAGACCGGTGATCACGCTGCGACCCTCGACGGTCTGGCAGCGCATGCGCACCCGATCACCGGCCCCCGCTCCGAAACTCTGGTCGAAGGCCGCCTTGATCTGCTGTTCGCCGATCTCCGAACCGATCCTGTCGGCAAAGAGGGCACGCACCGCCGATGTGTTCAGTTCGTCGAGAAGACGAAGCTGCAGGGTGAAATAGTCGTCGGCGTTGTCGGTCTGGCAGGTGCCGCTGCGCAGCCATTGGTGCCGGTCGAGCCCGGATTTCACCCCCGGCATGGCGACGATGAGACGGGCGGCCGTGTCATCGGCCATGGCAAGTTTCGGCAGGTCGAGCCAATCGCCCTTGCGGTCCTGCGCCTTCAGCTCCGCCTCCACGCCGCAATAGCTCTTCTTCAAGGGCCACAGGCCGTGGAGCGAGAAATGCGTCGCATCGAACCGATCCGAGGTCTGATCGATGCATTCCTTGCGCGTCGGCCGCGTCTCGCAAAAGCCCGGCTGCCAGCTGACCGCCAGCACGTACTCCGTCCTCGCCCCATCCGGCACTGCCTTCGCCTCTTCGCCCACCGATTCCTCTGCGGCGGCCAGAGACGACATCCCCAACCCCAGAGCAAGCACTGCAACTCTTACCACCTGTACCATAGCCCGCACTGCCATAACGGCCTCCAGCAAAAAACAAAACAAGAACAAACTAACAACAAAAGCGGGAAAGTTGCAACCCCTAATATGCCCCTCCGTATTGGTTCTGATCTCATGCGCAAGAAGCAACAAGCAGCGATTGCCTTTGGCCGACAAATCGATTTGATATCTGCGGCGACTGGAACCTGGCGATTTGTTCGGGAGTGAGGCATGTTCGGGCAGGCAAGGACACTTCAAAGCCCGACGGGTGCGACGCTCGTCTGGCGCCATTGGCCGGCTTCCGGTGCGCCGCGAGGCCTATTGCTGGTCAGCCACGGGCTTGCAGAACATTCCGCGCGCTACGCCCGCTTTGCCGAAGCCATGGCCCAGCATGGCTTCCATATCTACGCCCACGATCATCGCGGCCACGGCGCGAGCCAGGCGCCCGATGCGCAGCTTGGTCTCTTCTCCCGACGCGGTGGCTTCGAGACCGTGATTGCCGATCTGCGCGCCGTACGCGAGATGGCGGTCGCCAACCATCCCGGACTGCCGGTCGTACTCTTCGGCCACTCGATGGGCGGGCTGATCGCCCTCAACGCTGCCGAGACCCATCCGGAACTTTATGACGCGCTGGCCGTCTGGAACTCCAACTTTCGCCCCGGTCTTGCCGGCCGCGGCGGCCAGCTGATCCTGGCGATCGAACGGATGCTGAAAGGCTCGGACGTTCCAAGCCCGCTGCTTTCGAAACTCACCTTCGGCGCCTGGAGCAAGACCATTGCCGCTCGGAAAACCGATTTCGACTGGCTGTCGCGCGATGAGGATGAAGTTGCCAAGTATATTGCCGATCCGCTCTGCGGCTTCGATGCAAGCGTGTCGCTCTGGATCGACGTCTTCGAACTTGCCTTTGCCGGCGCCCGGCCCGACCGGCTCGCCCGCTTGCCGGCGAGGCTGCCGGTCCATCTGGTCGGCGGCAGCGCCGATCCCTCAACCTTGAATGGCGACGTTGTCGACTGGCTCGGCCGACGCATGAAGGCGCGCGGCATGACCGACGTGACGGTCACCATCTATGAGGGAATGCGCCACGAGACGCTCAACGAAATCGGCCGTGAAATCGCGACGGAAGATTTCGCCCGCTGGTGCCTGAAGGCCGTCGGGGCGAGGAACCGCATAGGCGAAACAACATGACGGATCCCGAACGCCGGCGATCTGATCGAACGGAAAGCATTGGGAGGTGCTGATATGAAGACGGGCGGGCAATTGGTGGTCGAGGCGCTCATCGCAAATGGCGTCAAGCGCATCTCCTGCGTGCCGGGCGAAAGCTATCTGGCCGTTTTGGATGCGCTCTACGACACCGACATCGACGTCGTCGTCTGCCGCCAGGAGGGCGGTGCGGCAATGATGGCGGACACCTGGGGCCGCCTGACCGGAGAGCCCGGGATCTGCATGGTCACGCGCGGCCCCGGCGCCACCAATGCCTCGGCCGGGCTTCACGTCGCCCGCCAGGATTCGATCCCGATGATCCTCTTCATCGGCCAGGTCCAGCGCGACGCCCGCGAACGCGAGGCCTTCCAGGAGATCGAATACCGACGCGCCCTCACCGAGGTCGCCAAATGGGTGGGCGAGATCGACGATCCGGCACGCATACCTGAATTCGTCACCCGCGCCTTTGCCGTCGCGACCTCCGGCCGTCCCGGGCCGGTGGTGCTGACGCTGCCGGAAGACATGCTGACGGAGAGTACGGAAGCTCCAGCCGCCCGCCCCTACCAGCCGGTCGAAAGCCATCCGGGAGAGAGCCAGATCGCTCGGCTCGCCGATCTCCTCGCGGAGGCGAAGCGTCCGATCGCCATTATCGGCGGCACCCGCTGGTCGGCCGAAAGCGTCGCCGAATTCCAGCAATTCGCCGAACGCTGGCATCTCCCGGTCGGCTGCTCCTTCCGCCGTCAAATGCTCTTCGATCACCTGCACCCCAGTTATGCCGGCGATGTCGGCATCGGCGTCAGCCCGGCGCTGGCAAAGGAAATCAAGGAGGCGGATCTCGTCCTGCTTCTGGGCGGCCGCTTCTCGGAAATGCCCTCGTCCTCCTATACCCTCCTCGATGTCCCCTATCCGAAGCAGACGCTGGTGCATGTCCATCCGGACCCGTCCGAGCTCGGCCGCGTCTATCGGCCGGACCTGGCGATCGCCGCGAGCCCGCGCGACTTCGTCGCTGCACTAGCGGGGATAGAGCCCAGCGTGACGCCCGTCTGGGCGCAGCGCACGGCCGCCATGCACGAGACCTATCTCAAATGGTCGACGCCGCCGGAGACCGGGCCGGGCGAAGTGCAGATGGGGCCGATCATGAACTGGATCGAGGCGAACACGGCGCCGGACGCGATCTTCACCAATGGCGCCGGCAACTATGCCACCTGGCTGCACCGCTTCCACCGCTTCCGCCGCTACGGCACGCAGGCCGCGCCGGCCTCCGGCTCCATGGGATACGGCCTGCCGGCAGCGGTCGCCGCGAAACAGCTTCACCCACGCCGTGAGGTCATCTGCTTTGCCGGCGACGGCTGTTTCCTGATGCATGGGCAGGAATTCGCCACGGCGGTTCGTTACGTCCTGCCGATCATCGTGCTCGTCATCAATAACGGCATCTACGGCACGATCCGCATGCATCAGGAGCGGGAATATCCCGGCCGTGTCAGCGCCACGGACCTGACAAATCCGGATTTTGCGGCGCTTGCACGCGCCTATGGCGGCCATGGCGAGACGGTCGAACGCACGGAAGAGTTTGCGGAGGCATTCCTGAGAGCGCGTGCCAGCGGCAGGCCGGCGATCATCGAGATAAAGCTCGACCCGGAGGCGATCACGCCGACGCGCACGCTGAGCGAAATACGGAAGGGCTGAGGGGGAAAAGAGGGGCGCCTAAATGAGAGCCCGGCCGGGAGCGGGCGTCGGCACTTCCTGGCGCTTTTCAGACTGTCCGGATCATCTCCCAAAGCTGGTCCCCGTCTTTGACGCCGGTCTGATAAAGCTTGACGATTTTCCTGGCGAGTTCGTCGGCCTCCTCGCTGCCGATCGACACATTGCGCTCTTCCAGAGCGCGATGCAGAACGCCTTCAAGGATCGCGACATGGCCGGGAAGGATCGGATAATCTCTGAAACTATTGAAAGGATCCATGGCCGATCTCCTCTATGAAGCCGTGCGCCGAGACCCTCGCGCGTCCGACGGGACGGCGAACCGCAACTATTTACGCGACGGGCAGGTAACAGCGTCAGAAACGCAAAAGCGCGCTTGTTTGGGCCAAGCGCGCTCCAAGCGAACGATCTTCAAAGGGCGCCGGCACCCTCGATCGAACATATCCAATATAGCACCGAATGCCGGCGGGAAACAGCGAAAAGCGGCCGTTCGCCCGCCCGATCTTCGCCGCCCAACGGACGATCGATCGGCGCGCCGGCCTAGCTGCGAATATGCTGCGTCTGCTGGTAGACGGCCGTCGAGCGGGCGCCGGAGCGGCAATAGCCGAGCATGGGGCGCTCGAACTCGTCGAGCGCGTCGACCATGCGGGTCACCGCATCGGCCGTTACGCCCATCGGGCCGACGGGGATATGGGCAAAGTCCAGCCCGAGTTCCTGGGCACGCGCGGCAATCGCGTCGAAGGTCGGCTGGTCGGGAGCCTCGAAATCCGGACGGTGGCAGACGATGGACTTGAAACCGAGCGCCTTGATCTCGTCGAGATCCTCGATCGTGATCTGGCCGGAGACCGAATATTCATCGTTGATCTGGCGAATGTCCATGATGTCGCTTCCTCAAGACTGCGTTGCCTTGGTGTAGGCCGCACGCCCGCCGGCGTCAATCGCGAAGCGATTTCAGACGACGCCGAAGGCAAGCGCGTAATCGCGTAACTGTCCCGGCTCAAGCAGATCGAGCTCGCCGGCGGCCGAGAGTTCAACCCGCTTGGCAATTCGGTGCGATGCCGGCTCGATGCTGACGACATTGGCGCCGCCGCGTTGACAGCGCCACATCTGCAGGAAAGGCAGAGTGTCGGTCAGGAACCGCACATGCAAGGCGCGCCCTTGAAGCCCGGGCAGCGAAGAGAGCGAAACCTCCGCCCAGGGGTCTTCGCCGGCGACCGCGGTCCGGCAGAAATGCGCGCTCTCGCCTTCCCCGAACCGCCAGGCAAGCGACCCGCCCTCCACCGAGGCACTGTCAATCCGCGTTTCATCGCCAAGCAGCCGGCCGCCGATGTTCATGTGGTACATCATCATCGGCGCGAAGGCGGACGCGCCGATATTGACGACGCGGTCCTTGAGCATCACACCGCGCCCATTCCCGTGGACCTGCCAGACACGCTCGATCGCCGCCCTGCCACCGCAGGCAAGATCGACTTCCGTGAGCGCCGAGCAGCGCAAGCCATCGGCCGACATCTCCGTCCAGCTGACCGCCGTACCGGCGAGCGACCCGTGCAACGGATAGCATACCTGATCGTCACGTCCCGCAACCGGCTCCGGATGACGGATGTGGTCGGGGCCGCAGGTGAAAAGAAACCCGGCCAGAGCCCGGTCGATCCGCGGGTCGCCGTCGGAGGGAATCGCCGCTCCCGGCGACAGATCGATGCCGTCCGTAAGGAAAGCGGCAATGTCGAGCGCCGAGGAGCGGTCGAACAGGAGATGGCTCTCCCTGCCGTGATAGGCACTCAAGATGGTCTCTATTCTCGCCTCCTGCCCGCACCCAGAATCACGGATCGTGAACGCATGATAGCGCAGTCGTCCCGCTGAGGTGGCCGCTCTTTCGTATTGAACCTTCCGGGAGGAAAAACGTTATGAATTCAATGGCTCGCCAGGTGATTCCGGTCTTCCGACAGAGGTCGGGTGTTGCAACGGCTCGGAGGCTCGCCTAATTAGATTTAAGGGATCGTTCATGATGAATTCACTTTTTTCACATTAACGTCGGAATCGGTATGTACCGCCGCAAAGCAGCCACCATGAAAACAGGTTCCAACTTGTCAGCGACCCGCACCGGCCTTTCGCTTCTCGCCGCACTCGGCCTTCTGGCCGTGGAGCTCGTGCCCGCCCGCGCCCAGGATGGCTACGGCGGCTATTGGGGAGGCGGCGATGTGATGCTGGTTACTCCCGAGGGCGATATTCTGGACTATGTGCCCGGGCCGGACGAGGTTCAGGCGGTGCGCGACCGCCGCGGCCGCACGGTGCTTGTGGATCCCTGGGGCAACGTCGTCGCCACCGTCGTGCCGAATGACGGCTACGACGTGCGCCGCCGCCAATACGGCGACGACGGCTATTCCAACGAGCGCGAGCGCGGCTACGGCTATTCCGAGCCCGGTGAATACACCGGCACCGTTCCCGACTATCGCGACGCGACCCCTGCCCCGGTCGAACGCGAGGAACTGCCGAACAGCCTTCCATCACTCAGCGAGGAACAGGCCGCCTACGATCCGCAGTACCAGGATCCTTTGGGCCAACCGATGCCGCCGGCGATCGAAATGAAGGGCAAATCGCGCGCCGAAATCACCGCCCTTCAAGTCTTCCTCGACCGCGAAGGCTTCTCGCCCGGGGTCATCGACGGCAAAATGGGTTCCAACGTCACCAAGGCGATTGAGGCCTGGCAGCAGGCGACCGGCGAAAAACTCGACCCCAACAACACCGAAGACATTCTTGAACGGCTGCGCTTCAATGGCGGCCTTCCGATCACCACCTACACGATCACCGCCGCCGACGCAGCCGGCCCCTATGTCGCTGCCATCCCCGAAGACTATGCCCACAAGGCGCAGCTTCCGCATCTTTCCTTCACGTCCACCGCCGAGATGCTCGGCGAGAAATTCCATATGGACGAGAACTACCTGCGCGAGCTTAATCCGGGCGTCGACTTCTCCATCCCGGGCACAACGATCAAGGTCATCAATCCCGGAGCGAACAAGTCCGGAAAGGTGGCACGGATCATCGCCGACAAGGGGCGCAAGCAGGTGTTCGCCTATGACGATGCCGGCAAGCTCATCGCCGCCTACCCCGCCACCATCGGTTCGGCTGATACGCCTTCACCGTCGGGCACGGTCTCGGTCGAGCGGATCGCCTTCAATCCGGGTTACACTTACAATCCGAAGATCAACTTCCAGCAGGGCGCCAACAACAAGATCCTGACGCTGCAGCCGGGACCGAACGGCCCGGTAGGCACCGTCTGGATTGCGCTATCGAGGCCGACCTACGGCATTCACGGCACGCCCGATCCTTCGAAGATCGGCAAGACCCAGAGCCACGGCTGTATCCGCCTGACCAACTGGGACGCGACCGAACTTGGAAAGATGGTGAGCCCTGGTGTGACTGTGGAATTCGTCGACGAGCCGGGGGCGCCGATTTCAGCCGACTCAGCAGATGTTTTGACTCCTTATTAAGAGTTCGCCCCCACCACAGGTGAGGCGGAGCCGCGCGAGGGGTCGCCGCCTCTTTCACTTTGCCCGGCATTGTTGGTCTTCATGACTTAATGAAACATTGTCATGAAGAACTTTGCCGCGATGGTTCTATCAAAGGCAAAGAATCCCTCGATTACCGCAAAGGAATGGCCCGCAATGGCGATGGAGCGCCCTCTTCCCAATCTCTGGCATGCAACGGCTCCAGCCGCACCCGAAACAGGCCGTCTCGGCGGTGATATAGCTGCGGATGTGGCGATCATCGGCGGAGGCTTCACCGGACTCTCGGCCGCCCTTCACCTCGCCGAAATGGGCGTCAAGGCCGTGGTGATCGAGGCGCGCATGATCGGCTACGGCGGCTCCGGCCGCAATGTCGGCCTGGTCAATGCCGGCATGTGGGTGAAGCCGGACGATCTTCTCGCCACTCTCGGTGCTCAAGCCGGCGGCCGCCTGCTGAATGAGCTCGGCCACGGCCCATCGCTTGTCTACGATCTTGTCGAGCGTCATCGCATTGAGTGCGAGGCGGTCCGCAACGGAACGCTGCACATGGCGGTCGGGCCGGAAGGGCTCAAAGAGATCACCGAGCGCGAAGCGCAATGGCGGAAGCTGGGCGCCCCCGTTGAGGCGCTTCCGGCGGAAAAGGCCAGGATGCTTTCAGGCGCCGAAGGCTTCACTGGCGCATTGCTCGACCGGCGGGCCGGCACGATCCAGCCGCTCGCCTATGCGCGCGGGCTGGCCCGGGCAGCGCTGAAGGCAGGTGCCCAGATCTTCACGGAAACGCCGCTGGTTGCCGCCGAGCGCAGCGGCGACGTCTGGAAGCTTTGGGCCGGTCGCGGCACGTTGACCGCTCGGCATGTCATCGTCGCTACCGAGGCCTATGGCGCGCTCATAGACGGCGCGCCCTGGAGGACACAGACGCAGGAACTCACGGTCCTTCCCTATTTTCAATTCGCGACCAATCCGCTGCCGCACGATGTCGCCGGCCGAATTCTCCCCGAGCGCAAGGGCGGCTGGGACACGGGCCTCGTCATGACCTCGTTCCGCATGGACCGGCAGAACCGGTTGATCTTCGGCTCGATCGGCCGCCTCGACGCGATGGCCGCGGGGACGCATCGCGCCTTCGCGGCGCGCTCCGTGCGCAAGCTCTTCCCCTATATCGGCGATTTCCGCTTCGAATATTGGTGGGACGGCCGGATCGGCATGACCACCAATCACCTGCCGGTCATGCACGCGCTGGCGCCGAATGTCGTTTCCGTCAGCGGCTACAACGGCCGCGGCATCGCCCCCGGCACGGTCTTCGGCCGCGCCCTTGCCCGGCATGTCACGGGCGACGTCTCGGCGATCCCGCTCGCCGAGACCCCGATCACGCCGGATCCCTGGCGGAACGTGAAATCCGCCTTCTACCACGCCGGCGCCCAGGCCAAGCATTTCATAGACAGGCGGTTCTGACGGAAGGATTTCGACCGGAACGACCTACTGCATGTCTCCTTAAACCGACCTCGATTTAAGGACAAAGACATTCAGCAAATCAAAGTGCTACAGCCACCTTTGCGCGTCTGATAAGACGCGCGGCGCTGTATGTCAGTTCCGGTCGGCCTTGGGAGGCAATCGGGGCGGAGTGGCGTTTAAGCTGCCCGCGGCAAGGAGCGCAAGCGAGACATAAGGGCACGGCGTGGCGTTACCGGCAGCAGGCTTTGCACCTCGCTGGCGAGCGCGAATGCGTTTTCGCGCGCCTTGTCGAGATTGCTGACGCGGTTTGGGTCCATGGTCTGCAAGGTGCCGCCCAGTTCGAAGATCTCCCGATAGGCGGCGCGTTCGATAATCGGCGTGTCGAGGACAGAAACGCCGCGCGAGGCGAGCAGCGCCTTGATCGCCTGCAGCGCCCGCGTCGTCACTAGGGAGTTGACGCGCGTCAGGACCACCGAGTGGTTGATGCGCACCCTGGCCTTCTGTTCGATCTGGCGAATGAGCTCCAGGATTTGGACTGCGCCGCGCGCGTCCATGGCACAACCCTGCACCGGGATCAGCACCTGATCTGAAAGCCCGAGTGCCAGCGCGACGATCGCGTCCCTGGCACCGGCAAGATCGACCACGATGTAATCTGCCTCGTCTTTCAGTTCGCGGATATGGCAGGGCAACGAGGCGGGCGTAATGTGCGAGATCACCTCGAGATTGGCGATGTAGCCGGAGACTTCCGACCAGCTGGTGATCCACCGCTGCGGATCCGCATCCAGGATCACCACGCGGTTGCCCTGCCTGGCCAGTTCCGACGCCAGGATCAGGGCAGCCGTCGTCTTGCCGGCGCCGCCCTTTGCATTGGCCAAAGTAATGACCGCCATCTCGTCACCTCATTCTCTCAGTGCCCCGTCGCCTTGGGCTCAGGTGCAGGTTCGGTTAACAGAACCTTTCAGAAGATGGTTAACAAAATGGAAATTTTGGCTGGCAAAGATTAACCGGCGCCGCCGACGGCTTGCGGCTTTCCGATAAAAAAGCCCGGGAAATCAACGATTCCCGGGCCTCGAAAAAATTAATGCGATGGCTCAGATGCACTCGGCAAAGAGCTTCTTTGCAGCGTCGAGCGTCAGTTCCACCGGATTGCCGCCGGCGGTCGGGTCGGCGATCGCCATCTCCGCCATCTCGCCGACTCGATCAGTGCCGACCCCGAGTGCAGAGAGCTTGTCCGGCACGCCGAGTTCCTCGCGCAGTTGCAGCACATAGTCATAGAAGCCGTCGAAGCCGCCGGCGATGCCGAGATAGGCGGCCGCCCGCGCGATCTTCTCCTCGATCGCTGGCCGGTTGAAGCGCAGCACCGGCGGCATCACCACGGCATTCGTCATCCCATGATGGGTGTTGTAGATCGCGCCGACCGGGTGCGAAAGCGAGTGGATCGCCCCGAGCCCCTTCTGGAATGCGACCGCGCCCATCGCCGCCGCGCTCATCATATTGGCGCGCGCCTCGATGTCCGTGCCGTCCTTGTAGGCGCGCGGCAGGTATTCCTTGACAAGCCGCATGCCTTCGAGCGCGATGCCTGCCGACATCGGATGATAGAAGGGCGAGGAATAGGCCTCCAGGCAATGGGCAAAGGCGTCCATGCCGGTGCCGGCGGTGATGACCTTCGGCATGCCGACCGTCAGTTCCGGGTCGCAGATCGTCACGGCCGGCAGGAATTTCGGGTGGAAGATCACCTTCTTCACGTGGCTCGCCGAATTGGTGATGACGCTGGCGCGGCCCACTTCGGAGCCGGTGCCAGCCGTCGTCGGCACGGCGACGATCGGTGCGATGCCATCGACGCTGGCGCGCGTCCACCAGTCGCCGATATCCTCGAAGTCCCAGACCGGCCGGGTCTGGCCGGCCATGAAGGCCACGCATTTGCCGAGATCCAGGCCAGAGCCGCCGCCGAAGGCGACGACACCGTCATGGCCGCCATCCTTGAAGGCCTTGATCCCGGCCTCGAGATTGACGTCGTTCGGGTTCGGGTCGACCTCGGCGAAGAGGGCACGCCCAAGGCCAGCAGCTTCCAGAATATCGAGCGCGTTCTGCGTGATCGGCATCGACGCAAGCCCGCGGTCGGTGATCAGCAGCGGCTTCTTCATGCCGGCGGCCTTGCAATGGTCGGCAAGCTCCTTGATGCGGCCGGCTCCGAACTTGACGGCGGTCGGATAGCTCCAGTTGGCGGTGATCGTCATGCTGTGACTTTCTTCAGATGGAAGGATTTCGGACGGGTGAGATTGTGGAAGCCGAGCATTGACAGCGAGCCGCCGCGACCTGTCTCCTTGACGCCGGTCCAGCAAAGTGCCGGGTCGAGATAGTCGGCGCGGTTCATGAAGACCGTGCCGGTCTCAAGCTCGCGGCCGATGCTTGCGGCGCGCTCGGCATCTTTGGTCCAGAGCGATGCGGTAAGACCATACTGGCTGTCGTTCATCAGTTCGATCGCCTCGGCGTCGCTCTTCACCTTCATGATGCCGACCGCCGGCCCGAAGGTTTCCTCGCGCATGAACTCCATCGAGTGATCGACATCGACGAGGACCTCCGGCGCGAGATAGGCGCCGCCGTCGTCCTCAGGGAAACGCTTCGGATCGATCAGCGCCCTGGCGCCCTTCGATACGGCATCGGCGATCTGGTTACGGACGGTTGCCGCAAACCGCTTATTCGCCATTGGCCCGAGTGTCGTTTCCGGATCGAGCGGGTTTCCGAGCTTGTAGTTGGAAACCCAGGCGACCGATTTCTCGACGAAAGCGTCATAGAGCGATTCGTGCACATAGATGCGCTCGATACCGCAGCAGCACTGGCCGGAATTGTAGGTGGCGCCGTCCATCAACGTATCGACAGCCGCATCGAGATCGGCGTCCTCCATCACGTAGCCGGGATCCTTGCCGCCAAGCTCGAGGCCGAGGCCGGTAAAGGTGCCGGCCGCCGCGCGCTCGATCGAGCGCCCGCCCTCGACCGAGCCGGTGAAGTTGATGAAATCGAAGGTGTTCGCGGCAATCAGCGCCGCGGTCGTCTGATGGTCGAGGAAAAGGTTCTGGAAGACATCGGCCGGCACACCCGCCTCGACGAAGGCACGCACCATGCGCTCGCCGACGAGGATCGTCTGGCTGGCATGCTTGAGGATCACCGTATTGCCGGCCATCAGCGCCGGCGCCACCGTGTTGATCGCCGTCATGTAGGGATAGTTCCACGGCGCGATGACGAAGACGACGCCATGCGGCTCGCGCTCGATGCGCCGCTCGAAACGGTCGCTCTCCTCGACGATGAGCGGCTTCAGCGCGTCGGCCGCGATCGAGGCGACGTAGTTGGAGCGCTCGTTGAAGCCCTTGAACTCGCCACCATAGCGGACCGGCCGGCCCATCTGCCAGGCAAGTTCCGGCACCACCTCGTCGACCATCTCGTTGAGACGAGCCACACCGGCAAGCACCAGCTTGACGCGCTCGTCGAGCGGCCGCTTCGACCAGCTCTTCTGCGCCAGCCGCGCCTGCGCCACCGCCTGTCTGGCAAGCTCCAGCGGCATTGCCGGCCGCTCGGCATAGACCTCGCCATTGACCGGCGAAATGCATCTGATCATCGTCATGATCGTCTTCCTGTTTCTGCTTTCAAAATAAAGACTCCTCCCAACCCCTCGCCACAAGTGGGAGGGGTCGCGGCACTTCCTTCCAACAATAGCTCAGGCGTACCAGCTGTTGAGGCGCTGAGCTTGGGCAGGGCGGTGACGCCAGCAAAGCCCCCCCTCGTGGGAAGGGGTTGGGGAGGGGTAAAGCCGCAAATACCTAAGCCCTCTCAAACCCGCGTGCGACCTCCCAGTCGGTGACACGCCGGTCGTATTCCTCCTGCTCCCACCGGGCGGCGCGGGTATAGTGGTCGATGACCTCTTCGCCGAAGGCCTCCCGCAGCATCTTCGACCCCGTCAACGCTTCGGCCGCCGCCCGCAGCGTGTGTGGAATTTCGCGCACCTCCTTGCCCTGATAGGCATCGCCGACGAAGGGCGCCTCCAGTTGCATCTTGTTCTCGATGCCGGATATGCCGGCTGCGAGCAAGGCGGCGAAGGCGAGATAGGGGTTGAGGTCGGAGCCGCCGACGCGGCATTCGATGCGGATCGCCTTGGTGTCTTCGCCGCACAGGCGATAGCCGGCGGTGCGGTTGTCCTTGCTCCAGATCGCCTTTGTGGGCGCGAAGGTCCCGGCCATGAAGCGCTTGTAGGAATTGATGTAGGGCGCCAGGAAATAGGTGATCTCGCTCGCATGGGCGAGCAACCCGGCCACGTACTGCCGCATCAGCTCGGACATGCCGTATTGCCCCTCCTTGTCGTAGAACAGCGGCGTCTTGCCGTCGACGCTCCAGAGGGACTGGTGGACGTGCGACGACGAGCCGGCGGCGGAGTAGTTCCACTTGGCAAGGAAGGTGATCGCCTTGCCCCGCGACCAGGCAATCTCCTTGCAGCTATTCTTGATGATGGCGTGCCGGTCGGCCATCGTCAGCGCGTCGGCATAGCGGACGTTGATCTCCTCCTGGCCGGCAGACGCCTCGCCCTTGGAATTCTCGACCGGAATGTCGGCGCCCTGGAGTCCGTTGCGGATCGCCCGCATCACATCCTCTTCCTTGGTGGTCTGGAAGATGTGGTAGTCCTCGTTGTAGCCGCTGGCGAGTTGCAGGTCGCGGTAGCCGGAGAGCCGCGCATCGTCGTAGGACTGATCAAACAGGAAGAATTCGAGCTCGCTCGCCATGAAGGCCTTCAGCCCCATGGCTTCGAGCCGTGCGATCTGCTTCTTGAGGATGGCGCGCGGCGAATGCGGCACTTCCTCGTGCGTATGGTGATCGAGAACGTCGCAGAGAACCAGCGCCGTGCCTTCCAGCCAGGGAATGCGCCGAAGCGTCGCAAGGTCCGGCTTCATCGTGTAGTCGCCGTAGCCCTTCTCCCAACTGGTCGCCTTGTAGCCGGGCACGGTCTCCATCTCGATGTCGGTCGCCAGCAGGTAGTTGCAGCTATGCGTTTCCTTCCAGGCGCTATCGACGAAATACTGCGCGTGAAAGCGCTTGCCCATCAGGCGGCCTTGCATGTCCACCTGGCAGGCGAGCACCGTGTCGATGCGCCCGGCGGCAACATCCTCTTTCAATTCATCGAACGAGTAGCTCATGAAGCAAATCCCATGTTTCGGCGCGGCCGTTCCCACTGCATATGTCGTTAACGCGCAGCTGATTTAACGACAGAAATATGCAGCAACTCAAAGTGCTGCAGCGTCCTTTGTGCGTCTGAACAGACGCACGGCGCTGTAGCCGCAAATAGGAAGCGGAGATCGCGGACGCGACCTCCGCCTCTTGTATTGTCCTTAGACCTCGCCGACCGCCTTTTCAGCGGCGGCGATCTCGGCCTGGCGGCGCGCGACCTCAGCGCCGATCGGCGGCCCGCGGAAGCGGCGGCTCTCGAAACCGAACCAGATGATGCCGGTGACGACAAGGAAGCCGACGGTAATGTAGAGCGCCCAGTCATTCGGCGGCTGGATGCCGAGGACGAAGATCAGCACCATCGCGATGATCGACAGGATGGCGAAGAGCTTGAACATGCCCTCGCCGAGGTTCCAAGGCCCCATCTTGTCCCACTTCGAGGTTCCCCAGGCGAAAAGGCCGAGCGTGATCGGGATCGCGAAGGAGAAGAACAGGAAGATGACGGTGCAGGACACGACGATCGTATAGACCGGCGTCTCACCGATCGATACGAGCGACGAGCCCCAGACGAACAGCACCGAGAGAACCGAACCCGTCCAGATGGCCGCAACCGGCGAGCGATGGGTCGGGCTCACCTTCGAGAGCGGCTTGGAGGCCGGCAGGCCGCCGTCGCGCGAGAAGGCGAAGATCATGCGCGAGACCGAGGTGACAGTTGCCAGGCCGCACAGCCATTGGCTGACGAAGATGGCGAGGTAGAGGATGTCCTTGATGAGCGGGTGGACCTGCGCGTCCATTGCCCAGAAGAAAACGTTCCAGCCCTGTTTGGCAGCCTCGTCCATGTTCGGGATCATCAGCACGAAGGCGCACAGCATGATGTAGCCGAAGAGCGCCGACCAGAGCACCGAGGAGACCATGCCGCGCGGCACCGATTCCGCTGCCTTGACCGTCTCCTCCGACGTGTGAGCCGAAGCGTCATAGCCGGTGATCGTGTAGATCGGCAGAAGCAGGCCGAGCAGGAACACCCAGGTTCCGGAGGTCTGCGGCCAGACGTTGCCACCGGCTTCTCCGGAATAGTTCGAGAAAGTGAACAGCCGCCCGACCTCGTAGGTGTCGGCGGCAGCCAGGCAGACAATCGCCAGCAGGATCGAGGTGGCGAAGATCAGATAGCCCGAGAAGTCGGTAAGCTTCGCCGTCAGGCCGATGCCCATGTGGTTCACAAGCGCCTGCGCGCCGGTGATGATCGCCAGGAAAATGATGCGGGTCGCGGTCGTGTCTTCCAGTCCGAAATAGGGTGTCCCGAAAGAACCCATGAAGAAATAATAGGTGCCGACATTGATGGCGCCGAGAACCGTCACCAAGCCAAGCAGATTGAACCAGGCCGTCAGCCAGCCGGTAAAGCGGTTCCCGAGGATCGAGCCCCAGTGATAGAGGCCGCCGGCCGTCGGATAGGCCGAGCTGATCTGCGCCATCGCGACGGCAAAGACGAGCGAGATGAAGCATCCGAGCGGCCAGCCGATGCCGATCGCCGCTCCGCCGGCGCCGGCGGTCGCCTGCGCCAGCGAGTTTATGCCGCCGGATAGGATACAAATGATCGAGAAGGATACGGCGAAATTCGAGAACTGGCTCATGCGCCGCTCGAGTTCCTGGGCGTAGCCCATCGAGTGCAGGATGTGCAGATCCTGCTTCTTATCGGTTTCGGAATAGTCTGACATCTTTTTCCCCTGTTTCTCCTGACCCGGCGCGCCATTGCGAAAGGTCACGTCACCACCTGCTCCGCCACAGGAACAGGACCGCGGCTTCGCCGCTCCCCTGGGTCTTTATTTTTTCGGAAGGGCGGCCGCGCTTCTGGCGAGCAGCCCTCCCAGATAATCGGCCATGACCCTCTGGCCGACTTCGTTGCGAATGAGATCGTTCCTGATCTCGATCATCACGTTCGGCAGCCCATGACGGACGCCGTATTCTATCAAGCTGTGCGTTACCCCGTCTGCCGGCCCGTAGGGCTCGTTGCGGCGGATGTCGTATGCGACCTCTCCGGTGGTGGCGACCGCCAGCATGCGATCGGCGAGCCGACTGTCGGCGTCGTGCAGGATGCCGAGTTCTACGCTGCGCGATTTGCCGAAGTAGACCGGCGTGAAGCTGTGCATGGTGACGAGGATGGGTTGCCGGCCAACCGCCTTGCGGGCCGCGACGAACTCGGACACCGTCTCGTGGAACGGCAGATAGACCTCGTCGACCCGCGCCTGACGCTCCGCAGCAGACATCGCCCGGTTCCCCGGGACCTCATAGACCTCGCTGACGACGGGCGTGGCCGCATCGGACTCGGGCGGCCTGTTGCAGTCATAGACGAGGCGCGAAAAGCGCTGATGGATGAGCGTCCCGTCCAGCTTCCCGGCAAGCAGCCTCGAAACCGCCAGCGCGCCTGGGTCCCAGGCAATGTGGCTCTCAAGCGCTTCCTTGGGGAGGCCGAGCGTTCCAAGACGCTCGGGCAGACGGCTGGACGCGTGCTCGCAGACGAAGAGGAAATCTCCCTTCGCATCGCCATTCTCAATGGCGACCGGGTCGCCCTCTGCCTGCGTCAAAAGCCCCGTCAAAACCGGCCCCCATTGCCTCGTCAGACGATCACAATGAAAAGAATTCTTCACGAATCGGCGAGTGTCAATCAAAATCTGAAACGATCTCTTCAGATTTTGATTGACTCCGATTGCGCCGACGATGTTTAATTTCCTTCAAGCTGGCAAAGACCGGCTGAGGGGCATGATATTGAACGGCAACACGGCATCCATGACGGTGTCGGATGTGATCAACGCACATTTCGCGGCGCTGACGCGCGCCGAGAAGCGTTTGGCGGAGACACTTCTCGACAACTATCCGGTCTCCGGGCTCGGCTCGATCACCACGGTCGCCGAGAACGCCGGCGTTTCGACGCCGACGGTGGCGCGCATGGTTCAGAAGCTCGGTTTCCGCGGCTTTCCCGATTTTCAGTCAAGGCTCCACCAGGAATTGGAGGCGACGATCTCCAATCCGATCGCCAAGCACGATCGCTGGGCAGCGAGCGCACCGGGCACCCACATCCTCAACCGCTTCGCCGATGCCATCATGGGCAACATGCGCCAGACGCTTTCGCAGATTGAGCCCGGCGAATTCGATCAGGCGGCTGCCTTCATCGCCGATCGGAAGCGGAATATCTATCTCGTCGGGGGCCGTATCACCCGCTCGATGGCGGACTATCTCTTCACCCATCTCCAGGTCATCCGAACCGGCGTCACGCAGATCGCTGCCAATCCGAGTTCCTGGCCGCACTACGTCCTCGACATGAAACAGGGCGACGTCCTCATCCTGTTCGATATCCGCCGCTATGAACAGGAAATGGAGACCCTCGCCCGTTCCGCGCGCAGCCGCGGCGTCGAGATCATCCTCTTCACCGACCAATGGGGTTCGCCCGTCGCCAAGTCCGCCTCCAAGGTCTTCCGCGCCCAGATCGAGGTGCCCTCAGCCTGGGACAGCTCGGTCATGCTGCTGTTTCTCGTAGAGGCGTTGATCGAGGCGGTGCAAAGCTCGAATTGGGACGAGACGAGGGATCGAATGAAAACGCTCGAGGGCCTCTTCGATTCGACCCGCATCTTTCGCAAGCCAGGTTAGGAGGTGCCGGTCGAAGACTGAATGTCCGGAGGAAGAAGTGGAGGTGCAAGGCGCGCCGTGCACCGCTTGGAACACCCGCCTCCCGAGGCGGCCTTCTCGCCGCAAACGGGAAAATGGCCTGTCACACAAGTTTCATCGCGCCGCTTTAACAGCATCGCCGAAATTGACTGAAAACCGATAAGGAGAACGCCAGTGATTTCAAAGACTCAACGCCTGCTCTCGCTCTCGACCGCCATTTTGCTGGCAACCACGGCCGTGGCCGCTGCCGAGCCGAGCGAAGAGCTTATCGCCGCCGCCAAGAAGGAAGGCACGCTCACAACCATCGCGCTGCCGCACACCTGGTGCGGATACGGCGATGTCATCGCCGGCTTCAAGGCGAAGTACGGCATCGAGGTCAACGAACTGAACCCGGACGCCGGCTCCGGCGACGAGATCGAAGCCATCAAGGCCAACAAGGGCAATACCGGCCCGCAGGCGCCCGACGTGATCGATGTCGGCCTGTCCTTCGGCCCCTCTGCCAAGGCCGAAGGCCTGATCCAGCCCTACAAGGTCTCGACTTGGGATACGATCCCGGACAGCGCCAAGGATCCGGAAGGCTTCTGGTACGGCGACTACTACGGTGTTCTCTCCTTCATCGTGAACACCGATATCGTCAAGGAAGTGCCGAAGGACTGGGCCGATCTCAAGAAGTCGGACTACGCGAACGCGGTCGCTCTCGCCGGCGATCCGCGCGCTTCGAACCAGGCCGTGCAGGCCGTCTACGCCGCTGGTCTCGCCGCTGGCGAAAAGGATGCGGCCAAGGCCGGTGAAGCAGGCCTCGCCTTCTTCGCGGAAGTCAACAAGGCCGGCAATTTCGTTCCGGTCATCGGCAAGTCCGCTTCGCTCGCACAGGGCTCGACTCCGATCATCATCGCCTGGGACTATAACGGCCTCTCCTGGCGCGACAGCCTGAACGGCAACCCGCCGGTCGAAGTCGTCGTTCCGGCCTCCGGCGTCGTCGCCGGCGTCTATGTGCAAGCGATCTCGGCCTTCGCTCCGCATCCGAATGCCGCCAAGCTGTGGATGGAATATCTCTACTCGGACGAAGGCCAGCTCGGTTGGCTGAAGGGCTATTGCCACCCGATCCGCTTCAACGATCTCGCCAAGAATGGCAAGATCCCGCAGGAAATGCTCGACAAGCTGCCGCCGGCAGCGGCCTATGAAAAGGCCGTCTTCCCGACGCTCGACGAGCAGGCCAAGGGCAAGGAAGCGATCACCACCAAGTGGGACAGCGTCGTCGGCGCCAACGTTCAGTAATCATTGCCATGCCTCCCCGCTCGATCGGCGGGGAGGCTGTTTCCTTCGACTCGGGAATATCGAAGCCTTCATGACCACGACGACAGCAACCGCACCCCTGATCAACAAACGAGCGGTCATCGATTGGCTCGGGATAGCCCCGTTTGCGATCTTCGCCCTGATGTTCCTGATCGTTCCGACGCTCTATCTCGTCACCGGCGCCTTTCTGACGCCCGAAGGAACCTTCACCTTCAAGAATCTCGCTGATCTCTTCACGCCGACGATCCTCAGCGCCTATTGGATCTCGATCCGTGTGTCGGTCGCCTCCTCGCTCGGCGGCGCGCTGATCGGCTTCTTCCTCGCCTGGGCGATCGTGCTTGGCGGCGTACCGAACTGGATTCGCTCCGGCCTGCTGACCTTCTCCGGCGTCGCCTCGAATTTCGCCGGGGTGCCGCTGGCGTTCGCGTTTCTTTCGACGCTCGGCCGCACCGGGCTCGTCACCGTCTTCCTGCGCGACTGGTTCGGCTTCAATCTCTACGGAACCGGCTTCAATCTCTTAAGCTTCTTCGGCCTCACCATCACCTATATGTATTTCCAGATCCCGCTGATGGTGCTGATCCTCACCCCGGCGCTGGACGGCCTCAAGAAGGAGTGGCGCGAAGCGGCCGAAATCCTCGGCGCTTCCACCTGGCAATATTGGCGCATGGTGGCGCTGCCGATCCTGTGGCCCAGCCTGCTCGGAACGACCCTCCTGCTCTTCGCCAATGCCTTCGGCGCCATCGCCACGGCTTATGCGCTGACTGGCAGTTCGCTGAACATCGTGCCGATCCTGCTCTACGCGCAGATCCGCGGCGACGTGTTGCACAACCCGAACCTCGGCTACGCGCTCGCGCTCGGCATGATCGTCATCACCGGCATTTCCAACATTCTCTATATCTGGCTGCGCATGCGCGCCGAACGGTGGCAGAAATGAAAGCACAACGCCTCGGCGCCTGGATCGCCATCGCCATCGGAGCCAGCTATTTCATCATTCCGCTGCTCGGCACGCTGGAGTTCTCGCTGCGCATGCGACGCGGCGCCTATTCCTTCGATGCCTATGAATCGGTTTTCGCCGACCTCCAGTTTCGCGAGACCTTCGGCTATTCGATGCTGATGGCCGTGCTGACGATCGCCTTCGGCATGCTGCTCGTGGTGCCGACGGCCTACTGGGTGCGGCTGCGCCTGCCGCAGGTGCGCCCGATCGTCGAATTCGTCACGCTGCTGCCGCTCGTCATTCCCGCGATCGTCATCGTCTTCGGCTATCTGAGGCTCTACAATTCCTCGTCGATCCTGCCGCTCACCGGCTCGACCTCCGGCACGAACGCGCTGCTGATGTTCTCCTACATGACCTTGTCGCTTCCCTACATGTACCGAGCCGTCGACACGGCGATGCGGGCGATCGATGTCAGGACTCTGACGGAGGCGGCAGAAAGCCTCGGCGCCAAATGGCCGACGATCCTTTTCCGCTGCATCTTCCCGAATGTGATGAGCGGCGTGCTTTCCGGCGCCTTCATCACCTTCGCCATCGTCATGGGCGAATTCACCATGGCGGCGCTGCTCAACCGCCCGGCTTTCGGTCCCTATCTGCAGCTCGTCGGCGCCAACAAGGCCTATGAGCCTTCGGCGCTCGCCGTCATCGCTTTCGCAATCACGTGGCTGAGCATGGGGCTGATCCAGCTCGTCTCCCGCTTCCAGAAATCCGCTTCGCCCAAGGCTTGATCACATGGCTTTTCTGACACTGACCAATATCCAGAAATCCTTCGGCCTGGTTCAGGTCGTTCACAACTTCAACATGGGGATCGAAAAGGGCGAATTCGTCTCCTTCCTCGGCCCGTCCGGCTGCGGCAAGACCACCATTCTGCGCATGATCGCCGGTTTCGAGACACCATCCGGCGGCTCGGTCGTCATCAACGGCAAGGACCAAGGTGCCCTGAAGCCTAACCAGCGCAATATCGGCATGGTGTTCCAGGCCTATGCGCTGTTCCCGAACATGAACGTCCATGACAACGTCGCCTTCGGCCTGAAGGTCGCCGGCGCCTCCAAAACGGACATCGACATACGGGTGAAGCAGATGCTCGGGCTCATCAAGCTCGAGCACCTGGCGGACCGCTTCCCCTATCAACTGTCCGGCGGCCAGCAGCAGCGTGTGGCGCTCGCCCGCGCGCTTGCCGTGAAGCCGCAAGTGCTGCTGCTCGACGAGCCGCTCTCGGCACTCGATGCGAAGATCCGCATCTCGCTGCGTGAAGAGATCCGGCAGATCCAGCAGCAGCTCGGTATCACCACGGTGTTCGTCACCCACGACCAGGAGGAGGCGCTGTCGATCTCCGACCGGATCGTCGTGATGAATGCCGGCCGCGCCGATCAGATCGGCACGCCGTTCGAGATCTACAATACGCCGGCGACCCGCTTCGTCGCTTCCTTCGTCGGCACGCTCAATATCATCGAAGGCAAGGTTGCCGATCCCGCCACCGGTGCCGTCACCATCGGCGGACAGCGGATTGCCCTGAAGGAGCCGATCGCCGGCCTGAAGGGCGGCGACAGCATTTCGCTGGCGCTTCGGCCGGAAGCGGCATCGATCGCCGAGGGCTCCAAGGGCGATACCTCGCTGCCTGGCGAAGTCGTCTCGACGAGCTTCCTCGGCTCGGTCATCCGGACCAAGCTGCGGGTTGGCGATGATGTCATTTCGTTCGACATGTTCAACGATCCGGGCATTACACCACCTGTTGCCGGCGAGAATGTCAGCTTGCGCTTCGCCGCCAAGGACCTGTTGGTCATTCGCGAGTAGCGAGGCTGCCGGAATGAACTATCGCGGACCGGACAATGCCTGAAAAATCTGTCGTGATTTCTCGCTTTTTCGTCGGAGCCTGCGTTTGACGGGCGCCGATCTCTCTATATAGTCGCACGCGTTCTCAGGGCGGGGTGAAATTCCCCACCGGCGGTAGCGATCGGCGGATCCAAAGATTCGATGGTCGGAGCCCGCGAGCGCTTCAGGCGAGCCGCCTGAAGGTCAGCAGATCCGGTCAGATTCCGGAGCCGACGGTCACAGTCCGGATGGAAGAGAGCAAGCAGTGCGAACCCTTCGCGGGGTTGTGTGCATGCATGTTCGCCCGACGGGATCATTGGAACAAACGCCAACCCTGAAAGGCTTGAGACCATGACCATTCTTTCCCATCCTTCTACCAAAATCGCCATCGTCCGCGCCCGCTGGCACGCCGATATCGTCGACCGGTGCGCCGACGCCTTCGTCGCCCAGTGGTCGAAGCTCGGCGGCAACGCGGCCGATGTCGAGATCTTCGACGTGCCGGGAGCGCTGGAAATTCCGCTGCATGCGCAGAAGCTCGCAAAGACCGGACGCTATTCGGCGATCCTCGGCACTGCCTTCGTCGTCGATGGCGGCATCTATCGCCACGACTTTGTCGCCGGAACCGTGCTGGACGGCATGATGCGCGTCCAGCTCGACACGGATGTGCCTGTGCTCTCCGCAGTGTTGACGCCGCACAACTTCCAGGAAAGCGAGCCGCTGATCGCCTTCTTCCGCGACCACTTCGTCACAAAGGGCGAAGAGGCGGCGAATGCCTGCGCACAGCTTCTCGACGCGCGTGCCAAGCTGGCGCTTGTCAACGCCTGAGAGACTTCGAAATCGATGGAAAAGAGAGGGCGCAGCCGGCTGGCGCGCCCTTTTTTGCCTTGCCAATAAAGCGGCTGCCGACAGGTGTCAGTGGCCGAGGTTCTTGATGTAGAGCGACAGCAGCTGCGTTTGCGAGGAAATTCCGAGCTTGCGATAGACGTTGCGACGATGGACTTTGACGGTCCCTGTCGAGATGCCGAGCCTCAATCCGATCGACTCCGACGAATGCCCCTGCAGGACCAGTTCGATGATTGCCGCTTCTCGATCGGTGAGGTTGAGATGTTGCCAGACCCCGTCCGCGGGTGGATGCAAGGCCTTGCGGCGGCTGCGGCCGGTTTTCGCGAGCGCCGCGTCGAATCGGTGGTCGAGGTCGGCCCAATGATGGCGAGCGAGTGCGGCCACCAAGGGCTCGGCCCTCTTGAGCAGGGCGAACTCGGCTGCGCCGAAAGGCCCGGTCGCCTCCCGCCGCATCAGCGATAGCACGACGGTGACCTGTTCGCTGATCGGCACGAAGAAACCCACCTCCTCCGCAAGCCCGGTCTGCACATAATAGGTGCGGTAATATTCGCTGGAGAAAAAGCGATCGGGCGCCAGCTCCCGCATCCGCCACACGCCAGGTCGGGGCGCGCAGGCGGCATGATAGAAGGGATCGAGCAGGTATGGACCCGCCTGGTAGAGGCTCACGAAGAGCACGTGGTCCTTGGCATCGAAAGTACTGTAGAGATCGAGCGGACGCTCCTTGCCACGATAGGCAAAGACGACGACATAGTCGAAGGCCATCAGGCTCGACATCAGCTGGCGGAACGCACTGCCGACGGCCTCGTCGCCCATCGCCGAACCATTCATCAACGGCGCCAGGGCTTGGAAAAGCTTCTCGAAGTCGACGCCCAAACCGCCCTCCCCAGTCCCCTGCGCTGCCACTTGGACGGCTTAACCGGGGTATACTCCTTCCACAAGCAAATTCCGGTTAGAATACCTCTCTCGGGGTATATACCGACGCGGCTTCCCGTGACTAGGCTGTTGGCAATGACGGTGGGAACACGAGGCGCAAGGACCGCGTCCGATTCCTATAATAGCGCCGCAGGGAACAGACGTGACATCCGATTCAAACGACATCGAATTCCGTTCGGTCGCCAAACGCTATGGCAGCGTGACGGCGGTGTCGGATATCAGCCTCGGGGTGCCCAAGGGGGCTTTCGTCGCCTTGCTCGGCCCGTCCGGCTGCGGCAAGACCACCTGCCTGCGAATGATCGGCGGCTTCGAACAGCCAAGCGCGGGGATGGTCTATATCGGTGGCCAGCCGATGAACGGCGTGCCGGCCTATCGGCGCCCGGTCAATATGGTCTTCCAGCAATACGCGCTGTTCCCCCATCTTGATGTCGAGCAGAACGTCGCCTACGGGCTGAAGCAAATGCGCCCGCGCATTGCCGCGGCCGAAATCAGCCGCCGCGCCCGGGAGGCGCTGGAGATGGTCCGCCTTGCCGGCTTCGGCAAGCGCCGCATTCACGAGATGTCGGGCGGACAGCAACAGCGCGTGGCGCTTGCCCGCGCCATCGTCAACAAGCCGAAGGTGTTGCTCCTCGATGAGCCTCTTGCCGCGCTCGACAAGAAGCTGCGCACAGCGATGCAGATCGAACTCCAGAGCCTCCAGCGCGAGCTCGGCATCACCTTCATGCTCGTCACGCACGACCAGGAAGAGGCGCTGTCGATGAGCGATCTCGTCTGCGTCATGAATGCCGGGCGAGTGGTCCAGATCGGGCCGCCGCAAGAAATTTACGATCGCCCGGCGAATCTTTTCGTCGCAGATTTCGTCGGCAAGACCAATCGCATCGCAGCGACGATCGAGCCCGGCGCGAATGCGGTGCGGCTGGCAAACGGCGTCGGTTTGGCAAAGCCCGCGCGCGCCAATGGAACCGCGGGTGCGGCCATGGTGGCGTTCCGTCCGGAATCGATAAGCCTTGTGCGTGACGATACCGCCACGCTGCATGGCACGGTGACCCACCGCATTTTCCTCGGCTCATCGGTCGAATACTCCGTCGAGGTCGACGGGCTTGGCGATTTTCTGGTGACCGCCGACCGCCGCAGCCTGGATGAGTCCGACCTCGCGGAACCTGGAGAAAGGATCGGACTCCGCTTCGATCCGAACGCAATGCATGTCTTTCCGGCCTGAACGGGCCGACGCTCTGCCATCAAATGCATGCCAACGACAAGGGAACAGCATCATGACCAAGTGGTACAGAGAGAATGCCCCGATAACCGCGGAAAAGCTTGCGGACGAGCTGATGCGCCTGAAACGCGGCTCGGTGACCCGCCGCCATTTTCTCGGCGTCACCGGCCTCGGACTTGCCACTGCCGTGCTGGCGCGCGCGCCCGGCCTCTTCAACGCGACGGCTTTCGCCGAAGACCTCGGCACGCAGATGTCGCTCGCGACCTGGCCGAACTATCATGATCCCGCCACCTTCGAAGCCTTCAAGGCCGCAACCGGCGTCGCCGTGGAAGTCAACGTTTTCGGCTCGAACGAGGAAATGCTGGCGAAGCTGCAGGCAGGCGGCACCGGTTGGGACCTCTTCGTCCCGACCAATTACACGATTTCGACCTATGCAAAGCTCGGCCTCATTGATGAACTCGACCTGTCGAAGCTGCCGAACTACGACGCCTCGACGGAAAACGCCCGCTTCACCAATGAAGGCGTCATCGACGGCAAGACCTATGCGGTGCCGAAGAACTGGGGCACGACCGGCATTGCCGTGAACAGCGCCAAGATCAAAAAGCCGGTCACGAGCTGGAAGGAGTTCTTCGAGGTAGCGATGGCCGAGGCAGACGGTCGCGCCATGGTGCATGACTACCAACTCACCACCATCGGCAATGCGCTCGTCTCGCTCGGCTACTCCTTCAACTCCGTGAAGCCGGACGAACTTGCCAAAGCCGAGGAACTGCTGATCAAGGTGAAGCCGCATCTTTATGCGATCAACAGCGATTACCAGCCATCGATGCGGGCGACCGACGCCTGGATGACCATGTGCTGGACCAATGACGGTGCGCAGCTCAACCGCGACATGCCGGAAATCCAGTTCGTGCTCGGCAAGGATGGCGGCGAGATCTGGTCGGATTTCTACGCGATCCCGAAGAGCGCCGCCAACAAGGCTGCCGGCTATGCCTTGCTCAACTACCTGATGACGCCGGAAAACGCCGTCAAGGAGCACATCGCCAACGGCGCGCCGACGACGGACAGCCGCGTCCTGAAACTGCTGCCGGCCGACGTCACCTCGAACAAGATCGTCTATCCGGACGAAGCGGCACTCACTCCGCTCGAATTCGGCGCCGCCGTGACGCTGACCGATCCCGGGCGCGCCGAGCTGATGGCGCGTTTCAAGTCGGCGTGATGTCGAAAGTTCGCCCCTCACCCTGGCCTTCCCCGCCAGCGGGAGAGGGGACGGGCGCCGCGGGTTCCCTCTCCCCGTTCGAAGGGGAGAGCGACTGGCCGGCGGGCCGGATGAGGGCCCAGTTCAATACACGTTTCAACGGACTGACCATGCGTGCGGCAAAGAACACGAAGAGGAACCTGGTGACGGCGGCGCTGGTAGCGCCGGCGGCGGCGTGGCTCTGCGTCTTCCTCGTTCTCCCATTCATCGCCATGCTCGTCTTCGCTTTCTGCGAGCGGGCGCCGGAAGGCGGCTATCAGGCGGCTTTCACCTTCGCCCAGTTCGCAAACCTGCCGACACGCGCCGCAGCCTTCTGGAACACGCTGATGCTTGCGCCAGCCGGCGCCCTGCTCTGCCTGCTGGTGGCCTATCCTGTCGCCTACTACCTCGCCGTCAGGGCAAATCCGCGCTATCGCCTGATCCTCGTCTCGCTGGTCGTCGTGCCGTTCTGGACGAGCCTGCTGGTGCGCACCTATGCCTGGATGTATATCCTCGGCTCGCGCGGCATTCCCAATCTGCTCGCGATGATCGGCATCGAGGACGTGCGGATGCTCAACACGCCCGGCGCCGTGCTGCTCGGAATCGTCTACGGCTACCTGCCGCTGATGATCATGCCGATTTATGTGAGCCTCGAGAAACTCGACCGGCGGCTTCTGGAGGCTTCCGCCGACCTTGGCGCCAAGCCGGTTTCCAGCTTCTTCGGCGTCACCCTGCCGCTGTCGCTCCCGGGCGTCATGACCGATGTCGCGCTGGTGACGATCCTGCTCCTCGGCGAATATCTGATCCCGCAGCTTCTCGGCGGCGGCAAGGTCTTCTTCATCGGCAACGCGCTGGTCGATCTCTTCCTGCAATCACGCAACTGGCCCTTCGGCTCGGCGATCGCCGTCACGCTGGTCGCCGTCGTCGTCGTCGTGCTCATGGTGGCGATGCGCATCGCCTGGAAGGTCGCCGGAACAAGACAGGTGGATCTCGTCTGATGCGTGCTCTCGTCTCCTCCGTCTATCTCTTCCTCTATGCGCCGATCGCGCTCGTCGTTCTGTTCTCCTTCAATGCGGGGCGCAATGCGAGCGAGTTCACCGGCTTCTCCGCTGCCTGGTACGGCAAGGCTCTCAGCAACACCTTCCTGGTTTCAGCACTGCAGAACAGTCTGATGATCGCCTTCACCAGCGCTACGCTTGCGGCGGTCTTCGGGACCATGGCGGCGCTTGGCATGGAGCGCCTCGGGCCGCGCATGCGAGCCTTCTTCGATGCCCTCTTCGCCGCTGCCATCGTCGTTCCGGGTGTCGTCATCGGTATCGCCACGCTCGTGGCGCTGGTCGCCGTCTTCTCCTTCGTGAATCCAGCGCTCGCGATGATCTGGCCGGGCGATCACCCGCCACAGCTCGGTCTTGGCTACGGCTCTATCATCGCCGCCCATGGGCTGTTCTCGATGGCACTCGTCGCCATGATCGTGAAGGCGCGGATCGCCAGTCTCGGCCGTGACATCGTCGAGGCGTCCAGCGATCTCTACGCGACGCCGCTCACCACCTTCCGGCTGATTGTGCTGCCGCAGATCCTTCCCTCGATTCTTGCCGGCTTCCTGCTCGCCTTCACCTTCTCCTTCGACGATTTCATCATCGCCTTCTTCGTCGCAGGCTCGAAGACCACCTTACCTATCTATGTCTTCGCCTCGATCCGTCGCGGCGTGACGCCGGAGATCAATGCGATCGCAACCTTGGTTCTCGTCGCGTCGCTTCTCCTGATCCTGACTGCGCGCGTGCTGATGCGCGAGACGAAAAGCAAATCCGGGGAGTGAAACCATGATCCTGAAAGACCGGATCGCGATCGTGACCGGCGGCGGCTCCGGGATCGGTCAGGCGGGTGCCGCCATCATGGCGCGCGAAGGCGCCCATGTGGTGGTCGTCGACCGTAGCGCGAAGGCTTCGGAAGAGACCGTGACATCTATCGCCGCCAAGGGCGGTAGCGCCGAACCTCTAGCCATCGACGTCACCGACGACGCCGCGCTGTCGAACGGCATTGCCGAGGTGCTTCGGCGGCATGGCCGCATCGATATTCTGCACAATCATGCCGGCGCCCAGGTGGCCGGAGATCTGGAACAGGTCGAGGTGGCGGGTTTCGATCGCTCGTGGAACCTGAACGTTCGCGCCCACTTCATGGCGGCTCGCCTCGTCATGCCGTCGATGAGGGCGGCGGGGCGCGGCGTGATCGTCAACACCTCGTCCTCTTCCGGCGTTCTCTACGACCGTGAGATGATCGCCTACACCACGACAAAGCACGCCGTCATCGCCATGACGCGGCAGATGGCCGGCGACTACGCGAAATACGGTGTGCGAATAAACGCACTCTGCCCCGGCTGGGTCGACACGCCGTTCAACGAACCTTTCATCACTCAGATGGGCGGTCGGGGCGCCATCGAAGCCTATATCCGCGAGAAGGTGCCGCTCGGACGGTGGGCAAACGTCGACGAGATCGCCGAAGCGATCCTCTTCCTTGTCTCCGACCGGTCCTCCTATATGACCGGCCAGGTCCTTGTGGTCGACGGCGGCGAGACGGTCGTCTGAGCTACTGGCATCCTGCTCCGGTAGCAGATGAGAAGGAACTCCGCGAGCTTTCACTTCGGTGGCAGCGAGAGCACGTAGCCGAGCGCCGCATCGAGCAGGCGCATCCGCAGCGCGTCGTTGCCATAGGCCTCGGCGGCGGCACGCACCCAGCCTTGCATCCTCCGCTCGCCCATCACCATCTGGGCAATACCCGGCAGCGCCAGCGCCCAGCCATCATTGCCCTTGCCGAGCCGGACCAGCATCCCGTCCTCGCGCGCGCCGCAGACGAGATTGCCGTTCACGAGAAAAGCCAGGCCGCCGAACATCGGCTTTTCGGAAAGCCCCGGCCGGTCGCCGAGTTCTTGCCTTACCAATTCCTCCAGTCCCGTGTCGCGCATGGTCGTCTCCCTCATTCTTGTGCCGCAGGGCGGCGTGTGCCTGAATCAGCTTCCCACAAGCCGGCGATAGGTCGCTGATTCGATTCATCAAAACGACACCTGCTGAATCGCCCTATGAAGGCGTTGAATCAACTCTTGAGCTTCAGCCGCCGGCGTGTCTCGCTCGGGCTCTCGCGGTAGTGGGCGCGATAGCTGCGGGAGAAAGACGACGACGAGTTGAAGCCGGAAATTGCCGCGATGTCGGCGAACTCCATCCGCGTCTCGATCACCTTGCGGCGCGCTGCATTGAGCCGCAGCGCCAGATAGTGTTCGTGCGGCGCCACGCCCATGGTGTCCCTGAAGAGGTCCTGCAGGTGGCGGGCGCTGACGCCGACCCGGCGCGCAAGCCTCGCAAGCGTCAACGGCGCCTCGACCGTCTCCTCCATCAGCTTGACCGCCGCACCGACCCGCGCATCAAGGATGCGCATATTGCCGATCGCCGGCACCTGTAATAGGTCGCCGCGCGTGCGTTCCTGCTCGTAGATGAAGAGACGCGAGACTTCGAGCGCCAGCGAATAGCCATGCGCGCGCCGGATCAGTTCCAGCATCAGATCGAGCGTCGGCAGCGAGCCGCCGGTGGTGATTCGCTTGCCATCGATGACGAACCGCTCGCGAGCCATCGTCACCTGCGGATAGGCGCTGGCGAAATCCTCGAAGTCTTCCCAGTGGGTGGTGGCGGAAAAATCGTCGAGCAGGCTCGTCTCCGCCAGCAGCCAGGAGCCGGATTCGATTCCCGCCATCGCCTCCCGGTGCCGGGCCGTCTGCGACAGCAGCATCTTGAGCTGCGACGTGGCGCTGCGCCGCCAGTTGTAGCTCGACAGCACGAAGAGCGGCGCCGTTTCGCGTTGCGGCCGGAAGGGGCCGGACACCGGAATCGGGATACCGCTTTTCGTCTCGATCGCTTCGCCGTCCGGACTGAACATCGTCCAGCTGTAGAGGGTTCGTCCGGCGATGCGATTGGCGGCACGCAAAGGCTCGACGACCGAGGCGACGAGAATCAGGTTCGTCTCCGGCAGGATGAGCAAATCGATATGCTGCGCCTGCGAAACGACGGCATCCATCGCGAAACTTCCTCCGCCTGTTGCCGACAATGTATAGGATCATTCCACTTATGGAAAGCAGCCTCACCGTTTCTGGCTCGTAATGGGTCCAACGAAAAGGGAGACAGCCATGCCGCTCAGCATGAACCGCGAGGTTTTCGTCACCTGCGCCGTCACTGGCTCCGGAGACACCGTTTCGAAATCCAGCCACGTTCCGATCACGCCGAAACAGATCGCCGAAGCGGCCGTCGAAGCGGCCAAGGCGGGTGCCGCGATCGTCCATTGCCATGTCCGTGATCCGGAGACCGGCGCCCCGGCCCGCCGCCTCGACCTCTACAGGGAGGTGACCGACCGCATCCGCTCCGCCGAGATCGACATCGTTCTCAACCTGACGGCCGGCATGGGCGGAGACCTTATCTTCGGCCATGTCGAAAGCCCTCTCCCGCTCAACGAGAAAGGCACCGACATGGCTGGCGCCACCGAACGCGTCGCCCATGTGGCCGAATGCCGGCCGGAGATCTGCACCCTCGACTGCGGCACGATGAATTTCTCGCTCGGCGACTACGTGATGACCAACACGCCGTCGATGCTGCGCGAGATGGCACGGCAGATGACCGCCCTCGGCGTACGCCCCGAGATCGAGGCCTTCGACACCGGGCACCTGTGGTTCGCCAAGCAGCTCGTCGAGGAGGGCCTGATCGAGGACCCGGTGCTGATCCAGCTCTGCATGGGCATTCCCTGGGGCGCACCGGACGACCTCAACACCTTCATGGCGATGGTCAACAACGTGCCGTCAAACTGGACCTTCTCCGCCTTCTCGATCGGCCGAAACGCGCTCGCCTATCCGGCCGCGGCGATCCTTGCCGGCGGCAATGTCCGCGTCGGGCTGGAGGACAACCTCTATGTCGGCAAAGGCCAGCTCGCGACGAACGGCCAGCTCGTCGAAAAGGCTGTGTCGGTGATCGAGGGCATGGGTGCGAAGATCATCGGACCCAAGGAGGTCCGCGAGAAGCTGAAGCTGACGAAGCGGTGACAAGACCCCTCCCCACCCTCCCCACAAGGGGGAGGGCTTAACCTGCGGCAAACGTCGGTTCCCCGAAAGAGGCGTCAGCTTCGGCTGAGATGCCCGCTTCAGGAAAAACCGAAGAGACAGGTGGGCAGTTGGAGAGGGACAGAGAGGATCGGGCGTCGCCCACCCCTCCTCCTTGTGGGGAGGGTGGCCCGAAGGGCCGGGAGGGGTTCCCACGGAACAGTTGGATGGAGAGGACATGACCACCATCACCAAGGCCGCCTGTGTCGGCGGCGGCGTCATCGGCGGGGCCTGGGCGGCGCGTTTCGCGCTCGCCGGCATCGACGTCAACATTTTCGATCGGCATCCGGAAGCCGAGCGCATCATCGGCGAGGTCATGGCCAATGCAGAGCGCGCCTATGGCATGCTGACCATGGCGCCGCTGCCGCCGCGCGGCAAACTCACGTTCTGCAAGAGCATTGAGGAAGCCGTTCACGACGTTGACTGGATTCAGGAAAGCGTGCCCGAACGGCTGCCGCTGAAGCGCGGCGTCATCACCGAGATCGACGCGGCCGCCCGCCCCGACGCGTTGATCGGCTCATCGACCTCGGGCCTGCTGCCGTCCGACCTCCAGGCCGAGATGAAGCATCCCGAGCGCATGTTCGTCGCCCACCCTTATAACCCGGTCTACCTGCTACCACTGGTCGAGCTCGTCGGCGGCAGGAAGACCTCGCCCGAGACGATCAGGCGCGCCGAGGAAGCGGTCGCCGAAATCGGCATGAAGGGCGTCATCATCGCCAAGGAGATCGAGGCCTTCGTCGGCGACCGCCTGCTCGAGGCGCTCTGGCGCGAGGCACTCTGGCTGATCCAGGACGACATCTGCGACACCGAGACGCTCGACGACGTGATGCGCTATTCCTTCGGCATGCGCTGGGCGCAGATGGGCTTATTCGAGACCTATCGCATCGCCGGCGGCGAAGCCGGCATGCGCCACTTCCTCGCCCAGTTCGGCCCCTGCCTCAAATGGCCCTGGACGAAGTTCACCGATGTCGTCGATCTCGACGACGCGCTTGTCGAGAAGATCGGCGCGCAGTCCGACGCCCAGGCCGCCGGCCGCTCGATCCGCGAACTGGAACGCATCCGCGACGAAAACCTCGTCGGCATCATGCAGGCGCTGAAAGCCGGCAATGGCGGTGAAGGCTGGGGCGCTGGCAAGCTGCTTGCCGATTTCGAGAAGCGCCTCTGGGCAAATGGCGGCAATCAGTCGAAGACCTATGACGCCTCCACACCGCTGCGCCTCGTCGAAACCAAGGTCAATGCCGCCTGGGTCGACTATAACGGCCACATGACCGAGCATCGCTATCTGCAGCTCTTCGGCGATACGTCGGATGCGCTGCTGAGGTTGATCGGCGTCGACTTCGCCTATGTCGAGGCCGGCCACAGCTACTACACGGTGGAGACGCATATCCGCCATCTCGGCGAGGCGAAGCTCGGCCAGGCGCTTTATACGACCCTGCAAATTCTCGCCTCCGACGAAAAGCGCATCCACTTCTTCACGCGGATCCACGATTCCGCCTCGGGGGACGTGATCGCCACCGCCGAGCAGATGATGCTGCATGTCGACGCCAAGGCCGGCAGGTCGGTGCCGGCACCGGAGGAGGTGCTGGCGAAGCTCAAGCCGATCGCGGAAGAGCATGCGAGGCTCGAGGTGCCGGGGGGCGCCGGGCGGCATGTGGGGCAGAAGCGGTAAAGGTGATGAGAGCGGACGATTGCCCCTCATCCGCCTGCGGGCACCTTCTTCGCGTTCTGATGGGGAGAAGGGACATGCCGCAACGGCCTGCTTTTTGCTGGCGGAGGAGGCTAGTAGCCAAAGAACCCTCTCCCCGCATGCGGGGAGACGGTTAGGGTGAGGGGCAAAGCCGCACCCGGGAAGCCTGCGGATCGATGGGGAGATCGGCCGGATGACAGGCGGACTAAAAACGACGAGGGAGAACGATGAATTTCGCACTGACCGAAGAACAGCAGATGATCGTCGATACGGTCCGCAGCTTCGTCGAGACCGAGATCTATCCGCATGAGGATGCGGTCGAGCGCACCGGCGTGGTGCCGCGCGAGCTCGGCCAGGAGATCGCCCGCAAATGCAAGGAGCTCGGCTTCTTCGCCTGCAATTTTCCCGAAGAGGTCGGCGGCGCCGGTCTCGATCACCTCACCTTCACGCTCGTCGAGCGCGAGCTCGGCCGCGGCTCGATGGGCCTTACCGTCTTCTTTGGCCGCCCTTCCGGCATCCTCATGGCCTGCAACGAGGAACAGCGCGAGCGCTATCTGTTGCCCGCCGTCCGCGGCGAAAAGTTCGATGCGCTTGCAATGACTGAGCCGGATGCGGGCTCCGATGTGCGCGGCATGAAATGCTTCGCCCGGCAGGACGGCGATGACTGGATCGTCAATGGCACCAAGCACTTCATCAGCCATGCCGACATCGCCGATTTCGTCATCGTCTTCATCGCCACCGGCGAGGAGCAGACGCCGCGCGGGCCGAAGAAGAAGATCACCTGCTTCCTCGTCGACCGCGGGACGCCCGGTTTCGAGATCCGCGACGGCTACAATTCCGTTTCACATCGCGGCTACAAGAACTGCATCCTCACTTTCGACGACTGCCGTCTGCCCTCCTCCCAGATTCTCGGCGAACTCCACAAGGGCTTCGATCTCGCCAATGACTGGCTCTATGCGACCCGGCTGACGGTGGCAGCCACCTCCGTGGGCCGGGCCCGTCGCGCCTTCGACTACGCGCTTTCTTACGCTGCCGAGCGCAAGCAGTTCGGCAAGCCGATCGGCGCCAACCAGGGCGTCTCCTTCAAGCTCGCCGACATGATCACCGAAATCGATGCCGCCGATCTTCTGACGCTCTCGGCCGCCTGGCGGCTCGATCAGGGCCTGCCGTCGAACCGCGAGATCGCCTCGGCCAAGGTCTATGCCACGGAAATGCTCGCCCGCGTCACCGACGAAGCAATCCAGATCTATGGCGGCATGGGGCTGATGGACGACCTGCCGCTCGCCCGCTTCTGGCGCGACGCCCGCGTCGAGCGCATCTGGGACGGCACCTCGGAGATCCAGCGGCACATCATCAGCCGCGATTTGCTGCGGCCGCTGGGGGCTTGAAGATGGCGGTTTTGCTCGGCATGCGTCGTGGAAATACCCCTCCCCAACCCCTCCCCACAAGGAGGAGGGGCTCCCTTGCCACACCCTCCTTCCCTGATCCGAACCCTCACCGCTTGTGGGGACGTCGAGTTGGACGACACGGTGCCGCGACCAAACCCCTCCCCCTTGTTGGGAGGGGTTTGGGAGGGGTTTTTATCTCCGAGGGAGGCTGGCAATGAGCACCCCTCGCCGCCCCCTCGACCGCCTCATCCGCCCGCGCTCCATCGCCGTCTTCGGCGGCAAAGAGGCGCGGCGCGTCATTGAGCAATGCGACAGGATGGGCTTTGCCGGCAAGATCTGGCCGGTCCATCCGCGCGAGGAAGAAATCCTCGGCCGCCGTTGCTACCGCTCGGTGGCCGACCTGCCGGAAGCACCGGATGCCTCCTTCGTCGGCGTCAACCGGGCGCTGACGATCGAGGTCATCCGCGACCTCGCGGCGCGGGGCGCAGGCGGCGCCGTCTGCTACGCCTCCGGCTTCCGCGAGGCGGCCAATGAACTTGCCGACGGCAACGATCTGCAGGAGGCGCTCGTCGCCGCGGCCGGCGACATGCCGATCGTCGGACCCAATTGCTATGGCTTCATCAACATGCTGGACGGCGCGCTGCTCTGGCCGGATCAGCACGGCATGCTCCGCGTCGAGCGCGGCGTCGCGATCCTCACCCAATCCTCTAACATCGCCTGCAATATCTCCATGCAGAAGCGCGGCCTGCCGCTCGCCTATGTGATGACCGCCGGCAACCAGGCGCAGACCGGCCTTTCCGACATCGCCTGCGCCGTGCTCGAGGACCCGCGCGTCACCGCCGTCGGGCTGCATATCGAAGGCTTCGACAGCATCGAGGCCTTGGAAAGGCTCGCACACCGCGCCCGAGAACTCCGCAAACCGGTCGTGACGCTGAAGGTCGGCAAGTCGGAGGCCGCGCAGCTGGCGACGGTTTCCCACACGGCTTCGCTGGCCGGCAACGACCGCGTCTCCTCGGCGCTGCTTGCCCGCCTCGGCATCGGCCGCGTCGATACCCTGCCGGAGCTGCTCGAAACATTGAAGCTCCTGCATCTCCACGGCACCCTCCCCAGCGCCGACATTTCGTCGATGAGCTGCTCCGGCGGCGAAGCGTCGCTGATGGCGGATGCCGGCGTCCGGCGCAAGGTGAACTTCCGAGCCCTCAAGGAGGAGCAGCGCCAACCGCTCAGGGAAAGCCTCGGCGAGATGGTGACGATCGCCAATCCGCTCGACTACCACACCTTCGTCTGGGGCAACCGCGAAAAGCAGACCGCCGCCTTCACCGCCATGATGCAGGGCGGCTACGCGCTGAACCTGGTCGTGCTCGATTTCCCCCGCCTCGACCGCTGCGATGCCGCCGACTGGGTGACGACCTGCGATGCGGTCATCGACTCCGCCAATGCGACAGGCGCCGTTGCCGGCATCGTCGCCAGCCTCGGCGAAAACATGCCGGAAGAAACGGCTCACTCCCTGATGGCGGCCGGCGTTGTTCCATTTTTCGGCATCGACGAGGCCCTCGCCGCGTCCGAAACCGCTGCCGCGATCGGCACCGCCTGGGCAAGTCCGGCGCCACCGCCCCTCATCAAGGCGGCAATAGCCGACGGAGATCCCGAGACATTGACGGAGGCCGAAGCGAAGGCGGAGCTCGCCGCGGCCGGCGTGCCGGTCCCGAACGGCAAGACCGCCCGGACGCCTGATGAAGCGGCTGAAGTCGCCGAAACCCTCGGCTTCCCGGTCGTGCTCAAGGGCATGGGCGTCGCCCACAAGACCGAAGCCGGTGCCGTCAGGCTCAATCTCACCAACCGGGAGGCGGTAGTCGCCGCTGCGGAAGCGATGGCCTCGGTCGCCTCCGGTTACTTGGTGGAGCAAATGATCGCCAAGCCGGTCGCCGAAGTGATCATCGGCGCCATGCGCGATCCGGTGGCCGGTCCGGTGCTGACCATTGGCGCCGGCGGCATTCTCGTGGAACTGCTCGATGATTCCGCCATCGTGACGCTACCCGCCACCGAAGAGATGATCGAAGCAGCGATCGAGGGCCTGAAGGTCAGGAAGCTGCTCGGCGGCTACCGCGGCGGCCCGAAGGGCGATGTCGCGGCGTTGACAAGGACTGTCGCAGCCGCGGCATCCTATGTCGTTGCAAACGCTTCCAAACTCGAAGAACTCGATATCAATCCTATGATGGTATTGCCGGATGGCCATGGAGTTGTCGCCGCCGATGCCTTGATCCGCCGGAGGAAATGACGCCTATGACCGGACCGATCCTCACCCGCCGCGAAGGTGGCATTCTCGAAGTCACGATCGACCGGCCGAAGGCGAACGCCATCGACCTGAAGACCAGCCGGCTGATGGGTGAGATCTTCCGCGATTTTCGCGACGATCCGACGCTCCGGGTCGCGATCGTCACCGGCGCCGGAGAAAAGTTCTTCTGTCCCGGCTGGGACCTGAAGGCGGCGGCGGACGGCGATCCCGTCGACGGCGACTATGGTGTCGGCGGGTTCGGCGGTATGCAGGAACTTCGCGACCTCAACAAGCCGATCATTGCCGCCGTCAACGGCATCTGCTGTGGCGGCGGCTTGGAAATCGCCCTTTCGACCGACCTCATCCTGGCCGCCGAACACGCGACCTTTGCACTGCCTGAGATCCGCTCGGGCACCGTTGCCGACGCAGCCTCGATTAAACTGCCGAAGCGTATCCCCTACCATATCGCCATGGATATGCTCCTGACCGGCCGTTGGCTCGAAGCCGCGGAGGCGCATCGCTGGGGCTTCGTCAACGAGATCCTGCCCGCAGGGCGGCTGATGGAGCGCGCCTGGGAACTTGCGCGCCTTCTCGAGAGCGGCCCGCCGCTCGTCTATGCGGCAATCAAGGAGGTCGTCCGCGAAGCCGAGGGCCGCGATTTCCAGACGACGATGAACAAGATCACCCGTCGCCAGTTCAAGACGGTCGACGTGCTCTATTCGAGCGAGGACCAACTGGAGGGCGCGCGCGCCTTCTCCGAAAAGCGCGATCCCGTCTGGAAAGGGCGATAGCATACCGGCGGAAGGAAATGATGATTTTGGACGTTACAAGCTTCCACCGAGAGGATAGCCTTATGGTTGAAGCCCATAGCGCCCCCAAGTGAGGGAGGACGGAGGAAAAGACATCAAGCGGTACAGTGCCTTGGGCCATCTCACGATGGCGATACGCAGTCTCTACCAACCACAATGAACGGCGAATGCCGGCAACGAAAGGGAACAGGGGAATGAGCGATTACAAGGATTATCTGACACGACAGGTCATGCTGGGCAAAATGAACCGCCGCGAGTTTCTCGGGCGCGCTGCCGCCTTCGGCATTGCCGCATCGACCGCAAGCACGCTGTTTGCTACCAGCGCCGCGGCGCAGGAGCCGAAGCGCGGCGGTCATCTTAAGCTTGGCCTCGAAGGCGCGGCCGCAACCGATTCGAAAGACCCGGCAAAGGCACTCTCGCAATTCCTGTTCGTCGTCGTTCGGACCTGGGGCGACCTGCTCGTGGAGAGCCACCCGACGACCGGCGCGGCAGTACCGGCCCTTGCCGAGTCCTGGGAGCCCTCCGCCGACGCGGCCACTTGGACCTTCACGATCCGCAAGGGCGTCAAATTCCATGATGGCAAGGAACTGACGGTAGAGGACGTCGTCAAGACCCTACAGCGTCACACGGACGACAAGTCGGAGTCGGGCGCCCTTGGCGTGATGAAATCCATCAAGGAAATCAAGGCCGATGGCGGCAAGCTTGTGCTGACCCTGACGGAAGGCAATGCCGACCTGCCGCTGCTGCTTTCGGATTATCACCTCGTCATCCAACCGAACGGCGGCATGGACAACCCCGACGCCATGATCGGCACCGGCCCCTACAAGGTCGCCAGCTTCGAACCGGGCGTGCGCGCCACTTTCGAAAGGAACCAGGACGACTGGCGTACGGACAGAGGTTATGTGGATTCGATCGAACTGATCGCCATGAACGATGCGACTGCACGCATCGCGGCGCTCTCCTCCGGTCAGGTGCATTTCATCAACCGCGTCGATCCGAAGACAGTCAACCTCCTGAAGCGCGCGCCGACCGTCGAAATCCTGAATACGTCCGGCCGCGGCCATTACGTCTTCATCATGCATTGCAACACCGCGCCGTTCGACAACAACGACCTTCGGATGGCGCTGAAGCTGGCGATGGACCGCGAGACGATGGTCCAGCGCATCCTCGGCGGGTACGGCAAGATCGGCAACGACTTCCCGATCAACGACACCTATGCCCTCTTCCCGGAAGGCATCGAGCAGCGTATCTATGATCCGGACAAGGCCGCCTTCCACTACAAGAAGTCCGGCCACAGCGGTGCGGTTCTGCTGCGCACCTCCGACGTCGCATTCCCGGGCGCGGTCGACGCGGCGGTCCTATATCAGGAAAGCGCCAAGAAGGCCGGCATCGAGATCGAGGTCAAGCGTGAGCCAGGCGACGGCTACTGGACCAATGTCTGGAACGCCCAACCGTTCTGCACGTCGTATTGGGGCGGTCGTCCGACTCAGGATCAGATGTATTCGACGGCATATCTGTCGAACGCCGACTGGAACGACACCCGCTTCCAGCGTGAGGACTTCGACAAGCTCTTGCTCGAAGCGCGTTCCGAACTGGACGAAGCCAAGCGCAAGGACATGTACCGCACCCTGGCGATGATGGTGCGGGACGAAGGTGGCGTGATCCTGCCGATGTTCAACGATTTCGTGAACGCATCGACCAAGCAGGTGAAGGGCTATGTCCACGACATCGGCAACGACATGTCGAACGGCTATGTCGCAACCCGGGTTTGGCTGGACGCCTGACGATGGAGAGCGGACCGATCACTGGTCCGGTCCTGACCGATGGGGTCGCGGGTGAAACAGTCCCGCGCTCCGCCGATCTTTCCGGAGTGCCAGCAAAGCCCAACCCCGCCGCCGCCACGGGCGAGATCGGCGGCACCTTCTGGCGGCGTTTCGTCTTACGCCGCCCTCTCGTGGCGCTGATCCTTCAGCGCCTCGGCTTGAGCGTCGGCCTGCTCTTCGCCGTGTCGCTGATGATCTTCGGCGGCATCGAGGCGCTGCCCGGCGATTTCGCCACCACCTATCTCGGCCAGTCGGCAACGCCGCAGGCCGTCGAGAACATCCGCAAGGATCTGGGCCTAGACCGGCCGTGGAGCGAGCGTTATCTGAGCTGGCTCGGCGGCGCCGTCAAGGGCGATTTCGGCACTTCCTGGGCGAGCAAGAACTCGGTGAGCGAGCAGATCGGCAACAGGCTCGGCAACTCGCTCTTCCTCGCCTTCTTCGCAGCTCTCATCTCCGTGCCGCTCGCCGTCGGGCTGGGCATGCTCGCAGTGCAGTTCCGCAATCGACTGCCGGACAAGATCATCAATGTGATATCGCTGGCCGCGATCTCGCTGCCCGAATTCTTCATCGGCTACCTGCTGATCATGTTCTTCGCCGTCCAATTGGGCGTCGCCACATTCCCGGCGACGGTCTATGACAGCATGACCTTAAGCGAGAGGCTCTCGGCAATCGCCCTGCCCGTCGCCACCCTCGTGCTCGTCGTCCTCGCCCATATGATGCGCATGACGCGGGCGGCGATCCTCAACGTCATGTCCTCGGCCTATGTCGAGACCGCCGAGCTCAAGGGTCTCGGCACCTTCCGCATCATCGCGCGCCATGCGGCGCCCAATGCGGTGGCACCAGTCATCAATGTCATCGCGCTGAACCTCGCCTATCTGGTGGTCGGCGTCGTCGTCGTCGAGGTCGTGTTCGTCTATCCCGGCATGGGGCAGTACATGGTGGATGCGGTGACGGTGCGCGACATGCCCGTCGTGCAGGCCTGCGGGCTGATCTTCGCGGCCTTCTACATCTTCCTCAACATGGCGGCCGACATCCTCGCCATTCTCGCCAACCCGAGACTGAGGCACCCGCGATGAATCTCAGATCTATTCCCATCAGCGCCTGGATCGGCATCGCCGGTATCGCGCTGGCAATTGTCTGCGCGCTCTTTGCCCCCTTTCTTGCCCCCTTTGGCGAACGCGACGTCGTCGGCGAGATCTGGATGCCGGCCGGCGGCGATTTCCTACTCGGCACCGACAATCTCGGGCGCGATCTGCTGTCGCGCCTGATCTACGGCGCCCGCACCACCATCTTCGTGGCGCTGGCGGCGACCCTGATTTCCTTCGCGCTCGGCATGATCCTGAGCTTCACGGCGGCCGTCACCGGCGGCTTTGTCGACCAGCTCTTCTCGCGCTTCAACGACCTGATGATGGCGGTCCCGACGCTGATCTTCGCCCTCGTCGTGCTCGCCGTCCTGCCACAGCATCTCTGGATCCTGATCCTGGTGATGGCCGTGCTCGATTCCACCCGCGTTTTCCGCATCGGCCGCGCCGTCGCTCTCGACGTTGCGGTGATGGAGTTCGTCGAGGCGGCAAGGCTTCGCGGCGAGGGCTCGCTGTGGATCATCTTCCGGGAGATCCTGCCGAACACGCTGTCGCCGCTCTTGGCCGAATTCGGCCTGCGCTTCGCCTTCTCGATCCTGTTCCTCTCGACCCTCTCCTTCCTCGGTCTCGGCATTCAGCCGCCGGCCGCCGACTGGGGCGGCATGGTCAAGGACAACAAGGACGGCATCATCTTCGGCATCTCGGCCGCTCTCGTGCCGGGCGCTGCGATCGCGACGCTTGCCATCTGCGTCAACCTTGTCGTCGATTGGCTGATGAAGCGCACCTCAAGCCTGAAAGGAGGGCGCGGCGATGCCTGATCTGCTTTCCGTCAAGAATCTAAAGATCGAGGCGACAAGCTATCCGCCGGGCGAGCCGCCGAAAGTGGTGACGCTCGTCGAGGGCGTCTCCTTCAATCTCGAAAAGGGCAAGGTGCTGGGCCTCATCGGAGAGTCCGGCGCCGGCAAATCGACGATCGGCCTGTCGGCGCTTGCCTATGGCCGCGGCGGCGTGCGGATCACCGGCGGCGAGGTGCTGCTCAACGGCCGCGACATCCTGAAGCTCGACCGCGGCGGCATCAATTCGGTCCGCGGCTGTCACGTCTGCTATGTCGCGCAGTCCGCCGCGGCGGCGTTCAACCCGGCGCACAAGCTAGGCGACCAGGTGATCGAAGCATCGCTCCGCCACGGCATCATGTCAAAAGAGGACGCGAAGAAGCGCGCCCTCTATCTCTTCCGGGTGCTGGGACTTCCCAACCCGGAAAGTTTTGGCGAGCGCTATCCGCACCAGGTCTCGGGCGGACAATTGCAGCGCGCCATGACCGCCATGGCCCTCTGCCCCAATCCGGAACTGATTGTCTTCGACGAGCCAACGACCGCCCTCGACGTGACCACCCAGATCGACGTGCTCGCGGCGATCAAGCACGCGATCGAGGAGACGCATACGGCGGCGCTCTACATCACACACGATCTCGCGGTGGTCGCCCAGATCTCCGACGACATCATGGTCCTTCGCCACGGCAAGACCGTCGAATACGGCACGACCAAGCAGGTGATCGAGGCGCCGAAGGAGGACTATACAAGAGCACTCGTCAGTGTCCGGCAGACGAAGCGCGACGAAGCGTCGGATCAATCCGGTACTCTTCTCAAGATCGACCATGTCCATGCCGCTTACGGCAACGGCTTCAAGGTGCTGCACGACGTCTCGATGCACCTGTCGAAGGGCCAGACGCTGGCGATCGTCGGCGAATCCGGCTCCGGCAAGTCCACCCTCGCCCGCGTCATCACCGGGCTGTTGCCGCCGACCGAGGGGCGCATCACCTTCGACGGTAAGGAACTGCCGAAGGCGCTCAAGGGCCGCACGAACGAGGAACTGCGCCGCATCCAGATGATCTACCAGATGGCGGACACGGCCATGAATCCGCGCCAGACGGTGCGCGACATCGTCGGCCGGCCGCTCTCCTTCTATTTCGGCATGCACGGTGGGAAGAAGACCGAGCGCGTCGGGGAACTGCTCGATCAGATCGAGATGGGCTCACGCTTCCTCGATCGCTACCCGGCCGAACTCTCCGGTGGCCAGAAGCAACGCGTCGCGATTGCCCGGGCGCTCGCCGCCAGGCCGGAGCTCATCCTCTGCGACGAACCGACCTCGGCGCTCGACCCGCTGGTCGCCGAAGGCATCCTGAATCTGCTTATGAAGCTTCAGGAGGAAACCGCTGTTTCCTATGTGTTTATCACCCACGACATCGCCATCGTCCGGGCGATCGCCGACAGCGTCGCCGTGATGCATCGCGGACGGCTGGTGCGGTTCGGTCCGAAGTCGAAGGTGCTGTCACCGCCCTTCGACGACTACACCGACCTCCTCCTGAAGTCGGTGCCGGAAATGGAAATCGGCTGGCTCGAACGGGTGCTGAAGACCAGGCGCATGGAGAGTGCGGGGAATTGACCCGGAGAGCGGGGCGCCTCCGTCCCGCACACTCACTCCGATCCGCTGTAGATCGCTCACGCGCAGAAAATCGGGAGAATATAAACGTGTCCGATCGCAACTTCACCGTCATCGAAAACGAATGGATCACCCTCAAGGACGGGACCCGGCTGGCGGCGCGCATCTGGATGCCGGAGGGAACCGAGCAGAATCCGGTCCCGGCGGTGCTCGAATACCTGCCCTATCGCAAGCGCGACGGCACCTGCGCCCGCGACGAATCCACCTATCCGGTCTTTGCCGCGGCCGGCATTGCCGGCGTTCGCGTCGACATCCGCGGCTGCGGCGAATCCGAAGGGGTGATCGACGGCGAATATACGCCGCGCGAACTCTCCGACGGCTGCGAGATCATCGAATGGATCGCCGCGCAGCCCTGGTCGAACGGCAAGATCGGGATGATGGGCATCTCCTGGGGCGGCTTCAACTGCCTACAGGTGGCGGCCCTGGAACCGCCAGCGCTCAAGGCCGTCATCTCGATCGCCTCGACCGTCGACCGCTACAATGACGACATCCATTACAAGAACGGCTGCCATCTTTCGGCGCAACTCTCCTGGGCGGCCACCATGCTCGCCTACCAGTCGCGCTCGCCCGATCCTGAACTCGTCGGCGAGCGCTGGAAGGAAATGTGGCTGGAGCGGCTGGAAAACGAACCCTTTTTCTTGGAGGAATGGCTTGAGCACCAGCGCCGCGACGACTTCTGGCGGCACGGCTCGATCTCGGAGGATTTCGAAGGCTTCCCGGTACCCGCGCTCGTGATCGCCGGCTGGGCCGACGGCTACCGCAATACACCGATCAAGGCGATCGAGGGACTCGGCGAAATGGCCAAGGCGTTGATTGGGCCCTGGGTTCACAAATACCCGCATTTCGCCTGGCCGAAGCCGCGGGCGGATTTCCACAGCGAGGCGATCCGCTGGTGGAACCGCTGGCTGCGCGACGAAAAGAACGGTGCAGAAAAGCTGCCGCAGATGCGCGCCTATATTCTCGACGGCCCGAAGCCGGCCCTGAAGCGCAACGAAGATCCGGGCCGCTGGATTGCCAAGGACGTCTGGAACACCCCCGACGCGCGCAGCTTCACGGTTTCGAGCGATGGCAGACTCGTGACCGGGGCCGCTGCCAAGAAGGGGGTCGGCGACATCTATCTTCGCTCGCCGCTCGATACCGGCACCGCCGCCGGCGAATATTTCACGTTGAAACCGGATGCCGAGATGGCCGGTGACCAGCGTATCGACGATGCGGGTTCCCTCACTTTCGACAGCCATCCCCTGCTCGAGGCGGAGGACTATCTCGGAGAGCCGGCCCTCACTTTGGAGGTTGCCTGCAGCGCCGACACGGCCAATCTCGTCGCCCGTCTCGTCGACATCCATCCGGACGGCACGGCAACCCGCGTCGCCTTCGGCGTCCTCAACCTGGCGCACCGCAACGGCAACGCAAAGCCGATGCCGATGCAGAAGAACCACAAGACACGCATCACGCTGGTGCTCGATGCCTGCGGCTATCGCTTTCGCGCCGGTCACAAAATCCGCCTGTCGCTCTCGACATCCTACTGGCCGATGATCCTGCCGGCGCCGACCGATCCGGGCCTGACGATCGACAGCGGAAGCCTCTCGCTGTCGCTGCCGCTCCTCGGCGACCACCGCGAGATCGTCGTGCCGCAGCCGGCAAATCCCGACCCGCTGCCCACCTATGTCGAGCATTCTCCGGCGCAAACCCGCCGTAGCGTCGAGCGCGACATGACCAAGGGTCTGACGCATTATCGGATCTACGAAGACACCGGCCTCGTCGAACATCCCGATACCGGCAACGCCACGCGGGACATCCGCGACGAGGTTTGGTCGATCGCCCCCAATGATCCGCATTCGATGACGGGCGTCTCGACCTGGACCTGCATCGCCAGGCGCGGCGAGCAATCGCTGAAGACCGTTTCAACCTCCCGGCTCGGCTGCACCGAAACCGAGTGGATTACGTCTGCCAGAATTGAGGCCTTCGAGGGTGAGGAGAAGGTTTTCGAGAAGACTTTCGAAAAGCGCATCAGGCGCGATCTCATGTAAATCAAGGGACCAGACGGAGCGCTCCGTTATCAGATCAATGCCTTCAGCTCAGCCATTGCCACGGCTCAATTCCCGCAATGCCCCCAAGGCCCGCTCCGCATCCGGAGCCGGCACGAAGATATGATCGTGATAAAAGGCCGCGACGACATTGGCGCTGATGCCAACGCGCGTCAGCGCTGCCGAGACGGCGGCAGTCAGGCCGACGGCTTGGAGCGCCGAATGAACACTGAGCGTGATGAGCCGCAAGACGGGTCCGTAGGACAGCCCGGCAGCGTCCGCGCTTGAGCGTTCGAGAATCAGCGTTAAGGCCTCCGCTTCGCGGAAGGTGCCGATCGGTGCAAGCGATAGCCACGATCCCGCATCGCCCTCGACCGCGCAATAGACATATTCGGCCTCACGCAACACCGGCTTCATCCCCGCCAGCAGACGCTGAAGGTCGGTCGCTCCAATCATCGCTCAATCGCTCCCGACCAGCCGCGCCACGCCATCGATGAGACGGCGGAATCCTTCTCCTGCACCGGAGCTCATATGCCGTGCCCTCAGCCAGGCATGGATCATTTGCGGCTCCTCGCGGAAGGTGACATCCACGCCCGCCTCGGCAAGCCGGGCAGCATAGGCGCGCGCATCGTCGCGCAACGGGTCGAAATGCGCCGCGGTGATATAGGCCGGCGGCAATCCGGAAAAGTCACGGGCTTTCAAGGGGTGAGCGAAAGCGTCGTCACTCGGCGCCTTCAGCACCTCTCGATAATAGGCGACATCGGCGGTCGAAAGTCCGGGGGCCCCGGCCATCTCGGCATAGGAGCCGCTGACGAGATCGCCACCGAGACCCGGATAGATCAAGACCTGGCCGACAATGCCGGAAAGTCCCTCGGCCTTCGCCTTGAGCACGACGCCGGCCGCCAGGTTGCCGCCGGCACTGTCGCCGACTACGACCAGTGGGCGTCCGTCGGCTAGAAGCGACCGGAGCACTGCACAGCAATCGTCGAAAGCCGCGGGCCAGGCGTGCTCGGGCGCCAGCCGGTAGTCGACCGACACCAGTTCCGCTCGCGTGCCGTGCGCCAGCTCGGCACAGATCGCGTCATGACTTTGAAGCGAGCCGACGACGAAGCCGCCGCCGTGAATGTAGAAGATACGCGTTTCGGTCGTGACTACGGCCGGGCGATAATGCCGGACAGGGATACGCCCTTCCACGCGTTCGTCGCACTGTGTCAGCCTCTCGGGTGACTCGGCGTCGAACTCCGCACAAAGAGCATCATACCATTGTCGCTGCTGCTCGATCGAAGCACCGACGGCGTCGGCCGGATAAAACGCCTCGCAGCGCTCGTGAAAGGCGAGAATGCCGGGCTCCGTCGGCATCGGTGTTGGTTGTCTCGAATCCATCCTGCGCTCCCTCGAGCCCCCTTAGCACCGTCCTGCCGCCACGCACGACCAGATGCGCCAAATCATGGCGCTGCATCGGCCGGCTTGCCATCCGCTTGTTGCCCGGTGTTAATTCGCTCATGGCATTCACACTCCGGCAATTGCAATATTTCGTCGCTGTCGCCGAGCAGGGTACCGTCACCCGCGCGGCGCAGAACCTGTCGATCTCGCAGTCCTCGATCACCGAAGCGATCAAGGAATTAGAGACCGATCTCGGCGTCGAGCTTTTCGACCGCCATCCACGTGGCCTTTCGATCACCCATAACGGCCACCAGTTCCTTCGCCATGCGACAAAAATCCTCGCCGATGTTTCCGATGCGCGGCGCAGCTTCTCCGATAGCCGCGAGGAGCGCGGCGGCAGGCTCAGTCTCGGCGTCACCTCACTGGTCGCCGGCTATGTGCTCTCCGACCTGCTTGCCCGCTATCGCCGCGCCTGCCCGGGCGTCGAGGTGAGCGCCATCGAGGACAACGGCTCCTATCTCGAACATCTGCTGGTCGGCGGCGAGCTCGATGTCGCCGTGATGGTTATCTCCAATCTGCGTGACCGGATGGCGCTGCAGGCGGAAATCCTCGAAACGTCGCCCTATCGGCTCTGGCTACCGATCGGACATCCGCTCGTAAGCGCCGATATCATCTCGGTCGAGGATATCGCCAGGCAGCCTTTGATCATGCTGACGGTCGACGAAATCGAGGAAAACACCGGCAAGCTGCTGACGGCACTCGGTGCCCGTCCGCATGTCGCCTTCCGCACCCGTTCGGTCGAGGCGGTCCGAAGCCTGGTCGCGACGGGCGCCGGCATCGCCCTTCTGCCCGACCTCGTCTATCGCCCCTGGTCGCTCGAAGGCGACCGGATCGAGAGCCGCGATGTGTCGGGCGCCTTGCCGGTCGTGCAGGTCGGCATGGTGTGGCGCAAAGGTTCGAGCCTGCCGCAATCGGCGCGCGATTTCGTCGGCATCGCCGAGGCGCTGCGCAGCGCCCGTCCCCGGTGAGTTGATATCGGTAAAACCGATAGCGCCATTCTGATTAATGAATTTGCGAATACGGAGAAATGGAGGCACGCTTCATCCCAGGGAACAAGGCCGCTGAACGCGGCATAACTGGGGAGACTTCAATGAAGCAGATCTTGAAATCCTGCACGGCGCTGACCCTGTCGCTGGGCCTCGTCGCCCCCGCCCTTGGGCAGGAGCCGCTGAAGGAGCTCGGCCAGGGCGAAGGCGAGCTCTCGATCGTCGCTTGGCCCGGCTATATCGAGCGCGGCGAGACCGACAAGAACTACGACTGGGTCACCGAATTCGAGAAGAAGTCCGGCTGCAAGGTCAGCGTCAAGACCGCCGCCACCTCCGACGAAATGGTCGCTCTGATGAACGAAGGCGGCTTCGATCTTGTCACCGCCTCCGGCGACGCCTCGCTTCGCCTCGTCGCGGGAAAGCGCGTCCAGCCGATCAATACCGCCCTTATTCCGAGCTGGAAAACCATCGACGAGCGCATGCAGAACGCGCCCTGGCACACGGTCAAAGACGTCCATTACGGCACGCCTTATGTCTGGGGTCCGAACGTGCTGATGTACAACACGGAAGCCTTCAAGGGTCAGCCCCCGAAAAGCTGGAACGTCGTCTTCGAGGAGATGACGCTGCCGGACGGCAAGTCCAACAAGGGCCGCATCCAGGCCTATGACGGTCCGATCCATGTCGCCGACGCGGCCAACTACCTGATGGCCCACAAGTCCGAGCTCGGCATCAAGGACCCCTATGAGCTCAACGAGGACCAGTACAAGGCCGCCCTCGACCTGCTTCGCGTTCAGCGCACGCTGGTCGGCCGCTATTGGCACGATGCGATGATCCAGATCGACGACTTCAAGAACGAAGGCGTCGTCGCTTCCGGGTCCTGGCCGTTCCAGGTCAACCTGATGCACGCGGAGAAGCTGCCGATCTCCTCGGTCATCCCTGAAGAAGGCGTGACGGGCTGGGCGGATACGACCATGCTGCATGCCGAGAGCGAGCATCCGAACTGCGCCTATATGTGGATGGAGCACACGCTCTCGCCGAAGGTCCAGGGCGATGTGTCTGCCTGGTTCGGCGCCAACCCCTCCGTCGGCGCCGCCTGCAAGGGCAATGAGCTCCTGACCGACGAGGGCTGCGCCACCAACGGCTACAACGACTTCGAGAAGGTCAAGTTCTGGAAGACGCCGGTGGCTAAATGCGCGAGCCAGAGCGAATGCGTGCCCTATCACCGCTGGGTCTCCGACTATATCGGCGTGATCGGCGGCCGGTAAGCCGCTGCTTCCGCATCGCAGGCATTTTGCCCCTCACCCCGGCCCTCTCCCCGCTTGCGGGGAGAGGGAACACCTCCGGCAAAGCCGCCGCGTGAATTTGGGGGCGAGGCGCCAACCGCGAGCCCCCTTCTCTCCGCGTGCGGGAAGAAGGCGCCGGCAGGCGGATGAGGGGCAGAACTCTCTGGAGCATTTCCATGACCACCGCCGTTCTCTTCGACAACGTTTCCCGCCACTTCGGCGCGGTGCGCGCCGTCGATTCCGTCAACCTCTCGATCGTCGAGGGCGAATTCTTTGCGATGCTCGGGCCCTCCGGCTCCGGCAAGACGACCTGCCTGAGACTGATGGCCGGCTTTGAGCAGCCGACGACCGGGCATATCGAGATCTTCGGCGAGACGGCCGAAGGCGTGCCGCCCTACCGCCGCAGCGTCAACACCGTTTTCCAGGATTACGCCCTCTTCTCGCATCTCTCCATTCTCGACAACGTCGCCTACGGCCTGATGGTGAAGGGAATCGGCCGCGAAGAAAGACGCAAAGCCGCGGAAGACGCGCTCGCCATGGTCAAGCTGCCCGGTTACGGCGCGCGGCGGCCCGGCCAGCTTTCCGGCGGCCAGCGCCAGCGGGTGGCACTTGCCCGCGCCCTCGTCAACAAGCCCAAGGTGCTGCTTCTCGACGAGCCGCTTGGCGCGCTTGATCTGAAGCTGCGCGAGCAGATGCAGGAGGAATTGAAAAGCCTGCAGAAATCGCTCGGCATCACCTTCGTCTTCGTCACCCACGACCAGGGCGAGGCATTGTCGATGGCCGATCGGATCGCCGTCTTCAACGAAGGCCGGATCCAGCAGCTCGGGCGGCCGGAAGAGGTCTACAACCAGCCGAAGACCCGCTTCGTCGCCGATTTCGTCGGCTCGTCGAACGTGCTCTCTGCCAAGCTCTGCCAGAGGCTCGGGCTGAAATCCTCCTTCGCGAGCCTCCGGCCGGAGTCGGTTGCGATCGCGCCGGCGGCGGACGGCGCCCTCAGCCTCTCCGGTATCGTCGCCGGCCGCAGCTTTCTCGGCGCGACCAACCGCATTGTCGTCGATGTGGACGGCAACCGCATTGCCGTCGCCAGCCCCGCCGCGCAGAACGTGCCCGCGATGGGCAGCCCGGTTACCATAAGCTTCGCCGCCCGCGACCTTCACCCGATGGAGGATGCATGACGATTGTTGCCGAAAGCTTCGTCCTTCCGGAGCGCCGCAGCACGACCGGCCGTCTTTCGGACTTCTTCTGGCGGCACCCGCATGTGCTCTTGACGGTGCTGCTTGGGCCACCTTTGCTGTGGCTCGGCATCGTCTATCTCGGCTCGCTTTTCGCGCTGCTTCTTCAGAGCTTTTTCTCGATCGACGAGTTTTCCGGCCTCATCAACTACGAATTCACGCTGGCGACCTACCGTCAGCTTCTGAGCGAAGCCAATCTCGACATCATCCTGCGCACCGTGTCGATGGCGGCACTGGTGACGCTCGTCTCGGCCTTCATCGCTTTCCCGATCGCCTATTACGCCGCTCGCTATGCACGCGGCAAATGGAAGGCGCTCTTCTATCTCGCCGTCATGCTGCCGCTCTGGTCGAGCTATCTCGTCAAGGTCTATGCCTGGAAGCTGATCCTTGCCAAGGAAGGCATTCTCACCTGGCTCTTCGAGAAGCTGAACCTCCTCTGGCTGCTCGATGCCTGGCTGGCGCTGCCGGTCGTCGGCGGCAATTCGCTCTCTGTCAGCTACACAGGTACATTCATCGTCTTCGTCTATGTCTGGATGCCCTTCATGATCCTGCCGATCCAGGCGGCGCTGGAGCGCGTGCCCGCCAATCTCATCGAAGCCTCGTCCGATCTCGGCGGCACGCCGGCGCAGACCTTCCGCCATGTGCTTTTTCCGCTGGCGCTGCCCGGCATCGTCGCCGGCTCGATCTTCACCTTCTCGCTGACACTCGGCGACTACATCATTCCCCAGATCGTCGGCTCGTCGCGCCTTTTTATCGGCCAGGCGGTCTACGCCCAGCAGGGCACTGCCGGCAACATTCCGCTCGCCGCCGCCTTCACGGTCGTGCCGATCGTCATCATGGGCGCCTATCTCTGGATGGCCAAGCGCATGGGGGCCTTCGATGCGCTCTGACAAGTCGAACCACGCGCCCCTTGGCCTGAAGATCGCCGCAGCCGCCGGCCTTGCCTTCATGCACCTGCCGATCCTGCTGATCTTCCTCTATGCCTTCACGACGGAGGAAAAGACCTATCAGTTCCCGCCGCCCGGACTGACGACGCAATGGTTCGCCGTCGCCTGGAGCCGGCCGGACGTCTGGGCGGCGCTTACCCTCTCCGTCAAGGTCGCGGCGATCGCCACCGCCGCGGCACTCGTCCTCGGCACACTTTGCGCCGCCGCGGTCAGCCAGACGCGCTTCTTCGGCCGCGAGACCGTGTCGCTGCTGGTCATCCTGCCGATCGCGCTTCCCGGCATCATCACCGGCATTGCGCTGCGCTCGGCGTTTTCGATGGCGGACATCCCGTTCTCGTTCTGGACGATCGTGCTCGGTCACGCGACCTTCTGCATCGTCGTCGTCTACAACAATGCGGTCGCCCGCTTCCGGCGGATTTCCGGTTCGCTGATCGAGGCCTCGATGGATCTCGGCGCCGACGGCTTCCAGACCTTCCGCTACGTGATCCTGCCGAATATCGGCACGGCGCTGCTCGCCGGCGGCATGCTCGCCTTCGCGCTCTCCTTCGACGAGGTGATCGTCACGACGTTTACCGCCGGCCAGCAGTCGACCCTGCCGATCTGGATGCTCGAGGAGCTGATCCGCCCGCGCCAGCGGCCGGTGACCAACGTCGTCGCGATGATCGTCGTCATCGGCACCTTCCTGCCGATCCTCGGCGCCTACTACCTCACCCGCGACGGCGACCAGATCGCCGGCGCCGGCAAGTAATATCGAACATAAAGGGAGAACAGACATGGACACCCAACTCCTGATCGGATCGCGTTTCGAAGCCGGGACCGAGGCCGAGGAGCACATCCTGAACCCGCGGACGGGCGCCAGGATCATCGACCTCGCCGAAGCCTCCCATGCGCAGATCGACGCCGCTGTCGACGCGGCCGAACGCGCCTTCGTTGCCTGGTCGCAGACGACGCCTGCGGAACGCTCGAACCATCTGCTGAAGATCGCCGACGCGATCGAGAGGAACGCCGACGACTTCGCAGCACTCGAAGCCTTGAACTGCGGCAAGCCGATCAACGCGGTGAAGAGCGACGAACTGCCGGCGATCATCGATTGCTGGCGATTCTTTGCCGGTGCGGTTCGCAACCTGCACGCGCCCACGGCGGGCGAATATCTTCCGGGCCATACTTCGATGATCCGCCGCGACCCGATCGGCATCGTCGGCTCGATCGCCCCCTGGAACTACCCGCTGATGATGATGGCCTGGAAGTTGGCGCCGGCAATCGGCGGCGGCAACACCGTCGTCTTCAAGCCGTCGGAGCAGACGCCGCTGACCGCCCTGAAACTCGCGCGGCTGCTCGCCGATATCCTGCCGGAAGGCGTCGTCAACGTGATCGCCGGCCGCGGCGAAACGGTCGGCAACACGCTGATCAACCATCCCAAGGTCTCGATGGTGTCGATCACCGGCGACATCGCCACCGGCAAGAAGGTGCTCACCGCCGCCGCCAAGACGGTCAAGCGCACGCATCTCGAACTCGGCGGCAAGGCGCCGGTCATCGTCTATGACGACGCCGATCTGGAGGCGGTCGTCAACGGCATCCGCACTTTCGGCTATTACAATGCCGGCCAGGACTGCACCGCCGCCTGCCGCATCTATGCGGAGGCCGGCATCTACGACAAGCTCGTCGCCGACCTGACATCTGCCGTTTCGACGATCCGCTACAACCTTGCCGACGATACCGAGAACGAGATCGGGCCGCTGATCTCCAAGCGCCAGCGCGATCGCGTCGCGAGCTTCGTCGAACGGGCATCAGACCAGAAACATATCGAGATCACCACCGGCGGCCGCACGGGCAGCGACGACGGTTTCTTCTTCCAGCCGACGGTCGTCGCCGGCGCCACCCAGGAGGACGAGATCGTCCGCCGCGAGGTATTCGGCCCGGTCGTGTCGGTCACCCGCTTCTCGGACAAGGACGATGTCGTCGCCTGGGCGAACGACAGCGACTACGGCCTCGCCTCCTCCGTCTGGACGAAGGATATCAGCAAGGCGATGAGTGCCGCCTCCCGCCTGCAATATGGCTGCACCTGGATCAACACGCATTTTATGCTGACCAACGAGATGCCGCATGGAGGCGTCAAGCAGTCAGGCTACGGCAAGGATATGTCGGTCTACGCGCTGGAGGACTACACCGCCGTTCGGCATATCATGATCAACCACGGATAAGGCCATTCCTCGTTGCCCGCGCCGTCGCCCGTCGCCACTCTCCGGCGGCGGGCGCTTTTCGTTCCGATCGGCTAATTGCCCGTACCCTGCGGTAGCGTCTGGGCCACCCGCGCAGCGTGTTGTTGCACAATTCCCACAAGCGCATAAACATGAGCAGAATTCTCATAAAATCCTGTTGCGCGCGCAATAATCATGAGTGAATAGCTCATCTTAAATGCTCCTGATTCAGAAAGCTGCAGTCGCAATGTCCAGCCAAGCCACCCACCGCCGCTTCCACCGGCGCAACATCGATCGCCAGATGGTGGTCGGCTCACGGCGCTACGACGGGTGACGCCGTGACGACAAACGCCATCAGCATGCCGGAGACCGCGGTGGCGAAGGGCCTGTCGGCAGCCTTTGCCGGTCCGCATGCCTGGTGCAACGAAAAGATGCTTCTGTCGGCCGATCTCGTCGACGGCATCCCGCTCACCGAATTCTTCGCCTCCGGTGCCTTCGATCGGGCGCTTTCGACCTATGCGGCATCGTTCGAGGGCGGCGACCGGCGGGCCGTCGCGTCCATGTGGTCGCTCTTTTATTTGTCGAGCCTCACAATTCCCTATGTCGTCGCCTGGGCGCTGGAGCGCCAGGTGTTGCCCATCAGCTTCGACCAGATGACGGTGGCGCTTTCGGCCGACGGCCTGCCGCGTGCTCTTGGTGTTCCGGCGCCCGGCGAATGGAGCCACGGGGATGGGCAGGAGATTTTCTCCGCTCTTCAGCCGCTGATGGACGAACACCTCGTCCGGGTCATTGCCCACCTCAAGTCGGTGGGCGGCATTGCGCCGAAGCTCGCCTGGAATAACGCCGCGGTCTACATCGATTACGCGCTGCGTTCCGCCGGAACCGAACCCCTTAACGATCAGGCCGATGCGATGACCAGCCTGCGCCTGATGCCGAACGGCGCGCCCAACCCTTTCTTCGACTGCCTGCGCCACGAGGACGAGGACGGCGCCCGCGTCTGCCGGCGGAAGATCTGCTGCCTGCGCTACCTTCTTCCGGGGATCCCGAGCTGCGGCAGCCTTTGCGCCCTGCCGAACCAAAGGAATCAATAGCTTGCCCCTCGTTCGCCAGATCCCTTCGGCCGTCGCAAAGACCCTCGCATCGCTGTTGATGGTCCTCGTCGCGTTTGCTGCCCGGGCGGAAACGCAGTGGCCGATGACGGTCACCGATTCGGCAGGACGCCAGGTCACGATAAAGTCGCGCCCGCAGGCGGTTCTGCTCGGCAGCGGCTTCAATCTCATTGCGCTGTCGCTCATCCATCCGGATCCGGTGAGTCTGCTGGCCGGTTGGTCCGGCGACATGAAGGGCGACAATCCGGAAATTTACGAAAGCTTCCGACGCAAGTTCCCAAAACTTGCCGACGTGCCGCTGATCGACGACGGCACCGGGCCGGGCCTTTCCTTCGAGACGATCCTGACGCTGAAGGCCGATCTTGCCCTGCTGGCCAATTGGCAGGTGGATACGGAGGCCGGCCAGCGCGCCGTTGATTATCTCTCCGGAATCGGCGTCCCGGTGGTCGTCGTGAACTTCAACGACGACGTGCTCACGCGCACGCCCGACACCATTCGGCTGCTCGGCAAGATCTTCGAGCAGGAGAAAAAAGCCGAAGAATTCGCCCGCTTCTACGAAGAGCGCCTTGCCCGCATCCGCGACCGGGTTGCAAAGCACCCGGGGCCTGGGCCAACCGTGCTGATGGAAGCCTTCCCCGGTGCGGACCGCTGCTGTTGGGCCTATGGGATCGGCGGTCTCGGTGAGTTCATCAGTCTGACGGGCAGCCGCAACATCGCCGAAGGCAAGTTGCCGCGGCCGGGCGGCATGATGAACGCCGAGGCGGTCATGGCCGAGAATCCCGACGTCTATATCGCCACCTCCTCGCCGGGCGGCAAATATAGCGGCCTTTCGATCGGGCCCGGCGTCAGCGCCGAGGAAGCGGAGCAGACCTTGTCAGAGGCGGTCGACACGCCGGTGATGGCGAGCATCGCGGCTGTGCGCAACGGCCGCGTCCACGGACTTTGGAACTTCTTCAATGCCATCCCGCTGAACATCGTCGCCGCGGAAGCCTTCGCCGTTTGGCTCAGGCCGGACCTCTTTGCCGATGTCGATCCGGCCAGGACCTTGGCCGAGATCAATGAACGGTTTGCGGCCGTTCCCTTCGAAGGCGCCTACTGGATCAGCCTGAAGAAATGACCGTACGCAGCCGCGTCGTATCGATTACTGCTGGCTTCGGGACGGCAATTGCCGGCGTCGCTGGAGCCCCATGCAAATCGGATTCGATTTAGCGGAAAAAACATGCAGTAATTCAAAGCGCTACAGCGACCCCTTGCGCGTCCTGGTGGACGGCCGCCGCTGTAGGAGGGTCTTTATGCTGTGGGTGATTGCGTTACTCCTGGGCCTGGTGATCGTGTATCTCGCGGCCCGCTATGGCCGCTTTCGGAGTTGGGTAGAGCCGGTGCTCTCCATTGCGGTAGCCGTGGGGCTCGCCGCTGCCTTTCTGATCTGGATGAGCGAAAGCGCACCCGAACCGCCTGCACCTGCCCCCTCCCCGCCCCCGGCCGGGCTCGCTCCTTCAGACATCGTTCTTGAGAACCTCGCCTTCGAGCGAAACCAGTCGGAGCGCAGCTACCGCCTCCGTGGAACGGCCAGAAACACCTCGGCAATCACGCTGGAATATTTCCGCCTGACCGTCACGCTGGAGGATTGCCCGCAAAATGGCTGCAGGCGGATCGGCGACGACGCGGCGCTGGTGCTGGTGCGGGTCCCCGGCGGCGAGACACGACCCTTCGAGACGTTTCTCACCTTTCCCTATCGAGCGGATGAGGCACCGACCGCGCCGAAGTGGAGCTACACGGTGAGCGAGGTCAGGAGCGCGACGCGGCAGTGAAGGACTTCACGCCTTCAGAATGCCCCCAAAAGAGCCGCCCTCAGCAGTAGATTCTGAACTTTTCCCGGATGGCCCGGTCTATCTCCGGCGCGATGACGGACGGCGCGGCTTCGGCGAGAATGCGGTTCTTCCGCTCGATCGCCCGCGCAACGAGATCCGGTCGGCCGATTTCCACCCATTCCTTGGGGCTCGTCCGGTCGGCCACCGCCGGATAGATGTATTCGGTCTGCATCAGCCCCAGCGTCTGCGGATGGCCGAGATAGTGGCCGGGGCCATCGAGGCAGACGGACCGCATGGTGTCGAGCGAAACCGAATCCTCGGTCACGTCGATGCCGCGGATGCAGCGCTGCACTTGGCCGAGCAGATCGTCGCCGAGGACCAGCGATTCCAGGCAGAAGCCGAGCAGCGAGGCGTGCATGCCGACCGCCTCGTAGACCATGTTCAGGCCCGAGAGCCCCGCCATAACGTTTGAGATCGCCTGTTCCCAGCCGGCCTGCATGTCGGGAAGCTTCGCATCCGCAATGCCGGCGGCGGCGCCGCCCGGCAAACGATAGAACTGGTGCATCTGGGCGCAGCCGGCCGTCAGCAGCGCCTGCTCGCCGGAGCCGCCGGACATCGCACCCGTTCTCAAGTCTGAAACGAACGGCCAGGTTCCGAAGACGGCCGGATGACCGGGCGACATTGCATTGACATAGACGACGCCCGCCAGGCATTCGGCGACCGCCTGCACGATCGCGGTTGCGAGCGGTGCCGGCGCGGTTGCCCCGGCCTGCCCGGCTGAAAGCAGCAGGATCGGCATGCCGCCACGGATGCACTTCTCCATGGTGATGCAGCTCTCTTCCGCAAATTTCATCGGCGGCACGACGAAGCAGTTGGAATTCGAGACGAAGGGCCGCGCCCGCCACTTGTCCTCGCCGCCGGCGATCATGTGGATCAGGTCGAAGCAACCCTCCACATGCGACGGATCGGAGAAGCTGGTGCCGACATGCTTGGTGGTGCCTGCGCAGCAGGCATAGAGCGTGTTGATGTCCATCAGGAAATTGTCGGGAATGTCCCGGCAGACCATGGCGCGCTGGAAGAAATGCACATTGTCGAGATGATGGACGAGCTGCGCGGCGTTGAGCAGATCCCTGGCGGTCGACTCCCGGTATTCCCGCTTCTCGACATCGACGACGTGCACCGCCGCGCCGGCCGTGCCGTAATAGACACGCGTGCCGGTGAGCTCCAGATCCTGCTTCGGATCGCGGGCGTAGAGGGTGATGTCGCGTGCGGCTGTCGCCAGCATGTCCTCGACCAGCGCTCGGGGAAAACGGATGCGCCCGTCGTCGCCGAGGATCGCACCGGCGCCGGTCATGATCTCGATGCCGGATTTCGGCGCATTGGCCAGGCCGATCTGCTCCAGCGCATCGAGCGCCGCCTCATGAATGCGCTTCACACCCGCCTCGGTCAGCGGTTTGTACTGGCCACCGGCAAGACCCGGGCGGACCGGGCGGATGTTTTCCGCAAGCGGCGCAGAACGAAGCGCCACGCGCGCTGCCCGACCGCCGGACCGTCTCGAAACAGCAACTGCGCATTCGTCAGCCATCATCATCTCCAATGGCACCGTTGTCGTATTGCTCTGGTGCCCCTCATCCGCCTGCCGGAAGCTTCTCCCCGCCTGCGGGGAGAAGGTTAGGGTGAGGGACAATTCCCCGTCAGGCCGTTTCGGCTCTCGACGCCATTCTCGACTTTACATCCGCACCCGCTCCGCCTTCGGATCGTACATCGGCTTCAGCAACGCCTCGGCTTTCACCCGCGTTCCAGCGATCTCGATCTCGTAATTGGACGCCAGCACATCCGCGGCGCTCTCGCCGTCACAGGGCACGTAACCAAGGCCGACGGCGCTGCCGAGGTGGTGGCCGTAATTGCCGGACGTGATCGTCCCGACAATCTCGCCATCGCGAACGATCGCCTCGTTGTGGAAAAGCAGCGGCTCCGGATCGGAGAGCCGGAACTGCACCAGCCGGCGGGATAAGCCCTTCTCCTGCTTGGCGAGCACCGCCTCACGGCCGATGAATTCGCCCTTGTCGACCTTCACGGCAAAGCCGAGCCCGGCCTCGAGCACATGATCCTCGTCGGTAATGTCGTGGCCGAAATGGCGGAACGCCTTCTCGATGCGGCAACTGTCGAGCGTGTGAAGGCCGCAGAGCTTGAGCCCGAGATCGCCGCCTGCCGCCTCCAGAGCCTCGAAGACATGCGCCGCCTGGTCGGTGGAGACGTAGAGCTCCCAGCCAAGCTCGCCGACATAGGTGACGCGGTGGGCGCGGGCGAGCCCCATGCCGATCTCGATTTCGCGCGCCGTTCCGAAAGGATGCGCCTGATTGGAGAAGTCGTTCGGGCTCACCTTCTGCATCAGTTCCCGCGCTTTCGGCCCCATGACGCAGAGCACGCTTTCGGCGGCCGTCACGTCGGTGATTACCACGAACTCGTCACGCAGATGCTTGCGCAGCCAGGCTAGATCCCGCTGCAGCGTCGCGCCTGGTACCACGAGCAAGAAGGCGGTTTCCGACAGCCGCGTGACGGTCAGGTCGCTCTCGATGCCGCCACGGGCGTTCAGCATCTGGGTGTAGACGATGCGGTCGGGTTCGACGTTCAGCTCATTGGCGCAAAGACGCTGCAGGAACGAAAGCGCGTCGCGGCCCTCCACGCGGATCTTGCCGAACGACGTCATGTCGAAGAGGCCGACGCCGTTGCGGACCGCAAGATGTTCGGCCCTCTGGTTCTCAAACCAGTTCTGCCGTTTCCAGGAATAGCGGTACTTGCGCTCCTGGACGTCTTTCGCGAACCAATTGGCGCGCTCCCATCCAGCCACCTCGCCGAAGACCGCACCGCGCGCCTTCAGATGCTCGTGCAGCGGCGAGCGCCGCACGCCGCGCGCCGTCGCCATCTGCCGATAGGGAAAGTGATCGGCATAGAGCAGCCCCAGCGTCTCCGAGACGCGCTCCTGGAGATAGGCGCGGTTCTTCTGGAAGGGCTGGGCGCGGCGGATATCGACCTCCCAGAGATCAAAGGGCGGCTCGCCGTCGTTCATCCATTGCGCCAGCGCCATGCCGGCGCCGCCAGAGGAAACGATGCCGATCGAGTTGTAGCCGGCAGCCACCCAGTAGCCTTTGAGCTCCGGCGCCTCGCCGAGATAGTAGCGGTCATCGGGCGTAAAACTTTCCGGACCGTTGAAGAAGGTGTGAATGCCGGCGGTTTCCAGCATCGGCATGCGGTTGACGGCCATTTCGAGGATCGGGGCAAAATGGTCGAAATCCTCCGGCAACTGGTCGAAGCAGAAGTCCTCGCGGATGCCGTCCATGCCCCAGGGCTTTGCCTTGAGCTCGAAGGCACCGACCAGCATCTTGCCGGCGTCCTCCTTGTAATAGGTGCACTCGTCGGGGACGCGCAGGACCGGCAGGCGGGCGAGGCCTGGGATGGCCTCGGTGACGATGTAGAAATGCTCGCAGGCGTGCAGCGGAACGGTGACGCCGGACTGACGGGCAAGCTCCCTTCCCCACATGCCCGCACAATTGACGACGTTTTCCGTCTCGATCGTGAAGCTCTCGCCGTTTTGCTCGCAGGTGACGCCGGTCACACGGCCGTCCCTCCTCAGGACCGACGTGACCTTCACGCCTTCGATGATCGTCGCGCCGTTCTGCCGCGCGCCTTTCGCCAGCGCCATGGCGATGTTGGCCGGGTCGCACTGCCCGTCGAGCGGCAGATGCACCGCCGCATTGACGTCGGATGTGTTGAGGTGAGGATACATCTCCTTCACCTCTCTGGGCGTGATCTCGCGCACATCGACGTCGAAGGCGCGGGCGAGCGAAGCCTGGCGGTAGATTTCTTCCTTGCGCTCATCGGTGAGCGCCACTGTGATAGAGCCGTTCTGGCGCATGCCGGTGGCAATGCCCGTTTCTGCCTCCAGCTTGACGTAAAGGTCGGCCGAATATTTCGCGAGCCGCGTCATGTTTTGCGAGGCGCGAAGCTGGCCGATCAGCCCGGCTGCGTGCCATGTTGTGCCCGAGGTCAGCTGCTTGCGCTCGAGCAGCACGACGTCCGTCCAGCCGAGCTTCGACAGGTGATAGGCGACCGAACAGCCGGAAACGCCGCCGCCGATGATGACGACGCGGGCCTTTGTAGGGATGGGCTTCGTCATGCTTTCAGTCTTTCGTTCGAGGGATCCCAGAGCGGCTGATCCGGCTGAACGATTGCCTTGAAACGCTCGCCGAAAATCTCGACCTCGATTTCCTGGCCGGGTGCGGCTAGATCGGCACGCAGGATGCCGAGCGCGATCGATTTGCCGACGCGATAGCCCCAGTTTCCGGAAGTGGTCTCGCCGACCGCTTCGCCGCCCGACCAGAGCGTCGACATATAGGGCGCATCGCACTCGCCGGCCTCGACCGTCAGCGTCACGAAGCGCTTGGTGACGCCCTGCTGCTTCTCGCGCTCCAGCGCCGCCTTGCCCTTGAAGCTCGGCTTCGACCCGTCGACGAAACGCTCGAGGCCGCCTTGAAGGGCCGTGTAGTCGGTCGAAAGATCGCCCTTCCAGGCGCGATAGCCCTTTTCGATGCGCAGGCTATCGAGCGCCTCCATGCCGAAAGGCTTGAGGCCGTGTTTCTGGCCGGCTTCCCAGACGGCATCGAAGATCGCCGCGGTGTCCTCGACCTTGGTGTGGATTTCCCAGCCGAGCTCGCCGGCGAAGGAGACACGCACGAGCTGGCAGTAGCGCCCGGCGATCTCAGCGGTCTGATGCGTCAGCCATCCCATCGAAAGGTCTGCGTCAGACACCTCCGCCAGGATCGCGCGCGATTTCGGGCCGGTGAGTATCTGGCAGGCGAAATTCGCGGTCACGTCGTCAAGCGTGAAGGCGGCATCGGCCGGGCGATGCTTCTGCAGCCACTCGAAATCATGCCACTGCGCCGTCGCCGCGGTAATCAGGAAGAAGAAGTCCTCCTCGATCGCCATCACCGACATTTCCGTGACGATCCGCCCCTTGTCGTCGGCGAAATAGGCAAGGCCGATACGCCCCGGCTTCGGTACGCGGCCGGTGATGAGACCGGAGAGCCATTCGCGGGCGCCCTCGCCTTTCAGGCGAAAGCGCGAAAATCCCGGCAGGTCCAGAATACCGGCGGCGTCGCGCACCGCAAGGCACTCCTCCTCGATCCGCTTCGCCCAAGGTCCCTCCCGATCCCAGGTTTGCGTCGCCGCCTCCGACGTATCATCGTCGGGCTTCGCGTACCACATGGCCCGCTCCCAGCCGTTATAGGGCTTGAACTGCGCGCCAAGCGCGGCGATGCGGTCGTGGATAGGCGATAGCTTCCTGTTGCGTCCGGCCGGCCAGTAGTGCTTGGGGAAATGCATCGCATATTCGTGGCCGTAGATCTCCTTGCCCTTGGCGATGCAATAGTCCTGATCGGTATAGTCGGTGTAGCGGCGCGGATCGCAGGACCACATGTCCCATTCCGTCTGGCCCTCGGTCACCCATTCGGCCAGCACCTTGCCGGCGCCGCCGGCCTGACAGATGCCGAAGGTGAAGACGCAGGCCTCGAAGGCGTTCGGCACGCCCGGCATCGGCCCGATCAGCGGATTTCCGTCCGGCGCATAGGGGATCGGTCCGTTGATCACCCGGGAAAGCCCGGCGGTCCCGAGGATCGGCACTCGCTCGACCGCATCGTTCAGATACCATTCCAGCCTTTCGAGATCGTCGGGAAAAAGCTGGAAGGAGAAATCCTCCGGCATCGGATCGTCCGGCGTCGTCCAGTGGGCACGGCAATTCCGCTCGTAAGGCCCGAGATTCATGCCGTATTTCTCCTGCCGGAGATAGTAGGAGGAGTCGACGTCGCGGAGCAGCGGCAGCTTGCGCCCGGCCTCCTTCGACCAGGCGGCAAGTTCCGGGATCTCGTCGAAGAGGATGTATTGATGGCTCATTACCATCATCGGCACGTCGCGGCCGAACATCTTGCCGACCTCGCGCGCGTAGTAGCCGGCAGCGTTCACCACATATTCGCAGCGGATTTCTCCTTGCGGCGTAGTGATCACCCATTCATCATTCTCACGCCGTGCCGCCACGACCGGGCAGAAGCGGATGATCTTCGCCCCCATGTCGCGCGCACCCTTGGCTAGCGCCTGGGTAAGCTGCGCCGGATCGATGTCGCCGTCATAGGGGTCGTAAAGCGCGCCGGTCAGCTCATGCGTCTCAAGGAAGGGATAACGGCTGCGCATCTCGTCGGGCGTCAGGATGTCGAGATCCATGCCCTGGTAGCGGCCCATGCCGACGACACGCTTGAATTCCTGCAGCCGCTCCTTGGAATGGCCGAGGCGGATCGACCCGGTGACGTGGTAGTTCATCGGGTAGTCCACCAAGGCGCCAAGGTCGCGATAGAGCGAGGCCGAATAGCGTTGCATGTTCATGATCGACCAGGAGGAGGAGAAAGTCGGAACATTTCCGGCCGCATGCCAGGTCGAGCCGGCGGTCAGCTCGTTCTTCTCCAACAGCACGCAATCGGTCCAGCCAGCCTTTGCAAGATGGTAGAGCGAGGAAGCGCCAACCGCTCCTCCGCCGATAATGACGACACGCGCGTGAGACGGCAAATTCGACATGCGCTGTTCCCTCTTTTGACCGGATATTTGACGAGGAGGCCGGCGCCATCAAGCGGCGAGTTTCGGCTTTATTAATCGACCTTTTCGATTAGATTGATTGCAGCAGGCGTGAGGAGCAGCCCCAAGATGCAAGTCGACTTGATCGAGACCTTTTTGGATCTGATGGAGACGCGGAACTTCAACCGCACCGCCGAGCGGCTGAACATCACGCAGTCGACGGTTTCCCACCGCATCAAGGCGCTCGAGGCACAGTTCAGCCGCAAACTCTTCACCCGCAACAAGGGCGGGACGGTCCCGACCGCCTCGGGCCTGCGCTTTCTCGATTATGCGAAGGCCCTGCAAAATCAATGGCATGAGGCAACGCGCGCAGTCGCGAGCGCCGGCGCCCTGGAGCGCTCGATGCGGCTCGGCATACAGCATGACCTCGCGCATGCATTTGCCGGCCAATGGGTGGCCGCCATCCGCCGCGAGCTGCCGGCGACCGAAATCTACATGGAGGCGGATTATTCCGGCCAGATGAACCGCGATCTTGCCGCCGGGGAACTCGACCTGGCGATTCTCTACACACCCCACTACCTGCCTGATCTTCATTACGAACGGATCGGCGAACTGCATTACGTGCTGGTCAGTACGGAGGCCGGCGATCTGGCCGGCGTGAGGCCCGACACTTATATCCGCTCCAGCTTGTCGCCCGCCTTCGACCGCGCCCATCGCCTCGCGCTGCCGCACCTCTCCGCCGCCTCGCTCGCCGCCGGGCAGAACATGGCGATCATCGGGCTGCTGCGCTCCCTCGGGGGCGCCGCCTTTGTGACGAGCGCCACCGCCGAGCGGCTTTCCAACGACGGCGCCGCGGTTGTGGTCGCCGATGCGCCGATCATTCCGCAGGCGATCTATGCCGCGACAAGCCTTCGAACCCGCCACGCCCACCAGCACCGCAAGATCATCGCCGCCATGGACGGCCTGCTCGCCAATTCGGCGACGCGGTAGTGCCGATCAGAACCTGCCCTTGAATTCCGCCTTCAGCCGCGCGACGTCCTCTCCCGTCACGCCTTGCGGATCGGTCACCGCCACCCAGGCATCGATATAGTGCTCCGGCGCGTAGACGTGGCCGTAACCGATCGGCGAAGTCGTGGCCAAGGCCATGTCGGCGAGGAGCTGCAGGCCGGTGACGACGGGAAACCAATTCAAGGCCGGAGAAACATCGGGCCCGCGCGGCGCCTTCATCCAGTCCGGCTCGCGATAGAAGGCGTGCGGATCGAAGAAGGTCACCGGGTCGCTGGCATATTGCAGATAGACGATCCGCATCGCGCCCCACTGCGCGCCGGGGATGTCGAGCGCGTTCTCCTGGTTGGTAAATCGAATGACGGAACTGTCCCGGTAGCGCGGAAGCCAGGCGGGCGAACCGGCGACGCGGTCCGCCGTCACCGAGCGCCAGAGCCCGCTCTGAAAGGGCGGGCCGCTCCAGAGCGCACCCTGGAACGGGTCGCCGATGACGTCGAAGAGATCGACCGACCCTTGCGAATTCATCGCCCCGAGGCTCAATCCATGCAGGTAGAGTTTCGGACGCCGGTCCTTCGGCAGCGTGGTCCAATAGCGGTAGACCTCGTCGAAGAGCGCGTTTGCCGCATCGGCGCCATAGCCCGGCTCGACGAGCAGCGACAGCCAGCTCGTAAGGTAGGAATATTGCACCGCAACGCTCGCAACGTCACCATGCAGCAGATATTCGAGCGGATCGAGCGCTGCCGGATCGATCCAGCCGGTGCCGGTCGGAACGACGACGATCAGCGACTTGCGCTCGAAGCCTCCGGCGCGCTTCAGTTCTTCCAAAGCCAGCTTCGCCCGATCGCGCGCCGTCTCCGCGGAGTTCAGCCCGACATAGACGCGCACGGGGGTGGGCGCCGCGCCGCCGTAGAAGGCGCCGATCTCGCCGCCCGTCGGCGCCGAGGCGATAAACTTCCGCCCCTGCCGCCCAAGCTCGTCCCAGCGCACCAGCGACGCGTCGCTGCCAGTCTTGGCGGGATCGGTCGGGGGCGCGACGTCGGGATCGATCAGCGCATCGAGCTGCTGGAACGAACTGTCGGCGGCACGAAGCGCAAACTTGAAGATCACGCCATTCGTCAGCGACCAGAAGAGCGCAAGGGCGATGAGCCCGCCAAGGGCGTTGGCGATCGGTCGCGTCAGGAAAACTTGCAGCCAGCGAGAAAGAACGCTGAAGGTGAACCGGAAGAGCCGTGCCAGGAAGATGAGAGCGGCGAACACCATGGAGGCTATGAGGCCGAGTTTGATGGGCTCGGTGCTTTCGATGGGCTCAAGCCCCATGATGCCACGGACGGTATTTTGCCACCCGGCTGCCTGCCAGAGAAACACGGCAGCTGCCGCTATGCAGACGATGGCGGCAGCGATCTTCAGCGTGCGCGCCCGCCGCGTCGTTGGCTCGGGCAGTTCGAAAAAGGACCAGAGCCAGCGCAGGAATGTCCCGATTGCGTAGCCGGCGGCGAGCGAAGCGCCGGAAATCACCGCCTGAATCAGATAGGGATGAGGAATGAGGCTCGGGGTCAAAGAGACCGCGAAAAAGATCACGCCGACAAGCAGGCCGCTCGTCGAAAAGGACCGCAAGAGGTTTGCCAGATAGCGCGGGGCAGGCCGCGTCGCCGTCGACAGGTCCGTCTGTTGAAGGTGTTCCATGGCGGGCCTCCACGCTGCGGGCGGTGTCACTTTGTCGCCCGATAGCCAAGCGACGCATGCGGCAATGTCGCCTTCCGCTCCCGCACAGTCAATCGGCACAACCCGACGATGAGCGGCAGTCACGCGCTAGATCCTTCTTTCCTTGATCGTGTTCATCACGAAGCTCGTCTCGATCGAAGCGACGCATTTCAGTCGAGCGATCTTCTCCTTGATGAAGCGCTCATAGTGCTCGAGGCCGGAACTCATCACCTTCAGCACGTAGTCGCGTGATCCGGTGACGAGGTGGCATTCGAGCACCTCGTCCCAGCCGCGGATCGCCTCTTCGAACATAACGATCTCGTCCTCGTGCTGGCGGCTGAGGCGGACCGTGGCGATCGCCGTCATCGTCCAGCCTTCGATGACCGGATCGACGAGCGCCGTATAGCCGCGGATGACGCCGGATTCCTCCAGACGCCTGATCCGCCTGAGGCAGGGAGACGCAGAAAGGCCGACGCGCTCGGCCAGTTCGTTATTGGTGATCCGGGCATCGGCGACCAGTTCCTTCAGGATGCGGCGATCCATCTCGTCGGCAATTTTCTGCGTCATCTTGCTGTAACCTCGGCAAAAACTTGCGCTCATCAAAACGAAGTGATCGCAAATAGCAAGGATCAGCCCAGGCGTTTGATATAAATTGGCGGATAGTGGAGTCCGCTCGCGCCCAGGGAGAGAAACCATGACCGCGCCGCATCCGTCGAAGACCCATATCGGCAACCACAAACTGCATCCCGAAACGCTGATGCTGAACTACGGCTACGACCCCGAGCTCTCGGAAGGCGCCGTCAAGCCGCCGGTGTTCCTCACCTCCACCTTCGTCTTCCACTCCGCCGAGGAAGGCCGCGACTTCTTCGATTTCGTCTCGGGGCGGCGCGAGCCGCCGGCGGGCGTCGGTGCCGGGCTCGTCTATTCCCGTTTCAATCACCCGAACAGCGAGATCGTCGAGGATCGGCTTGCCATATACGAACGGGCCGAAGCCGGCGCGCTCTTCTCCTCCGGCATGTCGGCAATTGCCACGACGCTGCTTGCCGTTGTCCGGCCCGGCGACGCAATCCTGCATTCGCAGCCGCTCTACGGCGGCACCGAGACGCTGCTCGCCAAGACCTTTCTGAACCTCGGCATCCATGCGGTCGGTTTTGCCGACGGCGTGGACGAAGCGGCCGTCAGCGCCGCCGCCGAGGAGGCCATGAGCAGGGGCCGGGTCGCCGCCATCCTCGTCGAAACGCCGGCCAATCCCACCAACAGCCTCGTCGACGTCGCGATGATCCGCCGCATTGCCGAAAAAATCGGCGAAAGACAGGGGCAAAGGCCGATCGTCGCCTGCGACAACACCCTGCTCGGCCCGGTCTTCCAGCACCCGATCGACCATGGCGCCGACCTGTCGCTCTATTCGCTCACCAAATATGTCGGCGGCCACTCCGATCTGATCGCCGGCGCCGTGCTGGGCTCAAAGGCGCTCATCAAACAGGTGAAGGCGCTTCGCGGCTCGATCGGCACGCAGCTCGACCCGCATTCCTGCTGGATGCTCGGCCGCTCGCTCGAAACGCTGTCGGTCCGGATGGAGAAGGCGAACGAGAATGCCCGCATCGTCGCCGAATTCCTGCGCGACCACCCAAAAGTCGAAGGGATCCACTATCTGCCCTTCCACGACGAAGCCTCGCCGGTCGGGCGGACCTTTGCCGCGCAATGCACCGGCGCCGGCTCGACCTTCTCGTTCGACATCGCCGGCGGCCAGGAGGCAGCCTTCCGCTTCTTGAACGCCCTGCAGATCTTCAAGCTCGCGGTCAGCCTCGGCGGCACGGAATCGCTTGCGAGCCACCCGGCCGCGATGACTCATTCGGGCGTGCCGATCGAGGTGCGGCGCCGGATCGGCGTGCTCGAATCGACCATCCGCCTGTCGATCGGCATCGAGCATCCGGACGACCTGGTCGCCGATGTTGCGAACGCGCTGACGACTGTGTGATCCGGTGCGCGGCGCGCCGTCCCACGCTCAATGCCAGAGGATATTGACGATGTTGCCGAGCGGATCGCGCACGAAGAAACGCCGCACACCCCAAGGTTCGTCAGTGATATCATAGACGATCTCGATGCCGGCCGCCTTCGCGCGCCGATAGACCTCGTCGACATCGTCCACCTCGATCGAGAGCGCCGGCACCGGCGTTCCCGATCCGCCTTCAATGGCAAAGCTTACCTGCGGCATTGCCGATCCGCCCTCGGCTGCAAAGGTGACCAGCCAGCCGTGATCCATCACCACGCTGAGGCCAAGCAGATCCGTATAGAAACTGCGCGCGCGTTGCGGATCGGATACTTGAAGATTGGGCACGATGCGTCGGACTGCCATTGTATCCTCCCTTCAGCGACGCGCGTCTTATCAGACGCGCAAAGGTCGCTGTCGCACTTTGAATTGCTGCGGCCGCACCATTCACTTGTCTAGGCTGCAGCCTCACGTCCACTTGTCTAGGCTTCAGCCGCGTTGGAAGCCAAGAACGAAGAGGGTGAGCGAGCCGATCGAAGCGATCGTTCGCACATGGTTCCACCAGACCCAATCGGTCAAGTAGCGCTGCTGCCACACTTCGGTGGCGGCCTCGACCGAAGTGGCATTCGCCAGCGCGTTGTTGAGCGGAACGTTAAAGACCATCGTCACCGCGAATGTGCCGGCGAGATAGACGAACCCGCCCGCCGCCAGCAGATAGCTCCCCTCTCCGCCCCAGATGAAAGCGGCAGCTATGAGGATCAAGCCGAGCAGCGCCGTGCCCATGAAGGCGGCGAAGAACAGCGGATTCTGAATCACGACGTTGATCGCGTTCATGGCAGCAACGCCCTGTTCTGCCGGCAATCGCGCCAGCGCCTGCATGATGCAGACGGAAAAGACGAAGAAGAGCCCAGCCATAAGTCCGGATCCGATGACCGCGGCAAAGGCCAGGGCAGCAACAAGAGCAATCATCGCACAGACTCCAGATCGGTTATGCGGGCGGCGGCCGCGCGCGCTGCCCAAGAGATAACCGAAGGATGCAATATAGTCATCAGGAGTTGTTCCCCATGTGGTGCTGCAACGCGAAATGCGCGCAACCCTCTCCTGCACTTTCCACTGCGGCGCGATTGACATCATTGGCGTCCACACCTAATCATCGCTGATCGGTTGGTTCCCGGAATGCGAACGTGTTTCGGGAGTAAACGGGAATGTGACGGATGGACCCAAGCTGGGCATCTCAATCACGGCCGACCCCGCGACTGTAGAGCAGCGTGAATTTGCCGTTCCGGAGCGATCCGGAAGAAAGCCACTGGGTAAACCGCGAGAGGGCGGTTCGCATCTGGGAAGGCGAGGCAAATCCTTGGTGACTGGGCTAGCCTGGGCACCTGACGCTGCGAGCCAGGAAACCTGCCAAGCGATGCGGGCATAGTGCCCAACGGGAATATCCCATTGCCATCACGGAGGTTGTCATGGCTACGTCTACAGTTTCGAGCGTTCCGCTCTCCCTCAGCGACCGTCTGACCGCGGGCATCATCGCCCTCATGATCGGCGGCTTCCTCGTCTTCGGCGCCGGCCTGGCGAATTCGGCCGTGCTGCATGACACGGCACACGACACGCGCCATTCCTACGGCTTCCCCTGCCACTAAGCGAAGTCATGGAGCGCATACCGCGTTCCACGCCGAGCGACACAACAATCGACCCTCCGGTGCTCGGAGCGCGCGTCGTGCGTCTGGCACGCGCCCGCGCGTTCAAGCGCCGGTTTGCGTCCATGGAATCGGGCCGGGCTTACCGCAAGGCGGCCACGCCCGCTGAGGATAATCGACAATGATCGTCAAGACACTTCTGGCCGCGGTCGTGGCCGGGCTGATCGCTGGCGTCTTCATGACCGGCGCCCAGGAATTGCGCGTCACGCCGCTCATCCTGCACGCGGAAGAATTCGAAGGCGAAGCGCCGGCTGCAACCGGGCAGCCCGCGGGCGAGCAGCCGGCGGCCACGGATCATCAGCAGCATTCGTCGCTGAGCGGCGCGCCGACCTTGAGCGAGATGCTCGCCGCGCTTTCGCCGGTCACCCCCGCCTATGCCCATGAGGGCGAAGAACACGAGGAAGGCGGCATCATGTTCGGCATGAGCCGCTTCTCCGGCACGCTTGCCGCCAATCTGGTCACCGGCGCCGGCTTCTCGTTGCTGCTTGCAGGCATCAGCCTGATGATCGGCTACCCGATCACGCTTGCCAACGGCGCGCTCTGGGGCGCCTTCGGCTGGCTCGCCGTGCACCTGCTTCCGGCCGTCGGCCTGCCGCCGGAACTGCCGGGCTTTCCCGCCGCCGAGCTTAGCGACCGCCAGCTCTGGTGGGGGGCAACTGTGCTGCTCTCGGCCGTGGGTCTCTATCTGTTGGCACTCCGCCCGGAACTCGTCGCCAAGCTCGCAGGTCTCGTCCTTGTCGCCGCTCCCCATCTTTATGGTGCGCCGCAGCCACCCGACATCTCCAGCAACGTGCCGGCGGTGCTCGGCGCCGAGTTCGCCGTCGCCGCGCTTGCGACGACGCTCGCCTTCTGGCTGGTGCTCGGCATCGTCTCCGGTTTCATCAACGACCGGTTTCTCCGGGTGAACTAACCGGCCCCGCGCCTTCGCCGCTTGTCCCTTCTCCCCGCCTGCGGGCCGCGTGCGGGGAGAAGACCGCGGTCAGGCCGCGCCTCACGCTTCGCTTTCGAGCAGGTGGGCCCGCAGCCTCTCTCGTCGAAGTTCGGGCTCGAGCAGCACGCAGGTATCGCAGTAGCTGCCGCCCTCAGCACGGTAGAAGAGGCAACAGCCGCCGCGGATCCGGTAGGTCTTGGAGCGAAGCTCTCTCCCACTACCGCAGGCCGCTTCGATCCTTTCGTAATGAAGCTGCCGCGAGGCAAGCGGCGAGTGGGCCCGTTTGACGATCGTCAGCGCCTGCTCCGTCGCGCTGTCCTCCCGTTGCCGCCGCCGCCCGATCTCCAGGAAAGCGCCGGCGAGGCCGTCCGCGGCCAGCCGCCATTGCGCGCGCGCCGACAGGCTGCAGCGGCGTTTCAGCAGCGCGATCACCGGCTTCAGATGCGCAACGAAGGCATCGTGGAAGCGTCGAGCCGGCTCGTCCGGCTCGATCTCACTCTCGCTCCGCGGAAGGTCGACGAGGAAATGAAAGCGGCCGGCGGCAAGCGTCCGCCCGTCGTGTTCACGCAAATAGGTTTCAAAACGCAGGCCCGCGACCACCGGAACAACGCCGCTCACAAGATAGATCGCGCCCGCCGCAAGGCTCAGCTGATGGCTGTAGAAGGCGACCAGGTGCGCCGCTCGAACCTTGTCGTCCATGCCGGACGCGAAACGGTCCTGATAGGCCAGGCAGGCCTCGAGGTTTGCCGGCTCCGACCAGAAAGCGTCTGGCGAATGGAAATGTGCGTCAGAGGTCGCGACCGAACAGTCGACCTCGGGAACGGAGACCACAAGCCATTCGATCGCGGCCGCTGCCTCTTTCACCGCCGCGCTCACCCGATGCCCCTGCCCCATGCTCCATCCCATTAAGCCGCGCCGGATGCCAGCCAGCCGCCTTCGAAGCCTGCCCTTTTCAGCCCACGGCTGAAGCCTGGGACGCTTCGCGTCAGGTCCCAGATGAGGCCGCTTCTCCAGTTCTCGATCATCATGACGGACAGCCCCTGGTCAAGCCCGACAATCCTGTCATCGACCCAGCCCTCGCGCCCCTCGCCCGGCAGGCTCGGGTTGAAGCCGCCGGGAAAGCGGCAGCCGCGTAGCAGTGCAGGATAGTGCGCCAGCAGATGGGAAAGGCTATCGAGGCAGTCATCCGGCGCGAAAGGCATCGCGGCAAGCGGCGCCCAAGGGACCAGCGTGCCGTCATCGGCACCGAAAGGAGCGCCCCGCGCCGCATAGCCCAGGAGCTTTTGCCGCCGGCCGTCACGCAGTTGCAGCCAGCCCCTCGGCGCATGGCAGGCGCTGAAGCCCCAAAGGTTGCGACAATAGCCCATAAAGCCGCGAGGGTTTTCGTCCGCATACGCGCGCTGAAGTGCGATCGCCCGGCAGCTGTTCGCAAAATGGTCGCTGCCTGCCGCCCGCATTCCCACGTCACCTATGCCCCGGAAGTCGATCCAGGCATGGGGAAAGAGATGGATGAACAGAGCGCCAGCGTGCAGGTGCGGCACGCCACCAATCGCCAGCCATTCGTGCGCGGCCGAATAGGCGCCGTAGTTCTCCGGCGCGATGGGTCGGTTCGTCGAGCCGAGCGCCAGGACATAGAGAAGCAGCGCCTCGCTATAGCCACACCAACGGTGCTTCAGGAAACGTCCCGGGGGCCTCCATCCCATCGTCACCGTCTCGCCGCGGTTGAGCGCCCAGGCCCAATCCGCCCGCTCATATAGTCGCGCTGCAAGACTGCGCATTTCCGTTTCGCTCGGATATGGCCCCGAGAAATAGGCCGCGGCCGTCAGCGCGCCCGCCAGAAGGAGCGCCGTGTCGATGGTCGAGAGTTCGCTGTTCCAGGCGCGCTCGCCCGTTCGCATGTCCAGAAAATGGAAGTAGAAGCCGCGATATCCCGTTGCGAGCCCGTCGCTTCCCTGCCGGCTGCCATCAAGAAAGCGCAAGGTCGTCAGCACGCGGTGGGCCGCATCCGTCCGCCGCATCCAGCCGCGCTCAACGGCAACCGGATAGCAGGACAGCCCGAAGCCGGTGGCTGCGATACTCGACGGAGATCCCTCCCGCGAGGTGTCGGCGACGAGTCCCGTTCGCGGATTGCTGTAATCAAGGAAGTAGTCGAAGGCGGCGCGCTGCAGCCGATCGATGAGGGCGATGTCCTTGTCCGGAAAGTGAAGCATGACGAGGTTCTGCTGGGCGATCATGGCCAGATTGGGTGCAAGGCGACCCGGCGCATCGCTGCAAAACGCGGATTGGTCCCCTTCTTTCAAGGTGACTCTTCAAGCCGCGCTTCCCTCGCAGGCGCCGCAATCAAATAATATTGAGATCATGCCCGACGGCGACAGTCGCCGATCTGCAATCCTGTGGTACATTCTGTCTTGAAGCCCGGCGTTCTCGAGACGCGGGCTCGGAAAACCGACTGTAGATCATGACGATTGGCGGATGCGATGTTGAGCATGCTGGCATTGATCATGGCACTCAGTGGCAGCCCGATGCAGACGGCTGCCACGCCCCCGAATGTCGATGTGGAGCTGGTTCTCGCTGTCGACATGTCCGGCTCGATGGACATGGAGGAAGCGCGGGTGCAGCGTTCCGGCTATGTGCAGGCGCTCCGGCACCCGGATTTCATCAACGCTGTGAAAGGGGGATATCTCGGCCGCATTGCCATCGGCTATTTCGAATGGGCGGGCATGGTGAACGAGGCTTCTGTCGTCACCTGGCAGGTGATCGAAGGTGCCGAGGATGCCGACGCCTTCGCGGCAAAGATCGAAGCCCGACCGATCGGAACGCGGCGCGGCACCTCGATTTCGAACGCGATCATCTTCGGCACGAGCCTGATAGACACCAATGCCTTTTCGGGCGTGCGCCGCGTCATCGACATTTCCGGCGATGGCCCGAACAATACCGGCCCGCCCGTCGCCCCTGCCCGCAACGACGCCGTTGCGCGGGGCATTGTCATCAATGGGCTCTCGATCTTGATCCGCCCTTCCGTGTCGACTGGTCCGCTGGATCAGTACTATGCGGAATGCGTGATCGGCGGGCCCGGCTCCTTCGTTCTTCCGGTGCACGAGGCGGAGGATTTCGCAATCGCGATCCGGCAGAAGCTGATTCTCGAGGTGAGCGGGGTGACCCCTCCCCCCACGCTCAGCTTCGCGGCGGGCGAGACGGCGGCAGATTGCATGATCGGTGAAAAACTCCGGCCAGGCTTTCTCGACAGGGTCTATCCGGAACTCGACCGGTAGCGGTGGGCGACTCCGGCGCCGTGTCTTCTATCAGACGCCACAGGACGCGACCGCAGCCTGCCGGCCTCACCGGCCGTCATTTCCGTGCTGCCACAAGAAGCAAGCCAGCCAGTCCTGGGCTAAACGCGCCGCGAAGGCAGCGCTGCTGAATCCCTGTGAAAGACACTACTGCCAAAAGGAATCCGCAGGGATGCTCACTGCAGCAGGCGAATCCCGCCCCCCAGATCGGCTCCTGCGGCTGCAAACTCACGCCGATCGCGCAATTCGCTGGTGACAGCCTGAAGCGCCATATCGATGCAATACTCCAGCGCCTGCGCGTCTAAGGCGCGGGCGCTGTCGCGGATATGGGCCAGCATTCTGGTAATGCTCGCAAGTTCCGCTTCATGGTCGGCTGATACCGAGACAGAGTTAGTCATTCGAACCCCCATAGCCTGTACTACCCTCGCGAAGGGACTATAAAGGAATTTCCCGTTCGCGCGCGTTGCACGAGCGTTGCACACCCTTCAGTGGTGTTACGCGATCGTTTCGCCAATCCGCGCCCAGGTAATTTACGCGCGCTCGCCCGTCCCTTGCAGTTCCATTTGGCACAGAAAGCTTCGGGCGCGGCGCGGCCTCACGACGAAATTGCTTTCGACAGCGCACGCGACCCGAAGCGGCGCGCTCGCTCGCCGTCGGGAGTCTCGAGGTCCGTCACCAGCACTTTGACGACGGCGAAGGGCAGATCGTCACGAGAGAGCCTAACCACGATGACAGACCGCACGCCGACCTCCCGCACGCTGGAGATGGTGTGCCTCAGCAAGGTCTCGACCGGCGCGCCGGTGCGAGCGACCGGCGTCGTTATCGGCCGCGGCGTTGCCAGAAAGGCGCGCCGCGTCGACTCCGGCAATGGCCGGCTGAAGGTCTCGGCATAGACGTCGTCGCGGGCGCCGCCGATATAGGTGAGCCGCGACTGCGCCGCTTCCGTCACCGCGCGGACCGCAGCCTGGACGGCGGACGGATGCGCGCCGCAACCGCTCGTCACCTCGACGAAGCGAAGATTGCCGGCGGTCGCCGTGCCGCGCGGGCCGAGAAGCGCGAGGAAGCACGGGATGCCGGTGTCGCTGGTGATGTCGAAAAGGCGCAATTCGAGCTCCGCCGCCCGGATGCGGTCGACGAGCACGTCGAGTGCCGGGTCGTCAAGATCCTCGGGGGCGACGCATGCCCGGTGGCGGGCCTCCTCGCCGGACACGCGCCAGAGAACATGCGCGTCGCGCTCGACCCGCTCCAGCAGGCCGTGCAGGATTGCCTCCGGCATGTTATTGCCCGATGCCAGCCCGTCCGACGACATCCAGAAACGCGAAGGCCTCGTACGGTCGAGGCGCACCGCTTCGAGCGGCACGAGGAGGTCGTGGCCGGAGATCAGATCGGTGCCGCCGACCCATTCTATTGCCTCGTTCGGCCGGATATCGTCTCGACCCGCCGCGATCAGAGCGCGGAGGCAATCGAATGCGCGGCCGGAGGCACGCAGATTGTTCGGCGTCTCCGCGATCGCGTCCACGTCCGGCTCGCCGGCGACTGCCCGCTCCAGCCCCTCCATGACCGCGGATGCCCGCGCATCCGCGTCTGTCAGCCCCTTACCCTGGGCGACGACGATCGACCGGGAATTCGGCGTATAGACGCACCAGACCGGGATGCCGACCTTGTCGAGCCCCGTGTGCCGGGCGACCCGCGTCACGCCGAAGGCGGCAAGGAAGGGCCGGACGCGATGAAAAGTTTCGTCCGGCGTGCACGACCGGTCGGAATGGCCATCGCCAAGGTTCGCCAAACCTACAATGTCAGGTTCGGTCGCCGTCAAAGTGGCCCGCAAAGACATCATCGATCGACGATACGGCCACCGCGAGATCGACATTCTTGGCGATGACGGCACCTGGCTTTCGGAACCCGTTCACGATCGCCAGATCGCCCGTCACCGAGTCAAGCGGCGTGACTGTTCTGTTTCCAAGATCTGCCACCCAAAGGCCCGGCTCACCCGGAATCCCGATCACAACGACTTTGGCCATATTCCCCCCTAAGCCCCGGTTAAAAGCCCGCCTTCTTCAGCCCTTCTCGATAAAGATCTTTCTGCCATTGCTCCTTCATCGGAACGACGGCCAACCATTTGTCCAAGTCGAAAGACGGGTTTGCCTTCAAAGCCCGCATCCTGTGCTGCCGCGCCTTCTTTCGGTCGCCAAGCATCGCCCAACTTGCAGCGACGATTCTGTCAGCCGGCGTCTTGTCCTTCATCCTTTGAACGAAACCGATGCACTCCTCGTACTGTCCTAGGAAATAGCTGGCACCCGCGGCACTCCACAGATAGGCATCCGGTGCTAGTGGATTGAGCGCCAGCGCCTTACCGAGCTTGTCAAGAGCTTCGGCCGGACGCGCGACGTGGACCAGCGTATCCGCGTGGCTGTAAAGAACGTCGGCATAGTGCGGGCCTAACTGCTCTGCCCGGTCGAGGGAATCAAGGCTTTCGTCCAGATCGCCTTGGTAGAGTTTTACGACCCCTGCTTCGCGGTGAGCCGCAGGGAGATGATCGTTGCTCGCAATGGCGTCCTTCACATGGCGCTCCGCTGTCAAAAGGAGGTCATTGTCGCCGCGGGCGGTTAGAAGCCATTCATTGACGTAGGTTCGGGCAATGCCGCTCAGCGCCGGTGCAAAGTCCTGCCTATACTTCAATGCCTCGCGGAAATCGCGGCGCGCCCTGCGAACATCCGGGAGGCCGAGTCCGGAAAGATGTCGCAATCCCCCGAGATAGGCATAGTAAGCCTCCGGATGCGTCACGAAATCGAAGTGGTCTGCCTGTCTCGTCTCCACCTGCTCCGTCACCGCCCGGGCAACATGGTAGGCGATATCCTGCCGCTGCTTGACGAGGCCCGCGGGCGAGATTGGAAAGCGATCGGCCCAGACGATCTGGTCGGTGGGCAGGAAAATGAGCTGCGTGAAGAGCCCCTGGTCCGACATGCGGCAATCGAGCGCGTAGGTGACGCCGTGCCGCTCGAGAAACGCCGCCTTGTCCGCCGCTTCTCGGATGCGCTCGGCGGTATAGGGTGCGACGACCGTCATCGACCGCAGCGAACAGAGCCCGATGGTTATGTCCTCGATCACCGCCACGCTGACGGCATGGAGCATCGGATCGCTGCCGAAGGCGGCTGGCGGAAGCAGCGCGACACGCGGCAAACGCACGGTTTCCGACCCGCCCGCTTGCGTCCCCCATTCAGAGAATTCGCCTTGCTGCAAAGTTGCCTCGGTCGGCGCCCTGACTCTCAGCAACTGGCCGTGGCAGACGCGCTGGAGGATCTCGCGAACGGCTCCATCCGAGGGGTCGAGTTCCAGCAGATGCGCACAGGCGGCGCGCAACGTAGACCGGTCCGCCGACCGTCGTTCCGCCTCGATGAGTGCACTGCGCAGCACCTCCGTGAAACCGCGCCGCTTTTCCATCACCCAGCTTGCATAGCGCCCGGACGGCAGATCCGCCGACGACAGGAACGTATCGCGCCAGAGCGAGAGGGCATTGCGGAAGCTCTCTTCCGAGCCCTCTACGCTCTCGAAATCGGAGACGTCGCAGGACAACGGCCCCAGCGCCACCTGCGTCTCCGTGGCAGACAGAATCGCACCCGCGGGCGTCACCAGGTGCTGCATGCGCCATAATGTCGAGCGCAGGTTTTTGAACGCGACGCTCTTTTCCCTGTCCGGCCAGACCATGGTCGCGAGCTTGTCGCGGGTAGCGACCTTTTGTCCGGATGCCGAGAGGTAGGCGAGGATCAATAGGCCGCGCTCCGGACACGCGACAGCGTCGCCAGCCGCATCGATCAGCCGCAATTCTCCGAACGTCCTGAGGTGATAGCCCGCCCCCGTCAAGATCACCTCAACCGACCGATAGGCCCAAGGTCCTGCCGCCCCAGAGACCGGGGCGGATGATGTGCCACCGTCTGACGATTCTCGATTGGAAAACCATCGATCTGCTCACGTCCCTCCGCCCAACCGTCATCGGCACCCCGCCGTCCGCCGACCCCGGCGCGTCCTCGAAGAAAAAAGAAAAATGCACCTGTAGAATGTCCGCCATCGTCAGCAACTCGGCCGCGCTCACGCGGCCCGTCCCCTGTTCGTACCCTCGGACATGTGCCACCGACACACCCAGCGCCGTGCCGAAAGTCTTCTCGTCCATCCCCAACCCCTTGCGGCGGAGGCGAATACGATGACCGACGAAAGCGTCAACGGCGTTGGGCTGATGGGACACTTTTCGCCTCCGCGCAAGATGGCTGACTGGCTTATTTTCAAGGATGCTTGAAAAGCGGCGGCGATGCAACTCGGGGCTTTGCGTGATGCACAGGGTTCTCGCTTGCGTTTTGGAGGACCGCACGCCATCACACCGCAACGTCACCTTCCCCCACGCAAGGAAAACCCCGCACGAGGCGGGGCTAGTTCCTGGACATCAATTCCAGGTTTGTCGATTGTACCAGTCATCGAGATCCCGGTGCACACGGTCCTTCTCGATGCCGTACCGCTCCTGGATCTTGCCCTCCAGCTGATCCATGTTACCGTTGATCTGGTCAAGATCATCGTCGGTCAATTTGCCCCACTGCTCCTTGATCTTGCCCTTTACCTGTTTCCAGTTACCTTCGACGCGATTCCAATCCATGCCATGTTCCTCCTGGCTTGTGACTGTCATGCCAGGAAAACTCACGACGGCGGCAATGGTTCATTTGCGAATGGAAGACGATAGGAACGAATGCGCCTGTCCGTGCATTTAGCGGACAAGTACGGAGGTCCATATCAAACCGCCCATCCAGACCGGACCTCCTCCGGGTGGGCAGCCCCCTCAGCCCCAGCGGATGCATCTGCCGTTGCGAGCTTAGTCGGTCCCCAGCACTACTACCATCGCAGAGCCAGTACACCCACCAGCTCAGAGACAGACGACGCCAAGCTAGTGTATAGTCAAGGAGAAAGTCCGGTCGCGCGTTTCAACTGTTGGATAAGTAGCCGCGGATCATGGAGCTTGTCGTTGCCCTTGGCCTGATCGTCTTCAAGGTCGCGCTGCTGATTGCGATCCTCTTGCTGTTGCCCCTGCCACTGACCTGGGTAGAGCGGAAGATTGCCGGGCACATCCAGCAGCGAATGGGGCCGATGCGCGTGGGCTGGCACGGACTGCTGCAGCCGGTGGCGGACGGCATCAAGCTCCTCACCAAGGAAGACCACATCCCCACCGAGGCCGACCGCTTCCTGTTCAAGCTGGCGCCGATCCTGGCGCTCGCCCCGCCCTTTGTCGTGTTCGTCGCGATCCCCTTCGGGGAGAGCGTTTCGGTGCTCGGCAACGAAATCACCCTCTACGTATCCAACATGAACGTGGCGCTGCTCTTCGTCTTCGCGGTGATCGGCCTGGAGGTCTACGGCGTCATCATCGGCGGCTGGGCGGCGAACAGCAAATACGCGGTCCTCGGCAGCCTCAGGACCTGCGCCCAGATGATCAGCTACGAAATCCCGATGGGCTTTGCCGTGATCGGCGTCGTCATGCTGGCGCAATCCATGAGCCTGCTCGAAATCGTGCGGGCCCAGGCCGACGTCTGGAACATCGTCTACCAGCCGATCGGCTTCTTCGTCTTCTTCGTCGCGGGGCTCGCAGAAGCGCAGCGCATTCCCTTCGACCTCGCGGAGGCGGAAGGCGATCTCGGCGCGGGATTCCATACCGAGTATAGCGGCATCCGCTTCGCCTTCTTCATGGTCAGCGAATACGTCATCATGCTTTTGGTGTCGGTCCTGACGGTGATCCTGTTCTTCGGCGGCTGGAACGGCGTGCTGATCCCGTTGCCGCCGCTCCTCTGGTTCGCGCTAAAGGTCGCTTTCTTCGTCTATCTGTTCATGTGGTTCCGCTTTACTTTCCCCCGCTACCGCTACGACCAGCTGATGGCGATCGGATGGAAAGTCTTGCTTCCTTTGTCGATGGCGAACATAATTATTACTGGGATTGCTTTCTCTTAACGGAGCCCGCGATGGCTCCATAGCGGGGCGGCGATGTCGCGCGCACAGGACATGATCGGAACATGGATCGGCTGGACGTTCTTCGCCGACCTGGCGAAGGGTCTGGGGCTGACCTTCGGCTACATGTTCTCCAAGACCGTGACCATGCAGTATCCGGACAAGGAGAAATGGCTGCCCTATTCGCGTTATCGCGGCCACCATTTCCTGAAGCGTGACGAAGAGGGCGAGATCAAGTGCGTGGCCTGCGAGCTCTGCGCGCGGATCTGTCCCTGCTACTGCATCGAGGTCGTCCCTTACGAGGATGAGAAGGGCAACCGGCGCCCGATCAAGTTCGAGATCGACACTGCCCGCTGCCTGTTCTGCGGCCTGTGCGAGGACGCCTGCCCGGCGGATGCAATCGCGCTCGGCCAACAGTATGAATTCTCGAGTTTTTCCTCGCGCGATTTGGTGATCGGACGCGACGACCTGCTCGCCAAGCCCGGCAAGGCGGCGACCGGCGGCGGCGTGGTTGCCGCACGCCTCAACACGGAAAATGACGTGCTGGTCGAGACGAACGAGCCGCAGGGCTACAACTGGTGGCGAAATATCCGGCGAAGGTGAACGCGCGCTCGTTGTCAAACCGACGTGCTTGGACAGGAGGCTCAGATGTTTGTCGGCGAAATCGTGAAGAACAAAGGTGTCGGAGTGATTGCGGTCACCCCGGATCAGCCTATGGTGGAAGTGCTGCGGCTGTTTCGCGATAACAATATCGGCTTCGTGGTCGTCAGCCAGTCGGTCGGGGAGTTCCTCGGGACGCTGTCGGAGCGGGATTGTTGCAATGCCATGGCCGAATACGGTGCCGAGGCGGCGTTGATGCGGGTCGCTGATATCATGAACCGCAGCGTGGCGAGCTGTTCGACCGAGGATCTACTCCCCTTTGTGATGGCGATCATGACGCAGCGGCGCACCCGCCACGTACTGGTGATGGAGGGCGACGACGTCGTCGGCGTGGTCAGCATCGGCGACGTGGTCAAGCACCGGCTCGACGAAGCGCAGCGCACGGAGCAGGACCTGCACGACTACATTCGCGGGACCCACTACCACTGAGAGGATATCAATTGCCGTGAGTGCGGTCAGAGGGAGTCGCCGGCCATGCCCTGGCCGAAATTCTTGCCGCCGACCGCGGGAGCGTGCGAGCCGATCTCGGAGATCGCAGGCGCCCGTTGAACCTCTACCGGGCATGGATATTCACCCCATCGCATCAGGCCGTTGAGGTGCAGGGCCCTGTAGTTTTCGGGAACGAAGACGAGGCCGCGCGGGAAGCTCCTGTTGATCTTGAGCTTCGCGGTCAGCTCGCCCCGGGCGGATCGCACGACCACCAGATCGCCATCCGAAAGGTCAAGTCGCGCGGCATCCGGCGTGCTCAGTTCGACATAGGGATCGCCGGCGACCGTATTCAGGATCTCCGAGCGCTCGGAATAGTATCCGTTGTGGAACAGACCGTCGCCGGTCACCAGCACGAGGCCGTCGTGAACGCTCGGGGGCCGCGGCGCCGCGAAGAACACGCCGGTGGGCGGCGTCGGGATCGCCGTTGTGAATGCGCCGTCGGAGCCGAGCCCGTCGTCGGTCAAACCCTGATAAGCCGGGACGAGCCGGGTGAGCTCCTCGAAAATCTCGGCTTGCGACGATGGCAGTAATGTCTGGTGGCGCAGCGCCGCGATAAAGTCGAAGATCTCCAGATTGCCTCTCGCCTCGAAGGCAGGTTCGCGGAACTTGCGGACCTTCTGGACGCGCCCCTCGTTGTTGGTGAATGTACCGGCCTCCTCGCCGTAACCCGCCGCAGGCAGCACGACGTCGGCGAGACCGGCCGTATCCGTGAGGAAGGTGTCCTGCACGATCAGAAGACCGGCAGCGCCAAGCGCCCGCTTCGCAAAATTTCTGTCGGGATAGGCGACCAGCGGATCGGTCCCGGCGATGTAGAGCAGACCCATTCGATCGTCGACGCAAAGATCCAGCATGGCGTCGATATCCGAGCCTGTTTCGGAAGGAATTTCGGCGTTCCAGGACCGTCCGAGGGCAGATCGCGTCGCTTCGTCTGCCACCGGCCGCAGCCCAGGCAGGGCCGCCGGCAGAACGCCCATATCCCAGGCGCCCAGCTGGTTGGCGCGGTCGAAGAGGAACTGCAGCGCAACTTCCTTGCCGAGCAGCTGAAGAACCCGCAGCAGGTTGTTCACCTGCTGCATCGTCGCGCGCGCTTCGGGCGATCTCAGCAGGCCGACGCTGACAAGCAGGGTAACGCTGCGGCCTTCCTTGAGAGCGGCAACCAAGCGGTCCGGTCCTTCGCCGCCGGTAGTCTCGCCGATATCCGCAAGAGCCTCGCTCGGCAGCAGCCCGGCCACCACCGCCGCAAGGCTTGCCGCCTCTCCGCCCGGCGGTACGCGCACCACCAGCCGGGCATCGGCGTCGAGACGCGACGGCCGCGCCGACAGCATGAGCAATCCGGCCTGCCGTCGCCGTGCTGCATCGCGCAGCAGGTATTCGGTAACCGGATTTTCCTCCGTCACATTGCCGCCGATCACGAGCACGCAATCTCTGTCGATAACCTCCTGCAGTGGAGCACGTGTGTAGAAGCTTGCGAGCAACGGGCCGACCGCGTCGAAGGGGGCGGACCAGCGTGACGAGCAGTCAAGGTTATTGGTCCGGAACACCGTTCGCATCAGCTTCTGGAACTGATAGAGCACTTCGTTGGGCAGGCGCGCAGAGGCGAGCCCACCCGCTGCCCTGTTCTCGACGGCCGCCAGGCTCCGGCGCAGATAGTCCCCGGCCTCCTCCCAGGATACCGGGACGAGAGCGCCATCGCGACGGACCATCGGCCGTTTGATCCGGTCCCGGCTCTCGACGAAGTCCAGGCCGAAGCGCCCGCGCACGCAGAGCGTCTCCCGGTTGACCCCGTGCTCCTCCTTGGACCGCACCCGCATGAACTCGCCCTTGCGCGCCCCGACGGTGAGCTGGCAGCCGGTGCCGCAATGCGGGCAGACCGTATCGGTCTCGGCCAAGTCCCAGGGGCGCGCCTTGTAGCGATAGGGAAAGCTCATCAGCGCCCCGACGGGACAGACTTCGACGCAATTGCCGCACTGGTCGCAACTCGCGAGACTGCCCTCGAAGCCCGTAACGGCAGTATCCATGCCCTTTTCGACGGTGCCCAGGGCAACGGCGCCCACCACTTCCTCGCACATCCGCACGCAGCGCTGACACTGGATGCAGCGGTTGACGTTCATGATGATGACCGGGCTGAGGCGAATGTCGCGGGAGTGAAAGACGCGCTTGGGATCTCGGAACTCGCTTCTGCGGGGGCCGTAGGCCACGACCATGTCCTGAAGTTCGCACTCGCCGCCCTTGTCGCAGATCGGACAGTCGAGGGGATGATTGGCAAGCAGCATGTCGAGCATGGAGGAGCGCGTCTCGTCGATCAGCGGCGTGTTCGTCCGCACGACCATGCCGTCGGTGACCGCGGTGGCGCAGGACGGCTGCAGCCGCCGCAGCCCCTCGATCTCCACCAGGCACATGCGGCACGATGCCAGCGGCGGCAGCCGCTTCAGATAGCAGAAGGTCGGAATGTCGATGCCGAGCCGCTGCGCTGCCTGCAGTATTGTGGAACCCGGCTCCACATCCAGCCTTTGCCCATCGATCGTTATGCCAACCATAATCCCTCCCGCGCCCGTCTTCAGTGGAACGGGCACCGTCGCTCTTCGACATGTGCGACGAACTCATCACGGAAATGCGCGAGTGCGGCCCGCAGGCCCATCGCCGCGCCATCGCCCAAGGCGCAAAAGGTGTTGCCGAATATGCCCTTGCAGAGCTTGTCCAACTGCTCGAGGTCACCGGGGGCGCCCTCCCCGGCCTCGATCCGGCGCAGCACCTTGACGACCCAGTTCAATCCTTCGCGGCATGGCGTGCACTTGCCGCAGGACTCGTGGTGGAAGAATTCGATGATGCGGGTGGCGACCTTGACCATGCAGGTCGAGTCGTCGAGCACGATCACCCCGGCCGAGCCGAGCATCGAGCCGGCGGCTGCCAGCGAGTCGAAGTCCATGCCGACATCCAGACCATCCCGCGGGATGACCGGTGCCGAGACCCCACCCGGGATCACCGCCTTGATCCGGCGCCCCGGCAGCGGGCCGCCGGCGTGGTCCTCGACCAGTTCGCGCAGCGGTATGCCCATCGGCAGCTCGTAGAGCCCGGGTTTCTTCACCTGTCCGCTGATACAGTAGAGCTTCGGGCCGGGGCTTTTGTCCGGGCCGATGCTCCGGAACCAATGCGGCCCCCGCATCACGATATGCGGCACGCAGGCGAGCGTCTCGACGTTGTTGATCACCGTGGGGCTGGCGTAGAGCCCGGCGACTGCCGGAAAGGGTGGCTTCAATCGCGGTTGCGCCCGCCTGCCCTCGAGCGATTCGAGCATCGCGGTCTCCTCGCCGCAGATATAGGCGCCGGCACCGCAGTGTATATGGATCGTGAAATTGAAGTCCGACCCGAGGACACCCGCCCCGAGATAGCCCTTGCCGCGGGCCTCGGCGATCGCCCGCTCCAGACGGCGAATGGCCTTCACATATTCACCGCGGACGTAGACATAGGCGGTTTCCGCCCCGATCGCATAGGCGCTGACCGCCAGCCCCTCGACGAGCTGGTGCGGGTCGCGCTCCATGATGATCCGGTCCTTGAAGGTTCCCGGCTCGCCCTCATCCGCGTTGCAGCAGAGATATTTCGGTTTGTCGGCGTGCTTCGGAACGAAGCCCCATTTCATGCCCGTCGGAAATCCGGCGCCGCCGCGACCGCGCAGGTTGGATTGTTTGACGAGTTCGACGACCTCGTCGGGCGTGTGCTCACGCAGCACCTTGGCCAGAGCCTGGTAGCCGCCGCCGGCCTCGTAGGTAGCGAGCAGATGGCCGTCCGGTAGATCGATATTCTTGAGAAGAACCGCTTCGAACATGACGCTATTCTCCCGGCGGTGCCGCAGCGGCGACATCGGCGCTCATCGCTTGCGCCCCCTCCGCCCGCAACCGGGCGAGAAGCGCATCGATCCGTGCGATATCGAGATTGCCGTGATAATCGTCGGCGACCTGCATCACCGGAGCCATCTCGCAGGCCCCGAGGCACTCGACGGTCGAAAGGGTGAACAGCAGGTCCGGTGTCGTCTCGCCTGTCTTGATCGCCAGCGCCCTTTCCAGATGCTTCAGCAGCGCCTCGGATCCGCACAGCATGCAGGAGACGTTGTCGCAGAGCTGCAGGTGGAACCTTCCGATGGGCTCGGTATGGAAGAGCGTGTAGAACGTCGCCAGCTCGTAGACCCAGATCCGCTCGACGCCGAGTATGTCGGCGACCTCTTCCAGTATCGGACCGGGCAGATGCCCATGCTCCTGCTGCGCGATGAGCAGTGCGGGCATGATTGCCGAGCGCTGGTCGGGATACCGCGCCGCCGCTTGCCTGATCTTTTCGCGCATGCTCATCGGGTCCGAACTCCTGCTACTTGTCCACCTCCGCCATCACGGGGTCGAGGCTACCGAGCACGGCGATCATGTCCGCCAGATAGCGGGCGTTGCTGACCCCGAAGAGTGCCTGGAGGTTGACGAAGGACGGTGCCCGCACCTTCATGCGGAACGGTTTTTCCGATCCGTCGCTGACGATGTAGAAGCCGAGTTCGCCCTTTGGCGCCTCGATCGCTGAATAGACCTCGCCCTTCGGCACCTTGAAGCCGTAGGCCGACAGGTCGAAATGCTGGATCAGCGCCTCCATCGAACAGTGCACCCGATCCTTGTCCATGGGGAAGGCGATCGTCGGCATGTCGACCTGGAACGGCCCCTCGGGCATCTGGTCGAGACATTGTTCGATGATCCGAACGCTCTCGCGCATTTCCTCGACCCGGCACTGCCAGCGCGCATAGCAATCGCCCTCATTTCGGGTAATGACGTTGAATTCGAGCCGGTCGTAGATCTCGTAAGGTTCGTCGCGGCGAATGTCCCAGTCGACGCCGGACGCGCGCAGGTTGGGACCGCTCAAGCCGAGGTCGATGCCGTCCTCGGGCGAGATTATACCGACCCCCTGAGTCCGCTTCAGGAACACGCGGTTGTCCTCGATCAGCCGTTCGTAGTCGCGGATCCGGTGCGGGAAGATGTCGCAGAACTCGCGGACCTTCGCTAGGAAGCCGTCCGGCAGGTCCTCTCGCACGCCGCCCACCCGGCAGAAGGAGGTGTGCATGCGCGCGCCGGTGACCATTTCCAGGAGGTCCATGATCATTTCGCGCTCACGCATGGCGTAAAGCAGCGCGGTCATCGCGCCGAGGTCCATCGGCAGCGCGCCGGTGATCAGCAGATGGCCGGAAATCCGCGCCAGTTCGGCCATCATCACGCGGATATATTGCGCGCGGATCGGCGCTTCGATACCCAGGAGCTTCTCGACCGCCAGCGCGAAGGCGAGGTTATTCGAAGGCGGACAGACATAGTCGAGCCGGTCGGTGAGCGGAAATATCTGCGTGTAGGTGAAGCTCTCGGCGAGTTTCTCGGTGCCGCGATGCAGATAGCCGATATGCGGGTCGACGCGGGCGACATACTCGCCGTCGAGCTCGAGAACGAGCCGCAGCACCCCGTGGGTGCTCGGATGCTGCGGGCCGAGATTGAGAAGCACCTCCTTGGTGTCGAGCGCTTCGCCCTCAGGCCTCATGAGCTCAGTGACTTCGGTCATCTCACGTTCCCGGTGTCGTGCGGCCTCCCGGTGGAATGTCCCTGGTGGCAAGGTCCGGCTGGTTCGGCGCCGGACCGTCGGCGCCAAACGGGTTCAGCTCGTCCTTGTATCCCCTGAGCGGAAAATCCTTGCGCTGCGGGAAGCCCTCGAAGCCTTCCCACATGTAGATGCGGCGCAAGTCGGGATGTCCCTCGAAATGGATCCCGTACATGTCCCAGGCCTCGCGCTCATGCCAGTTGGCCGTGCGCCAAACGCCCGTCACCGAGGGCACCCGCGGCGGATCGCCGAGGCGGCACTTGATCCGGACGCGCCATTTATTCGGCAGCGAATAGAGGTGATAGACGGCCTCGTAGCGTGGCGTCTCGGGGTAGTAGTCTACACCGCAGACGTCGCATAGGAAGCCGAAGCGCAGTTGCGGGTGCTCTTTCAGCAACCGGCAAAGCTCGACGATCCTGTCGGGCGGAGCTGCGAAAGCGTGAATCCCAAGCGAGAAGCCAAGGTCCTCGATGGCCTCTCCGAAACGTTCCGCGATAAGGGTGCTGATAACGGACGTCGTTACGCTCATGATGCGGCGATCCGGTCCAATGGCGTCCCGGCGAGCGCCCTGGTCTTCTTGATTTTCTCCTGCAGCAGCAGGAAACCGTGCATCAGCGCCTCCGGCCGCGGTGGACAACCAGGCACGTGAACGTCCACCGGCACGAAGGTTTGCGCCCCTTGCACCACCGCATAGGTGTTGTAGACTCCGCCCGAGATGGCGCAGGTGCCCATGGCGATCACCCAGCGGGGCTCCGGCATCTGGTCGTAAAGCCGGCGCACCACCGGCGCGAACTTCCGCGTCACGGTGCCGGCGATGATCATCACGTCCGATTGGCGCGGCGACGGCCGGAACACCACCCCGAACCGGTCGAGATCATAGCGGGCGCAGCCGGCCGAGATCATCTCGATGGCGCAGCAGGCGATACCGAAAGTCTCGGGCCACAGCGCCGACCGCCGGCTCCAACTGATGACGCTGTCGGCCGTGGTGAAGAGCACGCTGTCGCGAAACGCGTTGTTCAAGCCTCCCATTCCAGCGCCCCCTTCAGCCAGGCGTACGCGAAGCCCACGAGAAGCAACACAATGAAGACGAACATCTCGATAAAGCCGATCAGGCCGATCTCCTTCAGCACGACGGCCCAGGGAAACAGAAACATCGTCTCGACGTCGAAGACGACCAGCAGGATTGCGAGAATATAGAACTGCACCCGGAAGCGACCCCCGGCGGCCTCGCCGGCCGGGTCCATGCCGCACTCATAGGGCATGTTCTTTTCTGGATAGGGATTGGAGGGACGCAGCAGCGATGAGATAAGCAAAGTCGCCCCGACCACCAGAACAACTCCGGCGATCATCACAAGAACCGGCAAGAATTCGATCGCAGTCATCTCGCATGCCCCGTTCATCGAGGGCTTTCGTCAGGGCCGACCCCATGCCGGGTCAGAAAAGCGCTCGCCCTGGGAAGCGAATTGAGCAATTCTTTCTTGAACTTGCAGTCTATTCCGTCGAACGGACCATTGCAAATCCAAACAACTGGTGGGTTTCAATTGGCTAGCCGGAGACATTCCACTGGCGCAGGTTTCGATGGGGCAACGGCAATTTTCGCCGCCTCGGCACGCCTCGTTCGGAACCTCCCGCACGAGATTGGCCACCACTCAGAATTCTTCCCAATCATCGTCGGCGAGCGCGGCATTGCCATGGTAGGCGGCGGTCACTTTCGCTGCGGGAGTCCGGACGGGTGACATGGCAGGCTTCGCGGCGGCAAGTGCGGCCGCAGGCTGCATTTTGCGTGATGACGTGCCATCTCCTATGTTGAACTGGCCGAGCAGCTGAAACAACGCCTCGGCCTCTCTCGCCAGGCTGTGGGCGGCCGCCGTGGATTCTTCGACCATCGCGGCATTCTGCTGTGTTCCCTGGTCCATGGTATTGACCGCCTGGTTGATCTCCTTGATCCCGGTCGCTTGTTCCCTCGAGGCGGTCACGATCGCTTCGACATTACCGTTGACCTGCTGAACCTGCGACACGATCGTATCGAGGGCGCTGCCCGTTTCCCCAACCAGGGCGACGCCATTCTTCACGTGCGCGTTTGAATCGGTGATCAGGTCCTTGATCTCCTTGGCGGCCTTGGCCGAGCGCTGGGCGAGTTCGCGCACCTCCTGTGCGACGACTGCAAAGCCCTTTCCGGCTTCGCCTGCGCGCGCGGCTTCGACTCCGGCATTGAGTGCCAGAAGGTTGGTCTGGAAAGCAATCTCGTCGATGACGCCGATAATCTTGGATATCTCCGAGGACGAGTTCTCGATCCTGCCCATGGCCTCGACGGCGCTGCGCACAACCGCGCCGGAATGCTCCGCATTCTCCCGCGTCTTGCGGACCAGCTGCCCCGCCTCTTCCGCGCGGTGGCTGGAGTCGGCTACCGTGGTGGTGATTTCTTCGAGGGCAGCGGCTGTTTCTTCGACCGAGGCAGCTTGCTGCTCGGTTCGTTTCGACAAATCGTCGGATGCCGACCGTACCTGTTGCGCGCCCGCGGCTATCGCGCTGGCATTCCCGGCCACCGCCCGCAGTGCTTCACGCAGCTTTCCGCTTGCGCCGTTGAAGTCGGTGCGAAGCTGTTCCAGCGTCGGAAGGAATGGAGTGTTCAGCTGCTGCGTCAGATCGCCATTGGCGAGCCGATTCAACGCGTCTGCGAGCTGATCGACGTTGTTCACCCGTGCCGTGACATCGGTTGCGAACTTGACGACCTTGAAGACCTTGCCGTTCATGTCGAAGATCGGATTATAGGAAGCTTGGATGTGGACCTTTCTTCCACCCTTGCCGATGCGCAGGAATTCGTCGCTCACGAACTCGCCGGTCGACAGTCGCTGCCAGAAGCGTCGATAGTCGTCGCTGTTCGCATAAGCACTGTCGCAAAACATCGAATGGTGCCGTCCCTCAATTTCTGAGAGCTGATAACCGAGCGTCGAAAGGAAGTTCGTGTTCGCAGCGAGGATCACGCCGTCCGGGGTGAATTCAATGACGGCTTGCGCTCTTGAAAGCGCATCGAGCTTCCCGGCATCCTCGGCGCTTTTCAGCTTTTGTTCTGTGATGTCTGTTGCGAACTTGACGACCTTGTAGGGCTTTCCGCGGCGGAAGACGGGATTGTAGGACGCTACGATCCAGATCTCCCTCCCCCCTTTGCCGATGCGTTTGTATTGGCGCTGATCGAACTCACCTCGCCCGAGCTTTGCCCAAAACTCTTGATAGTCACGAGAGGATGCTTCGGCCGGATCGACAAACATGCGGTGATGCCGGCCGATGATCTCCGATGCGTCGTAACCAAGAGCGCGGCAAAAGTTGGCATTGGCTGCCAGGATTGTACCGGTAAGATCGAATTCGATGATGGCCTGTGATTTGCTCATCGCAGACAGGGTCGCCCTGGCATCGAAACCGAGCCCGAATGCTACTCCCTTCATGCCGTTCCCCTTTACTCATACTGTTACTGTGATTGCCGCCTCATCCCCATGAATAAGCAATCTGAAATATAAAATCCGTGAAATTGTTTAAGTAGCTGTTAACCGCAACGATGTCCGGATTGCCGGCCTCTGCTCGATAGACATCTTCGGAAATTATTTCGATACATCAGTAAGTTAATTAAAGGTGCCTATGGCGGACTTCTGGCGCGCAATGGTCCGCAAGGATGGTTGGGGGGGGCGCCGGCGGCGGGAGTTTTTCTGCGATTTTGAAGGAGGAAATCGGAGATTACGTTTACCCGTTGTTAAGCTTTGGCTATCGCACGGACGGAGCCTGAAATACCTTGCGTCTCACCTCCTCCGATTGCATGTTGCGCGGGAGCCTGAGAAAGCGGACGTCCGCTCCGGAAGGAGCGTCCCCGGCAGGATATACTCGTCGCAAGCACCCTGGTGATCGTTACGGGATCGTAGAGAGATGAAGCTCGAAGCCGAGTTCAACCGAATTGAAGGCGTCGCTGCAGCCTTCAATACGCACTACGAAATCTTCAAGTATATGAAGGGCCTGACACAGGACCTTGGAATGAACGCCTTTCTCATAATGACGCTGCCAACCGTCGACATCGTGGAAATCGGGGCGACAAAGATCATTACGAATTGGCCCGCCGAGATGGTCGAATATTATGATACTCACAACTTGCTGATAGATAGCCCTGTCATCCGGCGGATGCTGAGCTCGACAAGCCCATTCAACTACGATGTCGAAGCGATCAATGCCGATCGCGGGCAAGGCAAGAAATCCACGGTCATTGAGCTTTTCAACCGGTACGGAATGGGAAAGGGCGCCTATTTCCCTGTTCACGACGCTGCGGGCGGCCGCGGCGCCATGTCAATTTCGGGACCCCGAAATTTCAGCATGATCGAAATGGCGAAACTCCTGTTCATCGCCACGCTCATTTATGATCGATTGTCGCAACTCACATTGAAAGAAAGACAACGCCCCATCGAGTTCACGCACAGCGAACTGGACTGTTTAAGACTTACCGCCGGCGGAAAGAAGGGCAACGAGATCGCCAAGCTTCTTGATCTGTCGGAACACGCTGTAAACAACCACATCAGCAGTGTGATCAAGAAACTTGGATGTACTTCGAGAACGCAAGCCGTCGTCAGCGCCTTGCGCTTGAACATTATTCGCGCATAGGCCGGATGAGCTGGCATGACGTGGACTTGCAAGAGGGCAAAGCGCGCCACGAGTCCCGATTACTCTGAGGCTACCCGCCAAACACGGACTGTTGGGCAAGCCTCAGGAACCACTCCGGAAAGAGGCCGATGCCGATGGTGCCGGCGGCAGTGCAGGCGAGCGTGGCGCGGACAAAGGGTGTCAGTGCCGGTTCGAAGGCCCTCTCCGGCTCGCGCATGTAGATCACCATGACGATGCGGATGTAGAAGTAGGCGGCAACGGCACTCAACAGCACCGCGACGACTGCCAAGAAGACGAAACCGCGCTCAACGAGCGCGGTGAGCACGTAGAACTTGGCGAAAAACCCGGCGGTCGGCGGAATGCCGGCAAGCGAAAACAGATAGATCAGCATGAGAAGCGCCAGCCCCGGATGCGACTTGGCGAAACCGGCATAGTCTTCGATGACTTCGCCGGAGAAATCGCCGCTCCGCATCATGATGACGGCGCCGAAAATGCCGAGATTCATGAAGGCGTAGATCAGCAGATAGAGCATCACGCTGGCGACGCCGTCCGCCCCGCCGGCCACTACGCCAAACGTGGCGAACCCCGCATGGGCGATGCTCGAATAGGCGAGCAGCCGCTTGAAATTATCCTGCACCAGGGCCACGAAACTGCCGAGCGCCGCCGTCACCACCGCAATGACCGCGACGATGATCCAGACGTCCGAGGCTGCGACCAGCGGATTGAGGAACACCCGAAGGATCACCGCGAACCCCGCCGCCTTCGGCCCCACCGACATGAAGGCGGTGACCGTCGTCGGCGCCCCTTCATAGACGTCCGGCACCCACATATGGAACGGCACGGCCCCGACCTTGAAGACCAGCCCCGCGACGATGAAGACCACCGCCAGCAGCAACCCCGGATCGAGCGGATCGCCGCTCACCGCAGCGGTCATCGCGTCCAATTGTGTCGTGCCGGTGAGCCCATAGACCAGCGAAACGCCATAAAGGAAAATGCCGGTCGAAACGGCGCCGAGGATCACATATTTCAGCGCCGCCTCGTTCGACCGCCGCTCATGCCGGAGGAAGCCGGTCAGCACATAGGTGCAGAGCACCATCAGTTCGAGGCCCACATAGATCGACAGGAGATCGGTCGACGAGGCCATGATCATCATGCCCGACAGCGCGAAGAGCAGCATGACATAGTACTCGCTGCTGCCGATCCCTTCGATATCGGCATATTTCCGCGAAAGCAGGAACGTCAGGACCGTGGCGAGGTAGAAGACAAACTTGAAGAAGACGGCGAAGCGATCGGCAACGAACATGCCCGAATAGGCCGGCCGCACCTCGCCCGCCAGCATAAGCGTCGCGAGAGCGGCGATGAGTACGACTGCGACCGACGCCCAGAAGAGCAGCTGTTCCTCCCGTACCAACTGCCCCAGGATCAACAGGATGCAAGCGCCGGTGATCACGATGATCTCCGGCAGGCTTGCCAGCATCCATTGGAAAAGCACGGCGGCGGTCATGGTCCGCTCTCCTTGCCGTGCACCTCGGTCAGCAAATGGCTCACCGAGGCGTCGATGACGTTCAGGAAGGGTTTCGGATAGAGACCGACCCAAAGCACGAAAACTGCGAGCGGCAATATCGCCGCCATCTCGCGGACGTTCACGTCGCGGATCTGGTATCGGGCGCCGACGCTTGCCGGGCCAAGCGCGACCTTGCGGTACATGCCAAGGAGGTAAGCGGCGCTGAGCAATGCCCCTAGAACTGCGGCGGTACCGACGGCCATATTCGCGGCAAAGCCGCCCGACAGCACCAGCAGCTCGCCGACGAAGGAATTGGTGCCTGGCAGCGCCATCGACGACAGGGTGAACAGCGCAAGAAACCCGGTATAGACCGGCGCAACCTTCATCAGCCCGCCATATTCGGCGATGCTGCGCGTATGGGTCCGCTCGTAGATCACGCCGACGAACAGGAACAGCGCGCCCGTCGTCACGCCATGATTGAACATCTGCAGGATGCCGCCTTCGACCCCGCGTAGATTGAGGGCGAAGATCCCCATCGTCACGAAGCCCATGTGGCTGATGCTGGAATAGGCGACCAGCTTCTTCAGGTCGTCCTGCGCCAGCGCAAGCAGACCGCCATAAACGATGGCGAGCGCTGAAAGTGCCAGCATCAGCGTCGAATAATAGACCGACGCCTCCGGCAGCATCGGCAGCGAGAAGCGCAGGAAGCCATAGGCGCCCATCTTCAGAAGCACGCCGGCGAGAATGATGCTGCCCGCCGTCGGCGCCTGGACATGCGCGTCCGGCAGCCAGGTGTGAACCGGAACCATCGGCACCTTGACGGCGAAGGCGATCAGGAAGGCGAAGAAGAGCCAGGACTGGACATCGAACGGCAGATCCTGGGCGCTCAAAGCAAGAATATCGAAGGTCCGGCCGCCGTGGAAATAGAGCACGATGATGCCGATCAGGAACAGCAGGCTGCCGGCCAGCGTGTAGAGGAAGAACTTGAACGCCGCATAGACCCGGCCGTCACCGCCCCAGACACCGATCATCAGATACATCGGGATCAGCATCGCCTCCCAGCAGACGTAGAACAGGAACAGATCGAGCGCTGAGAACACTCCGAGCATCAGCGTCTGCATCGATAGCAGGGCGACCATGTATTCCTTGACCTTGCGGTCGATCGCGACCCACGAGGCGAGCACACAGATCCCGCCGAGCAGTGCGGTCAGGAACACGAACAGCGCGCTGATACCGTCGACGCCGAGCGCATAGGTGATGCCGATCGCCGGCACCCAGGGGTGCCTTTCGGTGAACTGCATCTCGTGGGTCGTGGTGTCGAACGCGGCCAGCATCGCCACCGCGAGCGCGAAGTCGACTGCCGTGAAACCGAGCGCCGTCCAGCGCACCGCATCGTCGTTGCGCAGACACAGCAACACCGCTGCCCCGGCGGCGGGCAGGAAGACGATGAGGCTGAGCAGCGGGAACGTCATCGCACCCCCTATCGCCACACGACGGCGAAGACGGCAATGGCCGCTATCAGACCGGCAATCATCGCCAGCGCATAATGCGTCACGACGCCGGTCTGCAGCCGCCGCAACACCCCGCCGCCGTCAAGGATCGCATGCGCCACGCCATTGACGATCGCATCGATGCCGTTGAGGTCAACCCGAAGCCCGGCCCGTGCCGAGCCGTGCAGCAAGGGCAGCGCCGTCGTCTCGGAGACGTCGCTCACCGCCTTCTCGTAACGGGCCAGCGGCCGCTCGGCGAACCACATGAAGGCCCGCGCCCCCTTGCGGTAGAACCAGTCGGTGTCGATGCTGATGGTGTTTTCTGGGTCGAGCGCCTTGAGGAACAGCACGAATCCGAGAGCCGTGAACATCAGTACGCCGAGGCTCTCGGTGACGTGGGCGCCGGTATAGGGTTCGAAGTCGACCGGATAAGGAAGAAGCGCGTAAAGCGGCCCTGGAAAAATCCCGATCGCAACGCAGAGCGTCGCCGCCATGGCCATCGCTGCCAGCATGTTGCCGGGCGGCTCCCGCGCCTCAAGCCCGCGATCGGTGCCGAAGAACATGTAGTAGGGCAGCTTGAGCCCCGTATGCAGGAACGTCCCCGACGAGGCCATCGTCAGCGCCAGCATGACGAGCGCACGGTGATCCTCTCCGGCGGCAGCCACCACCATCGACTTGGTGACGAAGCCCGAGAAGAACGGAAATGCGGAGATCGCAAAGGCGCCAATCATGTAGAGCGCCACGGTCAACGGCATGGTCCGGTAGAGACCGCCGAGTTCGGTGAGCTTGCGTCGTCCGGTGACGTAGATCACTGCCCCTGCCCCCATGAACAGCAGGGCCTTGTAGAGGATGTGCGCGAAGGCGTGGCTGGTAGCACCGTTCACGGCCAGCTCGGTGCCGATGCCGACGCCCGCCACCATGTAGCCCACCTGGCTGACGATGTGATAGGCGAGCAGCCGCCGGCAGTCATTCTCCAGCACCGCGTAGATGACTCCGTAGAGCGCCATCGCGGTGCCGAGCCAGACCAGAAGCTCGGTCCCCGGAAAGGCCCGCGCCAGCACATAAACGGCGGTCTTGGTTGTGAACGCGCTCATGAACACCGCCCCGGTGACGGTCGCCTCCGGATAGGCGTCGGTCAGCCAGGCATTGAGCGGCGGCACGGCGGCATTAAGGAGGAAGCCGGCAAGGATCAGATAGGCGCCGGCACCGATATTGCCCTCGATCGGCCCGAATAGCAGCGACCCCGAGGCAAGCGCGTGCAGGACGATACCGCCGAGCAGCACGACGCCGCCGGTGACATGGACCATGAGGTAGCGGAAAGCGGCGCGGATCGCCTTCTCACCTCCCTGGGCGAACACCAGATAGGCCGAGGCAAAAGCCATGCCCTCCCAGAAGAGATAGAGCGTCAGGTAGTCGCCGGCGAACACCACGCCGAGCGCGCTGCCGACATAGACGAAGGCCGCCACATGCTGGCCGGCCTCGGTCAGATGCAGCGCATAGACCATGCCGATCAGCGCCAAGATGGTGAAGACCGTGGCAAAGACGATGCTCAGCTTGTCGACCTTGGCGACGAGGACGTCCTGGCCAAGAAACTGCGCCGCGCCATAGCTTCCCGGCTGCAGGGCGAGCACGGCGAGGAGCGCCAGCACCGGGATCAGCAGCAGATAGACCTTTCGGGCCGCCCCTCGCAGGAAGGGAATCGGGACCGCACCGAGAATGAACAGCAGGGCGGGATGGACGAATTCAATCATAATAGTCCTCGCGCCGCATGAGCCCGCCCTGATGGCCGAGGAACTTGGAAACGAAAATCAGAAGCACGCAGGAGACGAAGCCGTAGACGGCCGACCAACCAGGCAGCCGCTCCCACAAATATTCGACGTGGGCGCGCGGAACGACGAAGTCGGCGACGACGATCAGGACGAGCACCAGATAGAACAGCCGGTGCCGGTATCGCGCATAGGCTTCATCACCAAACAAATCGACGATGCACTTGATCATCGAACCACTCCTTCCGCCAGAGCGACGAAATAGCCGGGGAAGATGCCCATCAGCACCGACAGGAGCGCCGTCGCGACCAGCGGGACGGTCACCAGCGGAATTTCGCGGACCTTCGATAGCCCCTCGGGCCGCTCTCCGCCGAAGAAGGCGACATAGCTGACCGGCAGGAAATAGGCGGCGTTCAGCACCGAGCTTGCCAGAAGCACGACCAGGAACGCGATCTCCCCTGCCTGGACGGAGCCCAGCGTCAGATACCATTTGCTGACGAAGCCCGCGGTCGGCGGCACGCCGATCATGCTGAGCGAGGCGACGAAGAACGCCCCCATCGTCCAGGGCAGCCTCCGGCCGATGCCGGCCATGTCGCTGATGTTGCGTTTTCCCGAAGCGCAATAGATCGACCCGGCGCAGAAGAAGAGGGTGATCTTGGAGAAGGCGTGCGCCGCGATGTGGATGATGCCGCCGACCATCGCGACCGGCGAGAGCAGAACGGCGCCCAGCACCACATAGGAGAGCTGGCTGACCGTCGAATAGGCGAGCCGCGCCTTCAGGTCGTCGCGCGTCAGCGCATAGATCGACGCCATCAGGATCGTGAAGGAGACGAGGTAGGCGGTCGCGATGCCGAGACCCAAGCCGCCGATCAGCCCCGTGCCGAAGACGTGGAACACCACGCGCAGCACGCAGAACACCCCCATCTTGACGACGGCCACCGCATGCAGGAGCGCGCTGACCGGCGTCGGCGCCACCATTGCGGCAGGCAGCCAGGCATGCATCGGCATCACCGCCGCCTTGGCGAAGCCGAACAGATAACAGAAATAGACGACCGTCAGCAGCGCCGCCGAGGCATTGGCCTTCGCCAGCAGCCCGCCGGGCACAAAGTCGAGCGACCCGGCAATGTGATAGGTCAGCGCCAGCGCCGCCAGCAGCACGCTCTTCGAGGCGCCCATCAGATAGACGAGATACTTGCGGCTGCCCGCCCAGCCCGCTTCGTCCTCGTGGTGGTAGACGAGCGGATAGGTGACGAGGCTCAGCACCTCATAGAAGATCACCAGCGTGAACAGATTGGCGGCGAAGGCGCCGCCGACGGCGGCTGCGAGACTGGTGGCGAAGCAGGCGAAGAAGCGGGTCTGCGCGTGCTCGTGCAAATGCCGCATGTAGCCGATGGAATAGATTGCCGCCAGGATCCACAGCAGCGACGAGACGGTGGCAAACACCATGCCGAGCGCATCGACCCGGAACGCAAAATCGATGCCTGGCAGGACCTCGAACAGCCGCAACTCGACCGTGCCGCCCGAAAGCACCGTCGGCGCCATCGAAGCGACGATCGCGAACATGACGACCGCGGCGAGCGGCGAGACGAGATCGCGGACATTTTCACGCTTGTGGAGAAAGAGAACTGCCAGGGCCGCCAGGCCTGCGACGGCGACGGCAAGAAGGGGCCGGATGGAGATCACCGGATCCAAGCGGCTATCCTTTCATCACGGAGACGTCGTCGACCTTGAGGGTCGACTTGTTCCGCACGAGGGCAACCAGGATACCGAGGGCGACGGCCACCTCCGCGGCCGTGATGGCGATGACGAAGATCGCGAAGATCTGGCCGCGGAAATCGGCGTAGTAACGCCCGAAAGCGATGAAGTTGATATTGACCGAGTTGAGCAGCAGCTCCAGCGACATCAGCACGACGAGAATATTGCGCCTCAAGAGCACACCCGCCGCCCCGATCACGAAGAGGACCACGCCGAGCGAAATGTGCCACCAGAGCGGAACCATCACCCCGACTCCTTCCGTGCCAGCACGATCGCGCCGACGAGCGCCGCCAGCAGGATGACGGAGGCAGCTTCAAACGGCAGGAGATAATCGGCAAATAGCGTCGTGCTGAGCGCTCTGATCTGATCGCCCTCCGCCATGGCGGCGGGTTCCGTGACCGAAAAGCGGTCGCTCGACAGCACCAGCACGAGCATCTCGGCCCCGAGCAGCACGAGCAGCGCCAGGGCCGGCAGGTTTCCGCCCGGCAGGAACCGTTGCAACACCGCTTCGCGCACGTCGATCATCATGATTACGAAGAGGAACAGCACCATGATCGCGCCGACATAGACGAAGATCTGGACGACCGCGAGCAAGGGTGCCTCGAGCAGCACAAAGACGGCCGAAATCTGCAGGAAACAGGCCATCAGGGCCAGGGCGCTGTGAACCGGATTGCGGGCCAGCACCACAATCAGGGCGGTGATCACAGCTACAGTGGCGAACAGAAGAAAGAAGCCCTGATCCATCGACGCCGACCCCTCACACGCGAACTGTCACTCGGCGCGAGATGGCCAGATTTGAGGTAGCGCCGCATTTCAGATGCGTTCACAAATTGTGCCCTAGTCTCGGATTTTTCACAAGAATATTGTCGGCGAAGAAGTAAGCCCCCGCGCCGCAGTGACGTGCCGTCCCGGAACGTCACTGCGTTTTTGAACTCGATCCTGGGAGGCGACGACAGCTTATCAAGGCAGCAGGGTGGTGGTCGTCCAGGCCGGACCGCTGCGCTCTTCCTGCTTGAGCGTTGAAGAGCCGAAGTTGTAGCGCAATCCCGTTGTCAGCGTGTGGCTATTTTCCGGTTCGAGATCGACGCCACCGCTTTCCAGGCTTGCACGGTCGAAACGGTATCCCGCGAAGACCGTGAAGGGCATGAACTCCGGACGGTAATTGCCGATGATCGAGGCCGTCGTCAGATCAAGCTGCGCATCGGCATCGTCGAAGTCGAAGTTGTGCAGCCCCAGTTCACCGTCGATCCGCATGTTGTCGGTAAAATAGAGTCGAGCGCCGATCTTTCCGAAATAATGGTCGGCATCGAGGCCGACGATGTCGGACTTGCCATAACCCAGTTGAGTATAGGCGGTGCCGACCGCATCGAAATAGGCAGCTTCGATGCCACCGGAATTGTCGGTGACATCGTCGCTTCCTCCCGCCAGCCCAGACGCAAAACCAGTCCCGAGCCGCGAACTTTGAAAGAACGCGCCCAACGCATAGTCCTGGGTTGGGCGATAATAGACATGCGCTGCCCCGAAGGCGTTGTCATAGTCGGCGTCATCTATGTCCGTCTGGCCATACCCGCCGTCAGCCTGGAGGTTGAGGCCGGAGCCGGCGTCGAAATTGACTGCGCCGCGCAGAGCCCAGCCCTTGCTGTCCAGATCGGAGTCCGAGGTCTTTCCGGCATGAACCTCGCCCTCGACATAGCCGACCACGGGACTTGTTACAGCAGGCGAGGCTTCTTCATACGATGCGCCACTGTCGGCAAAACCACCAGCCAGCGGCCCATCCATGTCGGCAGCTTCAGCACTCATTGCTGAAATCAAGATCGCAGTCGTTGCGAACAGGGTTTGTTTCATGACGATATTCCTAGAACGAGAATATCGTCACCCTATCCACTATTGGTTAACCATAACTTTAGTCTGCAGGCTGTACTGAACCACACAACCACGGATAAGCATCCTCTAAATCACCGACGGGTCCCGAAACCCCTGCGATCAGCCTTCCAGCCAACGCAACTCTTCCGGAGCAAGCGTGATCTGTAGGGCCGAGAGGCTGTCTTCGAGCTCCGCCACGGTCCGCGGGCCGATCAGCGGGATGACGGGGAACGGCTGGGCGATAACATAGGCAAGCGCGATGTGGATCGGGCTGCAGCCGCGCTTCCTCGCGAGTTCGATCGCGCGGTCGCGGCGTTTGAAATTGCGCTCGGAATACCAGACCCGGACGATTTCCTCGTCCTCCTGCTTGTCGCGCCCTGCCCTGTCGGTGAAAAAGCCACGCCCCTGGCTCGACCAGGCGAAATTCGGAATCTGCCGCTTCGCCAGCCAGTCTTTCCAGCCGTCGTCGGAAGCTGCGACGCAACCGGGCCAGATGGAATCGAGCATCTCGGCCAGCGAGAAATTGTTCGAAAGAGCGGCCGGGGCCGCCTTGCCGTTTCTCTCGGCGTAGGCGATCGCTTCGTCCATGCGCTCGCGTGTCCAGTTTGATCCACCGAAGATACCCCGTATCCGCCCGCGCCGGACCTCGGCGTCCATGGCATCGACGAATTCGCCGACCGGGATGTCCGGATTGTCGCGGTGCATGAAATAGACATCGACATAGTCGGTCTTCAGCCGCTCCAGCGACTGATCCAATTGCCTGGCGATCACATCCGGGTAGCAGAGCGGCGAATGGGCGCCCTTGCCGATCAGGATGATGTCCTCACGATCGACCTTTCGGCTCGTGTGCCAGTCGCCGAAAATGCTCTCGGTCTTGCCGGCACGGTAGACGAATGCGGTGTCAAAGACATTTCCTCCGGCCTCGTAGAAAGCGTCGAGCGTCAGCGAGGCGGAGGCGAAACTCGGAAAAAACTCGAAACCCAGCACAACATTTGAGGCCGGCTTGGCGACGCCCGGGATCTGCCGTTTGGGCACATTGCTCCCGGCGACGACGGCCGCACCTGCGAGATTGGTGGTCCGTTTGGCGGCCGTCTCGATCGCATATTCGAGGCCGACGGATGCGCGCCAGCGATCGAGAACGCGTAGATTGGCGCGGGTATCTTCTGCGCTCATACCGGGGAAAGAGAACTCGGCGCGGCCGGCACGGATCGCCTCGCCCACCGCATCGACCTCGAACGAATAGAGATGGCGCTTCTCCTCGACCTCGATCGTCCGCTGTCCGTCGCCCCTGATGATCTCGATGCGCCCTATCCCGCCCTCGGTGCCGGAGGCGAACCAGAAGTCCTTCACTTCGATGCGGCCTTTCGAACCGATGATGCGCAACACGTTGTCCTGCTCAGCCATGATCGAGCAGGACACTTCCGCGACAATGTCGTTCGGAAACTTGAGGACCGCCGAGGCCCACTCGTCGACCCCGGACGGCCCCAGACGCGCCGCGCCGGACACCGTCTGCGGTTCGAGGAAGGTCTTTTCCTCCGCTGCACCGGCGAGCATGCAGACCACTGAGACGGGATAGCCGCCGACATCGAGAATACCGCCGCCGGCGAGATCATTGGCAAAGAGACGATGCTCCGGGCGATAGCTGCCCATGTCGAAGCCGAAACTCGAGCGGATGATCCGCACGTCGCCGATCGCTCCTTCCCGCACCAGCTCGACCAGCCGGGCCGTCTGCGGATGGAACCGGTACATATAGGCTTCGCCGGCGAAGACACCGGCCTTTTTCGCCTCGTGGAAGATCGACTGCGCCTCGAAGGCGGAAAGCGCCATCGGCTTTTCGACCAGCAAATGCTTGCCGGCGCGCACCGTCTTGATCGCCCATTCGGCATGGCCGGGGTGCGGCGTGGCGATATAGACCGCGTCGATCTCCGGATCCTTAAGCAGCGCTTCATAACCCTCGACAATCCGCGCCCCTGGAAAGCCGTCGGGGAGCCCGGGCCTGCCCGGATTGCGGGTGGCGATGGCCACAAGGTGGCCCGTCCTGGACCGGGCAATCCCGGCGGCGAATGTCCGCGCGATGGTGCCGGGGCCGATGATACCCCAACGGATCAGCTGTTCTGAGCGCATGGAACTTCCTTTTGGTCAGCCTTTGGGAGGGTGATGGGTTGATCAGTCGCCGTCGCTTGCCTTCGGCATCAAACGGGACGCGGGTGTCTGGCGGAGGATCAGGCGCTTGCCGCAGGCGATTGTGCAGGACAGCCATACGGATGGAAGATCGATGGAACCGAGGTAAATGCCAGAGCCCTGAAATGCTTGAAACACCTTGAAAACCTCCCTTTTCAAGTGCAGTCCTCAGCAAACAAGGGCACATTAACGCCGCGCGGAAATCTGTCTCGTACGAAGGGAATGCGGATTTGGAGGATAGTAAGATTGTCGAGCGAGCGGTCTACCAGCCCGGTGCCTGCGGCATCGAGGGCATGCCGACCCGGCTGCATTTCTTCCACGCCCACCCCCCGATCATGCTGCGCGCCCACTGGCATGCGCAGGTCGAGGTAAACTACGTGATGCGGGGCTCGGTGCATTATTGCATGGCTGGCCATGACCTGAGGCTCGGCCCCGGACAGATGTGCCTCTTCTGGGGCGGACAGCCGCACCGAATGGACGAATCCTCCGACGATTCCATCTATGCCGGCGCGCATCTGCCGCTCGTGCACTTCTTCCGCATGCGGCTGCCGCCGGAAATCTCGGCCATGCTCATGGGCGGCGCCACGATGCTGACCTCAGAGACGGACGGCGCCGACGACCGCAACTTTCCGCGCTGGCGCAACTGGGCAAATTCCGGCGACGAGGTGAAGGCCCAGCACGCCGTCGAAGAACTGCTGCTGCGCGTCGAACGCATGTTCATGGAGCCCTACACCATCGTTGCACCCGGCAAGGAACGCCAGACCGAGACCGCCTCGGCCCCACCCTCGCCCGGCGTCGTGCGCATGTGCGATTTCATCGCCGCCAATTTTCTCGAGGAGATCGACGCGGTCGACATCGCCGCCGCAGCCGGATTGCACCCCAAATACGCCATGAACCTGTTTCGCAAGTCGACGGGCATGACGCTGATCAAATACGTGACGCTGCTGCGTCTTTCGCGGGCGCAAGCGATGCTGATGAACGGCGCCGAAAGCATCCTGCAGGTGGCGATGGATAGCGGCTTCGGCTCGGTAAGCGCCTTCAACAAGGCCTTCCGCCAGATCGCCGGCATGCCGCCATCGGATTTCCGCCGCGAGGTTCGAGCTGCGGCTAGACGAGGTGAGAAGAAGGAGGAAGGGGACAATGGTGGGCCCGGAGGGAAACCCCCCAAGCTTAAAATTATCCAATCAAAACAACCGCATTCGCCCCTACTCGTGTAGCAATGTGTAGCAGATGCGTGGGCGGGTCAAGCTGTGGAGCTAGACAAACCCGCATCAGACATCTTTAGGCATCCTGCCTCCTTGGAAGGAGCTCGTTGCAATTCTGAACGAGGACCGGCTCAGTGCAACGCGTTGCAGGCGCGCTCCTTCAGCAAGTTCCCGAAGGCCACGCGTCCGATAATTTGACCGAGCTGTCTTAATTGGTGATGCATCCACAAGAGGGATGAAGCCCATGCTCGATTGGCATTCAACCAACCGTACACGGCAGTTTTCAGCCCTCGTATGCATCCAGTCTCCGAAGCAGAGAGGGCTAGCTTTAGCAGTTTCCTCTGAGCAGCCTTTCTAGCGCCGACTTTGGTAACGACGCGCTCGTATCCCTTCCGACGTCTGAATGTCATGCCGATAAAATCAAAACCGTCTGCGATCTTTCTGGGTCTTTTTGCCTTGAGAGCGAGTGGACCGACGGGTAACTCACGAAAGTGAGCGCCCAGGGCTTCAGTGGCTGCTGCGACCTCATCCTTGCTGTCGCCGAGGATGCATACATCGTCAGCGTAAAAGACGATTATCACACCTGAGGGTAGGACAATCGTTGCCAGCGCATAGCCGATTACGAGATCAGCAATGAATGAAGAAGCAGCGCCGCCCGGAGTAATTCCCCGTCGGCTGTAGGCGTACAGTCCCATATCAGTGATCGGCATCGTAAGATCACCATGGCATGCATAACCCCACGTCCTGATGAGCGTGCGGTCTTCTCGTTCTGCGCAGCCCGCGCTTCTGAGAACTTTTCCCGGGACAATGCGCCTAATCAGGTTCGCAAGCATGTCCCGATCGATGGACGAATAGCAATTTGCTACATCTGCTGTAGCGACCCATTTTTTGCGCGGGTCGTTCATTACGCTTTCTATGCGCTTAATGGCAGCTTGCCTCCCGCCATTCACCGTGCCGAACTGATCGGAAGCGCAGAAAGCTTTGTTTACCGGGCGAAGCGTGTTTGCCAGCATTCTCTGGCGCGCCTTCTCTACAGGGCCGAAGGCGCAAATTATGCGCCGCTGCCATGGCTTTGAGGCTTTTGGCACTAGCTTCACCTTGTAGGGCTCGGACGTTTCTTGCGACAGACTTACGGAAGAAGCAATTGTTTTGAGCTCTACGAGACTTTTCCGCCGACCCATCTCACGATGGGCACGGTCCAGTTCAGTGAGCTTATGGTCGAAACTCGTCCGTAGGCGGTACGCGAGCTTCGCAGCACGCCGCCGCTGGCCAGCAATGAGTGCAGCTTCGATCTGACGGTGAAGCTTTCTGACGCGAGCGCCGGCCGCTTCCACCCTTTTCCGGTCCGCATGCCTCTGTCGTGCGTCAACCACTGCACTATCCCCGCAGGTCAGCAACCCGGTCCCATTGTCAGTGACGAAGGCCATACGAAACTTTCCTTAACGGCGACCGAACGCGACGCCTGTAAAATCTGTTGCAAGTATACTTTGCAGAGAAGTAATCCAATATTACCCACTGTAGCAAGCTATAATTTTTCCGTTGCCGCATAATATCTTTTGACAAACAGTCATACATAGGGGTGTATTAAAGATTACCGTAAACATATCTTGTATTTATTTTACAATTACTATATCTCGATAATCATCGCGACGTTGAGGAGCCAAAGATGAAGACGGAAACAAAGTTGATCGGCGTACATGTCGATGCGGCATTTGCGGAAGAAGTGGATGCCGTTGTCGGCAAAGGCCAACCGGGCGATCCAGGGTACTTCGCCAATCGTAGCGACGTCGTGAAGTGTGCCATTCGACGCTTCCTGGTGGACATTAACAACTCTCAGGAAGTTCACCCGAATATCCGAAAACGCGCCCGGTCAGTGCAACCCGTTGCATCGGCGTAGCCCTACCCCGGTCCCCACCCGTATTCAAAAGGACGTGACACAATGGCTGCTCCCCTCGTTCCCGAAAGCTCAACCAAGAAGGCGGAAAATTTGCTCTCCCGCTCCGAACTGGAGCATCGTGAGCGCGTCGCGAAGGTAAAGTCCCTCGATGCCGCGCTTGCTGCGTTTAATCGTTCCTCCGCAACGCACGCGTTGGAGGCCGTTACCCACTCCTCCAACGGTATTGGACAGATGCTTTTCGTTCCGCAAAGCGCTCCGGCTGAGAAAGTCGAGGCAAGCTCTCCGGCGAACTTCCACCCCAAAGTGAAGCCGCTCGTTGGCAGTCTTTCGGCAGATGCAGCCTCCCTCCTTAACCTGGTCATCAAGGCCGATGAGGTATATCGCGGTGCGCAACTCCTTGACCTGTCGAGCTTCTCGGTGAAGTCAGCGCTCCAAATTTCGGAGGGTGAGGCAATCGAGGCCCGCTCCGAACTGGAGCGGCGCGGCCTCATAGTCTTCCATGACAACGGCAGCGGATATCGCGGCTTCTATCCGCGTCTCCCTTAACCTCTCCCCGTCCCTGCCTGGAAGTATCTCGCCGGGCAGGAATGACGCGGTGCCGGTGGGTTACCTTCGCCCTCTTCGTCAGACCGGCACCGCACTCTTCCATCGAAGCCGGTGATTAAGGCGTCCAGATCGAGCCCAGCCCGTCACCGGCATTTGAAATAACCAATCTCCACCAGGACCGTACAGGATCACGAATGAGCCCCTATTTTGCTGAAACTGCCGAAGCGATCACCAATCCCGAGCCCTTCGCTCTGGTGTCACTTCGCGATCTAATGCAGTCATCGCCGGAGTTCCTCCTGTCCCTGACTGCAATCGAACTTTTCCGCAGCCCTAATGCCGGCGCCATCCCGCCCGAGCTGGAATGCGTGATCGAAGACCTGGACGAGCAAGTCAACTTCACCACCGAGATGGTGCGCGCCGGTCTTGCCACGATTGCTCGCCTCATGAGTGACAAGGCGGAGGACCGCTCCGTGGGCAGAAAGGAAGTACTGGAGGCAGCCTGCCAGAAGTTCACCCAGGACAGCGTGCGCCTCTCCACCCTGCTGATCCTCCGAGACACACTCACCGTCCCGGCCGAGCAGATTGCTCCCACGACCGCCATTAATTCCTAGCAATCGAGACAGGCCACCAGCGCAATACCGCTGCAAACGAGACAATCGAGACGGCGGACTAGAAGAAGAAACGAGACACGCGAAGGAATGAATTGAGATGGCCCGAGTATGTGTGTGCTGCGAACACCCCCAAAGGACAGCGATCGAAGCACAGCTCGTCTCGGGCCGTTCACTTAGAGCCGTTGCGGCTGACTTCGGCCTGAGACCGGCAGCCCTTCACCGGCACGCTCATAACCATCTTTCGGCAAGTCTAAGGGCTTCAGCCCAGGCGCACCATTTCGCGGCCCAGTTTCCAGCTACACCGGCAACACCGAATGCCCCCCCGCCCAACACGCTGCTCGAATTGCAACCCGTTGCAGGGGATGAGGCATCATTCTCGCACTTGCAAGCTGTAAGGCGCGCGCTTCAGCTCGGAGAGGCGGGCCCCCTTCGAGCCAACCCTCTCCCTTCCTCCGGGGAAGAGCAAGGGAGCGTAGCACAGTCAAACGAGACGATACCGGCCACCGAGCACCTCTCTGTCGCACCGCTAGACCCGTACGCCTTAGCGTGTGAGCTGAGGGACAGCGCAGTCACCATCTTGCGGAGCGCCTCCGCATCAGGTGACGCGAAGCTGGCTCTGGACGCAAACCGAGCTGCCGTGAACGTACTCGACAGGCTCGCCCGCCTCATGCCGCGCAACGGCAACGACGCAGCATCGCCACCGCTCCAGCTGTCGCCCGAGTGGGCTCGCCTCCGTTCCACTGTCATGGTAGCGCTGGAGCCCTTTCCAGAGGCGCGTATCGCCGTTGCTGAAGCGTTGGCTGAGGCGGGAGAACCGCAATGATCTCCCGCGATCTCTCGATGGCGCTCGACCCAGCTCTGTTCATGACGGAAGCGGGCTACCCGCCGGACCCCTGGCAGCGCGCATTTCTGCGCTCGACGTCCGCGAGAACCCTTCTGCTAAGTTCCCGCCAACTCGGGAAGAGCACGGTGACGGGAGCGCTCGCTTCACACGCCGCGATTTATCTGCCCGGCAGCCTCGTTCTTCTCCTAGCACCGTCTCAGCAACAGAGCCGCGAGCTATTCCGTAAAGTATGCGCTTTTCACCGGGAGGCTGCCGACACTAATCCTGAGGCAGAAAGCGCCCAGCGCATCGAGTTGCCGAACGGCTCTCGCATCGTCTCCCTTTCCGGCAATCCGACCACGGTGCGCGGCTTTTCCGGTCCCAGGCTCGTCATTCTCGATGAGGCGGCTTGGATTGAGGACGAGCTTTTCCATGCGGTGACCCCGATGCTTGCTGCCGGTGGCCGCCTCATAGCCATGACGACACCGAACGGGCGGCGCGGATGGTTCTATGATGCGTGGGCCGGGAATGATCTCGCGTGGTCGCGCACTCGGGTGACCGCGCTGGAAAGCCCACGCATCACCCCCGAGTTCCTCGCTCTGGAACGGGCTGCCAAACCTGAGTGGCGTTATCGGCAAGAGTACCTCTGCGAGTTTGTCGACACCGACGAGCAGCTCTTCCCCACCGACATGATTGCTCGGGCGATCTCGCGAGAGGTGGCGCCACTTTTCCCTTCGCCGCTGCATTTAGGTGGACACCATGCCGCTTAGGATTGTTCGTGACTTCTCCGATCCGAACCACACCCGAAGGGTGATCTATGAGCCCGATCGCGCGGACGTGCCACAAGGCCGCCCGCGTGGAAGTCTTTATGTTGACCCCGATACAGGCCGGTGGCGCTCTCGCCGCGATGAAGTGAGCCCCGTCAAATATTTTGTTGGCCTCGATCTCGGACAGGCTGCCGACTTCACGGCGTTGGCCGTGGTTGAGAAGGGAGAGGCGGGCCTTGCCGTGCCTCACTTAGACCGAGTTCGGGGTCTGCCTTATCCCGAACTCGTCAAGATGACAGCCGATCTCATGGCCAGACCTCCACTCGCTGGAGCCTCTCAGCTTATTGTCGACGCTACAGGCGTGGGCCGCGCAGTCTTGGACATGCTTCGTAGCGCTGATTTGCAACCTGTTGCAGTGACCATTCACGGCGGGGACAAGGTCACCGGCGCGCGCCGCGCCCCGCGTGTACCGAAGCGCGACCTCATCAACACACTCCTCGTGGTGCTCCAGGCAGGCGCCCTTAAGATTTCAAGTGAACTCCAGCATGCGGGAACCCTCGCGCGCGAACTGTCCGAAATGCGTCGGAAGCTTTCCGCCGCTGGACACGACAGCTATGGAGTATGGCGGGATGGCGAGCACGATGATTTGGTGCTTGCCCTCGCGCTTGCGGTTTGGCGCGCTGAGCGGGCGGGCGGGGCATCCCTCACCGCCTCATCATGAGAAAGCTAACTCGCTTTCTTCCGCCCCCCCGGCAAAGTAGTCGGAGGCGCAGCCCCTTCCGGCGGCCTCACGAAAAACTCCGACAATTCCACTGAAAGTGCTCGCGCGAGTTTGTCGAGGACATCAACTCCGGCGTTCGCGGCTTCACGCTCAAGCTTTGCAAAATAGGCGCGGTCCACACCTGCGTCAGCGGCAAGCTTTTCCTGGGAAAGCCCCTTCGACACTCTGATCCGACGTAAATTCCAGGCGAGAAGCGCGCGACCGTTCATTCGCGCAATGAAGCGGCCCTAAGCCCATTAACCCACTGGCGATAGCCACAGGATTTCGCTATCTAGGAGTTGCATGTGGCTGAGGGGTGATGATGGAAAAGAAAAACTACGCTGCCGAGAACCTTGCGTGGGGGGCGATACTTCTGGCCGGGGCTTACTGGTATTTCTCCTCGGAGAAAGACCACAGCCCGGCCGACAAGCCGTCGGCCGCGGTCGCGATCGAAAGAGAGGAAGCTGAGTGTGCAGCAAACTTGGACTGCTGGGCTAGTAAATGGCAAATCCGAGCCGGTAGCGACTGCCAGGAACCCATCCAGCGTCTGGCAAAAAACAACTTTGAATGGACGGACAGTTGGGCGGAACCCAAACTGCCCCGAGCGCTGTGGCTTAATCAAAGTCAGAAGACAGTCACTTACGTGGGCGACAAGATCAAATTTCAGAATGGCTTTGGAGCGTGGAGTATTCACACATACGAATGTGATTATGATCCGACCACGCGCACGGTCCTGAGCGTCCGTGTAAAGCCTGGGCAGCTTTAGGGTGCGACTTGACTACCGCACAATCGGGTCCAGCACCGAACCCGTCACGGAACCGGTCAAGCGTGAATGAAGCGCTATTGCTTCTGCCTCAGACAGGCTCGCGATACAATCAGCGACGAACCGTGCGGGGCTTGTTCCCGCCATGGGCCGAAGATAGCGAAGCCTAACAGGCAAGAAAGTGGGATACCCAGTTGAACTGTCAGGATTTGAAGTCAAAGCGTCAAACAGATCACGTATTATCTTCTTCTGTCCGTACTGCTGGGCAGCCAAGGTCGGGCTTCCAATGATGTAATCACGAGTGATCTGTTTCAGTATTTTGACTTCGTCTACGCGATCCGGATCGAACTCAACTGCAACGTTCGATGACCGGTCAGTATTAATACGCACCGCTTGTATGTAAGTTCCGATGAGTTGAGATGTCATTCGCCGGAGTTGCTCGCGTTGCTCCCGCGCACCCTCGTAAGGCTCGGACAACAACTCGGAATACGTGCCTTCCAGGAATTCTCTCAAGCGATCGTACGCCGCAGTGACACGTTCTTTGGCTTTCAGGTCTCCGGCACCGGCGCCAAGAGCGTGACCTATAATCCGATCTTTTTCTGCGAATACCTTGCGCCACGGCAATGCATTGCACCGATGGAAGTCCTCTAAATCATGAACCGAATAAGCGACATCATCCGCCCAGTCCATCAATTCAGCTTCGAGCGTCTTTTCGTTGTGCTCGTGACGTTCGCGGGCGAATTCAAAGTCCACCCTCTCGGACCGATAGACCGACCACTTCTTTGCCCCCTTACCCGTTTTGGCCCGATACCACGGGTATTTTAGACACGCTGCGAGGGTTGCGCGTGTCATATCAAGTCCGTCGGCGTCGGCAAAGCGGACGGCTAGCTTGGTCATGATACGAAACGACTGAGCGTTGCCTTCAAAGCCGTCGTCATCGTTTTTGAGGACAAGTTCGTTGAGCGTGTGCTCCCCGACGTGGCCAAACGGCGGGTGCCCAAGATCATGAGCGATACAAGCGGCCTCAACAACCTCGGGATCAAGTCCTCGAAACTCAGCCTCTTCAGGCTGCTCTTTTTGCAGCAATTGGGCTAGGCGGCGGCCCACTTGCGCCACCTTGATGGTGTGTTGTTGACGGGTGTGAAAAACGTTCGCTTCACCGGCGCGAACAATTTGCGTGATCCCGGCTAATCGATGAAACGCAGAGGAGTAAAGCAGGCGATCACGGTCGCGTTCGAACTCCGAGCGCTGGTCCCCACTCGTTCGTTCATATCGCCGCGCTTGGCGGTGGCCAATATCCCAAAGCACTGTGGTCAGGCAGCCACAGCCTCTGCAACGACGGTCAGCATCCAGTCGTGGCCTACGGAAATTCGGCCTCGCTCCGAAGCCCGCTGGATTGCCAGTTGGCTATCTCTGCGGGGACGGTTCGTTTTAACCAATTCCTCGCAGAGCTCCCGGGCGGTAGCGCGGCCCCCGAGTTTCTTCAACGCATCAACGACTGCATCGTCAGATGGAATTTCAGCGTACGGCATGTCTCTCCCTCCGCTGTCTAACTGCTGGAAGAACGGGCCATAACGCAACCGGTTCCCACCAGCAATAGAAAACAGCATCTTCCGCACAGTGAAGCAAATCAGATAACAGCACCTTAATGCACAACCTGAGCGCCTGTCTAGGAGCACATACTTTCGAAAATGCAGCTGACGTCTGCGTCTCGTCGCCACAACGACCGCGAGACGCGCATGCCCGCGCATGGCTCCTACAGCTCTGAAGTCTTTTGCGGTCTATAGGGACTAAGCAATACGTCGAGGGGTAGTTGACAACGGACAAGCAGGGCCGCTCAGGCCTCGGTCTTGAAGCTCAACGTGAGGCCGTGCGCCGCTTCATGACTGACGATTATCCGCCCGTCCGGGAGTTCACCGAAGTGGAGAGCGGCAAGCTCTCGTCGCGCCCCGAGCTTGCCAAGGCGCTCGCTGCCGCCAAGATGCTCCGCCTTCCCCTCGTAGTGGCCAAGGTAGACCGCCTCGCGCGGAACGTCGCGTTCCTCGAAGCCATCCTTGCCAGCGGTGTGGAAGTGATCTTCTGCGACATCCCCCAAGTTCATGGTGCAATGGGCCGCTTTATCCTTCAGCAGATGGCCGCGGTGGCCCAGCTCGAAGCCGGTCTCATCTCAGAGCGCACGAAAGCAGCGCTGAAGGCTGCCAAAGATCGCGGCAAGGTCCTCGGTGGCTTCCGCGGCGCGAAGGTGAACCCCGAACTCGGGCGCGCTGCCAGGGCCGCCAAGGCTTTCGAATTTGCTTCCCAAGTCGCTCCGATTGCCCGTGAACTTCAAGCCGGTGGCGCTTCCCTCCGCACCATCGCCGCAGAGCTGACCTCACGCGGGATACCGACGCCGCGTGGTGGTAACTGGAGCGCCGCACAGGTCAAGCGCGTCTTGCAACGAGCCTAAGGTTCTTGCCCCCGAAACGCCGCCGCTAGGACAGCCTGCTTGTACTTCTCGATGAGGCGGGGATATGGCCGATCGAAGGCGCCTTTCCATTTGCCAATTGCGATGTCGATCTTCGCCAGGATCAACCACTGCTCGGGGAGCGGGCGCCAGCAGCATTCAATCTCGGTCGAACTGTTTCCGCAGAAAGCCGAGCGCTCCCGCATTGGCCGTCACGTCGCCCTCGACATCACTCGGGAAGCCTCCGCTGCATTCCGCCTGAACTTCGAGGACGATACGGAATGTTGTGCCCTCCGCGCGGTCGAGTTCGGCAATGACGCTCTCAAAAACTTGTGAAACCTTCATCGCGCCGCGAATGGGGTCCAGTTCGATGATCCCGGAGAACCTCTTCGGCCGCACGTGTTGGCTTACGGTATCTGTCGATCCCGACGCCCCCTGTGTGGTGGAGCCGCCGGCTGTCGCCGTGCTGGTATCTCCTCCTTCACCCGCCTGATCCTGTTTCTTGGCTGCCTCGGCAACATCTCGCAGCACGATGAGCATGTTCTGACCGAAGCGCACTGGCACGCTCTTGGAGAACTGGAGTTCCTGATACGCCTCGGCCGATTTGCCGCCCGCCAGTGCGAATTTGGCGCTCGCCGGGTCCATATCAGCCACGGCGTCAGAAATCGCGCCCGCCAGCACAACCTCGTCCCGCAGCCGCTCCATATGGAGGAACTCGAAATACCAATCGCGGACCTGATCGACCGGCAGGTCCGACTTGCCTTGCGGCCAAAGCTCCAGCATGCGCTCGGTGAAGCTCTCCCGCCCAAGAGTAGTGGCGATCACCGCCGCTTCGGATGCCTTATCCCACGCCGCTTCCGCTGGCGCCCGCTGCGCGCCAAGGCGCATGCCGAAATGCTCAAGCACGACGACGCTCTGGTCCGATGGCGATGGCGTCGGCACCAATAGATGCGACCATGCCTTGCGCACGGTATCCTTCGCTGCCTTTTCCGCCTGCGCCAAACGGTTCTGCGCATCCGATTTCTGGCTGTCGGTCAGATCAAGGCTACGGTCATCAACGATGCTTTTCCACGCCATCATGCGCTTGACCGTGCGCCGTGCATCTTCAAGCCCACGTTCGTCGGCCGCGAGGAAAACAAGCGCGTTGCGATACTTGCGCTGTCCGCCGGCGCGGCGATCCAGACCGTCCAGTGCTTCCACTTCCGCCAGCGATCCGCCGCCAGCCTGATAAACATGGCTCGGGCCAAGGATGACCAGACCGGAAGTCGGGCGATCCTCCACCTCGGAAGCTCGGTCGGGTGCGGTATGAACGCGGCCCCAATTGCCACGCGACCGCTCGTCGGTTTTCAGGAACTTGATGATCTCGGCGTCGGCCGCATCGTCGTCCACGTCAAGTTGCCGGTTGTCGGCGAGCTTGTTGAGCGTGGCCCGCGGGCCGTACCAGTAGCGGCCCTCCGCTTCATAGAGATGCGCTGACCGTTCCGCGATTTCGCGCAGAGCATCGCCGAAAATGGAAATCTGTTCGCCGGGCTTGACGCAGGCGAGCCTGAGTTCCGGGCCGGTGATGCCGCCACGGGCATCGCCCGCCGGAGCGGTGCTGACAAACACGGCACGCGCCGCGCGCCGTGCTACCTGATCGTTACGGTAACGCTGCCGTCGCGCCTCCATTTCGGCCGGGAGCGACGTGTCACCATCGACTTCGCCTTCGATGATAGAACCCCATACGGGACCGGAAAGCGGTTCTAGAAGCGCGCCGCGCACGGCTGGATCATCTACGCGCAAGGAACTCGGCAGGATCAGCGGTTCGTCGCTGCGCTCGCGGTAGCTAGCGAAGATCGTTCGCGCCAGAAGCGCCAACGCGCCGCGTGTGCGCTGGAACTTTTCGAGCGCTCCCCATTCCGTCGAGAGCTTGTCGAACAGCATCGGATGGATCGGATAGGCTTCCATGATCTTGTCGGCATAGTCGCGCTCGCCCGTGCCCGATGGGAAGTCCGATTTGTGGTCGCGATAGAGCTTGATGAAGCGCTCCACCGTTCGCCTACGCTGCTTCTCGCCCTCGGTGTCGAGTTCCTGAAACAGCCGTCGCCTGACTACCGAATAGGTTTCGGACCCTTGCGCCGGCTGCCATGCCGACTGCGTGCGGCCGAACAGCTTTTCCAGCGTATGCAGCGTCTCACGGCCCTTGTCGGTGCCGCCCGCCTCAAGATCGCTTTCCGGTAGCGAGCCTACGATCAGCGCATTGGGGATTTGCGCCGCCGCCTCCGTTAGCGATTGCAGGAACGAGATATGCGCGTTGTAACGCTCGCCGACAAGCTGACGCACGAACACGACCAACTCATCAAGCAGGATCAGCGAGGGCTTGCCGTTCAGCGCCAGAACCTTCTGGAAAACTTCGCCGCCGGGGCTGGTCCCGGCATTCTCGGAAGATTGCACGAGCGCCAACCCATCGCGACCGGCGATCCGCCACGCGAGGTAACCCCAAAGCGTGCGTATGGCATGGCCATCGGCCATTGCGAGTGGCACGTCCGGCCCCTTGTCGCTGCCGCTGAAGACGGCAAGGTTGACTTCCCCAAGGCTGGAGGCGCCGACAGCAGCGGCGATGGACGAAAGATTGCCGGCTCTGCTCAAGTCCTGAAGTCGCGCCATGTGCAGGAGCGACAAGAGCGTGTGCGTCTTGCCTCCGCCGAAATTGGTTTGCAGCCCAATTGTAGAAGGTCCGCCACCGCCCGTCAGCCGCTTGGCGGCGTTTTCAAGCGTCATGCGCAGTCCGGCAGTCAGATAGGTGGCATTGAAGAACTCAATCGGGTCGGCATAGGTTTCCTCACCTTCTTCACGGTCGGCGGCAGCGAGATTGGCGGCAAACTTATCCTTGTCGAGCCTGCCGGTCAGCACGTCCTCGCGCGGCGGCGATACCACGCGCCAAGGCTTCAGTCCCTCGACCTCGCCGCCGCCGAAGAAATCCTCCTGTCGTGGCTCTTCAGTTCTGGCGCGCGTTGAAGTCAGCGTGAGTGTCGGGCGGCGAGCTGGTTCCGTGCCAGCAGCCAATGAGGCCGTGGGCTTCGCATCTGCCGTGGCGGCTCCGGTCATTGTCGTAAGAAGCCCGTTCAGAAGCACAGAAGCCTTGCCGGCCTCGTCCTTCGCGCCGACTGCATTGAGCAAATCCGCGCCACCAGACAGCGCACGCAAGGTCAACTGATTGTCAATCTCGTTTGACGAATGGGAATGTTTGTTGCGGCCCGCAAGCGCAGCTGATGCCGCATCGCGCATTTCCGGCTTTAGCGAATTCTCAAAGACATCGCGCCAATTATGAATGATCGCATAGAGCAGCGAATAGGCATCGAGGTCCGCCATCGGTGATAGCGATTTCGGTAGCCGTGCCGTCTGCCGCCATTGCGCGCCGAAGCCGGATTTCAGCGCTCTCTCGACGAAAGGCAGACAGCCGTGCTCGATCAGCCCCAGCAATTGTGCGATACGGTCGCGATTGTTCATTGCTCTCAACCCTACAATAACTTGCCCTGCACCATATGCAGCCCGACGCCCGCCTCCTCGGCGCGGTCGGCGGCGCGCTCGATCTCAGGCCACGCCGTCTGAAGCTGGTTCCAGACCAGCGCCTCGTCATTGTCGCCCTTGTTGGTGGCGATCTCGAAAAGGCGTTCGGCGACGAGGAGGACATCCGGCCCGGAGCGGCGGTTCTCGGCGAGAATGTGCCCGGCCTTGTCGATGCCGCCGTCCTCTGCATGGAAGACGCGGGCGAGGTGCTGAGCCAATTCCCAGACGGTAAAGATGCCGTCGTTCATAGGCCGCCACTTAGGGTCCGCCTCGTGCATTTCGGCGCGGGTCAACAGCTTGGCGTCACCACCGCGCGAGCGGAACAGGCCGGACGCGTTCATGCGGCCTTCAGCGAGGTCGAAGCCCTGCAACATACTGATAGCGGTGCCCGCACCACCGGGAACGAGCCTGTAGCCGCTGATTTGATACCATTCGAGCGCGAAGCGGCTTTCGGGGTCCAGCGCTTCTGTACCCTCGCTCAGCGCCTCATCGATCTCGCGATTGATCAGTACCAGTGCAGCGGCAACGCTCATTTCGCTGTCGTCAGCCTCGCGCACCGCCGCATATTTAGTGAAGACCCCTATGCCGGGGCCAATCGCAGCTTGCCGCCGGTCGGGCAGTGGCACGCCAGCCTTCTGATGATCCTCAATGGCCTGTTTCATCACCGGCTTCAGTTCGCGCAGGAAGTCGCGACGGCGGACCGTTCTGGCATCTTCAGCACGCGCGCGGCAGACAAGCACGACGGATGAGGCGAGAGCATTGGCATTGTTCCCAATACTCCTATTCGAAGCCTCGGTGTGAACCGGCCATGTTGCGTCCACTTGAAGGCCACTGTCCGCGACCGCCTGCAAGAAGGCAGCCCAGCCCGGCGACAAAATTCCGTCAGTACGCGTTTCGGATTGCTTAAACGCGTAATAGATCGCAAGCGGCGCTTCCGTTGAAGCTCGACGCATTGCTGCCAAGGCCTCGCTCATTCCGGACATAAAGTGCTGCTCTGCAGCTTCAGTCCCTCGGTTGTCCAGATAGGGTGTCGCCACCAGTTCCTCTTTCTTCGGAGTAACTAGCCGGCGGAAGAGATCAGGGTGAACGTTTTTAAGGCTCCGACGCAGCCAAACATAGAAAAAGTCCGATAGATCGGCATAACCGATGTTGTCATAGTAGGGCGGGTCGGTGGAAATTAGGGCCGGCCTAATCGGATAGGAGTTCTCTGGGGCGTTGATGACAAAACATTTGGCTTCAGAGCCTGCATCACACATCATCAGATACTCAGATGATGTTTCGACTGCAGACAACCATCCGCCGCTCGATTTCGCAAAAGGGTTGGCCTCTGAAAAGTCCCAGATCATTGGAAGCGCCTGTCTGGAAAATGTGGACCTTATGGCACTGTCTTTAGGAAGCCATGTTGAAATTGAGCTATTGTATTCGCAGGCTCGGCTGAGGGCACAAGCCAGATATGTCGCCACGGTATCGGCATAGGCAGCCGGACCGGTGCCGCCTTCGGTAAGCGACTTATCCGGATCAGGATGATCGGCGAAGACACGCGCATCTTTAGCGTCCACAAGCACCTTTTGCCGTGCCTCACCGATTAACGTGGATACGGTCGCCAGTGCGGTTAGCTGGCGCGCGGTGAAAAGGTCACTATATTGCGGCATGCCGTAGTCTGGCGGCGAGAACCACCTCGGGTTCTTTGGCAAATCTTGGTCGAGTTCAGGCGTATCGGGCGCATTAACTATTGCTGCCGCTTCATGTTCGGCGCTTGGCTCCAAATATATTCGTCCGCGCGCGCCTTCCGCCACAAGAGCCATGAGCCGTACGCCCATTCGGCGAGCCTTGCCTTCGGCCTTGACGTACTCGCTATCAATAGCAGCGCCGCTCAACAGGCAGGTGAAGTTCGACCCGCGCGCGGTTTTCGTCCCACTTACCGCAGCAGCTAGTTCTTCCTTGGTCACGCCGTTCGACTTGACCGTGAAGCGCCAGCCGTCTTGCGCTGTTACGTCTTTAACCGGGACGACGATCGCTTCCTTTCCTGCCTTGGATGACAACACGAAGGAGGAGGCGAGCGGCACATGTGCACTTTTTTGCGCCGGATCGGGCGAAGCGACCGTGCGTGCCCATAGCCACGCGATCACCGTTGCCTTGGAGCTATCGGGCAAGTTAACCTGTGGATACAGGTTGCCGATTTTCTTTTCCGCCTCGTCGTGTATCCACCGGCCATAGCGGCGCACATCCTCCGCCAGCCCTTGCGCGCCCTTCCAATCGCGACCGACAAGATCGCGCTCCCCATTCACGGTCGCATGGATCGGCGGCAGATTGGTGAATTTCGGCGGGAACTCGATCAACGCTTTGGTAACAAGGACGGCAACCGGGTTCAGGTCTGAGCCATAGGCGCGAAGTCCAAGCCGCTGCGCCTCCAGTGGGATCGACCCACCGCCGCAGAAGGGATCGTATACGGGCGGTCCCTTCTCTTGAAGATAGGCAATCACGGCCTTCGGCTTGGTAGGCGGCTCCTCGCCAAGCCCCCACGCTACCGACCGCGCGATTTCATAACGCGCGGCTTCAATCGCCTGCTCGAACCGCTTCTGGTCTTTTGCATCGGGTTTCGGCCACTCGACCATTTCCTCAATGATTTTGTGCAAGCGACGTCGTTCCCGCGCTTGATCCTCCTCACTCGGAAATTTGTCTTTCCATGCCGATGGATCATCGACAAGTTGGCCAAACAGAACGGCTCGGCTCGTCGCCAGTGGCCGGTGAGCCCAGTATTTGTGAAGCTTTGTCGGGTAGTATTTTGGAGCTTTGTTCTTGGTCTTGTTCGCCAGATTGATGGCTTCAAGGGGAAGGGAATGCTCGATGAGCTTGATACGTGCACGATCTGTCATTGTTCGGCAAACCCCGAGACTTTCGGGGCTGTCGCTGCCAGCGCCACAATGTCCTTGACCGCATAGTGGCGGCAGATGTCACGGAACTCCCCCTCGTCCCACAAATGCCGGGCAGGATCGCTTAGATATAGTGGCTGACCGGCAAAACCTGCCTCGATGGGTACATAGACCAGATGGTAGCGGTCGCCGGCATTGCGGGCCTTTAGCATTTCGTTCTTCGTCACAATAATTTCGCGCCCGCCAACAACGCGGCCCTTTACTTCCAGAAACAGCAATTCGCCCTCAATTGTTACGCTCTCGATGTCCCAGCCGCGATTGTGCATAGAAACGTCGACCGGCGTGCGACCGGCCGCCTGCTCGGCCTGCATAACAGCATCCATCGACAAGCGCTCGGTTTCTTCCGTCTCTTTGGCAAATCCGCCGTGGAAAACTGTCTCACCTTTCAATCTGGCGAGCAGTCCGGCGGGAATGACCAGTGCGCCACCTCGAACAGAGGGAGACGCGGCCGAGATGTCGCGTTCCTTCTTCAGTTCGATCAGGCGAAGCTCCAGCCGGTCGGCGAGACGCGCTGCCCGCTCCTCGGCCTGCGCGAGGGCAAGGCGCTCATCCTTGCCCGCCTTCATGTTGAGGCGATGCTGGTCGGCGCGACGGCTCCAATAGGCAATTTCCTTCCTGAGCCGGACGCGGACCTCCTCTTCGACCTTGCGGATATGATCGAGACGGCGATGCCGCACTCCTTCCAGATGTTCCGTCGCAAGGTGTTGGCTAGCGTAAGCGCGCGCCCGCGCCAGAAGGTCCTGTTTCAGCCAGTCGGCTTCCAGCGCGTCCCCGCACAGTTCGCGCTCATCGGCCGTTAACGGGCGCAGATCGAGATAGGGCGCGGCTCCTTCGTCGCGCTCATTTCCATCCTTGCCGAGGCTGACGAATTGGAGGCGCTTGGAGATTACGCGCGGCTGGCCATTCAGCGCGGTGACGCCATCCTTGACCTCATGATCAGTCATGACGAGAAGGCGCGGTTCCTCGCCGCCATCCGCGTCCGCCACGAGCACCGTTCCTTCTCTCAGCGCAGCCTCGTAATGCTCGATTGTCAGGTCCACCACCGCATCCAGCAATGGATGGCCGGGCGCGACCAGCGCCGCGTTTGGCTGCCCGTCGGCGCTGTGCATGTGCGCCTTGTCGAAGCAGACACGGGAATAGCGCTCCAGCACTGGGTCGCCATGACCTGTCAGATGATCGCGGCTGCGGATTAGCGCCGGTACTCGCAGGATTTCCCAGCGGCCTTCCTCGCGCGCGGCCATGTGTCCGCCCAGCCGCTTGAACGCTTCCTCAAAAAACATGCGGATGTAGTAAGGCTGCAAGCGGCGCGCATGCGCCCGCTCCATCTCGAATTTCAGTTCCCTGACGCGCTCGGGATCGAGCGTTTCCTGCGAAAGTTGGGCACGCTTGGTCAGCGCATTGAGATGCGACTGATCAACTGCACCGTCGATGCTCTGGTTGAGGCGTGCACGGACGTCTTCACGGTCACCATAGCGCACTGCTTCCATGAGCAGGTCTTTGAGGCTCTTGTCCTCGAAGGCTTCGCCGAGGACGTCATAGACCTTGCCACCGAGCGCCTTGCGCGCCTCTTCGAGCTTTTCCAGCAAGCGCTGGTAGACCGCGCCTTCGCGGGTCTCGCCGGCGACCAAATTCCACAGATGGCACACTTCGGTCTGGCCGATGCGGTGAATACGTCCAAAGCGCTGTTCGAGCCGGTTCGGGTTCCACGGCAGATCGTAATTGACCATGAGATGTGCGCCGCGCTGGAGGTTAACGCCCTCGCCGGCTGCATCATTGGCGATCAGGACGCGCACCTTTGGATCGTCGTTGAAGGCAGCAACGGCGGCGCGGCGTTGCTGGCGCGGCACGCCGCCATGAATGACCTTCACCGCCTCTGGGTCGCCCAGCCGGACAATGATTTTTTCTTCAAGATAGTCGAGCGTATCGCGCGGCTCGGTGAAGAGGAGAATTTTCCTCTGGCGGCCTGTCCCCGGATCGTAGACGGGAGGCTGGTCGAGGATGGACGCAAGCTGGGTCCATTTCGCATCCTCACCGGAGCGGCAAAGCACGTATGCCTTTTCCTCGAGAACCTTGAGGCTTTCGATCTCGATTTTCAGTTCATCGAGCGTGCGGGCGCTGGAGGCGGTATCGATAGCCTCGTTTTCGAGGGCCTCTAGTTCCTCTTCCGGCATTTCCTCCAGATCATCGTCATCCGGCACGTTGATGGGCGAGGGCAACGACATGGAGGAGGGATGCGCGCCCTTGAGCTTGAGTTCCTCTTCCTCAAGTCGCTTTTGCAAACGCTCGCGGCGCCGTTTCAGAGACTTCCATATCGCGCGCGGCGAGGAGGCAAGTCGGCGTTGCAGTGATTGCAGGGCGAAGCCGACATTGTTGCGCTTTTTCTCGTCTGTCTTGGCGAAACGTTCGGCGCGGTTCATCTCCTCGCGCACATACTCGGTGACGGACGCATAGAGGTCAGCCTCGGCAGCGGAAAGCGGATAGTCGACAGTGTAAGCGCGGCGCTCGGGAAAGAGCGGCCGGCCATCGAACCAGTAAAGCTCCTCCTTAACGAGGCGGCGCATCAAATCCTTCGCATTGGACGTGCGTACACCCTCGCGATACGCGCCCTCGAAGCGGTCGTTGTCGAGCAGTGACAGGAAAAGCTGGAAATCGTCATCCTTGCCGTTATGCGGCGTGGCGGTCATCAGCAGGAGGTGACGCGCGTTGCGCCCCAGCATGCGGCCAAGCTGAAAGCGCTTGGTATATTTGACCTCACCCCCGGTATAGCTGGCCGACATGCGATGCGCCTCGTCGCAGATCACGAGGTCGAAGTCACGAGAGGCTTCGATCAGCGTCTGCACCTCCTCTGACCGGGCGGCCATGTCGAGGCGCAGGATGAGGCGGTCCTCGTCGTTGAACGGATTGCCGCTGTAGCTCGCGCTGAACATCTCGCGGCCGACGATCTTGAAGTCAAGATCGAACTTCTCCTTCAATTCGTCCTGCCATTGCTCAACCAGAGAGCCGGGCGCAACGATCATGCAGCGCTTGAGATCGCCACGGATCATCAATTCCTTGATGAACAAACCGGCCATGATGGTCTTGCCAGCACCGGGATCGTCTGCAAGCAGGAAACGGAGAGGATGACGTTCCAGCATCTCACCATAGACGGCGGTTATCTGGTGAGGCAGCGCCTCGATGTCGGAACTGGTCAGGGCGAGATAGGGATCGAACAGATGAGCCAGCGCTATGCGATGCGCTTCCGCCGCGAGACGGAAATTTTCGGCGTTTCCCTCAAACGAAAACGGCGTCGAGGCCGTTGCCGAAAAAAGCCGATCCTGATCTTCGCGGATGAGTATACGCTGGTCGAGGCCTTTTGAGGTCCGGTAAGTGACTTCCAGTTGCTGGTCGCTCAACCAATCAACTGAGATGATCTCGGCTGTTCCGGCTGGCGAAAGCCCGTCGACAAGCGACCCACGTTTAAGTTCTTCCAGCCGAAGCACAATGCAAATTCCCCCGGTTCCTCGCCCCAATACGCGCCCATCTTGCGAATTTCGGCGGCGTGTTCAACACCCATTGCACAGAAAGTGGATTTCAGGTCACCGCCTTCACGTGATTAAGCGGCTCTATTTGCCGGTGTGGCGCAGGGCTGCCCTGCCACCCTTCACCGCAATCGACCGACGCCTATCGACGGTGTTGCCATTGAAGGCATTAGGACGCCAGCCTCGATGAGGAAATGTCGCTTATCTTCCGACACATACTAGCGCTTTTGGTGCAACGGGTTGCAACTGTGAGCCTCACCTTATGAAACTTTCTCCCGCAGCCATGAGGAGAGCCCGGTATCAAGGATCATCCGGGATAGTTTCTGCGGTCCCAGCAGGGTGACACCGTCCACTTTGCGGTCTTCAGGAATATCACCGGTATGCCAGACGAAGAACATCCTGTCATAGGTCTCCGCTTGGCGGTGGAGACCTACGTACTGTTCGAGCGAAGAGAGGCTCGCTTGTGACTTAACCTGGACGAACGCCCGCTCACCGGTCGTCGGCAACATCAACTCAAGATCGATAGTCTTCTGGGTCTTACCGACAGCACTGACCCGTCGCCACCCGCTTGAGGAGAACACCAGATCAATCAGCAGTTCGAAATCCTGCCACGTCAACAGCCGCATTAAATTGACGATGGCCTCCATTAAAACGCGCTCTGCTTCCTCGGCTGCAGCGACTTCGGGGGAAAGCTCATCATTGATGCGCCGGAGAACGTAATCTTTTGCTCCAACATCGCAGATCGTACCTCGGAACATCTGCACTTTGAGTAACCGGCCGGACAACCTGTCCGATCGCAATTCAACGCCTTTCAAAGTCCTGCAGCTCCATCCCGAGACAGTCTTTCGACTGTGGCTGCCGTCCGGAAGCGCATGGACAGGACCGGAAGGTTGGCACCAATACATTCGATTATGGGCAAACGTGACAAAAATCGTCGCCGCGTCCGCTTCATAGAAAGCTCTGATCTGCTTCATGTCCCTCGTGGCAGCACCTGGATCGCTCCGCTTGGCATTCCAATGCGCCCAGACGCCCTGCCAATCTCCCTGAACACAGAGTGCCTGGGGCGTGCCGTGGTACCCAAAACGGAGCTCGCCGTCTTTGAGGCTGGCGTTTTCCCATTCGCCGTTACGTCCCAGCTTTATGTAAAGCACGTTCGTTGCACTTACCGTCATTTCATCCTTGCGATTTACCATTGATAAAGTACCCGGGTTATACGGAAGCCGGCGCTGCACTCAACTGTCGCAGACATCGCCAGCTACCAGGAAATCTTTCAAACAGGCGGATAAACTCTCCGAGTAGGAGTAATTTGCGTAGGAGGCTGTTATGCCGAGCAGGCTAAAGCACGCCGACAACAACCATTCAATTGCGATGCACGCTAAGACTGCCTAGATATAATATCTGTATCAAGAAGGGACCGATCATGTCTGCGAGGGAGATCACCGCAGAGCAGCAGCAGATGATAGATCGTCTTGAAGCTACGGGCGCCTTCCGAGTGCTTCGCGCTATCGACACCCCAGGTATTGCGCCGGGAGCTTTGAAACCCAACGAGCGAGTTGCGCTCATAGTGGACACAGAGACAACCGGATTAGATCTCCGCGACGATGAGGTTGTCGAGGTTGGCATTCTAGCGTTCACCTACGATGAAGTAGATAGATTTCATCGGGTAATTGGGATGTTCGAGGGACTACAAGAGCCCGACAACCCTCTCTCTGCCGACGCGATGAACATTACTGGAATTACACCCGATATGCTGAAGGGAAAGGCGATCGATCGGGTGGCGTTGGAACAAATCATCAACAAAGCGAACCTCATTATTGCCCATAATGCTGCCTTTGACAGACCTATGTGTGAAAAGCTCTGCCAGGCGTTCGCGGACAAAGCATGGGCATGCTCCGCGACGGAAGTTCCATGGAGGAGGCTGGGTTTTGAAGGGGCTAAGCTAGGCTACCTCCTATATCAAAGCGGATTATTTCACAGGGGCCATCGCGCTTTGGAGGACTGCTACGCGCTGCTCAACGTCCTTACGCTTCCTCAAAAGGTGGCGGACAAAAGCGGCCTTCAACTGCTGTTGTCATCCGCTAGACAAACTACCGCGATCGTTGAGGTTGCAGCCCCATACGAGTTGCGAGCATTTTTTAAGAGCAAAGGCTTTCGATGGAGAAGCGAGCCTCGTAGGTGGGTCAAGGAGGTGGTGGAGACCGACGCAGGAGCAATAGTGAGCGAAATCAATGATTTTCGTTCATCTGAGATACATGTGCAGGTCAAATCCCGAACGGCCTTTGATCGCTACAAGCTCTCCAACTAAAGACCAAATGCACACCAAGTCGTAGCAACAACAATAAGAATGCACAATCCGATGTAAATAAACATGGATGAGATGAAAATCCACACCCGATATATGTTATATCTAACAAATAGGATCGGCATCATCCACCATTCTTTAGAACTCGCCACGCTGTACTGCCAACGTTTGTAGTCCTGTGCCGTATGGTTTACCTGTGTTTCTAGGTTAAGCTGCTCGTATTGAGACGCAAGCTGCTTAAGTTTATCAAGCTCAGGCACAGCCTTTGCTAGTTCCCTTTCCAAATCTCGCATTATCACAGAGATAGACAGCGCATTCTGATGCAAGATTTGCGCCTTCAAAGAGCGCCCAAAAGCAAACTCCATCAGCGTTATCGCCAATAATGCTACGGAGGATACAATCGAAACGATGTTCAGAACACTTCCGCGAACGGAGGTAAAAAAATCCGGAAAAGCCAACGAGGCAACTGACCAACCAATCATATATGTAGAAAGGAATGCTGCAGTTCCAATACCCACTCTATCTTTGAAGGATAGAGAGGCAGCCGCGCCGAAACGTGCTCCTCTAGTTTTCCACATGACTGTAGTTAGATCTCGATAATACTTAAGTTCGTCGCTCATTCGTAAGCGTATCCTTCGCCCGTAGGGTCCACGCCCCCAAGGCCATGTTTAGCAAAATTCTTCCGTGCTGCGCGCCAACCAGTAAAGAAACTGGGTAGTGAAGTTTCCATTGAGATGGCGGGAAAGTCATACCATTCTCCAGAAAGCAGTTTCTCATCAGAGATTTGCTTGGCGGAGCTTTTTAGCTTCTTCGGCAGTAATTGGAGACGCCTTGAGTACATTGCCTGAAGAACATGGAGCAGCCATCCATCAAGCTGCCGAAATTTCGCGCTGTCTTCGAGCAAACAAAAATACCCAACTGCGCCCGTCGAGCGACCTATCCTGCCTACACCGTTTAGGAAATCATCAATCTCATCCTGCCGTCTTGCACCATATATGTATCGGCGCAATTCGTTGACGCATGTTACCAAGTCCCAATCCACAAAGCCCGCACCTCGGCGTCCCGCGGCGAGCTTCTTAGTTCGGCGCAGGTGCAGCAGCAGGTTATTGTACATTATCTTTGCACACCGGCGCTTAATGTTGGCCTCTGCCTTGGCGCTCATTCCCAGTCCATGCCTGGTGAATTTATAGCTTAAAAAACTGAACTCATCGATGTGCGCCATCTCACATGGAACGTCTGAGAAGATGCGGATACCCGTCGACTTGACCTTGTTGATCTTCACACCGCTGATCTTCGAGAAGCGTGCATAGGCTTCCGAGGACTTTAATGCGTCTTCATAACTCAAATTAACCACGACGCTGTCGTCAGCAAATCGAGCAAAAGACCCGCTCAGGCTTCCCAAATCCTTATCTAACGAATGCGCAGCGACGTTGGCCAAAAAAAGTGAAATGCTATTACCCTGCGGTATTCCTTCGTCTCTAACACCAACATTTCCATCGAGGTCGCGCCATGTGTGCGTCATCACTGCCGACAAAACGCCGCGTTCCATCGTGGTGGTCAAGAAGTCGCCACCCTTGGATAAGCAATTCCTCAGGTATACATGGGAAATGCTGTCGAAGAACTTGGTAAAGTCATATTGAGAGACAAAAACCGTTTCGCCCTGGATCATCGTCCGAAGGCGCAGAACAGCGTCGAGATTTGTCTTCCCTTCTTGATACGCGTAACTGGCATCAGAAAAGGCCTTGGCGTTGCGGCGGATTAAGTTCTTCGCAAAAATTTTAGCGATTGCTGCATCAGGAATACTGAATGCATCGATTATGCGCACTCCCCCTGTTGGTTTGGGAAATGAACGCCGCAGCGCTTCCAACGGGATGTAGTTGCCTACCTGTAGGCTGCGCCAGAGGCCCCGAGATAAGAATTTTGAGTGGTTCAAACAGTATCTAGGATCAAACTGCCTATGGAAATCCCAAGCAGCCGGCAAACTGTGCGGCTTTAGCTTGGCCTTCGAGCCAGTTCTCTTACTGAAGACTGAAGCGTATTTATGTTTGTAATATTGAGCCTGAGAATAGCGCGCCAGTCGCTTCTTTGCCTCATCTTCAATTGCCTTCTCAATTACAGAAAGCATAAACAGCCTCATTAGTGCCAGCAGGCAGCCGTAGTCAGTAGGTCGTTGCGAAGTTGGAAAACGGTTGGCACCATCATCCCGCAAGGTGAAGTTGCTGCCCGCTGGCTAGTGCTTCGCGCACATGAATGAACGCTAGCTTGCGCACCGCGGCCGGTCAACTACCGGTAGATGATCTCCCTCGGGGAAATTGAGTGGCTTTGGGTTGTCTCGGATACGCCCTACAATTCCTTTCCTTCGCTGCGAAACAGGACGTATCGCCTCAAACAGGCGGCGGCAAAATCAAGTCGGGGTACTCGACCTCGGTCAACCAACGGGCCAGAGTTGCGGGCCTTGTGCCCTGACCGTAGCGCTCTTCCACACCTCCCGATCTTGCCCAGCCACCCAGCGCACGGGTTGCGTCGATAGGCACTCCCGCCTCTCGTAAAGCATCTCTGAAGCCGTGGCGGAACGAATGGAAGGAAACACCCCTTTCATTGATTGCGAGAACCGTTTTCAGCCAATAGCTGAACCTTTTTTGGAAAAGGTCAGAGAGTTCATCCTGTGTTCCGCCCCGGAGGTCGGGAAATAGACGCGTTACGCCTTGTTCTCGCAATGTTGCAACGCGTTGCAACAATCCCAATTGTTTAAGTTGCGGATGGAGGGGAACGACGCGCTCGCTGCCAGCAGTTTTTAGGCTCTTGTCCTGCGTCTTGCGGAGCACAAAGCATTCGACTTGGTCTCGTACCGCCACTTCGTCTACTGTTAAGCTGACGATCTCGCCCAACCGCATGCCGGAGAAAATCGCTATCAGCGGCACCCAATAACGCCCCGGCAGCCTACCGTCATCAGACCATTCCGGAAGACCGCTCGCGATCTTGTTCAACTCATCCACAGTGAATGGGCGGCGGGACACTTCCGCCGAACCTTTAGCCGGCGCCAGCCGCGTCGCCGGATTGATAACAAGCAGCCCCTTTCGAATGGCCCAGTTAAAAAACGCACTTAGTGTATGAGTGTAGACCCGAACCGTTCCGGGAGACATGAGCCTGTCTTGTCGCTCGGCGGCCTTCGTAACGATGGCGCGCATTGTTTTGCAATTCGCGTAGGGCTTGAGCTTGGAAACGTTTGCAGGCAATCCGGCGATGACCTCTTGAACTGCCGCACATTCTGCTCTCGTTATCGACGCAAGGTGCCGTTCAGCCCCGATGACTTCTTTCATCGTTCGAAATGTTACGACATATTTGGCATCGGCTGTATCCCCAAGATGCGCGCGTGTGGGGTCAGTCTCAAACCGTTTGATCGCGTCGCCCAGGGTGATGCCCTCGGTTGCGGAGGGTGCTCGTGAAATCGAGCTTACTCCGGCGAATAATGGATCGAAGGCGTTGTCGCCGTGGCCACCTTCGAAGCGGTCTATGAGCCGCTTAATTTTCTCCACATCGGAACGCCGTAGCAATTCCAGAAGTCTCGTCAGTTCAGGCGACGCCTCGAATGCTCCAAGGTGCTCGCCGATTTTCCAATCAGGCGGGAGGTTGATCGGTAACTTTCCTTCCAGAATTAGCGTCTTCGCGTGTGCAAACACGCCAGCGAGGGAAGACGGGTCGCCGGTTTCGAGCCCGCCCAGTTCCGCTTCGAGGCTTTCAAGATTGGTTAGGCCGTCGTCCGTCTCCACCCTCACGATTGACGTAACCTGCTGACTTGACCAGAAGTCGGAAAGAACTAGGCGGCGGAGTTCCGCCTCTGATACCGTACTGGCGAGAGCATGGGTTTGCCCCCTCTTCAATGCGTCACGCTGGTTGTCCCATTCGACATCAAGTCTTACGGTTTCAAGCCGCGCTCGCTTCGCTGCCGCTTTGTAGTCCGAAGTTCCCAGTGAGATCGTGATTTCGCGCTTGCCCACAGCTTCGACCAAATCAGTCGGAACTCTCCGACGAAGACTGTAGGTGCTCCCTCGCCGTACTAAACCAACAACTTTTGTCACCTCTTCCGACCCCTCTGTGTAGCACTCTTGTGTAGCAGAGGTGTCTTGGACTGGTTTGATTTTTCTTTTGTTTTTCAATTTTCAAACCCTTACGCAGGGAATGGTGGGCCCGGAGGGACTCGAACCCCCAACCAAGCGGTTATGAGCCGCCGGCTCTAACCATTGAGCTACAGGCCCTGCCGGGTCGTCCGGCCGCCGCGAACCAATGGCAGTTCGAGGCTGCAAATGGCTCTAGCGGAAAACCTTTTTGCCGACAAGCCATTGCCGCAATGCCTACACAATCGATAAGCATGGATTTGACCGATAACAACCGGAGAGTAACATCCATGATTTCCACACGCATTGCCCGCTCGGTCCATGTCGCGGCGATGGCCGCCGCCTTTGCCGGTGCGTTTGCGGCAGCCGCGGCAGCGCAGGACAGCGGTGCCGGCAAGGCAGACGGCAGGGGGCGCCCGGATGGCCCGAGAGGCCGCCAGGCGCTGATCAAGGTTTCCGGCGAAGGCCGAGCGACGACGGCACCCGACATGGCGATCGTGCAGCTGAGCGTCGTCAAGGACGCCAAGACCGCGCGCGAGGCGCTCGACGCCAATAACAAGGCGATGGCCGAGGTGCTTTCGGCGCTGAAACAGTCCGGCATTGCCGAGCGCGACCTGCAGACAAGCGGCTTCTCGATCATGCCGCAATACAACTATCCCCAGAACAGCGACGGCAGCGCCCGCCCGCCGGAGCTCGTCGGCTACCAGGTCGGCAACGGCGTCAGCGTGCGCGTGCGCGATCTGGCGAAGCTCGGCCAAGTCCTCGACCAATCCGTGACGCTCGGCGTCAATCAGGGCGGCGGCATCGAATTTACCAACGACAAGCCGGAGACGGTGATTACCGAGGCCCGCAAGGCCGCTGTCGCCGATGCGATCAACAAGGCAAGAGTGCTGGCGGAAGCGGCCGGAGTCTCGCTCGGCCGGCTGATCGAGCTTTCCGAACAACCGGCCCGCGACGAGCCGCCGGTGCCGATGCGCAGCATGGCCAAGGAATTCGCCGCCGATCAGGTGCCGATCGCAACCGGCGAGCAGGCCTATAGCGTCACCGTCAACGTCACCTTCGCGGTCGATCAGTAGCAGCGACCGCCTGCAGTCCCAGGCTGCCCTCATTGAACGTCAAAAAAGAAGAGCCCCGGCGCCTAGGCGCGGGGCTCTTTTTGTCAGCCTTGCTGCATGTTCCTTAAATCGAAGCCGATTTAGGATAAAAACATACAGCGCTTCAACGTCTGACAGCGACCTCTGCGCGTCTGAAAAGACGCGCGGCACTGTCGGGAGACAAAGACCCGTCCTTACCAGCGACCGATGATCGGGCAGCCGCGGACATTGGCGAAGATGATGGCCTGGCGATCGCCGTGACGGCGGCCCTGGACGACGACTTGGCGGCGCGAAACGTCGGCGATATGGGCGCGGCGCAGACCACGATCACGTGCCTTGTCGACGGCGAGCCACGGTTCACAACGGCCACGGCGTTCCCAGCGGTCGCGGCGCCAGTCGCGACGGTCGTCCCAGCGGTCATAGTCGCGTTCGCGGTATTGTACGCCGCCACCCTGGCCGAATTCGAAGACCAGCGCATCGGCCGAAGCCGTGGTGGTGGTGCCGACAAGGCCGGTCAGTCCGACAACGGCGGCGACGGCTGCATTGACAAGAAACTTCCTCATGACATTTTCTCCGTTTAGCGAAGGGTTGGCGGATCACTCTCTTCGATGATCCAAATCTAGTCCTGACAAGCTGAACGGCACCGGAACCCTTCGTTCATGCGGCGTTCAGGATGAGGCCTACCCCACCGCGCGCATCTCAGGCGATTCGGCCGGATTTGCGGCAGGTGGTCAGCGGGGGACGTGAACGGACGACCGCTCGCGCTTTCCTCTTCCCGTTCGAGGGGAAACGAAGAATGAACGGAATCGTTCCTTCCAGCTGTGCAGGGGGTGTGCTAACGCATTGAAACGCGACGCGTTTCATTCTGCTCCATTCAGCCGCCGAGTTCCCGTTCGAACAAGCGCAGGTTGCGATAGTGGCTGAGCCGGGTGATGACACCCTCCTCGACCTCGAAGATGAAGACGCTCGGGACGGCATAGCTCTGACCCGATGCCTGCGGAAAGCCGGCCATCGTTTCGCGGTACGTGCCGCGCGCGGTCGTGTCGGCCGCCACGCGTTGCCCGAAGGCATCGCGCATCAGCACGACGTCGCCGAAGCTCTCGTCGAAATGGCGCAGATAGCTCATCACCCAGGTTCTGAGGGGCCCGATCCCGAGCGTGCGCTGCCCGGTCAGCGAATCGAAGGCGACATCGTCGTCGAGGAGGCGGGCGAGCGTTTCGAAATCCCGATCGTTCACGGCCTCGATGAAGCGTCCGGCAATAGTCTGGGCGTCCGTCATCGTTTCCTCCTTGGGTCAGCTGGCGAGATGCAGGATAATTTCGCGGCGATGCGGCCGGTCGCGGTGCTCGAAGAGGTAAATTCCCTGCCACGTGCCGAGCGCCATGCGCCCGTCCATGACGGGAATGCCGACCGAGACCTGGGTCAACGCTGCCTTGATATGGGCGGGCATGTCGTCCGGCCCTTCCTGGGTGTGGACGATCCAGCCCATCGAAGGCGCGGACGATGGCGGCACGAGGCGATGGAAGAATTCGTGCAGATCGCGCCGAACGTCCAGATCGGCATTTTCCTGAATGATGAGCGAGGCGGAGGTGTGGCGCACGAAAACGGTCAGAAGCCCCTCCGAGGCCGCGCACCCCCGCACGAAATTGGCCGCCTCGCCGGTGAACTCGTAGAGCCCCTGCCCCTTGGTGGCGATGGTAATGACGGTCTGCGGCATGGCTGTCGTCCCTAGACTAAGTGCCCGGGCGCCGCGCCGTCGCCGGCACCCGTTACCAAAGGACTGTACTGCGAAGCCCTTCCGAATTGAAAGAACCGCTTAGCATCTCGGCGTTGCGCAGCGCCGGCCCCGACGCCCGGCGGCTGGTCAAAGTTCCAGAAAGGCCTGGAAGCCGCCATAGATCATCCGCTTGCCGTCGAAAATGGATTTCCATTCGTCGCCCTGCAGCCGCGGATCGGCCATCACCTTGGCGATGATCGCATCGCGGTCCTGGCGCGACCGATAAACGACCCATGAGAAGACCACGGTCTCGTCCTCCTTGGCCTGCACCGCCCGCGGAAAGGAGGTAAGCTCGCCATAGGGCACGTCGTCGCCCAGGCATTCGACGTAGTTCAGGGCACCGTGTTCCTTCCAGACCTCGCCGGCCTTGCGGGCCAGATCCTTGTAGGCCTCGACGTTCTGCTTCGGCAGCGCAATCAGAAAACCATCCACATAGGCCATGTCCGTCTCCTCCGTTGAAAGTCAACAAAGGACGGCCGGAGCGGAAAGGTTCCGACAGCGAAAGGCAATTTTTTCGCGGAGGGATGACTGATCCTCGAAAGAGACTGGACGGCCTCAGCCGCCGCAGCCCTGCAGCTGCCGCGCATAAAGCGCGGCGACGTTGCTGGCGCGCTTGGCGCCGGTCTTCGCCGTCTCGCTCCAGTTGCCGCGCGCATAGCCGCCCTGGCCGTGATAATAGGCGACGTAGAGCCGATAGGGGTCGTTGAGCGCAATGCCGTTCTGCTGGTGGCTTTGATTGTGGTACCAGGCGATGAAGCGGATGGCATCGGCAAAATCCGTCCGGCGTGCCATCCAGCGCCCGGTTTCGGCCTGGTAGCGCGCCCAGGTGCCGTCGAGCGCCTGCGAATAGCCGTAAGCCGTTGAGACCCGCGTCCAGGGAATGAAGCCGAGGAGCTTGGTGCGCGGCGGCCGTGCATTGTGGCGATAGCCGGATTCCGTGTAGATCGTCGCCATCAGCACGGGTACGGGCACGCCATATTCGCGCTCCGCCGCATAGGCGGCCCGGCGCCAATTGTTGAAAAGGCCATCTCGCTGCTCGAAAACCGCGCAGGCGTTCCGGGTATCTCTCGGCACCGTTCCGCAGCCGGCCAGTAACAGGAGGACGACGACAAAAACGCAACGCATCGCGGAACCTCTCATATGCGAGAGATTGATAAAGCGTAAATGTTAAGGAACGGTTTTGAAGCGAAGTTGAATGGCTTCTGCGGCGCCGCGCGTTTCGGGCGGACACACATCCGCGGCGCAGCGCAAATCTTCTTCGGAAACGGTGCGCCGCGGCGATAACCGGTCGGTTACAACTTAAGTTAACCGAGCGTGCCGATCAGTTCGCGATAGGCCGCCTCTGGAAAGGCCTTCAATGTCCGGGTGCGCACGTTGCCGTAGGTGCCCAGCGTCAGCGAGAATCGCGCGGCCACCGCATCGTCCGGTGCCTCGCAGATCGCCACCATGTCGTATTCGCCCATGGTGAGATAGAAATCCTTGAACGATCCGCCCATTTCTTCAAGGACCTTCCTCGCTGCATCGAGCCGCTTCGGGGATTCCCGCACGCTTCTGATACCCTGATCGGTCCAATTGAGGAGCACGACGTAAGTGGTCATCTCACACCTCCCGCAGAGCATCCCGCCTTCGACGGAAAGCGCCTAAAGATGCTCCGATTTTAGAAGGGGCAGAGCGCTTCTTACGGGTTCAAGTGCCGGCGCTCCAATGCACGGGCGGACGCCTGCGGTGCAACTACTTCTCTCGCACTGCAAACCAGTGCCCCCTTTCGCTGCAAGCTCGGAAGTATAATCCTGCGGTTCAGTCCGAACAAGCTCAGCGCTACAGGCCCATGGCTTGCAGGCCTTGCCAAAAATGAAAAAGCCGGACGCTTGTTCCGGCTTTTTCAAATTCGTTCAGGTCGTCGATCTCTGCTCAGCTGTCCAGGAACGAGCGCAGCTTGCGCGAACGGCTCGGGTGCTTGAGCTTGCGCAAGGCCTTCGCCTCGATCTGGCGAATGCGCTCGCGGGTAACCGAGAACTGCTGGCCGACTTCCTCGAGCGTGTGGTCGGTGTTCATGCCGATGCCGAAGCGCATGCGCAAGACGCGTTCTTCGCGCGGCGTCAGCGAGGCGAGGACGCGGGTCGTCGTTTCGCGCAGGTTCGCCTGGATAGCCGCGTCGATCGGCAGCAGCGCGTTCTTGTCCTCGATAAAGTCGCCGAGATGCGAATCCTCTTCGTCACCGACGGGGGTTTCGAGCGAGATCGGCTCCTTGGCGATCTTCAGGACCTTGCGCACCTTCTCGAGCGGCATGGCGAGCTTTTCCGCCAGTTCTTCCGGCGTCGGCTCGCGGCCGATCTCGTGCAGCATCTGGCGCGAGGTGCGGACGATCTTGTTGATCGTCTCGATCATGTGCACCGGAATGCGGATGGTGCGGGCCTGGTCGGCGATCGAGCGGGTGATCGCCTGCCGGATCCACCAGGTTGCATAGGTCGAGAACTTGTAGCCGCGGCGGTACTCGAACTTGTCCACCGCCTTCATCAGGCCGATATTGCCTTCCTGGATGAGGTCCAGGAACTGCAGGCCGCGGTTCGTGTACTTCTTGGCGATCGAGATCACCAGCCGCAGGTTCGCCTCGACCATTTCCTTCTTGGCAATCCGCGCCTCGCGCTCGCCCTTCTGCACCATCGAGACGATGCGGCGGAACTCGGCAATCGAAATGCCGGTCTCGGTCGCAAGATTCTGGATCTCCTGGCGGATGTCGCGGATCGTCTGGTTCTCGGCCTTGGCAAATTCCTTCCAGCCCTTGCCGGCGAGATTGCTGATCGACTTCATCCAGTTCGGATCGAGCTCGGCGCCGGAATATTGCTCGAGGAAGGAGTCGCGCTTGACGCCGTAGGATTCGGCAAGGCGCAGCAGCCGGCCCTCGTTCTGCATCAGGCGCTTGGAAATGTCGTAGAGCTGCTCGACCAGCGCATCGATGCGGTTCTGGTTGAGCGACAGCGACTTCACCGCCTTGATCAGCTCGTCCTTCAGTTCCTTGTAGCGGCGCTCCTGCGCCGGCGACAGCGTACCGGTCGCGGCGAGCCGCGCTTCCACCTGCTGGTCCTGCAGCTTGCGGAGCTTCTTGTAGGTCTCGGCGATGATGTCGAGCGTTTCCATCACCTGCGGGCGAAGTTCCGCTTCCATCGCTGCGAGTGAGAGGTTCGACTCGTCGTCGTCCTCTTCTTCTTCCTCGACCGGCTGGCCTTCGCCGCCGACATTGGTGATGTCGTCATCATTGGCCGCAACGCGCGACTTGCGGGTCTTTTCCTTCTCCTCGGCAGCCTTGCGGTCGGCTTCGATCTTTTCCGGGCTCTGGAACTGCGGAGCAGCCTTGGCCTCGGGTCCGGAATAGGTGGTTTCGAGATCGATGATCTCGCGCAGCAGCGTCTGGCCCTCGTTCAGCTCGTCGCGCCAGATGATCAGCGCCTGGAAGGTGAGTGGGCTTTCGCAAAGACCGGCGATCATCGTTTCGCGGCCGGCCTCGATGCGCTTGGCGATGGCGATTTCGCCTTCGCGGGAGAGCAGTTCCACCGAGCCCATCTCGCGCAGATACATGCGCACCGGGTCGTCGGTGCGGTCTGTCGGCTCCTTCTTCTTGCCGGTGGCAAGCGCCGTGCCGCTGACCGTCGCCAGCTCGCCGCCTTCGCTCTCGCTGTCGTCGCCAGCGTCCTCGTCGTCGCCGCCGGCGGCCTCCTCGGCTTCCTCGTCCTCGATGACGTTGATGCCCATGTCGGAGAGCATCGCCATCGTGTCTTCGATCTGCTCGGAGGTGACTTCCTCGGAAGGCAGGACGGAATTCAATTCGTCCATCGTCACATAGCCGCGCTTCTTGGCGGCTTTGATCATCTTCTTGACAGCGTCGTCGGAAAGATCGAGAAGCGGACCGTCCGGAGTGCCTTCGCGTTCAACGTCTGCTTCTTCGTTTTCTTTGACTTTTGTTGCCATTTATTTCGTCGCTTTCCTTGTCGCAACCGGCCTGCGCCCGGTGCCCAATGCCGCTCGGGGGTTCGGGCGCGCCGCGCACCCGCCACCGATTCATTTCCCCTGACGTAACGGGATGATGTTTAATTCCTGATTAACCACGATAGCGATCGCGGTTGAGCGGGCAAGCTTCGACAGTCCTGCCACTGAATCGTCTCTGGCATGATTCCCTATCCGCCGTACCATGTCGCCATTTCTGCTTGAAATGGTGATTCCCAGAATTTTTCATCCCGTCAAGCTTTTCCGGTGAAAAACCGCGCAAATCGGCAAAAAACGCATATCGACGGGACTATCTCGCCGTTCACCAGGGTTGCTCAAGATGTAGGAGCGCCCTCTTAAAAGACAAGAGGCGCAGGCTTTTTCCGCGATCGGCGCTTTGTTCCATTTCGGGATGCAACCCGCAGTCACATCACAGCCAATCCATCACCACCTTGCCGGAATTGCCGGAGCGCATCGCCTCGAAGCCATCGCAAAAGGCGTCGATGCCGATGCGGTGGGTGATGACCGGCGAAAGGTCGAGCCCGCCCTGAACGAAGGCGATCATCTTGTACCAGGTCTCGAACATTTCGCGGCCATAGATGCCCTTCAGGTTGAGCATCTTGAAGATCACCTTGTTCCAGTCGATCTCGAACCCGGCGGGCGCAATGCCGAGAATGGCGATCTTGCCGCCATTGTTCATCTTGTCGATCATGTCGCGAAAGGCGGGTGCCGCGCCCGACATTTCGAGCCCGACGTCGAAGCCTTCGGTCATGCCGATCGAGCGCATCACATCGGCAAGGTTCTCTTTCGAGGCGTCGACGACGTAGTCGATCCCGAGCTTGCGGGCGAGGTCGAGGCGCACCGGATTGATGTCGGTGATCACCACCTTGCGGGCGCCTGAGCGTTTGGCGACCAACGCGCCCATGATGCCGATCGGTCCGGCGCCGGTGACGAGCACGTCCTCGCCGACCAGATCAAAGGAAAGCGCCGTGTGCACGGCATTGCCGAAGGGATCGAAGATCGCGGCGATCTCGTCCGGCACGTCGTCCGGGATCGTCACGACATTGTATTCCGGCAGGCAGACGAACTCGGCGAAGGAGCCCGGCCGGTTGACGCCGACGCCGAGCGTGTTGCGGCAGAGATGCCCCCGGCCCGCCCGGCAGTTGCGGCACTTGCCGCAGACGATATGGCCTTCGCCGGAGACGCGCTCGCCGACGTGATGCTTGGTGACCGCCGAGCCGACCTCGGCGATTTCGCCCATGAACTCATGGCCGACGACCATCGGCACGGGGATGGTCTTCTGCGCCCACTGGTCCCAGTTCCATATATGGACGTCGGTGCCGCAGATCGCCGATTTCTTGACGCGGATCAGCACATCGTTCGGCCCGACCTCCGGCACCGGCACGCGTTCCATCCACAGCCCCACCTCGGGCTTCGTCTTGACCAGCGCCTTCATCATGTTGGTCATTGCAAACTCCTCACCTCTGCCACGCGCCCCAACGCTTGCCCCTCAGATCACGCCCAGCTCCCGGCCAACCTCTTCAAAAACAGCAATTGCACGCCGCACGTCCGCTTCGCTATGCGCCGCCGACATCTGCGTGCGGATGCGTGCCTGTCCCCTCGGCACGACCGGGAAGGAGAAGCCGATGACGTAGACGCCCTTCGCCAGCATGCGCGCCGCCATTTCCTGCGCCAGTGCCGCATCGCCAAGCATGACGGGAATGATCGGGTGCCCCTCGCCGGCGAGCCGGAAGCCGAGCTTCGACATCTCGGCCCGGAAGAGTGCCGAGTTGGCATAGAGCCGCGCGCGAAGCGCATCACCGTTGTCGATCAGCTCGAAGACCTTGAGCGAGGCCGCGGCGATCACCGGAGCAAGGGTATTGGAGAAGAGATAGGGCCGCGACCGCTGCCGCAGCCAGTCGACGACCTCGGCCTTTGCCGAGGTGTAACCGCCCGAGGCACCGCCAAGCGCCTTGCCGAGCGTCCCGGTGATGATGTCGACCCGCCCTTCGACACCGCAATGTTCGGCCGAGCCGCGGCCATGCTTGCCGACGAAGCCGACGGCATGGCTGTCGTCGACCATGACCATCGCACCGTATTTCTCCGCAAGGTCGCAGACGCCCCTCAAGTTGGCGATGATGCCGTCCATGGAGAAGACGCCATCGGTAGCAATCAGCTTGAAGCGGCTGCCATCCGCCTTCTTCAACTCCTCCTCCAGCGCCGCCATGTCATTATTGGCGTAGCGGAACCGCTTCGCCTTGGAAAGGCGCACGCCGTCGATGATCGAGGCGTGGTTCAGGGCGTCCGAGATGATCGCGTCGTCCTCGCCGAGCAGCGTCTCGAACAGCCCGCCATTGGCATCGAAGCAGGAGGAATAGAGGATCGTGTCCTCCATGCGAAGAAAGGAGGAAATGCGCGCCTCGAGTTGCTTGTGCTCCTCCTGCGTCCCGCAGATGAAGCGCACCGAGGCCATGCCATAGCCGTAACGGTCGAGCGCCTTCTTGCCGGCATCGGCAAGTTCCTCGTTGTCTGCGAGGCCCAGATAGTTGTTGGCGCAAAAGTTCAGGACCCTTTCGCCGGAAGCGACTTCGATCTCGCCCGCTTGCTTGGAGGTGATGACGCGTTCGGACTTGTAGAGCCCGGCCTGCTTCAGGCCGTCGAGTTCCGAACGGAGGTGAGAAAGGAAGGCAGAGGTCATGGCAGCCGCTTTCGAACAGGGAAAGGAATTTCACGTCTAGACAAATAGCATGACAACTTTCGATGTGCAGCACATTCTCAGCGCATTGTTGAGGTGAAACGCGCGGGTTTCAAGCAACTTCCGCGCCGCCGACGCGGCGTCGCCACAGTACACTCAGGCAGCGTGCAGCCTCATCGGCTACGGTACGGCAAAGGCTTCACCTCCCGCCTCATTCCTGTGCTTGTCACAGGAATCCAGTCAGCCCAAGTCCTTGGGCTGAAAGACTCTTCCGCGCCGTGGACACGGCGCTGCTGGATCCCTGTGACAAGCACAGGGATGAGGGGGCGTGGGCCTTACTGTCAATGCACACTATATGCCGTGGAGGTAGTGGGAAATATCCTCCCACTCCGGGTTCATCTGCTCTATGAGGTTCAGCTTCCACTGCCTCGGCCACTTCTTAATCGTCTTTTCCCGCGTGATGGCAGACGTCAGCAGGTCGTACTCCTCGAACCAGACAAGCGTTTTCACGCCGTATCTGGAAGTGAAGCCCGGGGTTAGGTCGTTCTGGTGTTCAAAGAGGCGGCGAGGCAAATCACGGGTGACGCCAGTATAGAGCGTCCCGTTTCGCTTGGATGCGAGAATATAGACATAGCCTTTCATGAATTTGAGCGTGGATAATCACGGCAAAGCACGCAAGCGAAAGTTGTCGGACCTTAGGGATCGCCGCCTTCCGGCCCGAACCGCCTCTGCTTCGTGGGGAACACCTGCCCTTCTCAGCCGCCCTCCTCGAACGCATCGATGACCGCCAGAAAAGCCTCGCCATATCTCTCCCGCTTGCTCTCGCCGATACCGGGAATGTCGATGAGATCGTCGAAATCGCGCGGGCGCTCTTTGGCGAGCGCGATCAAGGTCGTGTCCGGGAAAACGACATAGGGCGGGACGTTCAATTCCCTGGCGATCGAAAACCGCTCCGCCCGCAGCTTCTCGAAAAGCTCGAGATCGGAGCCGGCCAGATCCGAACGCTCGCGAGCCGATGCCGATTTCTGCCCGCGAGTCGCCTTGCCGGAACTCGGTCGATCCTTGCGGAAGAGCACCTGCCGCTCGCGCTTGAACACGGCGCGCGCTTCCGGCTCGAGTTTCAGGGCGCCGAAGGCAGCGTGATCGACGGTGATCAGTCCCATTGCGAGCAATTGCCGGAAAACCGATTGCCAGGTTCGTGCCGGCAGGTCCTTGCCGGCGCCGAAGACCGGTATGTCCACATGGCCGAAGCGCTCGGTCTTCTCGTTGACGGTCCCGATCAACACGTCGATGACATGGCCGGTGCCGAACCGTTCGCCGGTCCGGTAGACGCCGGCGAGTGCCTTGATCGCCGCCTCCGTGCCGTCCCAGGTCTCGACCGGCTTCAGGCAGGTGTCGCAGTGGCCGCAACGGCCGGGATGCGCCTCGCCGAAATGCGCGAGGATCGCTTGCCTCCGGCAGCCTGCCGTCTCGCAGATCGCGAGCAGGGAGTTGAGCTTTGACCGTTCGATGCGCTTGATCTCGTCCGGCGCGCCGCCCTCGTCGATCATGCGCCGGCGCTGGATGACATCGGCCATGCCGTAGGCCATCCACACTTCCGACGGCAGTCCGTCACGACCGGCCCTCCCCGTCTCCTGGTAATAGGCCTCGGCCGAGCCCGGCAAATCGAGATGCGCGACATAGCGCACATCCGGCTTGTCGATCCCCATGCCAAAGGCGACGGTCGCCACCAGGCAGAGGTTCTCCTCCTTCAGGAAGGCGTCCTGATGCCGATCGCGCAGAGTCCGATCCATGCCGGCGTGATAGGGGAGCGCGCGGATGCCCTGTCCGTTCAGCCACTCTGCCGTGTCCTCGACCTTGGCGCGCGACAGGCAATAGACGATGCCGCTCGAGTCCTTGAAACGCGACAGGAAGCGCAAGAGCTGCTGGCGCGGCTGATCGCGTTCGACGATCTCGTAGGCGATGTTCGGCCGGTCGAAGCTGGAGGAAAACACCCGCGCGCTCCGGAGCGCCAGCCGCTCGATGATGTCGCCGCGCGTGTGCGGATCGGCTGTGGCCGTCAGCGCGATGCGCGGCACGCCCGGGAAGCGCGACGCAAGGCAATCGAGACCGCGATATTCGGGTCGGAAATCGTGCCCCCATTGCGAGACGCAGTGCGCCTCGTCGATCGCGAAGAGGGCGATGTCCATGTCGCCGATCATTTCGGCGAATCCGTCGGTGACCGCGCGCTCCGGCGTGACGTAGAGCAGGTCGAGCGCATCCGCCGAGAGAGCCCGGCGGACGGCGATCGCCTCATCGCGGCTGAGCGAGGAGTTGAGCGCCGCCGCGCGAATGCCGACCTGCTTCAGCGCCTCCACCTGGTCGCGCATCAAAGCGATCAGCGGCGAGACGACGATGCCGACACCCTTGCGGCAGAGCGCCGGAATCTGGAAGCAGAGCGACTTGCCGGCCCCGGTCGGGAAGAGCACCACCGCGTCTCCGCCCGCCACGACGTGCTCAACGACGGCCTGCTGCTGCCCGCGGAAGGCGGAATAGCCGTAGATGCGCTTGAGGACATCGAGTGGATTGCGCGCGCCATCGTTTCCGAAGAGGAGGATGGTGGAGTCGTCGTCACTGTATGGCATGAAATCGCTTTCGTCGGCGGGCAGTATGCGGCTCACGAAAATCGGACGCGAAGGGGCGTAGAGAGATGCCCCTCACCCTGCCCTCTCCCCGCAGGCGGGGCGAGGTTGCGTCGCATCTGAGGCTCGTGTCGTGCACCAACTGCAAGGACGTTGCTGAGCTGGCGCGGCATCCCCCTTCTCCCCGCCTGCGGGGAGAAGGTCGCGGCAGCGGGATCAGGGGCGGCCGGAAGCAGGACGTCACCTCGCCGCGGGCCCCTTGACGCGTCCGGAAAGCACCCCGAAGCCTTCGATGATTGCTTCCTGGTTCTCGAGCCGGGTGACTTCCAACTGAACCTCTTGAAGCGTCCGCAACAGCTGCGGCACGACTTCGAGATCGCCTTCTTCCGTAGCGTGTGCAAGTTCCCTTTCGAGCTCGCGGCGCTGCCAGTTGAGCGCTTTGGTGCGCTTGTGAAGCGCCAGCGCCTGCAGATAGCCCTCGCGCGCATCTTCTGGCGCAGCCACCGTCGTCGCGGTCCATAGCCGCGCATAGCGAATCTGCTGGTCGAGCGCGCCGATCAACGGGGCAAAACCTTCAGCCTCCAATTGCTCGACCAGCCCTTCCCGCGTCAGCCGCGGGCCGTTTGTCGCCGCGGCGTTCAGAACCGCCGCCCAGCAACGCTGCAGCTCACGATGGTCGAACTCGATCGTCGAGATCTCGTCATACTCTTCGAAAAGCAGTTGCGGGTGGTTGACGATCGTCAGCGCAAGCACGCTTTCGCGCAGCAATGGCGCCGCCTGCTGACCGCTGACGATCGACGAGCGCGCCAGCCGGTCGGAGATCGTGGTCGGCCCGGCGTTCCGTTCGCCGCCGGCTTGGCGAAAACCGCCTTGCCGCCCGCCGCGCTCGCGCCCACCCCGCTCGAACGGCCGCCGCTCGCCCCTGAACGGCGCGCTCCCCTGCAGAAAGGCGTTCAGCCGGTCGCGCATGTCCTGGCCGTAGTGGCGACGCACGCTCTCGTCGGCGATGACCGAGGTCACCTGCCTCAGCCGCGCCTCAAGCTCGGCGCGCTTTTCCGGCGTATCGAAGCCGCCGCCCTGCACCTCGCGCATCCAGACCATCTCGGCGAGCGAACGGGCATTGGCAAGCACCTTGTCGAAAGGCTCTCGCCCCTCGTGGCGGACGAGGTCGTCCGGGTCCTTACCGTCCGGCAGCATGGCGAAACGCACCGAACGGCCGGGCTTCAGATGCGGAAGCGCCAGGTCGACGGCGCGGTTGGCGGCGCGGATGCCGGCGCCGTCACCGTCGAAGCAAAGCACCGGCTGAGTCGTCATTTTCCAGAGGAGATCGAGCTGGTTCTCGGTGAGCGCCGTGCCGAGCGGCGCCACGGCATTTTCGATGCCTGTCTGGTGCAGCGCGATCACGTCCATATAGCCTTCGACGGCGATGATCGTGCCCGCGCCCTCGGCGCCCTGCGAAGCGCGCCGGGCGCGCGCGAAATTGAAAAGCACATTGCCCTTGTGGAAGAGCTCGGTCTCGTTGGAGTTCAGATATTTGGCCGGCGCATCGGCGGACATCGCCCGCCCGCCGAAGGCGATCACCTTTTCGCGCGCCGAGAGGATCGGAAACATGATCCGGTCGCGAAAGCGGTCGTAAGAGACCGGGACGTCCGGCCCATGGACGACGAGGCCGCATGCCTCGATCTGCTCCTTGCCGACCCCCTTGCCGGCGAGAAATTCCTTCAACGCATTGCGGCTATCCGGCGCATAGCCGAGCCGGAAGGTCTCGATTGTGCGGCCGGTGAGGCCCCGTTCGCGCAGATAGGCGCGCGCCTTGGCGCCGGCCGCGGTTTGAAGCTGGTCCTGAAAGAACTGCGTCGCCAGCTCCATGACGTCGAGCAGGCTGGTGCGCTCCTTCTCCCGCCGCTCGGCCTGCGGATCGGGCTGCGGCATGGGAACACCCGCCATATCGGCGATCTGCTGCACCGCTTCGGGGAAGCTCAGGCCCTCGAGATCGGTCAGGAAGCGGAAATGGTCGCCGGAAACGCCGCAGCCGAAACAATGATATCGGCCCTTGCGGTCCTCGCAGTGGAAGCTCGGCGACTTCTCGCCATGGAACGGGCAGCAGGCCCAGTAATCGCCGCGCGACACATTGGTCTTGCGCCGGTCCCAGGTGACGCGCTTGCCGACCACGTCCGAAATCGGAACGCGGTCTCGGATCTCGTCAAGGAAGGACGGTGAAAAGCGCATGGATACCTCTGGCCAGCTTCCATATAAGCGGCCTGGCCGGAGGAAGCCACAGTTCCTCTCGGTCTTGCCCGCTTTTCACAGGCGGCGGCCATCGAAGATGGCGGGAAACTGAGGCGGCGCCGGAGATCAGGCGCCGGCGCAGCGGCTTACTTCAACAGCTCCTTGACGATGCTGGAAGCCCTGGCGAAATCCATCTGGCCAGGATAGCGCTCCTTCAACGCATTCATGACCTTGCCCATGTCGCGCAGCCCCTGAGCGCCGAGTTCCGCGATGACTGCGGCGCAAAGCTCGCGCACCTTCTCCTCGGAGAACTGCTCGGGCAGGAACGCATTGATGATGACGATTTCCTGCCGCTCCTGCTCGGCGAGCTCCGGGCGGCCGCCCTCCTCGTAGATGCGCGCCGATTCCTCGCGTTGCTTGATCATCTTGGCGAGGATCTGCATGATTTCATCGTCGCCGGCCGGATCCTTGCCCTGGCCGCGATTGGCGATGTCGCGGTCCTTGATCGCCGCCTGGATCAGCCGAACGGTCGAAGTCCGCCGGGTATCCTTGGCTTTCAGCGCTTCCTTCAGGGCGTTTGCGAATTGCTCGCGCATCTCTTTCTCCATGCAGAAACGGCCCTGCTGCCTGCATCCGGACCGGCTCGTTTGCCTCATTGTTATCGCCGTCTTAAACCAGTGCGGCAGGTACAATCAAACCTATCGCGCAACCATTTGAATTATAAAGAACTTTATTTCCGGACAATTCACCGCCGCCGGTTGACCCCGGTAAAGCCTTTGTTTATTTTCCGGCACCTGCACGAACATCGGCATGAACCTCTTTCTCGCGGGGCTTCCGCGCGCCATGCCGCATGCAATTTTGAAATGGGGCTGAACCGACCGGCTTTAAAGCCGCGCCTTCCGCCGCAACGGGATAGGAACGATGACCGCGACACCCGCATGGACAACCCAGAAACCCACCGCCCTGCTCGTTCTGGCCGACGGCACGGTGATCGAAGGCAAGGGCATCGGCGCGACCGGCAAGGTGCAGGCCGAGGTCTGTTTCAACACGGCGCTGACCGGGTATCAGGAAATCCTCACGGACCCCTCCTATCTTGGCCAGATCGTCACCTTCACCTTCCCGCATATCGGCAATATCGGTGCCAATGACGAGGACATCGAGGACCTGACGCCGGCCGCCCGCCACGGTGCCGTCGGAGTGATCTTCAAGGCCGACATCACCGATCCCTCTAACTATCGCGCCGCCAAGCATCTCGATGCCTGGCTGAAGGCACGCGGCGTCATCGGGCTCTGCGGCATCGACACGCGGGCGCTGACCGCCTGGATCCGCGAAAACGGCATGCCGAACGCCGTTATCGCCCATGATCCGGCCGGCGTCTTCGACATCGACACGCTGAAGGCCGAGGCAAAGGCCTGGAGCGGTCTCGAAGGGCTCGATCTCGCCAAGGTCGCGACCTCCGGCCAGTCCTACCGCTGGAACGAGAAGCCCTGGGTTTGGAACGACGGCTACTCCACGCTCGGCGAGACCGAAGCCGCCTATCACGTCGTTGCGCTCGACTATGGCGTCAAGCGCAACATTCTGCGCCTCTTCGCCGGACTTGATTGCCGGGTCACGGTCGTCCCGGCTGACACGAGCGCCGAGGAAGTGCTGGCGCTCAAGCCGGACGGCATTTTCCTGTCGAACGGCCCGGGCGACCCGGCCGCCACCGGCGAATATGCCGTGCCGGTGATCAAGAACCTGCTGGAGAGCGACATCCCGGTCTTCGGCATCTGCCTCGGCCATCAGATGCTGGCGCTGGCACTCGGCGCCAGGACCGAGAAGATGCATCAGGGTCACCATGGCGCCAACCATCCGGTGAAGGACCACACCACCGGCAAGGTCGAGATCGTCTCGATGAATCACGGCTTCGCGGTCGATTCCAAGTCGTTGCCGGAAGGTGTTGAAGAGACTCACATTTCCCTCTTCGACGGCACCAATTGCGGCCTGCGCTTGAGCGGCAAGCCGGTCTTCTCGGTCCAGCACCACCCGGAAGCCTCCCCGGGCCCGCAGGACAGCCACTATCTCTTCCGCCGGTTCCTCAACCTGATCCGTGAGAAGAAGGGCGAAGCGGCACTCGCCGAACGCTGAGAAAGCCTAAGAGAACGAATAAAGGCCCGCTTACGCGGGCCTTTTACTTCAGCCGTCGCCGAGCCGCTCCGCTATGAAATCGATCGTCGCGCGCACCGAAGGCAATTGGCCGCGACGATGTGGCATCAGGATCGTCGTCGTCACCTTGCCTGCGGTCCACTCCGGAAGGATGTGGACGAGTGCACCGCTTGCAATTTCCTCCTGACAGAGCGTGCCAGGCAGCGCGGTTATCCCAAGTCCTGCCAGCGCGGCCGCCAGCAGGACCCGGGATTCGTCCGCCACAAAGCGCGGATTGGGTGAGACCTGCACGATCGTGCCGTCTTGGTGCTCGACCGTCCAGCCCTGCGAGGTAAGTGACGTCATCAGCCCATCGTGCTCCTGCAACGCCTCTGCTCGTGCAGGCACTCCCCGCTCTTGCAAATAAGCAGGCGCGGCGACGAGAAGTTTGCTCTGTGAGCCGACGCGACGCTGCACGAGACCAGAGTCCGGCAGGGGCGCGAAATGATCGCGCACCGCCATATCGAAGCCTTCCTGGACGATATCGACGAAGCGGTCAGTCGCGTGCAGGACGACGCGAAGCTTGGGATAGGCGAGCGCGAGTTCGGGCAGCAGCGGGGCTAGTGAAAGCTGCGCCGTCGGAACGGACGCCGTGATCCTGACAGCGCCGCTCGGTTCGGCAAGCCTGCCTCTGATGACATTTTCGGCCGCTTCCGCCACCACCAGCATCGCCGCCGCATGGCGGTAGAAATCTTCCCCCGTTTCAGTCACCGCGAAGCGGCGCGAGGTCCGGTTGATGAGGCGGACGCCGAGATTCTTCTCGAGCACCGCCACCCGCTTGCTGAGCGTCAATTTCGGCACGTTGAGCGCACGCGCCGCCGGCGCAAAACCGCCGTGGTCCACGACGTGGACAAAGAAAGTGAAGTCATTGAGATTCGCCATGGCCGTCATTGTCTGCAACTGTGGACGATATGTCCACGACAAGCCGCCTACCACAAGACCGTCCACGAATGCATCTCTTTCTCATCATTCAATCGAACCGAAGAGGAAGACATAATGGCGATTTATCAGGGTAAGAAGGCGATCGTGGTCGGCGGCACCCACGGTATGGGGCTGGCAACGGTCAGGCGGCTCGTCAATGGCGGCGCTGAAGTGCTGCTGACCGGACGCAACGAGGAGAATGTCGCCAAAGTCAAAGAGGAGTTCGGTCCGCGCGTGCACGCCGTGCGCTCGGATATCGCCGATCTCAACGATATAGCGGTCCTTGGCGCCTCCGCCGGCCAGAAGCTCGGGGCCATCGACCTCCTCCACGTCAATGCCGGCATTTCCGAACTTGAGCCCTTCGATCAGGTCAGCGAAGCATCCTACGATCGCCAGTTTGCGGTCAACACCAAGGGCGCCTTCTTCACCGTCCAGCGGCTGGCACCGCTGATCCGCGAAGGGGGCTCGATTGTGTTTACGTCATCAGTTGCCGATGAGGGCGGTCACCCCGGCATGAGCGTCTACAGCGCCACCAAGGCGGCGCTGGTCTCCTTCGCTTCGGTGCTAGCGGCCGAGCTCTTGCCGCGCGGTATCCGTGTCAACACCGTCAGTCCCGGGTTCGTCGACACTCCGACCAAGGGCGTGCCCGGTCTGACCGCCGCGGAAAGAGCCGAGTTCAAGGCGCTGGGCGATGCGGTGACGCCGATGAAACGCAATGGGACCGCCGATGAAGTGGCGCGCGCCGTGCTGTTCCTCGCCTTCGAAGCCACCTTCACCACTGGCGCAAAGCTCGCCGTCGACGGCGGCCTTGGCCAGAAGCTCGCAACGGCCGGCTGACGCGAAACAGGAAAGGACGACGCATGACCAGTATATCCGTCCTCGGCCTTGGTGCTATGGGTGCCGCACTCGCCGCAACCCTCATCCGCAAGGGCCATGCCGTAACCGTCTGGAATCGGACGCCATCGCGAGCGGAGCCGCTTGCCCGTGCGGGGGCAAGGATCGCCACGACTCCGGCCGAAGCCGTCGCCGCAAGCGAGCTCTCGATTCTGTGCGTCGTCGACTATGCTGCCGCAGGGTCGGTGCTGGCTGAGGCGCGGGGGGCGCTCAGCGGCCGCGATCTTGTCAATCTGACAAACGGCACGCCGCGTGAGGCGAAAAATCTCGCCGCGTGGGCCGAGATGGAGGGGGTCAATTATCTCGACGGCGGTATCATGGCAATCCCGCCAATGATCGGCGAGGCGGGCGCCCTGGTCCTCTACAGCGGCTCGACAGCGCTTTTCGAACGGCACAAGCCGGCGCTCGACGCACTGGCGGAGAGCCGCCACCTCGGCGACGACTCAGGCCTGGCGGCGCTTTACGACCTCGCACTGCTCGCCGGCATGTACGGCCTCTTCTCCGGCTTTCTTCATGCCAACGCCCTGGTGACAAGCGGAGGCGGCAAGGCGGTCGATTTCCTTCCGCTACTCCTGCCGTGGCTCAAAGCGATGACTGGCACCCTGCCCGACCTTGCTGGCAAGATCGACAGCGGCCGGCACAGTGACAACGTCGTCTCCAATCTTGCGATGCAGACGATCGCTCTCGAAAACATCGCCAAGGCCAGCGCGGAGCAAGCCGTCGCTCCAGACTTCGCCGAGCCGATGCTTAGGCTCGCCGCCCGTCGGATTGCCGAGGGTCACGGCAGCGACGACGTCTCGGGCGTCATTGAGACGGTCCGGGAGAAAAAATGAATCCGATTTCAACGGGATAGCGCCGCAACCAGAATGAGATTGGCAAACCGTTGAATCGCATTCTGAGCTGCAACAAAAAAGATCGGATGATTGGGCTCCGGCGGCCTCCCTGCATGGGAGTAGCGGGAGATCGGTCTTCCGGGCAGGCTCCAATGGTTCAACCGATTAGGAGG
>NZ_LNQC01000043.1 GCF_001651855.1 Sinorhizobium americanum | reverse complement strand
GCGCTGCATGCCGAAAAGGACGGCGTCGTTGCCGAGGTGCTGGTCCGGGCCGGCGACCAGATCGATGCCAAGGATCTGCTGGTGGTGTTTGGTGGTTGATGCCCTCATACGGCATGGTCGGCTCCGCAGTGTTACTGTAAGGGAGCCGGTTGCCGCCGAACTGATCGGGGTTACCACGTGAGCGAGTTGTTCGAAGGCGGCTGTCAATGTGCCGGCTGCCGCTACCGCGTCAGCGGCAAGTCGTTATCGCTGTTTGCCTGCCATTGCCGCTAATGTCAGAAGCAATCCGGCAGTGCCTCGGCATGGCGCTATGGATCCAGGCTACGGAAATCACGCTGCTCTGCGGCAAACTCGCGTCATGGACACGTGAGACCGCAGGCGCCCGGCGCATGATTTGCGAGTTCTGCCCTGAATGCGGCACCCGCTTGTTCCATCGCCAGGAGAGCCGGCCCGACACGATCAGCATCAAACCGGGAACACTCGACGATACCGCGTCCTTGGCTCCGATTGCCCATATCTGGCTCGACAGCGCTAAGCCGTGGAGCCGAGTGAGCGACGAGTGCCTGCAATACCCGGGCAATCCAGAGGACTTCGCGCTGCTGTTTGCGCGTTGCGACGAGCGTCGAATGCTACCCGAACGAGTTGATGGGAATGCGCTCTAGAATTGACGCTTACGAACCAGGGCCGGTCTCGGACGAGGAGGATGGCGGGGAGAGAAGTGCCACCTGCCGTCGGCGACGGCGCCCGGCTCGCCTCCGACTATTCAAATATCATAGCTCATCGGCGCGCTCAGCGATGCTATGAATCTCTTGGTCCGCTCCCGCTCCGGCGTCGAAAAGATCTTGCGCGGCGGACCGCTTTCGACGACGACACCGGCGTCGAGGAAAACGACGTGGTCAGCGACGCGGGAGGCGAGGCGGAGGTCGTGAGTGGCCATGATCATCGTCGTGCCTTCGCGGGCGAGGCGGCTCAACACTTCCACCACTTCTTCCGCCAATTCCGGGTCGAGCGCAGAGGTCGGCTCGTCGCAGAGGAGGACGCGCGGCGAGGGGGCGAGCGCACGGGCGATTGCCACGCGCTGCTGCTGGCCGCCGGAGAGCGTCGCCGGCCAGGCATCGGCCTTATGGGCCATGCCGACCTTTTCGAGGAGTTCGAGCGCCCGGGTGCGGGCCCGGTCGGCCGGCCATTTGAGCACGGTCACAAGGCCTTCCATGACGTTGCCGAGGGCGGTCTGGTGCGGGAAGAGCTGGAAGTTCTGGAACACCATGCCGGTCTGGCGGCGCAGCCGCTGGATCGCCTGCCAGCCGACCTTGCGGGCTGGAGCGAATTCCAGCCGCTCGTCGCCGAGCCGGATCGCGCCGCTGGTCGGGATTTCCAAGAGGTTGACGCAGCGCAGAAGCGTGCTCTTGCCGCCGCCCGACGGGCCGACGAGCGCAGTGACGGTTCCTTCCGCCAGGCTGACGCTGATGTCGTTCAGGACCGTGTTGGTGCCGAAGCGCTTGACGATGTGCGCGAGCTCGATCATGCGCGCGCCTCCAGGAAGCCGCCATAGCGGGCGAAGCGTTTCTCCAGCTTCACCTGCAGAGCGGAAAGCACGGAACTCATCACAAGGTAGATCAGCGCTGCCTCGATATATAGGATCAGGGGTTCATAGGTGGTGGCGACGATGCGCTGCGCCGTCTGAAAGAGCTCGGGAACGGTGATCGCCGCGGCGAGCGAGGTGTCCTTGACGAGCGATATGAAGGTGTTCGACAGCGGCGGCACGGCGACGCGGCCGGCCTGCGGCAGGATGGTGCGGCGCATCGCCTGGCTCCAGCTCATGCCGATCGAATAGGCGGCCTCCCATTGCCCGCGCGGCACGGAGGAAATCACCGCACGGATGATCTCGGAGGTATAGGCGCCGATATTCAGGGTGAAGCCGATCAGCGCCGCCGGAAAGGCGTCGAGCAATATGCCCATGCTCGGCAAGCCGTAGAAGATGACGAAGAGCTGCACCAGCAGCGGCGTGCCGCGGATCACCCAGACATAGTAGCGCGCCACGGCGACGAAGGGCGCCGGTGCGAACAGCCTGACGATGGCGGTGACGAGGCCGAGCAGCAGCCCGAGGACGAAGGAGAGCAGGGTTAGCGGCACCGTGAAGATCAAGCCGGCCCAAAGCAGGGTCGGCAGCGATTCGGCCATGAGGTTCAGCCAGTTGGGCAAGGGGAAGCCTTTCAAATGCGCGGATCCGCCCCGGGTTCGGAGTGGATCGTAATTCATGGAGAGGGATGGGGAAAGCCGTGGAGCCTCTGCAACTGTTCTGCTGGCCTTGGCACGCAGGAAGTTGATCCTGCCGCGGAAAAAGTGTCGACGCGGTCTGCGATTGCCCCTCACCCTAGCCCTCTCCCCGCACGCGGGGAGAGGGGGCTGGAGCCGGCGCGGCATCGCCCCTTCTCCCCGTCAGTACGGGGAGAAGGTCGCGGCAGCGGGATGAGGGGGCCGACGCGGCGTCTTCAACATCCCTACCTGGAGACGTCGGCGCCGAAATATTTCTGCGAGATTTTCTCGTAAGTGCCGTCTGCCTTGATTTCCTTGAGCGCCTTGTTGATGGCTTCGAGCAGTTCCGGTTCGTCCTTGCGGATGATGATGCCGGAATAGTCGGCATCGGCCTGCTCGGCAGCGATCTTCACCGGGGCGTCCGGCTTCTGCTTCTTGAAGTCGAGGAAGGACAGACTGTCGTTGATGGTCGCGTCGGCGCGGCCGGTCAGCACGAGCTGGATCGACTGGTCGAAGCCGTCGGTGCCGACGAGCTCGGCGCCCGAGGCTTGTGCAAGCTTGCCGAAGTTGCTGGTCAGCGACTGGGCCGACTTCTTGCCCTTCAGGTCGGCGAAGTCCTTGATCTCCTCGTTGTCGGCCTTGACGATCAGCACCGCCTTGGAAGCGATATAGGGCTCGGAGAAATCGTATTTCTTCTTGCGTTCCTCGGTGATGCCGACCTGGTTGATGACGGTGTCGTAGCGGTTGGCGTCGAGGCCGGCGATCAGGCCGTCCCACTTGCCTTCGAGGAACTCGGCCTTGACGCCGAGACGCTCGGCGACCGCCTGGCCGATCTCGACGTCAAAGCCGACGAGCGTGCCGTTCGCATCATGATAGGTGAAGGGGGCATAGGTGCCCTCGGTGCCGATCTTCAGCACGCCGGCCGATTTGATGTCGTCGAGATTCGACCCTGCCTCGGCCGGCGCAAAGGCGGCAAGTTGCAGCAGGGCGGCAGCGAAAAGTGTCGGAAGGAGCTTCATTGTCTTGTTTCCATCTTTGTTGTCTCCGGCCCGTCATCCGGATTGCGGGCGAGACTCGCACAAAATCCGGGCCGCCAGAGCGCATAAAAGACCAATCCCCAGCCGGTTCGGTAGAATATTTTCTCAGGCGAACCGTCCGCCGCCGGAACGGACCCCATAAGAACCGTCAGGCGGCGTGCCTGTTCCCATTGTTCGAAGGTTGAAACCGCAAGGCAAGGATGGTACTCACGTTTTCAGCGATTCATGCACGTTTATGCACGATTAGGAAAATGCCCGTCGAACTGCTGCTCCGCGAAAGAAAATCCCTGATCCGGGAGCGCCTGAGGACCGATGGCCGCGTTCTCGCGGCAGACCTGGCGCGCGAACTCAACGTTTCCGAGGACACGATCCGGCGCGACCTGCGCGAAATGGCCGCGGCAGGCCTCTGCGAGCGCGTCTATGGCGGCGCCCTGCCGATCGCTCCGGACGCAGGCTCGTTGAGCGAGCGGGCAGCACTCGCCCCGGGCCGCAAGGCGGCGCTGGCGCGGGCCTCGGTCGGCTTTATAGAGGGCGGCATGACGGTGTTTCTCGATGCGGGCTCGACCAATCTGGCGATTGCGCGGGCGATCGCCCCGGACCTGTCGGCGACGATCGTCACCCACACGCCGCTGATCGCCTCCGCTTTGATGGAGAAGCAGGGTCTCGACCTCATCCTGATCGGCGGCGCGCTCGACCGAGCCGTCGGGGCGTCGGTCGGGGCAAGGGCACAGCGCGATGCGGAATTGCTGCGACCCGACCTCTGCGTCCTTGGGACCTGCGGCGCCGACGCTCAAGCGGGCCTCACCGCCTTCCATTACGAGGACGCGGAGTTCAAGCGGCTGATCGCCTCGCGCAGCTGTTCGGTGCTCGCCGCCGTCATGAGTGACAAGCTGGGGACTGCCGCACCACACGCGGTGATCGGCATCGACGCCCGTTCAACGCTCGTCCTCGAGGCCGACGCGCCGGAGGCCCAGATCGCCGCATTCACCGAGCGACGGGCAAGCGTCATCCTTGCGGGCGAGCGCGCCGGATGAGCATGGCGCCGCGGCCGCAAGCTTATCGAAATCAATGTGAGCCGGAGTTAACAATGGATCAGCGCACAGACACCGCCCCGAAGGCCGCAGTCCGGCAGGGCTATATGTCGAGGAACCGGCTCGCCGTCTCCCTCCTGTTCCTGATGAACGGCTTCGTCACCGGCAGCTGGGCCCCGAAAATCCCCGAATTCAAGGATCGGCTCGGGATCGGCGAGAGCGTGCTCGGTCTGTTGATCCTGGTGTTCGGCATCGGTTCGCTGGTGCTGATGCCGATCGCTGGCGGTTATATCGCCCGCATCGGCTCGCAGAAGGTCGCCAAGGTCACGGCGGTCGTCCTGTCGCCGCTACTCCTCGTCCTGACGCTGGTGCCGAACGTCTGGACGGCGGCGATCGGCATGTTCCTGCTCGGCGGCTTCGTCGGCGCCATGGACGTGGCGATGAATGCCAATGCCGTCGAGGTCGAGAAATCGATGCGGCGCGCCATTATGTCCTCCTGCCACGCCTATTGGAGCCTCGGCGGGCTGATCGGCGCGGGCATCGGCGGCTTCCTGATGGCCCGCGTCGGCGTGCTGCCGCATGCGATCTTGGTGACTTGCCTCTGCGCTGCCATTCTAGCGGCGGCCTGGCCGATGATCCTCGCGGATCAGCCGCATCCCGCGGCCGCCAAGGGGGAGCTCAAGCTGCCGTTGACGCCGCTGCCCTGGTTGGTCGGCCTGATGGCGCTGTTCTCGATGGTGCCGGAAGGGGCGGTGCTCGACTGGGGCGCGCTTTATCTGCGCAACGAACTCGGCGCCTCGGTCGAGCTATCGGGCTTCGGCTTTGCCGCCTTCTCGGCGACGATGGCGGCGATGCGTTTTGCCGGCGATCATGTGCGCGATCGCTTCGGGGCGACGACGACGCTGCGCGTCTGCACCGTCACGGCGCTGGTGGGAATGGTTCTGGCGGGGCTTGCGCCGAACGCAGCCTTCGCGGTTCTCGGTTTTGCCATCGCCGGCATCGGCATTTCCAACATGGTGCCGATTGCCTTTTCGGCCGGCGGCAACATGCCCGGCCTGCAGCCGGGCATCGGCCTAGCCGTCGCGACCACGATGGGCTATTCCGGCATGCTGTTCGCCCCGTCGCTGATCGGTTTCATTGCCGAGCACAGCGGCTTCGCGGTGATCTTCGCATCGCTCCCCGTTCTCTTCGTCGTCGTGCTTCTTCTGTCGCACCACGCCATTCATGCGGATCAGGGCAGGGAGCACTGACGCGGGCGCGCCATCAATTCGCCGTCAGCGCATGATGTTGCCGTTGACAAGCAGGTTTTCCTTCGCCACCTGAAGGGCAAACGCAGCAAAAGGGACCAAGAAGAGGCCTTCATGTCTTCTGCCTTCGATTTCGAGCCAAAGCCGCGCCGTGCCTCGGTCGCCGTCGATGTCGGCGGCGTGATCGTCGGCGGTGCCGCGCCGGTCGTCGTCCAGTCGATGACGAACACGGATACGGCCGATATTGATGCGACGGTCGCCCAGGTGGCAGCACTCTCGAAGGCCGGTTCCGAACTGGTGCGCATCACCGTCGACCGCGACGAAAGTGCTGCCGCCGTGCCGAAGATCCGCGAAAGGCTGCTGCGGCTCGGCATGGACGTGCCGCTCGTCGGCGACTTCCACTATATCGGCCACAAGCTCCTGGCCGACCATCCGGCCTGCGCCGAGGCGCTCGCCAAATACCGCATCAATCCGGGCAATGTCGGCTTCAAGGACAAGAAGGACAAGCAGTTCGCCGAGATCATCGAGATGGCGATCCGCTACGACAAGCCGGTGCGCATCGGGGTGAACTGGGGCTCGCTCGACCAGGAACTGCTGACGCGGCTGATGGACCAGAACCAGGCCGCCGGCTCGCCGCTGACGGCGCAAGAGGTGACGCGCGAGACGATCGTGCAGTCGGCGCTGCTCTCGGCGGAACTGGCGGAAGAGCTCGGCCTGCCGCGCAACCGCATCATCCTTTCCGCCAAGGTCTCCGGCGTCCAGGACCTGATCGCCGTCTATGCGATGCTCGCCGCGCGCTGCGACCATGCGCTGCATCTCGGGCTTACCGAGGCCGGCATGGGCACCAAGGGCATCGTCGCCTCCTCGGCCTCGCTCGGTATCCTGATGCAGCAGGGCATCGGCGACACGATCCGCATCTCGCTCACTCCGGAGCCCGGCGGCGACCGCACCCGCGAGGTGCAGGTGGCGCAGGAGCTCCTGCAGGTCATGGGCTTCCGCCAGTTCATTCCCGTCGTCGCCGCCTGTCCCGGCTGCGGCCGCACCACGTCCACGGTCTTCCAGGAGCTCGCCCAGAAGATCCAGGAGGACATCCGCGCCAGCATGCCGGTCTGGCGCGAGAAGTATCCGGGCGTCGAGGCGCTGAAGGTCGCCGTCATGGGCTGCATCGTCAATGGCCCCGGCGAGAGCAAGCATGCCGATATCGGCATTTCGCTGCCCGGCACCGGAGAGATGCCGGCTGCACCGGTCTTTATCGACGGCCAGAAGGCGATGACCTTGCGCGGGCCAAAGATCGCCGAGGAGTTCCAGCTTCTCGTTGCCGACTATATCGAAAAGCGCTTCGGCCACGGCCAGGCGGCGGCCGAATAAGTCAGCGTCAGAGAATCTCGTCGAGCGCCGCGACCAGCCTTGCACATTCCTCGTCGGTGCCGATGGTGATGCGCAGGAAGTCCGAGATTCGCGGCTTGGCAAAATGGCGCACGATGACGGCGCGTTCGCGCAGCTTCGCGGCCAGCGCCTGTCCTTCATGGCCCGAATGACGGGCGAAGACGAAATTCGCCTGCGACGGCAGGACTTCGAAGCCGCGTCTTTCGAGCTCGCTCCTCAACCTCGCGCGCGTCGCGATGATCTTGCCGCGCGTCGTCTCGAACCATCGCTCGTCCTTGATCGCAGCGGTGGCACCGGCCTGGGCAGCGCGGCCGAGCGGGTAGGAATTGAAGCTGTCCTTGACCCGCTCCAGTGCCTCGATCAGCACGCGCTGGCCGATTGCGAAGCCGACGCGCAAGCCCGCCAGAGCCCGCGACTTGGAGAAGGTCTGGACGACCAGCAGGTTGTCGAATTTCGGCACGAGCGCGGCCGCGGATTCGCCGCCGAAGTCGATATAGGCCTCGTCGATCACCACCGGCTGGTCGGGGTGCTCCGCCACCAGTCTTTCGATCTCGGCAAGCGGCAGGCCGATGCCGGTCGGCGCGTTGGGATTGGGAAGGATGATCGCGCCTGAGGCGCGGCGATAGTCGGCAATGTCGATGCGGAAGGCCGCATTGAGCGGCACTTCGATCGCTTCGATGCCGAAGAGCCCCGCATAGGTCGGATAGAAGCTGTAGGAGATATCCGGATAGAGCAGCGGCTCGTCGTGCTTCAGCAGCGCGGCGAAGGCGTGCGCCAGCACCTCGTCGGAGCCGTTGCCGACGAAGACCTCGCCGGCCGAGACGCCATATCTAGCGGCGATCGCCTCCCTCAGGCCGAGCGCGACCGGATCCGGATAGAGCCGGAGATCGGCGCTTGCCGCCGCCCGGATCGCCTCGAGCGCCTGTTCCGAGGGGCCGTAGGGGCTCTCATTGGTATTGAGCTTGACGAGATTGGCGATGCGCGGCTGTTCGCCCGGAACATAGGGCTTCAGCGTGGAAACGATCGGCGACCAGAATTTGCTCATTTCAGTTCATTTCCTCCGGTTCGCGATGAAGCGGGCTGTTTCGACGAGAACGGCCGAACGGCTGCCGTAGGGCGCCAGCAGTTCTTCCGCCTCGACCACCAGCCTTTCAAGCTCTCGTTCGGCCCAGGACTGGCCGTGCAGGGCGACGAGCGTGCCCTTGCCGCGGGCGGCGTCCTTGCCGGTGGCCTTGCCCATGGCCTCGGCGTCGGCGGTGAGGTCGAGAAGGTCGTCGGCGAGCTGGAAGGCAAGGCCGATCTTCTCGCCGAAGGCGCGCATGCGCCTGCGATCCTCGGCCGTCGCGTCGGCAATGATCGCCCCCGCCTCGCAGGCGAAACGGAGGAGGGCGCCGGTCTTCATCGCCTGCAGCGTGACGATCCCCGCCTCGTCCGGCGCCGCCGTCTCGGCGGCGAGGTCGAGCGCTTGGCCGCCCGCCATGCCGCCATGGCCGGCGGCGCGCGCCAGCGCTAGCACAAGCGCCGTCTTCTGGCGGTCAGCAAGCGGCGTTTTCGGTGCCGCGATGATGTCGAAGGCGAAGGTCAGGAGACTGTCGCCCGCAAGGATCGCCGTCGCTTCGTCGAAGGCGATGTGCACCGTCGGCTGTCCGCGCCTCATATCGTCGTCGTCCATCGCCGGCAGATCGTCATGGACGAGCGAATAGCAATGCACGCATTCGAGCGCCGCGCCGATCCTCAGTGCGGCGTCGGCGCTTCCGCCGAGAAGGGCGGTGCTTTCGGTCACGAGAAACGGGCGCAGCCGCTTGCCGCCGTTGAGCACGCCGTGGCGCATCGCCTCGAGAAGCCGTGCCGGGCGGACAATTTCGTCCGCTTGGGCGGTAGGCTCGAGGAGAATGGAAAGCAGGCTCTCCACCGCCAGCGCCGCGGCCTTGAGGCGTTGCGCAAAAAATGATGTCTCGTCTTGCATGAAAGGCTCTTTGGCACGTGGCAGAGCCGCTTTCAACGGACTTTCTAGTCGCAGTTCGCGCGTTTTGTTCGGGATGAGTGCACAGCCGCCCTTGTCTTTCTCCAAGAAAGGCCGTTCAACTTTCGCGTTTCATGAAATAAGAGTGGGCCATGAGATAAGAGCGGGGAATGGACAGAGGGGTGGACAGTCAGGCGGTGGACATCGTTCCGGAAGAACGCGAGGAGGGCGAGTTGCCCGCCGGCCGCTGGTCCACCTTGCGCCGCACCTGGCGAACGCGGCGCCGGCGTCTCGTTCTCGCGGCCCTCTCAATTCTCCTGCTTCCCTACCTGCTGATCTTCGTCTACCTGGTCGATTTCATCCATCCTGTTTCGACGTTGATGCTACGCGATCTCGTGCTGCTGCGCGGCTACGACCGGCAGTGGGTGGAGTTCGACGATATCGCGTCGGTTCTCGTCCAGTCGGTGATGATGTCCGAGGACGGCCAGTTCTGCGCTCACAACGGGGTCGACTGGACACAGATGCGCGGCGTCGTCGAGGATGCGCTGGATGGCGAGCAGACCCGCGGCGCCAGCACCATCCCGATGCAGACGGTCAAGAACCTCTATCTCTGGAACGGCCGCTCCTTCATTCGCAAGGGATTGGAACTGCCGCTCGCCGTCGTCGCCGATCTCGTCTGGAGCAAGCGGCGGATGATGGAAATTTACCTGAATGTCGCCGAGTGGGGCGACGGCATCTACGGCATCGAAGCCGCGGCACAGCATCATTTCGGCGTTTCCGCCGCCAAGCTTTCGCGCCGCCAGGCCGCTCTGCTCGCTGTGGCGCTCCCCAATCCGATCGACCGCAATGCCGGCAAGCCGGGGCGGGGATTGAGGCGCCTGGCCTCGGTGATCGAGCGCCGCGCCGGCCGGTCCGGCGACTACATCACATGTCTTTATGATTGAGATGAAGGCAATTCATTGGTCCTGCCGCCGGTGATGTGGCAATCCTCTGGCCGAATCAAGCGCAATGGGGGATCTATGGCCAAGCTCGCTCTTTATGTCGGCAATAAGAATTATTCGTCCTGGTCGCTCCGGCCGTGGCTGGCGCTCGAAGGCTGCGGCATCCCGTTCGAAGACGTCGTCATCCCCTTCGACTTTCCGGCGGGAAACCCGAAGTTTCGTGAAATCTCCCCGACTGGCCGCGTGCCGGTACTCCACCACGGAGAAATCCGCGTCTGGGAATCGCTGGCCATTATCGAATATGTCGCGGAGCTTTACCCGCAAGCCGGTATCTGGCCCGAGAACCGCGAGGACCGGGCCCGGGCGCGCAGCTATTCGATGGAGATGCTTGCCGGCTTCCGGGCGCTGCGCGGCGCCTGCCCAATGAACATTCGCCGGCCCGTGAAGGCGATTGCCCTTCCCGATGGAGTCATGGACGACGTCGCGCGGATCGAAACGATATGGCGCGAGGCGATCGCCCGCTCCGGCGGACCGTTCCTCTTCGGCCGCTTCACCGCCGCCGACGCGATGTTCGCCCCGGTCGTCAACCGCCTCGAGGTCTACGAACTGACGACCGATCCGGGGACGCTTGCCTATATGGAGGCCGTCAAGGCGCATCCGGCCTTCCGCAAATGGGAGGAAGCCGCAAGGGCGGAACCGTGGATCGTGCCGGAGGACGAGGCCTGAGGTTCCCAAGGAGAGCGGGCGGTTGCGCTTGCTGGCCGATTCGAAAATTTGCGCGCAGGGACTGGTCAAACCGTGGTCGGGCATGTATAAGCGCGCGAAATTCCGAGATCGACATCTGTTTGACCCGGCCATTTTCGGCTGCTGAACAGTGTTTTGCCCGATAAGTGGAGAATGAAATGGCTGTACCCAAAAGAAAAACGAGCCCGTCCAAGCGTGGCATGCGCCGCTCTGCTGACGCCCTCAAGGCTCCGACCTACGTCGAAGACAAGAACTCCGGCGAACTGCGCCGCCCGCACCACATCGACCTGAAAACCGGCATGTACCGCGGCCGCCAGGTGCTGACGCCGAAGGAAAACGCATAAGCGTTTCCGTCTGCGGATGAAGTTCGAAGGGTCGGCTTTGCCGGCCCTTTTTCGTTGGTGCGGTCGGGATCATCCTAAAACCCCTCCCGAGCCCTGCCTACAAGGCGGAGGGCTGGCGAGGGGTTCTTCGTTCGCGAGGACGCTTGGACCTCAGCCCAAATTGTCGAGCTTCGTCTGCAATGCGCGCAGTTGTTCCTTGAGCTCGTCGATGTCTTTCGCCTCGGCCTTCTTGCTTTCCTTTGCCGGAGGAGCGGCCATGAAAGGCGAGAACATCTGCATCGCCTGATGGAACATTTCAGTGTTGCGCTTGACCTGCTCCTCGACGAGCTGCAGGGGCACCTGCAGGTTCTTGCCGAGCGGCGTGTCGCCGAAGGCCTTGTTGATCTGCTCGCGCATCTGCGCCTGCTGTTCGGTGAAGGCCTGCATGGAGTGCTCGAGGTAGCTCGGCACCACCATCTGCATCTGGTCGCCATAGAAGGAGATCAACTGGCGCAGGAAGGAAATCGGCAGAAGCGTGTTGCCGGTCTTCGACTCCTGCTCGAAAATGATCTGCGTCAGCACGGAATGCGTGATGTCCTCGCCCGACTTGGCGTCCTGGACGATGAAGTCCTCGCCCCTCTTCACCATCACGGCCAGATCGTCGAGGGTTACATAGGTGCTCGTGCCGGTATTGTAGAGCCGCCGGTTCGCGTATTTCTTGATAACGATCTGGCCTTCGTTCTTCGCCATCAGGGTCTCCTCTACCCATCGTCCCGTCTTTATTGTGTTTTTTAAGAGTATCCGCAAAAGAACGCCGCTGACAATCTCTTTGTGCGTTGCGGCGACGCAGGTGCAAAAGGTGATGGACGGCGGTGCCCGTGAAGCTTTTGTTGCAGAGCATCAAGGCGTTTGACTTGCGCTCCTGCCTTTGCCAGTCTGCTCGTCCAGGCAAAGGAAACAAGAGGAAACGTCCCATGAGCAATCCCTCCATCGTGATCGCCAGCGCCGCTCGCACCGCAGTCGGGTCCTTCAACGGCGCCTTCGGCAACACTCCCGCTCATGAACTGGGTGCAACGGTCATCAAGGCGGTCCTCGAACGGGCCGGAGTCGAGGCGGCAGAAGTGGACGAGGTGATTCTCGGCCAGGTGCTGCCGGCCGGCGAAGGGCAGAACCCGGCCCGCCAGGCGGCGATCAAGGCCGGCCTCCCGCAGGAAAAGACCGCCTGGGGCATGAACCAGCTTTGCGGCTCGGGCTTGCGCGCCGTCGCCCTCGGCATGCAGCAGATCGCCACCGGCGATGCGAACATCATCGTTGCCGGCGGCATGGAGTCGATGTCGATGGCGCCCCATTGCGCGCATTTGCGCGGCGGCGTCAAGATGGGCGATTACAAGATGATCGACACGATGATCAAGGACGGCCTGACGGACGCCTTTTACGGCTACCACATGGGCACGACCGCCGAGAACGTTGCCCGCAAGTGGCAGCTGACCCGCGAGGAGCAGGACGAATTCGCGCTCCGCTCGCAGAACAAGGCGGAAGCCGCGCAGAAGGCCGGCCGGTTCGCCGACGAAATCGTTCCCTTCATAGTCAAGACCCGTAAGGGCGACGTGACCGTCGACCAGGACGAATACATCCGCCACGGTGCCACGCTGGATTCGATTGCCAAGTTGCGCCCGGCCTTCGACAAGGAAGGCACGGTCACGGCCGGTAATGCCTCCGGGCTCAATGACGGCGCCGCGGCGACGCTGTTGATGACCGAGGCGGAAGCCTCCAGGCGCGGCATTCAGCCGCTCGCCCGCATCGTCTCCTGGGCAACCGCGGGCGTCGATCCGCAGATCATGGGCACCGGCCCGATCCCGGCTTCCCGCAAGGCGCTCGAGAAGGCCGGCTGGTCGATCGGCGACGTCGAACTCGTCGAGGCCAACGAGGCTTTCGCTGCCCAGGCCTGCGCGGTCAACAAGGATCTCGGCTGGGATCCGTCGATCGTCAACGTCAACGGCGGTGCGATCGCCATCGGCCATCCGATCGGCGCTTCCGGCGCCCGCGTCCTCAACACGCTGCTTTTCGAGATGAAGCGTCGCGGCGTTTCCAAGGGCCTCGCAACCCTCTGCATCGGCGGCGGCATGGGCGTCGCCATGTGCGTCGAGCGCCTGTAGCAGTTCGTGGCATGCAAGGGCGTCCGCCCTGTTCGATCGAGCGTGCGGCCTGGAACTCCGGGCCGCCGAAGGACAATTTTTGACAATTTTAACCCAAGTGGGAGGCAAAGATGAGCAGGGTAGCATTGGTTACGGGTGGGTCCCGCGGTATCGGCGCTGCGGTTTCTGTGGCACTGAAGGCGGCCGGCTACAAGGTGGCCGCCAACTATGCGGGCAATGACGAGAAGGCCCAGGCCTTCAAGCAGGAAACCGGCATTCCGGTCTATAAATGGGACGTCTCCAGCTATCAGGCCTGCGTCGACGGCATCGCCAAGGTGGAGGCGGATCTCGGGCCGGTCGACATTCTCGTCAATAATGCCGGCATCACCCGCGATGCGATGTTCCACAAGATGACGCCGGAACAGTGGGGCGAGGTCATCAACACCAACCTCACCGGCCTCTTTAACATGACGCATCCCGTTTGGTCGGGCATGCGCGACCGCGGCTTCGGCCGCGTCATCAACATCTCGTCGATTAACGGCCAGAAGGGGCAGATGGGCCAGGCGAACTATTCCGCCGCCAAGGCCGGCGATCTCGGCTTTACCAAGGCGCTGGCGCAGGAGGGCGCGGCCAAGGGCGTCACGGTCAATGCGATATGCCCCGGCTATATCGGCACGGAGATGGTGCGTGCGGTACCGGAGAAGGTGCTGAACGAAAGGATCATCCCGCAGATCCCGGTCGGCCGCCTCGGCGAGCCTGACGAGATCGCCCGCTGCGTCGTTTTCCTGGCCTCGGACGAGTCGGGATTCATCACCGGCTCGACGATCTCGGCGAATGGCGGGCAGTATTTCGCCTGACATCCTCGAACTATCGGTCATCGCGGCGCTCTTCGGCGCGCCGCTTTCCTTTTCCGCCCATTGCCCGAGGGGCGGCGCGGGCGGCACCGGATTCGCGACTGGCGCTCCGACATACTATATCTGGTAGCGGACAAAAGCCGATACCGCGCTGTGGCGGCTTGCAAGGGGAGTTGCTCCGATTCATCCGGCCAGCCGAAGTGGCGATTCCTATTCCCGGAATCGGCGCGGCAGAAAGGGAATCTTGGTCAAAATTTTTCAGCTATACCAGACTCTTGGATTCGAAATCCTTTGGGCGATTGTGCCGATCGGCCGCCAGAAAACGGGCGCTTGGAAGGCGTGGAGCGCGCGCCTCTTCAAAGATTCAGCATATGGATGCGATTCGGCTCGGGGCGTCTATATGTAGCCGTGAACATACAGGGAATCTGCGGGAGTCAGCGATTCGTCTCCGATTCGTTCCATCGCTGTTCCAAGTGCCGATCTTCGTTGAATAACCGAGCCCCAAGATATGGGCCGCAACAGCCCGGTGTTTTTATTGCTCGCGCCCCCTTGCGCTTGGCCTCCTGCATGGGCATCTGTTGCCCGCCGGGTGCCTGGCGCTCCGGCTCCTACTGCATGTTCCTTAAATCGGAGCCGATTTAAGGATAAAACCATGCAGCAATCAGAAGTGCTACAGCGACCTTTGTGCGTCTGAAAGACGTATGGCGCTGTAGAGACTGCCCGGGATCGATGACCTTGTCCTTTCAATCCATGATCCTGAGCGGCCGCGGGGTGACCGCGGTCCTCGGACCCACCAATACCGGCAAGACGCATTATGCCATCGAGCGCATGGTCGCGCATGACAGCGGTGTCATCGGGCTGCCGTTGAGATTGCTCGCCCGCGAGGTCTATACGCGCCTGGTCGAGAAGGTCGGGCACCACAATGTCGCGCTGATCACCGGCGAGGAGAAGATCGCGCCGCATCGCGCCCGCTACTCGGTCTGCACGGTGGAGGCGATGCCGCGCGAAACGACGGCGTCCTTCGTCGCGATCGACGAGGTGCAGCTCGCCGGTGACCTCGAGCGCGGTCACATCTTCACCGACAGGCTCCTGCATCTGCGCGGACGGGGAGAGACGCTCCTCCTCGGTGCCGCGACCATGCGGCCGATTCTCGAGCATCTTCTGCCCGGCATCACGGTGGTCGAACGGCCGCGCATGTCGCAGCTTCTCTATGCCGGCTCGAAGAAGATCACCCGGTTGCCGCATCGCACGGCGATCGTCGCCTTTTCGGCCGATGAGGTCTATGCCATCGCTGAGCTCATCCGGCGGCAGCGCGGCGGCGCTGCGGTGGTGCTCGGCGCCCTCTCGCCGCGCACCCGCAATGCCCAGGTGGCCCTCTACCAGGAGGGCGACGTCGACTATCTGGTGGCGACCGACGCGATCGGCATGGGGCTGAATCTCGATGTCGACCACGTCGCCTTCGCCCAAGACCGCAAATTCGATGGCTACCAGTACCGCAACCTCAATCCGGCCGAGCTCGCCCAGGTTGCTGGCCGCGCCGGCCGGCACATCCGCGACGGCACCTTCGGAGTGACGGGCCGCGTCGACCCCTTCGAGGACGAGCTCGTGCACCGGATCGAATCGCACGAATTCGATCCGGTCCGGGTGCTGCAATGGCGCTCCAAGGCCGTCGACTATTCTTCGCTGAAGGCGCTGAAGCACAGCCTCGAGGCGGCGCCGGCCGTGTCCGGTCTGACGCGCGCCCTTCCGGCCGTCGACCAGCAGGCGCTCGAGCACCTGGCGCGCTATCCGGAAGTCGTCGACGTCGCCACGACGTCGGAGCGGGTCGAGAAGCTGTGGGACGCCTGTGCGCTTCCCGACTACCGCCGCATCACGCCGGCGCAGCACGCCGACCTGATATCGAGCATCTATGCCGATCTTGTCCGCCATGGCACGGTCAACGAGGACTTCATGGCCGAGCAGGTCCGCCGCGCCGACCACACGGATGGCGAGATTGACACACTTTCGGCGCGAATCGCGCAGATCAGGACCTGGACCTATGTGTCCAACCGGCCCGGGTGGCTTGCCGATCCGACACACTGGCAAGAAAAGACGCGGGAAATCGAAGATCGATTGTCCGACGCGTTACATGAAAGGTTGACGAAACGCTTTGTTGACCGCAGGACATCTGTGCTCATGAAGCGCCTGAGAGAGAATGCGATGCTGGAAGCAGAAATCAGTGTGAATGGTGATGTCTTCGTCGAAGGGCACCACGTGGGTCAGCTAGCCGGTTTTCGGTTCACGCTTGTGGCCGGCAGCGAAGGAACGGATGCCAAGGCTGTCCAAGGCGCTGCCCAGAAGGCGCTGGCGCTGGAATTCGAGGCGCGCGCCGCCCGCCTGCATGCGGCCGGCAACAACGATCTGGCGCTTTCGTCTGACGGCCTCGTGCGCTGGCTCGGCGATCCCGTGGCGCGGCTTGCGGCGAGCGACCATGTCATGCGCCCCCGCGTCATCCTGCTCGCCGACGAGCAGCTCCAGGCGAACGCCCGCGACCATGTCGTGGCGCGGATCGAGCGCTTCGTGAACCATCACATCAGCACGGTTTTGAAGCCGCTCGACGACATCTCGCGCGCCGAGGATCTCGAAGGCCTGGCGAAGGGTCTCGCCTTCCAGCTCGTGGAAAATCTCGGCGTTCTCTTCCGCCGCGACGTCGCCGATGAGGTGAAGTCTCTCGACCAGGAGAGCCGGGCGTCGATCCGCAAATACGGTGTCCGCTTCGGTGCCTACCACATCTTCCTTCCGGCGCTCCTGAAGCCGGCGCCGGCGGAGCTGATCACGCTTCTCTGGGCGCTGAAGAACGACGGCCTCGACAAGCCTGGCTACGGCGAACTCATTCCGATGCTCGCCGCCGGCCGGACCTCGGTCGTCACCGACCCGTCCTTCGAGCGGACCTTCTACAAGCTTGCCGGCTTCCGCTATCTCGGCAAGCGCGCCGTTCGGATCGACATCCTGGAGCGGCTCGCCGACCTCATCCGGCCGCTCTTGCAATGGAAGCCGGGCGCGACGCCGCGGCCGGACGGAGCCTATGACGGCCGCCGCTTCACGGCGACCACCTCGATGCTCTCTATCCTCGGTGCGACCCCGGACGACATGGAAGAGATCCTCAAAGGTCTCGGCTATCGCGCCGACAGCGTGACCGCCGAGGAAGCGGCAGCCTTCCTTGCGAAGCAGGACGGTACGCCCGCAGAGGCGGCGGCGACCGACGAGGCGGCCGGGGAGCAGGTCGAAGCCGATGCTGATGCTGAGGCGGAATCTGCCGAAGACAATGCGGCGCCGGCGGAAGCGGTTTCGGCAGAAGCCACTCCGGCGCCGCCAGAAGGCGCACCCGTGGAGGCGACCAGCGACGAATCTGCCGCGGCGGCGCAGCCGGAAGAGGCGGCCGAGCCGAAACCGGTGCTTCTGTGGCGTCCCGGCACGCGCCAGGACAACCAGCGCGGCGGCCGCCATCAGGGCGAGCAGCGCCGCGGCGGCCAGCGCCAGGGTGAGCGTCACGGCCAGGGCGAGGCGAGGGAGGGCGGCCGCAAGGGCGGTGCACCGGCGCGCGGCAAGCCTCAGGATGGCAAGCCGGGCGGCCAGCGCAAGGAGCGCCAGGACCGTCACGAGCGGCATGAGCGTCACGACCGGTCTGACCGGGCGGGCAAGTTCGACAGCCGCCCGCCGCGCAAGGAGAAGCCGATCGATCCGGATTCGCCCTTTGCGAAGCTCGCCGCGCTCAAGGAGCAACTGAAAAAGTAGGCGGACCATGGAGAAACAGCCACCCTCATCGCCTGCCGCGCGCCAGCGGCTCGACAAGTGGCTGTTCTTCGCCCGGCTGATCAAGTCGCGCTCGCTCGCCCAGAAGGCCATCGAGGCCGGCCATGTGGCCGTCAATGGTGAGCGGACGACGCAGCCATCGGCACAGGTGAAGGCCGGCGACAGGCTGGAGCTTTCGCTCGAACGTCGAGACCTCGTCGTGCGGGTCCTGCTGCCGGGCAGCCGGCGAGGCCCGTATGAGGAGGCGCGGCTGCTTTACGAGGACCTGACGCCGCCCGCGCCCGCCGAGCGTCGCACAGCCTTCGAACAGGCGACCCGCGATCGCGGCGCAGGACGGCCGACGAAGCAGGAGCGGCGCGAGACGGACCGGCTGAGGCCCGATTTCGGCGACGACGACTAGGGCCCCGTCGGCGTGTTTTGCGGGGCCGTCCGGCAAACTTGGATGCTACGATCCGGTAGCGCGTCGATGCTGGAAAACTCTGCCCTTTTCGCGGCAAAAGGCGAGTGGATTATTCTTGCAAAGGCCGCCCAAAGCCTTTACGTCACAAGCCATGTTACAGCCCCGTGTGCCCGTTCGGGCGCGCACGGGTCGCTGTAGGAAATTTGAAATGCTGCATGGTTTTATCCTTGAACCGGTGCCGATTTAAGGAACCATGCAGGAGGTGGCACTTGCGGTTTGCTTCGGGCAGCTATGCGCGCCGGACATTCCTAGCATGCACGGACGATCGAGCGTACCGACTGCCATCTGATGAGAGCATTGGCTGGAGTACCTCATGACGTATGTCGTGACCGACAATTGCATTCGCTGCAAGTACACGGACTGCGTGGAAGTCTGCCCGGTGGATTGCTTCTACGAGGGCGAGAACTTTCTCGTCATCCATCCGGACGAGTGCATCGATTGCGGCGTGTGCGAACCGGAGTGTCCCGCGAACGCGATTAAGCCGGATACCGAGCCAGGCCTCGACATGTGGTTGAAATTGAACGCCGATTTTGCGACACAGTGGCCGAACATCACGGTCAAGCGGGACCCTTTGCCGGACGCCAAGGAGATGGACGGCGTCGAAGGGAAATACGAGCAGTATTTCTCCGAGAAGCCCGGCCAGGGCGACTGAAGCCTCGGCCGTTCGGTTCGTCGCGGCTGACAAAGGGCCAAAAGCGCGAGGCCGGAAATCTGGGGAAATCCCATCGGTGCCTCGCACGTGCGAGCATGGCGGCTTGATCGTTGCCATGCAGCAAATTATTGATTTCCGCTCTTTTTTGTGATAGGTTCCAGACACTGATCCACAGAGGGTGTTTTTGCGCGCCCGAAAACCAGCACGAAAGCAAATCGATTTCCACGGCGCGGCACTTTCAAAATAGGCAACGTTCCGTTGCTCGTGACTGCGACGCAAGAAGCCGTTTGCATATCGTTGGACGGACCAGGATTGACCCCACCCGGCGGTATCCCCGTCTATCCGGGCCTCACGACCCGGCCCGGCCGATCGAGGCCGGTGCGCACTAGGGAGTGTTTGAAACGTATGACGACCCAGCAGAAAAAATCTTCAACGCGCCAAGGCTTCAAGACCGGTGAATCGATCGTTTATCCGGCTCATGGCGTTGGTCAGATCGTGGCGATTGAGGAGCAGGAAGTCGCCGGCATGAAGCTCGAGCTTTTTGTCATCGATTTCGAAAAGGACAAGATGCGTCTCAAGGTTCCGGTGGGCAAGGCCGTCAGCATCGGCATGCGCAAACTGTCCGAAACAGATTTCGTCGACCGCGCATTGAAGGTTGTGCAGGGCAAGGCACGCGTGAAGCGGACCATGTGGTCGCGTCGCGCGCAGGAATACGATGCCAAGATCAATTCCGGTGATCTCATTTCCATCGCGGAAGTGGTGCGCGATCTCTATCGTGCGGAAAACCAGCCGGAACAGTCCTATTCCGAGCGCCAGCTCTATGAAGCCGCTCTCGACCGCATGGCGCGCGAAATCGCTGCCGTGAACAAGATGTCGGAAACGGAAGCCGTGCGCCTCGTCGAAGCCAATCTGAACAAGGGGCCGAAGCGCGGCAAGGCCATCGAGGAAGACGAGCAGGACGAAGCCGCCTGATCGGCAGCGAAACGCTTCGCAAAGCTTCAGCGAATTGGATCAAGGCCCGGCATCAGCGCCGGGCCTTTTTCTTGCCGTGATGCGGTTCGCGCGCGGCGGCACAGCTTGAAGTGCATGGCTAGCGCGCTGCAATCTAAAATCGTCACTACGAGGGGGAACTTTTCGACCCTGCGCACGTTTCTCGTTCACGGGACAGGCGTGCGCCTGCGTTCCCGCGCGATCGAGGTTCTGTGAGTCCTCACCGTCTCAGGTCTTATTCCTCGATGTAGGGCATTGCTTCAATTCGTCAAGCAGTGCCGGCCGCCCTTCAACCGACCGCCGCGACAGGCGTTCGGCTCTTCTAGGATCAACAGCGTTGGCGTTCGGCGCCAGCCAGGGAGCAATCGATGAAGACCCTTACAGCAGACAGGCGTTTGATCAAGATTGCAATGGATGCCCCTTATCTCGAGCGGGACGAGGAGCATGCGCTGGCCGAGGCCTGGCGGAACGACCACGACCAGGAAGCCCGCAACAAGATCGCCATGTCGCATATGCGGCTGGTGATCGCCATGGCCGCCAAGTTCCGCAGTTTCGGCTTGCCGATGGGCGATCTGGTGCAGGAGGGACATATCGGCCTTTTGGAGGCGGCGGCGCGGTTCGAGCCGAGCCGCGAGGTCCGCTTCTCGACCTACGCCACCTGGTGGATCCGCGCATCCATGCAGGACTTCGTGCTGCGCAACTGGTCGATCGTCAGGGGCGGCACCAGTTCGGCGCAAAAGGCGCTGTTCTTCAATTTGCGCCGGCTCAGGGCGCGCCTCGCCCAGGGTGACCGGCAACTTACATCGCAGGCTATGCACGAGGAGATCGCTGCCGCCCTCGGCGTCAGCCTCGCCGACGTGCAGACCATGGATGCCCGCCTGTCCGGTAACGACGCCTCACTGCAGGCGCCCGTCGGCCACGGCGACGCCGATGGCGGCGCGCGGCTCGATTTCCTGCCGAGCGATGCGCCGCTCCCCGACGAGCAGGTGAGCGACATGATCGACGGCGAGCGGGCGCGCCGCTGGCTGCAGCTCGCACTGACGCAACTGACCGAGCGCGAGATGAAGATCATCCGGGCACGCCGTCTTTCCGAGGACGGCGCAACGCTCGAGGAGCTCGGCCTGGCGCTGGGCATATCGAAGGAGCGCGTGCGGCAGATCGAAACCCGGGCGTTGGAGAAGCTGCGGACGGCACTGGCGGCAAAGGCCCCGGCACTGACTGCCGCCATGCACTGATCCGTTATTGGGCGCTCGTCCCTGTGTCCTCGAGCGCCGTCAGAATTCGGTAGGCGGCCTTCACCCGCGCCGGAATGGGATAGGCCCTGTTGGCAAAGATGACCACGCCGATTCGTTGCGCGGGAACAAAGGCGGCATAGGCGCCGAATCCGCTCGTCGAGCCGGTCTTGTTGATCAGCACGTTCTCCCGTGGCGCCAGCGGCGGATCGTGCCTCGTGACCTTGTTGGGCTTGAAGCTCACCTCGGGCGAGTTGCCCGCCAGTAGCGGTTCAAGCTCGGCCGGGTAGGAATACATCTCCCATCCAAGACCCTGGGTCATGTCGCCGACACTGAAGTAACCGGTGTGCGTTGCGGCAATCGCCCGCCGGAGCGCATCGTCGAGTTCCGCGCCGCCCATGTTTGCCTCGACAAAACGGATCAGATCGGCGGCCGTCGTCTTAACGCCATAGGCTTCCGAATCGAGCACGCCGGGGCTCACACGGATGGGCTTGCCGGCCTTCGAATAGCCATGGGCGTAGGCTTCCATCCGATCTTCCGGCACGCTGATATGGGTCTCGGTCAGACCGAGTGCCGGGAAGAGCGTCTTTTCCATGAGATCGTCGAAGGGCTCGCCGATGCCTCTGGCGGCAAGGTAGCCGAACAGGCCGATGCTGGGGTTCGAATAGAGCCTGTGGGTGCCGGGGGCGTAGTCCGGCCGCCAGCCTTTGAAATAGGCGATCATCTCCTTCTCATCGGTGACCGACGCCGGGAACTGCAAAGGCAGGCCGCCCGCCGAATAGGTGGCGAGATCGAGAAGGCTGATTTTCTCGAAACGGCTTCCGGCGAGCGCCGGCAGGTGCTTGCTGGCCCTATCGGAGAGGGACAGGTCCCCACGCGCTTCGCCATAGGCGGCGAGAGTCGCCGTAAAGGTCTTGCTGATCGAGCCGATCTCGAAAAGCGTCTCATCGCCGACCTTTCGTCCGGTCTCCTTCGAAGCGACGCCGTAGTTGAAGACATATCGTCTCCCCTCGACCGTTACTGCGACAGCCATTCCGGGAATGTCGTATTCCTTCATCACCGGGCCGACCGCCTCGTCAACGGCGCGCTCGATGTTTTCCCGGTTATCGCCGGCGATCGCCTGGGTGCATGCACCGCTGAAAAGTGAAAGCGCCATAACGACAGCAAGTGTCTGAAAGAGCCGGTTTTTCATGCTGATTCATCCCCGTCGAAGACCGTCAGTGGCTACTGCATGTTTCCTTGAATCGTAGCCGAATTAAGGACAAACCAGGCAGCAATTCAAAGTTGCTACACTTTGAGGGTGCGTTGCCGAAGAATGAGGAGAGAGCGCCGGCCAATGATCATCACCTATTCGGAGATGATCTTCACCTTGTCGCCCGGCCTGACGGTGGACGTGACCTGCATCGCGTTGATGAGCCGGAAGAGGTCGAGCTTCCGGTCCGTTCCCATCATCCGCGCCGCCAATGTGGCGCTCGTGTCGCCCGGCCGCACCGTTACCACCCTGATGCGCAGCGGCTTCAGGGATTGGACTTCGGCCGATGACATACGGCGGAAGGAGCTGCGCAACTGGCTCGCCGTTGCGTCAAGCGCGGTCGATCCCTTCGGAACCGCGGTCAGGAAGCGGTATATGCGGTCGCCGAGCCGGATGACGGTGACGTCAAAGTCCCAGCGATCGGCGGAGGCTCGCGCCGTCGCAGCTTCGAGGCCGTTGACGGAAACGGGGCGTATGGTGTCCGGCTGCAGGCCGGTCACCCAGCCGCTGGCAATGTAGTCGGTCAGGTTGCGGCGGGCATTGTCGGAAATGCCGTCGAAGCGGATGGCGACTTCGCCGGGACCTGTCGCCAGCACGGCTTCAGCCTTGTTGTCGATCTGGAAACCCTGGGGCACGTCGAAGCGTATGCCGAGCTGCCCGTGCAGGAAGGTCTGGCCGCGGACATAGCCTTCCTGCGGGCTGTCGCCATAGAGCAGCCCGTCGATCCCTGCCAGATAGTAGTCGCGGCCGCGGTCGCCGCTCGTTCCTTCGGGGCCGAAGGCGCGCGCATGTCGGCGGGCGAGTTCGACGCGTTGCGGCGTATTCGGGTGGCTCGACAAAAAATCGAGGCTCTGGTCCGCCTCCGGATCGACCGCGGTGAAGCGGCTATAGGCAGCCATCGAATCGAGGAAGCGCGCGGCGGCATAGGGGTCGTAGCCGGCTTCGCCAAGCATCCGGACGCCGATCACGTCGGCCTGCAGTTCCTGGTTGCGCGAGAAGGCGGCGAGCCGCAGCTTGCCGCGGGCGAGCGCCTGCTTGCCGGCAAGGTTGGAGGACAGCACTTCCGAGACAACGCGGCTGGCGATCACCTCGGCCTCTTCGCGCTGCTGGCGCTGAATGCCGTGGTTGGCGGTGACATGCGCCATTTCGTGCGAAAGCACGGCGGCGACTTCCGAGGCGTCGTCGGCAAGCGCAAGCAGGCCGCGCGTGACGTAGAGATAGCCTCCGGGCAGCGCAAAGGCGTTGATTGCCGGGGAATTGAGGATGGTGATGCGGTAGGACTGCTGCGGGTTTTCCGAAACCGCCGTCAGGGCGCCGGTGATACGGGCGACGAGCCGTTCTGTCTTGGCGTCCTTGTATTCGCCGCCGTAGCTCGCGACGATGCGCGGATGCTCGCGCGCGCCGAGCTGGGCGCGCGGATCGTTCTTCTGCACCTCCTCGACGATCTGCGGATTGGAGGAGGGCGAGACGGCGGGCTCGTAGGTCTGCTCGATGATCGACTGGCAGGCGGAAAGAAGGCTGAATGAAGACAGCGCAACCAGGGCGCGCAAGGCCATGCCGCCATTCCGCGTCGGAAACCAGTCTCTTGTGACTGTCTGCCTTGCCATTCCTCAGCCCGTTCCATCCGCCGATGCGCCCCGCGCCACCGACGAAAAATCCTACTTTTTCAGCCGCATACGTCACCAGCGCCGGGTTTCTCAGCCATAACTCTGCTGTATCGATTTAACCGGTGCCTGCCTAGCTGATCCCAGTAGAAATAGTTGCCCCGTGGTATCACGGCAACGGATGCGCGAGTAACGCGCGGGTCCGGCCGGACGTTCCGCGCGTCGCACAACGGGGCGGTCAAATTGTGGCGAACCGCGCATTGTCCAAAGATACTGCCGCAGTGCCCGATGGATGGCTCATTCCTTCACCGGATCTCGTCATTGCCAAGAAACCGGTTGATCGCTGCCAGATCCCGCCGCGCAAGAAAACGATCCAGGGGGTCGTGAGCGACGATACGCCCCTCATCGAGGAAAAGCACGCTGTCGGCGAGGCTCTTCACGTCATCGGGATGATGCGTGATCATCAGGATGGTGTTGGCTTCTTCGCGATGAAGGTCGCTCAGAAGGCCGCGCATCTCGGCGCGCATTCCCGGATCGAGAGCGGCAAAGGGTTCGTCGAGCAGCAGCAGCGGCCGATGCCGCACCAGTGCGCGGGCAAGCGCCACCCGCTGCCGCTCGCCGCCGGAAAGCGTCGGCGGCAGCCTTCTGCCGAAGTCGGCGAGCCCGACCCGCGCCAGTGCCTCTTCGATCCTGTCGTGATCGGAGGCGCCGAGCCTCAGCGACGGGCTAATGCCGAGGCCGACATTGGTTGCGACGTCCAGATGGGCGAAGAGATTGTTGTCCTGGAAGATCACGGACACGGGCCGCTCGGCCGGAATGCGGCCGGCCATGTCTTCGCCGAGGATCCGTACGTCGCCCGCCTCCGGCGTTTCGAACCCGGCGATGACGCTGAAAAGCGTCGATTTTCCCGAGCCGGAAGGGCCGACGACGGCGACGAACTGCCCGGCCGGAACCGCACAATCAAAGGCCAGCGCCGCCGTTTCGAAACGGACTTTCACGTCCTTGACCGACAAAGCGAGCGAACTCATGCGCCTCGTCCTTCCGCCTGCTTCTCTCCCGCCGTGCCGAGCACCGTCAAAACGAGGCAGATGAGCCCCAGCATCAAGGCAATACCGGCCGCGTCGGCGGTCCGGTAGCTGCCCATCCGGCTGTAGAGCAGCCAGGGCAGGGTCGCGAGATCCTGCGAACCGAAGAGCGCGACCGCACCGAGATCGCCGAGCGACAACGCGAGCGCAAAGGAGAGCGCCATCAGGAGCGGCTTGCGCAGCGCCGGCCAATCGATCCATCGCAGCCGATGGAAACCATGGATGCCGAGGCTGGCGGCAAGGCGCTCGGTGCGCGCGGCATGGGTGGCCATGGCAGGGGCCAGCACGCGGTGGACAAAGGGCAGCGCCATCAGCGCATTGATCGCGATGACGACGAAGGGGGCAAAGCGGGCGACATCGCCGAAGGGCCGCAGGAGGAGGAACCACCCGGCGCCAAGCACGACGGGCGGGGCAAGCAGGATGAAGGACGTGCTGGCACCGATCGTGCCGGCAAACAGGCGGGCCGGCATTTCACGACGCCGCCTTGCGACGAGCAGCCGTTGCGCCCGGATCATCAGGCCGGCCATCACGACGGAAATGATGGCGGAGGGAAGGGCGATGGCGGCGCTGGTGGCAAGCGCCCGTCGGAATGCCGCTTCACTGACGAGGCGGGGGAGATCGGCCTGCAATCCGGATGCCGCAATGGCGGCGAAGGGCAGACCGACGAAAAGGAGGGCAAGCGCCAGCCAGGTCCTGTCGGCAAGGCGCGAAAGCCGGCTCAGGCCGTCGAACCGACGGGCCGCCCGGCCGCTCGTCTGGCCTTCCTCGGGAGACGGGGCGAGAAATCTCAGGGCGACAAGCAGCGCGCCAGTCAGCGCGACCTGAAGGCCGGAAAGGGCGATCGCCCGGGGCGGGTCGAAGTCGAAGCGCAGCGCCTGGTAGATTGACACCTCGATCGTGCTCGCGGCCGGGCCGCCGCCGAGCGTCAGCACCAGCGTGAAGCTGGTGGCGCAGAGCATGAAGATGAGGCCGGCAATGCCCGGCAGCAGGCCCCGGACCGCTGGCCATTCGATGAAACGAAAGATGGCAAGGGAGCCCATGCCGAGATTGGCGGAACTGCGCCAGTATTCGGCAGGAATGCGCTCGATGCCGGCAAGCATCAGCCGGGCCGCAAGCGGCATGTTGAAGAAGACATGGGCAAGCAGGATGCCGAACAGACCATAGACGCTGATCGGTTGCTGGCCCATTGCCGAGAGAACGTGGTTCAGAATGCCCTGCCGGCCCCAGACCTCGATCAGGCCGAGCGCCGCGACAAGCGCCGGCAGGCCGAGCGGCAAGGCCATCAGCCGCAGCATCCAGATGCGGCCGGGGAAGGACGCCTGCCGTGCCAGCGCGCGTGCGACGGGCATGGCGAAGAGGATCGACAGGGCCGTCGAGAGGCCGGCCTGCAGCAGCGTGAAGCGCGTGACGCGCCAGATATAGGCGTCGAACAGGCCGTTGGCGCCGCTCTCGCCCGTCTGCGTGATGAGGGCTATTCCCGCCATGCCGACGAAAAGCAGGATGCCGCCGAGGCAGAAAGCCGCGGCGGCGATCGTCATCCTGTTCTCGGTGCTGTCGAACAAGCCGGCCTCAGTTCTTGCTCATCGCTGCCAGCCATTCGTCGATCCAGGCCTTGCGGTTGGCCGCGACGTCTTCCGAGGACAGCAGCAAGGTCTTTTCGGGATTGATAAGTTTGCCGAAGGCTTCCGGCAAAGGCTCCTTGGTGGCGCCGACCGGCATCATCCAGTTGGTGGTCGGAATGATCGACTGGAATTCCGGGCCGGTCATGAAGGCCAGGAACTGGCGGGCGAGTTCCGGCTCCTTGGCGTTCTTCGTCGCGCCGGCCACTTCGATCTGGATGTAGTGACCCTCGGCAAAGGCTGCTGCCTGATAGCGATCCGTGTTTTCCGCCACCATGTGATAGGCAGGCGAGGTGGTGTAGGAGAGCACCATCGGCGCCTCGCCCTTGGTGAACAGGCCATAGGCTTCCGACCAGCCGGGGGTCACCGTCAGCACGCGCTCCTTGAGCTTGGCCCAGGCCTCGCCGGCCTTGTCGCCATAGACCGACTTCACCCAGAGCAGCAGGCCAAGGCCGGGCGTCGAGGTGCGCGGGTCTTCGATGACGATCTTTTGCGCAGGATCGCCCTCGACCAGTTCCTTGAGGCTCTTCGGCGGGCTCTTCAGGGTCTCGGTGTCGTAGACCACGGCGAAATGGCCGTAGTCATAGGGCACGAAAGTATCGTCGGAAAAGCCGCCGGGAACCTTGAGACCTTTCGTGTCGAGGCCGTGCGGGGCGAAATAGCCGGTGGCCTTGGCCTCGGCGACGAGGTTCGTGTCGAGGCCGAGAACGATGTCGGCCTTCGAGCCTTCGCCTTCCAGTTTCAGCCGCGTCAGGAGCTCGACGCCGTCGGCAACGCCGACATAATTCACCTTGCAGTCGCAGGTCTTGCCGAAGGCTTCGACGACCTTGGCGCCCGGACCCCATTCGGTGATGAAGCTCTCATAGGTGTAGATCGTCAGCGTCTTTTCGGCCGCTGCGGCGGTTGCGGAAAATGCGGCGGTGGCGAGGGCGGCGATGGCCAACCGGCCAAGGATGTTGCGATGGAGTGAACTGGACATCTGGGCACTTCTCCCTGTTGTTGATGTTGCACGGGAAAAGCGCGTATCGGTCCGATCGCTTCTAATCCCTCCGCCGGTACAAGCCGGATCAGGTTCCGCGGGTTGGCTCGAAGCCTCTCAGCCATTGGAACCGCGAGCGGTTACAGGCACCCCGTTAGAGCACCCCAGATTTAGCTTCGGGCGGCAGCCAAGGCAAGCGGAGTTTCGGCCGGCGCATTGGCCCTTGGCGCTGCCTGCGCTATTAAGAGGTCCGAAGCCCGCAAGGCTCTGGAATTCAAACAACGGCGGCGGCGTTTTGTTCGCCGAGCGGGGGCCATTTTATGCCGGATATGCTCGTTCGCCTCTATGCGTTGCCCGAAGGCCGCGCCTCCCGGCTCGGCCCCGACGTTGCCATTCGGCGCGCCTTGGCGGCCGAGCGCAGGATCGTCGTTCCCTGGATCGAGGAACGCTTCGGCACCCTTTGGGCGGGCGAGGCGGAAGCGGCCTTCTCCTCGACGCCGACGCGGATCCATGTCGCGCTCTGCAAGGGCGAGCTTGCCGGCTTTGCCTGCCATGATGTGACGGCGCTCGGCTTCTTCGGTCCGACGGGCGTCGACCAAGCATTGCGCGGCCGCGGCATCGGCGAGGCTTTGCTTTTAGAGAGCCTCTCCGCCATGCGCGCCGCGGGCTATGCCTATGCGATCATCGGCGGCGTCGGCCCGGCCGAATTTTATGCGCGCGCCGTCGGCGCGGTGGAGATTCCCGATTCAACGCCTGGCATCTATGCGGACATGCTGCCGCCGGAAGAAAGCGGAAGCTGATCCAAGCAGTCGCGTTGGCCAAACGGCCCCGAAAAGGCGTTCTACCCTTTTCCTTCGCTGCCGCTTTGCGCTATGGGCTTCTGCCATGACCCGATCGACGTTCACCATTCTTCTCGGCGGCGCGCTCAGCCTTACGGAGCGGCTGGCGGCGCAGCTTTCCGGCAGCCGGTTCATCGCGGCGGACGGCGGCATGCGCCATGCGAAGACGCTCGGTGTGGTGCCGGATCTCTGGGTCGGTGATTTCGATTCGACCGACGAAACGCTGCTGGCGGCGTTCGCCCATGTGCCGCGGGAAAGCTATCCGGCCGCCAAAAACGCCACGGATGGCGAAATTGCGGTGGAGGCGGCGCTTGCGCGCGGTGCGAGCTCGCTGATCTTCGCCGGCGCGCTCGGCGGCACCCGCAGCGACCATGCCTTCCTGCACCTCTTGCAGCTCGCGGCGCTTGCAGAAGAGGGACACGATGCCTTTATGACCTCAGGCGAGGAGGAGGCCTATCCGCTGAGGCCGGGCACGCGCGAGATCGACCTGCCGAAGGGCAGTCTGTTTTCGATCCTCGGTTTCAGCGAGCTTTCCGGACTGTCGATCGAAAATGTCCGCTACCCGCTCGACGATTTTGCGCTTCCCTTCGGATCCTCCCGGACGATTTCCAATGTCGCGGAAGGTGCGGTCCGCTTTTCCCTGAAATCCGGGCGGGCGGTGATTCTCGCCCGACCCTACGATCTTTCCGGAGCCTGACGCCTTGGCGCCCCCCATCCTGAAGCTTGACGATATCTTCCTGACCTTCGGCGGCACGCCGCTTCTCGGGGGCGCCGATCTGCAGGTCGAGCCCGGCGACCGCATCTGCCTCGTCGGCCGCAACGGCTCCGGCAAGTCGACGCTGATGAAGATCGCCGCCGGACTTGCCGAGGCGCAGTCGGGAGAGATTTTCCGGCACCCCTCGGTGACCATCCGGTATCTGCACCAGGCGCCGGATTTCGACGGCTTCGATACGGTGCAGGCCTATGCGGAGGCCGGTCTCGGCCCCGGCGACGATCACTACCGCGTCACCTACCTGTTGCAGCATCTGGGGCTGACCGGCGAGGAGGATCCAAAGCGCCTCTCCGGCGGCGAGGCGCGGCGCGCCGCGCTTGCCCGTGTGCTCGCGCCGGAGCCGGATATCCTGCTTCTCGACGAGCCGACCAACCATCTCGACCTGCCGACGATCGAATGGCTGGAAGACGAGCTCAGCCGCAGCCGCTCGGCGCTCGTCCTGATCTCGCACGACCGGCGCTTTCTCGAGAAGGTCTCGACCGCCACGGTATGGCTCGATCGCGGCCAGTCGCGCCGGCTCGATCGCGGCTTCGCCCATTTCGAAGCCTGGCGCGACGAGGTGCTGGAGGCGGAGGAGCTCGAACAGCACAAGCTCGGCAAGGCGATCGAGCGCGAGGAGCATTGGCTGCGCTACGGCGTCACGGCGCGGCGCAAGCGCAATATGCGCCGTCTCGGCGAGTTGCAGGACATGCGGGCGCGCCACCGCGGCCACAAGGGGCCGCAGGGCACGATCCAGGCGACCGTCGCCGACGCCAAGGAGTCCGGCAAGCTGGTCATCGAGGCGGAAAAGATCACCAAGGCCTATGGCGAGCGGACGATCGTTGCGCCCTTCTCGATCCGCGTCCATCGCGGCGACCGGATCGGTCTGGTCGGCCCGAACGGTGCCGGCAAGACGACGCTGCTCAAGCTTCTGACCAGGCAGATCGAGCCGGACACCGGCACCGTCAAGCTCGGCACCAATCTGGAGATGGCGACGCTCGACCAGAAGCGCGAGGACCTGAACCTCGACGAGACGCTGGCGCATTACCTGACCGACGGGCGCGGCGAGACGCTACTCGTCAACGGCGAACAGCGCCACGTCACCGGGTACATGAAGGAATTCCTCTTCCAGCCGGAACAGGCGCGGACGCCGATCAGCGAACTTTCCGGCGGCGAGAGGGCGCGGCTGATCCTCGCCCGCATCCTGGCGCGCGCCACCAACCTGCTGATCCTCGACGAGCCGACCAACGATCTCGATATCGAGACGCTGGATCTCCTGCAGGAAATCGTCGCCGGCTTTGCCGGAACGGTGATCCTCGTCAGCCACGACCGCGACTTCCTCGACCGCACCGTGACCTCGACGATCGCGCCGGCCAATCCGGAGGCGCCCGACGGCCGCTGGATCGAATATGCCGGCGGCTATTCCGACATGATGGCGCAGCGCCGCGGCGCGATCGAGGAGCGGCGCCGGGCCGAAAGGGCCGAGAAGGCGAAGCCGAGCGAAGCGCCCGCCGAAGCAGTCGAGCCGCAGAAGGCCAAGGGAAAGCTCTCCTACAAGCAGAAATTCGCGCTGGAAAACCTGCCGAAGGAGATCGCCGGGGCCGAGGCCGAAATCGCGAAGCGCGAAGAGAAGATGCACGACCCGGCGCTCTTTTCCCGCGATCCAGAGGGTTTCAACAGGCTCGCCGCCGAGCTCGAAAAGCTGAAGGAGAAGCTGGCCCGCATGGAGGAGGAATGGCTGGAGCTCGAAATGCTGCGTGAGGAACTGGAGGGCTGAGGTCGGGCCGCGATCCATGAGCGGACTTGCGGCCGAAGGTTCCAGCCGCTATCCCGGGTCGCGGGCTTTACGAGGACGGCCATGACGATATTCCAGGCGCTGTTGCTTTTTGTTGCGGGATTCCTGTCCGGTGCCGTCAATGCGATTGCCGGCGGCGGCACGTTTCTGACCTTCGGCGCGATGACGCTCGGCGGCCTGCCGCCGATCGTCGCCAATGCCACCTCCTCGATCGTGCAGTTTCCGGGCTACGTCACCTCGGCGCTCGCCTATGCCAAGGAGATACGCGCCGACCGCAGGAATGCCGTCCTCCTCGGCATCATATCGGCGATCGGCGGGCTCGCGGGCGCGCTTCTCCTGCTGTCGCTCTCCAACCCGTCATTCCGCGCCATGGTGCCCTGGCTCTTGATCGCCGCGACGGCGATCTTTGCCGCGGGCCCTCTCTTGAAGCCTAAGGTCCGCAGCGACGAGCACCGGATCGGCCCGTTCGGTGTGGCGAGCCAGATGGCGACATCCGTCTATGGCGGCTTCTTCGGAGCCGGCATGGGCATCATGATGCTTGCCGTGCTCGGACTTGCGACCGGCGGCAGCTATCACCGGCTGAATGCGCTGAAGAACTTCATCTCGATCGTCATCGCGCTGATCGCCATCCTCGTCTTTTCGGCGGGCGGCGTCGTTTCCTGGCTGCACGCGGCGATCATGGTGCCGGGTGCCGCACTTGGCGGCTATTGTGGCGTCTGGGCCGCCCGGCGCGTTCCGCAGGCGGTCATTCGCGCCATCGTCGTCGCCGTCGGCCTGCTGCTCGCCGCCTATTATTTCTTCACCGGCTGAACCGGATCATGCTCCAAGTCTTTATTTGCGCGTGATTCTTCCGAAAGCCGGCTCCCGCTTTTCGGATCACGCTCCAGCAGATCCGGCCGGCGCTCCGCCGTCAGCCGCCGCGCTTCGGCCGCGCGCCATTTGGCGACGGCGCCGTGATTTCCTGAAGTCAGTACCGCCGGGATCTCATGGCCTTCGAAGACTTGCGGCCGAGTGTAATGCGGGTGCTCGAGCAGCCCGCCCTCGAAGCTTTCATGCACGCCGGACAAGTCGTTGCCCATCACGCCTGGCAGGATCCGGACGACCGCGTCGAGCAGGACCAGCGCCGCCGGTTCGCCGCCGGACAGGATATAGTCGCCTATAGACACTTCTTCGAGATTGCGCGTGTCAATGACCCGCTGGTCGACACCCTCGAAGCGGCCGCAGACGATGACGGCGCCGGGGCCTGCGGCAAGCTCGCGAACGCGCGCCTGCGTCAGCGGCCGGCCGCGCGGGCTCATCAGCAGGCGCGGCCGCTCATCATCCGCCGAGACGTGGTCGATGGCGCGGGCAAGAACATCCGGCTTCAACACCATGCCGGCGCCGCCGCCGGCCGGCGTGTCGTCGACGGTGCGGTGCTTGTCCCCGGCGAAATCGCGGATCTGCACCGCCTCGATCGACCATTGGCCGCGCTCCAGCGCCTTGCCAGCGAGCGACACGCCGAGATGCCCGGGGAACATCTCCGGGTACAGCGTCAGGACCGTCGCGCGAAAGGGCATTGTTAGACTGGAGCTCACTTGCGCTTCGTCGGGAATTGCTTGTCGAGGCTCTCGTCCTTGTCGTCGACGAGCCCGGCGGCAATCGGATCGACCAGCAGTTTGCCGGCCTCGAGATCGATTTCCAGCACCGACCATTCGGTGAACGGGATCAGCACCGGCCGGCGGCCCGGTCCCTTGAGCTCCAGCAGGTCCCCAGCGCCGAAGCCGAAGACGCCGGTCACCGAGCCGTAGCTCTTGCCGGTGCCGTCGACCGCTTCCAGGCCTTCGAGATCGGCATAGAAAAACTCGTCCTCGTCGAGGTCGTCGTCGGGGAGGTTGTCGCGTTCGATGAAGAGTTCGAGGCCGTTCAGCGCTTCGGCGGCGGTTCGGTCGTTGATGCCGCGGAAGCGGACGATGACCACGTTCTTCGCTTCACGGATTTCCAGCACCTCGAAGACGCGGCCGTCCTCGCTGCGCAGGTTGCCGTAGTCGCCGAGCGCCGTCGGATCTTCCGTAAAGGATTTTACCCGCACTTCGCCGCGCAGGCCTTGCGCCGCGCCGATCGTCGCCATCAGGACAGGGTTATCGAGCTTGGTCATTTTCGGCATCCAGGCAGGAGCGTTCTTGCCACCGCTCCAATTCTTTGCCCACTCCAATTGTTTAATGTGCACATAAAGCAAAACGGGCGGCATGAAAATGCCGCCCGTCTGCCACACCGTTTCGACGGATATTATTCCGCGGCGGATTCCGCAGCGGCAGCGGCTGCATCTTCGGCCTTCTGCTTGGCTTCGGCGGCACGCTCCTGTGCCTTCTTGCCGGGCTGTGCCTTGGTCGGGTTGTTGCGGGTCGGGCGCTTGGCGAGGCCGGCCTGGTCGAGGAAGCGCAGGACGCGATCGGTCGGCTGGGCGCCCTGGGCGATCCAGTGGCTGACGCGCTCTGCGTTCAGCTCGACGCGCTTTTCGTCATCCTTGCCCAGCATCGGGTTCCAGGAGCCGATCTTTTCGAGGAAGCGGCCGTCACGCGGGCTGCGCGCATCGGCAACGACGATCTGGTAATAGGGGCGCTTCTTGGAACCGCCACGGGCGAGACGAATTTTCAGTGCCATTTCAGTTACTCCTTGCAGGCTTTCTTGACCGCTTCGTTCAAGCGGAACGGGTGGTGCCGGCGCTGCCCGCGGGCTGCGAGCGATCGGCGGCGATGGCTTCATGGTGCCGGATGACTTCCTTGATGATGAAGTTCAGGAACTTCTCGGCGAAATCCGGGTCCAGATTGGCGTCCTTCGCCAGATGGCGAAGGCGTTCGATCTGGTATTCTTCGCGCGCCGGATCGGCCGGCGGCAACTTGTGCTTGGCTTTCAGAACCCCGACCGCCTTGGTGCAGCGGAACCTTTCGGCCAGCATGTGGACGAGGGCGGCATCGATGTTGTCGATCGACTGCCGGTAGCCCGCCAATTCCTCTTTGATCTCGGGAGCAAGCATCCGTCGCGATCCTCACTTCTTCTTGGGTAGGCCGGGCAAGCCCGGGAAACCGCCAAGGCCCGGCAGCTTGGCGCCACCCAGGCCTGGCAAACCGCCGCCGCCGAGACTCGGGAGACTGCCCGGCTTGCCGAGGCCGGCGGCTTCCGCCTGCTTCTGCAGCGCTTCCAGCTGTTTCGGGTCCATCTTCGACAGGTCCGGCATGCCGCCGCCCAAACCGCCAAGGCCCATCTTGTTGGCAAGGCCGCCCATCATCTGCTTCATCATGCCGCCTTTGCCCTTGCCGCCCATCATCTTCATCATGTCCGCCATCTGGCGGTGCATCTTCAGAAGCTTGTTGATGTCGGCGGCGTCGGTTCCTGAGCCACTGGCGATGCGCTTCTTGCGCGAATGCTTGAGCAGATCCGGATTGGCACGCTCGGCCTTGGTCATCGACGAGATGATGGCGAGCTGTCGCTTGAACAGGCTGTCGTCGAGGCCGGCGGCGGCCATCTTGTCCTTCATGCCGGCCATGCCGGGCATCAGTCCCATGATGCCGCCCATGCCGCCCATCTTCTGCATCTGGCGCAGCTGGTCGGCGAGGTCGTTGAGGTCGAATTTGCCCTTGGCCATCTTGGCGGCCATGGCGGCCGCCTTTTCGGCGTCGATGTTTTCCGCCGCCTTCTCGACCAGCGAGATGATGTCGCCCATGCCGAGGATGCGGTCGGCAACGCGGCGGGGATGGAACTCCTCGAGTTCGTCCATCTTCTCGCCGACGCCGATCAGCTTGATCGGCTTGCCGGTGACGGCACGCATGGAGAGCGCCGCGCCGCCGCGGCCGTCGCCGTCCATGCGGGTCAGTACCAGACCGGTGATGCCGACGCGGTCGTCGAAATTGCGGGCGAGGTTGACGGCGTCCTGACCGGTCAGCGCGTCGGCGACGAGCAGGATTTCGTGCGGATTGGATTTCCGCTTGATCTCGGCCATCTCGATCATCAGCGGTTCGTCGATATGGGTGCGGCCGGCGGTGTCGAGAATGACGATGTCGTGGCCGCCGAGCTTCGCCGCCTGGACGGCGCGGGCGGCGATATCGGTCGGCGACTGGCCGGCGATGATCGGCAGCGTATCGACGCCGGTCTGGACGCCGAGCTGGCGCAACTGCTCCTGGGCGGCCGGACGACGGGTGTCGAGCGAGGCCATCAGGACCTTCTTCTTGTCGCGCGTCGTCAGCCGCTTGGCGATCTTGCCGGTGGTCGTCGTCTTGCCCGAACCCTGCAGGCCGACCATCATGACGACGACAGGGGCCGGCGCATTGAAGTCGATCGTCACGCCCTCGGAGCCGAGCATGGCGACAAGCTCGTCATGGACGATCTTGACGACCATCTGGCCGGGCTTGATCGATTTCAGGATTTCGGCGCCGACTGCCTTCTCGCGGACCTTTTCGGTGAAGCTGCGCACCACGTCGAGCGCAACGTCCGCTTCGAGCAGCGCACGGCGAACCTCCCGAAGCGCCGCGGAAACGTCAGCTTCCGACAGGGCGCCGCGGCCGGTCAGTCCATTCAATATGGAACCAAGACGGTCCTGGAGGCTCTCGAACATTCTCTCTTCCTTCTGGTTTCCGGTTCGCTTCAGGCTCGCCGAAAACTTGGGTACCCTCGCGCGGAAAACAAGGCGCAAAGCCAAAAACCACCCGAGGGCGCAACGCGCTGTCGGGTGTTGACCTCCGGGCTCTCTTTATACCTTTGCGGGGCCCGGTCGGCGGCTTCGAAGTCATCACTTGCGAAGGAATTTGCCGCGATAAACAGCAAAGCGACCGAAAAGTCAAGTTGGAGGAGAACCTTGCGCGACGCGGAAAGGCGGCGTCAAGTTCCTTCGCTCACCTGCCGGGCGAGCGCCTCGAAGGCGGCGTCGATCCGTGCCATCACTCTCAGCGCCACGACCACCTCGGTCTGGTTGATATCGCCGAGGACCGCATGCAGCATTTCGAGCTCGCGCTGATGCACGGCGTTGAAGAGATCCCTGCCGGCCGGACTCGGTGCGCAGAAATAGGCCCGCCGGTGTTCCGGATTGGGCCTCTTCTCGATCAGCCCTTTGTCGATCAGGCCGGCGGCGACGCGCTGGACGAACTGTCGCTTCATCGACAGCCGCCTTGCTGCCTCCGGCACCGTCAGCGGCTCCTCGCAGAGGAGTTCCAGCACGGCGCGCTCGACAACGCTGATTCCTGCGCCCTCGAGCATCTTCTCAACTGTTCTGCTGACGTTGAGATGTACGGGCCGGACGAGTTTGATCGCCTTGTAAAGTCGTTCCTGTCTGTCGAATCGCGCAAGCATGACGGTATGGTAGCAATCGAGTTGCCGTTCACAAGAAATTCTTAACGGATTTTGCCCCCATACTGTGATCGAGCACTGGAGCGCCTATCTTTTTCAGGCATCAAGGTAATCGACAGCTTGGGACGGCAATGGGCAACGGCGGCAACCGCTACTACAACGGACCCGTTTCGGATCATTTCGACGGCGTTCGCTTTTTCAATCCTGGCGGAATGGCGCCGCGCGGCTTTGCCGACCTGTTGCGCTGGCAGCTGCGCGGCAAGCGCGTTCGGTGGCCGAGATACTACGACAGCCCCTTCGTCGAGGTGCGGCCCGAACTCAGTGTCGACGGAGACCGGCTGCGGGTGACCATGATCGGGCACGCGACTCTCCTGATCCAGGTGGCCGGCCTGAACATCCTCACCGATCCGGTCTGGTCGCATCGGGCGAGCCCTTTCGCCTTTGCCGGGCCGCATCGCCATAATGCACCGGGCATTCACATGGACGACCTGCCGCCGATCGACGTCGTCCTCGTCACCCACAATCACTACGACCATCTCGACGTCGAAACACTCGGCACGCTGCATGCCGAACACGCGCCGCTGATCGCAACGCCGCTCGGCAACGACACGATCATCCGCCGCGCCATTCCGGATGCGGAGATCGCCGTTCTCGATTGGGGCGAGCGGATCACAATCGACGACGGCGTCGTCATCCATGCGGAACCCTGCCACCATTGGTCGGCCCGCGGCACGCGCGACAGGCGGATGGCGCTCTGGGCCGCCTTCGTCATCGAGACCCCGGCTGGCAAGATCTACCATGTCGGCGACACCGGCTTTCACGGCGGCATCAACTATCGCGCCGCCCGGGACAAGCATGGCCCGTTCCGGCTCGCCAATCTGCCCTTCGGCTGCTACGAGCCGCGCTGGTTCATGGAAAGCCACCACCAGAATCCGGAAGAGGCGGTCATGGGCATGCTCGCCTGCGGCGCGGGACACGTGGCGGGACACCATTGGGGCACGTTCCGCTTGACGGACGAGGGCATCGAGGAGCCGTTGCGGGCCCTGGAGGCCGCACTCGACAAGGCCGGCATCGAGCCAGGCCGCTTCCGGCCGCTGCGGCCTGGCGAAGTCTTCGACGTTCCCGCCTCGGCGGAATAATGCGCCACTGGTAATTTCCGGCCTTTTCCGCCATATACAGCCCGAATGAAGGGCGCCCCCGGGGTCGGGAGCCGGGTTTGGACAATCGCGACATGGCCGATCAGGTGCAATTTGCCAGGATGAACGGGCTTGGAAACAAGATCCTGGTCGTCGACATGCGCGGCCGCAAGGATCGCGTCACGCCTGCGGCGGCGATCGCTCTCAATGCCGATCCGGCGACCGAATTCGACCAGATCATGGCGATCCACGATCCCAAGGCCGCCGGCACGGATGCCTGGATCGACATCGTCAATTCCGACGGCTCGATGGCGCAGGCCTGCGGAAACGGTACCCGCTGCGTCGTCCAGGCGCTCGCCGCCGAGACCGGCAAAAAGGCGTTCATGTTCCATACGGTCGCCGGCCTGCTCGAGGCCAAGGAACATGACGGCGGCTTGATCTCGGTTGACATGGGAAGCCCGCGCTTCGGCTGGAACGAGATCCCGCTCGCCGAGGAATTCCACGATACGCGCCGAATCGAGCTGCAGATCGGGCCGATCGACGATCCGGTGCTGCATTCGCCGTCGGTCGCCTCGATGGGCAATCCGCATGCGATCTTCTGGGTGAAGAACGACGTTTGGAGCTACGAGCTCGAGCGCTTCGGCCCGCTGCTCGAAAACCACCCGATCTTTCCCGAACGCGCCAATATCTCGATCGCCCGTGTCCGTTCGCGTGAGGAGATGGACCTGAGGACCTGGGAGCGCGGCGCCGGGCTTACGCTTGCCTGCGGCTCCGCCGCCTGTGCCGCCGCCGCCAGCGGCGCCAGAACCGGCCGCACGGATCGGACCGTGACAGTGAACGTTCCGGGCGGGCCGCTTAAGATCGAATGGCGCGAGCGCGACGACCACGTGCTCATGACGGGGCCGGCCGAATGGGAATGGTCGGGCAGGCTCGATCCCGCCACCGGTGCTTTCGAGCGTGATGCGGCGAGCGGCGCAAACGGAGCGCGAGCGCTTTGAGCGGCGTCGAGGTCATAACCTTCGGCTGCCGTCTCAACACCTATGAATCGGAAGTGATGCGGGCGGAGGCCGAGAAGGCGGGGCTGAACAATGCTGTCCTCGTCAACACCTGCGCCGTCACCGCCGAGGCCGTGCGCCAGGCGCGCCAGGCGATCCGTCGGGCGCGGCGCGACAACCCGCATGCCCGCATCATCGTCACCGGCTGCGCCGCCCAGACGGAGAAGGAAACCTTCGCCGAAATGTCCGAGGTCGACGCGGTGCTCGGCAACGAGGAGAAGCTGAAAAGCGCCTCTTATCGCGCACTGCCGGATTTCGGCGTCTCGGCCGAAGAAAAGCTCCGCGTCAATGACATCATGAGCGTGCGCGCCACGGCACCGCAGATGGTGAAACACATTGACGGCCACGTGCGCGCCTTCATCCAGGTGCAGAACGGCTGCGATCACCGCTGCACCTTCTGCATCATCCCCTATGGCCGCGGCAATTCCCGCTCCGTGCCGATGGGCGCGGTCGTCGACCAGGCGCGCCGGCTCGTCGAAGGCGGCTATCGCGAGATCGTCTTGACCGGTGTCGACGCGACGAGCTACGGCGCCGACCTGCCCGGAACGCCGACGCTCGGGCTTCTCGCCGGGACTCTTCTGAAACAGGCGCCGGAAATTCTCCGCCTCAGGCTCTCGTCGATCGACAGCATCGAGGCGGACAGGCATCTCCTCGACCTCATCGCCGACGAGCCGCGTTTCATGCCGCATCTGCATCTGTCGCTGCAGCACGGCGACGATCTGATCCTGAAGCGCATGAAGCGGCGCCATTCGAGCGCCGATGCCCGCGCCTTCTGCGACGAGGTTCGGCGTTTGCGGCCCGAGATCAGCTTCGGCGCCGACATGATTGCGGGCTTTCCGACGGAAACGGAAGAGATGTTCGAGAGCGCCGCCCGGCTTGCCGAGGATTGCGGCATCGCCCATTTGCACGTCTTCCCCTACAGCCCTCGCCCCGGCACACCGGCCGCCCGCATGCCGCAGCTCGATCGGGCGCTCGTCAAGGAGCGGGCCGCGCGGCTGCGCGTCAAAGGGGCGGAGCTCTACGCTGCCCATCTCGACCGCATGGTCGGCAGCGACCAGACGATCCTCGTCGAGATGAACGGGCTGGCGCACACGGAAAACTTTACCCTCGTCGATGCGGCCGGCCTCGAGCCGCGCTCGCTCGCTAAGGTCACAATCACCGGCCACAATGGCAAGCATCTGACGATGCACAGAGAACAGATGGCTGCGGCCTGACACCCGGACATTCCCATGGCGATTGGTTTCATCAAGAAGATCTTCTCCTTCGGCAAGGACACCGTTGAAGAGAAACCTGTGCCGCAGGCGGAGACGGTGCCCGAGGCCCCAGTTTCCGACGAGACTTTAGCAGCCCCCTCGATCTCATCGGGAAGTCTCCCGGGAGAAGGAGAGACTGAGGCAGCCGCTACCGGGGAGGCAAATGTCGGTGGTGCAGACGAGGGTGCGCCAGCCGCCGAGCGCGCCGCTGAGATTGAAACCGGTCATGAAGGGGCAAGCACCGAGGAAAGCGTATCGATTGAAAACGAGCGCGCGCCGCATCCGATCTCCCCCCCTATGGGGGAGATGCCCGGCAGGGTAGAGGGGGATGAACCCCTCGCCGAAGATGCCATCGTAGCCAATGAGGCCGCGATACCCCCCTCTGTCCCTTCGAGACATCTCCCCCACAATGGGGGAGATCAGGGGGAGATCGAGGCAGCCGCCGACACTAGCCGAACCGTCGTCGAGGAGGCAGAGGCCGGTAGTGCAGGCGAAATTGCGCCGACAGCCGAGCCCGCCCCTGATAAGGCTGGTACCCCTAGCGAAGAAGTTGACGAAAGCGTCGCGATAGACGACGAGAGCGTGCCCCATCCAATCTCCCCCCTTGTGGGGGAGATGCCCGGCAGGGCAGAGGGGGTTGAGGCACCAAATGATCTCGAAGCCGCCCCGAGCCTCCCCAAGGGCTTCGCCGCCTCGGACAAGCGCCCGAAGGAAGCAGCACCCGTCCCACAGCCAAAACTTTCCTGGTATCAGCGGCTGCGCCGTGGCCTTGCCCGCACCTCGTCGCAGCTGACCGGCCAGATCGCCAGCCTCTTCACCAAGCGTAAGCTCGACGAGGCGACGCTGCAGGATCTGGAAGACCTGCTGATCCAGGCGGACCTCGGCGTAGAGACGGCGATGCGGATCACCGACACGCTCGCCTCCGAGCGCTACGGCAAGGACGTGACCGGCGAGGATGTCTCGCGCATCATGGCCGGCGAGATCACTAAGGTGCTCGCGCCGGTGGCCAAACCCCTCGAACTCGATCTCAGTCACAAGCCACATGTAATCCTCGTCGTCGGCGTCAACGGTACCGGCAAGACGACCACGATAGGCAAGCTCGCTGCCAAGCTTTCCGGCGCGGGCTTGAAGGTGATGCTTGCGGCCGGCGACACCTTCCGCGCCGCGGCGATCGAACAGTTGAAGATCTGGGCGGAGCGGACGAAATCCGACATCGTCGCCTCGAAGCTCGGCGCCGACGCCGCCGGCCTGGCCTATGAGGCCTACCAGCTCGCCCGCGAAAAGAAATCGGACGTGCTGATCATCGACACGGCCGGGCGGCTGCAGAACAAGGCCGAGCTGATGGCCGAGCTGGAAAAGATCGTCCGCGTCCTCGGCAAGCTCGATCCGGATGCGCCGCACACGGTCCTGCAGACGCTCGATGCAACGACCGGGCAGAATGCCTTGCAGCAGGTAGAGATCTTCCGCAATGTCGCGGGCGTCAGCGGGCTGATCATGACCAAGCTCGACGGCACGGCGCGCGGCGGCATCCTGGTGGCGATCTCCGCCAAGCACAAGCTGCCGGTCTATTTCATCGGCGTCGGCGAGGGGGTTGATGATCTCGAACCCTTCGAGGCCAAGGATTTTGCCGAGGCGATCGCCGGCGTCGCCGCCGCCTGATCAAGAGACCGAGGTTTGCGGACGCAACCGCGGTTGATATGGTTTTGCCGCAATGCTGGTGTTATGAGCGGCCAGAGCGGGACGAGGAAAAGTGTGAAGCGGTTTTCCGCCCGGTCCCGCTTCAGCAAGGTGATATGACAGAACAGGATCCGCACATGTCGACAATTGAGGCAGAGAAGCCGCGGACGGAGGTAAGCCCGCTCCTGAAGCTCATACTGGAGCTCGGGCCGCTGATGGTGTTCTTCTTCGCCAATTCCCGCGGCGACTGGCTGGCAAGCCGCTTTCCCGTGCTTGCCGAGCTCGGCGGGCCGATTTTTATCGCCACCGGCCTGTTCATGGCGGCGACGGCCGCTGCACTTATCGCCTCCTGGATCATGACGCGTACTCTGCCGATAATGCCGCTCGTCTCCGGCATCGTCGTCTTCGTCTTCGGGGCGCTGACGCTGTGGCTGCAGAACGATACCTTCATCAAGATGAAGCCGACCATCGTCAATACGCTGTTCGGCGCGATCCTCCTCGGCGGGCTTTTGTTCGGCAAGTCGCTGCTCGGCTATGTCTTCCACGCCGCCTTCAAGCTCGACGAGGAGGGTTGGCGGAAGCTGACGATCCGCTGGGGCGTGTTCTTCCTGTTCCTTGCGGTGCTGAACGAGATCGTCTGGCGCTCCTTCTCCACCGACTTCTGGGTCGCCTTCAAGGTCTGGGGAACGATGCCAATCACCATCCTCTTCACCGTTGCCCAGATGCCGCTGATCATGAAGCACTCGCTGGAACAGGAGAGTGCCGAGTGACCATCGCCGCCGGTACGGACGACAACAGACAGCGTGCCTGGATCTGGCTGATCGCCTGCCTTGGCGTCGTCGCGATCCAGATCCTGACGCAGCACCTGATGGGGCGGCTGTGGATCTGCGAATGCGGCTACGTGAAACTCTGGGAGGGCGTCGTCAATTCCAGCGGCAACTCGCAGCACATTTCAGACTGGTACACGCCGTCGCACATCATCCACGGCTTCCTGTTCTACGGCCTCGGCTTTCTGCTGCTGCGCGGCAAACCGCTGAGCGCCCGCCTGCTGCTCGCGACCGTCATCGAGTCGGCCTGGGAGATCGCCGAGAACACGCCGATGGTGATCAACCGCTATCGCTCGGCGACGATCTCGCTTGATTATTTCGGCGACAGCATCCTGAATTCCACCATGGACACGCTCGCCATGGCCGCGGGCTTCCTCATAGCCTCGCGGCTGCCGGTGGCGGTGACGATCACGATCGCCATCATCCTCGAAGTCTTTACCGGCTGGCTGATCCGCGACAACCTGATGCTCAACGTGCTGATGCTCGTCTGGCCGCTCGATGCGGTGAAGGCTTGGCAGGCAGGGCTGTAGGACGCCGGGTTGTCTCTGGGGTTGCGCCCATCATCCCGCATGCCACCTACAATCCGGCAAGCGCCTTCTCGATCGCCGGCATCAATCCTTCCTTCAAGGTCTTTTTGTCGAAGGGGCCGGCGCGCTTGTAAAGGATCGTGCCGTCGGCGGCGACGAGGAAGGATTCGGGGATGCCGTAGACGCCCCAGTCGATCGCCGCCTTGCCGTTCGGATCGATGCCGACCGCCGAGAAGGGGTTGCCGAGTTCGCCGAGGAAGCGCAGCGCGTTGTCGTTCCTGTCCTTGTAGTTGATGCCGACGACGGTCAGGCGCGGGTCCTTGGACAGTTCGAGGATGATCGGATGCTCCTGCCGGCAGGGCACGCACCAGGAGGCCCAGACGTTGACCAGCGTCAGCCTGCCCTTGACCGCCGCATCGGTGAGCGCCGGCATTGGCTGGCCTGAGGGCGTCACGGCGCCTTCGAGCGGCGGCAGATCGAGCTTCGGCGCCTTGGTACCGATGAGCGCCGAGGGAATTTCGCTGATGTCCCGGCCGGAGTTCAACTGGCTCCAGAAGATCAGCGCCAGAGCCGCGAAGATCAGAAGCGGAAGCGCCGCGAGGAGATAGCGCAAGGCTCCGGGCCTGCGCTCGTCAGGCTGCGGCGCCTGTGTGCTGGTCATTGGGCTTCTCCGGCCGTCGCTTCCGCCGAACGGCGGCGGATGCCGGCGGCCTCGAGCGCCTTCAATTCGCGCTGCCGGGCGCGGCCGTCGCCGACAACCCAGACGACGAGGCCTACAACGACCGCGAAGGCGACGGCATAGCTGGCAAAGACATAGGCTGCATGGCTCATCATGGCGCCAAGCTCTCCCGTCCGGCATTGCGGGCCGCCTGGCGGCGGAGCGACGTCACCCGGCGGCGCCAGATCTCGTTGCGCATCGCGGCGATGTGCAGCGTGAAGAACAGAAGCGTGAAGCCCGCCGCCATCACTATCAGCGGCCAGAGGAATTCCGGATCGATGGTCGGCCCGTCGAGGCGCATCACGCTGGCCGGCTGGTGCAGCGTGTTCCACCATTCGACCGAGAATTTGATGATCGGGATATTGACGAAACCGACGAGCACCAGCACGGCCGAGACCCGGGCCGAACGGGCCGGATCGTCCATGGCCCGGTTCAGCGCCATCAGTCCGAGATACATGAGGAAGAGCACGAAGACCGAGGTCAGCCGCGCATCCCACACCCACCAGGTGCCCCACATCGGCTTGCCCCAGAGCGAGCCGGTGACGAGCGCCAGGAAGGTGAAGCAGGCGCCGATCGGTGCAGCCGCCTTGGCCGAGACATCCGCCAGCGGATGCCGCCAGACGAGCGTGCCGAGTGCGGATATCGCCATCACCGTGTAGCACATCATCGACAGCCAGGCGGACGGCACGTGCACATACATGATGCGCACCGTCTCGCCCTGCTGGTAATCGCCCTCGGTGGTGAAGGAGAGCCAGAGCCCGGCGGCGAAGGTGAGCACCGTGAGTGCGGCAAACCACGGCAGCACGCGATCGGCGAGCGCCAGGAACCGGGTCGGGTTGGCGAGATCGCTGAATTTGCGGATGGCCAGGCTGTTATCGCTCATGACGGCTCTTTAACGCGGAAGGCCTGCTTCCGCAATTGACCCTGGTCAATCACGATTGCGTCAGTCGGCCGAATGCCGCAGCGCCGCGGCCGCCGCAACCGGTCCGATGACCGCGAAGAACAGGGTTATCGCCATCAATATCATGAAAGACGGCAGGAAGGGGGCGGGATCTTCGACCGCGGCATAGACGGCGCTCACCCCGAAAATCAGCACGGGAATGGCGAGCGGCAGCACGAGGATCGAGACGAGCAGCCCGCCGCGCGGCAGCGCGACAGCGACGGCCGCGCCGACCGCCCCGATGAAGGTGATCGCCGGCGTCCCGGCAAGGAGGGTGAGCACCGTCGCGCCGATGGCGAGCTCGTCCATGTTCATGAACAGGCCGAGAAAGGGTGAGGCGACGACCAGCGGCAGGCCGGTGGCGGCCCAGTGGGCGGCGCATTTGACGAAAACGGTGAGGATCAGCGGCGTCTCGTGCATCAGCATGAGATCGAGCGAGCCGTCTTCGCGCTCCGCCTGGAAAAGCCGGTCCAGACCGAGGAGCGAGGCGAGCAGCGCGCCGATCCAGAGGATTGCCGGGCCGATACGGGAGAGCAGATTGAGATCCGGCCCGACGCCGAAGGGAATCACCGAGACGACCGTCATGAAGAAGAGCACGCCGATCATCGCACCGCCGCCGGCGCGAACCGAAAGCTTCAGGTCCCGGAAGAAGAGAGACATCAATGCGAAAACCCCGTCATCTGCAACGTCTTCGACTGCCCGATCCCCAGCGCCTGGTGGGTGGCGGCGATGACGATGCCGCCGCGCTCCAGATGGCTCGTGACCAAGCCGGCAAACAGCCTGTCCGCCCCGGCATCGAGTGCAGCGGTCGGTTCGTCGAGAATCCAGATCGGCCGATAGGCGACGAGAAGCTTCGCCATGGCCATGCGCCGCTGCTGCCCGGCGGAAAGATAGCCGAAGGGCAGGTGGGTGATGCCGGCGAGGCCGATGGCGGCTGCCGCCGCGGCAGGATCGAGGCCGGAGCCGCCCGGCGAATTGCCGAGAAAACGCTGCCAGAAGGAAAGATTTTCCTCGACCGTCAATTCCCGCTTCATCGCATTGCGGTGGCCGAGATAGTGGCTGAGCTCGTGCGGATGTTCGAAACCGGCAGGTCCGTCCTTGAGTGATATCCTCCCAGTTTCAGCATGGAGAAGACCCGCAAGAACGCGCAGCAAGGTCGACTTTCCAGAGCCGTTCGGCCCCGTCACCACGAGCGCCTCAGCGGCTGCTAGCGAAAAGGAAATACCGTTGAAAATCAAGTCCTCGCCTCGCCTCGCACTCAAACCCTCAACCAGCAGGCGCATCGATCTTAAGCTTTCCTTGACGCTCTTTTTCGCAGAGCAAAAAAAGTTCCGATTGGACCTTGGTTGGTCTGGCACGAATTGGAGAAATTATCTATAAGGCGGCCAACACGCCAGCGGTCGGCGTGAATTTCATCCAAGCGCCGAACATGGAATGACATTCCACGTACGGACAGCGGAAATGGCCGCACCCGCATCCCATTTCGCGCTTCACAGGCGCTCGGGCGTTCGTACGTCAGCTTTTGGCGATCAGACGGAACGGGGTATTTCCAGTGTCCAAATCCCTAGACAGCTTCAATTGTCGCTCCACGCTCACGGTCAACGGCGTGGATTATGTCTATTACAGCCTGCCGAAAGCGGAAGCGAACGGCCTCGCCGGCGTGTCCAAGCTTCCCTATTCGATGAAGGTGCTGCTGGAAAACCTGCTGCGCAATGAGGACGACCGCTCGGTCACCAAGAAGGACATTGAGAACGTCGCCGCATGGCTCAGCGACAAGGGCACGGCGGAAAACGAAATCGCCTACCGTCCGGCCCGTGTGCTGATGCAGGACTTCACCGGCGTTCCGGCCGTCGTCGACCTCGCGGCGATGCGCGATGCCATGGTGTCGCTCGGCGGCGACCCGGAGAAGATCAACCCGCTCGTGCCGGTCGACCTCGTCATCGACCACTCGGTCATCGTCGACGAATTCGGCACCCCGAATGCGTTTGCCCGCAACGTCGAACTCGAATACCAGCGCAACGGCGAGCGCTACCGCTTCCTGAAATGGGGCCAGCAGGCGTTCAAGAACTTCCGCGTCGTGCCGCCCGGCACCGGCATCTGTCACCAGGTCAATCTGGAATATCTCGGCCAGACGGTCTGGACCCGCGAAGAGAACGGCGAAATCACCGCCTATCCGGATACCTGCGTCGGCACCGACAGCCACACGACGATGATCAATGGCCTCGGCGTGCTCGGCTGGGGCGTCGGCGGCATCGAAGCCGAAGCCGCGATGCTCGGTCAGCCGGTCTCGATGCTGCTGCCGGAAGTCATCGGCTTCAAGCTGACCGGCAAGCTCAAGGAAGGCGTTACGGCGACCGACCTGGTGCTGACCGTCGTGCAGATGCTGCGCAAGAAGGGCGTCGTCTCGAAATTCGTCGAGTTCTTCGGCCCCGGCCTCGACAACATGACGCTGGCCGACCGCGCCACGATCGGCAATATGGGTCCGGAATACGGCGCCACCTGCGGCTTCTTCCCGGTCGACGCCGAAACGATCAACTATCTCACCATGTCGGGCCGTGAAGAACAGCGCATCGCGCTCGTCGAGGCCTATTCCAAGGCTCAAGGCATGTGGCGCGGGGGCGACGGTTCGGACCTCGTCTTCACCGACACGCTGGAACTCGACCTCGGCGACGTCGTGCCGTCGATGGCAGGCCCGAAGCGTCCGGAGGGCCGCATCGCGCTCGAAAACATCGCCTCCGGCTTTGCCGTAGCGCTCGAAAACGACTACAAGAAGCCGGGCCAGCTTTCGAACCGCTATGCCGTCGAAGGCACGGATTTCGACATCGGCCATGGCGATGTCGCGATCGCGGCAATCACCTCCTGCACCAACACCTCGAACCCGTCGGTGCTGATCGCGGCCGGCCTGCTGGCCCGCAACGCCGTTGCCAAGGGCCTGAAGACCAAGCCTTGGGTGAAGACATCGTTGGCGCCCGGATCGCAGGTCGTCGGCGAATATCTGGCGAAGTCCGGCCTGCAGAAGGACCTCGATGCACTGGGCTTCAATCTCGTCGGTTTCGGCTGCACCACCTGCATCGGCAACTCCGGCCCGCTGCCGGCGCCGATCTCGAAGACGATCAACGACAAGGGCCTGATTGCCGCCGGCGTTCTTTCCGGCAACCGCAACTTCGAAGGCCGCATTTCGCCGGACGTCCAGGCAAACTATCTCGCCTCGCCGCCGCTGGTGGTCGCCTACGCGCTCGCCGGCTCGGTCCAGAAGGACCTGACCAAGGAGCCGATCGGCGAAGACAAGGACGGCAAGCCGGTTTACCTGAAGGACATCTGGCCGACCTCCCTGGAAATCCAGGAGTTCATCTTCAAATACGTGACCCGCGAGCTCTACGCGACCAAGTATGCGGACGTCTTCAAGGGCGACGAAAACTGGCAGGCGGTGCAGGTTCCGGCTGGGCAGACCTATGCCTGGGACGAGGGCTCGACCTACGTGCAGAACCCGCCCTATTTCGTCGGCATGGGCAAGTCCGGTTCGGGCATTTCCGACATCAAGGGCGCGCGCGTCCTCGGCCTCTTCGGCGACAAGATCACCACCGACCACATTTCTCCGGCCGGTTCGATCAAGGCCGCGTCGCCGGCGGGCTCCTACCTGCTCGGCCATGGCGTGACCGTTGCCGACTTCAACCAGTACGGCACGCGCCGCGGAAACCATGAGGTGATGATGCGCGGCACCTTCGCCAACATCCGCATTCGCAACCACATGCTCGGCCCGAACGGCAAGGAAGGTGGCTACACGATCCACTATCCGTCCAAGGAAGAGATGTCGATCTACGATGCGGCCATGCAGTACAAGGAAGAGGGCATTCCGCTGGTCATCTTCGCCGGCGTCGAATACGGCAACGGTTCGTCGCGCGACTGGGCGGCCAAAGGCACCAATCTGCTCGGCGTCAAGGCGGTGATCGCCCAGTCCTTCGAGCGCATCCACCGCTCGAACCTCGTCGGCATGGGCGTCATTCCCTTCGTCTTCGAAGAGGGCACGAGCTGGGATTCGCTCGGCCTGAAGGGCGATGAGGTCGTGACGATCGACAACCTCGCCAAGGTCCAGCCGCGCGAAAAGCGCGTCGCCAGAATCACCTATGGCGACGGTTCGGTGAAGGAAGTGCCACTCATCTGCCGCATCGACACGCTAGACGAGGTTACCTACGTCAACAATGGCGGCATCCTGCAGACGGTTCTGCGCGATCTCGCGGCCTGAACCGGTCGTCCGGATTCTGCTTCAACGATCTGGCCGGGGCATCAGCCGATGCCCCGGCTCTTCTTTGTGAATCTCCGGCAGGACGCCTCCGTTTGGGTCGTCCGTCGACGTTTTCCCCAGCCTGCCGGCAGGTCACTCCAACGTGACTTTCTGTTGAAACCGGGCCGTCGTATGTAATGTACTCCCCTGATGGAAGCGCCCGCCCGACAAACACAAGTGACGCTATGACTTTTGCCTCGATGCCAATGCTCCGCCGCCTGGCCCTGACCATGGGGCTGCTCGGTGCCATCGGCGGTACGGCAGCGGCCGACGACGGCAAGGCGTTCAAGGGTGTGGTCGAGCTCTTTACCAGCCAGGGCTGTTCGTCCTGCCCGCCCGCCGACGCCGCCTTGAAGGCGCTTATCGACGAGGGCGAGGTCGTGGCACTCGCCTATCACGTCGATTACTGGAACTATCTCGGCTGGGCCGACACGCTTGCCACCAAGGAAAACACCGAGCGGCAATATGCCTATGCCCGGATGCTCGGTCGCAGCGGCGTCTACACGCCCCAGGTGGTTCTCAACGGCCGCGACCACGTGAACGGTTCCGACCTCCAGGCGATCAAGTCCCGGCTGGCGACGATGAGCGCCAGCGGCGGCGGGCTCCCCGTGCCGGTCGATGCCTCGATCGGCGGCGAGGAAATCTCCATCAAGGTCGGCGCCGGCGAGGGCAAGGCGAATGTCGTCGTCGTCTATTTCGACCGGGCCCGGCAGGTCAAAGTCGAACGGGGCGAAAACAAAGGCAAAGAGATCGCCTATTGGCACGCGGTCAAGGATATCCAGACCATCGGCATGTGGGACGGCAAGCCCGCCCAATTCACGCTGCCCGCCTCGGTGCTGATCGAGGGCCGCGGCAACAGCGGCTGCGCCGTTCTGCTGCAGTCGATGAAAGATGCGGAAACGCCAGGCCCGATCATCGGCGCGGCAACCCTTCTCGCCGGTGCGCAGGGCAAGCTTTAGCGAAGTGGCTGCGGAGTTTGCTCGAGTGGCCGGCAGGCCGGATGCGGGACAGATGCGAAGAGACCGCGACGCGGGGAATTCGAAGCGGAGGAATGGTTCGGCCCGGCAGCATCGAGGGGCTGGGGCTGAGGGTTCGAAGTTACCGGACCGAACCGGTCATGTCTGCGTTTGGAAACCTCCCGCAGCATGACAACCTGTCCGGACATACGGTGGCAACGACTCGTCCGGCAGCGGTCGGAGTTTTGCGGTGAATTGGGGCGGTGATTTGACTGAATTGCGGCAAGGGCAAGAATTGCCCGCCCTACCAACAGCTTCCGGCTTGCTTTTCGTCTCTCGTCAGGCACACTGTCATGGTCCTGTCACATCAGAGGGCCGAATTGCCGATGACCGATCAATCGGATTTGCCGGAGGGCGAAGCGCGTCACCAGGGCCAGACCACATCAAATGTGGTCGTCGATTTTCACGAATACAAGCAAGCCAAAAATCCCCCGCCCGTCACCTTCCACCGCCGTGAGTTGGACCTCGTTCTGAGACTCTACGGCCGCATGGTCGGCGAGGGCGAATGGCGCGACTACGCGATCGACCATTTGAAGGACCGTGCCGTGTTCTCGGTGTTCAAGCGTGCCGGGGAAGTGCCGCTCTACCGCATCGAGAAGAACCCCAAGCTCGCCGCCAAGCAGGGTGCCTACAGCGTGCTGAACGCCCACGGCACGATCCTGAAGCGCGGCCACGAGCTGGCGCAGGTCCTCAAAGTCTTCGACAAGGTGCTGAAGCTCGTCGAGACGTGAGCGACGATTTTGCCGCGAGAGTTGCACCTCACCCTAGCCCTCCCCCCGCAAGCAGGGAGAGGGGACTTAGGAGGGCGCCGCGAGTCTCCTTCGCCCCGCTTGCGGGGAGAAGGTGCCGGCAGGCGGATGAGGGGCAGCGGACCGGACCACCCGCTCAACTGCGATAGAGCGTATCCGGATAGGCGCCCTCGGCGGGCAGGGTGTCCGTTCCCTCGCCGAGCGGAAGCTGCATGATCGCGGTATCCAGCCAGCGCCCATGCTTGAGGCCGGTTGCCTTCATCGTCCCCTGATGCTCGAAGCCGACGGCGCGATGAACGGCTATCGAGGAGGGGTGGGCACCGCCGATCACCGCCACCATCTGGCGGAAACCGAGCGCCGTGCACCGCCTGACGAGCTCCTCGAGCAGCGCCCTGCCGATGCCCTGGCCGCGCGATTCCGGCGCCAGGTAGATCGAATCCTCGACCAGGAAGCGATAGGCGGTTCGCGTGCGGAAAGCGGAAGCATAGGCGTAGCCGAGCACGCTGCCCCGCTCGTCCGCGGCGACGATATAGGGATAGCCGTTGCCGGTGATCGTCGAGAAGCGCAGTGCCATCTCCGCCTCGGAGGGCGGCGCCACCTCATAGGTCGCCACACCGTTCAGGACGGACTCGCGGTAGATCTCGGTGATTGCGGGAAGATCGGTGGCGACGGCGTCGCGAAGCGTGAAGGTCATGAGAGATTTTTCGTCGTTGGGACTGCCGCAGCATTCGCATGAAGCGGCCGGACCAATCAAGATTCGGCGCAACAAAAAAGGCGGCCGGAGCCGCCTTCTTCGTCAAAGTCCGTCTCGACTACTCGTTCTTGTTGCCCAGGAACTGCAGCAGGAACATGAACAGGTTGATGAAGTCGAGGTAGAGCGTCAGCGCGCCCATGATGGCCTTGCGGCCGGCAACCGCGACGTCATCGGCCTCGAAATACATTTCCTTGATCTTCTGCGTGTCGTAGGCGGTCAGGCCGGCGAAGACCAGAACACCGATCACGGAGATCGCGAAGCCGAGGGCCGACGAGGCAAGGAAGATGTTGACGATCGACGCGATGATCAGGCCGAACAGGCCCATGATCAGGAACGTGCCGAAGCCCGACAGGTCCTTCTTCGTCGTGTAGCCGTAAAGCGACAGGGCGCCGAACGAGGCGGCCGTCACGAAGAACGTCTGCACGATGCTCTGCCCGGTGAAGACCAGGAAGATCGAGGACAACGAAAGGCCCATCAGCGCCGCGTAGATCCAGAACGTCGTCTGGGCGGCGGAAACGCTCATGGAGTTGATGCGGAAGCTCATGAAGAAGACCAGCGCGAGCGGTGCCAGCATCACGACCCACTTCAGCGGCGAGGCGTAGATGAGCTGGGCGAATGCCGGATTGGATGCGGCAAGCGCATAGGTCCCGTAAGCTGCCACGCCGGTGATCGTCAGCCCCAGGGCCATCAGGTTGTAGACCTTCAGCATATAAGCGCGAAGGCCTTCATCGATCACGGCACCCGCCTGAGCGCCGGCGGGCGACATTCGGGTTTGGTAGTTTCTCAGATCAGCCATTGTTTCCTCTTTAAGCCCCGATTGGAATTACGGTGTCGGGCGGCAGGTCTGTGCCAACTCACGCCCAGGCGCCGCTGCGGGGCTCCAGCATGCCTGTGGATAAATATGATGGTGAAAGCCGCGCCGCACAAGACCCGGCCGGCCCGGAATCGAGCAAAGCCGGGCTTTTGAGCGATCAAACAAGGGTGATTTACGGTTAACCGCCTCCGCTACAGTTCGCGCAGGACCGGGGCGGCCTTCTGCCCGAGGATGCGCCAGGTGCCGGCAAGGCCGATGCCGACCGTCACCACGAGGGCGACGGCGATCGTGCCGACGGCGACGTCCGGCAGGAAATTCGAGGGCAGCGTCATGATGCGGCTGACGACGAACCAGGCCGCAACGCCGCCCGCCAGCAGCGCGAAGACGGCGGTGGCCAGGCCGAGAATGAAATATTCATAGCTTAAGGCGCGGATCAGCGTTCCCCGGGTGGCGCCGAGGGTCTTCAGCACCACCGCGTCGTGGATGCGCGCCCGGTTTCCGGCGGCAAGCGCGCCGGCGAGCACCAGCACGGATGCGATCAGCGCCACGGCGGCGGCGGCGCGGATTGCCGTCGCGAGCTGCCCGAGCAGCGTATTCACGATATCGAGCGCGTCCTTGACGCGGACGCTGGTGATCGTCGGATAGGTGTTGGTGACGGATTTCAGCACTGCCGTTTCTTCCGCCGCCGTGGCATCCGGGTCGATGATCGTCGCCAGCCAGGCATGCGGCGCCCCGGCAAAGGTGTTGGGCGAAAAGACCATGACGAAATTGATCGACAGCGATTCCCATTCGACATTGCGGAAATTGGCGATCCGGGCGGTGACGTTGCGGCCGAGCACGTTGACCGTGACTGTGTCGCCGAGCTTCAGGCCAAGCTCGCCGGCCTCTTCCGCGGAGAAGGAGACGAGCGGTTCGCCGTTGTAGTCGGCGGGCCACCAGGCACCCGCCGTGAGCGTCGAATTCTCCGGCTTGTTCTTCGCATAGGTAATGCCGCGGTCGCCGCGCAAGACCCATTGTCCGCCGGGCGGCACGGTGCGGCTGTTCACGTCCTCTCCGTTGAGCGCGACGATGCGGCCGCGCAGCATCGGCACCTCGACGATCTTGCCCTTCGGCATGGCGCCGCCGAGCAGCGATCGGAAGCCGTCGATCTCGTGACCCTGGATGTCGACGAAGAAGAAATTCGGCGCGCGCTCCGACATGCTGCCGGTCAGCTCGCGCCGCAGATTGCCGTCGATGAGTGCGAGCGTGACCAGAAGCGCCAGGCCCAGGCCGAGCGACAGGACCACCGAGGGCGTCAGTGCGCCGGGCCGGTGTATATTGCCGATCGCCAGCCGGAGGGCCGGCGAGTGGACGCGCGGGCTGCGCCGCGCCAGCCAGCCGATAAGGAAGGCAACGGCACGCAGGACGACGAAGGCAAAGGCGATCGCGCCGAGAAAGATCAGCGAGATGTAGCGGTCATAGGCGGTCCAGACGGCGAGGCCGGCGAGCGCCGCAAGGCAGACGAGCGCGCCCGTGAGATAGGGCCAGGCGGGAAAACCGCTTGGTTCGAAACCCTGCTGACGGAAAAGGGCGGTGGCCGGCACCCGACGCGCCCGGCCGAGCGGCAGAACCGCAAAGGCCAGCGCCGTCAGCACGCCGAAGAGCGCCGCAAGGCCAAGCGCCGAGGGATAGAGCTCGAAGGATGTCGACACGGGCAAGACGTCCGCGAGGAACTGTGCCGCCACGAAGGGGATCAAGGCGCCGAGCGCGAGGCCGATGGCGATGCCGATCGAGGCGATCATCAGGATCTGCATGAGGTAGATCATCGCTACCAGCGAAGCCGGCGCGCCGAGGCATTTGAAGGTGGCGATGACGCCGCGCTTGCCGTCGAGGTAGGAGCGCACCGCATTGCCGACCCCGACGCCGCCGACGATCAGCGCCGTCAGCCCGACAAGCGTCAGGAACTGCGAGAAGCGAGTGATGTTGGCGTTGAGTGAGGGGGCGGCATTGCTGCTGGTGCGGATCGACCAGCCGGCCGTGGGAAACCGCGCCTGCGCTTCCGTGCGGATCGATGCGACACGCGAGGGTTCGGCGAGCCTGATCTTGTAAGTGTGCTCGACGAGGCTGCCGGTCTGGACCAGGCCCGAAGCGGCGAGCGCCTCGGCCGATACCATCAGCCGCGGCGCGAAGCCGAAACCGTCGGACAGCGCGTCCGGCTCGCGGATCAGCGTGGCATTGACGCGGATCCGCGCATTGCCGAGCAGTATCTCGGCGCCCGGGGCGATGCCGAGCCGCTCGAGGAGCAGCGGCGCGGCAACGGCACCGTAGACGTCGCCATCCTTCGCAAGGAGTTCGGCAAGCGGCTTTGCCGGATCGCTTTCAAGCGCACCATAGAGCGGATAGGCGCCGTCGACGGCTTTCAACTCCACCAGCGCCTGGTTCGACCCGTCCGGAAGGCGGGCCATCGAGCGCAAGCTGGCGGATGCCGAAACATCACCGAAACCGCCGAGAAAGGCGCGCTCCTTTGGTGTTGCGATACGATTGTTGAGTTCGAAGCGGATATCGCCGGCAAGGATTTCCTGGCCCCGCGAGGCGATCGTCGCGCTGATCGACTGCGACAGCGAATTGACGCCGGTGATCGCCGCCGTACCGAGCGCGATGCAGGCAAGGAAGATATAAAAGCCCTTGAGACCACCGCGCATCTCCCGGAGCGCCAGGCGAAAGGCGAGGAACGGGCGAAGACGGCGGATGACCGTGGCTGCGCTCATGCCGATGCGGCCTCCGGACGGGCCGGTTCGGTCAGGGGCGCTGCCTCGCCGCCGGAGACGATCTCGCCCGAACGGACCCGCACCTGGCGCGAGCAGCGGCCGGCGAGCGCCGCATCATGGGTGACGAGTATGAGGGTCATGCCACGCTCGCGCTGCTCGGCAAAGAGCAGATCGGCGATCTGCCGGCCCGTTTCGGCATCGAGATTTCCGGTCGGCTCGTCGGCGATCAGCAGTTTCGGCGACGGTGCCAGCGCCCGGGCGATCGCCACGCGTTGCTGCTCGCCGCCGGAAAGTTGCCCCGGATAATGCGTCAGCCGCTCGCCGAGTCCGACGGCGACGAGCTCCCGGCGGGCGATGTCGAAAGCGTCGCGCACATTGGCAAGCTCCAGCGGCACCGCGACGTTTTCGAGCGCGGTCATGTTGGGGATGAGATGAAAGGACTGGAAGACGATACCGATACTGCGGCCGCGGAAATCGGCGATCTCGTCCTCGCTCATGCGGTGCAGAGCCGTGCCATCGATGACGATCTCGCCGCCATCGAGGCGCTCGAGGCCGGCCATGACCATCAACAGGGTCGATTTTCCCGAGCCGGACGGCCCGACGATGCCGACGGATTCGCCGGCATTGATGGTAAGGCTCATGCCTTTCAGCACATGCACCGAGGCGGCCGCCTCGCCGAGGGTCAGGTCCGCATTTTTCAGTTCAATGATGGTTTTTGCCACGCGGAACGACCCTATATGAAAGAGAGATGGAATAACGAAAAGATTGCCCGCCGATTTAGGAACGGAAGCATGCGATTGAAAGATTTTCTCCCGTTTTTCTTGAGCCTTGCAATGACAATCGCGTTATCGGCGACAGCCCGGGCAGAAAGCCTGAGTCTCGTCGGCTTCGGCGACAGCCTGATGGCCGGCTACCAGCTTCCGCCGGAGGATGCCTTTCCCGCCCGGCTTGAGAAGGCGCTCAAGGACAAGGGCCTCGATGTCACGATCGCCAATGCGGGCGTCTCCGGCGACACGACCTCGGGCGGCCTTGCCCGCGTAGACTGGTCGGTGCCTGACGGCACGAAGGGCGTGATCCTCGAGCTCGGCGCCAACGATGCACTGCGCGGCATCCCGCCCGAGGAGACCCGCAAGAACCTGGTCGCCATGATCACGCGGCTTCAGGAGCGCGGTATTGCGGTTCTGCTCGTCGGCATGCTGGCTCCGCCGAACATGGGTGGCGACTACGGCGCGCGCTTCAATTTGATTTATTCCGACCTCGCTAGGGAACACAATCTCGCCTTCTACCCTTTCTTCCTCGATGGAGTCGTAACCAAAGCAGGACTGCAACTCGACGACGGCATGCATCCGAACAGCGATGGCATTGCCGTAATGGTGGAGCGTTTTCTTCCAACGGCCGAGCAATTCGTCAGATCACTGCAGAAAGGAGAATGACGACATCCACAATTAAGCAGATGTTAAATTCTCAACTCTCCAAATAACAGTTGCGTGCAGAGTCGATGCGTGATTCGCTAAGACATCTGCAAGAGATTCGGGGAACTCGCCATGCCGAGACTATTCACCGCCCTCGAAATTCCGCGCAATGCAGCAATGAGTCTTTCATTGCTGCGCGGAGGTCTTCCCGGAGCTCGATGGATCGATGTGGAAAACTACCATATCACCCTGCGTTTCATCGGCGACGTCGACTGGCGCACCGCCAACGAAATCATCGACAGCCTCGACCGCATCGAACGCCCAGAATTCCAGCTGCAGTTGACGGGCACCGGTGCCTTCGGCTCGAAGAAGCCGCATTCGGTCTGGGCCGGCGTCAGCAACAATCCGGACATGTATGCACTGCAGGCGGAAATCGAACGCATCTGCCAGCGTCTCGGCCTGCCGCCGGACCCGCGCAAGTTCACGCCGCACGTGACGCTGGCGCGACTACGCGCCTCACGTGTCGACGACGTCGTCGAGTATCTATCAGGGCGCGGCAATTTCATGACCGCGCCCTTTATCGTTCCGCGCTTCGTGCTCCTGTCCTCGCGCGACTCGGTGGGCGGCGGGCCCTATCTGACGGAAGAGGTGTTCCCGCTTCATGAAGGCCGCACGAGCTTCGCAAGCAGCGAGGAGCAGCCGGCCTCGAGCATCTGGTAGAGCGCCTCGAAGGCATCCGCCGTTTCGTAATAGGGATCCGGGACGTCGTCGCTCCGGCCCGTGGCGAACGCCATGAACAGATGCACCTTGCGGGCCGTCTCGGGCGAGGCAAGCCCCCGGAGCTCGGCGACATTGCGGCTGTCCATGCCGAGGATCAGATCGAAGGCCGCAAGATCGGCCGCGTCGATCTGCCTGCCGCGCAGAGGCGAAATGTCGATGCCGTGGGCCTTGGCCACCGCGATCGAACGCCGGTCGGGCGAATGGCCGATATGCCATGCCCCGATGCCGGCTGAATCGACCGAGACCACATCGCCATAGCCGTTTCGGCTCGCAAGCTCGCGCATCACGCCCTCTGCCAATGGCGATCGGCAGATATTGCCGAGACAAACGAAGAGAATTCTGACGGGTTTCATGGTATCCATGGAGCATTCGACCGCACGTCCACGCGGCATGGTTAGCCTGAAAACGGCAGGGAGAAAACCGCATGAGGCCTGAAAAGCTCGATGCCGTAGCCATCGCCGAACATCTGCACGGGATGGAAGGCTGGGTTCTCGCCGAGGATGGGGCCTCGATTTGGAAGGCGTTTCGCTTCCGCAATTTCGCCGAAGCCTTCAGCTTCATGACGCAATGCGCTCTCGCGGCGGAGAAGCTCAACCACCATCCGGAATGGTTCAATGTCTACAACAGGGTCGATGTCACGCTTTCGACGCATGATGCCAGCGGTCTGACGGAGCTTGACTTCAAGCTGGCGGCGAAGATGGACCAGGCGGCCGCCGGCCGGATGCCGGATCATCTGAAATAGCGCCATTTGAAATAGCGCCTGCCATGCCCATATCTGGCTGGTGACAAGCGGAACGGACGCGATGGACGACGTGAAGATCGGTGAAATTCTCCTTCCGGGCGAGGAATCCGAGCAGGAGCGCCGCGAGCGCAAGGTGCGCCGCCGCTTCTGGCCGACCTTCCGCAGGGCGGTCCGCCAGATTCCCTTCAGCCGCGATCTCGTCGCCGCCTATTATTGCGCCGTGGACCCTCATACGCCGACGCGCACCCGCGGGATCCTGCTTGCCGCACTGGCCTATTTCGTCCTGCCGCTCGATTTCGTGCCCGACGTGCTCGCCGCCGTCGGCTTCTCCGACGACGTTGCCGTGCTGACTGCCGCCTTCGCGGCGATCAGCGGCCAGATCAAGGAGACACATTATCGCAAGGCCGACGAGACGTTCGGCGAGCGGCCCGACGACTAGCTGCGTCACCCCCGCCGCATTGCCGCCCCCAAACGACAAACTCTTGCCCGATTCTTTGTGACATAGATTCCGTAAACGTGACGGCTGTGGGCGTGAGGCAGCAGAACGGCGCGTCCGACGAGATTTGAAACAGGAAGACCACCGACCACGGCCCGCCACGTCCGACCGGACGGGCAAATCCGCACAGGGACGAACCGCATGCCCGCAAAATGGCCGGAGGCCGTGGGCGGACCGTTCTCGGCGGGGCGAGACGCGACGATTGCGGCGATCGTTGACGGTTTGGTAACCTGAATTAAGTCAAAATAAATTCAAATCGTGACTATGCGTTGCCCGTGTAAGCCTGGTTCGGGCGACCGCAAGCTAGGAAATCGGCAGGAACTCATGTTTGCAAGAAAGATCGCAACTGCAATCGTACTCGTAATGGCGGCAGCCGGCACGGCTTCCGCGCAATCGCCGACACGAATCCAGCAGTTCAATGCCTGGGGCGCCTACTCCTACCAGTCGGGTGGCGGCAAGGTCTGCTATGTCCTGTCCGTGCCGAAGGAAAAGAGCCCTGCCGGTGTCGACCACGGTGACATCTTCTTCCTCGTCTCGCAGCGCCCGGGGCAGAACATCAGCTACGAGCCGCAGGTGATGGTGGGCTATCAACTGCAGGACAATTCAAAGGTCAACGTGGTCATCGACGGACGCACCTTCATCATGTTCACCAAAGGCAACTCTGCCTGGGTGGAGAACGCCGCGGAAGAGCCGGCGCTGGTCGCGGCAATGAAATCGGGCAAGGACATGTCGGTCAACGCCAAGTCCCGCAAGGGCACGGCGACCTCCTACTCCTATTCGCTTTCCGGCATCTCCGCCGCCTTGAAGCAGATCGAGGCCTGCAAGTAGGCCGAAACGGTGCTTTGTTGATCGCGAAGGCCGGCCGCTCAGCCGGCCTTTTTGCTTTCGGCTTAAGCGCTCATGGTGACTCGCGGCCGAAAGAATGGTAAAGCGCCCGGAAATTCGGAGCCCCGCGCCCCATCGAGCGCGCGTCGCGGCTCACCATTTCAATTCGAGCACTGGGAAATCGTCCGGAAGCGTTCTCCGGGCACCTCGTTTGCTGTACGACAGGACATCGAGAGCATGGCAGCCACCGACATCTTGAACAGGGCGGATATCGTCAAGGCGCCGCAGGTGCGCGTTGTGCCGCAGACGGAGAAGCCGTCGCTGATCGGCCTGTTGCGCGAGGACATGGCCAAGCTGCTCGTCGAAAAAGGCGTGCCGGAGCGGCAGGTGAAGATGCGCGTCAGCCAGCTCTGGCATTGGCTCTATGTGCGCGGCGTCTCGGACTTCGACCAGATGTCGAATGTCTCTAAGGACATGCGCGAAATGCTCAAGCAGCATTTTACCGTTGCCCGGCCCGAAATCGTCGAAGAGCAGGTTTCGGGCGACGGCACGCGCAAATGGCTGTTGCGCTTTCCGCCGCGCGGTGCCGGCCGGCCGGTGGAGATCGAAACGGTCTATATTCCCGAGGAAGGCCGCGGCACGCTCTGCATTTCGAGCCAGGTCGGCTGTACGCTCACCTGTTCCTTCTGCCACACCGGCACGCAGAAGCTGGTGCGCAACCTGACGGCCGAGGAAATCCTCTCACAGCTTCTGCTCGCCCGCGACCGGCTCGGCGACTTTCCGGAGCGCGACACGCCGCAGGGCGCCATCGTCCCGGCCGAGGGCCGCAAGATCACCAATATCGTGATGATGGGCATGGGCGAGCCGCTCTATAATTTCGAGAACGTCAAGACGGCGCTGCTGATCGCCTCGGACGGCGACGGCCTCTCCCTGTCGAAGCGGCGCATCACGCTGTCGACCTCCGGGATCGTTCCGGAGATCTATCGCACCGGCGAGGAGATCGGCGTCATGCTGGCAATCTCGCTGCACGCCGTCAACGACGAACTGCGCGACATGCTCGTGCCGATCAACAAGAAATACCCGCTGAAGGAGCTGATGGAGGCCTGCCGCGCCTATCCGGGCCTTTCCAACGCGCGCCGCATCACCTTCGAATATGTGATGCTGAAGGACGTCAACGACAGCCTGGAGGACGCCAAGGAGCTGGTGAAGCTCCTGAAGGGCATCCCGGCGAAGATCAACCTGATCCCCTTCAATCCCTGGCCGGGGACCAACTACCAGTGTTCGGACTGGGAGCAGATTGAGGCTTTCGCGGATTTCATCAACCAGGCCGGCTACGCCTCGCCGATCCGCACCCCGCGCGGCCGCGACATCCTCGCCGCCTGCGGCCAGCTCAAGTCGGAGTCGGAGCGCATGCGCAAGGTCGACCGGCTCGCCTTCGAGGCGATGATGATCGCCAATCACGGCGAGGATTGAGGGGCGAGAAACGCCGTCGCGGGTCGAACCGCTTACCGCGCCTGCGTCAAAAAAATCTTCACCGCAAACACCGAAAACACCCCGGCGAAGCTGTAATCGAGCGCTCGCATCACCCGCCTGTTGCGCTGCAGCCAGGCCGCCAGCCAGTCGGCGGCGAGCACCACCAGCGCGTTGACCGGCATGCCGATGGCGATGAAGAAGAAGCCGAGGAACAGGAGCTTGCCGGTCACGGCCGGATCGTCGGCGCTGACGAATTGCGGCAGGAAGGTCATGAAGAAGATCACGACCTTAGGGTTCAGGATGTTGACCGAGAAGCCGGTCGCAATGTTTGAAAGCGCCGAGCCCTTCGCCTCCGTGACCTTCGTCACTGACAGGCTCGACCCGTAGCGGATCGCCTGGATCGCCAGCCACAGGAGATAGGCGGCGCCGCCCGTCTTCAAAACCAGGAAAGCTGTCGGCGAGGCGGTGATCAGCGCCGAGATGCCGAAGGCGACGAGCAGCGTGTGAACGACGATGCCGAGCCCGGTGCCGACCACGACGAAGAGCGCGGCCTTCTTGCCCTGGGCCAGTGCCCGGCTGATCGACAGCGTCATGTCGGGTCCCGGCGTCGCGGCCAAAAGCAGGCTCGCAGCGGCAAAGGCGAGGAGGGTCGGCAGGCTGGGCAGGAAGTCCATGGCTATTCCTCAGGCGCAGGTCTTTGCTGATACCGAAGCTTACGCGCTTTCGCCAGCAGATTCGTCCGAATGCCGCTGGTACCGCTTGTATCGCTTCGAGTTCTGGCTAAAGTGCCGCAGATTTTTTCACGGCGGCACTTCCGCCCTCGAAGCACGGACAGACATCATGGCATCGCACAAAGACGTGAAGAAGGTCGTTCTCGCCTATTCCGGCGGTCTCGACACCTCGATCATCCTCAAATGGCTGGAGACGGAGCTGGGCGCCGAAGTGGTGACCTTCACCGCCGATCTCGGCCAGGGCGAGGAGCTGGAACCGGCGCGCAAGAAGGCCGAGATGCTCGGCATCAAGGAAATCTACATCGAAGACGTGCGCGAGGAATTCGTACGCGACTTCGTCTTCCCGATGTTCCGCGCCAATGCAGTCTATGAAGGTGTCTATCTGCTCGGCACTTCGATCGCCCGTCCGCTGATCTCCAAGCACCTGATCGACATCGCCAAAAAGACCGGCGCCGACGCCATCGCCCACGGCGCGACCGGCAAGGGCAACGACCAGGTCCGCTTCGAACTATCGGCCTATGCGCTGAACCCCGACATCAAGATCATCGCCCCCTGGCGTGACTGGTCGTTCAAGAGCCGCACCGAGCTGCTCGAATTCGCCGAAAAGCACCAGATTCCCGTCGCCAAAGACAAGAAGGGCGAGGCGCCCTTCTCCGTCGACGCCAACCTGCTGCATTCCTCATCGGAAGGCAAGGTGCTGGAAGACCCGGCGCAGGAGGCGCCGGAATATGTGCACATGCGCACGATCTCGCCGGAAGCGGCTCCCGATCAGGCGACCGTCATCAAGATCGGCTTCGAGCGGGGCGACGCCGTTTCGATCGACGGCGTGCGCCTGTCGCCGGCGACGCTGCTTGCCAAGCTCAATGACTACGGCCGTGACAACGGCATCGGCCGCCTCGACCTCGTCGAGAACCGTTTCGTCGGCATGAAGTCGCGCGGCGTCTACGAAACCCCCGGCGGCACGATCCTGCTCGCCGCCCATCGGGCGATTGAAAGCATCACGCTCGACCGCGGCGCTGCACATCTGAAGGATGAGCTGATGCCGCGCTATGCCGAGCTCATCTATTATGGCTTCTGGTTCTCGCCGGAGCGCGAGATGCTGCAGGCGGCGATCGACAAGAGCCAGGAGCATGTCGAAGGCGAAGTGACGCTGAAGCTCTACAAGGGCAATGTCATGGTCATCGGCCGTGAAAGCCCGAAATCGCTCTATTCCGACAAGCTGGTCACCTTCGAGGACGACCAGGGCGCCTACGACCAGAAGGACGCCGCCGGCTTCATCAAGCTGAACGCCCTGCGCCTGCGCACGCTCGCCGCGCGTAACCGATAAGGCAAGGAATATTCGAGGCATGGCCGCGGCGGAGCGATCCGCCGTGGCTTTTTCGTATTTGATCTGCTTGGGACGCGAGGGCGGGGCAAAAATGCGGACGCTCTCTCCAGCGCTATTCCGCCGCGTCGCGCAGGGGCTCCTCGGAGGAGGCCGGCACGGTCAAGGGGCGCTGACGGACGGTCCGGCGATACCAAAAATAGCTTGCTATGGAGATCAGGCCGAAGCCGGGGATGATCGTCCCGAGCGCCAGGGCGGGTGCACCGACAAGGGCGGCGAGCGCGCCGCCGAGAAGGCCCGAGCCCATCTGGATGAAGCCCATCATCGCCGATGCCGTGCCAGCGATATGCGGGAAGGGAGCCATTGCCGCGGTCATCATATAGGGCATAACGAAGGCGATGCCGAAGGCGTAGATGCCGACCGGGCCCATGACCGAGAGAAAGGTCGGCTCCATCGCATGCATTGTAAAGGCAAGGATGAGGCTCGATGCGCCGATGAATGAGAGGCCGGCGGGCACCAGCGCCTGCGGCGTGAAGCGCCGCATCAGCAGCCGCACCGTCACCGTGCCGGAAAAGAACAGGCCCGATTGCATCAACATGCCGACGCCGAACTCGGTCGGCGTCAGCCCGACCTCACTGATCAGCACGAAGGGCAGCATCGTCGCCCAGGCATAGAGCGCACCGACCGCGCCGGCGATCACCAGCGTCGAGGAGACGAAGCGGCTGTCGGCCAGCAGCTCGCGATAGGCCGCAAGGATCGGCCGCAGATGTCCCTTGCTGCGGTCGGGCACCACCGTCTCGGCCATGAAGAACTGCACGGTGAGGCAGGCCATCAGCGCGAAGCCGACCATCAGCAGGAAGATCGACTGCCAGCCGAAAAGACCAAGCGCAACGCCGCCGAGCGTCGGCGAGACGGCCGGCCCGAGCGCCAGCATCATGCCGATCATGTTCATGATGCGGGCTGCCGTGGTGCCGGTGAACTGGTCGCGGACGATGGCGCGGGCGACCGTCATGCCGACTGAGGCGCCGATCCCCTGCACCAGCCGCCCGGCGAGCAGCACGGCGATCGACGGCGCAAAGGCGGCCATCAGACTGCCGGCGAGATAGATCGCCATGAAGATCAGCGTCGCCGGCCGGCGGCCGATGACGTCGGAAAGTGTGCCGGAAACGAGCTGCGCGAAGGCGAAGCCGCCGAAATAGAGCGACAGCGTCATCTTGATCGCCGCTTCGCTGGAGGCGAAGGCGCGGACGAGTTCCGGCATGGCCGGCGTATAGAGCGCCATCGAAACAGGGCCGAGCGCCACCAGGAAGGCGCCGATGATGCTCGTGCGCCGTTCGCTCATCCTGAGCGTCATTGCGTCTTCTCCTTGCCGGCAAGGCAGGGATCCAGACGGCGAAGATTGTCGCGGAGGATCCTGAGGCTGCCGCGCAGCTGCTCGCGGCCCTCGTCGCCGAGGCTCTCGGTATAGGCGTTCATCATCTCCCGCAGCCCGTTCATCAGCTCGGAAAGCAGCGGGTCGGCCTTCTCGGTGATGACGACATTCTTGGCGCGCCGGTCGGCCGGATCAGGCACCCGCGCCACCAGTTCCAGCGCCTCGAGGCGATCGAGATAGGCCGAGAGCGTCATCGGCTCGATCCCCATGCGGGTGGCGATCTCCGCCTGCTTAATGCCCTCGGTCACGGCGACCTGGATCAGCGTACGCGCTTCACCGGGGGTGATGCCGAGCGCCATCGCGTTGACCTTGCGGTCGAAGGCACCGCGCAGCAGGCGCGAGACATCGGTGAGCAGCAATCCGATCGTGTCGGATTCGAGTTTTCGGGGCATCGGTCCGTTCACAAGGGAAAATAATAAGTTTTCCTTATCATGCCTCGGCCGCTCGTACAATCGGCGCGTCCGACACTCCCGAATTCGCCCTCCTCTCGATCGAGAAAATCTACGATCGGGGATGACAAGCGGCCTCGTTTGGTGTAAGTGCCGCCCCGGTTCGGGTTCTTGCCCATCGACCACCAAGAAAGAATGGCGAATCCGCTCCTGTCCTTAAAGAGGACAAGGCCTGAAGGAAATCCGACAGGGCCGGCCGAGAGCGCTCTGGCTGTTTCAGAAGAAAGCAAAGGTTAGACCGATGAACATCATCCAGCAGCTGGAAGCCGAACAGGCCGCCAAGATCGCCGCCAAGCGCACCCTTCCCGATTTCTCCGCCGGCGACACCCTCCGCGTCAATGTCCGCGTCGTCGAAGGCAACCGTACCCGCGTTCAGGCCTATGAAGGCGTCTGCATCGCCCGTTCCGGCGGCGGCCTCAACGAGAGCTTCACGGTTCGCAAGATTTCCTACGGCGAAGGCGTCGAGCGCGTATTCCCGGTCTACTCGCCGCTCGTCGAGAGCGTCGAAGTGGTCCGCCGCGGTAAGGTCCGCCGCGCCAAGCTCTACTACCTGCGCGATCGTCGCGGCAAGTCGGCTCGCATCGTCGAGAACACCGGCACGCGCGCCCGCAAGCTGAACGAAGCCGAACGCCAGGCCGTTGCCGAGGAGAAGGCACGCATCGAGGCTGAGAAGATTGCAGCCGCCCAGGCGCTCGCCGCCGAGAAGGCAGCCGCCGAAGCCGCCGAAGCAAAGGCAGCCGAAGAGGCAAAGGCTGCGGAAGCGGCAGCAGAATAAGATTTCGACTCTCCGGAGTTGTGCGGAAAGGCGGCCTTCGAGCCGCCTTTCTTTTTGGTACTATCCGCTTGTCTTCCCGACGAAATTCGTGACATTTTCGGGCGCCACAATTTTCGGGAGTTTCTCCAATGACAATCCGCCGCCACGTGCTCACGGGCATCGCCGCTGCCCTCGCCGTTCCCTTCGCATTTTCCGCGCCCGCCGTCGCGAGCGACCTGCCCGACCTTGGTGGCAAGACGGTCATCGTCGTCACCGAGAACGCCTACCCCCCGCTGCAATTCGTCGATCCGAAGTCCGGCCAGGCGGTCGGCTGGGAATATGACGCGATGAACGAGATCGCCAAGCGGCTGAACTTCAAGGTCGAGTATCAGAACACCAGCTGGGACGCGATGATCCAGTCGGTGTCCGACGGCCAGTATCAGATCGGCATGACCGGCATCACCATCAAGGACGACCGCAAGGAGAAGGTCGACTTCTCCGATCCCTATATGCGCTCGCAGCAGTTCATGCTGGTGCGCGCCGACGAGGCGCGCTTCAAGGACGCCAAGAGCTTCGCGGCGGTCGAGGACGCGCTGATCGGTGCCCAGCCGGGGACCTCGCCCTTCTACACGGCGGTCTACGAAATCCTCGACGGTAATGAGCAGAACCCGCGCATCAAGCTGTTCGAAACCTTCGGTGCGACGGTGCAGGCGCTGAAGGCCGGCGACGTCGATCTGGTGCTGACCGACAGCGTCGCGGCGAAAGGCTATGTCGATTCCTCCGAAGGTACGCTCAAGGTGGTCGGCGAACCGCTCGGCACCGAGGATTTCGGCTTCATCTTCCCGAAGGGATCCGATCTCGTTCAGCCGGTCAACGCCGCCATCAAGGCGCTGAAAGAGGACGGCACCTTCGACGCGCTCAACAAGAAGTGGTTCCTCGACTACAAGATGGGCGGCTGATCGCTCACGATGGCGCCGGTCAATTCATCCGCTTCCGAGAAGGGCGACTATCCCTGGTGGCTGGTCGCCCTCCTTGTAATCGCCGTGGCGCTCGCCGCGGTGATCGCCGCCAATGACATCTTCGCTCAGGTCTTCGCGGTCGTCCTGAAAGGTCTCGGCGTCACCGTCTTCGTGACCCTGGTCGGCTTCGCGCTCGCGACCATGCTCGGCCTCGGCGTGGCGCTGATGGCGCTTTCCGAGCATGCCGCACTGCGCCAGGTGGCGCGCTTCTACACCGAAGTCATTCGCGGCGTGCCGATCCTCGTCCTGCTCTTCTATATCGCCTTCGTCGGTGCGCCGGCGCTGGTGACAGCCGTCAACTTCCTGGCGGTGCCGCTCGTCAAAGCGGGCGTCATGGAGCCGCTCGTCGTGCGTGACGTTTCGCTGATGTGGCGGGCGATCATCGCGCTGATGATCGGCTATTCGGCCTTTATCGCCGAGGTCTTCCGCGCCGGCATCCTGTCGGTCGACAAGGGGCAGGTGGAGGCGGCCAAGGCGCTCGGCCTGACGCGCTACCAGCGCTTCCGGCTCGTCGTCTTCCCCCAGGCGATCCGCGTCATCCTGCCGCCGCTCGGCAACGACTTCGTGGCGATGGTCAAGGATTCCTCGCTCGTTTCGGTGCTCGGCGTCGCCGACATCACCCAGATGGGCAAGGTTTACGCCTCGGGCTCGTTCCGCTTCTTCGAGACCTATTCGATCGTCGCCTATGTCTATCTCATCCTGACGATCAGCCTGTCGCTAGCGCTGCGAGGCTTCGAGCGGCGGCTGAGAAGGGCAGAGGCACGATAGTAGGGAAGGGGTGGCGATGCTCCCCATCGTCGCCGATTGCCGAACAGTCAAAAAATTGATATGAGCACCGGCCATGGAATCCAAGTTCGGATGTCGCGCCCAGAAAATCGTCGTGCTGCAGGACCACAAGCGTCTGCCGGCGCGTTTTTTCGCGCGTGTCTGCGGCGCTCTGACGAGCCGCCTATCCTGATCGCCCGATCAGCGTTGTTTCCGGCAGCATCGCCGCCGGCTTTCCGTATTTTGAAAATTCGATGGATATCTCGCCATGAGCGCACCGCGTACCCTCTATGACAAGATCTGGGACGATCATCTGGTCAATCAACAGGATGACGGCACCTGTCTGCTCTACATCGACCGTCACCTCGTGCACGAGGTGACGAGTCCGCAGGCCTTCGAAGGCCTGCGCATGGCCGGCCGCAAGGTCCGGGCGCCGGAAAAGACGCTGGCCGTCGTCGACCATAACGTGCCGACCTCGCCGGACCGCCACCTCGGCATCAAGAACGAGGAGAGCCGCATCCAGGTCGAGGCGCTTGCCAAGAACGCCGCCGATTTCGGCGTCGAATATTATTCCGAGAACGACAAGCGCCAGGGCATCGTCCACATCGTCGGTCCCGAGCAGGGCTTCACGCTGCCGGGCATGACGATCGTCTGCGGCGACAGCCACACCTCGACGCACGGCGCCTTCGGAGCGCTGGCGCACGGCATCGGTACGTCGGAAGTGGAGCATGTTCTGGCGACCCAGACGCTGATCCAGAAGAAAGCGAAGAACATGCTGGTGCGCGTCGACGGGCAGTTGCCGCCCGGCGTCACCGCCAAGGACATCATCCTCGCCATCATCGGCGAGATCGGTACGGCCGGCGGCACCGGCCACGTCATCGAGTTTGCCGGCGAGGCGATCCGCTCACTGTCGATGGAAGGCCGCATGACTGTCTGCAACATGACGATCGAAGGCGGCGCCCGCGCCGGCCTGATCGCGCCGGACGAGACGACCTTCGCCTATATCAAGGACAAGCCGCGCGCGCCGAAGGGCAAGGCCTGGGAGATGGCGCTCGACTACTGGAAGACGCTCCACACGGACGAGGGCGCCCATTACGACCGCGTCGTCGTGCTCGATGCCGCCAACCTGCCGCCGATCGTCTCCTGGGGCTCCTCTCCGGAAGACGTCATCTCGGTCCAGGGCGCCGTTCCGAACCCGGACGATATCCAGGACGAGACGAAGCGCGCTTCCAAATGGCGGGCGCTCGACTATATGGGCCTGAAGCCGGGCACGAAGATCACCGATATCGCCATCGACCGGGTGTTCATCGGCTCCTGCACCAACGGCCGCATCGAGGATCTGCGCGCCGTCGCCAAGGTGGTCGAGGGCCGCAAGGTCGCCCAGACGGTTTCGGCGATGATCGTTCCGGGCTCCGGCCTCGTCAAGGAACAGGCGGAGGCCGAGGGTCTCGACAGGATCTTCAAGGAAGCCGGTTTCGACTGGCGCGAACCGGGCTGCTCGATGTGCCTGGCGATGAACGACGACCGGCTGAAGCCGGGCGAACGCTGCGCCTCGACCTCGAACCGCAACTTCGAAGGCCGCCAGGGCTTCAAGGGACGCACCCATCTGGTCTCGCCGGCAATGGCCGCCGCCGCCGCCGTGGCGGGACATTTCGTCGATATCCGCGAGTGGAAGTAGGCCGGTTTCGAGCTTTTCCGGCACATCTGGCCGCCCTCTCGGGCGGCCTTTTTCATTGAGCGTCACAAGAAGCTTCCGCGGGCAGACAAGTGGCGTCAACGGTGCCACAATGGCCGCGTTCCACCTGACCCGCGAAGAACCTCATGGCCGACCACGACAAGACCGCCGCACGCCGCCTGATGCTGCTCCGCCATGCGAAATCCGCCTGGCCAGAAGGGGTGGCCGACCATCGCCGGCCGCTCGCCGGGCGCGGGCGAAAGGCTGCCCCGGTGATCGGCGCCTATATGGCCGAGCACGGCCTCGTGCCGGATCTGGCGCTTGTTTCCACGGCGCGGCGCGCCCAGGAGACCTGGGAACTGGTGGCCGAGGCATTGCCGGCCAGCGTCGACTCCCGTGACGCCGTCGGGATCTACGAGGTCGCGGCCAAAGCCATTCTCGGTGTGATACGTGGCGTGGAGCCGTCGGTGCGCAGCCTCCTCCTCGTCGGGCACAATCCAGGCATGGAGGAGCTTGCACTGCTCCTTGCCGGGGAGGGTGAGGCGCTGCCGCGCCTGCGTGAAAAATTCCCCACGGCCGCCCTCGCGGTCATCGATTTCGATGCCCGGCAATGGTCGGAGATCGAGCCCGGCAGCGGCCGCCTCGTCCGGTTCGTGACGCCGCGCATGCTCAAGCAGAAGCAATGACGGTCTTCGCGGCTATGCCACCCGGACAGCCGTTCCCCGGCGCATATGCCTCAGCAGCCGCTTCATCGCCGGCAAGCTGACGGCGATGCAGCCTTGCGTCGGCTCATAACCGGGGCGAATGAGATGAAAGAAGATCGCCGAGCCGGCTTGTCGCCGCCTGGACGAGATGTTCCAGTCCATGACGAGGCAGATGTCGTATAGTCCGTCATCGCGCATCATCGCCTCGTGGCTAGCGGCAAACGGCGCCCTGACCGGGCGGTTGTACGAAGCGTGGTGCGGTGCGTCGCACCAGAGCATGTCGCGACGGATCCCGCGGATCGGCAGCCGCGTCGGCGGCAGCGACACGCGGTCGCGGCGTGTGAACCCGCCGATCAGCCTCATCGTCGCCCGCGGGGTTGCGCCATCGCCTTCACGCTTCATGGCGGTGATGCCGCTTCGCCCGATCGCCGCCTGCTCGGTTTTGCCGTCGAAGCTCAGAAGCGCGCGCCGGCGGTCAAGCGGCGCAGTGCGCACCACAATCGTGGATTTCCGCGATCTTACTCCCGACGTTTTCTTGCGCATTATTCTCACAAATTCTTGCTTTGCCCGTGATCTCGCGGCCACCCTAAGCACGGTTTCAAGCCGACAAGATTGCGCGGTCGCCGCGCTTTGCCAAGGGCGGCAATTGAGCTAGTTTGAAATTCAGGAAGCAACAGGAACTGTCCCATGGCGACGCGCACTATCCTACTTGTCGACGATGACAATGATCTGCGTGAGACGTTGATAGAGCAGCTCTCTCTCTACGAGGAGTTCGATCTCCTGCAGGAAGCGACCGCCGGCAAGGGCATCCAGACGGCGCGCGCCCGCCAGGTGGACCTGTTGATCATGGATGTCGGCCTGCCGGACATGGACGGCCGCGAGGCGGTGAAGCTGTTGCGCAAGAGCGGATTCAAGGCGCCGATCATCATGCTGACCGGTCACGATACCGATTCGGACACGATCCTAGGGCTCGAGGCCGGCGCGAACGACTATGTCACCAAGCCCTTCCGTTTCGCCGTGCTGCTGGCCCGTATCCGCGCCCAGCTGCGCCAGCATGAGCAGAGCGAGGACGCTACCTTCAGTGTCGGTCCCTACACGTTCAAGCCGAGCCAGAAATTGCTGACGTTGGATAACGGCCAGAAGATCCGGCTGACCGAGAAGGAGGCGGCGATCATCCGCTACCTCTACCGGGCCGACCAGAAGGTGGTGACCCGCGACGTCCTGCTCGAGGAGGTTTGGGGCTATAATTCCGGCGTGACGACCCACACGCTCGAGACGCATGTCTACCGGCTGCGCCAGAAAATCGAACGCGACCCTTCCAATGCCGAGATTTTGGTGACAGAGAACGGCGGCTACAAGATCGTTCCGTAAGGCGGGATTTGCGGGTTTTCCCTCCCCATCTTGCTCGTAGCTGAGTCAGGAGAATTGCTGCGTGACGCTCAATGACGACATCGCGCTTCTGTCCAACGTCTCGCTCTTCGCCGACATCGGCGATGACAAGCTTCGGCTGATCGCCTTCGGCGCCGAGCGCCGCCGCGTGGCGAAGGGTCACGAGCTTTTTCGCGAGGGAGCGCCGGCGGACTGCGCCTATGCGGTCGCCGCGGGGAGCTTTTCGCTCTCAAAGCTCAATGCCGAGGGGCGCGCGCAGCAGGTCGACAGCGTCGGCCGCGGCGCTCTGTTATCGGAACTGGCGCTGATCTCGATGGTCGAGCGCAAGTTCACAGCGACCGCGGACGAGGACAGCGAGGTGATCCGCATCAACCGGCCGCTTTTCCGCCGCATGCTGGAAGAATATCCGGAAGTGACGGCAATGGTCGAAGCCCGGATCCGCGACAATCTGCAGGCGATGATCCGCCGCGTCGAGGCGCTCGCCGGGCGTTTTGCATAGTCGAAGGCGCTTCTGCCCAAGAAAGCCCCTCCCACCTGTGGGGAGGGATAATCCCAAGTGCGCGGCGATCAAAGCTCGAAATGCGCAATCACCGGCACATGGTCCGAGGGGCGCTCCCAGCCACGTGCTTCCCTGAGAATGTCGACGCGGACGAGCTTCGAGGCGAGGTCGGCGGAGGACCAGATGTGGTCGAGACGGCGGCCGCGGTCGGCGGCGGCCCAGTCCTTCGCCCGATAGCTCCACCAGGTGTAGAGCCTCTCGGGCGGCGGGGTGTGCTGGCGCATCAGGTCGACCCAGGCGCCGCCTGTCATCACCGTGGTGAGCCCGTCGGTTTCGACGGGCGTGTGGCTGACGATCTTCAGGAGCTGCTTGTGCGACCAGACATCGTGCTCGAGCGGAGCGATGTTGAGGTCGCCGACCAGGATCGAGGAAATGCCCGCCTCCGCCTCGGCGTGCAGCAGCTTCATCTCGTCGACGAAATCGAGCTTGTGGCCGAATTTCGGGTTGATCATGCGATCCGGCTCGTCGCCGCCGGCCGGCACATAGAAATTGTGCAGGCGGATGGTCTTGCCGCCGGCCGCGAAGACGACGGAGAGATGGCGCGCATCGCCGACGCCGCAATAGTCGCGGCGGTCGGTCAGTTCGGTCAGCGGCAGGCGAGAGACGGTCGCGACGCCGTGGTAGCCCTTCTGCCCATGCATTTCGATGTAGTTGTAGCCGAGCTTCTTCAAAGGTGCCGACGGAAACTGATCGTCCGGGCACTTGGTCTCCTGCAGGCAGAGGATGTCAGGCTGCCAATTTACGAGAAGATGCTCCACCAGCGGCATGCGCAGGCGGACGGAGTTGATGTTCCACGTGGCGATGGAAAGGGGCATTCTCATTCCTCTGGATATGCGGGTGTCCGGCAATACGGGGCGGTTTAAGCAGGTCCGGCGCCACTCGACAAGCATGAAAAAGGCCGCCCGAAGGCGACCCTAGAGTCCTGTCGCGGCTATGCGCCAATGGCTATTTGCCGCCCTTGTTGCGGACCTCGTCATAGGGAATGCGGAACACCTTGTCGTCCAGTTCGATGCCGGTCTGTACGTTGAAGATCATCACCGAGGTGTCCTTCTTCTGCGCGTCGGTGATCGTCCATTGCCTGAGATTGTAGGTCCTCGGGTCGAACATCATGGTGATGGTCGAATCGCCGAAGATCGAGCGGTCGCCGAGCACGATGGTGATGAGATCGGGTTCGACCCGGACGTCGCGCACCATGCGGCTGCGGAGATCGATCCGCTCGCTCAGGAGCAAATTGAGCGGCGTCTTCGACAAGGGATAGATGTCCCAGGTCTTGAGCTTCATGTTGCCGATGACCACCGATCGTCCGTCGGCGATGACGCGCATCGGCGAGGGCGCCTCGTAGTTGAAGCGGATGCGGCCGGGGCGGCGGATGTAGAACTTGCCGCCGGTCTGTTCGCCGCGCGGGCCGAACTGCACGAATTCGCCCGCCATCGTCTTCACCGAAGAAAAATGATCGGCGATCTTCTGGGCGACGGCGGGGGCCTGCGCCGAAGCCGGGGCCGCGTCCAGCGTCGTGCCGGCGATGCCTGCGAGCGCTGCCAGGCCGCAAACGAAGACACGCCGCGAGATCGCCCGAGTGTCGCCGCCGCCGTTTCTTGTCTCTGTCATCGCAGTCTCCTTCATATCAGCGTCATTTGGAGCGCAAGTGGGGCGCCTTCAAGGCGTTATCTGCTGCCGCGGCGGCGGCCTTCTCAAATGACCGTTACCGGCCGGTCTTCCAGTCTTACCGGCCCGTGATCTCCGCCTCGGTCGGCACCAGGATCTCGCGCTTGCCGGCGTGGTTCGCCGGGCCGATGATGCCCTCCTGTTCCATCCGCTCGATCAGCGATGCGGCCCTATTATAGCCGATGCCGAGGCGCCGCTGCACATAGGAGGTCGAGGCCTTGCCGTCTCTCAGCACGATCGCCACCGCCTGGTCGTAGGGGTCCTCGGAATCGGCCAGATTCGAGGTGCCGGCCGGTCCGCCGCCGTCGTTCTCCTCGTCGTCATCCTCGGTGATGGCGTCGAGATATTGCGGCACCCCTTGCGTCTTCAGATAGGCGACCACCTCTTCCACTTCGGTGTCGGAGACGAAGGGGCCGTGGACGCGCTGGATACGCCCGCCTCCGGCCATGTAGAGCATGTCGCCCTGGCCGAGGAGCTGCTCGGCACCCTGTTCGCCGAGAATGGTGCGGCTGTCGATCTTCGACGTCACCTGGAAGGAGATGCGGGTCGGGAAATTGGCCTTGATCGTGCCGGTGATGACGTCGACCGATGGGCGCTGGGTCGCCATGATGACGTGGATGCCGGCAGCGCGCGCCATCTGGGCGAGCCGCTGCACCGCACCTTCGATATCCTTGCCCGCGACCATCATCAGGTCGGCCATCTCATCGATGATGACGACGATATAGGGCATCGGCGAAAGATCGAATTCCTCGGTCTCGTAGACGGCCTCGCCGGTCTGGCGGTCGAAACCGGTCTGGACGGTGCGGGTGATCGCCTCGCCCTTCAACAGCGCCTGTTCGACGCGGGTGTTGAAGCCGTCGATGTTGCGGACACCGATCTTCGACATCTTCTTGTAGCGCTCTTCCATCTCGCGCACGGTCCATTTCAGCGCAACGACGGCCTTCTTCGGGTCGGTGACCACCGGCGAGAGCAGATGCGGAATGCCGTCATAGACGGAAAGCTCGAGCATCTTAGGATCGATCATGATCAGCCGGCACTGGTCGGGGGTGAGGCGGTAGAGCAGCGACAGGATCATCGTGTTGATCGCCACCGACTTGCCCGAGCCGGTCGTGCCGGCGACGAGCAAATGCGGCATCTTGGCGAGATCGGCGACGACCGGTTCGCCGCCGATCGTCTTGCCGAGCGCCATGGCGAGCTTCGTCTTGGTGGTCTCGAAGTCGCGCGAGCCGATCAGCTCGCGCAGATAGACCATTTCGCGCCGCTGGTTCGGCAGTTCGATGCCGATGGCGTTGCGGCCCGGCACGACGGCGACGCGGGCAGCAATGGCGCTCATCGAGCGGGCGATGTCGTCGGCAAGGCCGATGACGCGCGACGACTTGATCCCCGGCGCCGGCTCGAGTTCATAGAGTGTCACGACGGGCCCGGGGCGGACATGGATGATCTCGCCCTTGACGCCGAAATCCTCGAGCACGCCTTCGAGCATGCGGGCATTCTGTTCGAGCGCATCGGCCGAAAGCGAGGCGTCGCGCGCGACATTCTTCGGCTCGGCGAGGAAATGGATCGGTGGCAGTGCGAAGTCGCCGTCGTCCTCGACAAAGGAGCGCTGGGCTTCGCGATCGATGCGCTGGCCGCTTTTGGGTCGTGCCGGCGGCGGGGCGACCCGCGAGCCGCCCAGCGCGACCATCGGCTTTGCAGGGGCGGGCCTCGGCGCCCAGTCGGCGGCAATGTCGTCCTCGTCGTCCGGCAGGATGCCGGCGGGGCGGGGCTCGTCGATGTCGAAGGGCGGCTCGTCCTCGTCGGCGACGATCGGCGGCGGCGTGACGATGCGGCGTTCGGCACGATCGAGCGACGGTTCGATGCGTGTGCCGCCGGCCTGCGCCTTCGGCCGGACAGGTTCGTTCAGCGTGCCGAATTCGTCATTGTTGAAGTCATAGGGTTCGTCGTACTGGCGCTTGGCGCGGCTGGCGCTCAGGCCGAAGGCCCGCCGCAGCCGGGCCTGTGCCGTGAAGCGCATATGGGCGAGCGAACCCATCAGCAAGGTCAGCGGACCTTCGTCGTCCTCGTCCTCGAGTTCTTCGCGGATGGTGCGCGCCTTGCTCGGAACGGGTTCCGGTGCCGGCTCCTCTTCCGCCTCGTCGCTGACGCCGATGAGGCCGGCGCTGAAGATCAGCGCCCAGGCCGCCGGCCCGGCGAAGAGGCAGGCGAGCACGGTCGCGAAGGTGCCGGTCGGGAAGGTGCCGGTGAAGAGCGCGGGGAAACGCAGGATCATGTCGCCGAAGACGCCGCCGAGGCCGTTCGGCAACGGCCAGGTGATCGGCGCCGGAACACAGCTCAAGGCGGCGCTTGCCAGCACCGAGCCGACGAACCACAGGCAAAACCGCTTCACAACCTTGTCGAAGGGCTTGTTGCCGATGAGCACGAGTGCCCAGGCGACCGCCGGCAGCAGCGCCACGACGCTCGCCAGGCCGAAGAATTGCATGAAGATGTCGGCAAAGGCGGCGCCAGCATAGCCGAGCAGGTTGGTCGGCTCCTCCGAGGTGGCATAGGAGAAGCTCGGATCGGCAACGTTCCAGGTCGAAAGCGCGGCAACGGCGATCGCCAGGGTGCCGAACAGCGCAAAACCCGCCAGCGACGCGGTCTGGCGCCAGAGGAAGGTGGTCAGCACGAACCGGTTGGAACGGCTGTCAAGCGTTGCGGGGTTGCTTCTGCTCATATTGCCTGCTGCCCGTTTCGATCCGCCGGAGCGCCACGCATTTGCCAAGTGAACGGTGGGAGCCTTCCAGCCATTGATTGCAGAACATCCTTGCCCGCCCGAACCGGTTCCGGCGCAGAATGCTCCAGGCACATTGCGTGCCATGGAATCAACCTAAGCGGAGTAGGGTTAATGCGACATTAACCATGCGCGTGTGGCGCCGATTTACCCGTGGATAGGCCGGTCAGGGACAAAAAAAGCCCGGATCGCGAGGATCCGGGCGAAGGGCGATCCGCGAAATATGCGGATCGCGACGGGACTGATGGCGGCGCCGGTCTGCCCGCGCCGCAATCCGCTTAGCTGGCGTGATAGGCGGCTTCGCCGTGCGAGGAGAGGTCGAGACCTTCGCGCTCCGCTTCGACCGAGACACGCAGACCGACGATCGCATCGACCACCTTGAACAGGATGAACGAGCCGATACCGGACCAGACGACGGTGACGAGGACGCCCTTCAGCTGCGCCCAGACCTGCGTTGCCGTGCCGGCGTAGCCGGCGGCGAAGTCGGCGGTCGAATAGTCGACGATACCTGCACCGCCGAGGGCCGGGTTGACGAGGATGCCGGTTGCGATGGCGCCGAGGATGCCGCCGACGCCGTGGATGCCGAACACGTCGAGGCTGTCGTCATAGTGGAACTTGTTCTTCACCACGTCGACGAAGAAGTAGCAGACCGGCGAGACGGCGAGGCCGAGGACGATCGCGCCCATCGGGCCGGCAAAGCCGGCGGCCGGGGTTACCGCGACGAGACCGGCAACGGCACCCGAGGCGGCACCGAGCATCGAAGCCTTGCCGCGGACGAGCGTTTCGACGACGGCCCAGGAGATGATCGCGGCTGCGGTCGCCAGGAAGGTGTTGATCATGGCGAGGGCTGCATAAGCATTGGCTTCGAGGTTCGAGCCGGCATTGAAGCCGAACCAGCCGACCCACAGCAGCGAGGCGCCGACCATGGTGAGCGTCATCGAATGCGGAGCCATGATCTCTTTCTTGTAGCCCGTGCGCTTGCCGAGCATGATCGCGCCGACGAGGCCCGCGATGCCCGCATTGATGTGGACGACGGTACCGCCGGCGAAATCGATCGCGCCGAAGGAGAAGATCAGGCCGGTCGGGGCCGTATAGGCGCTCGGACCGCCCCAGAACCACACCATGTGGGCGACCGGGAAGTAGACGAAGGTGACCCACAGGATGACGAACAGCATGACGGCCGAGAACTTGATGCGCTCGGCGAAGGCGCCGACGATCAGCGCCGGCGTGATGCAGGCGAAGGTCATCTGGAAGACGACGAAGACGTATTCGGGGATGAAGACGCCCTTCGAGAAGCTTTCCGCAAGCGTCGTCGTGTCAACGCCGGCCAGGAACATTTTCGAGAAGCCGCCGATGAAGGAGTTGAGCGAGCCGCCATCGGTGAAGGCCAGCGAATAGCCATAGGTCACCCATATGATCATCACCACGGCGGTGATCATCAGAACCTGCATCAGTACCGACAGCATGTTCTTGGCGCGCACAAGACCGCCATAGAAGAGCGCGAGGCCGGGAACGGTCATCAAGAGGACGAGGATGGTCGACAGCAGCATCCAGGTGGTGTCGCCCTTGTCCGGAACCGGCGTTGCGGCAACGGCCTCGGCGGCGGCGGGCGCCGCCTCCTGGGCGAAGGCAACGACCGGCGCGAGCAAGGCGGCAGCAGCGGCGCCCACGCGTCGAAGAGAGGAGGAAAGGTAGAATGACATTGAGAAATGCTCCCTGATCGGCGCTGCTTACAACGCTTCTGAATCGGTTTCGCCGGTGCGGATGCGCACGGCGTGGTCAATCGAATAGACGAAGATCTTGCCGTCGCCGATCTGGCCGGTCTTGGCGGCCGAGGCGATCGCGTCGACGGCCTTGTCGACGATCTCCGACGGAACCGCGATCTCGATCTTCAGCTTCGGCAGGAAGCTCACCGCGTATTCGGTGCCACGGTAAATTTCGGTGTGCCCCTTCTGGCGGCCGTAACCCTTCACTTCGGTCACGGTCAAACCCTGGATGCCTACGGCGGTCAGGGCTTCGCGAACCTCATCGAGCTTGAACGGCTTGATAATGGCCATCACAATTTTCATCGGCTTCCCATCCTTGTCTGCCTCCGCGCGGGAGGCCGTCTCTCCTTGCTGCTTAAGCGCGTGAAGCGCTGGGCAACCGAAAAGTCACATTCAAGGGGCGTGCCAGATTCAATTCAGAGGCCGCAAATTCCGGAAAAGACACGAAAAAACCACGATTGATGCGCCGACGATCGCGGAATGCTAAAAAAGCAGCCAATTGAAAAGCTGATAAAATAGGCAAAAGCCAAAAAATGGCTCAGAACTGGCTATTTTTTACTCAACTGCCTTTTTACGGATCAGGCCTTCCTGTGCCACCGAGGCGATCAGCACGCCGGAACGATCGAACAGGCTGCCGCGCGTCATGCCGCGTGCGCCGTGCGCGCTCGGGCTGTCCTGGGTATAGAGCAGCCAGTCGTCCATTTTGGAGGGCCGATGGAACCACATGGCATGGTCGAGGCTCGCGACCTGCAGCGTCCGGTCGAAGACCGAAGTGCCGTGCGCATAGAGCGAGGTATCGAGCAGCGTCATGTCGGAGAGATAGGCAAGCACGGCCGCCTGCAGATGCCGTTCGTCCGGCACCTGGCCGACGGCCTTCACCCAGACGTCCTGCCGCGGCGCGGCCTTGTCGCGCGAGAAGTAGTGCTCGAGCGAGGTCGGCCGGATCTCGATCGGCCGTGGCCGTTCCCAATAACGGCGGATCGCCTCCGGTGCGTGGACCAGGAATTTCTCCCGCAGCTCCTTTTCGCCCGGCAAGGCTTCCGGCATCGGCACGTCGGGGATGTCGAACTGATGGTCGAATCCGCCCTCGTCGAATTGGAAGGAGGCCGACATGGAGAAGATCGCCTTGCCGTGCTGGATCGCCACGACGCGGCGCGTCGCGAAGCTCGACCCGTCGCGGATGCGGTCCACCTCGTAGATGATCGGGACGGTGGGATCGCCGGGCCGCAGGAAATAGGCGTGCAGCGAATGCACGTAGCGGCTTGCATCCACGGTGCGTTGTGCGGCGACGAGCGCCTGGCCGATCACCTGTCCGCCGAACACTCGCTGCCAGCCAACCTGGGGGCTCAAGCCGCGGAACAGATTCACCTCGAGCTTCTCGAGATCGAGAATGGCGAGAAGCGCATCCATGGGGGTTTCGGTGGGGCGCGACATTTCGGCGGTCTCCTCTACAGCGCCGCGCGCCTTTCAGACGCGCAAAGGCCGCTGTACACTTTGAGTTGCTGCGTGTCTCCTTAAATCGCCCCCGATTCAAGGAGACATGCGGCAGTAGGAACGGCGATGGCATTGATCTATATAGGCACGGATCGATGCTCAAGTGCGACGGGAGAAGGCGGGATGATCGATGTACTGATTGCCGGAGGCGGTTATGTCGGCCTGTCGCTTGCCGTATCGTTCAAGAAAGCGGCTCCCCATCTTGAAGTGACGGTTGTCGACGGCGCGCCGGAAGGTGCTTGGAAAAGGGACGAGCGAGCCTCCGCGGTGGCGCTTGCTGCCGAGCGCATGCTCGACGTGCTCGGGGTCTGGAGCGCGATCGCGCCGGAGGCCGAGCCGATCCTCAGGATGGTGATCACCGATTCGAAGGCCGCCGATCCCGTTCGCCCCGTATTTCTGACCTTCGAGGGCGATGGCGGCGAGGGCCGTCCCTTTGCGCATATGGTGCCGAACACCGCGCTGGTCGGCGCCTTGCGCGACGCGTGCCGGGAGCTCGGCGTGGCCATCCGCCAGGCGGCGATGGTCGAGAGCTTCAAGAGCGGCGATCACGCCGTTGCCGTGACGCTTGCCGGCGGCGAGGCGCTCGAGGCGCGGCTGCTGGTCGCCTGCGACGGCGTGCGTTCGAAATTGCGCGAGGCGGCCGGCATCAAGGTCGTCGAGTTCGATTACGGCCAGTCCGGCATCGTGACGACGGTCGAGCACGAGCGGCCGCATGGCGGCACGGCGGAGGAGCATTTCCTGCCGGCCGGCCCCTTCGCCACCCTGCCGCTCAAGAACAACCGCTCCTCGCTCGTCTGGACGGAGAGCAGCTACGATGCCGAAAGGCTGCTGAAAGAGGATGACTTCATTTTCGAAGAGGAACTGGAGCGCCGCTTCGGCCATAAGCTCGGCCATCTCAAGGTGGTCGGCGGCCGCAGGGCCTTTCCGCTGGGCCTGACGCTGGCGCGCGATTTCGTGGCCCCGCGCTTCGCGCTGGCGGGCGATGCCGCCCACGGCATTCACCCGATCTCCGGCCAGGGCCTTAATCTCGGCTTCAAGGACGTGGCCGCCCTTGCCGAAACGATCGTCGAGGCGGACCGGCTCGGCCTCGACATCGGCTCGCTCGCCGTCCTTGAGCGCTACCAGATCTGGCGACGCTTCGACACGTTCCGCATGGGCGTGACGACGGATGTGCTGAACCGGCTGTTCTCCAACGACATCACGCCGGTGAGGGTGCTGCGCGACGTCGGCCTCGGCCTCGTCGATCGCCTGCCGTCGCTCAAGAATTTCTTCATCCGCCAGGCGGCCGGCATTGCCGGCGAAGCGGACCCGCGATTGCTTTCGGGGCAGCCTATCTGAGGAAGCGCCCGGTATTCGGCCTTACTGCTCCGACAGCTTCATATCCGGCTGGTAATCCTTGCCCTCCACGTCCTTCACCACCGCCTGGCCGCATTGCATGTGCTGGGTATCGGCGTTGAAGGCATAGGTGGGCGAGCCGTGCAGGCTCCAACCCTGGTTCAAAGCCGCCGTCACCTTGTGGCAAAACGAAGCGTCGTCGGGACCGGTCAGAAATCGGTAGAGTTTCAAGGTTTCACCTTTCGCTTTTCGATGATGTCCGCTTTCGCGGCGAGTTTCAGCGCCTCGTCGAGATGGAGGCGCTCGACCATGCGGCCGTTTAGATTGATCACGCCCCTGCCTGCATGTTCCGGCCGGGCGAAGGCGCCGATGATCGCGTGCGCCTCGTCGAGTGCCGCCTGGTCGATGCCGAAGCAGCGATTGGCTTCGTCGATCTGGGCGGGGTGGATCAGCATCTTGCCGTCGTAACCCATGTCGCGCCCCTGCCGGCACTCGGCCGCAAAACCCTCCGAATCGCGAAAATCGTTGAAGACGGCATCGATGGCGTCGAGACCGCTGCCGCGGGCGGCAAGCAGCACCTGCATCAGCCAGGGCACGAGATAGGTGCGGCCGGGAAGGGCGGGCACACCCGTCGCCTTGCGCAGGTCGTTGAGGCCGACGACGAAGCAATCGAGCCGACCGCCGAGGGTGCGCCCCATCTCGGCGATTGCCGGCGCGTTGATGACGCCGCGCGGCGTCTCGATCATCGCCCAAAGCCGCAGGCTTTCAGGCGCGTCGTTTTCGGAAAACCAATCGAGCACGGCTTGGATGTTGGCAGGGCTTTCGACCTTCGGCAGAAGAACGGCGTCGGGGCGTGCCGCAAGCGCAGCGACAAGATCCACTTCGCTGAAACCCGATTCCGCCACATTGATGCGGATGATCGCTTCGCCGGAAGGACGGTTCGCGGACAGATGGCGGACAAGGGCGTCGCGGGCTTGTGTCTTTTGCTCGGGCGCCACGGCATCCTCGAGGTCGAAGATCACCGCGTCCGCGGCAAGATCCTTGATCTTGGCAAGCGCGCGGGGATTGTCGGCCGGAACGCTGAGCACGGAGCGGCGGAGCCGCACGGGATGATGATCGGTCGCTCGTGTCATGCAACCCGTTGTGCCCGCCTTTGTTGCCTTGCGCAAGGTCGAAGGGCCCTCTTGCAAGCGGTGCCGCGAGCTACCACATGGCCTAATAGAAAGGTGACGAACATGCAAAGCATCCGCTCTGTTCTTTTCACGGCCGCCGCCATTGCCATCACGGTTGCGGCCTTCGTGCTGACCGCCTCGCTGGCCCTGGCGCTCGCCGGCATCGCCGCCGTCGTTGCGATCGGCAGCGCAATCGCCGCGCGGTTCAATGCGAAGCCGATGCCGGCGCGGACCCGGGCAGCTGCCGGCCAGCAGCGTGAAATGCGGATCTGGAACGACGGACGCGGCACGATCATCGATCTCTAGGACGCTGCGCGCTCAACTGAACGCGCAAAGGACGCTCCCGAATCGACCCGCCAAGGCCCGCAGACGCAGATTCTCCTTCATTTCGGCGCGAAACTGATCTAAACGCTCTCCCAACACTTCCGCTGAAATCGAAGGCTAGACCATGGACAAGTTCGTCAAGCTCACCGGCGTTGCTGCGCCCCTGCCCGTCGTCAACATCGACACGGACATGATCATCCCGAAGGATTACCTGAAGACGATCAAGCGCACCGGGCTCGGCACGGGACTCTTCGCCGAGGCGCGCTACAACGAGGACGGCACGCCAAACCCCGATTTCGTGCTCAACAAGCCGGCCTACCAGAACGCCAAGATCCTGGTTGCCGGCGACAATTTCGGCTGCGGTTCCTCGCGCGAGCATGCGCCGTGGGCGCTCCTCGATTTCGGCATCCGCTGCGTCATCTCGACCTCGTTCGCCGACATCTTCTACAACAACTGTTTCAAGAACGGCATCCTGCCGATCGTCGTCAGCCAGGCCGACCTCGACAAGCTGATGGACGATGCCAACCGCGGCTCCAACGCGGTGTTGTCTGTCGATCTGGAAGCCCAGGAAATCACCGGCCCCGACGGCGGCTCGATCAAGTTCGAGATCGATGCCTTCAAGCGCCACTGCCTGCTGAACGGCCTGGACGACATCGGCCTGACGCTCGAAAAGGCAGGCGCCATCGACAGCTTCGAGAAGAAGAACGCCGCATCGCATCCGTGGGCCTGAGCGGCTCGCGAATGACGCGCAGGCTGATTTCGACTGGTTCGCCCTTTGAGAAGACGGCAGGCTATTCGCGTGCCGTCGTCAAGAGCGACTGGTGCTTCGTCTCCGGCACGACCGGCTACGACTATGCCACCATGACCATGCCGGAGACGGTCGAGGAGCAGGCGCGCAACTGCCTGAAGACGATCGATGCCGCGCTGAAGGAAGCCGGCTTCTTGCTTTCGGACGTCGTGCGCAACCACTACTACGTCACCGATGCCAGCTTCGCCGACCGGGTCTTCCCGATCTTCGGCGAGGTTTTTGGCGAGATCCGCCCGGCTGCGACGATGATCGTCTGCGACCTCATCCGCCCGGAAATGCTGATCGAAATCGAGGTCACGGCGTTTCGCGGGTGAGGCGGGGTCGTTCTTGCCCATATAGCGGATTTCTCAAAGCGCGAGAGTAGCAGGCCCATGCAGTTTGAAGGCACCGCCGACTATATCGCCGACAAGGACCTGATGGTCGCCATCAATGCGGCGATAGGGCTGGAGCGGCCGCTGCTCGTCAAGGGCGAGCCCGGCACCGGCAAGACCGAGCTTGCCCGCCAGATTGCCGCGGCCCTCGGCCTCGACCTCATCGAGTGGAGCGTCAAATCGACCACCAAGGCGCAGCAGGGGCTCTACGAATACGACGCCGTCTCGCGGCTGCGCGACAGCCAACTCGGCGACGCTCGCGTCAACGACGTGAAAAACTATATCCGCAAGGGCAAGCTCTGGCAGGCCTTCGAGGCGTCGGAGAAGGTGGTGCTGCTGATCGACGAGATCGACAAGGCGGATATCGAGTTTCCGAACGACCTGTTGCAGGAACTCGACCGGATGGAGTTCCACGTCTACGAGACCGGAGAGATGATCCGTGCTCGGCATCGGCCGATCGTCATCATCACCTCCAACAATGAGAAGGAGCTGCCGGACGCCTTCCTGCGCCGCTGCTTCTTCCACTATATCCGCTTCCCCGATGCCGACACGCTCGCCCGCATCGTCGAGGTCCATTATCCGGGCATCCGCAAGACCCTGCTGTCGGCAGCCCTTGCCGCCTTCTACGGCATCCGCGAGGTGCCGGGGCTGAAGAAGAAGCCCTCGACGTCGGAGGCGCTCGACTGGATTCGCCTGCTGGTCGCCGACGGGATCGATCCGGCCGACTTGCGCGCCGGTCCGAAATCGATGTTGCCGAAGCTGCACGGTGCGCTTTTGAAGAACGAGCAGGACGTGCATCTTTTCGAGCGGCTTGCCTTCATGGCGCGCCGCGACGCATGAGGCCGGACGCACATAAGGTCCTGATCTACGCTACTTGGCAGGACACGCTGCTGGTCTTCGATGAGCCGGACTTTCCCGAGGTGGAGTTGCAGGTGCCGGGCGGCACGATGGAGCCGGGCGAGAGCCCCGAAGCGGCCGCCCGCCGGGAGTTTGCCGAGGAAACCGGGATGACACCGCCGGACAAATTCGTCCACCTCGCCACGCAAGACTACCACTTCGTCAAGAGCGGCAGGGAGATCTGTCACCGGCGACACTATTTTCATGTGGCGCTTGCCGGCGAGCAGCGGCGAGGCTGGTTGCACTGCGAAATGACGCCGGACAGCGGCGGCCCGCCGATCCGATTTCGGTTTTTCTGGCTCGCAATGGCTGAAGCGCGCGGCCGCCTCGGCTATGGAATGCAGGAGGCTTTGGAGCCGTTGCAGGTCCGAGGCCGGCTAAAGAGCCCGATTTGATCGCCTCCAGTGGCGGCTCCGTGTTTTTCATTGACCGCGTGGCCTCCGCCACGCTATCAAACGATCCTGTGGTGATTTGGCCGGCCGGCTTGCAGCCACGTTAAAGAAATCGCTAAAGGGCCGAGGAAAGAACGGATTTCCGAGGACCGGTCGCGATCATCTCGCCGCCGGTTTTTTTGTATTGATCGAGTGGAACCATGCCCATCAAGATTCCCGATACGCTGCCCGCCTTCGAAACGCTCGTCAACGAGGGCGTGCGGGTGATGACCGAGACGGCGGCGGTCCGCCAGGACATCCGGCCGCTGCAGATCGGGCTCTTGAACCTGATGCCGAACAAGATCAAGACGGAAATCCAGATCGCCCGGCTGATCGGCGCGACGCCGCTGCAGGTGGAGCTGACGCTGGTGCGCATCGGCGGCTACCGGCCGAAGAACACGCCCGAGGAGCATCTCTTCGCCTTCTACGAAACCTGGGAGGAGGTCAAGGGCCGCAAGTTCGACGGCTTCATCATCACCGGCGCCCCGGTCGAGACGCTCGACTATGAAGAGGTCACCTATTGGGACGAGCTCAAGCGCATCTTCGACTGGACGGAAACGCATGTGCACTCGACGCTGAACGTCTGTTGGGGCGCGATGGCGGGGATCTACCACTTTCACGGTGTTCCGAAATATCCGCTCAAGGAAAAGGCCTTCGGCGTCTATCGCCACCAGAACCTCAAGCCCTCGTCGGTCTATCTGAACGGCTTTTCCGATGACTTCGCCGTCCCCGTGTCGCGCTGGACCGAGGTGCGCCGCGCCGATATCGACCGGGTTCCGAGCCTCGAGATCCTGATGGAATCGAAGGAGATGGGCGTTTGCCTGGTGCACGAGAAGAAGGGCAACCGGCTCTACATGTTCAATCATGTCGAATATGATTCAACTTCGCTTTCGGACGAATATTTCCGCGACGTCGATGCCGGCGTGCCGATCAAGCTGCCGCACGACTACTTTCCGCACAATGATTCGACCCTGCCGCCGCAGAACCGCTGGCGCAGCCATGCGCACCTCTTCTTCGGAAACTGGATCAACGAGATGTACCAGACGACACCCTACGAGCTCGAAAAGATCGGAAGTGGAGACTGATGTTCATCCCCTTCTTCCTCGAACTGAAGGCCGAGAAGATCCCGGTGACGCTCCGGGAGTTCCTGTCGCTGATCGAAGGAATGGAGAAGGGGATCGCCGCCTTCGACGTGGAAGCCTTCTATTTTCTGGCGCGGACGGCGCTGATCAAGGACGAACGCTACATCGATCGTTTCGACCGGGTGTTCCGGCGCGCCTTTGCCGGGCTCGAAGCGGTCTCGCCGCCGGAGGAGCTTGCCGAGACCACTATCCCCGAGGAGTGGCTGAGGAAGGTCGCCGAGAAATATCTGACCGAGGAGGAGAAGAAGCTCGTCGAGGCGCTCGGCGGTTTCGATAGGTTGATGGAGACGCTGCGCCAGCGGCTTGCCGAGCAGACCGGCCGGCACCAGGGCGGCTCGAAATGGATTGGCACGGCCGGCACCTCGCCCTTCGGCGCCTATGGCTACAATCCCGAAGGCGTCAGGATCGGCCAGGAAGGCTCGCGGCACCGGCGTGCGGTCAAGGTCTGGGACCGGCGCGAGTTCAGGGACTACGACGACACGGTCGAGCTCGGCACCCGGAACATCAAGGTGGCGCTGAAGCGGCTCAGGCGTTGGGTGCGCCAGGGGGCGGCCGACGAACTCGACCTCTCCGGCACGATCCGTTCCACCGCCGAGCACGGCTATCTCGACGTGGTGACCCGGCCGGAGCGCCGCAATGCCGTCAAGCTCCTGATGTTCTTCGACGTCGGCGGATCGATGGACGACCACATCCGCATCGTCGAGGAGCTGTTCTCGGCGGCGCGCGCCGAGTTCCGCCACATGGACTATTTCTATTTCCACAATTGCATCTATGAGGGCCTGTGGAAGGACAATCGCCGCCGCCGCGCCGACGTCATTCGCACCGCGGAGGTCCTGCGCACCTATGGCAGCGACTACCGCGCCATCTTCGTCGGCGACGCTGCGATGAGCCCCTACGAGATCAGCCATCCGGGCGGCTCGGTCGAGCACTGGAACGACGAGGCCGGGGCGCTCTGGCTCGAGCGCCTGACGACGCATTTCCCGCGGTCGATCTGGCTCAACCCGGTGCCGGAGGGTCACTGGCGCCATACCCATTCGATCGGCATGATCCGCGCGCTCTTTCACGGGCGGATGTTCCCGCTGACGCTTGCCGGTCTGCAGGCGGCGACGAAGGACTTGTCGCGCTGAAAAGTGTGACTTTCTGGTTGCCGCCCCGCCGGAAATGACGCAGTTTGTCGCCCGATGTCGCGAGGGGAGAAAAGATGAGCACCGACACGGAAATCTTCGGCCACCTGCCGTCCGGCGAACCGGTGCATCGGCTGACGCTCACGGGCGGCGGGCTGACCGCCAAGGTGCTGACCTGGGGCTCGGTCATCCAGGACCTGCGGCTCGACGGCCATCAGGCGCCGCTCGTGCTCGGCTTCGAGGATTTCGACAGCTACCCCGCCCACTCCTCCTATTTCGGCGCCACACCCGGCCGCAACGCCAACCGCATCGGCGACGGGCGCTTCACGCTCGACGGCAAGGCGTTTGAGCTCGACCTCAACGAGAAGGGCGTCACGCATCTGCACGGCGGCAGCGACAATATCGGCAAGCGCAACTGGACGATCGTCGAGCGGGCGGAGGATAGCGTGACGCTCAGGATCACCGATCCCGATGGCCGCGCCGGCTATCCCGGCAACTGCACGGTGACCTGCACCTATGCGCTGAAGCCGGGCGGCACGCTGAACGTCCTTTACGAAACCGAGACCGACGCGCCGACGCTCGCCAATGTCTGCCAGCACAGCTATTTCAACCTCGACGGCGGCGAGGACGCGCGCGGCCATGACATCATGATCGCCGCCGACCATTACCTGCCGACGGACGAGCGGCTGATCCCGACCGGCGAAATCCGGCCCGTCGCCGGCACCGCCTTCGACCTCCGCGAGATGACCTCGCTCAAGCGCCAGATGCAAGGCGACAGGATCGCCTATGACCATAATTTCTGCCTCTCGCCGGAGCGCATGCGGAAGCGCTCGGTGGCGCTGGTGCGCAGCATCAATTCCGGCGTCTCGCTGGAGGTGCGGACGACCGAGCCCGGCGTCCAGCTTTACACCGGCTCCAAACTGAACGTGCCTGTCCCTGGCCTCGAAGGCCGCCGCTACGGCCCCTACGCCGGCTTCTGCCTCGAGACGCAAGTCTGGCCCGATGCGGTGAACCACCGAGGTTTTCCGAAGGGTGTGCTGAGGCCGGGTGAGGTGCTCCGGCAAGAGACGGACTACGTTTTCGCCAAGAGCTGACGGGGGCGATTCGAATTCGACGTGCCACTCTGAAAGAGTGCGGGCAGTGCACGCCGCCTAAAGCAAGCGCACCTACGATCAGTACATCCGCATTAAGGCTATGATTTCTTTGAAAAAACTGGAGCGGGCGAAGGGATTCGAACCCTCGACCCCAACCTTGGCAAGGTTGTGCTCTACCCCTGAGCTACACCCGCTCATCAGACCCAGGTCCGGGGTAGTCTGTGGACCGTGGGTTGCCGCCCCGTCTTGCGGCGACCGGCGCTATATGGCCTATCGATTTTTCAAATGCAACAGGGAAATGGCGCGGAAGGCAAGAATTTTTTCGGGCTATTCCCAAAAGGCCGCCATGCCGCGATCCCCGCCGTTGGCCGCCCTTGAGATTGCGTAAGCCGGCCCTTCCTCGTAAAGCAGGACAAAATCTAAAGCCGTCGGAAGGATCAAGATGATGAGCGAGGCACAGCCGAAATCCGCGGAAGACCTGTTCCGCTTTCTCGACGAACTCGGTATCGAGCACAGGACGAAGCGGCATCAGCCGGTCTTCACCGTTGCCGAATCGGTGGCGCTGCGCGATGAAATTCCCGGTGGACATACAAAAAACCTGTTCCTGAAGGACAAAAAGGACAACTATTTCCTGCTGACCGTCGAGGAGAATGCGACGGTGGACCTGAAGACCATTCATCAGACCATCGGCGCGGCCAGCAAGGTCTCCTTCGGCAAGCCGGAGAAGCTGATGGAATATCTGGGGGTGATCCCCGGCGCCGTGACCGCCTTCGGCGCGATCAACGACACTTCGGGCAAGGTGAAAATCATTCTCGACGAGGGGCTGATGGAATTCGACACGATCAACTGCCACCCGCTCTCGAACGACCAGACGACCTCGATCGCCGCCACGGATATGCTGCGCTTCATGGAGGCGACCGGACACGAGCCGCTTGTCTTGAAAGTGACGGCCTGACATACGATCTTTGGCGCGGAAAGCATCAAGTCGGGCGGCAAGCCCGCGAGGAGAGAGAAGAATGGGCGGTAGCGACAATCCCTATGCAGGTTCCTTCGGCAACCAGATGACGGCCTCGGCCTCGTTCGGCGGGCAGCCGGCACCGAATGCCGCGGCCGCCGGCGACCTGATTAAGGAGACGACCACCGCCGCCTTCGCCCGCGACGTGCTCGAGGCTTCGCGCCAGCAGCCCGTGCTCGTCGACTTCTGGGCACCCTGGTGCGGCCCGTGCAAACAGCTGACGCCGGTCATCGAGAAGGTGGTCAAGGAAGCCGCCGGCCGCGTCAAGCTCGTCAAGATGAACATCGACGACCATCCATCGATAGCCGGCCAGCTCGGCATCCAGTCGATCCCGGCGGTCATCGCCTTTGTCGGCGGGCGTCCGGTCGACGGCTTCATGGGCGCCATCCCCGAGAGCCAGATCAAGCAGTTCATCGACCGCATCGCCGGCCCGGCCGTCGATGATTCCAAGGCCGAGGTCGAGGCCGTTCTTGCCGATGCCAAGGCGCTGCTCGAATCCGGTGACGCGCAAAACGCCGCCGGCCTCTACGGTGCCGTGCTGCAGGCGGAACCGGAAAATGCCGAGGCGATCGCCGGCATGGTCGAATGCATGATCGCGCTCGGCCAGCTTGCCGAGGCGCGCCAGGCGCTCTCGCAACTGCCGGAAGAACTGGCGAAGGCTGCGGTAATCGGTGCCGTTTCGAAGAAGCTCGACCAGATCGAGGAGGCCCGCAAGCTCGGCGATCCGGTGGCTCTGGAGCAGCAACTGGCGCATAACCCCGACGACCACGCGGCACGGCTGAAGCTTGCCAAGATCCGCAACGTCGAGGGCGACAGGACCGGCGCCGCCGAGCATCTCCTGACGATCATGAAGCGCGACCGCAGCTTCGAGGACGACGCCGCCCGGCGCGAGCTGCTGTCCTTCTTCGAAGTCTGGGGGCCGAAGGATCCGGCGACGATTGCCGCCCGGCGCAAGCTTTCCGCGCTGCTGTTCTCCTGAGCCCCGGCAGCAGCAAAACGGAACTGCTTTTTGCGTCGCGGATTGCAGCTTTTTCCTTGAGATTTTTGAGGGATGCACCATCTCTTGAGCGTGCGACCCGCGTTTATGAAACGGGGGACGCCGCGATCTTCAGGGGCAATCGGAAATGCATGTCGGAAATGCGCGTTATCTCAGTCCGAAGGATCTGCCGGAGATCATTCCGGTCTTCCCCCTGACGGGCGCGCTGCTGCTTCCGGGTGCCCAGCTTCCTCTCAACATCTTTGAACCCCGCTACCTCGCAATGTTCGATGACGCGCTCTCCGGTGACCGGCTGATCGGCATCGTCCAGCCCTCCTTTGCCGAAGGCCGCAGCGACATCGATTCCTCGCCGGTGCCGGCACTCTGCCAGGTCGGCTGCATCGGCCGCATCACCTCCTTCGCCGAAACCGGCGACGGCCGCTACATCACCTCGCTCACCGGCGTCTGCCGCTACAGGCTGTTTGCCGAAATTTCCGGCGTGCGCGGCTATCGCCGCTTCCGCATCGGCCCCTTCGCGGCCGATCTCGAAGGGCCGGACGACGAGGCCCTCGTCGACCGCGAGGCGCTGCTCGCCGCCTTCCGCGCCTATCTCGACGCCAACAAGCTGGAGGCCGACTGGGAAAGCGTCGAGCGGGCGAGCAACCGTACGCTCGTCAATTCGATGGCGATGATGTCGCCCTATGGCCCGGCGGAGAAGCAGGCGCTGCTCGAAGCGCCCGATCTCAAGACGCGGGCCGAAACGCTGATCGCGATTACCGAGATCGTACTCGCCCGCAATTTCGGCGATCTCGACAACATTCTGCAGTGAAGACGATGGACGCAAACGCCAGCCGGGTCGATCCGAAACTCCTCGAATTGCTCGTCTGCCCGCTGACCAAGGGGCGGCTCAGCTACGATGCCGAGGCCCACGAACTGGTCTCGGAAAGGGCCCGCCTTGCCTATCCGATCCGCGACGGCGTGCCGATCATGCTGGTCTCGGAGGCGCGCAAAATCGAGGATTAGGCAACGGTTGCTTGCCCCTCATCCCGTTGCCGCGGCCTTCTCCCCGCAAGCGGGGCGAAGGGGCATGCCGCGCCGCCTCGCCCCCCTTCGTCAGCGGACTGGATGGGAGCTTGCCGCGAATCTCTTCGCCCCGCTTGCGGGGAGAATGTGCCGGCAGGCGGATGAGGGGCAAATCGCTGGAAGGTCGTTTGTGCCTTAACCGCCGACGTGCTCGACGCTCGCCTCGATCCGCTCCATGTCGTCGTCGGAAAGGCCGAAATGGTGGCCGATCTCGTGGATCAGCACATGGGTGATGATATCGCCGAGCGTTTCCTCGTTTTCCGCCCAGTAGTCGAGGATCGGGCGGCGGTAAAGGGTGATGCGGTTCGGGAACTGGCCGGTCTCCATGGTGAAGCGCTCGCCGATGCCGCGGCCTTCGAAGAGGCCGAGCAGGTCGAAAGGCGTCTCGAGCGCCATGTCTTCGAAGACATCGTCGCTTGGGAAATCGGCAACTTCGATGATGAGGTCCGTCGTCAGCTTGCGGAATTCGTCCGGCAGGTGGCTATAGGCTTCAAAAGCAAGCTGTTCGAATGTGGTAAGCGTCGGTGCGTGGCGTTCCCGCCAATCATCGGTCTGGTCAATGCGGGCCATAGGCACTCCTTGTTGCCCTCATATAGCGATTTCCCGTTTGTTTTTCGAGTGTTGAATTCTGCCCGGGCAGGATAGAGGAATAAATTCTTATTCTTTGCTGTTGACTCTTCCCGCCAGCTCTGGAATCCATAAGAACATAACATGAACATTTGATGGGAGCTGACCGTCATGGCCGAGAACGCCGTGCAACGGCAAACCATTCTTTCCCTTCGTGACACCATAGCACGGATTGAAAATTGCAGCTTGCCTGGAATTGTGCGGGCCGCCAAGGCGGCCGATGCAGCCGGCTTTCGGCGCGGCAGCGAAGGGACCTTCCATCGCAAGGTGCTGCCGCTCGGGATCGGGCCGCTCGACGATCTCCTCAAAGGCGGGTTGCCGCTTGAAGGGATGATGGAAATTCGCAATGCCGAAACCCGCGATGCAGGCGCGGCCGCCGGCTTCGTGGCGGCGCTTGCGGTGCTCTATCAGCAGGAGAGGAGGGAGAAAGGCCATCTCGCTCCGGTGCTCTGGATCAGCCAGGCGCTCGCTTGCCGTGAGGCGGGGCAACTCTATGCGCCCGGCCTCAAGTCCTACGGGCTCGATCCGGAGCGCTTCCTCTTCGTCGCGGCGCGCACCGTCAAGGATGCGCTCTGGATCGCCGAGACGGCGCTTGCGGTGCCGGTCTTCGCCGCGGTCGTTCTGGAAATCCGCGGCAATCCCGCCTGTCTCGCCTTGAGCGAGAGCCGGCGTCTCAATGTCCGGGCCCGGGCCGGTCATGTGCCTCTGCTTCTCTTCCGCCAGGCGGGCGAGGAGGAGGCGAGCAGCGCCTTCTTCCGCTTCCAGATCAAGCCGGCACCAGCCGGCGGACGTCCTCTCCCCGATGGCTCGGTGCTTTGCGGCAGCATCGATCATCCCGCCTTTCACCTCCTTGTCGAAAAAAGCAGGGCTTATGCCGCTGCCGACATCTTTCTGGAATGGAACGCCCATGACCGCCGCTTCTACCCCCTCGACGAGCGCCGGAGCGCCGCTCTTCAGGTCAACGGACAGCCAGAGAATCCTGTCGATCCACTTTCCGCACCTGCCGGCCGATCGCGTCGCGCGCAGCCGCTGGGGCGCCTCCTGGCTTTCGCGCGGGCGTCCTGATCATCCGCCGGTCGTTTTTGCCGCCAAGATCGATAATGCCATGCGCCTCGTCGCGCTCGACACGCTTGCCGAGAAGATCGGCCTGAAGCTCGGCCAGGGGGCGGCGGAGGCCCGCGCCATGTGCCCGGCGCTCGACGTGATCGCCGCCGATCCGGCGGCCGACCAGGCCTTCCTGGAGGGGCTTGCCGACTGGTGCGACCGCTATACGCCGCTGGTCGCGCTCGACGGAAAGGACGGCCTGTTTCTCGACATCACCGGCTGCGCGCATCTGCATGGCGGCGAGAAGGGGCTTGTCAGCGACCTCCTGTCCCGGCTTTTTTCGCTCGGCGTCGAGGCGCGGGCGACCGTCTCCTCCGCAGCCGGCCTTTCCTGGGCCGCCGCCCGCTACGGCAATATGGCCGTCATCGAAGCGGGAGAGGCGGGCCGGGTTCTTGCACCCTTGCCGGTCGCTGCACTCCGCCTGCCGGAGGAAACCGCCGCAGCCCTCGAGCGCGTCGGGCTGAAACAGATCGGCGACCTGCTCGAAGCGCCGCGCGCGCCGCTCGCCCGCCGCTTCGGATCCCTCCTTCTCCTTAGGCTCGACCAGGCGAGAGGCGCGGCGGACGAACCTTTATCGCCCCGCCTGCCGGTGCCGAGCTTTGCCGCCGAGCGCCGGCTCGCCGAACCGCTGATGGACGAGGAATACATTCTCGAACTCACCCGTCACCTTGCCAAGGACGTCCGCGCCTCGCTGGAGCGGCATGGCGAAGGCGGGCGGCTGTTCGAGCTCCTCCTGTTTCGCGTCGACGGGCGGGTGTTCCGTGTGCGGGCGCATGCGGCCATGCCGTTGAATGACGCCGACCGCATCGCGGCGCTCTTTCGCGAACGGCTGCAGGCAGTCCATGACGATCTCGATGCCGGCTACGGTTTCGAAATCCTCAGGCTGGCCGTGTTGCGCAGCGAAAGGCTTGATCCGGCGCAGCAGGATTTTTCCGGCGTGCCCGAGGAAAGCCAGCCGCTTGCCGCCTTCATCGACAAGGTTGCCGCCCGTTTCGGCCCCGATTGCCTGATGCAGGCGAGCCTTGCCGAAAGCCACCTGCCGGAGCGGGCGGGCGGGTTTGCCGCGGTCAGGAATGTGGCGGCGGTGATGGCGCCGCCTGGCTCTAACGACAGGGTCTTTCCGGAAAACCGCCCGCTTCGGGTTTTCGCCCATCCCGAACTGGTGGAGGCGACGGCCGAGGTGCCGGACGGCGCCCCGCGTAGCTTCAACTGGCGCAAGACCCAGTATCGCGTCGCCCGTGCCGAAGGTCCCGAGCGGATCGCCGCCGAATGGTGGATCGACGGGGAGGACCATCCGACGCGCGACTATTTCCGGGTCGAGGATCAGGAGGGCCGCCGATTCTGGCTGTTTCGCGAAGGGCTTTACGGAAGGGAAGTCGCGGCAGCCCGCTGGTTCATGCACGGAGTTTTCGCATGAGCGAGGCGCCTATCTTCTGCGAGCTTGGGGCGCGCACGAATTTCTCCTTTTTGGAGGGGGCGGCGCCGGCCGAGGAGATGATCGTCTTTGCCAGGAAGATCGGGCTTTCAGGCCTCGGCGTCGCCGACCGCAACAGCGTGGCCGGTGTCGTCAGGGCCCATGCCAAGGCAAAAGTGGAGAATTACCCTTTCCAGCCAGGCGCCCGCCTGGTCTTTGCCGACGGCACGCCGGATATTCTCGCCTATCCCCGGAACAGGCAGGGCTGGGGGCATCTTTGCCGGCTGCTCAGCGCCGGCAACCTGCGCTCCAAGAAGGGCGAATGCACGCTTTATCTCGCCGATCTCCTCGAGTGGCAGGAGGAGCTTCTGCTGATCGTCATGCCGGGCGAAGGCCGGCCGCAGCCGGAAATCCTGAACACGCTTCTCGAAACATTGCGAGAGCATGCCGGCAACCGGCTCTATCTCGGCCTGGCGCCCCGTTATGACGGCTTCGACCGGCATGACTTTGCCGTTCTCGCCGCGGTCGCCAGGAGCCTCGATGTTCGGCTTCTGGCTACCAATGACGCGCTCTATCACGATCCGCATTACCGGCCGCTTGCGGATGTGGTCACCGCCATTCGCGAGCATGTGTCGGTCGCCAGCGCCGGCTTCCTCCTCCAGAAGAATGCCGAAAGGCACCTGAAGGGCCCGCAGGAGATGGTCCGGCTTTTCCGCGACTATCCCGAAGCGATCGTCAATGCGGGCAAATTCTTCAAGCGGCTATCCTTCAGCCTCGACGAGCTCAGCCACCAATATCCGGACGAAAACGCCGCGGGCGAAACGCCGGCCGAAAGCCTGCGAAGGCTCGTCGCCGAAGGCGCGCGCGAGCGGTATCCTTCCGGCGTGCCGGAAAAGGTCCAGCGGCAGATCGAATACGAGCTCGAACTCATCCACGACAAGAAATACGAGCCCTATTTCCTGACCGTCCACAAGCTGGTGAAATTTGCCCGCAGCGTCGGCATTCTCTGCCAGGGGCGGGGATCTGCCGCCAATTCCTCGGTCTGTTTCTGCCTCGGCATCACCGACGTCGATCCGCAGAAGTTCACGCTGCTGTTCGACCGCTTCCTGTCGCGCGACCGTGACGAGCCACCCGATATCGATGTCGACTTCGAACACGAGCGGCGCGAAGAGGTCATCCAATACATCTACCGGACCTACGGCAAGGAGCATGCCGGGCTCACTGCTGCGGTGATCAGCTACCGCTCGCGTTCGGCCGGCCGGGAGGTCGCCAAGGCCTTCGGCCTGTCGGAGGACGTGCAATCGGCTCTCGTCAGTTCGGTCTGGGGCTGGGGGACCTCGCCCTTCACCGAGGAGCAGGCGAAAGGGGCGGGGCTCGACATGGCGGATCCGCTGACCCGGCGCGTGCTTGCCTATGCCAGCCTGCTCATGAACTTCCCGCGGCACCTCTCCCAGCATGTCGGCGGCTTCGTCATCACCCGCGACAGGCTCGACGAGGTCGTGCCGATCATGAACACGGCCATGCCCGACCGCTACATGATCGAATGGGACAAGGACGACCTCGACCAGTTGAAGATCCTCAAGGTCGACGTGCTGGCGCTCGGCATGCTGACCTGCCTCGCCAGGGCCTTCAGGTTCCTGGAGGCTCATTACGGAGAAAAGAAGATCCTGGCCCAACTCTACCAGGATCAGCAGCCGGCCGTTTACGACATGATCTGCCGCGCCGATACGGTCGGGGTGTTCCAGATCGAAAGCCGGGCGCAGATGAGCATGCTGCCGCGGCTCAGACCACGCGAAATGTACGATCTAGTGATCGAGGTGGCGATCGTCCGCCCCGGTCCCATCCAGGGCAATATGGTGCACCCCTATCTGAAGCGGCGCGAGGCGCAGAGGAACGGAGAAGCGGTCGACTATCCGAGCGAGGAATTGAAGGCGGTCCTGGAAAGGACGCTGGGCGTGCCGCTGTTCCAGGAACAGGCGATGCAGATCGCCATCACCGCCGCCGGCTTCTCGCCGAGCGAGGCCGATCGCCTGCGCCGCGCCATGGCGACCTTCAAGCGGACCGGCACGATCCACACTTTCGAGCGGAAGATGATCGATGGCATGGTCAAGAACGGCTATGAGAGGGAGTTCGCCGAACGCTGCTTCAACCAGATCAAGGGCTTCGGCGAATACGGCTTTCCCGAAAGCCATGCCGCCTCCTTCGCCTCTCTCGTCTATGCCTCCTCCTGGTTCAAGGCCTATTATCCGGATGTCTTCTGCGCCGCGCTTCTGAACTCGCAGCCGATGGGCTTCTATGCGCCCGCGCAGCTCGTGCGCGATGCCCGCGAACACGGGGTGAAAATCCTGCCGGTCGACGTCAACCACTCGGACTGGGATGCCCTGCTCGAAGGCGAGAGGATGTTCAGCAAGGCTGCGATCGACCCGCGCCACGCCGACATGCGGAACGTCATTCTTTCCAGCAAGGCGGTCCGGCTCGGGTTTCGGCTGGTCAAGGGCGTAAAGCAAGCGGATATGGAGGTGCTCGTTGCCCGCCGCGGCGAGGGATACCGGTCCGTGCACGATCTCTGGGTCCGCTCCGGCCTGAGCCGGGCCGTGCTGGAGCGCCTTGCGGATGCGGATGCCTTCCGCTCCATCGGCCTCGACCGGCGAAGAGCACTCTGGGCGGTCAAGGCGCTCAACGAGCAGTCGGCGGTCGAGCGCCTGCCGCTTTTCGATAGGGCCGGTTCCACGGACCTGCAGGTCGAGCCGGCCATCGCCCTGCCGGACATGCCCGCCGGCGAACATGTCATCAATGACTATCGCACCCTGACGCTGTCGCTGAAGGCCCATCCGGTCTCCTTCATGCGGGAGGATTTCGCGCGCATGGGCATTCTTGCCAGCCGGGATCTGGCGAGGACCCCGGCAGGAAGACGGGTGACGGTGGCAGGCCTCGTGCTCGTTCGCCAGCGGCCGGGTTCGGCCAATGGCGTCATCTTCATGACGATCGAGGACGAAACCGGTGTCGCCAACATCATCGTCTGGGAGAAGACCTTTCAGAAATACCGGCGGCAGGTCATGGGATCGCGGCTCGTGAAGATACGCGGCCGGTTACAGAGCGAAAGCGGCGTCATCCATGTGGTTGCCGAACATATGGAAGACATGACGCCGATGCTCGGGCTCCTGCGCAACGAGGCCAAGCGTTTCGGAGCCAATGATCGGGCCGACGAGGCGCTCAGGCCGACCGCGGATGCCCGCGACAAGAAAGCGCTCCGCCAGTTGCGCCTGATGCCTTCTCAACAAGAGGGACGGAAAACGTCGGAGTCGGGGAGCGAGGTGGCCGAGGTCATGCCGAAGGGACGCAACTTTCATTGATCCTTTGGTCGGCTTGCCAACTGCAGATCGCTGCATTGCCCAATTGTCCCCGGCTTTGGCTGCGGGCAAGCCTGTGTAAAAATGTCGCAGCCTTTCCCGCCCAATTTGCAAGCCATGAGAGAAAAATCGGTGCCTTAGAATCCCCTAATCCAATGAAAACACGAAATTTTTCCTCAAGATTAGAACGGCTCTAATATACCCTTCAACTTTATGGAGAGGAGTTTTTAGTTGACGGCAAATGTCCTCTTTTGCTTTATCGCAAATTCAGGATGTTGCGTTTGACGGGCAAGACGAAATGCTGGTTTGCAGCTGCAATTTCATCACCGAAAAAGAGATCGAGGATACGATCATAGGCCTGCTCGATGAGGACTGTTGGCAGCTGATCGTGCCGGCGAAAGTCTATCACGCGATGGAAAAGCGCGGCCGTTGCTGCGGCTGTTTCCCCAATGTCGTCGACATTATCATCCGCACCACCGAGCAATATCACGCCCGTCGCGACTCGACGGAGACCGAGATATTTGATTTCATGACCCGCCTAAAACAATTCCACGAAGAAAACCGGAGGGCGGATCTTGAAAGGCGACGCAAAGGTCATCGAGCAGCTTAACGAAGCGCTCTTTCTCGAACTCGGTGCCGTAAACCAGTACTGGGTGCATTACCGCTTTCTCGAAGACTGGGGCTACACGCTTCTTGCAAAGAAGGAGCGTGAGGAATCCATCGAGGAGATGCACCACGCCGACAAACTCATCGCACGCATCATCTTCCTCGAAGGCCATCCCAACCTGCAGACGGTCGCACCGTTGCGCATCGGCCAGAATGTCAAGGAAGTGCTGAAGGCCGACCTCGCCGGCGAATACGACGCCCGCACGGCCTACAAGAACTCCCGCGATGTCTGTCACGCGGCCGGCGACTATGTCTCGATGAAACTTTTCGAGGAACTGCTCGCCGACGAGGAGGGCCACATCGACTTCCTCGAGTCGCAGCTGCAGCTGCTCGAAACGATCGGCGAGGAAAAATACGGGCAGCTCAACGCCGCCCCGGCCAACGAAGCCGAATAATATCTAATATGTTTTGATGGAGCGCCGCGCGTGCCGACGCGCGGCGCTTTTGTTTTGAGCTTATTGCAAGATAGCCAGCACGCAGGGACGTTGCGCAAACGTTCATGCGCAGACTCCAAGCGCGTCATGATGTTCGATGCGAGAATTGAAGCATCGCACCACGCCCGGATGCCAGCGGCGATGTTTCGGCCAACGCATTTGACTGTTCCGACAGGAACATGAGAGACCTCGGAACTCGCGATAGATGGCAGCGGAACGGAAGCTCCGTTCTCGAGGTCATGCGCAGGCATGATTAGGTATGGGGGTCGAAGCAGGTCACGGAAAATTCCCAGTTCTCGTTCATTTCACGCTCTTTTCCCGGCTGGCTCATGGTCCGTTTGCAGATCGGATGCGCCTCGATGCGAGAAGCGGCATTGAAATGCGGGAGGTCGCGTTGGCGCAGCGGGCGGGACATGGGCAGTGCGGCCTTTGTGCAATCGAGCGGCACGCCCGCGGCATTTCGCCGAACGATCCGACTTTGACGGGCGGGACATGAGGACCGTGGTTCGAGCCTGCAGGCCCCCTAGGCAACCAGTCAGGAGACAGGAATGGGAATGATCACGGGCACCATCGGCAACGATGTGTTGATCGGCAGCGACCTCGAAGCCGACGTCATCGCGGCCTATCAGGGGGCTGATATCATCAATGGTGGCATGGGCGGCGACAGGGCTTACGGCTATGAGGATAACGATACCGTCAGCGGTTCCTTTCAGGGGGACGAACTCCACGGCGGCGACGGCGACGATAGGCTGAACGGCGACAGCGGCAACGATGTGCTGACGGGCGACGCCGGCAAGGATACACTCAATGGCGGCAGTGGCCGTGACACCATTGTTGCAACCTCGGTCGACGAGATTGCCGGCGATATCGTCGATGGCGGCTCCGGCATAGATACAGTGAAGCTCGACTATTCGGCGTATGGCGTCGGGCTCGACATCACCATCGGGGACTGGACTTCGCCGCAGATACTGGCCGGTGGCATCAAGGTGAGGAACGTCGAGTCCTTCGAAATTGCAGGCACGGGTTTCGACGATGTGATCATCGGCGGCAATTATGCCGATGTCCTGTCGGGAGGCGTTGGCCATGACGAGCTTTCGGGCGGCCGTGGCGATGATTCGCTGACGGGCGGCACCGGTGCCGACATGCTCGCCGGCGGTTCTGGTTCCGACCGCCTGTTCGGCGAAACCGGTAGTGACGTCCTCTTCGGTGACTCCGGAAAGGACTGGCTATACGGCGGTAACGACGACGACAAACTCTATGGCGGGGATGAGGAAGATCAGCTCATCGGCGACGCCGGTAACGACCTACTCTCGGGCGGCCGCGGAAGGGACCTGATGTTCGGCGGTGACGGCGCGGACATTCTCCAGGGAGGAGCGGGCAACGATGTCCTCTTCGGCAATCTCGGCGACGACACGGTGGACGGCGGCGACGGTGACGACTGGTTGATGTACACCTTTGGCCAGGGCACGGACCAGATCACGGGTTCGGCTGGCAGCGATCGCCTGGAAATCGGGAACTTCACCGGCGACTTCACGGCCAAGGCGGCATCCGAAGTCAATACGCTCGACGGTGGAACGACGATTTCCGGCATCGAGCATTATACGATCTTCGCCGCCGGTTCCGACGCGAACAACATCACCACCGGCGACGGTAATGACATCGTCTTTTCTTCGGACGGAAACGATACGCTCGTTCTCGGCGCCGGGGATGATATCGTCAGAGCGGGTGTCGGCATGGACAAGGTCGCGGGCGGCAGCGGTAATGACGAGATAGTTCTTGGCGAAGGCGGCGCCGATCAGGCCGATGGCGGCACGGGGACGGATTGGGTATCTCTGTACCGCTACTCCTCGACGACAGCCCTAACCTTCTCGGCGAGCGACAGTACGGCCACGCTTTCCGATGGAACGAGTCTTACGAATTTCGAGCGCTATATGGTCGAATTCGGCAGCGGTAGCGACGTCGTCGCCTCCGTAGGCTCCGCTGAGATCGTCTGGTTTAACGGCAATGGCGGCAACGACACTCTGATTGGCAGCAACGGTGCGGACAGGCTCGACGGCGGCACGGGCAACGACACGCTGACATCCGGCGCCGGCGACGATGTGATCAACGATCTCGACGGCTTTAACACGATCGGTGCCGGCGAAGGCGATGACAAGGTTTCGGTCGGCGACGGATCGACCGGCGCCAGCAACAACGTCGTCGATCTTGGTGCTGGAAACGACAGTTTTTCGCGGAGCGCCTCGAATGGGGTTCTCGAGCTTGATGGCGGCGCCGGGATAGACTTCGCGACCATCGACTTCAGCATGGCCTGGTCGAATGTCGGATTTGAGCTCTCGGCCGACGTGACTGCTACCGACGCGCCAGTTTTTGTGAGGAACGTCGAGCGAGTCAAGCTCATCGGCGGTCCGGGCAGCAACACCTTCTTCGGAGGCAGCCTCGATGACGAGTTGAGCGGCGGCGGCAACAATGACGTCCTCAATGGCGGCGCCGGCGACGACACGATATCGGGCGATGCCGGCAACGACCGCTTGAGAGGCGGTGCGGGCAATGACATCATCCGCGGCGCAGGCCTCGGCGGCACCGACGGCAAGGATGTGATCTATGCCGAGGACGGCAACGACATGGTCTATATGGGGATCGGCGACAAGGCCGATGGCGGCGCCGGGACCGACGTGGTGAATCTTGATCTCACGGGGCAGACGCGGGACATCAGTTTTGCGTTTTTCGGCGCGGCGGTCATCGTCGACACGGCGACGTGGTTCAGCGGCTTCGAAGTGCTCGAATATGCGGGCAGCAACGGCCGCGACAGGGTGAGCGGCGGCGATCTCGACGACACGCTCAAAGGCAACCACGGCGACGACGCTCTGCACGGCGGCGCCGGCAGCGATACGCTCCGGGACGGCGCCGGCGACGATCAGCAGTTCGGGGATGCCGGCAACGACCTTCTCATCCGCGATGATTCATCGGGCAAGGATGTGTTCGACGGCGGTAGCGGTGTCGACACGCTTTCCTTCATTGAAGGATCGACTTCGGTCGTTCTCGATCTCCAGGACCAGGCGGCGAACAAGGGCCTGGCACTCGGTCTCACGGTGGCGAACGTCGAGAACATCAGAGGCAGCGGCGCCGACGACGAGATCCGCGGCGATGCAAACGGCAATGTTCTTTATGGCGGGAAGGCCGACGACTTCCTCGACGGTCGCGCCGGCAACGACACGCTGGTCGGCGGCAAGGGCGATGATTGGCTGACTGGCGGTGCCGGCAGCGACCGGTTCGTCTTCGATAAGGACGGATTCGACGGCGAGGGGGATGTCATCACCGATTTCGTGCGAGGCCAGGACAAGCTCGTCATCGAGCGCGACGCCTTCGGCATCGCGGCGGGTGACGCGGCGGTGACGCTCGTGAGCGGGACGGACCCGGCCACCACAAGCGGAAAGGGGACATTCCTGTTCGATACGGACGATGGCCGGCTCTGGTTCGATGCCGACGGAGCGGGGACCGGCGCCGACCTGCAACTCGTCGCCATCCTGCAGAAGGTCAATGCGCTTTCGACGGGCGATTTCGTCCTCGCCTGACGAGCTCTCCAACCAAATCCGCAATCAGGAGCCCGTCCCGTTTGGCGGGGCGGGCTCCGACGGCGGGCTACCTACCCCGCGAGATGCGCGAAGGCGGCGACGATCTCTTCATAGGCCTTGCGTTTGAACGGCACGATCAGGTTCGGCAGCTCGTGCATCGGCTTCCATTCCCAGGCGTCGAATTCGGGGTCGTGGCCGCCCGGCGGCGGGTTGATGGCGATCTCGCTTTCGTCGCCTTCGAAGCGGAAGGCATACCAGCGCTGCGTCTGGCCGCGATACTTGCCCTTGAGGCCGATGCCGATCAGGTGCTCCGGCAGGTCGTAATTGATCCAGCTGGGCGCCTCGGCAAGCAGCGAAACGCTGCGCATGCCGGTTTCCTCGTATAGCTCGCGATAGGCGGCTTCAAGCGGATCCTCGCCCTCGTCGATGCCGCCCTGCGGCATCTGCCAGAGCTGCGGCGAGCCGTCATATTCAGAATTGCCGACCGCGAGGCGATGTCCGGCCCAGACAAGCCCCCCATGATTGAGGACCATGACCCCGACACATGGCCGATAGGGCAGGTCCTCTGCCTTCAAAACCTTGCCCTTGTCTTTACCCATGTCGCCATTCCCTTGCATGTGCTGTCAGGCATTCAGCCGATTGCCTGCTTAGGTCAGTTTTGTTGCGGATCGTTGACGAGCGCCGAAATGCCGACGAATTCGATGCCGCGGCCGCCTGCCTCTTCCATCCAGTCGGCGATCGTCGCCACGCTCTCGTCGAAGGCGGAGGCGACGCCGATCGCCGTGCCGTTGCGCCGCGCGACACGTTCGAGTTCGTCGAGCTTGCGCAGGATCGCATTGCGGCTGAGTTCGCTGTCGAGAACCAGATCGGCAAAGCCATGCGGCGCGCCGAGGGCGCCGGAGAGCGTTCCGGAAAGCGATTGCGCCGAGGTGCCGTCGTCGAGGAACAACAGGCCGCGTTTGCCGAGGTCGCGCATCACCGGCTCGAGCGCATCCGCATCGGAGAGAAAGCGGCCGCCGAGATAGTTCATGATGCCTGTATAATTGGTGATCTGGCCCATGCTGCGGTGCAGCTCGGCGAGATTCTTCGTGGCGCCGCGGGAGACGAGAAGCGCATGCGGTCCGGGGTCGTTGTCCGGATAGTCGAAGGGTTCCATCGGGATCTGCAGGAGGATCTCGTGGCCGTCGCGACGCGCATCCTGCATCCAGCGCTGCAGGCTGTTGCCGGCCGCGGCGAAGGCGAGCGTCACGTCCGGCGGCAGATCGCGGATCGCCCGCTGGGTCCCCGTCTGGCTGAGGCCGAGGCCGCCGACGACGAGCCCGATGCGGGTGCCGCGGGCGCCGGACCAGGGCCGGGCATATTGATCCATGGGCCGCAAGCCGTCCGGGCCGATGATCGGCAACCGGCCCTCAGGCGTGGCTTCGATGAGGTCCTCGTTCGGGAGCGCCGCCATGCGGGGGTCCTGACCGCGCATCGCCCCGGCACTGATCAGCGCCGGGCCCTCGCCGCCGCGCGGCCTCGGCGTGAATTTCGTGACCGTCGCGCCGTCGTCGGTGAGGATCTCCTCGACATGGGCGCCGGAATGAGCGGCGCTCGGGCGAAGGGAGCCGGCTGCTGCCTTCGCGGATGCGGCATGCTCGGCGGCCGACTGGCTCGTTTCAGAGCTCGCGCCCGGGTCCGATGTGCGGAGCAAGGGATCGGGCCTCAGGGCGGCCCACGCGGAAAGCCCGGCGACGGCAAGCGTGAAGATACCGAGGAATGCATAGCCGGACAGCCGGTGCGGGTCACGCTTGCGCTGAGGCCGCTTCTTCGGGCCTTGGCCAAGGGGGGTATTGAGATCAGTTCCCAAACGGAGCCTCGACCTTTGGAAGTTGCCGGTGAGGGATGCGCCCGCTCGCGAAGAATCATCGGCAGTCGGCTACACTGCCGATGCATAATATAAAGGCGCCGGGTTGAACAGCCCGGCGCCTTTTGTCTCATTCGCTTCGCCGTCCGCCTTACTTCTTGAGCTCGGCCTGTTCGGGATTGGCCGGGAAGGACGGATCCGTCTTCTTGCCGCGCAGGAGGTCGAGCGCGTAGTTCAGCTGAATGTCGTCCTTGGCCTCCGGCGGCACATAGGCGACCGAACCGGAGCCCTCGTCGTCCTCGTTCTGGCCCTTGATGTGGCCGCGCAGATCGGACTCGCCCTGGGCCTCGACCTTGCCGAGGAGTTCCGGCGGCAGCGGCTGTTCGACCTTGATGTCCGGGGTGATGCCGGTGCCCTGGATCGACTTGCCGGACGGCGTGTAATAAAGCGCCGTCGTCAGACGCAGTGCGCCCGCATCACCGAGCGGAATGATCGTCTGAACCGAACCCTTGCCGAAGGAACGCGTGCCGAGCACGGTGGCGCGCTTCATATCCTGGAGCGCACCGGCAACAATCTCCGATGCCGAAGCCGAGCCGCCGTTGACAAGGACGATGACGGGCTTGCCATCGGTCAGGTCGCCCGGCGTCGCATTGAAGCGGCGCGTCTCATCGGGGTTGCGGCCGCGGGTCGAGACGACCTCGCCGCGCTCCATGAAAGCGTCGGAAACATTGATCGCCTGGTCGAGCAGGCCACCCGGATTGAGGCGCAGGTCGAGCACATAACCCTTGAGCTTGTCGGCCGGGACATCCGCCTTGACCTTCTCGATGCCCTTCTTCAGGTCGTCGAAGGTCTTTTCGGTAAAGGAGATCACCCGGAGATAGCCGACATCGCCCTCGACGCGGTACTTGACCGCACGCACGGCGATCACGTCGCGGACGATCGTCACTTCGATTGGCTTCTCCGCACCCTTGCGCAGGATGGTGAGCTTGATCGGCGTGCCGACGGCGCCGCGCATCTTGTCGACCGCTTCCTCGAGCTTCAGGCCGCGAACGTCCTGCCCGTCGATCTTCGAAATCAGATCGCCGGCAAGCACGCCGGCGCGAGCGGCAGGGGTGTCGTCGATCGGGCTCGTCACCTTGACGAGATCCTCTTCCATCGTCACCTCGATGCCGAGGCCGCCGAACTCGCCACGCGTCTGCGTGCGCATATCCTCGGCATCGGCCGAGTTCATGTAGCTCGAATGCGGGTCGAGCGAGGAGAGCATGCCGTTGATGGCATTCTCGATGAGCTTGTCGTCCTGCGGCGGCGTCACATATTGCGCGCGCACGCGCTCGAACACATCGCCGAAAATCGCCAGCTCGCGATATGTGGACGAATTGGCCGCCACGGCCGGGATCGTTGCCGAATAGACGACGCCCATCGCCGTCGCCCCCATCAGCGCCCCGACCAGAACAAGTGAAGCTCTACGTATCATTTCGCGCCTTTCCAACTTCTGCTGCGGTCCACCACGGTCGGGAATCAACCGGCTTTCCGTCTTTTCGGAATTCAATGTAAATTGTTGGCCTGTCGGTTTCCAGCGTCAAGGCCGCCGCACTCGCCACTCTTTTTGCACCCATCGTCGCCACCGGTTCGCCTGCCACGACGAATTGCCCCGGGCGGACGCTCACACTCTCCATCCCGGCAAGCACGATATGGTAGCCGTCGCCGGGATTAAGAATGATCATCTGCCCGTAGCTGCGGAAGCTGCCGGCATAGACAACCCACCCGTCCGCCGGCGTGGTCACCAGCGCGCCTGCATTGGTTTCCAGCATGATCCCCTGCAGCGAGTGCCCGGTGCCGTCCGCGTCGCCGAACTGCCGCAGGATCGAACCTGCGGCCGGATAGCTGAGCCTCTGTTGCAATTCCGAAAACACATATGCGGGCGCAATGCGGTTTTTGTCGGGCACCGCGCTCTTGGCGAGTTCCCGCGCCGCCTGGCGCTCGGCCTCGTTCATCCGCAGCCGTTCCTCCTCCTGCGCGCGCGCCGCGGCGGCCGCCTCGCGCACCGAGGAAATCTCGTTTTCGATCGAGGAGATCAGCCCCTCGAGATTGGTCGACTGCAGGGCCAGTTCCTCGGCCTTGCGCTGCTCGGAGGCGAGTTCCGTTGCGTTCTGCTGCCGCAGCTTTTCCTTCTCGGCGACGAGCATCGACATCCGCCGTTCTTCCTCGAGATTGGCGGTCATTGCCGCCGTCAGATCGTCGCGCTGCCTCGCTATGCCGGCGCGGACGTCGGAAAGCGCCTTGAGATCGGCGACGAGGCTGTCGGTCTGTTCGCGTATTTCAGGAACGACGGCGCCGAGCAGGATGGCGCTGCGAACGGAGCCAAGCGCATCTTCCGGCGTCACCAGGATCGCCGGCGGCGGGTTGCGGCCCATGCGCTGCAGGGCGGCAAGCACTTCGGCGAGCACGCCGCGCCGGGCCCCGAGCGAGCGCTTGACCACGTCCTCCTTGGCGCGCAGCTCATTCAGCTTCTTCTCGCCCTCGGCAATCTGCCGTTCGAGGTCCTGGCGCTTCGCCGCCGAATCGACGATCGCAGAGCGCAACGCGGCGTTGCTCTTGTCGATCTCGGCAATCGTCTGCTCGAGAGCCGCGGCGCGGTCGCGCGAAAGGCCGATCGTCTTCGACAGCGCCTCGAGTTCGCTGCGCGTGCTGTCGCGCCTCAGGGTCAGGTCGGCGGCGGGATCCGGCGGTCCCTGCTCGGCAGCGGCCGGGCCTGGAGCGGCGGCGCCGGGATCCTGCGCCACCGCCGGCGCGACGGTCGACAGGAGAACGGCGGCGATCGCCGCGCGCCGGCCGATCTGCCCGACGGCAAATTTCATCCGGGCCACGTCGGCACTGTTCCTGGCGCGCGTCATCCTGTCTCTTGGGGTAAGCAAATAAATCAGGAAACCCTAATCCGATTTGCCCGATGCCACCAACACATATTCTTGTTATCGCCGTCGAGTGAGACTCAGATTCGGTGATACGGATGGCCGGCGAGGATAGTCACGGCCCGATAGAGCTGTTCGGCAATCAGGATGCGCACGAGTTGGTGCGGCCAGGTCATCTTACCGAGGCAGAGAATGGAATCTGCCCGGGCATGCAGCGCCGGATCGAGCCCGTCGGCACCGCCGATGGCGATCATCAGATCGCGCTTGCCGTTGTCGCGAAACGTGCCCAGCAGCGCCGCGAAACTCTCTGAATCGAGCGCCTTGCCGCGTTCGTCGAGCAAGAGCAGCAGGCTGCCCTCGGCAAGCGCCTTTTCGAGCTGGGCCGCTTCCTCGCGCTTGCGCGTCTCCGCATTGGCAGCACGGCTCTCGTTGACCTCGACGACGCGCGCCAGTTCCAGGCCGAGGGCCGGCCCCGCCTTGGCAAAGCGATCGAGATAACGGGCCGCGAGGTCCTTTTCCGGCCCCGCCTTCAGGCGGCCGACTGCGAAAAGTCCGATGCGCATTGACCCGTTCCACCCCCACCGGCATCCGATCGAAGAGGTTTTTCGATCAGCAAAAACCCTTCTGCCGGCATCCTCCCAATCGGGCGATGACAGCCACATCTCAAATCGGCACCGGTCGTCGCTCCGTCCTGAGGCTAGAGGTCAGGAACGGGCGGCGCGTCTCAGTGCAGGGTGCTGTCCTCGATCTCCGGGGCGGCCCACATCTTTTCGATGTTGTAGAACTCCCGGATCTCGGGCCGGAAGATGTGAACGATCACATCGCCGGTGTCGATCAGCACCCAGTCGCCACCCTCAAGGCCTTCGACGCGGGGATTGCCAAGGCCCTCGTCCTTCAGGTCCGTCACCAGGTGGTCGGCAATGGCCATCACATGCCTGTTCGAACGCCCGGAGACGACGACCATGAAGTCTCCCAACGCCGACTTTCCGGCAATGCTGATGGTGATGATATCTTCTGCCTTCGAGTCCTCTAGGCTTTCGAGGACCAGCTTAAGCGCACGGACAGCGGCTTCGTCGCTCAGTTCCGTGCTGCGCGGGACTGCGGAGACCGCATATCCCTTGGCGTGTGCTGTTGTCAGGGTCTTTCCTTTCCAAATGAACAGAACAAGCACTTCCGGTTCGTTATCGAGGTCGAACCGTGCTTCAAATGTAGGCACCAAACCGGTGCGGTTTCAAGACGCGAGAAATAAATGACGGGAATTCACCCGGAATTGGCGGAACGGAGCGCCGTCGAGCTCAAGGAGGAGCGGGGTCCGTGGATGAAAGTCCAGGCCGGCGCCCGCCGAGATGCGAGCGTCGGCGCGTCGTCCTCGTCGATTCGCGCCCGGCTGAAGGTCCTGGCCATGCGCGACGACAGATAGGCGAGAGTCGAGCCGGGCCTGTCGATCACCGCGATCGGGAAGGTGCCGACGATCCGGCGCCAGTCCTGCCAGCGATGAAAGCTCCGGAGATTGTCGGCCCCCATTACCCAGACGAAGCGGACGCCGCGATTGCGTGCCCGGACGAAGCCCAGGGTGCGCGCCGTATAGCTCTGGCCGAGGGCCTGTTCGAAGGCGGTGACCTTTATGCGCGGATTGCCGGCGATCTTCTCGCTCATCGCGATCCGCTCGGCGAGCGGCGCGAGATTGTTGCGGTCCTTCAGCGGATTGCCGGGCGTCACCATCCACCAGAGCTGGTCGAGCCCGAGCTTGCGCAACGCCGTCTCAGCAACGAGCACATGGCCGTCATGGGGCGGGTTGAACGACCCGCCGAAGAGGCCGACGGCCATGCCGCTCTCGACATGCGGCATGCGCAGATATTCCGGCTTCACATGCGCAGCTGTCGTCAGGGCCGCACCTGTCCCGTGCCGCGCACGCGATATTTGAACGAGGTGAGCTGTTCGACGCCGACCGGCCCGCGGGCATGCATCTTGCCCGTGGCGATGCCGATCTCGCCGCCCATGCCGAACTCGCCGCCATCGGCAAATTGCGTCGAGGCGTTGTGCAACAGGATGGCCGAATCGATTTCGGTGAAGAAGCGCTCGACGACGGCCGGATCCTCGGCAATCACCGCCTCCGTATGGGCCGACGACCAGCTGTTGATGTGCTCGATGGCACCGGAAATGCCGTCAACGAGTTTTGCCGAGATGATCGCGTCGAGGTATTCGGTCGCCCAGTCCTCGTCGGACGCCGCCTTCAAGCCGGGAAGCAGGCCTTGCAACTCTTCGGAGACGCGCACCTCGCAGCCGGCGTCGAACAATCCTTGAAGCAACGGTTTCGCCAGCCGGTCGGCGGCGTTGCGGTCGATCAGCAGCGTCTCGGCGGCGCCGCAGATGCCGGTGCGGCGCATCTTGGCATTGACGACGATGTTTTTCGCCATCTCGAGATCGGCGGAGGCATCGACATAGATATGGCAGAGGCCTTCGAGATGGGCGAAGACCGGCACGCGGGCCTCGTTCTGAACGCGGGCGACGAGGCTTTTGCCGCCGCGCGGCACGATCACGTCGATTGCGCCGTTCAGTCCCGAAAGCATGGCGCCGACGGCGGCGCGGTCGGCGACCGGCACCATCTGGATCGCGTCCTCCGGCAGGCCGGCAGCCTTCAGTCCCTCGACGAGGCAGGCATGGATCGCCCGCGACGAATGGAAACTGTCTGAGCCGCCGCGCAGGATCACTGCATTGCCGGCCTTGAGGCAGAGCGCGCCGGCATCCGCCGTGACGTTCGGACGGCTTTCATAGATCACCCCGATGACGCCGAGCGGCGTGCGTACCCGCTCGATATGCAGGCCGTTCGGCCGGTCCCATTCGGCGATGAGGTCGCCGACCGGATCCTTCAGAGCCGCGATCGCGCGGATGCCGTCCGCCATGTCGCGAATGCGGCCGTCCGTCAGCGTCAGCCGGTCGATGAAGGCCTTGGCGACACCGCTCTCTTCAGCGTTTTCGAGATCGATCGCATTGGCCGCGAGGATGTCGCCGCTCCTCGCGATGATCGCCTCGGCCATGCCGACGAGCGCCGCATGCTTGCGCTCGGCGCTGGCTATGGCGAGCGGTCGGGCGGCCGCCTTGGCGCGACGGCCGATCTCCAGCATGATCGCGTTGACGTCTGAGCCGTTCTCGACCGCCTCAAGCATGGAGCTTGCCTTTCTTCTCGTTCTTCTCCTCCCCGGTCCGCGCGGCGGCCGGGGCGGTCATAACCATATCGTCGCGATGCACCATGGCGGTGCGGCCGGCATAGCCGAGGATCGCGGCGATCTCGGCCGATTTCTTGCCGGCGATCTGGCGCGCCTCATCGGCGTCGTAGCCGGCCAGCCCGCGGGCGATCTCGCGGCCGGCACCGAGGATCGCAATCGTGTCGCCGCGGCTGAACGTCCCGGTCACCTGGCGGACACCGGCCGGAAGCAGGCTCTTGCCGGAGCGCAGCGCCGCCTCCGCGCCGGCGTCGATCGCAATCGAACCGGCAGGCAGGAGCTGCCCGGCGATCCAGGTCTTGCGGGCGGTCACCGGCGAACCGGACGGCGCGAACCAGGAGGAACGGGCACCCGCCTCGATCGCCTGCAGCGGATGCTCCGGCTTGCCAGAGGCGATGATCATAGCGCAGCCGGCCGTCGTGGCGATCTTGCCGGCATCGATCTTCGTGCGCATGCCGCCGCGCGACAGCTCGGAAGCTGCACCGCCGGCCATCGCCTCGATCTCCGGGGTGATCTCGGCGATTGTATCGAGGAAGCGAGCCTCAGGATCGAGATGCGGCGGGGCGGTATAGAGCCCGTCGATATCGGACAACAGCACGAGCAGGTCGGCGCCGACCATCGTCGCCACGCGGGCGGCTAGCCGGTCGTTGTCGCCATAGCGGATTTCGGTGGTGGCGACCGTGTCGTTCTCGTTGATGATCGGCACGGAGCCGAGTTTCAGCAGCTGATTGATCGTGGCGCGCGCATTCAGATAGCGGCGCCGCTCCTCCGTATCGCCGAGCGTCAGCAGGATCTGGCCGGCAATGATCCGATCCGTCGAAAGGCTTTCCGACCAGGCGCGGGCGAGCGCGATCTGGCCGACGGCGGCGGCCGCCTGGCTTTCCTCGAGCTTCAACGCGCCGCCCGGCAGGTTCAAGACGGTGCGGCCGAGCGCGATCGCCCCCGAGGAGACGACCAGCACCTCGACGCCCTTGGCCTTCAGCGCCGCGATATCGGCGCACATGGCGTCGAGCCAGCTCTTCTTCAGCCCGGTCTTGCGGTCGACGAGGAGCGCCGAGCCGATCTTGATGACGATCCGGCGGTGCCTTTCGAGCGGTTTGCGGTTCGCGGCCATGTCAGGCTTGCTCCTCGCCGGCCTTGGCGGCGGCAATGACGTCGCGCAGGGCCCTCAGCGCCTCGATCATACCCCTGTTGGTCACGGCCGAGATGAGCAGCGGCTGTGCGCCGCAGGCCTTGGCGAGCGCCTTCGACTTCGCCTTCAATTCGTCCTCGTCGAGAACGTCGGTCTGGGACAGGGCGACGATCTGCGGCTTGTCTTCAAGCCCGCCGCCATAGGCCTCGAGCTCGTGCTTGACGGTCTTGTAGGCCTTGGCGACATCTTCTTCCTGGGCCGAGACCAAATGCAAGAGCACCCGGGTGCGCTCGACATGGCCGAGGAACCGGTCGCCGATGCCGACGCCCTCATGGGCGCCCTCGATCAGCCCGGGAATGTCGGCGATGATGAATTCCTGGCCGTCGATGGTGGCGACGCCGAGATTGGGGTGCAACGTCGTGAAGGGGTAGTTGGCGATCTTCGGCCGGGCGCGCGTGCAGGCGGCAAGGAAGGTCGACTTGCCGGCATTCGGCAGGCCGACGAGGCCGGCATCGGCGATCAGCTTCAAGCGCAGCCAGATGGTCTTCTCCTCGCCTTCGAGGCCGGGATTGGCCCAGTTCGGCGCCTGGTTGGTCGAGGATTTGAAATGGGCGTTGCCGAAGCCGCCATTGCCGCCGGCAGCGAGCCGATAACGCTGGCCTTCCGCGATCATGTCGACGATCAGCGTCTCGTTGTCCTCTTCGAAAATTTGCGTGCCGACCGGCACCTTCAGCGTGACGTCGGCGCCCTTCGCGCCGGTGCGGTTGCGGCCCATGCCGTGGACGCCGGTCTTGCCCTTGAAGTGCTGCTGGTAGCGGAAGTCGATCAGCGTGTTGAGGCCGTTCACCGCCTCCACCCAGACATCGCCGCCGCGGCCGCCGTCGCCGCCGTCCGGCCCGCCGAACTCGATGAATTTTTCGCGGTGGAAGGAGACGGCGCCGGCGCCGCCATCCCCGGACCGGATGTAGACTTTCGCTTCATCGAGGAATTTCATGGTCTCGCCATTTCTGTTCGGCTTGTTGACGTTGGAGCAGAACGCGGCAAAAACCGCAGAGTTTCGCTGATCCCGCTCGCCGCCGCCATCGATATAGGCGGTTCCGACGGAGGTCAAAGACTATCGCATGAAGAACCCGCCAAAGCTGAGGCTCCGGCGGGTCGGTTCGTCAGGCCGGCCGGCGCAGATCCTCGGCCGTTAGGCGCGTTTCGATATGCGCCACCATGGCATTGCGGGCGAGCGCATAGATTTGGCTGCAGCCGGTGACCCGGAAGCCGAGTTTCTCCTGCACCTTGAGCGAGGCCGGATTGTCGGCGAAGACCCCCGAATGCAGCACCGTCTCCGGCATGCGGCGGAAGAAGCGTTCGACGGCGCCATGCACCGCCTCGCTCGCCAGCCCCTTGCCCCAATAGAAGCGGTTCAGCCAATAGCCGACGTGCCATTCGCCGTGCCTAAGCTCGATGCCGACGCAGCCGATATGGACGTCGTCGCCGGAGGTGACGGCAAGCGTCCAGTCGGGCAGGACGCTCGCCGTCTGGCGGTTCAGCCAGTCGAGCGCATCTTGCTGGTGATAGGGCGCCGGCACCCGAGCCAGCATGCGCGCCACCTGGAAATCGGCGAGCGACTGGGCGATCGAAGCCGCATCCGACAGCCGATGCGGGCGGAGCCTCAGCCGCTTTGTCTCGATGATCGGGCAGGGACCGGGATCGGGGCGGGTGACCACCCGCGACCGTTCGCTGACGAGCGCGTTCATCGCATGCCTCCCCAGCTCCTGAGTGAAACCCAGGTCTTGCGGTCGAGCCGGTACCATTCGACGGCGACGGTGCCGCCAAGCGCCAGGCTGTCGACCATGCCGGAGCCCTGGAATTGGAAGCCGCACTTCTGGATGACCCGGCGCGAGGCCATGTTCATGACCCGGCAGCGCGCATCGATCTGGTCGATGTCGCGAGTGCGGAAGGCCATGTCGGTCAGCGCCTGCGTCGCCTCGGTTGCATAGCCCTGGTTCCAATAGGGCTCGCCCAGCCAGTAGCCGAGCTCGACCGTCTTGCCGTCGGCATGCGGCTCGATCCCGCAGCAGCCGAGGAATGCGCCATTGTCCGCTTTGGTGATCGCGTAGACGCACTTGCCAATCGTGCCGGGACCAATCGTGCCGGCTTTGGCACGTCGCACGAAATCGGCCGCATCCGCCGTCGTGTACGGGTGCGGCATGCGCGAGACCATGGTGGCGATATTGGCGTTGTTGGCAAGATGGGCAAGGGCGTCGATATCGTCTTCGTGGGGGGCGCGCAAAACGAGCCGGGGCGATAACAATATCGGGCAATCGGTCCTTGACCGCTGAGGCCTCAGCCTTTGTTCGGGAGACCGGGATTGGTCTTCCCTCAAGAGCTCGGTTTGCATGGTTCTTCCTCCAGAGACGTGAAAAAGGGGAGCTGGGTATTGCCCCATCTCCCCTTTGAAGTCTGGCTTTTGAACCTTGCGGGTGCGTCAGCCGGGTCGATGAGACGCCGGCTGTTTTAGAGCGCTACCGGCTTATTCCGCTGCTTCGGCTTTCGGCATTACAGACACGTAGACTCGGCCGTTGGCCTTCGTACGGAAGTCCACGTTGCCGGCCGTAAGCGCGAAAATCGTATGATCCTTGCCGAGGCCGACATTGGCGCCGGCATGCCACTTCGTGCCGCGCTGGCGCACGATGATGTTGCCCGCAATGACGGCTTCGCCGCCGAACTTCTTCACGCCAAGGCGCTTGGACTCAGAATCGCGACCGTTGCGCGACGAACCGCCAGCTTTTTTGTGTGCCATTGGTGTTCTCCTTTAAACCTTCGATCCCGAACTCAGTTTGCAGCTTCAGCTTCAGCGGCGGCTTCGGTCTTCTTCGAAGCCTTCTTCGCCTTGCCGCCGGCCGCAGCGATGTCCAGGATGCGGACGATCGTCTGATGCTGGCGATGGCCGCGCGAGCGCTTGGAGTTCTGGCGGCGGCGCTTCTTGAAGGCGATGACCTTCTTGGCGCGGCCCTGGTCCACGACCTCGGCGCTGACCACGGCACCTTCGACAAACGGAGCGCCGATGGTTGCGTCGGCGCCGACGCCGACCATCAGGATCTCGGTGAATTCGATCTTGTCGCCTTGAACGCCTTCCAGCTTTTCGATGGTGATGACGTCGTTGGCCGCCACGCGGTACTGCTTACCGCCGGTCTTGATGACTGCGAACATATTTTATCCTTTCATGTTCGGTCCGGCTCTTTGCCCGAGGACAAGGCCGTCTTTTTGTCAGTCGTTACGTTGAGCGGAGCGATGCAAGGAACCCCCTTGACCTCCGCCAGTGAACAGGCACAAACCGTTACCCGCCGCGGTGCGGGCAGGCCACACCACTTCATGGCGCGGATTACGGGAGTCGCCCTTCCTTGTCAAGGCGAAAGCCACGGACTTGAAGATATTCTTCTTTCTGCCCCTTGTCAGCGGCCGAAACTGCCGCTATGAACCGGCCGCGCTTCAACAGCGCCAACCGGCCCCGCGGAGAGGTGGCAGAGTGGTTGAATGCACCGCACTCGAAATGCGGCATGGGTGCAAGCCCATCGGGGGTTCGAATCCCCCCCTCTCCGCCATAAATCACGCCAAAGTTTAAACAGGTTCACCGCCGCGTCGTGCCACCGCACGCGGCCGCCACATGCTCCGACTCAAGGCATCGGCTGCCCAATCTGCCCAAAGTTCCGCCGGCGGCAGCCAGATCCAGCCCCCTGCCTCGTCGCCGACGACCTCCGACTTGCTGGCCGTGGCGCAGGCGGCGGTCAGCAGGCAGATCCAGGCAGCGCGTTTTTCGTGGTCGGTTTCGGTGGTGACCTTCTGCAGCAAACAGTCATTGTGCCAGCCGATGAAGTCGAGGAGGCGAGCGATGACGCCGCTCTCGACCGCTTGTGCATAGAGCCAATCGAACTTGTTGCGTTTCGCGGCCCTTGAGCTCGCAAATCGCTCATCGGCGAGAAGGACGCCGAGAAAGGCGTTGGGGAAGGCCTCGATCGCGGCGCCGGGGATGACGGATCGGCCAATCGGTGCGGCAGCGGCCAGGTGGCTGACTTGCGCGGCCGTTTCGGCGGCGGCTTTTCTGAGCGCCAGACCGTGGCCGAAGTGACTGAGGCCCGGCTTGCAGCGTCGCTGGAAGGCGCCGCGGGTGAAGAGGCGCTCGCACAGGCGGTCGAGCGTGTCGGGGGCGCCCGGCGGCGTCAGGGGGCCGTCGATGGCGATCACCGCGAAAGTCGTCAAGAGGGGAATGTGCCGCTGCCGCCGCTCCCAGTCGGTGTGCGTCCTTGCGGAGCCGACGGCATCGCCGAGGCTCCAGGCTATGCCCGTCGTCGGGCGGGACCGGGCATAGCCGACGTCGATGCCGAGCAGCTTGTCGAAGCGCATCCTTTCGCTCCCATTGCATCCACGTTTCCGCACGAGGCTATGTGCCCGTCGGCTCAGCCCTATTGGCGCGCAGCCAGGCCTCCAAGGCGGCGATCACCGACAATCTGAGACTGGCGCCGCGGGTCAGCGCGCCGGAAAGGGCGCGGCCCTCGGCTTCAAATCCCATCTCCTGCATCACATCCTGAGGCGTCAGCCGGCGCCGGGCCGTGATCGCCTTGATCTCGGCGATGGTGGAGGGAAGCAGGTAGCGGCCGCTGGCGATGGGTGTTTGCGCCGGCAGATCGGAAGACGCCGGGGCGGGGAAGGTCAGTCTCGGAGCGAGTGCCCCCGCGCCCTTGGCGGCAAGCCAGGTCAGGAAGGCGTCGCGCTCGGCATCCGTCGCTTTCGCCCAGGAGTTCTTGAGCTTATCGAGGCGGGTGCGTTCCGGCTCGATGCCGGCGAGCACGAAGACCTTGCGTGCCGAGCCGATCTCACCGGCGAGGAGGGCGCGATAGATGTCCGGGAACTCGGTTTTCAGCCGCTGCAGGTGGACGTCATCGCGCCTCGTCTTCTTCGACATCATGAACCTCGACCCTCGATCCTGACGGTCCTCTAACCTGCGTAAGCGGCGAGGGCGAGGAAAAACGTCGGCCAGCTGCTACGTCGGCGTCGATTGGCACGGTCGTGGCGGACCTCAAGCTCTGCACAAGCCGGCCCTTCCATCCTGGCGCCAACAGCCGGAATGATTCGGCGAAGGAAGGACGATGAATGTCTGACATTGTTGAGCACTATAGCGATCCGCAGGATGCGAGCTTGGCCCTCTACCTGATAGAGAATGACGGCGACGAACTCACCGATATTCTGGTTGCCGCGCTCGAGGATGCGTTCCGGATCCTCCGTGAGGATTGGTCTTCCCAGACGATGCATTGAGACGGTCGGCGCTACAGCGCCGCGCGTCTTATCAGACGCGCAAAGGTCGCTGTAGCACTTTGGATTGCTGCATGTCTTTGTCCTTAAATCGAGGTCGATTTAAGGAGACATGCAGTAGCCCCCCTCCAACAATCGCTCCATGGATGCGGCCACCCGCAGCAGCGTTCCGTCGAAGCCGTTTCGAGCCATCAGCATCAGCCCCGCCGGCAAGGCAGTGCCGGGCATCGGCAGCGTGATTGCCGTCAGGTCGAATTGGTTGGCGACCTCGGTGTTGCGCAACAGCAGACCCTCGACACGGCGATAGGCCTGCCTGTCATGCTCCACGGAGGCGATCGGGACGGCGGGGATCGGTGTCGTCGGCAGCAGCGCGAGGTCGAAGGGCGCGAGGCGCTCGTCCATGGCGCGGATGAGCGTGCGGCGCGTCCGCAGCAGGTTTTCGATTGCCGCGTCGGGAACGGTGAGACGGCGGCGGAGCGGGGATTTGACGCGCGCATCGACCGGAGCGTTCTCGTCGAGGAGCCAGTCCGCATGGATGCGGCTTGCCTCGAGTCCGGCGAGGGAGCCGATTGCGGTGGCCTCGGCGAAGCGGCCTAGCAAATCGTCGAGGTCGCATGCGGCGATTGTTGCGCCCGCGCGCGAAAGCCTCTGCAGGCTCGCCTCGAAGGCCGTGGCGATATCGGGCGCGAGGTCGTCGAAGAGCACACCCTTCGGGATTGCGAGCTTCAGGCCGGCGATCGGCAGTGGCGTTAGTGGTTCGGGTGGCTCGCCGGCCATGATTGCATCCGCTGCCGCGCAATCGGCGACGCTCAGCGCCAGCGGGCCGATCGAATCGAGGCTGGGCGACAGCGGAAAGACGCCATCGAGCGGCACGCGGCGGGCGGTCGGCTTGAAGCCGACGAGGCCCTGGAGCGCGGCCGGAATGCGAACCGAGCCGCCGGTATCGGAGCCGATGGCGATGCCGCTCGTGCCTTCCGCTACCGAAACACCCGCCCCCGAGGAGGAGCCGCCGGGGATGAGGCTCGCGTCAAGCGCGTTGCCGGGCGGCGGGTAATGCGGGTTGAGACCGACGGCCGTGAAGGCGAACTCGGTCATGTGCGTCTTGCCGATGATCACCGCGCCGGCGGCGCGCAGGCGCCGGACGGTCGTCGCGTCCGCCGCCGCGGGCGGCGCGTTGCGCCGGATGATCGAACCGGCAAGCGTCGGCTCGCCGGCAACGTCGAAGAGGTCCTTTATCGAGACGATGCGGCCGTCGAGCGGACCGAGCCCCGTACCTTCCTGGCCCCTGCGGTCGGCGGCTTCCGCTTCGGCGCGGGCGGATTCGCTATAGAGCTTCATGAAGACGCGCTCGTCGCCGCGGCGCTCTCCCAAGCGCGTGAGAATGGCTTCGAGCCGGTCGCGGGACGGGGTGTTCGAATGGGGCAAGGCAAAGACCTCATAGGTGCGGCGCCGATGCGCACCGATCGGATATATACGCGAGCGGCATGCGAGATGTATCCGTTGAGCGGCGAGGATTTCCAGATTCCGATCAGGAAGACGTCGATGCAGAACCGGAAATCGCCTGTCATCCTCGATTCAACGGCAATCCAACGGTGAAGTACGACCCGCCGCGCCGGACGTTGAGCATCTGGTTCGTCGGCAATCACCGACCTTATTATTATCTCGGCGTCCCGATGCATGTTTACGAAGAACTCCTGCAGGCGGATTCGGCCGGCGGCTATTTCAACCACCGCCTACGCGACCATTGCGATTTCCTGCATTGAGCGCCCCTTGATCCCGCTGCCGCAACCTTCCTCCCGCGGGCGGGGCGAAGATGCCGGCAGGCAGATGAGGGGCACCGACATCGGCGGAGGTTCCCTTCGGGAACTCCGCTCCCTTCACAGAACTGTCGCCAATCCGTTCAAATAGTTTCATGCGCCTGTAAAGCCGCTGACATGCATGGCGCCAATGGTCCGCTTGCGAGAACGATGATTCGCGAAAACGGAACCGGAGGCAGGATTTGGCCGCTGTTCGAGACACGCTTACCAGGCGTTCCTTTCTCCTATCGGCCGGTGCTGCCGGTCTCGTCGCTTCTTCCGGGCTTGCGACCCCCTTCTATGCCCGTGGCTACGGCCGGCCGGATTTCGTCCACGGCGTGCAGTCCGGCGATGTCGATACACGGTCGGGAATGATCTGGACGCGGGTCGACCGGCCGGCGCGGGTTGCGGTCGAATATTCGACCACCGAAAGCTTTTCGAACGCCGTCCGGCTCCCCGACATCGATGCGACGCCGCAGACCGATTGCGCGGTGAAATGCAGCCTCGACAATCTGCTGCCCGACCAGGACATCTTCTACCGCTTCACCGCCACCGATCTCTATGACGGCAACCGCGTTTCCGAGCCGATCGTCGGCCGCTTCCGCACCGCGCCCTTGCGCCGTCGGTCGGTGCGCTTCGTCTGGTCCGGCGATACCGCCGGCCAGGGCTGGGGGATCGACGAGGTCGGCATGAAGACCTATTCGACGATGCGGCTGCACGAGCCGGATTTCTTCATCCATTCCGGCGACACGATTTATGCCGACAACCCGATCCCCGACGAGATCAAGCTTCGCGACGGCGGCATGTGGAAGAACCGCATCGTGACGCCGGAGAAGCGCGATGTCGCCCGGACGCTCGAGGAATATCGCGGCCAATGGAAATACAATCTGCTCGACGAGCACGTGCGGGAACTCAATGCCGCCTGCCCGACCTTCTATCAATGGGACGACCACGAGGTCCTGAACAACTGGTCGGCTTCGACGGATCTTCGCGACGATCCGCGCTATCCGGAGAAGGACGTGGCCGTCTATGCATCCCGTGCGGCGCGCGCCTTCCACGAGATGACGCCGATCCGCACGCTGCCGACCCAGCCGGGGCGGATCTTCCGCAAGATCGCCTACGGTCCGCTGCTCGACGTCTTCTTCGTCGATCTGCGTTCCTATCGCGGCCCCAACCAGGGCGGCGAGGCCGGCCTCTTGGGCTGGCGCCAGACGGACTGGCTGAAACGCGAACTTGCGGCGTCCCGCGCCACCTGGAAGGTGATCGCCTGCGACATGCCGATCAGTCTCGTCGTCTGGGACGACTATTCGAGGAAGCGCGGATCGGACGCGATCGCCGATGGCGACCATGGCGCGCCCAAGGGGCGCGAGACGGAATTTGCCGATATGCTGCGCTTCATCCGTGACAATGCGATCGACAATATCGTCTGGCTGACGGCCGACGTGCACTATACGGCCGCGCATCACTACGACCCGTCGCGCGCCGCCTTCAAGGAATTCTCACCCTTCTGGGAATTCGTCTCCGGGCCGCTCCATTCCGGCACCTACGGGCCGAAGGAGCTCGACATGACCTTCGGACCGGAAGTCCGCTTCATCAAGGCGGCGGCCGGCGGCATCGACAGCAACCTGCCGCCCTCGGCCGGCCTGCAATTCTTCGGCATCGTAGATATCAGCGGCCAGACCGAGCAGCTGACCGTGCGGCTCATGGACAGGCAGGACAAGGAGCTTTGGCGGGTGACGCTCGATCCGGCCGCCGTTGCGTGACGTGCTTTTTGCAAAGCTGCTCCGCGCGCCGGCCCCCTTTCGCTCGTGCAAAAAAACCTGTATGAGCGCGGCAACTGAAAAAGCGGTGCCCGCCTTGGCGCGCGCGCCCAGAACTTTCCGAGACAAAAAATGAGCATTCGTAACATCGCGATCATCGCGCACGTTGACCATGGGAAGACCACGCTCGTCGACGAACTTCTGAAGCAGTCGGGCTCGTTCCGCGAAAACCAGCGCGTCGCCGAACGCGTCATGGATTCCAACGATCTGGAAAAGGAACGCGGTATTACCATTCTCGCCAAGGCGACCTCGGTCGAGTGGAAGGGAACGCGCATCAATATCGTCGACACGCCCGGCCACGCCGACTTCGGCGGCGAGGTCGAGCGCATCCTGTCGATGGTGGACGGCGCGATCGTGCTGGTTGATGCTTCCGAAGGGCCGATGCCGCAGACCAAGTTCGTGGTCGGCAAGGCGCTGAAGGTCGGCCTGAAGCCGATCGTTGCGATCAACAAGATCGACCGGCCGGACGGCCGCCACGAGGAAGTCATCAACGAAGTCTTCGACCTCTTCGCAGCGCTCGACGCGACCGACGAGCAGCTCGACTTCCCGATCCTCTACGGTTCGGGCCGTGACGGCTGGATGAACGTCAATCCGGAAGGTCCGAAGGACCAGGGAATGGGCCCGCTGCTCGACCTGGTTCTGAACCATGTTCCCGAACCGACGGTGGCGGAAGGGCCGTTCCGCATGATAGGCACGATCCTCGAGGCAAACCCCTTCCTCGGCCGCATCATCACCGGCCGCGTCCACTCCGGTTCGGTCAAGCCGAACCAGGCCGTGAAGGTGCTCGGACAGGATGGCAAGCTGCTCGAATCCGGCCGTATATCGAAGATCCTCGCCTTCCGCGGCATCGAGCGTCAGCCGATCGAGGAAGCCCATGCCGGGGACATCGTCGCGATCGCCGGTCTCACCAAGGGCACCGTCGCCGACACCTTCTGCGATCCTTCGGTGGCCGAGGCGCTGACGGCCCAGCCGATCGACCCGCCGACCGTCACCATGTCCTTCATCGTCAACGATTCGCCGCTGGCTGGCACCGAGGGCGACAAGGTGACCTCGCGCGTCATTCGCGACCGGCTGTTCAAGGAAGCCGAAGGCAACGTCGCGCTCAAGATCGAGGAATCGTCCGAGAAGGACTCCTTCTTCGTCTCCGGCCGAGGTGAATTGCAGCTCGCCGTGCTGATCGAAACGATGCGCCGCGAAGGCTTCGAGCTTGCCGTTTCGCGTCCGCGCGTCGTCATGCACAAGGATGACAACGGCCAGCTGCTCGAGCCGATCGAGGAAGTCGTCATCGACGTCGACGAGGAACATTCCGGCGTCGTCGTGCAGAAAATGTCGGAGCGCAAGGCCGAAATGGTCGAGCTGCGTCCGTCGGGCGGCAACCGCGTCCGGCTCGTGTTCTTCGCGCCGACCCGCGGGCTGATCGGCTATCAGTCGGAGCTTCTGACCGACACGCGCGGCACGGCGATCATGAACCGGCTGTTCCACGACTATCAGCCCTACAAGGGCGAGATCGGCGGCCGCATCAACGGCGTGCTGCTGGCCAACGAGCCGGGCGAGGCCGTGGCCTACGCGCTGTTCAACCTCGAAGACCGCGGCCCGATGGTGATCGAGCCGGGCGAGAAGGTCTATGAGGGCATGATCATCGGCATCCACACCCGCGACAACGATCTCGAAGTCAATGTGTTGAAGGGCAAGAAGCTCACCAACATGCGTGCCGCCGGCAAGGACGAGGCCGTCCGCCTGACGCCGCCGATCAAGATGACGCTTGAGCGGGCGCTTTCCTGGATACAGGACGACGAACTGGTGGAAGTGACGCCGAAGTCGATCCGGCTTCGCAAGCTGCATCTCGATCCGCATGAGCGCAAGCGCTTCGAAAAGGCCCGCACCGCCGGCGCGGCGTAATTTCGAGAAAATCGACAGCTGCATGAGAACCCCGGAGCGATCCGGGGTTTTTTGCTGTGTGTGCCTTTCGCGGCCGGCTTGCGGATAAAGTTAAAATCACGTTAACCTTCTCATGGATGCCGTTAAAGTTGCCTGTGGGTTAAGCTTGGCCGGCAGACGGGCGGGATTCCGGTTCGCCGGGTCGTGTGTTTAGAGTCAGGTCATGAAGACTGTTTCGATCGAGGTCAGGCCCGGGGAGCCGCATGAGGCGGCGGCGATTGCCGATGTGCATCGCGTATCATGGCTGCAGGCCTATGGCGGACTCATTCCGCACCGCCCGCTGGTCAGGATGGTCAACCGTCGCGACGAGATCTGGTGGCGGAAGGCGACGCGCGGGCCGGCCACACTGCTCGTCGTCGATGTCGCGGGAACGATAGCCGGCTATGCAACGCTTGGCCTGAGCCGCGCCCGGGCGCTGCCGCAGGAAGGCGAGATCTATGAGATTTATCTGCGCCCGGAATATCAGGGCCTCGGGCTTGGCCGGAAGCTCTTCGGCGAGGCGAAGAGCCTGTTGAAATCGCTCGGCTGCGAAGGGCTGGTCGTCTGGTGCCTCGAGGACAGCGAGCTTGCCTATAATTTCTTCCTGTCGGCTGGCGGGCGCGACGTTGCCGAGGGCATGGAAGACTTCGGCGAGAAATACCTGAAGAAGGTCGGTTTGGTCTGGAAATAGGCGCTTTCGGCGCGCCTTCGCAGACCCTACTTCGGTTTTGTCGTCCGGAATAAGTTTTCTGCCCATATTTGGCCGTGTCGCCTGCCTATGGCAATTCCGCCCGTCCGGACGAAAGTCATGTTGCATCGCCGCATGTTTCCCTTTATCCGACGGGCGACTTTCTAAACGGCCCTGGAGGTGCTCATGCGGATCGACGCGATTTCCATCGGAAAGAATCCACCCGAAGATATCAACGTGATTGTGGAAGTGCCGGTCGGCGGCCATCCGATCAAGTACGAGATGGACAAGGAAGCCGGCACGCTGGTCGTCGATCGCTTCCTCTACACGCCGATGACCTATCCGGGCAATTACGGCTTCGTCCCACACACGCTTTCCGATGATGGCGATCCGATCGACGTCTTGATCTGCAATACGCGGCCGCTGGTCCCGGGCTGCGTCATCAATGTGCGCCCGATCGGCGTGATGATGATGGAAGACAATTCGGGCCAGGATGAGAAGATCATCGCGGTTCCGTCGGCGCACCTGACCAAGCGCTACGACAAGGTGCACGACTATACCGACCTGCCGGAAATCACCCTGAAGCAGATCGAGCATTTCTTCGAGCACTACAAGGATCTGGAGCCCGGCAAGTGGGTGAAGATCTTCGGCTGGAAGGATGCGGGCGTCGCCAAGCAGTTGATCCGCGAAGCGGTCGAGCGCGCCAAGACGAAAAAGTAACTAGCTGGTCTCACCGGCGAGTTCGCTGAGACGTTTCTGGATAGCCTCCGGATCGGCCTCGATCCGGAGGATTTTTTTGCGTTGCGTGTCGCCGGAGATGAGCGCGATCCTGTTTCGGGCGATGCCGAAGGACTTGGCGAGAAGGGCGATCAGGGCCTGGTTCGCCCTGCCCTTTTCCGGCACGGCGCGCACTCGCACCTTGAGGTGCTCCTCGCCGTCGGCCGCCGTTTCCAGGCCGTCAATCGCGTCTCGGCCGCCGTTCGGCGTCAGCCTCACCGTCAGGCGCGCATGGTCGCCGAAGCCAGTCAGGGCGCCGCGTGCCACGTCAGAGCGGGATGCGCTCACATGCGTTCGTGCCACCGCTCTCTCTGCTTGTTTTTGACGCATTTGTGCGACGCCAGGTGATTCCACCTAACTGCAAAATGCTTAGCGGATGAGCGCCGGCGCGATCGTCGTGTTCAGGAAGAGCTGGATGAAGTAGAGGATCACCAGGACGACGAGAGGCGAAAGGTCGACGCCGCCCATGTCCGGCAGGAAGCGGCGGATCGGCCGGTAAAGCGGCTCGGTCAGCTGGTAGAGCGAGCGGCCGATCATGTTGATCGCCTGGTTGTTCACATTGATCACGTTGAAGGCATAGAGCCAGGAAAAGATCGCCGACGCGATGATCAGGAACCACGCGATGTTGATGATGAAATTCAAGGTGCCGATGACAGCAATCATGCCCGTCTCCAAATCTTTGTCGCCAGACATGTAGACATTGCGAACCAAACGAGCAAGTACGACGCTCAAACCCCGCGCTATCATGTTTAACGCGAGGCGTTATTGTCTCCGGGAGTGCTTCCGTCATGTCGGCCGTCCATACTGCGCATCGTTTTGCCGCCTTCCGGCATGTCGGCTACCGACGCTATTTCGTCTCGCGCTTCCTTGCCTATTTCGCCGTGCAGATCATGTCGGTCTCGGTCGGCTGGCAGATTTACGACCTGACGCGGGATCCTTTCGCGCTTGGGCTGATCGGCCTTTTCCAGTTCCTGCCGTCGCTTCTCCTCATCCTCGTCACCGGCAGCGTGGCGGATCGCTACAATCGCCGCGTCATCATGGGGCTCTGCATGCTCGTCGGCACGCTCTGCGCCGCGGCCTTGCTGGTGCTGACGGTCACCGGCTTGTTCGCGCCCTGGCCGGTCTATGCGATCCTCATCGTCTTCGGCATCGAGCGGGCCTTTCTGACGCCGGCCGCGCAATCGCTGGCGCCCAATCTCGTGCCGGTCGAGGATCTGCCGAATGCGATTGCCTGGAATTCGAGCTCCTGGCAGACGGCGACGATCGTCGGGCCCGTGGCGGGCGGCCTGATCTACGGCCTAGGCCCGATGGTGCCCTATACCGTCAGCCTCTGCTTCTTCGCGGCGGCGGCGCTGATGGTGTTTGCCGTGCCGAAGCCCGCCCAACGCTCGCCCGCCTCGGCGCAGAACTGGCAGACGATCACCGCGGGCTTCCGCTACATCAAGGCCGATAAGGTCGTGCTCGGGGCGATCTCGCTCGACCTCTTCGCGGTGCTGCTCGGCGGCGCGGTGGCGCTGATGCCGGTTTTCGCGCGCGATATTCTGGTGCTCGGCCCATGGGGGCTGGGCCTGTTGCGCGCTGCCCCGGGCGTCGGCGCCGTCGGCATGGCCATCTGGCTCGCCGCCCACCCGATCCGCAACCGGGTAGGTCTCTCCATGTTCGTCGGCGTGGCGCTCTTCGGCCTAGCCACGATCGTCTTCGGCCTGTCGGCGACGCCGTGGATATCGATCGCCGCGCTCGTCGTCATGGGTGCAGCGGACATGATTTCGGTCTATGTGCGCGAAAGCCTAATCGCGCTTTGGACGCCGGACGAGCTGCGCGGCCGGGTGAATGCCGTCAACGCGGTATTTGTCGGCGCCTCCAACGAGCTTGGCGAGTTTCGCGCCGGCACTATGGCGGCCGGCTTCGGCGCCGTCTTTGCCGTCGTCTTCGGCGGGCTCGGCACGCTGCTGGTGTCGCTCATCTGGGCGACCGGTTTCCCGCAATTGCGCAGGATCGACAGGCTCGACGTGCCGGAGAGGCGCTCGACTGCATAATTTCGGCCGGCGCAGCGAAAATGCCAGAAACGGCCCCTCATCCCGCTGCCGCGACCTTCTCCCCGTGTTGACGGGGAGAAGGGGCGATGCCGCGCCGGCCCAAGTCCCCTCTCCCCGTCAAAACGGGGAGAGGGTTAGTCCTCGGGTTAAACCCGAGGAGAGGGGCGTTCATCGGGCACACGAGGTCCCGCCGCTGTTTCGCCGCGCAGAAAAATCAGTTCGAGAAAATTCTCCATCCAGGTCCGCAAGGGGTGGTCGTGGATCATCCGGCCCTCGAGATGCGCCTTGCCCAATTGGGCGCCAGGCAGGACGAAGCGGTGGGCGCCATGCACGACCCAGCGGTGCATCATCGCCCGTGTCAGTTCGCCATGGAACTGGATGCCCCAGGCGTTCTCGCCATAGCGGAAGGCCTGGTTCGGATAGGTGTCGCCGGTCGCGAGCAGTTCGGCGCCCTTCGGCAGATCGAAGCCTTCGCGGTGAAAATGATAGACCATGTCAGGCCAGTCGAGGAGCGCCTTGCCGGCCTCGGTGGCCTCAAGCGGATACCAGCCGATTTCGGTCATGCCCTCGTGATGGGGGGCGACCTTGCCGCCGAGATTGCGGGCAAGCATCTGGGCCCCGAGGCAGATGCCGAGATAGGGTTTGTTTTCCAACAGCGGCACCGACAGCCAATCGATCTCGCGGCGAACGAATTCCTCCTCGTCATTGGCGCTCATCGGCCCGCCGAAGATGATCGTTCCCGAATGACCCTCGAGCGTTGGCGGCAGCTCGTCGCCAAGCGCCGGGCGGCGGATATCGAGGGAAAAGCCCTTTTTCTCGAGAATATGGCCGACGCGGCCTGCGCTCGACCGCTCCTGATGAAGGACGACGAGGATCGGTCTCTTGGCGTCGCAAGCTTCTCGCGGCATCGTCAGCTTTCCTGTTGTGCCTCGTTCTCCTCCTCGACCATGTCGATCTTGGCCGCTGCCTCCCGCCGTTTCAAGACCCGGTCACGCCCGGAGACGCCGAGGAGATCGGCGATCCGCCAGATTGCGTGATCCTCCATTTCGCTGCGTGCGCCGTCGGCATAGACGATGTCCCACAACATGCCGACGAGTTCGATGCGCTGGTCCTCGGAGAGATGGCGCTTGATCTCGGAGGTGAAGCGGTAGAAGTCGATCGCCTCGCTTTCGGCGGTTTCGCCCGCCGCGACCAGCGCGTTGAGCGCAGCATCGTCGAGCCTGTAGTGCTCCTTGATGATCTTGCGCATCGTGCGGCGTTCCGACGAACGGATGGCGCCGTCCGCCTCCATCACCTGAAAACAGAGCCCGATGACCGCCACGCGCGGATCGTCCTTGCCGATTCGCGCACCCGTACCCGTCAGTTCTTCGAGAAACGCTCGAAACCGTTCAAACATGCCTATGCCCACAGCCCGTAAAACCAGAACTCAGAACAGCCGGAAGCTGGCCTTGCTGCCTTCTTCCGCCACCCGCTCGCGCACGCCGGGATCGTCCGGCGGCCGCCCGAAGAAAGGGGCGGCCGCCTCTTTCTCGGCAGCGGTTTCCTCGCTCTTGGCGGGCGGAGCCGCGGGTTCTTTCCGCTCGGGCACCTTTATCGGGGCAGGCGTCGGGATCGGGCGTTCCGCTTCCAGCACGGGCTGGCCCTCTTCAGGCTTGGTCGCAGCCGGGGGCGCCTTCACGATCGCCGGCTGGTCGGGTGCGACCGGAGGCAGGCTGCGGATGGCATCGTCGGGGCTCAGGCGACCGCCCTCGGTGTAGCCGGCAAGCGGCGAGGGGGGTGCCTTCCATTCGAAGGCGTCGAGCCGGCCGCTGACCGGCGAGACCGGCAGCCAGGTGGGCGAGGTCACGCCATCGGCGGTCCAGGCCGGATCGCGCGGGCTCCTGAGCGCCTGCGCCATCCAGTGGCGGATGCGGCCCTCGTCGCCGGTGTCGGCCTCTTCGATGTCGGCAAGCAGCAGGAAGATGCTTTCGCTCGGCGCCAGCCGGACGGCGGCTTCGGCCTTCTCTCGGGCAAGCGCCAGTTCGCGCGCCTCGAGCGCTGCCTCGGCAACCGTTGCCAGGCTGACCGCATTGTTGCCGCGGAGCGTTTCCAGCCTTCTGGCGCGCTTCAGCCGGTCGACGGCGGAATCGCCGCCGCGTGCCCGGACGTAAAGCCGGGCCACTTCCGGATGCGGCTCCTGCTTCCAGATCTTTTCGAGGACCGAGGCGCCCTTACGCAGATTGTCCTCGCGAAACAGCGCCTTGGCGGCGACGAGCGCTGCCGGCACCAGCCGATCGTCGAACTTCAACGCGGCGAGCGCGTCGTCGCGGGCGGCTTTCGGATCGGCCTCCAGCTTGCTCGTGGCCCTGGCGGTGAGCAGCACCGCCTTCTTGCGGCTGGCTTCCTTCTTGTCGAGGACGTTGGCGGCGCGGCTCTGGTCGAGAAGGTGGATAGCCTCGTCCCACTCTCCCGCCTGACTCCGCTGGTCGAGGGTCGCCAGAGTCGCCCAGGAAAGGTGCGGCGCCTTTTCGGCAGCCCGTTCCGCATATTGGCGGGCCGCCTCGTTGGCGCCCAGCCGCTTTGCTTCGAGATAGAGCCCGCGCAAGCCAAGCTCGCGCGTTTCCTCGTCGTCCGCCATCAGCTCGAACTTCTTGCGCGCCTCGTCATATTTGCCCTCGATCAGCGCCGTCTGCGCCTCTAAGAGGTGGATGAGCGGTTCCTGGTCGACGCGGATCAGACCTCGCGCGCGACCGGCCATCTTGCGCGCCAGCACAGCGTCGCCGCCGCCCGCCGCGATCAGCCCGGTCGAGAGCGCCTGGTAGCCGCGGTCGCGCTTGCGGGCGCGGAAGTAGCGCGTCACCGTATGGGGCGACAGCCAGATCGCGCGGATCAGCCAGACGGCGATCAGAATCGCGGCGAAAAGCGAGATCAGGATGGTGGCGGCGCGCATCAGGCTCATTTCGATGCGCTGGCCCTGCCAGATCAGCGACAGCTCTCCCGGCCGATCCGCCAGCCAGGCAAAGCCGAGTGCGAGCGCAAGGACGAGCAGGATGAAGAACAGTATCCGGACCATGTCGTCTTCTTTCCTCCCTTAGCCTTGCGTGCCGTTTCGCGTCATGGTCGCCGCCACGGCCGCACTGATCGCGGTTTCGACGCGCAGTCGTCGGTCGAGCTTCTCTTTGAAATCCTGGCCGGCCGCTTTGGCTGCGTCAGGAAGGCCTTCCCATTCGAGCGAAGCGCCCTTGAGGTCGCCATTGTTGAGCTTGTCCTCGATACGGGCGATCATCGCCTCCGGCGTGTCTCCCTCGACGCTGCCGATCGGCCGGACGCGAATGCCCGACATCGCACTCGAATAGAGCCGGGCGAAGAAGCCCTCGTTCGGGTCGGGCTGATGGAGGGCGTCCAGCATCGCGGTCGCGGTTGCCGGAAATGCCTCGCGCAGATCAGTCCGGGTGGCGACGCCGGTCTTGGCGTCCCCGGCAAGCTCCTTCACCGCGGCGTCTTCAGGCGCGATGCTGCGTAGCGCGTCGAGTTCGGCGAGGAACGGCCCGCCGCGATCGATCGCGGTCTTCAGCGCGGTGACGGCGATCGCTTTCGCCATCTCGATGTCGTTCACCGGCTCGTTGAGCTTCTGTTCCGCCTGGTCGATGCGGCCGGCGAGTTCGGCCTTAGCGGTGTCCGCCGATTGCCGGGCGTCGGCGAGCTCGGTTTTCAGCGCGGCGATTTCCTTGGTGAGGTTGGCGACTTCCGCCTGGAGCGCCGTCACATCGGGTGCGTTCGCCGCCGAGGGGGCCGCCTGTTCCAGCGCGGCAAGGCGGCTTTCCAGCGGAGCAAGGTCGACCGCTCCTGCGGTCGCGGTCGGGCGCGACTGAAGCTCCGCCTTGATCGCTTCGATTTCGCCAGTCAGATTCTGCTCGACCGATCCAGTGCCGAAATCCGGCCCGGGTGCCGGTACATAGCCGGCATATTGCAAGACGCCAGCGCCGAGAAGCGCGACGAGACCGCCGAGGATGCCGGCGGCAAGCGCCCCGGCGCTCGTCCCCTGCCTTCTCTTCGGTTCGGCTGTCGCGCCGCTGCTTAGATGTGGAGGCTCCTCGTCGAAAGCGGCGGCAGCCGCGTTGGCGCGCTCCTCCTCGGTTTCCGCTTTCCGTTCGGCCGCTTCTTCTACGGCCTTCTCCGCCTCGACGTCGTCCGCCGCAGGTCCGGTCGCGTCCGGCGCCGCTGTCGCCGAGATCTCCGCCGGCTCGTCGGTCACCGGCTCCTGGCTGGCGATCGATTCCGTCTCTTCTGTGACGGTTCTCTCCGCCTCGAGATCGATCGTCAGCGGTTCCTTTTCCGGTTGCGAGCGGCGCGGCGGCTTCTCCGATACCATAGTGACCTCTTACCGTTCTGTCGGGCTCTCAAAGCCAAACCTAGTCAGGGAAGTGCAACAGGGAAAGTCCCCGAGCCTCGTTTTTGCGGCATTTGCCTTAGATGACCTGACGGACGGCGGGAAGTCAGCGGAAAATCGTCGCTGTCTTTGCTGATCCCGCCTCAGAGGATCTTCAGCAGGCTTTCCTCGTCGGGCGCGATTGCCACTTCTGCCGCGGCGCCGGCTGGCAGTGCCTCTTTGACGGTGGCGCTGAGGCAGAGGTAACGCCCGGAAAAGTCGGCGCAATCAACGCCGCTGTCGCGCATCAGCGCGACAAGGCGCCGGGCCGTTTCGCGTGAGTAGAGCAGCACCGCGTCGAACGGGCCGGAGCGGGTGAGAGTCGCCAGCGTTTCCGGCGGATGGTCAACGGGAATCATCCGGTAGCATTCGACGGTCACGTGATCGATCGCCCGCTGACGAAGCGCATGTTCGAAGCCATCGGCCCGCGGCAAGCCGGCGAAATAAAGCAGAGATCCGGTTCCGGGGCCAAGAAAGCCGGCAACCGTTTCCGCCAGCGCTTCGCCCGTTCCCGCTCCGACCCTTACGTCAGTGAAGCCGAGATCGGCGGCGGCGGCCGCTGTCGCCGCACCGACGGCAAAAAGCGGTGTTGCCAGATGCGGCTCAAGGGCGGGACCAAGCCCGGCCAGAACCCGGATCGCTTCGGCACTGGTGACGGCAATCGCGTCATGGGGCCGCTCGAAGCCGGCGCGGAGCGCGGCGACAAAATGCTGCGCCTGAATCAGCGGCAGGACGATGGGCTGGTGTCCCATCGCTTCGAGTTTCAGCGCCGTTCTTTCGGCTGCCGGCTGCGGACGGGTGACGAGCACGCGCATCGCTCAGGTCCAGCTCGAAAAGAACCCCGGCCCGGCCTTGGCGCGGATCTGCTCTCCGGCCTTGCGCCCAAGTTCCGCCGCCTCCACAGCCTTGCCGTCGATTTCGACCCGATGCGACGTGGTGCCGTCCGGCATCAGGATCATGCCGGAGAAGCGGATATGTGTGCCGTCTGACTGGGCGTAGCCGGCAATCGGCGTGCGACAGGAGCCGTCGAGCGTCGCCAGGAAGCCGCGCTCGCAGGCGACCGCCTCATGGGTGCGCGGGTCGTCGATTGCGGCAAGCAGCGTGTTCACCCGCTCGTCGCCGATGCGGCTTTCGATGCAGATCGCGCCCTGGGCCGGCGCCGGCGGAAACGCCTCGGGATCGAGCAGTTCGGTCGGCACGTCGATCATTCCCAGCCGCTTCAGCCCGGCATAGGCGAGCAGCGTACCGTCGACCTGGCCCTCGGCGAGCTTGCGTAGCCGGGTCTCGACCTGACCGCGATAGGTGATCACGTTGATGTCGGGCCTCAGACGCCGGATCAGCGCCTGGCGGCGCAGCGATGACGAGCCGACGGTGGCGCCCTCGGGCAGATCGACCAGCTTCGGGGCGGTTCGTCCGACGAAGGCGTCGCGGATATCCTCGCGCGGCAGGAAGGCGGAGAGAAACAGCCCGTCGGGCAGCTTCGTCGGCATGTCTTTCGACGAATGGACCGCGAAGTCGAGATCGCTCGAAAGAAGCTGCTGTTCGAGCTCCTCGGTGAACAGGCCCTTGCCGCCGATCTCGGCGAGCGGCCGGTCGGTGATCCGGTCGCCCTTGGTCGACAGCACCACGACCTCGAACATTTCCGGCGGCAAGCCATGGGCGGCGGCCAGTCGGTCGCGCGTCTCATGCGTCTGGGCGAGCGCCAGCGGGCTGCCGCGCGTGCCGATGCGGAAAGGTTTTGTTTGCATCCCTGGCCATCCGTTGTTACTGCATGGTTCCTTAAATCGGAAGCGATTTAAGGATAAAACCATGCAGCACTTCAAAGCGTTACAGCGTCCTTTGTGCCTCTGACAGACGCATGGCGCTGTAGGAGTTCCGTGTAGCCACCTTTACGGGTGACCGCAATCTTTGAGTATACCACGTCATGTCCCCGCCTTTGCGCATCCTCGGCATTGAAACAAGCTGCGATGAAACCGCGGCTTCCGTCGTGTTGCGGGATGAGGAAGGCGGCGGCCGAATCCTCGGCGACGTGGTGCTGAGCCAGCTCGAAGAGCACAGCGCCTATGGTGGCGTCGTGCCGGAGATCGCCGCGCGCGCCCATGTCGAGGCGCTGGATACGCTGATCGAGGAAGCGCTTCTGCGCGCCGGGGTGACGCTCAAGGACATCGATGCGATCGCCGCGACCAGCGGTCCCGGACTGATCGGCGGTCTGATCGTCGGGCTGATGACCGGCAAGGCGATCGCCCGGGCGACCGGCAAGCCGCTCTACGCAGTCAACCATCTCGAAGGCCACGCCCTGACGGCGCGGCTGACGGACGGGCTTTCCTTTCCCTATCTGATGCTGCTCGTCTCGGGCGGCCACACGCAGCTGATCCTGGTCAAGGGCGTCGGCGACTATGAGCGCTGGGGCACGACGATCGACGACGCGCTCGGCGAAGCCTTCGACAAGACGGCGAAATTGCTCGGCCTTCCCTATCCGGGCGGGCCCGCGGTGGAACGGGCGGCGGCCCGTAACGGCAACCCTGAACGCTTCGACTTTCCCCGGCCGCTCGTCGGCGATGCGCGGCTCGATTTCTCCTTTTCCGGCCTGAAGACGGCGGTGCGGCAGGCCGCGCAATCGCTGGAACCAGTCACGGAACAGGATATCGCCGACATCTGCGCCTCGTTCCAGCGCGCTATTGCGCGGACGCTGAAGGATCGCGTCGGCCGTGGGCTGAAGCGGTTCACGGGCGAATATCAATCGGTCGATCGGCCGGCGCTGGTCGTTGCCGGGGGCGTGGCCGCCAACCAGACGCTCCGGCAAACTCTGCAGTCGCTCTGCGACGGGCAGGGCTTCCGCTTCGTCGCGCCGCCGCTTCAGCTTTGCACTGACAATGCGGCGATGATCGCCTGGGCAGGCGCCGAGCGGCTAGCGGCGGGGCTCCCGGCCGATGGACTCAATGTCGCGCCGCGTTCCCGCTGGCCGCTCGATAGCGAGGCGCAGGCTTTGATCGGCTCCGGCAAACGCGGCGCCAAGGCATGACGGACAGAAGATGAGTGCTAACCAAACGATCGCGCCAAAGATCGTCGTCGTCGGTGCGGGCGCATTCGGGACGGCCCTTGCGGCTGTTGCGGCGGCAAAGGCCAATGCGGACGTGACGCTGCTTTCGCGCCGCGAGGAAGTGGCGGCGGAATGCCGCCTGACCGGCCGCAACGAAAAGGCTTTGCCCGGCATCGCGCTTCCGGCCAGGCTTGCCTTTTCCGCCGACGCCGCCGCGCTGGCGGGAGCCGATATCGTGCTTTTCGCGATGCCGTCGCAGGAACACCGGAGCGCGGCGCAGACCTATGGCGCGGCGATCGGCGCCGATGCGATGATCGTCACCTGCGCCAAGGGCATGGAGCAATCGACCGGCCGGCTGTTGACCGAGCTGCTTGCAGATGAATTGCCTGGGCACAGGATCGGCGTTCTCTCGGGACCTGGCTTTGCTGCCGACATTGCCAAAGGTCTGCCGACCGCCATGGTGGTCGCTGCGCCCGACATGGCAGTTGCGACGCAACTGGCCGAAGCGCTGTCCGGACCGACCTTCCGGCTCTACCCGTCGACTGACCGCATCGGCGTGCAACTTGGCGGCGCGCTCAAGAACGTGCTGGCGATCGCCTGCGGCATCGTCGAAGGGGCCGGCCTTGGCGATTCCGCCCGCGCGGCGCTGATCTCCCGCGGCCTTGCGGAAATGTCGCGCTTCATTGCCGCACGGAGCGGCGAGGCCGATACGGTGCGCGGCCTGTCGGGTCTCGGCGACCTCGTTCTGACGGCGACCAGCCACCAGTCCCGCAATCTGCGTTTCGGCATCGCGCTCGGCGAGAACGGCCGTGCCGACGGCAGCGGCGGCGAACTCGTCGAAGGTGCCTTTGCCGCATCGGTGGCGGCGCGCGTGGCACAGGACCTCGGCATCGAGATGCCGGTCACCGAGGCCGTCGCCGCAATCATCGACGGCAGGCTCGATGTGCGCACAGCTCTCGAACAATTAATGTCGCGGCCGATCACCCAGGAGTGATCCGCGCCCGCGCAATCTCATAGGAGGAACCATGCTCTTCGCACTGCTCTGCACGGACAAGCCCGGCGCCCTGCAATTGAGGCTCGACACGCGGCCCGGCCATCTCGCCTATCTCAACGACCTCAACGCCAAAGGCATTCTGAAGATCGCCGGCCCCTTTCTCGGCGACGACGGCAAGCCGACGGGAAGCCTGGTGATCGTCAAGGCCGAGACGCTCGACGAGGCTGAGGCGATCGCCGCGGCCGATCCCTATGCCAAGGCGGGCCTCTTCGCCAGTGTCGAGATCAAGGCCTACAACTGGGTCTTCAACAATCCGGAGGCGTGAGGGAGCGATGGCGCACTGGCTCTATAAATCCGAACCGAACAAATGGTCCTGGCAGATGCAGAAGGATGCCGGCGAGAAGGGCACCGAGTGGACCGGCGTGCGCAACTACCTGGCGCGCAACAACATGCGGGCGATGAAGATCGGCGACAAGGGCTTCTTCTATCATTCCAACGAGGGACTGGAGATCGTCGGCGTCACCGAAGTCTGCGCGCTTTCGCATCCGGACTCCACCGCTGACGGCGATGCCCGCTGGGACTGCGTCGACATCCGCGCCGTGATCGACATGCCGCGTCCGGTCTCCTTGAAGGAAATCAAGGAAAACCCGAAACTCGCCAAGATGTCGCTGGTGACCTCGATGCGCCTCTCCGTCCAGCCAGTGACCGAGGACGAGTGGATCGAGGTCTGCCGCATGGGTGGGCTCGACAACCCGCCGAAGTAACTGCTCTCGGCGCACGCCCCCCGAGTCTCCAATCTTGAAAACCGATCCGGAAAGCTTCATCCGCGCCAATACCGGCATTCTCTCGCCGCCGCATGTCCCGGAGATCCGGCTGCATCTTGCGAGCGAAGCGCATGACCTGTGGCTGAAGACCGAGGAGGAACTGGAGGCGATCGGCCTGCCGCCGCCCTTCTGGGCCTTTGCCTGGGCGGGCGGGCAGGGTCTCGCCCGCTATGTCCTCGATCATCCGGAGGTGGTGCGCGGCCGCCGCGTCGTCGATTTCGCCTCCGGCTCCGGTCTCGTGGCGATTGCCGCCATGCTGGCCGGCGCCGCCGAGGTTCTCGCCGTGGATATCGATCCCTGGGCCGAAACGGCCGTGCGGCTCAATGCGGATCTGAATGGCGTTGAAGTGAAGTTTCTCGGCGAGGACATCATCGGCCGCGAGTGTGAGGCCGACGTCTATCTCGCCGGCGACGTCTTTTACGACAAGGGCTTTGCCGATCTGCTGCAGCCCTGGTTCGAGACGCTCGGGAGCGCCGGTGCCGCGGTTCTCGTCGGCGATCCGGGGCGCGCCTATTGCCCGCGCGAGCGGCTGGCGGCGCTTGCGACCTATGAGGTGCCGGTCACAAGAGCCCTTGAGGACAGCGAAGTGAAGCGGACCACGGTCTGGCGGTTTGGGGCGGACAATATCGACAATCGCTAACGCGGGTCACTCAGGCTACGGCCGGACAACGCAGACGCCGTGCTCCCAGGCGCAGGCGCTGGCATTGGTCTGCGGCGAGACGACGATGATCTTCGGGCGCTCGGCCGGCGGGGTGACCTCGAGGTCGTCTCCGGCGATATAGGAATAGCTGCCGGCCTGGCTGAAATAGATGCCGTTGCCCACATCCTCGTAGGCCGAAAGATTGCCGGCATAGGTGCCGAGGCCGGGAATTCCGGAGGGGAAATCATAGCCGCCGTCGATGTCGCCGCTGTAGCGGCCGGCACCGTAACCCCTTCCGTCTATAACGATCCAGGGGCCGCGATTGCGGTCACGTCGCGTGAAGTGAGAGGGCCAGTGCTTGCGGCGGATGTGGCGCGTGCGGGTTTGGACGTCGCCCAGGCCTCCCGTCTCGAAGGACGAGAAGCCGTCGATGCTGGAGTTGACGGAGCGGTGGCGCCGGTGGCCGGCGAAATGGCGATGGTGCCGCGCTTTGCGCCAGGCGCGGTGCGGAGCGCGATCGTTGAGCCGGACATGCCGCACGCGCGTCTCCACCTGCGAGAGACCTCCACCGCTTTCGGCGGTTGCCGGGAGGCCGGCGGGGATTGCCAGGGCGAAGGCCAGGAGTAGAACTTTGGTCACATGGACCGCGCGCAACAGATTCATTCTGCCATGCCCTTTGGATGCGGTTAACGAATTCTTAACCGCATCCTGCTGCAAGCGCAGCCAAATGTCACGGATTCGATTGGCTTTTCCGCCCGTATCGTTAACGGCCGTGTGTCTCCGGCAGGCCGAAAAATGCCGCTTTTCGTCTAATCGATTTTATTTATTTTGCACTGCAAACATACTTGTCGTTAAGCAATATGGTGATTAAAGGTCCGAATGACTGAATTGCGCACAATCAGGTGCGATACCGGATTAGAATAGTCTAGTTTAAGGGCGAGGAATCCGGTCATTTCGTGAGGTTCCGATGACGGATGTCACAAGAAGCCGGCCGCTCTCGCCGCATCTTCAAATCTACAAGCCAATTCCCACCATGGTCATGTCGATCATGCACCGCATTACCGGCGGCGCACTCTATTTCGGCACGATCCTGGTTGCCTGGTGGCTGATCGCCGCCGCCTCGGGCGCGGCCTACTACGACTGGGTCAATTGGCTGTTCGGCACGCTGATCGGCAAGCTCGTGCTCTTCGGCTACACCTGGGTACTGATGCACCACATGCTGGGCGGCCTGCGGCATCTCGTCTGGGATCTCGGCTACGGCTACGAAAAGCATTTCGCGACGAAGATGGCCAAGGCGACGCTCGCCGGATCGGTGACGCTGACGCTCGTCATCTGGATCATCGGCGCTCTGCTTCGCTGACGGGGGACTAACCATGGATATGCGCACACCCCTCGGCAAGGTTCGCGGCCTCGGCTCGGCCAAGGAAGGCACAGACCACTTCTGGCGCCAGCGCTTGACGGCCGTTTCCAATATTCCGCTGTTGATCTTCTTCGTCTTCTTCGTCGCCCGCTATGCCGGTGCGTCGCATGCAGAGCTCCTCGCGGCACTCGCCAATCCGTTCGTCGCGGTGATCCTTGGCCTCGTCGTGGCCTCGGCGCTCATCCACATGCGGATCGGCATGCAGGTCATCATCGAGGACTATGTTCATGCGGAGGGCGTCAAGATCGCGCTTCTCATGCTCAATACATTCTTTGCGATCGCGATCGGCGGGCTCTTTCTTTTCGCCATCCTGAAGATCGCTTTTGCAGGGTAATTTCGTTATGGCATCGATCAGTTCACCCGCTGCAAACGGCAAGGCCTACCAATATGTCGACCATGCCTTCGACGTCGTCGTCGTCGGCGCCGGCGGCGCAGGCCTGCGCGCGACCCTCGGCATGGCCGAACAGGGCCTCAAGACCGCCTGCATCACCAAGGTCTTCCCGACGCGCTCCCACACGGTCGCGGCACAGGGCGGCATCGCCGCCTCGCTGCAGAACATGACGCCCGACTGTTGGCAATGGCATCTCTACGATACGGTCAAGGGCTCGGACTGGCTCGGCGACGTCGACGCCATGCAATATCTCGCCATGGAAGCGCCAAAGGCCGTCTACGAGCTCGAGCACTACGGCGTGCCCTTCTCGCGCAACGAAGAAGGCAAGATCTACCAGCGGCCCTTCGGCGGCCACATGCAGAATTACGGCGAAGGCCCACCGGTACAGCGCACCTGTGCGGCCGCCGACCGCACCGGCCATGCAATCCTGCACACGCTCTACGGCCAGTCGCTCCGTAACAACGCCGAATTCTTCATCGAGTATTTCGCCCTCGACCTGATCATGTCGGATGACGGCCGCTGCACCGGCGTCGTCGCCTGGAATCTCGACGACGGCACGATCCATCGTTTCGCGGCCAAAATGGTGGTGCTGGCGACCGGCGGCTACGGCCGCGCCTATTTCTCGGCGACCTCGGCGCATACCTGCACCGGCGACGGTGGCGGCATGATCGCCCGCGCCGGCCTGCCGCTGCAGGACATGGAATTCGTACAGTTCCACCCGACCGGCATCTACGGCGCCGGCTGCCTGATCACCGAAGGCGCACGCGGCGAGGGCGGTTATCTGGTCAATTCGGAAGGCGAGCGCTTCATGGAGCGCTACGCCCCTTCGGCCAAGGACCTTGCCTCGCGCGACGTCGTTTCGCGCTGCATGACGATGGAAATCCGCGAAGGCCGCGGCGTCGGCAAGAACAAGGACCACATCTTCCTTCATCTCGACCACCTCGATCCGGCGGTCCTGCACGAGCGCCTGCCGGGCATTTCGGAATCGGCAAAAATCTTCGCCGGCGTCGACGTTACCCGCGAGCCGATCCCGGTGCTGCCGACCGTCCACTACAACATGGGCGGCATCCCGACCAATTACTGGGGTGAGGTGCTGAACGCCGACGCTCAGAACCCCGAGCGCCTCGCGCCCGGCCTGATGGCTGTCGGCGAAGCGGGCTGCGCCTCGGTGCACGGCGCCAACCGTCTCGGCTCGAACTCGCTGATCGACCTCGTCGTCTTCGGCCGCGCCGCGGCGATCCGCGCCGGCCAGGTGATCGACCGCAACGAGGCGGTGCCGGAGGTCGACACGGCTTCCTGCGACCGGATCATGGAACGCTTCGACCGGTTGCGCCATGCCAGGGGCGGAACGCCGACGGCGGTACTGCGCGACAAGATGCAGCGCGCCATGCAGGAAGACGCGGCGGTGTTCCGCACCCAGGAATCGCTCGAGTCCGGCTGCCGGCGCCTGTCGGCGATCTGGAAGGAAATGCCGGACGTCAAGGTCACCGACCGCTCGATGATCTGGAACTCCGATCTCGTCGAGACGCTGGAGCTCGAAAACCTGATGGCCAACGCCATCACCACGGTCTACGGCGCCGAGGCACGCAAGGAAAGCCGCGGCGCGCATGCCCGCGAAGACTATAAGGACGGCCCGCTCGGCGGCCGGGACGATGACAACTGGCGCAAGCACACGCTCGCCTGGGTCAACGAGACCGGCGACGTCCGGCTCGAATATCGGCCGGTTCACACCGAGCTGATCGCCGGTGGCATCGATCCGAAAAAGATCGCGCCGAAGGCGCGCGTCTACTGATCTCGAGGACTAAGGCACATGGTTGAACTCGCTCTTCCGAAGAACTCGCAGGTCAATGAAGGCAAGGTCTGGCCGAAGCCGGTTGGCGCGACCAATCTGCGCGAATACCGCGTCTACCGCTGGAACCCCGACGACGGCAAAAACCCGCGGATCGATACCTATTACATCGATGTCGACGATTGCGGCCCGATGGTTCTCGACGGGCTGCTCTACATCAAGAACAACATCGATCCGACGCTGACGCTGCGCCGCTCCTGCCGCGAGGGCATCTGCGGCTCCTGCGCGATGAACATCGACGGCACCAACACACTCGCCTGTACCAAGGGCATGGACGAGGTGAAGGGATCGGTGAAGGTCTATCCGCTGCCGCATATGCCGGTCGTCAAGGACCTGGTGCCTGATCTCACCAATTTCTACGCCCAGCATCGCTCGATCGAGCCGTGGCTGAAGACGGTGTCGCCGACGCCGGCCAAGGAGTGGAAGCAGAGCCACGAGGACCGGCAGAAGCTCGACGGCCTCTACGAATGCATCCTCTGCGCCTGCTGTTCGACCTCCTGTCCAAGCTACTGGTGGAACGGAGACCGCTATCTCGGTCCGGCTGTCCTGCTGCAGGCCTATCGCTGGCTGATCGACTCCAGAGACGAGGCGACCGGCGAGCGGCTCGACAATCTCGAGGATCCGTTCCGTCTCTACCGCTGCCACACGATCATGAACTGCGCCCAGGCCTGTCCGAAGGGGCTGAATCCGGCGAGAGCGATCGGCGAGATCAAGAAGATGCTGGTCGAGCGCCGATTCTAAAGCGTCCCGGTTTCAAAAAAATCATCCGAATCCGACGGCGGGCCAAGTGCCCGCCGTTCGCTTTTTCACGGCGCTCGCATCGACGTGTCGCTAAGTGAATTGAAAGCCGTCGCGAGGCGCATAGGTAATAGAGAGTGGAGGTCGCCGATGCTTCTCGCTCGCCTGCTTGTCGCGTTTGCCGTGAGTTGTCTCTTGCTGTCGCCGGGGCGGGCCGCCGAGCCGCAATATGCGATCTTCGCCGGCGGCTGTTTCTGGTGCGTCGAGAGCGATTTCGATGACGTGCCGGGCGTTGTCGAGACGATTTCGGGCTATGCCGGCGGCAAGAGCGAACATCCGACCTACCAAGACTATGCGAAGGGCGGCCACCGGGAGGTGGTGCGGATCAAGTTCGATCCGGACAAGGTTTCCTACGCGGAACTCGTCGGCGTGCTGTTCCGCACGACAGACCCGACCGATGGCGGCGGCCAGTTCTGCGATCGCGGGTTCTCCTATTCGACGGCGATCTACGCGCTCGATGAGCAGCAGGCGATGCAGGCGAAGGCCGAGAAAATCAAGGCCGAGGCGGAACTCGGCAGGCCCATCGTGACGCCGGTCGAGGGGCCCGCGAAGTTCTGGCCTGCCGAAGGCTACCACCAGGATTTCGCGGCGCGGAATCCGATCCGCTATTGGTACTACCGAAATGGCTGCGGGCGGAACCGGGCGGTCGAGGCGCTTTGGGGCGAGCGCGCCTATGCAGGCGTCAGCCATTGAGCGCGCCCTTCTTCCCGGGCGAGTAGACGGAAGCGGGTTTTTACGCCTCACCATAAGCGTTTCCATCGTGCAACAGCCAAGGCCGAAATGTGGTGCCTTGATCTCACTGGTGGATTTGCTGTAATTCGGCCTTTATTATCGCATTGCATCATGGTTCGCGGACAATATCGGGGGTAAAGACATGCGGGTTTTTCATGCGGCAGCGGGGCTTGTTATTGTGCTTGCGCTGACCGGATGCCAGCGGACATCCTTTGGCGGCTTCGGTTCTCAGGATGTTTCTGCCGCGCCTGCTCCCCTGCAAGCGCAACCGGTGCCGTCGGTCTCGGCGGGCCAGCTCCCGGATCCGACGACGAGCACCTCGCAGTTCCCGAGCGCTCCGACGGGCACGCCGGCCGGCGCGCCCGCGGGCACGCAGGTGGCCGCCGCCACCAACGCCCTCGACGTGACGAAGGAATCGATGGTCGGCAACTGGCGCGTTTCGAGCGCGGGCAGCTCCTGCGACATGTTCCTGACGCTGACCAATCTCGGCAGCGGCTCGCGCGGCGGCACGCGCGGCTGCGCCGGCGAACTGACGGCGATGGGATCGTGGGAAGTGGCCGGCAAGCAGGTCGTGCTCAAGGATCGCAGCGGCAATCCGATCGCCCGCCTCTACAAGACCGCGGATTCGCGCTTCGACGGCTCGACCAATGGCGGCCAGCCGGTCAGCCTTAGCCGCTGACGCGATCCTCGGTCCGGCTTCTTGCCGGACCTCGAGACGGCCTGTCGTCGGGGTGGGGCTTCCGCCTGCAGCCTTAAGTCTCACCTCCCAAAACAGCCCCTGGTACATCCAGGTGCACCGTGCTCAATCCTGACGACAGTATTCTTCACAGGCTCGAGGCGCTCGTTGCGGCCGGAGAGCGGCAGCGCGACCCGGCGCAATTTACCATCGCAAGACGGCTCGACCATCTGACGGCGGAGCTGATCGCCAGCCGGCCGTCGCGCAAGGCCAACGCACTCGGCTGGCTGTTTGCGGCCCGCAAGAAAGACCAGGCGCCGGTCAAGGGTCTTTACATCCATGGCGGCGTCGGCCGCGGCAAGACCATGCTGATGGACATGTTCTTCGACGCGGTGCCGATACAGCGCAAGCGGCGCGCCCATTTCCACGAGTTCATGGCGGATGTGCACGAGCGCATCTACAAGCACCGGCAGAGGCTGAAGAACGGCGAGACCAAGCAGGCCGATCCGATCCCGCCGGTCGCGTCCGAGCTCTTCGCCGAGGCGCGGCTCCTGTGCTTCGACGAATTCTCGGTGACCGACATTGCAGACGCGATGATCCTCGGACGGCTCTTCGGCGAGCTCTTCGCCAAGGGCTGCGTGCTCGTCGCGACCTCGAACGTGGAGCCCTCCGAGCTTTATCGCGACGGCCTCAACCGTGGGCTGTTTCTGCCTTTCATCGATCTCCTGAAGGCCCATGCGGAGATCATTTCGCTCGACACGGAAACCGACTATCGCCTGCGTATGACGGATGGGAATCCCGTCTGGCTGTCGCCGCTCGGACCGGAAACGGAAGCGGCTATGGATCGCGCCTGGTATGTCGCGACCAACGGCGCGCCCGCAATCTCGGCGGAGATCGGCCGAAAGGGTCGGAAAATCCGTGTGCCAGGCGCCGTCGGCCACTGCGCCCGCTTCTCCTTTGCCGATCTCTGCGCACAGCCGCTCGGGGCGGCCGACTACCTCGCCATCCTGTCGCAATACAGGACGATCTTCCTCGACCACGTTCCGCATCTCGGGCCGCATATGCGCAACGAGACGAAGCGCTTCATCATCCTCATCGACGCGCTCTATGATCAGGGCGCCCGTCTCTTCGCCTCGGCGGTCGCCGAACCGGAACGGCTGCTGATCGCCAAGAAGGGAACGGAAGGGTTTGAATTCGACCGTACGGTTTCCCGTCTGATCGAGATGCAAAGCGAGGAATATGCCGCGCAACATACTGAAAACACGGCGGTTCCATGACGTAATGGTGACAGCAATTCTTACCTTTACGTAAGAATTTATTGATCTAACCGATTGAATTTGCTCTGTCGAAAACTATGGATTGATATTTTACCATTTGCCGTTTAAGGGCTTTCCGCGAAGGTTTGGCGTTTGCCGCGTTTCAGGCCTCGATCATGGATCACAAAGGAAGCACTTTCATGGCGCGCAACAAGATCGCACTTATTGGTTCAGGGATGATTGGTGGCACGCTGGCGCACCTCGCCGGCCTCAAGGAACTGGGCGACATCGTCCTGTTCGACATTGCCGACGGCATCCCCCAGGGTAAGGGCCTCGACATCGCCCAGTCCTCGCCGGTCGAAGGTTTCGACGCATCGCTGACGGGCGCCAGCGACTATTCGGCGATCGAAGGTGCCGACGTCTGCATCGTCACCGCCGGCGTTCCGCGCAAGCCCGGCATGAGCCGCGACGACCTGCTCGGCATCAACCTGAAGGTCATGGAACAGGTCGGCGCCGGCATCAAGAAATATGCTCCGAACGCCTTCATCATCTGCATCACCAACCCGCTCGACGCCATGGTCTGGGCGCTGCAGAAGTTCTCCGGCCTGCCGAAGAACAAGGTCGTCGGCATGGCCGGCGTGCTTGACTCTTCGCGCTTCCGGCTCTTCCTTTCCCAGGAATTCAACGTCTCGGTTCAGGACATCACCGCCTTCGTTCTTGGCGGCCATGGCGACACGATGGTGCCGCTCGCCCGTTATTCGACCGTTGCCGGCATTCCGTTGACCGACCTCGTGCAGATGGGCTGGGTCACCAAGGACCGCCTCGAAGAAATCATCCAGCGCACCCGTGACGGCGGCGCCGAGATCGTCGGCCTTCTGAAGACCGGCTCGGCCTATTACGCGCCGGCCGCTTCCGCGATCGAGATGGCTGAAGCCTATCTCAAGGACAAGAAGCGCGTGCTGCCCTGCGCGGCGCACCTCTCCGGCCAGTACGGCGTCAAGGACATGTATGTCGGCGTGCCGACGGTGATCGGCGCCGGCGGCGTCGAGCGCATCATCGAGATCGACCTCAACAAGGGCGAGAAGGAAGCCTTCGACAAGTCGGTCGCGGCTGTCGCCGGTCTTTGCGAAGCCTGCATCGGCATCGCTCCCAGCCTGAAGCAGTAATCGCCTCCCGTCGGGCGGACATCCAGATCCGCTCGGCCTCTTTGTTTTTGCCGCATTAGTGCGTAGGTGCCCCACCTGCCCGCACGATGCTCCAGACAGGAAAACAACCATGAACATTCATGAGTATCAGGCCAAGGCTCTCCTGAAGAGCTATGGCGCGCCGGTCGCGGAAGGTGTCGCGATCTTTTCCGCCGCCGAGGCTGAAGCCGCTGCCAAGTCGCTCCCGGGCCCGCTTTACGTGGTCAAGAGCCAGATCCATGCCGGCGGTCGCGGCAAGGGCAAGTTCAAGGAACTTTCCGCCGACGCCAAGGGCGGCGTGCGTCTCGCCTTCTCGGTCGATGAAGCCAAGGCTCATGCCAAGGAAATGCTCGGCAACACGCTCGTCACCGCGCAGACCGGTGCTGCCGGCAAGCAGGTGAACCGCCTCTACATCGAGGACGGTGCCGACATCGATCGCGAACTCTATCTTTCGCTGCTCGTCGACCGCTCGGTCGGCCAGATCGCCTTCGTCGTTTCGACGGAAGGCGGCATGGACATCGAGGCTGTTGCGCACGACACGCCGGAAAAGATCGTCAACGTCGCGATCAACCCGGAAGCTGGCGTCACCGCCGCTGATCTCGCCAAGCTCACCTCGGCCCTGAAGCTTGAAGGCGAAGCCAAGGCTGACGCCGAAAAGCTCTTCCCGATCCTTTACAAGGCCTTTGTCGAGAAGGACATGAGCTTGCTCGAGATCAACCCGCTGATCGTCATGAAGAACGGCCGCATGCGCGTTCTCGATGCCAAGGTCTCGTTCGACGGCAACGCCCTGTTCCGCCACGACGACATCAAGGCGCTGCGCGACGAAACCGAAGAAGACGCCAAGGAAATAGAGGCCTCCAAGTGGGATCTCGCCTATGTCGCGCTCGACGGCAACATCGGCTGCATGGTCAACGGCGCGGGTCTCGCCATGGCGACGATGGACATCATCAAGCTCTACGGCAAGGAGCCGGCGAACTTCTGCGACGTCGGCGGTGGCGCCGGCAAGGAGAAGGTCGCGGCAGCCTTCAAGATCATCACGGCTGACCCGAAGGTCGAGGGCATCCTCGTCAACATCTTCGGCGGCATCATGAAGTGCGATGTCATCGCTGAAGGTGTCGTTGCGGCCGTGCACGAAGTCGGCCTCAAGGTTCCGCTGGTCGTTCGTCTCGAAGGCACGAATGTCGAGCTTGGCAAGAAGATCCTGAACGAATCCGGCCTGGCGATCACCGCCGCCGACGATCTGGATGACGCTGCCAAGAAGATCGTCGCTGCGATCAACGGCTAACTGAAGGACCAGACCTCATGTCGATTCTCGTCAATAAGAACACCAAGGTCCTCGTTCAGGGCCTGACCGGCAAGACCGGCACCTTCCATACCGAACAGGCGCTTGCCTATTACGGCACGCAGATGGTCGGCGGCATTCACCCGAAGAAGGGCGGCGAAACCTGGACCGGCTCAAAGGGCGAAAGCCTGCCGATCTTCGCCTCGGTTGCCGAAGGCCGTGAAAAGACCGGTGCGGACGCATCTGTGATCTATGTTCCGCCGGCAGGCGCCGCGGAGGCGATCATCGAGGCGATCGATGCGGAAATCCCGTTCATCACCTGCATTACCGAGGGTATCCCGGTTGCCGACATGGTGCGCGTCAAGGCTCGCCTCGACCGCTCCAAGTCGCGCCTGCTCGGCCCGAACTGCCCCGGCATCCTGACGCCGGAAGAATGCAAGATCGGCATCATGCCGGGCTCGATCTTCCGCAAGGGTTCGGTCGGCATCGTCTCGCGCTCCGGCACGCTGACCTATGAAGCCGTGTTCCAGACCTCCAACGAGGGCCTCGGCCAGACGACGGCCGTCGGCATCGGCGGCGACCCGGTCAAGGGCACGGAGTTCATCGACGTGCTCGAGATGTTCCTGGCGGACGAAGCCACGACCTCGATCATCATGATCGGCGAAATCGGCGGCTCGGCCGAAGAGGATGCGGCGCAGTTCCTCATCGACGAGGCCAAAAAGGGCCGCAAGAAGCCGATGGCCGGCTTCATCGCGGGCCGTACCGCGCCGAAGGGCCGTACCATGGGCCACGCCGGCGCCGTCGTTTCCGGCGGCAAGGGCGATGCGGAATCCAAGATCGCCGCGATGGAGCAGGCAGGCATCCGCGTGTCGCCGTCCCCGGCCCGTCTCGGCAAGACGCTGGTTGAAGTCCTCAAGGGCTGATCGGAAGACTTCTGCCGGGGCCGGAGCGATCCGGCCCGGGCAGCCTGCGGCCCGCGTGTTTCCTTGGCTGATTGAAGATCAGGACATGCGGTAACGAAATGCCACGGTGGTCCGGGCGCGTCCTTCCGATGCGCGGCGCCGTAGGAAAGGGCGCTAGGCGCGCCGAACGAACATGAACGACCGGGATACCCGGCAACCCAACTCAGTCAGGAGGCGGACAGAACAGTCCGCGTGAGACCATGACAAGGCAAGAGGCCAACGAGCAATTCCAGCTCACTTCCTTTCTGGACGGCGCCAATGCCGCCTATATCGAGCAGCTCCATGCGCGCTACGAAGCGGACACCGCGTCCGTGTCGGCCGAATGGCAGGCCTTCTTCAAGGCGCTCGCCGACCGGCCCGAAGACGTCGTGAAGGCAGCCAAGGGCGCCTCCTGGAAGAAGAAGAACTGGCCGATCACGGCCAATGGCGAACTCGTCTCGGCCCTCGACGGCGACTGGGGCACGGTCGAGAAGGTTATCGAGAAGAAGGTCAAGGCGAAGGCTGAAGAAGCCGCCGCAGCGACCGGCACCGTCGCCAGCGCTGCCGACATCCATCAGGCGACGCGCGATTCCGTTCGCGCCATCATGATGATCCGCGCCTATCGCGCCCGCGGCCACCTGCATGCCAAGCTCGACCCGCTCGGCCTTGCCGCCCCGGTCGAGGACTACAACGAGCTTTCGCCGTCGAACTACGGTTTCGAGGAGAAGGACCTCGACCGCAAGATCTTCATCGACAACGTGCTCGGCCTCGAATACGCGTCGATCCGCGAGATGGTCGAGATCCTCGAGCGGACCTATTGTTCGACGATCGGCGTCGAATTCATGCACATGTCCAACCCCGAGGAGAAGGCCTGGATCCAGGAGCGGATCGAGGGACCGGACAAGGGCGTCGAGTTTACGCCTGAGGGCAAGCGGGCGATCCTGCAGAAGCTCATCGAAGCGGAAGGCTTCGAGCAGTTCATCGACGTCAAGTACAAGGGCACCAAGCGCTTCGGCGTCGACGGCGGTGAATCGCTGATCCCGGCGCTCGAACAGATCATCAAGCGCGGCGGTCAGCTCGGCCTCAAGGAGATCGTCCTCGGCATGGCCCATCGCGGCCGCCTGAACGTTCTCTCGCAGGTCATGGCCAAGCCGCATCGCGCCATCTTCCACGAGTTCAAGGGCGGCTCCTATGCGCCCGACGACGTGGAAGGTTCGGGCGACGTGAAGTACCACCTTGGCGCTTCTTCCGACCGCGAATTCGACGGCAACAAGGTGCACCTGTCGCTGACGGCGAACCCGTCGCACCTCGAAATCGTCAATCCCGTCGTCATGGGCAAGGCACGCGCCAAGCAGGACCAGATGGCGACCGTCTTCGAAGGCGACATCATTCCGCTGCGCGAGCGCGTCAAGGTGATGCCGCTGCTGCTCCACGGCGATGCCGCCTTCGCCGGGCAGGGCGTGGTTGCCGAAATCCTCGGCCTCTCCGGCCTGCGCGGTCATCGCGTCGCCGGCACCGTCCATGTCATCATCAACAACCAGATCGGCTTCACCACCAACCCGGCTTTCTCGCGTTCGTCGCCCTATCCGTCGGACGTGGCGAAGATGATCGAGGCGCCGATCTTCCACGTGAACGGCGACGATCCGGAAGCGGTCGTCTACGGCGCCAAGGTCGCGACCGAGTTTCGGATGAAGTTCCACAAGCCGGTCGTCATCGACATGTTCTGCTACCGCCGCTTCGGCCACAACGAGGGTGATGAGCCGGCGTTCACGCAGCCGAAGATGTACAAGGCGATCCGCGCCCACAAGACGGTCGTCCAGGTCTATTCGGAGCGGCTGATCGCCGAGGGCATCCTCAGCGAGGGCGAAGTCGAGAAGATGAAGGCCGATTGGCGAGCCCATCTCGAGCAGGAGTTCGAGGCCGGCCAGTCCTACAAGCCGAACAAGGCCGACTGGCTCGACGGTGTATGGTCGGGCCTGCGCACCGCCGACAACCAGGATGAGCAGCGTCGCGGCCGGACTTCGGTGCCGATGAAGCAACTCAAGGAAATCGGCCGCAAGCTCTCGGAGATTCCGACCGGCTTCACCGCGCACCGAACTATCCAGCGCTTCATGGAAAACCGCGCCAACATGGTTCAGACCGGCGAGGGCATCGACTGGGCGATGGCTGAGGCGCTTGCCTTCGGTACGCTCGTCACCGAAGGGACGAAGATCCGCCTGTCGGGTCAGGACTGCGAGCGCGGCACCTTCTCGCAGCGCCACTCGGTCCTCTACGATCAGGAGACCGAAGAGCGCTATATTCCGCTCGCCAATCTGTCGCCGACCCAGGCGCGCTACGAGGTCATCAACTCGATGCTCTCGGAAGAGGCGGTGCTCGGCTTCGAATATGGCTACTCGCTCGCCCGTCCCAATGCGCTGACGCTGTGGGAGGCCCAGTTCGGCGACTTCGCCAACGGCGCGCAAGTGGTCTTCGACCAGTTCGTCTCGTCCGGCGAACGCAAGTGGCTGCGCATGTCGGGCCTCGTCTGCCTGCTGCCGCACGGCTATGAAGGCCAGGGACCGGAGCACTCCTCGGCCCGCCTCGAGCGCTTCCTGCAGCTCTGCGCGGAAGACAACATGCAGGTCGCCAACGTCACCACCCCGGCAAACTACTTCCACATCCTGCGCCGCCAGGTGAAGCGTGACTTCCGCAAGCCGCTGGTCCTGATGACGCCGAAGTCGCTGCTGCGCCACAAGCGGGCGATCTCCAGCCTGTCCGAAATGGCCGGCGAGAGCTCCTTCCACCGGCTGCTGTGGGACGACGCTGAAGTCATCAAGGACGGACCGATCAAGCTGCAGAAGGATTCGAAGATCCGTCGCGTCGTGATGTGCTCGGGCAAGGTCTACTACGATCTTCTCGAAGAGCGCGAAAAGCGCGGCATCGACGACATCTACCTGCTGCGCGTCGAACAGCTCTATCCGTTCCCGGCCAAGGCGCTGATCAACGAGCTCAGCCGCTTCCGCCATGCGGAGATGGTCTGGTGCCAGGAAGAACCGAAGAACATGGGCGCCTGGTCGTTCATCGACCCCTATCTCGAATGGGTCCTTGCCCATATCGACGCCAAGTACCAGCGGGTGCGCTACACCGGCCGTCCGGCCGCCGCTTCGCCGGCAACCGGCCTGATGTCCAAGCATATGGCGCAGCTTGCCGCCTTCCTCGAGGATGCGCTGGGGGGCTGATCAAGTCCCCCACGTCCTGCACTCGACAGAAACAGATATCTGATCAAACGGAACAAAAATCATGGCAACAGAAATCCGCGTTCCTACCCTCGGCGAATCCGTCAGCGAAGCGACCGTCGGGACCTGGTTCAAGAAGGTCGGCGATGCGATCAAGGCCGACGAGCCGATCCTCGAGCTTGAGACCGACAAGGTGACGATCGAAGTGCCGGCCCCGACCGCCGGTACGCTTTCGGAAATCGTCGCGCAGGCTGGTGAGACCGTCGGCCTCGGCGCGCTGCTCGGCCAGATCGCCGAAGGCGCCGGTGCCGCTGCAGCCGCCCCGGCCGCAGCCGAAAAGAAGCCGGAGCCTGCAGCCGCCGCTGCCGCTCCGCCTGCACAGTCTGCCGCTGCCGCACCGCAGGCGCAATCCTCGATGCCGGCTGCTCCGTCGGCCGCCAAGCTCATCGCTGAAAACAACCTCTCCGCCGACCAGATCGACGGCTCGGGCAAGCGCGGACAGGTGCTGAAGGGTGATGTGCTCGCCGCCGTCGCCAAGGGGATTTCGGCGCCCGCCGCTGAACCGGCCAAGGTCCAGGCGCGTGGCCCGGCGCCCGCCGAAGATGCTGTCCGCGAAGAGCGCGTCAAGATGACCCGCCTGCGCCAGACGATCGCCCGGCGCTTGAAGGACGCGCAGAACACCGCCGCGATGCTCACCACCTATAACGAGGTGGACATGAGCGCGGTCATGAGCCTGCGCAACAAGTACAAGGATATCTTCGAGAAGAAGCATGGCGTGAAGCTCGGCTTCATGGGCTTCTTCACCAAGGCCGTCACCCACGCGCTCAAGGAGTTGCCGGCTGTCAACGCAGAGATCGACGGCACCGACATCATCTACAAGAACTACTGCCACATCGGCGTTGCCGTCGGCACCGACAAGGGTCTGGTGGTGCCGATTGTGCGCGATGCCGACCAGATGTCGATCGCCGAGATCGAGAAGGACATCGGCCGTCTCGGCAAGGCGGCACGCGACGGAACGCTGTCGATGGCTGACATGCAGGGCGGCACCTTCACCATCTCCAATGGCGGCGTCTACGGTTCGCTGATGTCCTCGCCGATCCTCAACGCACCGCAGTCGGGCATCCTCGGCATGCACAAGATCCAGGACCGGCCGGTCGCGATCGGCGGTCAGGTCGTCATCCGTCCGATGATGTATCTGGCGCTCTCTTATGACCATCGCATCGTCGACGGCAAGGAAGCCGTGACCTTCCTGGTGCGCGTCAAGGAAAGCCTCGAGGATCCGGAACGTCTGGTGCTCGATCTTTAAGGGAAGGCGGGGGCATGAGCCCCCGTTTCTTTCTCGCCGCGCGCAGCCGTCGACGCGGCCCGCTCGACAGCGATGGGGCAGGAGGCTAGGGTTCTTGCAAAGCACGCTATGCGCGCATCCGAACTCGTCCGCCTCCATCCTGAACTTCAACGACCGGTGACAATCATGAGCGCTTACCTGATCGAACTTGCTTCGCTGATGGCGATCTTTTCCTTCGCGATCGTCTCGCCGGGCGCCGACCTCGCCATAGTGATGCGGCAGTCGCTGGTACACGGCCGCGGGGCGGCGATCATCACCTCCTTCGGCATCGGCGCGTCGCTGATGTTCCATGTCAGCTACACCGTTCTCGGCCTCGGGCTGATCATTTCCCAATCGATCTATCTCTTCAACATCGTCAAATGGTGCGGCGTCGCTTACCTGATCTATATCGGCGTCAAGGCGCTTCGGGCCGGGCAGACGGAGATCGACGTGGAGCCGGGCGAGGATGCCGGAGCGCGCAGGGGCCAGTCGGCGTTGAAGGCCTTCGGCCTCGGTTTTGCCGCCAATGCGCTCAACCCCAAGGCGGTTTTCTTCTTCCTGTCGATTTTCTCCACGGTCGTCGGCGCGCATACGCCGATGGTCGCGAAGTTCGGCTACGGCCTTGTGATGGCGAGCGCCCTCATCCTCTGGTTCGTCGGCGTCAGCCTGTTCATGACGACGCCGCGCATGCGGGCCGCCTTCACACGGGCAAGCAAGTGGATCGACCGGGCAAGCGGCATGGTCTTCATCGCGCTCGGTCTGAGGCTCGCGACCGAAAAGGCTGCCTGAGATGCCCGGCCGGCCAGCCATTCTCGCTTCTGTCGCGCTGGCGCTGGCCGCTCCCCCGGCGCTTGCCGCGGGTTGCAAGCAGGCCAGGGCGATCTATGCCGACCCGGCCGGTGGCTATGAGCTGCGTTTCGAGCCGGTCGGTTCGGAAGCGGCGGTCACAAGCAATCATTTCAAGATCCGCGTTGAAGGCACCGGGCTGTCGCTCGACGGCGTCGTCCTGCCCTCGGGCGAACCGGAACGTCCGAACGGCATCGTCATGAACAATTGCCCGACCGGCGACGTGACGGGCGCCGAGCTTGCGGCCTGCACCGTCTGGCAGGGTCCGATTTATGCCGTCGACAGCGCCGGCTCGATCGGATTGCTTCAAGCCGAAGACGCGCCGGCGGCACGGCAGATACTGCTTCCGAATTTCGGCCCGTCGCTGCGCCAATCGAGCGCCTGGGGCGAAGGCAAGGCCTCGTCGGACAGTTCCGACATCTTCGACTTCAAGGGATGCGCCGCATGAGTGGCCGCCGCGTCCTTCTCGTCACCGGCGGCAGCCGCGGCATCGGCGCCGCCGTCTGCCTCGCCGCGGCGTCTGAAGGCTGGCGGGTGGCCGTCAACTATTCCTCGAACCGGCTGGCCGCCGAGAATGTCGTGGCACAAATTGCGGCTGCCGGCGGCTCGGCGGTCGCTGTTCAGGGCGATGTCGGCTCCGAGGACGGCATAAAGGCGATCTTTGCGGCGGTCGACGCGGCCTTCGGCCGGCTCGACGGGCTCGTCAACAATGCCGGTATTGTCGGCCCGCCGCAGCGGATCGACGAGGTTTCGCCCGAACGGCTGGAGCGGATGTTTCGTGTCAATGTGACCGGCACCATCCGCTGCGCGGCGGAGGCCGTGCTCCGGATGTCGACGCGTCATGGCGGCAAGGGCGGCGCGATCGTCAATCTTTCCTCCGCCGCGGCCGTGCTGGGCGCGCCGGGTCAATATGTCGACTATGCGGCCGCGAAAGGTGCAATCGACAGCTTCACCATTGGTCTCGCGCGCGAAGTGGCATCCGAGGGTGTCCGCGTGAACGCGGTTCGTCCCGGCATCATCGATACGGATATCCATGCGTCCGGCGGCCTGCCCGATCGCGCCCGCGACATGGCACCGTCGATCCCGATGCAGCGTTCCGGCACGGCCGGCGAGGTGGCCGACGCAATTCTCTATCTCCTGTCGGATAAGGCGACTTACGTGACCGGAGCCATTCTCAATGTCAGCGGCGGGCGATGACCGCCCTTTCAAGGACTACCCTCCCAGAAGGATTATCAAATGGCTTATGATCTCATCGTTATCGGTAGCGGTCCCGGCGGCTATGTTTGCGCCATCAAGGCGGCGCAACTGGGCATGAAGGTGGCCGTGGTCGAAAAGCGCAGCACCTATGGCGGCACCTGCCTCAATGTCGGCTGCATTCCCTCCAAGGCGCTGTTGCATGCTTCCGAGATGTTCCACCACGCCGCGCATGGCCTCGATGCGCTCGGCGTCGAGGTCGCAAGCCCGAAGCTCAACCTTCAGAAAATGCTCGCCCACAAGGACGCGACCGTTAAGGCGAATGTCGATGGCGTCTCCTTCCTGTTCAAGAAGAACAAGATCGACGGCTTCCAGGGCATGGGCAAGGTGCTCGGCCAGGGCAAGGTCTCCGTCACCAACGACAAGGGCGAGGAGCAGGTCCTCGAAGCCAAGAACATCGTCATCGCCACCGGTTCGGACGTTGCCGGCATTCCAGACGTCGAGGTCGCATTCGACGAGAAGGTGATCATCTCCTCGACCGGCGCCCTCGAGCTGGAGAAGGTGCCGGCGAGCATGATCGTCGTCGGCGGCGGCGTCATCGGCCTCGAGCTCGGCTCGGTCTGGGCGCGCCTTGGCGCCAAGGTGACCGTCGTCGAGTTCCTCGACACGATCCTCGGCGGCATGGATGGCGAAGTCGCCAAGCAACTCCAGCGGATGCTGACGAAGCAGGGCATCGACATCAAGCTCGGCGCCAAGGTGACCGGCGTTGCGAAGCCTGGCAGCGGCGCCAGCGTCACCTTCGAGCCTGTCAAGGGGGGCGAATCGACCACGCTCGAGGCCGACGTCGTGCTGGTCGCGACCGGCCGCAAGCCCTGCACCGAGAACATGGGTCTTGCAAAGGCGGGCGTCGTACTCGATTCGCGCGGCCGCATCGAAATCGACAATCACTTCCAGACGAGCATCGCCGGCGTTTACGCCATCGGCGACGTCGTGCGCGGGCCGATGCTCGCCCACAAGGCGGAGGACGAGGGCGTCGCCGTGGCGGAAATCATCGCCGGCCAGGCGGGTCACGTGAACTACGACGCCATTCCGGGCGTCGTCTACACCCAGCCGGAGGTCGCTTCCGTCGGCAAGACCGAGGAGGAACTGAAGGCGGCCGGCGTCGCCTACAAGGTCGGCAAGTTCCCCTTTACCGCCAATGGCCGCGCCCGCGCGATGCTTCAGACGGACGGTTTCGTGAAGATCCTCGCCGACAAGGAGACCGACCGGGTGCTCGGCGGCCACATCATTGGCTTCGGCGCCGGCGAGATGATCCACGAGATCGCCGTGCTGATGGAATTCGGCGGCTCGTCCGAAGACCTCGGCCGCACCTGCCATGCGCATCCGACCATGTCGGAGGCGGTGAAGGAAGCGGCGCTTTCGACCTTCTTCAAGCCGATCCACATGTGATCGGCTCCTGTGTGACAATTGGCCCGGGGGCTGCGACAAGCGGCCCCCTCCTTTCGGATGCCATCCGGCGCAATCATGAATGCCTCACCGGTCAGCCGGAAAGGACCTATTCATGAAACCTCGCAGCGTTGCCGCCCGCTTGCCGAACGCCTGCCTGCCCGGGGCAGACTGGGCGGACTGCTATGAGCTTCTCCTTCTCGGGGAACGCCTCACCGCGGACGATGCGGCAAGGCGGGCGCTTGGAAGCGCGCCGCGCTGGGTCCGCAAGCTTCTGGCGTTGCGCAACCGCATCGTTGCGCCGCTTGGCCTCAAGGCCGGTGCCCCTGTCTCCGATGCCAGCCTGATCGGTGCCTTTCCGATCCTCAGCGGCAGCGATCGAGAAATGGTTCTCGGCATGGACGATCGCCATCTGGATTTCCGCATCGTCGTGGAGGTGCGCGACGGTCCGGCCGACAGCCAGGTCATCGGCATCACGACGCTGGTGCGGCGCAGGAACCTGTTCGGCTACTTTTATCTCGCCGCCGTCACGCCCTTTCACAAGGCGATTGTTCCGGCATTGCTCGCGCAGCTGAACGAACCGGCGCAATCGATCGTCAGTTGACGGGCGTGACGGTGAAGCCCTGCTGGCGCAGGAGCTCGACCAGACCTTCCTTGCCGGGCAGGTGCAGCGCACCGACGGCCATGAAGACATTGCCGCCTTTCAGGATAGGCTCGGCGCGCTCTGCCATGACCCTGTTGCGGTCGATGATGATCCGCTGCTCGAAATCGGCATAGCCGAGATCGCCGGGCGAGAGTTTTTCGGCCACGGAGCGCATCATTGGCATGATCATGCCGGTGTCGCCGGCAAGATAGAGGTCGGTCATCGTCATCAAGACGTCGTCGATCGTCTTGCCGAGCGCGAGCGTTTCGATGAGCGCCCGCAGATGCCACTCGACGGGAAGCGAGTCCATCGCGGAGAGCTGCTCAACCAGGCTTTCCAGCCCCTTCAGGCTCTTGCCCTGGCTCACCGCATCCTCGGCGAGCTTCTTGTCGAGGAAGGACGCGCCGGCGGCCTTGCGGGTGAATTCGCAGGCCGGCAGGGCGACGAAGCTGGCGATCATCCAGGGCTTCATCTTGGCGACGAGGGGCAGGGGAATTCCGCGTGCCTTGAGTCCGTTTTCGAGCAGTGCCCGGTCCTTCGGCTCCAGGAAGTCGTTGATCGTCCTGTTGCCGGCAAACATGGTGAGGTCGGGGTGCATGAGGATGGCGGCGCTCGCCTTCTTCTCGTCGATGATCTCGTCGGATTCGACGACCACGGTCCGCGCCGCGGCATAGGCTTCGGCGCCGCCGGCGGGCATGGCGAGCACGCGCGGATCAGTGACGTGCATGGTGCCGAGCAGGAAGGACGGCGCCAGTCCTTGTCCTTCGATCTTCCAGAGCAGACCCTTGCCGTTCGGCACCGCATCGGCCTCGCGGCGTATCGTGGCGAGGCGCGCCGGATCGGATTGTTCGAGACCGGCGAGGATGTTGCTGCCGCCGCAGTCGGCTTCCTCCGCGGCGTCGGCTTCTGAAACGGAAAGCAATGCGACGACGAGGCTTGCGGCTACAAGCATATGCATGAGCGTGATCAGCCACAGCAGGCCGTCAGCCGCTTTGACGGCGAGAGTGCGAACGGATCCTGTGAGCGTCGTCATGGGCGTGGTCCCCGGAGAAATGCATTTCAAACCCTACGCCCCCTCGGTCACGGGTTTCTTAACGCAGGTGGTTAATGGGCGAGCGCGTCGAATTTTAGAACGGGATCAGGAAAAGCGTGAGCGGTTTTGGGAGTTAATCCCTTCAGGCACGCGGATGGGCGCGATCGTAGATTTCCAGGAGTCGCGCCGAATCGACTCCGGTATAAACCTGCGTCGTCGAGAGGCTGGCATGGCCGAGCAGTTCCTGGATGGTGCGCAGGTCACCGCCGCCGGCGAGCAGATGGGTCGCGAAGGAATGGCGTAGCGCATGCGGGGTCGCCGAATCGGGCAGGCCGAGAGCCGATCGCAGCTTCTGCATCTCGCGCTGGATGATCGCCGGCTGCAGCCTAGCGCCCCGGGCGCCGCGAAAGAGCGGCTCTCTGGGGCCGATGTGGTAGGGGCAGAGTTTTCTATAGGTCGCGACTGCCTCCATCGCCGCGGCGATCAGCGGGACGATCCGGGTCTTGCCGCCCTTGCCGGTGATTCGCAGCGACAGAGCGCCCGAAAAATCGTCCGGCGTCAGGTCCAGCGCTTCCGATATGCGCAGGCCGCAGCCGTAGAGGAGCGTCAGCACGGCAGCGTTGCGGGCGGCGATCCACGGCTCCTCGGCGAGCTGCGCATCCGCTGTCACGACTTTTACGGCATCCCGATCGGTCAAGGGCTTCGGCAGCGATTTTGGCTGTTTCGGCGAGCGCACGGCGCCGGCGCCGGCGGCGTTGGCAAGGCCGTTTTTCTCGAGGTAGCGCAGGAACGAGCGCAGCCCAGCAAGGCCGCGGCCCAGCGTGCGCGCTCCGGCTCCGGCCTTGCGGCGTTGCGCGAGAAAGCCGCGCAGGTCGGCCGGTCTGAGCGTGCGGATGTCTGCGAGCCGCGGTGGTCCGGCGAGATGCCCGGTCAGGAAGGTCAGGAACTGCCGTGTGTCGCGCTCATAGGCCTCGATGGTCTTGTCGGACAGGCGACGTTCTTCGGCAAGGCTTGCAAGCCACCGCCGGCGCTCCGCCATTACGTCCGGATGGCCGATGACGAGAAGTTCGTTCATTTCGGTCCTGTGCTCAAACTCGGTTATGTCCCGGTGCCGAGCATGCCGTCGGGCCCTTATGTTTTTGCTAACGTTCTCTTGGAATTTGTCATTCTTGGATCATATTGAATTGCGATGTTCGGGCAGCAATAGCGGATGGGACCATGGCGAGACGTGATTCGGCGAGCGCGCTGGCGCATTTTGCAGAGGCAGTTGCGCTGGTCTCGCAGGGGCGGCCTGGCCACATCGTCGACATGCTAATCGCTGAGCGCGGGCAGAAGATCGTCCGCCATCCCCTGTGGCCGGTGATGCGGCCCTTTCTCTACACGTTGCTCAACTACCGCAAGGCGATCGAGTTCGCCAATGCCGTCGCCAATATGCCGGGCTTCCAGGCGTTCGAGCACCTCAGTTCCTTGCTCGCGCTCGACATCCGCGTCGACAAGGCCGAGCGGATTCCGGCGAAAGGCGGGTTCCTCCTCGTCAGCAACCATCCGACGGGCATCGCCGACGGCATTGCCGTCTTCGATCTCCTGAAGAGCCGCCGCCCGGACATGATGTTCTTCGCCAATCGCGACGCCATTCGCGTCAACCCGCGTTTCGTCGAGATGGTCATTCCGGTGGAGTGGCGCGAGGAGTACAAATCCAAGCTCAAGGCGCGCGAGACGCTGCAGGTTACCAACCGGGCCATTGAAGAGGGGAAGGCGACTGTGCTCTTTCCCTCCGGCCGCATCGCTTACTGGGCCGAAGGGCGTCTCAACGAACGCCCCTGGAAAAGTTCCGCCGTCGGCTTTGCCCGGAAAAACGACCTGCCGATCCTGCCGGTGCATATGAGCGCGCGCAATTCCGGCCTGTTCTACTGGTTCGCCAAATGGTCGACGGAACTCCGCGACATGACGGTGTTCCATGAGCTTCTCAACAAGAAGGGCGACGTCTTCGATTTCCGGATCGGCAATCTGATTGCGCCCGAGGCGCTGGATGGCGACCCTGCGGAGGTGACCCGTGCGCTTGAGCGCCATACCGTCCACGCGCTCGCCGAGGACGGCGATGCGGTGTTCAAGGTGCCGATCGGGATGCTGTGAAGGAGCGGCCTTTCCTTCGTCTTCGCCCCTCATTCGGTACTTGCTCCCTCGTCCCCTGCCAACCTTCTCCCCCTTACCCATAACGCGGTTTAGGTCTAGTATAATGATTTGCTAATATTCGGACGGCTTTGCGCTTCGCGCGCAACGAGGACCCGCGGAATTCCAAATGACCGCCGATTGGCACTCATGTTTTGGGAGGAACGTGACATGCAAAGGCGCGGGCGTATTTCTGCTTTATTTTTTACGCTTCTGATCTCGACAGCTCTCATTCCGGCCGTTGCTCAAATGAGCAGGAAGGCAACAAGTGGCAAGGACTTTGACGCCACGGTCGCCGAACAGGCAAAGCAATATCTGGAAGAAGGACGCGAGACGTTCCGCTTCGATACATTTGGCAGCGAGGATTTTTGGGGCGGAAAGCTCAAGCTTCACGAGGCAATCGCGGGCGAAAAGACGGGCGGCGTGGGACCGGGCCTCAGCCCGCAAAAGGCTCTTGAGCTTGGTTTGAAAGTTGATGTGAATGCCATCCCGAAGGACGTGGCCGAGGCGCTGAACAAGGGAGAGGTTGATCTCAAGGATCCGGCCAGCACGCTCGTGCTGCTCAAGTCCAATGCCGTGGTTGGCGTGACAGGGTTTTTCAGCGAAGACGGCAAGACTTTACGTTCAGTCGGCATCCAGTGTTCGTTGTGCCACTCCACAGTCGACGACGCCTACGCGCCGGGTATCGGACATCGGCTCGACGGCTGGCCCAACCGCGACCTCAACATCGGCGCGATCGTGGCCTTGGCGCCCGATCTGACCGTCTTTACCGAAATGCTGCAGGTCACCGCAGAAGAGGTGAAAAAAGCTCTGCAGGCTTGGGGTCCAGGGAAATTCGATGCCCAGCTTAATCTCGATGGCAAAGCCTTCCGGCCGGACGGCAAAACCGCCGCCACGCTCAATCCTCCAGCTTTCGGTTTGGCGGGCGTCAACAACCACACCTGGACCGGGGCCTGGGGCACGGTAAGTTACTGGAACGCTTACGTGGGCAATCTCGAAATGCATGGGAAGGGCGTGTTTTACGATCCGCGGTTGGATGATTCCGAAAAGTATCCCGTAGCCGCCAGGACGAAACAGGGCCACAAACAGGCCGAAGAAGACCGGATCACCGCTAAGCTGCCCTCCCTCCACTTCTACCAGCTTGCGCTGCCAACCCCACAACCGCCGGAAGGCGCCTTCGACGGTGCCTCCGCGGAAAAAGGAAAGGCCCTCTTCAACGACAAGGCTAAATGCGCCACCTGCCACGTCCCGCCGATATTCACCGAGCCGGGCTGGAATCTGCATAAGGCCGAGGAGATCGGCATCGATGACTTCCAGGCGATGCGCTCACCAGACGAGCGGTACCGAACGGCGCCTCTGCGTGCCCTGTGGGATGTTGAGAAGATTCACAAAGGCGGGTTCTATCACGATGGGCGGTTTGCCTCGCTTCGGGACGTTGTAGAACACTACGATCGTCACCTCGAACTCAAGCTGACCGATCAGGAGAAAGGTGAACTGATCGAGTATCTCAAGTCAATTTGACAACGGGTGAAAGGCAGATCACCGGCACTGCGAACCTGAAAGAGACGAAAAGACCCCGCATCGCTGCGAGGCCTTGTAATTCCTCGCCTGACGGCCGGATGATCAGCCGATCTTCTGGCCGGTCTTGGCCCAATCGGCGAGGAACATTTCGAGACCCTTGTCGGTCAGCGGGTGCTTGACCAGCGCCTTCAGCGTCGCCGGCGGGGCGGTGACGACGTCGGCGCCGATCAGGGCGGCTTCCTTGACGTGGTTGACCGTGCGGATCGAGGCGGCGAGGATTTCCGTCTCGTAGCCGTAATTGTCGAAGATGTGGCGGATCTCGCGGATCAGGTCCATGCCGTCGAAGGCGATGTCGTCGAGGCGGCCGATAAAGGGCGAGACGAAGGTCGCGCCGGCCTTAGCGGCGAGCAGCGCCTGGTTGGCCGAGAAGCAGAGCGTGACGTTGGTATGATGGCCGTCCGAGGTCAGCGCCTTGCAGGCCTTCAGGCCGTCGAGCGTCAGCGGCAACTTGATGCAGATATTGTCGGCGATCTTCGCAAGCGCGGCCGCTTCCTTCATCATCTCGCTATATTCGGTGGCGGTCACTTCGGCCGAAACCGGTCCCTCGACGATCGAGCAGATTTCCTTGGTGACCTCGACGATGTCGCGCCCGGACTTCAGGATCAGCGACGGATTGGTGGTGACGCCGTCGAGCAGGCCGAGATCGTTCAGTTCCCGGATTTCCTTCACGTCGGCGGTATCAACGAAAAATTTCATGGGACCGTTCCTTTGGCATTCAGCCGTTCGGGCGCCTTTCCGCTTACGGGGAAAACCACGGCGGAAATCGCGCGCGTTGAAACTCGGGTGGAACCGTGACAAACCCTTGCTCCTGCAAGGCGGCGGTTCGCTGTGCAGTTTTCTTTAACTGAAAGCGGTGGCAAGGTCACGGCAAAATGACTCTTGATTCAACCGATTTATTCGGCGCTCTTTTCGACCGCCGCGTGGTGCCCGTCCTGGTGCCGATGCCGGCGCCGAGGGCCTATTCCTACGCGGTGCCGGAGGGCATGGCGGTCGAGCCGGGCTCGATCGTGCAGGTGCCGCTCGGACCGCGGCTCGTCGTCGGCGTCGTTTGGGACGGCGAGGACGATGGTTCGGTCGATCCGAAGAAATTGAAGGAGATCGAGAAGGTCTTCGACTGCCCGCCGCTCACCCCCGACATGCGCAGCTTTCTCGACTGGGTGGCGACCTATACGGTCACGCCTCCCGGGCTTGTTGCCCGCATGGCGCTGCGTGCGCCGACCGCCTTCGATCCCGAGCCGATGGTCGAAGCGCTTCGACTGACAGAAAGGCGGCCTGAACGGATGACCGCCGCACGCGAGCGGGTCCTTGCGACGGCGAGCGACGGCTTCTCCTGGACCCGCTCGGGACTTGCCCACGCGGCGGGCGTCTCTTCCGGAGTGATCGACGGCCTCGCCGCGCAGGGCGTGTTCGAAACGGTGTTCATTCCGCCGCCGCCGGTGGTCGCCGCGCCTGATCCGGGTTTCGCCGCGCCGCGGCTCGAGGGCCGGCAGAGGCAAGCCGCCACCGACCTGCTCACAGCCGTCGAGGAAAGACAGTTCTCCGTGTCGCTGATCGACGGCGTCACCGGCTCCGGTAAGACCGAGGTCTATTTCGAGGCGGTCGCGGCGACGCTGAGAGCCGGCAAGCAGGTGCTGATCCTGCTGCCGGAAATCGCGCTCACCGCAAGCTTCCTGGAGCGCTTCCAGGAGCGTTTCGGCGCCAAGCCGGCGGAATGGCATTCCGACCTTGCTCCCCGGATGAGAGAGAAGGTGTGGCGGCAGGTCACGACCGGCCAGGTGCGTGTCGTCGCCGGGGCTCGCTCGGCGCTGTTCCTGCCCTTCGAGGATCTCGGGCTGATCATCGTCGACGAGGAGCACGACCCGGCCTACAAGCAGGAAGATCGGGTTTTTTATAATGCTCGCGACATGGCGGTGGTGCGGGGGCGGATCAGCGGTTTTCCGGTCGTGCTCGTTTCCGCGACGCCGTCCGTGGAGAGCCGGGTCAATGGCGAGGTCGGCCGCTACCGGCCGATCCACCTGCCGACCCGTTTCGGCGACGCGGCGCTGCCGCAGCTTGGGCTCGTCGACATGCGTCGCCATCCGCCGGAGCGCGGCGGCTTCCTTTCGCCGGTGCTCGTCAACCAGATCGGCAAGGCGATCGGCCGCGGCGAGCAGGCGCTCCTGTTCTTGAACCGCCGCGGCTATGCGCCGCTGACGCTCTGCCGCGTCTGCGGCCATCGCTTCCAATGCCCGGACTGCTCGAGCTGGCTGGTCGAGCACCGCTTCCGCGGCCAGATCCAGTGCCATCATTGCGGCTATTCGGAACGGACGCCCGAGGCCTGCCCGGAATGCGGCACGCTCGATCATCTGGTCGCCTGCGGCCCGGGGGTGGAGCGCATTGCCGAGGAGGTCGAGCGGCATTTTCCCGATGCCCGCACCATCGTGCTCTCCTCCGACTTGATGGGCGTCAAGCGGTTGAGGCTGGAGCTCGAGGCGATCGCCCGCGGCGAGGCGGACATCGTCATCGGCACACAGCTCGTCGCCAAGGGTCACAATTTTCCGATGATGACGCTGGTCGGCATCGTCGACGCCGATCTCGGCCTCGCCAATGGCGATCCGCGCGCCGCCGAGCGCACGTTCCAGCTTCTCTCGCAGGTGACGGGGCGCGCCGGACGCACCGGCCTGAAGAGCCTTGGCCTGCTGCAGACCTACCAGCCGCAGCACCCGGTGATGCAAGCGATCGTGTCGGGCGACTCGGACGCCTTCTACGACCGCGAGATCCACGAGCGTGAGCGCGCGGCACTGCCGCCCTTCGGCCGGCTCGCCTCGATCATCGTCTCGGCGGATACGCGAAGCGATGCCGAGGGACATGCGCGGGGCTTGCGCAACGCTGCGCCGCGTGTCGACGGCATCTCCATCCTCGGGCCGGCGGAAGCGCCACTCGCTCTCATCCGCGGTCGGCATCGGTACCGGCTGCTCGTCCATGGGCGGCGCAACAGCGACATGCAATCCTTCCTGAAGGCGATGATTGCCGGGGGACCGAAGGAGCGCGGCTCGATCAGCGTCCAGCTCGACGTCGATCCGCAGAGTTTTCTGTGATTGCAGCCGGACCTGCCATGCAGCCGATTCCCATCGTCGCGAACATGCGCTAGACCAAAGTCGAGAATCGCTTTTCGGCGAACGCTGTGATGATCTGCCGCGGGGATGGAGATGGAGTTCTATATTCCGACGGAAACCGGGGAGTTCCTGGCCTTTTGCGCGGCGGGCGCGGCGATGCTGATCGGCCTCGTCATGCTCTTTGCGCCGCGTCTCGCCTTTCGTGCCGCCGGCATCGGCATCGCCGAGGGCCGGCGCGGGGGATTGGCGGAGGTGCGCTCCACCATGGGCGGCATGCATGTCGGTCTCGGCCTCGGCGCCATCCTGCTCGCCCAGCCGATGGTCTATCTCGCCGTCGGCGCCGCCTTTGCGCTCGCAGCGTTCGGCCGCATATTGTCGATGATGAGCGACAACGGCGCGACGCTTTTCAACTGGGCGGCACTTGTCGTCCAGGCGGCGCTCGCGATCCTGCCGCTCGCCTATGTTTTCGGGTTCATCTGACGAACTCGGGACAGGCGCAAATCCGGGCTCCAGCAATTTACGGCAAAATTCCGTCGAAGGGGGCGGTGTTATGCCGCATTCGTGCCCTTGGCGTGTTGCGAGTCCAAACGTCCTATGCTAGACGAACCGCGAATTGCGGGGGAAGTGGGTCGAAAAGGCCTCGATACCCATGCGAATTATTGCAGCAAATTCAAGATGTTACGCCGACGGTTCGCCGCTGCTGACGCTCTTGGATGAATTTGAGAGAAGCTTGTGCCCGTGGCCGACACATCCCAGCTTATTTCCGGTGTTGCAGAAAGATATGCGTCCTCGCTTTTCGAGCTCGCCCTGCAGGCTGGTTCCGTCGAGGCGGTCGGTGCCGAACTCGATCGCGTCCAGGCGCTGATCGATGGCAGCGACGATCTGAAGCGGCTGATCGTAAGCCCGGTCTTTTCCGCCGAGGACCAGTTCAAGGCCGTTTCGGCGCTCGTCGCGCAGTTCGGCTTCTCCGGCCTGGTCGGCAACTTCCTCAAGGTCGTGGCGCGCAACCGCCGCCTCTTCGCACTGCCCGGCAGCATCAGGGCGTTCCGCCTGATCGCCGCACGCCACCGTGGCGAAATCACTGCCGACGTCACGTCGGCACATGCGCTCACCGAAGCGCAGCAAACCGAATTGAAGGCGACGCTTAAGGGCGTCACCGGCAAAGACGTGGCGGTCAACGTCACCGTCGACCCGTCTATTCTTGGAGGTCTGATCGTCAAGGTCGGGTCCCGCCAGATTGACACCTCCCTTCGCACCAAACTCTCTACCCTTAAGCTTGCACTGAAAGAGGTCGGCTGATGGATATCCGCGCCGCGGAAATTTCCGCAATTCTCAAAGATCAGATCAAAAATTTCGGCCAGGAAGCAGAAGTCTCCGAAGTCGGTCAGGTGCTCTCCGTCGGTGACGGTATTGCCCGCGTCTACGGCCTCGACAATGTCCAGGCAGGCGAGATGGTCGAATTCCCGGGTGGAATTCGCGGCATGGCGCTGAACCTCGAAGCCGACAATGTCGGTGTGGTTATCTTCGGCTCCGACCGTGACATCAAGGAAGGCGACACCGTCAAGCGGACCGGCGCCATCGTCGACGTCCCGGTCGGCCCGGAACTGCTCGGCCGCGTCGTCGACGCGCTCGGCAACCCGATCGACGGCAAGGGCCCGATCAACGCCAAGCAGCGCGCTCGCGTCGACGTCAAGGCTCCCGGCATTATTCCGCGCAAGTCGGTGCATGAGCCGATGTCGACCGGCCTCAAGGCCATCGACGCCCTCATCCCGGTTGGCCGCGGCCAGCGCGAGCTGGTCATCGGCGACCGCCAGACCGGCAAGACCGCGATCATTCTCGACACGATCCTCAACCAGAAGGCCATTCACGACAATGGTCCGGAAGGTGACAAGCTTTATTGCGTCTACGTCGCCATCGGCCAGAAGCGCTCGACGGTTGCGCAATTCGTGAAGGTGCTCGAAGAGCGTGGCGCTCTCCAGTACTCGATCATCGTTGCTGCCACCGCTTCCGATCCGGCTCCGATGCAGTACCTCGCTCCGTTCGCCGGCTGCACGATGGGCGAATACTTCCGTGACAACGGCAAGCACGCCCTGATCGGCTATGACGACCTTTCGAAGCAGGCCGTCGCTTACCGCCAGATGTCGCTGCTGCTCCGCCGTCCGCCGGGCCGCGAGGCCTATCCGGGCGACGTCTTCTACCTGCATTCCCGTCTGCTGGAGCGTGCTGCAAAGCTTTCCGACGACAATGGCGCCGGCTCGCTGACCGCTCTGCCCGTCATCGAAACGCAGGGCAACGACGTGTCCGCGTTCATTCCGACCAACGTGATCTCGATCACCGACGGTCAGATCTTCCTTGAAACCGATCTGTTCTACCAGGGCATCCGCCCGGCCGTTAACGTCGGCCTGTCGGTTTCGCGCGTCGGCTCCTCGGCCCAGATCAAGGCGATGAAGCAGGTCGCAGGCTCGATCAAGGGCGAACTCGCGCAGTACCGCGAAATGGCGGCCTTCGCGCAGTTCGGCTCGGACCTCGATGCCGCTACGCAGCGCCTCTTGAACCGCGGTGCACGCCTGACCGAACTCCTGAAGCAGCCGCAGTTCTCGCCGCTGAAGACGGAAGAGCAGGTCGCGGTGATCTTCGCCGGCGTCAACGGCTACCTCGACAAGCTGCCGGTCAACCAGGTCGGCAAGTTCGAGCAGGGTCTGCTTTCCTACCTGCGGTCGGAAGGCAAGGCGCTCCTGGATACCATCCGCACGGAAAAGGCGATCTCGGACGACACCAAGGCCAAGCTGAAGGCTGCAATCGACAGCTTCTCCAAGTCTTTCGCCTGAGCGGACCTCAACTAGGACGGACAACGGATGCCTTCACTTAAGGATCTGAAGAACCGGATCGCCTCCGTCAAGGCGACGCAGAAGATCACCAAGGCGATGAAGATGGTCGCCGCGGCAAAGCTTCGGCGTGCCCAGGAGGCGGCCGAGGCCGCCCGGCCCTATTCGCAGCGCATGGCTGCCGTTCTCGCCAACATCGCCCAGGCGGTCGGCGCGGACGACAGTGCGCCGGCGTTGATGACGGGTACCGGCAAGGACGACACGCATCTGCTGGTCGTCTGCACGGCCGAGCGCGGCCTTTGCGGCGGCTTCAACTCGCAGATCGCCCGCTTTGCCCGCGATCATGTCCGCAAGCTGCTCGCCCAGGGCAAGACGGTCAAGATCATCTGCGTCGGCAAGAAGGGCTTCGATATCCTGCGGCGCGAATTCGCGTCGCTGATCATCGACCGCGTCGACTTGCGCGAGGTCAAGAAGATCGGCTTCGAGAACGCCGACCGGATCGGCCACAAGGTCATCGAACTCTTCGAAAGGGGCGAGTTCGACGTGTGCACCTTATTCTATTCCGAGTTCAAGTCCGTCATTTCGCAGATTCCGACCGCCCAGCAGCTCATCCCGGCATCGGCCGGCCCGGTTGCTGCCGAGTCCGACAGCGCATCGGCGATTTACGAATACGAACCGGACGCCGGGGCCATCCTCACCGACCTCATTCCGCGCAACATTTCCGTCCAGATCTTCCGGGCCCTGCTCGAGAACGTCGCCGGCGAAATGGGCGCCAAGATGAGTGCCATGGACAATGCGACGCGCAATGCCGGTGAGATGATCAACAAGCTGACGCTCAACTACAACCGTCAGCGGCAGGCGCAGATCACCAAGGAACTCATTGAAATCATCTCGGGCGCGGAAGCGCTCTAAGGTTACGGAAAGAGGGTAAGGATTATGGCTAAGGCAGCTACCCCGAAAGAAACCGCAGCGGTGAAGAAGCCCGCTGCTCCGAAGAAGGCAGCTACCGCCAAGACCGCCGCTGTTGTGGCTACGGGTGCTGTCGGCCGCGTGACGCAGGTCATCGGCGCCGTCGTCGACGTCGCCTTCGAAGAAGGCCAGCTCCCGCAGATCCTGAACGCGCTGGAGACCGACAACAAGGGCAACCGCCTGGTTCTCGAAGTCGCACAGCATCTCGGCGAAAATTCCGTCCGCACGATCGCCATGGACTCGACCGAAGGTCTCGTTCGCGGCCAGTCGGTCACCGACACCGGCGGCCCGATCTCGGTTCCGGTCGGCAAGGAAACGCTCGGCCGCATCATGAACGTCATCGGCGAGCCGGTCGACGAAGCCGGCCCACTGGAAACCTCCGCACGCCGTGCGATCCACCAGGATGCGCCGTCCTACGTCGAGCAGTCGACGGAAGCGCAGATCCTCGTCACCGGCATCAAGGTCGTCGACCTGCTGGCACCTTACGCCAAGGGCGGCAAGATCGGCCTGTTCGGCGGCGCAGGCGTCGGCAAGACCGTTCTGATCATGGAACTGATCAACAACGTCGCCAAGGCGCACGGCGGTTACTCGGTCTTCGCAGGCGTCGGCGAGCGCACCCGCGAGGGCAACGACCTCTACCACGAAATGATCGAATCGGGCGTGAACAAGCACGGCGGCGGCGAAGGCTCCAAGGCGGCTCTCGTCTACGGCCAGATGAACGAACCGCCGGGCGCGCGTGCCCGCGTCGCTCTGACCGGCCTGACGGTTGCCGAACAGTTCCGTGACGAAGGTCAGGACGTTCTGTTCTTCGTCGACAACATCTTCCGCTTCACCCAGGCCGGTTCGGAAGTGTCGGCTCTGCTCGGCCGCATTCCGTCGGCCGTCGGTTACCAGCCGACGCTCGCCACCGACATGGGCCAGATGCAGGAACGCATCACCACCACCACCAAGGGCTCGATCACCTCGGTCCAGGCAATCTACGTTCCGGCCGACGACTTGACCGACCCGGCACCAGCCACCTCGTTCGCCCACCTCGACGCGACCACCGTTCTGTCGCGCTCGATCGCCGAAAAGGGCATCTACCCGGCCGTGGATCCGCTCGACTCGACCTCGCGCATGCTGGACCCGATGATCGTCGGCGACGAGCACTACGAAGTGTCGCGCAAGGTGCAGTCGACCCTGCAGCGCTACAAGGCGCTCCAGGACATCATCGCCATCCTCGGCATGGACGAGCTCTCGGAAGAGGACAAGGTCGCCGTTGCCCGCGCCCGCAAGATCGAGCGCTTCCTGTCACAGCCGTTCTTCGTCGCCGAAGTCTTCACCGGCTCGCCGGGCAAGCTGGTCGCTCTCGAAGACACGATCAAGGGCTTCAAGGGTCTCGTCAACGGCGAGTACGATCACCTGCCGGAAGCCGCCTTCTACATGGTCGGCTCCATCGACGAAGCCATCGAGAAGGCCAAGAAGCTGGCTGCCGAAGCCGCCTGATAGGCATCGTGAACCGTGGCGCGGGCCTCTCGCGCCGCGGTTTTCATTCCGCCGCATCGACGCGGCTGAGACATGCACAGCCGCCGATCCGCGGCGCGCTTACCAGAAGTGAATGGTCATGGCCGACAGTTTCAATTTCGAGCTTGTTTCCCCGGAGCGCCTGCTGCTTTCCGCACAGGTGACCGAAGTCGTCATCCCGGCAACCGAGGGCGAGATGACCGTGATGGCCAATCACGCGCCGACCATGACGACCGTCAAGCCGGGCGTGGTCACGGTCAAGACGGCCGACGGCAAGACCGAGCGTTTCGCCGTTTTCGGCGGCTTCGCCGACATCCTGCCGACCGGCTGCACGCTTCTTGCCGAATCGGCGGTCCATGTCGACGAACTCGACCGCACGGTCCTGGAGAACCGCATCGACGAGGCTCGCGCCGAGTTGGAAGGGGCGATCGACGAGAAAAAGACTCGCGTCGAACAGTTCATCGCCGAACTGACGAGGCTCGGGGAGATCGTCATCCCGGCCTGAAAGGGACATCCCGATAAGGGAAACGACCAGTAAGTGCATTGGACCCCGCCTCGAGCGGGGTTTTTTGTGTCTGTTTGCTGGCGCTGGGCGAGGGAGCATCACCGCTGCATAATGCCCCTCACCTTAACCCTCTCGCCGCTCGCGGGGGAGAGGGGACTTAGCCAGCGCGGCATACGCTTTTCCCCGGGGAAGAAGGTCGCGGCAGCGGATGAGGGGGACCCTACATCGAGACACAGAAATGCCCGGACGCGCCCGGGCATTTCTGCTCCATCCGCCTCGTAAGAGGCGGGACAATTTAGCCCGCTACGCGCTCCCCTTCGCGCTTCTGTGCGTAGTAGTGGCCGAAGCGGTTGGCGAGGAAGGTGTCGAGGGAAATGTCTTCCTGGCGGACGAAGCCCTTGGTCGGGATCTTTCCTTCGGCAAGCAGGTCGAGGACGGCGCAGATGCTGCCGGCGGTGGTGATCTGGATGCCGCTGTGCATGCGCCCGGCAACGACGCCGCTATAGACCTTGTTGGCATAGGTCTCCTGGATGAGACGGCCTTGGCGGAAGCCTGAGACCGTGACGAATATAACGACGACGTCCTGGGTGGTGGTTGGCAGGGCGTTCTCGAGGATGTCCTTCAGCACCTCGCGGCGGTGGCGCAGGCCGAGGTCGTTCAGCAGCGCCTTGAAGATCGCCGCGTGGCCGGGGTAGCGGATCGTCTTGTAGTTGAGCGTCCGGACCTTGCCCTTCAGCGTCTCGCACAGCGTGCCGAGGCCGCCGGAGGTGTTGAAGGCTTCGTAGGTGACGCCGTCGAGCGAGAACTCCTCGCGCTCCTCCATTGCCGGAACCTCGATCAGCGACCCTTCGACGATCGCCTCGCAGGGTTCGATATATTCGTTGATGACGCCGTCGGTGCTCCAGGTGAGATTGTAGTTCAGCGCATTCGACGGATATTGCGGCAGGGCGCCGACGCGCATGCGCACGCTTTCGAGTGTGTCGAAATGCCGGGACAGATCATTGGCGACGATCGAGATGAAGCCGGGGGCGAGCCCGCATTGCGGGATGAAGGCGGTCTTCGCCTCGGCCGCGATCGCCTTGACCTGGCGGGTCGATTCGACGTCTTCGGTGAGGTCGAGATAGTGGATCTCCGCTTCCGCCGCAGCCTCGGCGATCGCGATGGTCAGGTGGAAGGGCGCGGCGCTCAAGACCGCAAACTTGCCGGCCAGCAATCCGATCAGGGACTTCCTGTCGGCGATGTCGATGGCGGCGGTCGAAATCGCCTCGTGGCTTTCGACCTGCTGCAATTGCTCGGCGCTGCGGTCGGCGATGCAGACGCGGTAATCGCCCGTATGGGCCAGCATCCGGGCGATCGTCGAGCCGATCTTGCCGGCGCCGATGACAACGATGTCTTTCATTCTCTTCTTCCCCCAGGGTATGAGCCTTATTGATTGCTATTCTCCTCCAAGCAGATGTTGATTCGAAGCTGCAAAACGGCTAAATCGACGGTCATAATCGGCGTTTTGCCGAAATGGATCGACGATATGCAGGTCACCGACAAGGACCGCGAACTCCTTGCCATTCTCAGCGATAATGCCCGCATGCCGACGGCGACGATCGCCCGGCGGCTCGGCCTTTCGCGGACCACCGTGCAGGCGCGGATCGAGCGGCTGGAGCGCGAGGGCGTGATCGCCGGCTACGGCGTCCGGCTTGCGGAAAGCTACGAGAAGGGGCTGGTGAAGGCACATGTGCTGATCACCAGTGCGCCGCGGGCGCTGAGCCGCGTGACGCCGGAGTTGAGCGCGATCCGCGAGATCCGCACCTTACACTCGGTCAGCGGCAGCTTCGACCTGATCGCCATCGTCGCGGCGGCTTCGATCAGTGAACTGGATCTGCTGATCGATCGTATCGGCGAGATCGAGGGCGTCGAAAAGACACTGTCATCGATCATTCTGTCGACCCGCATCGACCGCTGACGCTATTTCAGCGGAACGTGGCACTTTCGGTCCGGTTGCCGGCACCGTCCGGAGCGGCTTCGGTTTGCGGCTCGGGTTGCGCGGAAGCCCTGTTCCAGGCCTCCGGGCCGCGAATGCTGGAAACAATCGAGCCGTCGCCGGGCGGCAACCATTTCTCGCGATCGAAGTAAAGCTCGGCGGCGCTTTTTGCCCGCCTGCGCGCCGCCTGGTTGGCGAGGAAGTTGTAGCGGGGCGTGTCGCCGGATTCGCGTTTGAACTGGATGCGGCTGCCGAAACGCTTGAGATCGAATTCGCTGAGCGCCTGGATCTTCAGCGTGACGCTTTCGCTGTCGGCCCAGTGTACCTGCTTCAGGAAGACCGAAGCGGCCGTCGCGGCGGCGCTGGTAACCGCCTGGTTATCTTCAGAATGCTCGATGTTGAGCTTCACACGGAACGAGGTGATTTCATCCTCGTCGCTGCCTTTGACGAAGATGAAGATGGACGAGCTTGGCTCCGCGCCGGGCCGGGCAAAGGGCACGAGCGAGGAACATTCCCACCGCCCTCTCTCGGCAGACTTCCATGCAAGTTCGCGAAAACCGGCCTCGCGCAGGCCCTCGCACAAAGCGCGCGGGTCGCTGCGGATCTGCCGGCTGAATTGCTGCTCGGGCGTGCGGAGGTCCGCGAATATCCGGGCCGGCAGCAGCGCCTTCGGCGGCTCGGCTTTCTTGGGACGCGGGCGGAACGGTTCGGGCGCTGGCGCAGGCGCGGCTTGAGGGAGCACGTCCTGAAGCCCCATCGCCGTCAGCACCTGCTTCAGATTGCGTTGTTCGTTGGCGAGCAGCACGGTCGCGAGGATCGCAGTGAAGATCAGCGCCACGGCAGAAAGGAAGAAAGCGACGCCGGAACGGCCCTTCTGCTTCTTCTCCATGCCACCGTCGCTCCGCCAAAGAGCAGATCGGCGGTTTCCGCCCGCTACCGCTCCAACTTTTTAGACGGCGCACCATACGGATCATGGCGCCGGCGTCCAAGAGGCTTCATGCTCGAAAAGCGCGCGGTTACCGTTGGGCGAAGAACCCCTCCCCAACCCCTCCCCACAAGGGGGAGGGGTTACACCCGGCGTCGCCGTCCTGCCAACTCCACGTTGCTGCAAGCGACGACGTCCAAACTACGCGCGGGGGGCTGCCGCTGGGAGCCCCTCCCCTTGTGGGGAGGGGTTGGGGAGGGGTCTTCCGTGGTCCAGTTGAGCCCTCTACTCCACGCGGGTCCGCTGCACTTCCATGCGCGCCGTCCTCCAGGCGGAATAGGCGAAGGCGACAAGAAAGATCGCCGTCATCAGGAGGACGATGGTCGGGGCCGGGGCGCTGTCGATGAAGAAGGAAAGGTAGACGCCCGCGAAGGAGGCGACGACGGCGACGGCGACCGCGGCGATCAGCATGCCGCGAAACGTCCGCGTCACCAGATAAGCGATTGCGCCGGGGGCGATCAGCATGGCGATGACAAGGATCAATCCGACGGCCTTCAAGGCGCCGACGATCGTCAGCGACAGGATGGCGAGCAGCCCGTAATGCAGCCAGCCAACCGGCAGGCCGACGGCACGCGCCTGGGCCGGGTCGAAGGCGTGCAGCAGCAGGTCGCGCCATTTTAACGAGAGGATGCCGGCGGCGAGGAGCGCGATCAGGCCCGTCTCGAGGATGTCGCCCCAGCCGATGCCGAGCATGTCGCCGAACAGGATGTGGTCGAGATGCACGTCGCTCTGGATATTCACGTAGAGCACGAGGCCAAGGCCGAACATGCCGGAAAAGACGACGCCCATCACCGTGTCCTGCTTGATGCGGCTGTTGTCCTTGAGGTAGCCGGTGAGCAAAGCGCAGCACATGCCGGCGGCAAAGGCGCCGACGGCAAGCGGCAGGCCGACGATGTAGGAGATCACGACGCCGGGAAAGACCGCGTGCGAGATGGCGTCGCCCATCAGCGACCAGCCCTTCAGCACCAGGAAACAGGAGAGCATCGCCGTCGGGATCGCCACCAGCACCGAGATCATCAGCGCATTGCGCATGAACTCGAATTCGAAGACGGCAAGCAGCATGTCGAGCGACATCATTGCGTGACCTCCAATGCTTCGGAGGCGCGGCGGCGGGCGGCGATCAGCCCGTGTTTCGGGGCAAACACGAAGGCGCAGAGGAAGATCAGCGTCTGCAGCACAATGATGATGCCGCCGGTCGCGCCGTCGAGAAAATAGCTCGCATAGGCGCCTAGGAAGCTCGTTGCGGCGCCGATGGCGATGCTGATCAGGATCAGCCGCGGAAAGCGGTCAGTGATCAGATAGGCGGTGGCGCCCGGGGTGACGACCATGGCGATGACGAGAAATGCGCCGACCGTCTGCAGCGCCGCCACCGTGCAGGCCGAAAGCAGGGTGAAGAACAGCACCTTCAGCACGGTCGTATTGATGCCGATCGAGCGGGCGTGGCTCTCGTCGAAGAAGGTGACCATCAGGTCCTTCCATTTCGCCGAGAGGATCAGTAGCGAGACGATGCCGATGATGGCGAGCTGCAGCGTATCGGCCGGGGTGATGGCAAGGATGTTGCCGAGCACGATCGTCTGAATGTTCACGGATGTCGGCGACAGCGACACCATGAAGAGGCCGAGGCCGAAGAAGGAGGTGAAGATCAGCCCGATGATCGTATCCTCCTTCAGCCGGGTGCGCTGATTGAGGAACAGCATGGCGGCGGCGGCAAGCGTGCCGGAAAAGAAGGCGCCAAGCGAGAAGGGGAGGCCGAGCATATAGGCGCCGGCGACGCCCGGCACGATCGCGTGGGAGAGCGCGTCGCCGATCAGCGACCAGCCCTTCAGCATCAGATAGGCGGAGAGGAAGGCGCAGACGGCACCGACGAGCGCGCTGACCCACATGGCGTTCAGCATGTAGGTATAGGTGAACGGCTCCAGAAGCGTGGCGATCATTCCGCGTCCGCCTCGGTCTCGGGCTTGGCCGGTTGCGTCACCATCTGGCCCTTCGCGCCATACATGACGAGCGGCCGTTCATCGTCGGTGATGACGGAGAGCTGGCGGGGGTCGGCATCGTCGTGCAGGCTGTCGCCGCCAAGCACGAAATGGCGCAGCACGCCGCCGAAGGCGAGTTCGAGATTGTCGCGGGTGAAGGTGGTCTCGGTCGGGCCGTAGGCGAGAACGGTATTTTTCAGGAGAATGGTGCGGTCGCAGAATTCCGGCACGCTGCCGAGATTGTGGGTGGAGACGAGCATCACCCGCCCCTCATCGCGAAGCGCCACCAGCAGACGGATGATCGCGTCTTCGGTCTTCACGTCGACGCCGGTGAAGGGCTCGTCGAGCAGGATGACGCGGCCGTCCTGGGCGAGCGCTCGGGCGAGGAAGACGCGCTTTTTCTGGCCGCCGGAAAGCTCGCCGATCTGGCGCTTGCGGAAATCGCTCATGCCGACCCGCGCCAGCGCCGCCTCGACCGCATCATGGTCGGCCTTCTTCGGCATCCGCAGCATGTTCATGTGGCCGTAGCGGCCCATCATCACCACGTCCTCGACGAGGACCGGAAAATTCCAGTCGACCTCCTCGGCTTGGGGGACATAGGCGACCAGATTCTTCTTCAGGGCCTGCGGCACGTCGAGGCCAAGAATTGAGATGTCGCCCTTGGCCAGCCGGACGAAGCCCATGATCGCCTTGAACAAGGTCGACTTGCCGCTGCCGTTGACCCCGACCAGCGCGGCGATCGTGCCGGTCGGAATCTCGAAGGAGGCGTCCTGCAGGGCGCGATGGCCGTTGCGGTAGGTGACGGTGGCATTGCGGACGCGAATGCCGCCGCCCTCGTCCTGAGGACCAGTCCGCGGGGTGGGCCGGGGCTTTACCTGCAGATTCATTGCGTAAGACCTTTCGCGATGGTTTCGGAGGTGACACGCAGGAGATCGATATAGGTCGGGACCGGTCCGTCGGCCTCGCTCAAGGAATCCACATAGAGCACGCCGCCATATTTGGCACCCGTCTCGCGCGCCACCTGCTGGGCCGGATCGGGCGAAATTGTGCTTTCGGAGAAGACCACCGGAATGTGGTTGGCCCTGACCGCGTCGATCACCTTGCGCACCTGTTGCGGCGTGCCCTGCTGATCGGCATTGATCGGCCAGAGATAGAGCTCCTTCAGGCCGAAATCGCGGGCGAGATAGCTGAACGCGCCTTCGCTCGAAACCAGCCAGCGCTTTTCCGCAGGGATCTTGTCGAGCTCTGCCTTAATCGGCGCGATGGTCGCCTCGATCCTCTTCTTATAGGCTTCGGCATTGGCCTTGTAGGTTTCGGCATTCGCCGGGTCGAACTTCACGAAGGCGTCGCGGATGTTGTCGACATAGATCAGCGCCGCCGATGGCGACATCCAGGCATGTGGATTCGGCTTGCCCGTATAGGGGCCTTCGGCGATGCCCATCGGCTCGACGCCCTCGGAGACGACGACGCCCGGAATGTCGTCGAAGTTCTGGAAGAACTTTTCGAACCAGAGCTCGAGGTTGAGGCCGTTCCAGAGGATGAGCTGGGCGTCATGCGCCTTCAGGATGTCGCGCGGTGTCGGCTGGTAGTTGTGGATCTCGGCGCCTGGCTTGGTGATCGATTCGACGATCGCAGCGTCACCCGCAACGTTCTGCGCCATGTCGGCAATGACCGTGAAGGTGGTCACCGCCTTGAATTTGTCCGCCGCCGCTGCCGCGCCGGGCAGGAGGGAAAAGGCAGCCATTGCCGCTGCTGCCGCCAGAATCATGCGCCGCGTCGGATCGATCATCCATCACTCCTCAATCTTGGACCCAGGCTATGGGTAGGCGAATGGCCTGCATAAGTCAATGCACATGAGAACCATTTGCAACTAGCTATTTTCAAAACCATTGCCCTTGGCTAGTGTCGCCCGATGAGACAAGCCAAGAATCGGATCGCCGAACTGGAGGAAATTCTTCGTGAAGGAGGCGTGCGCGTCACCCGCCAGCGCGCCGCGATTCTGAAGATTCTGGCCGAAGCCGAAGATCATCCGGATGCGAGCGAACTGCATCGGCGCGCCAAGGAAATCGACGCGACCGTGTCGCTGTCGACCGTCTACCGCACTCTGTCGGCGCTGGAGCAGCAGGGGGTCGTGCAGCGGCACGCCTTCGAAAATGCGACGGCTCGTTTCGAGACCGCCGACGCGCCGCATCACGACCACCTGATCGACATCGAAACCGGAGCGGTGATCGAGTTCCGCTCCGACAAGATCGAGCAACTACAGGCCGAAATCGCCGCCGAGCTCGGCTACGACCTGGTGCGCCACCGGCTGGAACTCTATTGCCGGAAGCGCAAGGACTGAGCGGCAAGGCTTCGACGGAGACCAAGCCGCGGAGGCGGGCTTAGTTCAGCGGAATGGCATTGTTCTCCTTGCCGGCCTGGTAGGTGGCCGAGAGCTCGGCATATTTCCGGCTGATCGCCTCGGCCCGCTGTTGAAGCCGCGCTCGGTCGGCCTCCGGAAACTCGGCGATCAGTTTGGTGATCGAACTGCCCTTCCAGAAAGCGTTCGTCCGATTGTAGCCGCCCGGCTCCAGTGTGAAGACTTCCTTGAGGATCTTCAGGTCGTGCGGGATTGAAAAGGCGTCACGCGAATCCTCGTGGCTGAAGAAATAGTAGAAATTGTCGAAGCCCGCCCAGGTAATCGCCGACAAGCACATTGAGCAGGGTTCGTGCGTCGACAGGAAGATCAGGTCGCGCGAATCCGGGCGTTCGGTGCCTGCCAATTCGTAGAACCGCTTCAAAGTGTGGACCTCGCCGTGCCAGAGCGGGTTCTCGGTTTCATTGTTGGTCTCGACGAGGACGATTGAGAGATCGGATTTCTTCAGCAGGGCGGCGCCGAAGATCTTGTTGCCGGCCGCGACCCCGGCTTCCGTCGCAGGGATGATGCCATGCTCCATGGTCTTCAGCAGGGCGTCGAGCAAGCCGAGCGTTTCGTCTTCTTGTGACATGATTGTTCCTTGTTCTTGTGTCCGTGCCGCTGGTCCGCTCGAGAGCGGTCGGGACCGGTTTCTGGCGCAAAGAGTGATTTAGTTGCGGTGGTTGGGATTAGTGCGCTTCGGACGCGATCACCGGCACCTCGAGGCCTTTCGCGTCGTAGAGCTTGCCATTGAGGAAATAGTCGCCATCGTGCAGTCGCGCGATGTCCTGGTATCGGAGCGTTCGCTCCGTTCCCGCGACGAACACCGATTGCTGGTCGGAGTTGCCGGCGGTCAGGTGATTGAAGATCAGGTTGAGGCTGATCGCCATCAGTGCCGCGGAGCTGATGCCGGAATGGAAGATCGTCGCGAACCAGGCGGGGAAGTGCTCGTAGAAGCCGGGAGAGGCGATCGGGATCATGCCGAAGCCGATCGAGGTGGCGACGATGACGAGATTCATGTTGTTGTTGTAGTCGACCTTTGAGAGGGTGCGGATGCCGCTCGCGGCAACCGTGCCGAAGAGCACGATGCCGGCGCCACCGAGCACGGCGCTCGGAACCGCCGCCACGATGCGGCCCATGACCGGCAGCAGGCCGAGCATCACGAGAAACAGGCCGCCCGTCGCCACCACGTAGCGGCTCTTGACGCCGGTGACCGCCACCAGCCCGACATTCTGAGCAAAGGCGCTCTGGGTGAAGGAGCCGAAGACCGGCGCAATGAGGCTCGACAGCATGTCCGCCCTCAGCCCGTCGCCAAGGCGGCGCGAATCCACTTTCGTCTCGATGATTTCGCCGACGGCAAGGATGTCTGCCGAGGTCTCGACCAGCGTCACCATGATGACGATGAACATCGACACGATCGCGGCAATCTCGAAGGTCGGATAGCCGAAGTGGAAGATTGTCGGGAGGGCGAAGAACTGTCCTTCGGCCACTCTGGAGAAATCGGCCATGCCGGCGAAGTAGGCGATGCCGGTGCCGATGATCAGCGCCAGCAGGATCGAGAGCCGCGAGATCGCTGCGTTTCCGAGCTTGCTGAGCAAGAGCACGATGACGAGCGTTACCGCAGCCAGCTGGATGTTGGCCGGGCTGCCGAAATCCGATGCGGCGCTGTTGCCGCCCATGGCCCAGCGGGCTGCGACCGGCATCAGCGCCAAGCCGATTGTGGTAATTACGATGCCGGTGACGAGCGGCGGGAAGAAGCGGGTGATCCGCGAAAAGATCGGCGTGATCAGAAGACCGATCAGCGATGCGGCCATGACCGCGCCCAGCACCGACTGCATGCCGCCATTGCCGGAAATGGCGATCATCGTCGCGACGCCGGAAAAAGAAACCCCTTGGACCAGCGGCAACCGGCTCCCGAAGAACGGCAGGCCGAGCGTCTGCAGCATGGTGGCGAGGCCCCCGGCGAAAAGCGATGCGGTGACGAGCAGGCCGATCTCGCCGGGACTGAGGCCAGAGGCCTGACCCAGGATCAGCGGCACGGCAACGATACCGCCGTACATTGTAAGTACGTGCTGCAAACCATAGGCCAGGTTGGCGCCGATGCCGAGCTTCTCATCCTCCGGGGGCGGTGGCGCCGCAGTTTCCTTTGCGCTTTTTGCCAAGGTAATCTCCTCCAAAACCTTTGCGTGCATTCCCCACACCTCCTCCTAGAGATGGGTGGCAAACTATGGCATCGGCTGCGGAGCCTGACTTTATCGAAAAAGGGGAAACAGTTTACGGTTGTACGGCGGTAATGCGTTCGGTCAGGTGCGATGGCGAGAACAATGGACCGGCGCTCAGCCGCAAGGAAAGCGAAAACCGGAGCTGTTGCCAGCCCCGGCGCCGCATCTCCGTCCGTGTGGCGCCGCCCGAACATCCCGGCGGCGCTTTTTGTTTCGCTGGACTTAGTTGGTCTGCCAGCTCTTGACCAGCTCGTCGTAATTGACGGTGATCGGCTTTTCCTTCTCGTTCTCGACCTTCAACTGCGGAGCGAGGTTGCCCTTGGAGACGGCGTCCTTGTTCCAGTATTCGAGATCGTGCTCTTCGGCGAGCTTCGGACCGATGTCGCCCTGGATGCCGGCGCGCTCGAGGCGCTGCAGCACCTTCTCCTGCTCGGCGCAAAGCGAGTCCATCGCCTCCTGCGCCGTCTTGGCGCCGGAAGAAGCGTCGCCGATCGCCTGCCACCACAGCTGGGCCAGCTTCGGATAGTCAGGCACGTTCGTGCCGGTCGGCGACCATTGCAGGCGGGCCGGCGAGCGGTAGAACTCGATCAGGCCGCCAAGCTTCGGAGCGCGCTCGGTGAAGCTCGGATGGTCGAGGGTCGACTGGCGGATGAAGGTGAGGCCGACATGGCTCTTCTTCACGTCGATGGTCTTCGAGGTGACGAACTGCGCGTAGAGCCAGGCGGCCTTGGCGCGGTCGTCCGGGGTCGACTTCAGCAGCGTCCAGGAGCCGGCGTCCTGATAGCCGAGCTTCATGCCGTCCTTCCAGTAGACGCCGTGCGGCGAGGGTGCCATGCGCCACTTCGGCGTGCCGTCGGCGTTGACGACCGGCAGACCGTCCTTGACCATGTCGGCGGTAAACGCCGTGTACCAGAACATCTGCTGGGCGATCGCACCCTGGGCCGGTACCGGACCGGATTCGGAGAAGGTCATGCCCTGAGCTTCCGGCGGAGCGTAGCTCTTCAGCCAGGTCAGGTACTTCTCGATCGAGTAGACCGCGGCCGGGCCGTTGGTGTCGCCGCCACGCGCGACGCAGGAGCCGACCGGACGGGAATTCTCGTCGACCTTGATGCCCCACTCGTCAACCGGGCGGCCGTTCGGGATGCCCTTGTCGCCGTTGCCGGCCATCGACAGCCAGGCGTCGGTGAAGCGCCAGCCGAGCGACGGGTCCTTCTTGCCGTAGTCCATGTGACCATAGACCTTCTTGCCGTCGATCTCGCGGCCGTTGAAGAACTCGGCAATGTCCTCATAGGCCGACCAGTTGACCGGAACGCCGAGGTCGTACCCGTACTTGGCCTTGAACTCTTCCTGGATCTTCGGATCGTTGAACCAGTCGTAGCGGAACCAATAGAGGTTGGCGAACTGCTGGTCGGGAAGCTGGTAGAGCTTGCCGTCCGGAGCGGTGGTGAAGGACTTGCCGATGAAGTCGTCGATGTCGAGGTTCGGGTTGGTGACGTCCTTGCCTTCGTTGGCCATCCAGTCGGTCAGGTTGCGGGCCTGCTGGTAGCGCCAATGGGTGCCGATCAGGTCGGAGTCATTGATATAGGCGTCGTAGACGTTCTCTCCCGACTGCATCTGCGTCTGCAGCTTTTCGACGACGTCGCCTTCGCCGATCAGGTCGTGGGTGACCTTGATGCCGGTGATATCGGAGAAGGCCTTCGCCAGGGTCTTCGCTTCATACTCGTGCGTGGTGATCGTTTCGGAAACGACCTTGATCTCCATGCCGGCAAAGGGCTTCGCCGCATCGACGAACCATTGCATTTCCGCTTCCTGGGACGCGCGGTCGAGCGAGGAGAGATCGCCGATTTCCTTGTCGAGGAACTGCTTCGCCTCGTCCATGCCCGCGAAGGCCGTTCCGGTAAGTGCCAGCAGCATGGCCGCCGTCGTAGTCAAAAGGTGCCGTCGCATAAATTTCCTCCCTTTGGGTTTTGCGATTGCGTTTCCTTGCAGTTTCGAAGAGCGCGACCGGCGCCCTTCATTCCGATGCCTCAAACGTAGCGGAACACGCCGATGGCGTAGATCGCCGAGAGGGCAAGCGCCCACCAGAGATTTGCGCCGACCAGCCCCAGCCAGGCGAGGTGAATGAATGCGCTTCCGAGCAGCGAGACGAAGAGCCGGTCACCGCGGGTCGTCTCGAAGCGCAGGACGCCGACGCGCGGATTGCCGCCGGGCGAGACATATTCCCAGACGCCCATGCCGACGAGCATCAGCGCGATCGCCAGGAAGAACAGCGCCGTCGGCAGCGTCCATGCCATCCATGAAAAGTCCATTGGCGAAATCTCCCTTGAATGGTCGGAGGACTAGACGCGGCCGAGCGCGAAGCCCTTGGCGATGTAATTGCGGACGAAGTAGATGACGAGCGCGCCTGGGATGATCGTCAGCACACCGGCGGCGGCAAGCACGCCCCAGTCCAGACCGGAGGCTGAAACCGTGCGCGTCATCGTGGCAGCGATCGGCTTGGCGTCGGTCGTCGTCAGCGTGCGGGCGATCAGGAGCTCGACCCAGGAGAACATGAAGCAGAAGAAGGCGGCGACACCGATGCCCGAGGCGATCAGCGGCACGAAGATCTTCACGAAGAAGCGCGGGAAGGAATAGCCGTCGATATAGGCGGTCTCGTCGATTTCCTTCGGCACACCGGACATGAAGCCTTCCAGGATCCACACCGCGAGCGGCACGTTGAACAGGCAATGCGCGATGGCGACGGCGATATGCGTGTCGATCAGGCCGAAGGCGGAATAGAGCTGAAAGAAGGGCAGCGCGAACACCGCTGGCGGAGCCATCCGGTTGGTCAGGAGCCAGAAGAACAGGTGCTTGTCGCCGAGGAAACGGTAGCGTGAGAAGGCATAGGCCGCCGGCAGCGCTACGGTCACCGAGATCAAGGTGTTCAAGACGACATAGGTGATCGAGTTGATGTAGCCCGAATACCAGGAAGGGTCGGTGAAGATCACCGTGTAATTGCGAAGCGTGGGATTCTGCGGCCACAGCGAAAAGGTGCTGAGGATCTCGCTCGTCTCCTTGAAGCTCATATTGACGAGCCAGTAGATCGGCAGGAGCAGGAAAACGATATAGAGTGTCGGCACCAGCCAGGAGAGGCGCTGCGACAGCGGTTGCTTGTTGGTCATCATGGTGTTTCCTCCCTCCCGTTCTCAGCCTTGCGCGTCGCTCGTGGTCATCACGGTGTAGAATATCCACGAGAGCAGCAGGATGATCAGGAAGTAGATGATCGAGAGGGCTGCGGCCGGGCCGAGATCGAACTGGCCGATCGCCATCTTGACGAGATCGATCGACAGGAAGGTGGTCGAGTTGCCTGGGCCGCCGCCGGTGACGACGAAGGGTTCCGTATAGATCATGAAGCTGTCCATGAAGCGCAGCAGGAAGGCGATCAGCAGCACGCGCTTCATCTTCGGCAGCTGGATGTAGCGGAACACGGACCAGCGCGAGGCACCGTCGATCTTGGCCGCCTGATAATAGGCGTCCGGGATCGAGACGAGACCGGCATAGCAGAGCAGCACGACGAGGCTCGTCCAGTGCCAGACATCCATGATGATCAGCGTCACCCAAGCGTCGAGCGGGTTCTGTACGTAGTTGTAGTTGATGCCGAGCGTGGCGAGTGTGCGGCCGAGCAGGCCGATGTCGACGCGGCCGAAGACCTGCCAGATGGTGCCGACGACGTTCCACGGGATCAGGAGCGGCAGCGCCATCAGCACCAGGCAGATCGGCACGCCGATGCCCTTCTTCGGCATGTTGAGGGCGATGACGATGCCGAGCGGGATCTCGATCGCCAGTATGATCGCCGAGAAGATCAGGTTGCGGGTCAGCGCATCCCAGAAGCGGTCGGATTCGAGCACATCCAGGAACCAGTCGGTGCCGGCCCAGAAGAACTCGTTGTTGCCGAAGGTGTCCTGCACCGAATAGTTGACGACGGTCATCAGCGGGATCACCGCCGAGAAGGCGACCAGCACCAGAACCGGCAGGACCATGAACCAGGCCTTGTTGTTCCAGGTCTTTTCCATGTCAGGCCTCCTCGCCGATGCGCCAGGAATCGGCGTAGATGTTGATTGCCTTCGGGTCGAAGGTGACGCGCGGTTCGGCGGGGATCTCGCCGTCCTCGTCGACGATGATCGAGATCGGCCGGTCGGCGAAGTGGGCGCGGACGATCTTGTGGCGGCCGATATCCTCGACCTTGGTGATCGCCACCGGCATGCCCTGGCGGCCGAGCGAGATGAATTCCGGGCGAATGCCGAGTTCGGTCTTGGCGCCGGCCTTGACCTTCGGCTGGAAGTTCAGGGCGATGCTCTCGCTGCCGACTGCTGCCGTATTGCCGGCGATCTCGGCCGGCAAGACGTTCATGCCCGGCGAGCCGATGAAGTAGCCGACGAAGGTGTGGCGTGGACGCTCGAAGAGCTCGGCCGGCGTGCCGATCTGGACGATCTGGCCGTCATACATGACTACGACCTTGTCGGCGAAGGTCAGCGCCTCGGTCTGGTCGTGGGTGACATAGACCATGGTGAAGCCGAACTGCTTGTGCAGCCGCTTGATCTGCGAGCGCAGCACCCATTTCATCTCCGGATCGATGACGGTCAGCGGCTCGTCGAACAGGATGGCGCTGACGTCGGAGCGCACCAGGCCGCGGCCGAGCGAAATCTTCTGCTTCTGGTCGGCCGTCAACCCGCGCGCGGTCTTGTTCGCCCAGCCGCCGAGACCGGTCATCTCGATGATCTCCTTGACGCGACGGTCGACCTCGGCTTCCGGCACGTGGCGGTTGCGCAGGGGGAAGGCGAGATTGTCGTAGACAGTCATGGTGTCGTAGATGACCGGGAACTGAAACACCTGGGCGATGTTGCGGTGCTGCGTCGTCAGCTGAGTCACGTCAGTGCCATCGAAGAGGATGCGGCCTTCCGACGGGTTGATCAGCCCGGAAATGATGTTGAGCAGCGTGGTCTTGCCGCAGCCGGAAGGGCCGAGCAGCGCATAGGCGCCGCCGTCGTTCCATTCGTGATGGACTTCCTTCAGCGCGTAGTCGGCCTCAGACTTCGGCTTGGCGCCGTAGGCGTGGCGGATATGTTCGAGATTGATGCGTGCCATGGTCTCCTCCCAGCGCCTCCCTTACGCGGTCCCGCCGATCGCCCGGCCGTCCGGCCCGAAGGCCATCAGGTGGCGGGTGTCGACGAAGACCTCGAGGGTCGCGTCCGGTTCGATATCGTGAATGCCGGGCGCCAGCATGACCCAGCGCGCATCGGCGAAGCCGACGTGAATGAAGCTCTCCGAACCGGCGATCTCGGAAATTGCCGTCTTGACGGCGAGCGGGTCGCCGCTGCCGTTCGGCTGGTCGAAGGAAATGTGGTGCGGCTGGAAGGCGACCGTGCATGGGCCGTCGGAAACCGTCGCGAGATGCGGGGGAACGGAAAGCACCGGCTTACCTTCGAGCGTGAAATGCGACCCGGCTTTCATCAGCGCGATCGTGTTGAGCGGCGGATCGGCGAAGGTGCGGGCGGTGACGATGTCGACCGGACGCCGGTAGACGTCGATCGTTCGGCCGAACTGGGTGATGCGGCCCTCGCTCAAGGCGGCGGTGTTGCCGCCGAGCAGCAGCGCTTCCGAAGGTTCGGTCGTCGCATAGACGAAAATGGCGCCAGAGGCGGCGAAGATCTTCGGCAGTTCCTCGCGCAGTTCCTCGCGCAGCTTGTAGTCGAGATTGGCGAGCGGCTCGTCGAGCAGCACCAGGTCGGCATTCTTGACGATGGCGCGGGCAAGGGCGGTGCGCTGCTGCTGGCCGCCGGAGAGATTGAGCGGCGTGCGGTCGAGATAGGGGGTGAGCTTCAGGAGTTCGGCGGCCTTGCGGACTTCCCGGTCGATCGTGGCGTTGTCGGCACCCTTGATTCGCATCGGCGAGGCGATGTTGTCGTAGACGGTCATCGCCGGATAGTTGATGAACTGTTGGTAGACCATGGCGACGGAGCGCTGCTGCACGCGCACGCCGGTGACGTCGGCGCCGTCGAAATGGATCGAACCGGAGGCGGGCTTGTCGAGACCGGCCATCAGCCGCATCAGCGACGTCTTGCCGGAGAGGGTCGGGCCGAGCAGCACGTTGAGCGAACCCCGCTCCAACGCAAGGTTGGTCGGGTGGATATGGGTCTCCCCGCCCACGACCTTGGATATGTTCTTCATTTCAAGCATCGAATTCTCCACCCAGCCATCGGCATTTCGGTTGCAGGACATCAGGCGGCGGCGCTGGCCGCGTCCCGCATGTATTCCTCCAGTTCCGCGGTTTCCGCCCGCGACAGCTTCAGGCCCAGCTTTGTTCGGCGCCAAAGCACGTCCTCCGCGCGCAATGCCCATTCATGCGCGATGAGCCAATCGACCTCGGCCGCATAGAGATCGGCACCGAAGCGTCGTCCGAGATCGGCCTCGCTTGCGGCATTGTCGAGAAGCTGTTTCGCGCGCGTGCCATAGAGGCGCACCAGACGCCGGGCATGCGAAGCGGCCAGAAAGGGATAGTGCGTCTTCAACTTGGCGACCTCGGCATCGTAACCGGCAGCCGGAAAGTCGCCGCCCGGCAGATGCGATCCGGCGGTCCACTTGCTACCCTTTATGCCGATCGCCTCGCCGATCTTCTCAAGCGCCGATTCGGCCAGCCGCCGGTAGGTCGTGAGCTTGCCGCCGAAGATATTGAGGAGCGGCGCCTGGCCGTTCTCACCTTCGAGGCGCAGCACATAGTCGCGCGTCGCTTCCTGCGCCTTGCTTGCGCCATCGTCATAGAGCGGGCGAACCGCCGAATAGGTCCAGACGATGTCGTCCTTCGTCACCGGATCGCTGAAATACTCACTTGCCGATCTGCAGAGATAATCGATCTCGGCGTCGCTGATGCGCACCTCGGCCGGATTGCCGGTGAAATCCCGGTCGGTGGTGCCGATCAGGGTGAAATCGTCCTGGTAGGGAATGGCGAACATGATCCGCCCGTCCGGGTTCTGGAAGAAATAGGCGCGCGGATCGTCGAACTTTTTCTTCACGACGATGTGGCTGCCCTGGACTAGGCGGACATTGTGGACGTCGTTCTTGCCGATCGCATCGGCGAGCACCCGGTCTACCCAGGGGCCGGTGGCATTGACGAGCAGGCGGGCGCGTACGGTTTCGCGCTTGCCGGTAAGCGCGTCCTCGGTCTCAATCGCCCAGCGACCGTTGTCGCGGCGGGCCGAGACGACGCGGGTGCGGGCCATAATCCTTGCGCCCCGGTCGGCGGCATCGCGGGCGTTCAGCACCACCAGCCGGGCGTCGTCTACCCAGCCGTCGGAATATTCGAAGGCCTTGGTGAAGAGACGCTTCAGCGGTGCGGCGGCCGGATCGCGGGTCATGTCCAGCGTGCTCGTCGCCGGCAGCAGCTTGCGGCCGCCGATATGGTCGTAGAGAAAGAGGCCGAGGCGGATCAGCCAGGCCGGCCGCAGGCCGCCCTTGTGATAGGGCAGAACGAAGCGCATCGGCCAGATGACATGCGGCGCCATTGCCCAGAGCACCTCGCGCTCCATCAGCGCCTCGCGCACCAGCCGGAACTCGTAATGCTCGAGATAGCGCAGGCCGCCATGAATGAGCTTGGTGGAGCCGGACGAGGTGCCGGAGGCGAAGTCGTCCATTTCGGCAAGGGCGACCGAATATCCCCGGCCGGCCGCATCACGCGCAATGCCGCATCCGTTGATGCCGCCGCCTATGACAAAGACGTCGAAGATTGCCTGCTCTGACACCGCGATTGCCCCTCCACTTTTCGCAATGCACAAATTCATGTCATCGCGAAAGTGAAGGCAGTTAAAATGAAAACATTTCGAATGTCAAACGAATGATTCACGAATCTGGCGGGCAGGCTTTCGGTACGGTCAGGCCTCGGTTTCGACCAGCTTGACGCCTTGCTCGGAACAGATTTTCCGAACGTTTTCAATGATGCAGCGGTCGGTGATGAAGGTCTGGACCTGGGAGATATGGCCGATCCGCACGGGGGCGGTGCGTTCGAACTTCGTCGAATCGGACACCAGGATGACGTGGCGCGCATTGGCGATGATCGCCTGCGCCACTTTCACTTCGCGATAATCGAAATCGAGAAGCGCGCCGTCATGGTCGATCGCGGAAGCGCCGATCACGGCGAAATCGACCTTGAACTGCCTGATGAAATCGACCGCCGCCTCGCCGACGATGCCGCCGTCCGAACCGCGCACGACGCCGCCGGCGATCACCACCTCAATCGAGGGGAAGACCCGCAACCGATTGGCAACGTTGATATTGTTGGTGATGACCATCAGTTCCTTGTGGTCGAGAAGCGCCTCGCCGACCGCTTCGGTGGTGGTGCCGATATTGATGAAGAGCGAGGCGTTGTCGGGGATGAGGGCGGCGGCGGCGCGGCCGATCGCCTGCTTTTCGGCCGCGGCGATCTGGCGTCGCGCGTCGTATTTCACATTTTCCTTGCCGCTCGGAAAGATCGCGCCGCCATGGATGCGGTTCAAGACCCGGGCATCGCAGAGGTCGTTCAGATCCTTGCGAATCGTCTGCGGCGTCACCGAGAAACGCTGCGCAAGTTCCTCGACGAGCACCCGGCCTTCGGCCTTGGCCAGGTCCAGAATCTCCGCTTGCCGTCCGGTGAGATACATGCTTCGCTCCCTCTGTTTTCGTTTTCTTTCATAATATGCAAAAACGAAAGCCGCGCAATTTCAGAATCAGCGATTGGTTGCGTTTCGATTTTCGATGACGCAATCGCCGGCGTACCGGTCGTTGCAATCCAGTGTGGGATGCGTCAGCGTGGTTTACGTTCAAGGAGGAAGGCAAGCTCATGTATCATCCGGCCTTGTTCAAAGGCATGAATGTGGTGGTGACCGGCGCGGGCCGCGGCATCGGACTGGAAGTCGCCCGACAGTTCCTCGATTGCGGTGCGCGGGTGCTGGCGCACGTCGGCCGGACGCTTTCCGACGTCCGACCCGATTTTCTCGACCTGGCGGCGGGGGAAGGCAGGGCGTTCCTCTCGGCGGCGGATTTTCTCGCCCCCGGGGGGGTCGAGTCCCTTGCCGAGGAGGTGAGGAGCCGTTTCGACAGACTCGACGTTCTCGTCAATAATGCCGGGACCATGGTCGGCCGTTTTCCGGCTGCTGATTTGACCGACGACGAATACCGGACGATCGTCCAGCTCAATCAGACCTCGGTCGTGGAGATGACCAGGGCGATGCTGCCGCTCCTGCGCAAGGGCACGTATCCGGCGATCGTCAATACGGTGTCGATCTCGGCGCGCTCCGGCGGCAGCGCCGGCTCGTCGATCTATTCCGCCACCAAGGCTTTCGTCGCCGCCTATTCCAAGGCGCTGGCACGTGAACTGGCGCCGGAAGGTATCCGCGTCAATTGCGTCTCGCCCGGCACGATCACCACCGATTTCCACGACCGCTATTCGACACCCGAAAAGCTGGAGGCGACGCGCAAGTCGATCCCGCTCGGGCGGCTCGGAACCGCCGAGGATTGCGCGCCCGTCTATCTCTTCCTCGCCTCGCATGCGCTTTCCGGCTATGTCACCGGCCAGGTGCTGGAGGTGAACGGCGGCCAGCTAATCGCTTGAGCGGCGATTCGGAATCGATTCTAAAGGCCAGGCATGATAGACAAGCTGGAATTCTTTCTCGCGCTCGCCCGCGAACGGCATTTCGGCCGCGCGGCGGAGGAGTGCGGCGTGACGCAGCCGACGCTGTCGGCGGCAATTCGCCAGCTCGAGGACCAGCTCGGCGTCATTCTCGTCAATCGCGGCTCGCGCTTTCAGGGGCTGACGCCTGAGGGCCAGCGGGTGCTCGAATGGGCGCGGCGGATCGTCGGCGATACGCGCACCATGCGCGAGGAGATGCGGGCGGCGCGCAAGGGCCTTTCCGGCCATATCCGTCTCGCCGCCATCCCGACGACGCTCTCGATGGTGCCGCTCATCACCGCACCCTTTCAGGAAAAACACCCCGACGTGACCTTTTCGGTGCTTTCGACCACGTCGCTGCAGATCCTGGCGCTCCTCGAAAATCTCGAAATCGACGCGGGGCTGACCTATCTGGAGAACGAACCGCTCGGCCGCGTCACCAGCGTGCCGCTGCAGATCGAGCAATATCATCTGGTTACCGCCGCCGGGACCCCGCTTTCCGATCGCGAAAGCGTGACCTGGAAGGAAGTTAGCAACATTCGGCTTTGTCTATTGACGGCCGACATGCAGAACCGGCGTATCATCAATCAGCATTTTGCCGATGCCGGAGCGGTGGCGAGCCCAACGCTCGAATCGAACTCGATGATCGTTCTTTTTTCCCACGTAAGAACAGGACGCTGGGCGAGCATCATGCCTCATAACGTCGCGAAATCCTTCGGGTTTCCCCAGGATATCCGGTTGATTCCGATCGTCGAGCCGGACGTGCGCCACACGGTTGGCCTGGTGGCGACCTATCGTGAGCCGTTTACGCCATTGGTCTCGGCCCTGCTGCATGAGGCACGCATGCTCAGCGAGCGCAACGGCGCTCAATAGATTTTTTCTATCGATCGACGGAACAGCATTATTGACCCTTCTGCCCATAAGCGCGAAGCTTATTGCCTGTGCAGAGGCCGAAGAGGCTCCGATCTCTGCAACAGCCTGTGAAATCTGGCGTATGGCGGTCCAAGCAGGACCTTGATGCGCCCCGAGCCGGGAGGGCTCTTCGGGTGAATATTCTTCTGCCGCGCGCAGACGTGACCGAACGCACGCTGGCGATTGTCGGCGAACTCAAGGGGCTGGAAGGCCCGCTTCTGCCGATCCTGCACGAGATCCAGGACGAGTTCGGCTATGTGCCGCAGGAATCCCTGCCGGTGATCGCCCGCGAACTCAACCTGTCGCGCGCCGAAGTCTACGGCGTCGTCACCTTCTATCACGATTTCCGCGAGCACCCGGCAGGCCGGCATGTATTGAAACTCTGTCGTGCCGAGGCCTGTCAGTCGATGGGCGGTGACCGGCTTGCCGAGCGTGCCAAGGCGCTGCTCGGCATCGATTTCCACGAGACGACGCCGGACGGCGCCGTGACGCTGGAGCCGGTCTACTGTCTCGGGCTCTGTTCCTGCTCGCCGTCGGCGATGCTCGACGGCGAGGTGCATGCGCGGCTTGACGACGCGGAGCTCGAGGCGCTGGTCGCGGAGGCACGCCGATGACGGTGAAGATCTACATTCCACGCGATGCCGCAGCGATTGCCCTTGGTGCCGAAAAGGTGGCTGCGGCGATGGCCGAGGCGATCGCGGTGCGCGGCCTCGACGCAATGATCGTCCGCAACGGCTCGCGCGGCATGCATTGGCTGGAGCCGCTCGTCGAGGTCGAAACGGCCGAGGGGCGCGTCGCCTACGGTCCGGTGAAGGCGCGCGATGTCGCCTCGCTGCTCGATGCCGGGTTCACCTCGGGCGGCGCGCATCCGCTCTGCCTCGGCAAGACCGAAGAGCTCCCGTTCCTCAGGAACCAGACGCGGCTGACCTTCGCCCGCTGCGGCGTCATCGATCCGCTGTCGCTCGACGACTATCGCGCCCATGGCGGCTTGCGCGGCCTCAAGAAGGCCGTCTCCTTGGCGCCGGCGGCGATCGTCGCCGAAGTCACTGAAAGCGGCCTGCGCGGCCGCGGCGGTGCCGGTTTCCCCACCGGCATCAAGTGGAAAACCGTCCTTGAGACCCAGGGATCCCAGAAATACATTGTCTGCAATGCCGACGAGGGCGACAGCGGTACCTTCGCCGACCGGATGATCATGGAGGGCGATCCCTTCGTGCTGATCGAGGGCATGGCGATCGCCGGCATCGCCACCGGTGCGACCAAGGGTTACGTCTACACCCGTTCCGAATATCCGCATGCGATCGCGGCGGTGAGCGCTGCGATCGAGGTCGCCCGTGCCGCGGGCGTGCTCGGCAGCTCGGTTCTCGGTTCGGCGCATGCCTTCGACATGGAAGTCAGGACCGGCGCCGGCGCCTATGTCTGCGGCGAGGAGACCTCGCTTCTAAACAGCCTCGAAGGCAAGCGCGGGCTGGTGCGCGCCAAACCGCCGCTGCCGGCCCACAAGGGCCTGTTCGATCGTCCGACGGTGATCAACAACGTCATCTCGCTCGCATCTGTGCCGGTGATCCTCGACAAGGGCGCCGCCTACTACCGCGACTTCGGAATGGGCCGGTCGCGCGGCACGATCCCGATCCAGATCGCCGGCAACGTCAAGCATGCCGGCCTCTATGAGACGGCCTTCGGCCTGACGCTTGGCCAGATCGTCGACGAGATCGGCGGCGGAACGGCAAGCGGCCGGCCGGTCAAGGCGGTGCAGGTCGGCGGTCCGCTCGGTGCCTATTTCCCGCGGGCGCTGTTCGACACGCCTTTCGACTACGAGGCTTTCGCGGCAAAAGACGGGCTGATCGGCCATGCCGGCATCGTCGTCTTCGACGACACGGCCGACATGCTAAAGCAGGCCCGCTTCGCCATGGAGTTCTGCGCCATCGAAAGCTGCGGCAAGTGCACGCCCTGCCGCATCGGCTCGACGCGCGGCGTCGAGGTCGCGGACAAGATCGCGGCCGGCATCGAGCCGGAGAAGAACCGCGAACTGCTCGCCGATCTTTGCAACACGATGAAGTTCGGCTCGCTCTGCGCTCTCGGCGGCTTCACTCCCTATCCGGTGGTGAGCGCCATGACGCATTTCCCGGAGGATTTCTCGCCGGCGCCGGTGGCGGAGGCTGCGGAATGATGAACGCGGCGAACACCTCCCTCTGGCCTGCCGGCCATCTCCCCCACAAGGAGGGAGATCGACTCGCGGCTGGCCGCCCGCTCCCGCTAAAACGATTCTGCGATTGGAACCCTCCGCTGGGAACGCAGAGCGTGCCACATCCATTCTCCCCCGTTGTGGGGGAGATGCCCGGCAGGGCAGAGGGGGGCAAGCCCTCGCTGATCGCAATTTCTCAGGAGGCCCGTTAATGTCTCTCGTTCATGAAATCAATTACGGCACTCCTGCTTCCAAGTCCGAAAAGCTCGTGACGCTGACGATCGACGGGCAGGAGATCAGCGTGCCGGAAGGCACGTCGATCATGCGGGCGGCGATGGAAGCGGGCATCGAGGTGCCGAAGCTCTGTGCCTCTGACATGATGGACGCCTTTGGCTCCTGCCGCCTCTGTCTGGTCGAGATCGAGGGCCGGGCCGGCATGCCGGCTTCCTGCACGACGCCAGTCGCACAGGGCATCAGCGTTTCGACCCAGACGCAGCGGCTGAAAGATGTCCGCCGCGGGGTCATGGAGCTCTATATCTCCGACCACCCGCTCGACTGCCTCACCTGTGCGGCCAATGGCGATTGCGAGCTGCAGGACATGGCCGGTGCCGTGGGCCTGCGCGACGTGCGCTATGGCTATGATGGGTCCAACCACGTCAAGGCGCGCAACAATGGCGAGATCAATATCCAGTGGGCGCCGAAGGACGAATCCAACCCATATTTCACCTTCGATCCGGCGAAATGCATCGTCTGCTCGCGCTGCGTGCGGGCCTGCGAGGAAGTGCAGGGTACCTTTGCGCTGACGATCAGCGGCCGCGGCTTCGATTCGCGCGTTTCCGCCGGCATGAGCGAGGATTTCGTCTCCTCCGAATGCGTCTCCTGCGGCGCCTGCGTGCAGGCCTGCCCGACGGCGACGCTGACGGAAAAGTCGGTGATCGAGATCGGCCAGCCGGAGCATTCGGTCGTCACCACCTGCGCCTATTGCGGCGTCGGCTGCTCCTTCAAGGCGGAGATGCGCGGCGAGGAGCTGGTGCGCATGGTGCCGTGGAAGGACGGCCAGGCGAACCGCGGCCATTCCTGTGTCAAGGGCCGCTTCGCCTATGGCTATTCCAGCCACAAGGATCGCATCCTCAATCCAATGATCCGCGACAAGATCAGCGATCCCTGGCGCGAGGTGACCTGGGAGGAGGCCTATGCCCATGTGGCTTCCGAGTTCCGCCGCATCCAGTACCAGTACGGCCGCGATTCGGTCGGCGGCATCACCTCGTCGCGCTGCACCAATGAGGAAACCTATCTGGTGCAGAAGCTGGTGCGCGCCGGCTTCGGCAACAACAATGTCGATACCTGCGCCCGCGTCTGCCATTCGCCGACCGGCTACGGCCTCAACCAGACCTTCGGCACCTCGGCCGGCACGCAGAATTTCGACAGCGTCGAGCACACCGACGTCGCGATCATCATCGGCGCCAACCCGACCGACGGTCACCCGGTCTTTGCCTCGCGGCTGAAGAAGCGGTTGCGCGAGGGCGCCAAGCTGATTGTCATCGATCCGCGCCGGATCGACCTCGTCCGCTCGGCCCATGTCGAAGCCTCGTACCACCTGCCGATCAAGCCGGGCACCAACGTCGCCATCCTGACGGCGCTCGCCCATGTCATCGTCACCGAGGGCTTGGCCGATGAGGCCTTTATTCGCGAGCGCTGCGACTGGTCGGAGTTCGAGGACTGGGCCGCCTTCGTGGCCGAGCCCTATCACAGCCCGGAAGCGACCGAGGCCCATACCGGCGTTGCGGCCGAACTGGTGCGCGGGGCTGCCCGCCTTTACGCCACCGGCGGCAACGGCGCGATCTATTACGGGCTCGGCGTCACCGAGCACAGCCAGGGTTCGACCACGGTCATGGCGATTGCCAACCTTGCCATGGTCACCGGGAACATCGGCCGGCCGGGCGTCGGCGTCAATCCGCTGCGCGGCCAGAACAACGTGCAGGGCTCCTGCGACATGGGCTCCTTCCCGCACGAACTGCCGGGCTACCGGCACATCTCGGACGACGCGACGCGCGAGACCTTCGAGAAGCTCTGGGGCGTGACGCTCAACAACGAGCCGGGCCTGCGCATCCCGAACATGCTCGACGCGGCGGTCGACGGCACATTCAAGGGGCTCTACATCCAGGGTGAGGACATCCTGCAGTCGGATCCGGACACCAAGCACGTGGCAGCGGGCCTTGCGGCGATGGAATGCGTCGTGGTGCAGGACCTCTTCCTCAACGAGACGGCCAACTACGCGCATGTCTTCCTTCCGGGCTCGACCTTCCTCGAAAAGGACGGCACCTTCACCAATGCCGAGCGCCGTATCAACCGCGTGCGCAAGGTGATGCGGCCGAAGAACGGCTATGCCGACTGGGAGGTGACGCAGAAGCTGGCCCAGGCCATGGGGCTCGACTGGAACTATGGCCATCCGTCCGAGATCATGGACGAGATCGCCGCGACGACGCCGACTTTCGCCCTGGTCTCCTATGACTATCTCGACGAGATGGGCTCGGTGCAGTGGCCCTGCAACGAAAAGGCGCCGCTCGGTTCGCCAATCATGCATGTCGACGGCTTCGTGCGCGGCAAGGGCAAGTTCATCCGCACGGAATATGTGGCGACCGACGAGAAGACCGGCCCGCGCTTCCCGCTGCTGCTCACCACCGGCCGCATCCTCAGCCACTACAATGTCGGCGCCCAGACGCGGCGTACCGACAATGTCGTCTGGCACCCGGAGGACCGGCTGGAGATCCACCCGCACGATGCGGAGCAGCGCGGCATCCGCGACGGCGACTGGGTCCGGCTTGCCAGCCGCTCGGGTGACACGACGCTCCGGGCGCTGATCACCGATCGCGTCGCGCCGGGCGTCGTCTACACCACCTTCCATCATCCGACGACGCAGGCGAACGTCATCACCACCGATTTCTCCGACTGGGCAACCAATTGCCCGGAGTACAAGGTGACGGCGGTGCAGGTCTCGCCCTCGAACGGGCCGACCGACTGGCAGATCGACTATGACGAGCAGGCCCGCCAGTCGCGGCGGATTGCCGGCAAGCTGGAGGCGGCGGAGTAGGAAGCGCGATGGCAGGAAAACGACGCCCGCCCTCTCCCGCTGCCGTCACCGTCGGGGCGGCCGAAAGGAGCCGCTTCAGCACCACGGCGAAGGTTCCGGAAGAGGCGCGGCGAGCGGGCGTTCTCGTCTCGCAGTCACGCCACGTACCGGAGGAGACGCCGATTGCGCTCACCTATGGCGGGTCGACGCATGCGGTGATGATGGCAACGCCGGCCGATCTCGCGGATTTCGCCGTCGGCTTCAGCCTGACCGAAGGCATCATCACCGATCCCGATCAGGTCGAAGACGTCGAGGTCATCGCCGAGGACAATGGCATCGACCTGCAGATTCGCCTCAGGGACGAGCAGAACGACGCGTTGCGCCTGCGCCGCCGCCACATGGCGGGGCCTGTCGGTTGCGGTCTTTGCGGTATCGAATCGATCGAGCAGGCGGTTCGAACGACGCCGGACGTTTCAGGTTCGTCGCTGCGGCTTTCCGATGAGGATGTCGTTCGCGCCGTGGCGATGCTCAACGGTCAGCAGCCCCTGCACCTTAAGACGCGCGCCGTCCATGGGGCGGCCTTTTACGTGCCGGGCCGGGGGCTGATTGCGGTTCGCGAGGATGTCGGTCGCCACAACGCGCTCGACAAGCTGACGGGGGCTGCCGCGCGGGCCGGTTTCAAGGGCGCGCAGGGCGCGGTCGTCGTCACTTCGCGGGTCTCCGTCGAGATGGTGCAGAAGACGGCGATCACGGGAAGCCCGGTGATCATCGCCATTTCGGCGCCGACGGCGCTTGCCATCCGCACGGCGGAGGAGGCCGGCATGACGCTGATCGCGCTGGTGCGCGGCAACGAGTTCGAAATTTTCACCCATGCCGAGCGCATAGAGCGGGACGAGGAGGAGCGGGCGCCGTTTTCCCCGCGCGTCTCTCGCTCTGAACCATTTTGAGAGAAGCGGAGCTGTCGCCGATGTCTGCAAATACCAACGCCAAGCTCATCTACATGGCGAACCAGATTGCCACCTTCTTTCAGAGCCAACCGGCGAATGAGGCGGCGCAGGGCGTGGCGACGCATATCAACAAATACTGGGAATCGCGGATGCGTCGCAAGCTGTTCGAGCACATCGAGCACGGCGGCGAGGGATTGAACCCGCTGGTGCTGGAAGCGGCACCGAAGATCCGGAAGCCGGAAGCGGCGTAGGCCAGCAAGAATGCCCTCCCCAACCCCTCTGCACAAGGGGGAGGGGCTACGATGCCGCGCCGCCCACGCTCCCATCGGCCTGCGTGCTCCCGACGAGACGGTTGGAATACGCCGGCGGTTACCCCGGGCGCCTAGCCCCTCCTTTTGTGGGGAGGCGTATCTGCTATCCAAGCATTTAGCCGGCAAAGGGAAGGCGCCAGGTGCCACCTTCCCTTGATCGAGCGCGGGGTTCGGGTGCGCTCAGAAATTCTGCCAGCCTTCGGCAGCCGTGACGACCGCGAGGTTTCCCTTTTGGGCGCCTCGTGCCGCCCTTGGCGCGCGAGCGCGAGCCGGTGAGGCAAGGGGCTCTGCGCGCATTTCGGCTGCACCGAGGTTATCCTGGCCGATGCGGAATTGCCGAAGAAGGCCGTAGAGAGCCTCGGCCTCGCGCGACATGGCGTGGCTTGCGGCCGTGCTTTCCTCCACCATGGCGGCGTTCTGCTGCGTTGCCTGATCCATCGCGTTGACCGCCTGGTTGATTTCCCTGAGACCCGTCGCCTGTTCCCGCGCCGCTTCGACGATCGCCGAGACGTTGAGGTTGATCTCCTGGACCTGGACGAGGATCTGTTCCAGCGCCGTGCCTGTCTGTCCGACCAGCGAGACGCCGTTGCGAACATGCTCGCCGGAGGTGGTGATCAGGGCTTTGATATCCTTTGCGGCACTTGCCGAGCGCTGGGCCAGTTCCCGCACCTCCGTCGCCACGACCGCGAAGCCCTTGCCGGCCTCGCCGGCGCGCGCCGCCTCGACGCCGGCATTGAGCGCCAAGAGATTGGTCTGGAAGGCAATGTCGTCGATCACGCCGATGATGTTGCTGATCTCGCGCGATGATTGCTCGATCTGGTCCATCGCACCGATGGCGTTCTGGACGACGAGCCTCGAATGTTCGGCTCCGTCTTTCGTCTTTGCAACGAGCTGGCCGGCTTCCTCGGCTCGGCGGCTCGAATCGGCGACCGTGGTGGTGATCTCGTCGAGTGCCGCGGCCGTTTCCTCGACCGATGCGGCCTGCTGCTCGGTCCGCTTCGACAGGTCGTCGGCGGCGGACCTGATCTCGCTCGCGCCGCCGGCAATCGCACCGGCATTTTCGCCGACCGTTTGCATGGCGCGACAGAGGCGGACGACCGCATCGTTGAAGTCGCTGCGCACGGCCTCCATGCTCGGCACGAATGGCGTGTCCAGTGACCGGGTCAGGTCGCCCTCCGCCAGCGACCGCAGGCCGGCGCCGAGCGCGTTGATCGCCGCCATCCGTTCGCTGACATCGGTCGCGAACTTGACGACCTTGTAGACCTTGCCGTTCGGATCGCGGATCGGGTTGTAGGCGGCCTGAATCCATATTTCCTTGCCGCCCTTGCCATGGCGGACGAATTCGCCGGCGATGAACTCGCCCTGGGCAAGCCGCCTCCAGAACTCGCTGTACTCGGCCGTGCGGGCATAGTTCGGCTCGCAGAACATGCTGTGATGGCGTCCCTCGATTTCCGACGGACGATAGCCGAGGGCGTTGCAGAAATTTTCGTTGGCGGTGATAATTTCGCCGGTGGGCGTGAATTCGATCACCGCCTGCGATCGGGCGATCGCGTCGAGTTTGCCCGCATCTTCGGTGGCTTTCAGTTTTGCGTCGGTGATATCCGTTGCGAATTTCATCACCTTGTACGGCTTGCCGTTGCGGAACACCGGATTGTAGGTCGCCTGAATCCAGATCTCCCGCCCGGCCTTGGTCACGCGCTTATAGGCATTGCTGTCGAACTCGCCGCGGCCGAGACGCGCCCAGAACTCGCGGTATTGCGGCGTGGCGGCATAGTCGGCAGGACAGAAGATGCGATGATGCTGGCCGACAATCTCCTGCAGGTTGTAGCCGAGGGCTTTGCAGAAATTCTCGTTGGCGGTGAGGATGTTGCCGGTGAGATCGAACTGGATGATCGCCTGCGATTTCGACAATGCTGCAATGATGTGGTTGGAATCCGAACGCTTCGCAAAAGAAAACATGAGTGGTCTCCAAAACTCGCTTCGCTTGGCTAAATCGATACGGGATGGGTCCTTGATTGACCGGGCTCGCGCCGGGTTGCATTCGCTACCCGGGTAGAAACCAAAATGCTGTCGACTGTTTCTGTCCCGCCGTCAGCCGCCAAACGCGGGTCGGCGCTTGATGTGTCGAGGGATTCCTGGGCTTCATGCCCGCGGCGGGATGCAACTCAGGTTAGATTTTATGAGTTAATGCAGTGTTAAATAGTAGATATCAAATATCAGTTGCATAAAGTTGTTATGTTATTACTGGTTGTACTTGATGCCCAAGTTTTCCGCGAAAAGTTGTGCCGGCTGCCGACGCGGAGAGCCGCAACAAAAAAGGCCGTCGCGCAAAAGCGAGACGGCCTCGATCGGAATTCCGTATGTCCGAATGTCAGGCGGCGAGGTCTTCCGCCTCACGTTCCTTGAACATGCGGGCGAGGTTGAGGAAGCAGATCATTCCGCTCTCGTTGGCGATGATGCCTTCGGCGAAGCTCTTGTCGAAGGAGGCGGTGACTTCCGGTACCGGCTGCACCTGGCTGCCCTGCACCGTCAGAATGTCGGAGACGCGGTCGACGACGAGGCCGATTACCATGTTGTGGACTTCGGCGACGACGATGGCGCTGCGCTCGTTGGCAACGGTCGATTTCATGCCGAGCTTGTGGGCGAGGTCGATGATCGGGATCACCGTGCCGCGCAGGTTCATGACCCCGATCACTTCCGGCGGCGAATGCGGGATCGGCGTCGACGGCGCCCAGCCGCGGATTTCGCGGATCGTCGTCGTCTTGACGCAGAATTCCTGGTCGTGGAGGCGGAACGCGATGATCTCCAGCGTCTCGCCGTCAAATCCAGCCGTTTTCAACGTGCCTGTCATTTAAAGCTCCTTGCCGTCGGCGCCCGCAGGGCGCGACTTGGTGATGTGGTCCGCCGACGACATCCGGCGACGCGCAAGCCGCATCATGCGCGGGGAGCCCGCCTTGCGCTTTGGCGGGCATCCTAGGCCGAAATTCGTTAAGAGTTGCTTTTTGCGCCGTTTTTGAAGGCAGGCAGCGCGGGGGGCGCGGCTCAGATGGAAGCGAGTACCGCCGCAAACTGCTCGAGCGCCCAGTCGACCTCGCCCGCGGTGATGACGAGCGGCGGGGCGATGCGGATCGTGTCGCCGTGGGTGTCCTTGGCGAGGATGCCGCGCTCCTTCAGCGCCTCGCAATATTTGCGGGCGCCGCCGGCCTCGGACACGAGTTCGACGGCGAGCATCAGGCCGCGGCCGCGGACCTCCCTGATGATATTGGAGCGAATGTCCGTCAGCCCCGCCATGAAGCGCTCGCCCATCAGCGCCGAATTCTCGATCATGCCCTCTTCGGTGAGCACCCTGAGTGCCGTTCTGGCGATTGCGCAGGCGAGCGGATTGCCGCCGAAGGTGGAGCCGTGCTGGCCGGGTTTCAGGACGCCGAGCACCTCCGAATTCGAAAGCACCGCGGAAACCGGGTAGAAGCCGCCGGAAAGCGCCTTGCCGACCAGTGTCACATCCGCTTCGATGCCCTCGTGTTCTTCCGCGAGCAGTTTTCCGGTGCGGCCGAGACCGGTCTGGATTTCGTCGAGGACGAGCGTGATGCCGTGCTGTGTGCAGAGTTCGCGCACCGCCGCGAAATAACCGGCGGGCGGCACGATCACGCCGGCCTCGCCCTGGATCGGCTCGACCAGGAAGGCGACGGTGTTTTCGCCGATCGCCGCCCGGAAGGCATCGATGTCGCCGAAGGGGACGATCTTGAAGCCGGGCGCGAAAGGTCCGAAGCCGTCATGCGAGTCCGGATCGGTCGAAAAGCCGACAATGCCGATCGTGCGGCCGTGGAAATTGTTGGAGCAGACGATGATCTCGGCCCGGTCGCGGGCGACTCCCTTCACCTCATATCCCCATTTGCGGACGGCCTTGATCGCCGTTTCCACCGCCTCGGCGCCGGAATTCATCGGCAGCACCTTGTGCGAGCCGGTTAATGCGGTGACCTCCTCGTAAAAGAGAGCGAGCTGGTCGTTGCGAAAGGCGCGCGAGGTGAGCGTCAGCTTCTGCGCCTGCTCCACCATCGCCGTGAAGATCTTTGGGTGACAATGACCCTGGTTGACGGCCGAATAGGCCGAGAGGCAGTCGAGGTAGCGATTGCCTTCAATGTCCCAGACGAAGACCCCTTCGCCGCGCGTCAGCACGACGTCGAGCGGCTGGTAGTTGTGAGCGCCGAGCCGGTATTCGGTTTCGATCAGGGCCGCCGTGGTCTTCATCAACGCTCTCCGCTTGCGGCCGCCGCCTCGATCGGCGGCGGCACGGGTTGCATTCTCAGGCGCTGCGGGTCGGCCGGTCAAGGATGCGGCGGCCGAAGAGGCTTGCGGTCAGTTCCACCAGGACGCGGGCGCTCTTGCCGCGGTCGTCGAGGAAGGGATTGAGTTCGACGACGTCGAGCGACGAAACGAGGTCGCTGTCGCAAAGCATCTCCATGATGAGATGGGCCTCGCGGAAGGTGGCGCCGCCCGGCACGGTGGTGCCGACCCCCGGGGCAAATTCCGGATCCATGAAATCGACGTCGAGGCTTACATGCAAGAGGCCGTTGGCGGCGCGCACCTCGTCGAGGATCTGACGCATGATATGGGCCATGCCGCTCTCGTCGACGGCGCGCATGTCGTAGACGTTGACGCCGTGGTCGGCGATCTCCTCGCGCTCGCGCGCATCGACCGAACGAATACCGACCTGGTAGACCCTTTTCGGGTCGACGAGCGGCCGGTTCGACTCGAGGATCGGGGCGAATTCCGCTTCGCCGCAGAAGAAGGCGACCGGCATGCCGTGCATGTTGCCGGAGGGCGAGGTCGAAGGCGAGTTGAAGTCCGCATGGGCGTCGAGCCAGAGCACGAAGAGCGGCCGGCCGACCTCGTCAGCGTAGCGTGCCATGCCGGAGACGCTGCCCATCGAGAGGGCATGGTCGCCACCGAGAATGATCGGAAAATGTCCCTTGCGGGCCGTGTCGTGTACCGTGTCGTTGAGCGCCCGTGCAAAGGCGGCGACCATCTGCAGATTGTTGGCGCCCGCATGGTTTGGAAGGTCGCGGGCCGGCAGCGGCCTGAGGTCGCCCTCGTCGTGGACGGTGTGGCCAAGATCGGCCAGAACCGTATCGATGCCGGCGATCCGGAGTGCCGTCGGGCCCATGGCAGCGCCGCGACGCCCGGAACCTTCCTCGATGGGTGCACCGATCAACGTGATGGTCTTCATGTCCTTCTTCCCTCGCTCGAATCTCTTGAGTTCGGCAGAGATTATCGCCAATAGCTGTGACGGCAAAAAGATGGAAAACTGCCGATAAGATGGCTACTCTTCTCACAATGAAAAGCATTATTCGACAAAGTGACGGAGAATGGACGACATCGACCAGGCCCTGATCAGCGCCCTTCGGCAAAATGCGCGGACGCCGGTTTCGACGCTGTCAGCGATGACCGGCGTTTCGCGCGCCACCATCGCGGCCCGCATCGAGCGGCTGGTGAGGAATGGAACGATCGCCGCCTTCACCATCCGCACGGGATCGGAAATCCCTGCCTCGGGGGTTCGCGCCGTCGTCATGATCGAGGTTCACGGCAAGATGGCCGATCGCGTCGCCGAGCAATTGCGCGGCCTACCGCAGGTGAGGGCGCTGCACAGCACCAACGGGCGGTGGGACTTTATCGCCGAGCTCGAGGATCGCGACCTGGCGAGCTTCGACGAGACCTTGCGCCGTATCAGGCTGATCGACGGGATCACCGTGACCGAAACGAACATCCTGCTCAAGACGAGCAAATTGTCCGGCGCTTTTTAGTCGCACCGGTTCAGGGTTGTGCGTGCAGAATTGTTCTTGATTTGTTCTCATGCTCGTGTAGGATGCTCCGTCTCAGCGAACAAGGGAGGATGTCATGGCCATTTCCGGTGGCGGCCTAATGGCGCGACAGATCTGCATTAAACTGTTCGTCAGGCATGGAGACGAGGAGCGGGCAATCGCCTTCTACCGCGAGGTTTTCGGTGCCGAGCTCCTCCAGCGCCACGAGTGGAGCGGCATTCTGACGAGCGCCGATCTCAGCATCGGCGACTCGATCTTCCGGGTGGCCGGCGCCAATCCGCGCCGCGATGCCGAACCGCATCTCGGCGGGCCGCGCTCGCCGCATGCCCTCGGTACCACCGCGGCGATCCTCGAACTGCACGTCGACGACGTTGACCGCGTGCTCGCGCGGGCAATGGGTGCCGGCGCTAGCCTGCGCAACTCCGTCGAGACCCTGCCGACCGGCGATCGCGTCGCCGCGCTCATCGACCCATTCGGCCATATCTGGGCGCTGTTCACGGCAATCGACGAGAGCGAGCTTCTGGATGCCTTCGGGGTGGAGCGGAATGCGGCTTGAGCGAGCAAAATCAGACTCCAAGAACCCCTCCCCAACCCCTCCCCACAAGGGGGAGGGACTTCGATGCCGCACCCGCTTCCTCCCTTTCTTGACCGTTGCAGCCGTCTCATAGGAACTGCGGGACTGGAGGAGGGCGCCGCCGGGGAAGCCCCTCCCCCTTGTGGGGAGGGGTTGGGGAGGCGACTTTCGGGCGAGAGTCAGCCTCGCTTAATACTCCCTCTCGAAAAAGATACCGCCGGCGGCAGAACCGTCGCCGGCAGCCTCGCCCTTCAGCTTCACGCCTCGGCCGACGTCGAGGTTGATGATCGCCTTGCTGGAGGCCGAGTCGGAGCCCTGCTGCAATTCGAGATAGGTCCGGTCGTTCAAATATTTGCCCGCCCGCACCTGGGCGCCGCCGCTCTCGTCGGTGGTGATGTCGAGGTCGTCGACGCCGAGCTTGTTGCGCAGGCCGTCGAGCAGCGACGTCGAGCCGCCGCCGGCAAGCTGGCTGACGGCGGAGGCGAGCTGGGCAATCTGGAACGCCGAAAGATTGTTGAGCGAGCGGTTGAAGATCAGCTGTGCCAGGATCTCGTCCTGCGGCAGCGCCGGCGAGGAGGAGAAGGTCACCGTCGGGTTGTTGGCCGGCCCGGCGATGTTGACCGTGATAGTGGTCGAGCCCGCGCTCGAGGTGGCGTCGAGGTCGAGCGTCGGGATGAGGTCGCCGCCGAAGCCGATGTGACCGTCCGTGAAGGTCAGCCTCTTGCCGAGGATTTCGAGCCGACCGCGCCGCATGTCGAAATCGCCGGAGACGGTCGGCCGGACGGCGGTGCCACGGATCGTCAGGTCGCCGCCGAGCTCGGCATCGATGCCGCGTCCGCGCACGAAGAACTGCCCCGGCGAGCGGACCGCGAGATCGAAGGCGATGACGCCGCCGCCATCGACGCCCGCACCGCCGCCGGATGCGGCCGTTTCCCGGCGCACGTCGCGTGCCATCTGCCTTACGCCGGCGGGCGCGTTCCTGTGCTGGATGTCGATCGCCGAGAGCGAAGTCGGCAGTTTTTCCGGCACGGTGATCGCCGCCTTGCGGATCGTCAGCTCCCCGCCGAGCACCGGCGTCGCGACGAGCGGACCTTTCAGTGTCAGATCGCCGGCAAGATTGGCGGTGAAGAGCGTGCCGTCGACATAGGTGGCGTTGTTGAGGCGGATTCGGAGGTCGGCCGGGAAGTTGGAACCGGCCGCAATGCCGACTGTGCCGCTCGCCTCGATCGAACCGCCGCTGGCGAGATTGCCGGAAAGCCGGCTGATCGTCGCCTGCCGGCCGTCGAGCGTGACATTGGCCGCAAGGTCGTTGAGCGCCAAATTCCGCCGGACATCGACGAGCCGGCCGCCGACGGTCGCAACCGTGCCGGTGATCTGCGGCGCGCGGGCTGGCCCGGAAAGGGAAAGATCGACAGTGGCCGAGCCGGTGAGGGTGAAGCCCTGCTCCGCCAATTTGGCGGCAAGCAGCGCGAAGGGCACGTCGCCGGCGAACTTCATCGACATCGGCATGTTGCCGGCCATATCGACATGGCCGCCGCCCCTGAAGGAGAGGCCACCCGCTCCCGAGACGGTCGCGTCGAGCGTCACGCGATTGTCGGCAAACCGCCCTTTCGCCGCGATTTGAAGCCCCGATACGCCGGCGCCGCGCGCGGCCGCCACCGAAGCGCCGCTCCATCTGAGATCGTAGTTAACGACCGGCGCCGCGGCGGTGCCGTTGATCTCAACCGTTCCGTCGATCGTCCCTTCGGCGCCGAGCGTCGCCGCGAAAGTGTTGATGAGCGCCGCGGGCAGGGCATTGAGCTTCGCGGAAATGTCGAGCGTCGCGCCGGCCGTGCCGGCGATGGCAATCGTGCCCTTGGACGCCTGGATGGTGAGGTCGCCGAGGCGGACGGTGCCGTTGTCGATGGCGACGACGGTCGGCTTGGCGAGCTTCAGCGGCAATTTCCGCGGCGCTGCCGAAAGCGAAGCGAGGCGGATTTCGGTGCGCCCGCCGGCACTTGCCAGATCCCCCTTGGCCAAGAGCGGGGCCCCGTCATATTGGCCGCTGACATCGAAACCAGTCCTGCCGCCCTGCTGCTCGAAGGCGAGGTTGACGGCTGAGACGCGGTTTTGCCCCTGGACGACGCTCTCGGCCTTGACGCTGCCGCGGATAGCCAGGGCGGCGATATCGGCGATGCGGATATCCGCCACGGGCTTGGCGATCGTCAGCGCGTCGCGCTTGATGCTGCTGCCGCTGGCTTTGACCGATAAGGAAGTGATGCCGTTTGTAGTCGCGACCGTCGCCGAGCCCGAAAGGTCGCCGGATGCCTTCTGGCCGGCCATGGCGGCGACCAGCCCGAGATCGGGCAGGTTGAAGTCGATGGTGCCGTTCGGCTTGAAATCCGCCGTCAACGCGATCGCGCCGGTCACGCGGTTGTCGCCGATCTTTGCCTCGAGCGTCGGGATGGATGTACGGCCATCCGCCGATACCACGTCGGCCCTGACGTCGATCGGCTGGCCGTCGAGCCCGCCGGTGGCGGTGAGCTTTGCCTGCGGGCTGCCCGGCTTGACCGTGGCGTCGGCGGTGACGGTCAGGTCGGTCAGCGAGCGGCCGGCAAGCATGGCGCCGCTCGAGGTCAGCTCTCCCTTGACGGCGAGCGCGTCAAGTGGACCGGAAATGTCGGCGTTGAAGCCGGCCTTTCCTTGCGCATCGGCGAGCAGCTTACCGAGATCGGGCAGTGTGCCCTCGACATCGGCCGTCAGCTGACCTGCCGCGATCGTCGCCGAGCCGTTGGCGGTGACGGTGCCGGACTGCACCCCGAGGGCGCTCAGCTTGACGCTGCCATCGGCGCCAGTCTCGACCTTGCCCGAGACGGTCACCGGCGTGTCGAATCTCGCAGCCAGACCGCCCGGCAGGAAGCTCGGCTCTGCACGCACCTCGAAGTTGGCCGTTGCCGTTTTTTCGGCGCGGGCGAGGCTGCCGGTGAGATTGCCGCGGAAGCCGGGGCTCTCGATCACCGTCGGGTCGAAGCTGATCGTCGCCTCGGTGACGGTGACCGTGCCCTTGGCGGTCAGGTCCTGCGCGGCAAAACCGCCGGATCTGAGCGAGGACATCGAGGCGCCGCTCCAGGCCAGGTCGTAGGCGACCACCGGCGCCTGCGCTTCACCGTCGATATCGACGGAGCCGGCAATGGTCCCCTCGGCGCCGAGTGTCGGCGCGAAGGTGTTGATGAGCTCGGCGGGCAAGTCGTTGAGATTCGCTCTGAGGTCGAGCCGGTCGCCGGCCGTGCCGGAGACCGCGACGGTACCCGTCGAGGCCTGGATGGTGAGGCCGTCGAGGCGAGCCACGCCGTCTTCGATCGCGATCACGGTCGGCGCTGCGAGCTGCAGCGGCAGGCGCCGTGGCGCCGCGGAGGCGGAGGCGAGGCGGATTTCGGTGCGGCCGGCCTCGCTCGTCAGTTCGCCCGAAGCCCTGAGCGGCGCGCCGTCATAGAGGCCCTCGGCCGAGAAGCCGGTACGGCCGCCCTGCTGTTCGAAGGCGAGGTTGAGGTCCGCAAGTCGGTTTTCGCCCTGCGCAACGCTCTCCGCGCTGACACTGCCCTTGATTGCCAGTCTGGCAATATCGGCGATAGCGAGATCGACGGCCGGTTTGGCGATCTTCAGCGCGCCGCGCTCCACGTTGCTGCCATTGGCCTTGATAGCCACCGAGGTCACGCCGTTGACGGTCTCGAACGTCGCCGAGCCGGCGAGATCGCCGGAGGCCTGCTGGCCGGCCATGGCGGCGAGAAGCCCGAGATCGGGCAGGCTGAAGTCGAGCTTGCCGTTCGGCTTGAAATCGGCCGTCAGGTCGATCGCGCCGGTCAAGCTGTTGCCGCCGATTTTCGCTTCCAGCGTCGGAACGGAGGTAAGACCGTCCTTCGAGACGACGTCGGCGCGAATGTCGATCGGCTGGCCGTCGAGTGTGCCGGTGGCGGTGAGCTTCGCTTCGGGGCTCCCGGGCGTCGCCGTCGCATCGGCGTTGATCGTGAGTTCCCTCAGGGTTCGACCGGCAAGCGTCGCGCCGCTCGAGGTGATCTCCGCCTTGACGCCGAGCTTGCTCATGGGCCCGGATGCAGCCGCTTGGAAATCCGCGCTGCCCTTCGCATCTGGCAGAAAGCGGCCAAGCTCCGGAAGCGTGCCCTTGATATCGGCGGTCAGCGTCTGGCCTGAAAGCGTGAGCGAACCGGAGGCTTCGACCGCTTCGGATTTGACATCAAGGCCGCTCAGCTGGACGCTGCCGTCCTCCTCGGTCACCAGATTGCCGGAGATGGCGACCGTCTTCTCGATTTTGTCGGCGAGCGTCGGCGGCAGAACCGCAGGCACTGCGAAGAGCTTGAACGCGGCTTCGAGCGTGCTGTCGGCGCGATCGAGTGCGCCGGTGACGGAACCGCCGATGCCTGGGCTCTCGAGCGTCAGCGGATCGAAACGGATGGCGTCCGGCGCGATCACGATGGTGCCGGCGAGCTTCATCGGCGCCTGTATCGCTCGATTGAGATCCGCGTTTGCGAACCGCGCCTCGCCGATCTCCACCGTCGCCTTCAGCGATCCCCCCTGCGTTTCGAGGTTGAAGGCGTCGCTTTGTGCTGCGACCCGGATGGCGCCGAGGTTACCCTGCGGCAGTCCGAGCGAGACGACGTCGGCGGCGATGTCGAGGATCGCCGATTGTCCATCGCCGATCAGCGACAGGTTCGCCGTATTGACCCGTGCCTGCAGCTCGCCATCCTTCAGCGGCCAGCGGAAATCGAACGGACCGCTGGTGCCGGCGACGCTTGCCTGAAGGTTGTTCTCGCCGCGGCTATCGACGGTTCCCGACGCGTTCAGCGTCAAGGCGCCGGTCGCAAGCCTGCCCGCTTCGATCCGGACCTTGCTCTTCCCGTCGAAGGCGGCGGTCAGGTCGATGCTGGTCGACCCCTCGAAAAGCGGCCGGAAGGCGGCCGGCATGAGCTGGGCGAAAGCTCCACCGCCGGAGAGTGTGAGATTGTGCATGCCGTCGGCTGCCAGCACGTGCCGGCCTTCCAACCGGAGAAGCTCGCTGCCGTCGAGCGATGCGGCGCCGGAGCCCGTCCAGTCGGAGAGGGGTCCCTGTCCGGTCACCTGGATATCGACTGCCGGTTCGCCCGGCAGCCGCAGCAGCTTGGCGAGCAGCCCGCCCTTCGGCTCGGCGATCTCGGCCTCGAGCTTGAGCTCGTTTCCGGCCGGATTGAAGACGAGATCGGCGATGGCGCGCGCCTCCGGGCGATCGCGCTCGGCGGCATTGAAGGCGAGCGCGATGCTTGAATTCGTCGCGTCGACCCTGCCTTTGGCGGTCAGGAACTGATCCTTGCCAGCGATCGCCTTGCCGATAACGATCTCCTTGAGGTCGAGGGCATCGATCTTCACGTCCACGGGCAAGGCGAGTGTCCGTCGCACCTCTTTCGTTTCGGTGGAGGGGATCGGCAGCCGTTCGAGGCGGACGGAAGCCGCCGAGATGCTGCTTGCATCGAAGCGCATGGACAGAAGCTCGGTGGGCGACCAATTCACCGAGAGGTCGCGGACCTCCGCGTAAATTCCCTCGCCGTCGAAGAGCGTCACCGTTCCGGCGGTGAAGTCGCCTGTGAGCAGTGGACCCGGATCGGAGATGCGGACGATTTGGTCGGGCGTCGCCGCATATTTTTCGATCGCCCAGGCGACGACGCGCGCGCCGGGCATGGTGAAGCCGAGAAAGGCGACGAGGAGAAACAGCACGACGACGACCACGCCGAGAAAGGCGAAGACGTAGCGCAGCGCTGATCGAAATGTGCCGATGACCTGATTCATGTCCTATCCATAGACCATGTTACGCCGCTCTGGAATCGGCAGGACCGAAGCGCATCGCCCGCAGGCGGGTTTGCCTACTGCATGTCTCCTTAAATCGACCTCGATTAAGGATAAAGACATGCAGCAATTCAAAGTGCTACAGCGACCTTTGCGCGTCTGATAAGACGCGCGGCGCTGTAGTTTACCATGGCATTGCAGCGCGCATCAGAAAGATTGGCCGATGCCCGCATAAATCCCGTATTCGGTGCCGCCCGGATACTTGTTGAGCGGCACCGCGAAATCGAGACGGATGGGCCCGAAAGGCGTCGCATAGCGCAGGCCGATGCCGGCGCCGGCGCGTATGTCGGAAAAATCCGGCGCCGTGCTCGTCGAGACGCTGCCGGCATCGATGAAGGGCACGATGCCGATCGTGTCGGTTACCGCAATCCGGACCTCCAGCGAGCCATTCACATAGGAGCGGCCGCCGGTCTCCTCGTTGTCGTCATTGCGCGGGCTGATCTCCTGGAAGGAATAGCCGCGCACCGAGCCGCCGCCGCCGAGGAAGAAGCGCCGGGTTGCCGGAATGTCGGAAAGTTCGTCGCCGCCGATGAGCACGCCGGCGCCGAGCTTGCCGGCCAACACGAAACGATTTTCGCTGCCCGGTGCGTAATAGGCGGAGGCGGAGGTCTCGAAGGAGCTGAAGAAGGTCTGGCCTTCGATCTCGTAGCTCGGCTTCGCATTGATCATCGCCCGGTAGCCTTCCGTGGGGTTCAGCTTGTCGTCGCGGGTGTCGCGGACATATTCGAGCGGGATCGCGGCCGTCAGATAGGAGTTCGAGCCGAAGGCGTCGTCGATATCGGCCCAGCTGAGCTCGGCGCCGAGGGAAACGGTATCCTCTGGCGTAAGCTCGAAGCCGGCGCCGGCCGCCGCGGTGATGGTCTTGGCATTATAGGCATCCGGATCGACGATTGCCGCCTTGAGGCTTGCCGTGAATGTCGATGCCGGACCGAAGGCACCGGGCTTGGCAAAGAGAATGCCGGCCGAATAGTCCAGCCCGCCGACATCCGTGGTCTCGCCGATCCGGTCGACGGAGCCCTCGATCCTGAGCGACTCGGCTCGGCCGAAGAGATTGCGATGGCCCCAATATCCCTGCAGGCCGAGGCCGTCGGTCGTCGACACCTGGCCGCCGAAGCCGAAATAGCGGTGCTTGCCCTCCGACACCTGGATGTTCATCGGGATGGTGCCGTCGGGCGCAAGCTGATCGGCCTCGACAATGGTGACGCTGGAGAAGACGTTCAGCGTTCGCAGCCGCTCGGCGGCCTTGCGGATGTTTTCAGGCGAATAAGGCCGGCCATGGTTGAGCCGCGAATAGTCACGCACGAAGTTCGGGTCGACGGTCCTGGTGCCGGTAACCGTCAGAGCGCCGACCGGCGCGACCGGTCCGGATTCGGCCCTGATCGTCACGTCGACGGTGGAGGTGGCATGGTCGGCGACGACGCTGCGCTCGGTGATCTTGGCAAGCGGCCGGCTCTGTTCCTTGAGATCGACGACGATCTGCTCTCCCGCCTTGATGATCAGGGTCGAGTCGGCACGGGCGCCGCGTGTGAGATCATAGGTCGCCGCGTCGAGCCCTGCCGCATCGCCCTCGAACCTCACCGAGCCGAGAGTGAAGGCCGGACCCGGCGCGACGCGCACGGTCACCGGCACGGCCTGGCCATCGGGGAAGGAAGGGTCGGGCGGCAGGCTGTCGATGTCCTGGCCATTGATCAAGATCGTCACGGTGCCGCCGTAGCGCGCTTTTTCGTAGAGCGCGGCGAGCAGCCGCTCCCGGTCGTCGCGGGCCTTGATCAACAGGCCGAGATCGCCGGAGACCGGCTTTTCCTGATCCTGATTGAGCTGAGAAGCATTTTCGAGCGCCTCTCGCAGCTCCTCGTCGTCCGTTCCGGGCTCAAAGGTAAGCGTGTAGTTAACGGGGTCGAGAACCTGCACCTGCTCTTCGGCGCTTTCGAAAAAGCGCATGCCGAAGATCCGGATCGCCTGCGCCTGGCCGGCGAAAATCGGGCCGAGCGCCGTCGAGGCCGCAAGCGCGAACACTGTCGCCGCCTTCCAATACGCAGTACTCGAGCGTGGTGGAGACATCCTCCGCATCCCGTTTCAGGCGACTCTTTACTCAATGCCTGCATGTGCGGCAATGGGCACTCTAGCAGGTCAAAGTTTTCCATTTGTTAACGATCAGGGTCGATTGCATCCACCCCGCAGCGGCGATTCGGGTCGGATTCTCGGCAAAAAGGACTCGTTCTGTGGTGCTTCGGGCACAAAGAGGGGCGGGCAGACGGCTGGGGAGGATCGGGCCTCAAGCGGCCGTCGCAGCGATCCTGACGACCTGAACGAACAGTGCGCGTTCGCTTCGCCGCCCGTCGTATCCGCGGGAAGGTGCCTGGTTCAGGGCTTTGTGCTCGCGCCCTGCGTCCGCAATGCCGCCTCACCGGACGCTCGCTACCTCGACCTACTTCTTGCCGGGAGTGGCGCTTTCGCCGTAGCTGTCGTGCCAGTTCCACCATTCGTAGGGCGGAGTCTGAGGATAGCCCTCGGGCGAATCCTCCCAGGCCTCCTGCCGGCCGAGCGGCGTGATGTCGAGATAGTTCCAGGTGCTCCCCATCTGCTCGTCGCCGCGGTTGTTGATGAAGTAGGTGCGGAACAGGCGGTCCCCGTCGCGGTAGAACACATTCGTGCCGTGCCACTCGCCAACGCCGAAATCGGCGTCGAAGCTGTCCGTAATCGTAAACCATGGCATTTCCCAGCCCATCCGCGCCTTCAGCCGCACGATGTTCGCCTGCGGCGCCCGCGAGACGAAGACGAGGGTGGTGTCACGAGCATTGAGGTGGGCGAGGTGGGCGACCTGGTCGGCCACCATGGAACAGCCCACGCAGGCGTGGTCGGGCCAGCCTTCCACGCCGGGCTCGAAGAAGGCGCGGTAGACGATCAATTGGCGCCGGCCGTCGAACAGGTTGAGCAGGCTCACTTTGCCTGCTGGACCCGCGAAGACATAGTCCTTCGTCACGGCCATCCAGGGCATGCGCCGGCGCTCGGCGGCGAGTTCGTCGCGGGCGTGGGTCAGGGCCTTTTCCTTCACGAGCAGATCTTCGCGGGCCGCCTCCCAAGCGTCCGGCGCAACGACCGGTGGTGTGTGCATGCCAGGCTGTCCGCCCGTGGGTTGCTTCTCGGCTGATATGGTCATGGCTTCCTCCTCGGTTGCCGCGCCTCATGGCTGAAGCGCGCGTTCCATTCGGTTCATCGGTCACAATTGCCTGTCACACAGTGTTGCACACAAGTGTGGCGGCAACCCGATTGCAGCCGCGTCGTTCACGCCTACCGGTGGGTATCCTCGGTCAGTCGAGATGACTGGAAGTTGAGGTATTCGTGACTATGTATCCGTCTTTCACGGGAGTGAGCGAATGGCCGACAAGGCGAGAATGGAGAAGAAGAACGACACCAAGCGGGTCTCTGCGAAAGCAGCCAAGTCGCCCGAGACGGCCGCCAAGTCGTCGGCTCGGAAGCCTGCTAAAGCCGCGGCGAAGGCATCTCCGGCGCGTTCCGCAGTGCCTGAATCCACTGCGGCAAACAGCGGAAGCGCGGAAGCGGTGACGAAGCCGACGCTTCTCTCAGGTGGCAACCCGCAGATCGCCAAGGGCTATGGCGACGCGCCCGTGCAGGCTTATATCGCCGCAATGCCCGGCTGGAAAAGCGATCTCGGACGCCGCCTCGACGCGCTCATCGAGCGGACCGTCCCCGACGTTCGCAAGGCGGTCAAATGGAACTCGCCGCTCTACGGAATGGAGGAGCAGAGATGGTTTCTCGGCATTCACTGCTTCACGAAGTACATTAAAGTGGCGTTCTTTCGCGGCACCTCGCTGCATCCCGTTCCGCCAGGCGAGTCCAAGCAGAAGGAAGTGCGTTACCTGAACATCCACGAGGACGATGAGCTCGACGAGGCTCAGTTTGCCGCCTGGGTGAAGCAAGCCAGTCAATTGCCCGGCGAACGGATGTGAGCGAGGGGGCAACGGCGTGCGTGACGGCAATCATGAAGAGAGTGAAACAACCATGGAGAAGAGGATGGAAGAGGAAAACTCTCCCTCTCAGCTGATCGATGCGAGGATAGAAGAGCTGAACGATTGGCGGGGCGGGACGCTCGCCTTAGTCCGAAAGCTTATCAAGGAGGCCGACCCGGACGTGGTCGAGGAGTGGAAGTGGAGGGGCGTCCCGGTGTGGTCGCACGCCGGAATCATCTGCACCGGCGAGACCTATAAGAGCGTCGTCAAGCTGACCTTCGCCAAGGGCGCCTCCCTGGAGGACCCTGCAAGCCTGTTCAACTCCAGCCTCGAAGGTAATACCAGGCGCGCCATCGATATCCATGAGGGCGAAAAGATCGATGAAGAGGCGTTGAAAGGGCTCATTCGCGCCGCCATGGCTTTGAACCTGTCGACAAGGGCTGGTCGCTCCCAGAAAAGATCGAAGAGCGCCTGAGAATCATCGTGCAGTCCCCGATGACGGGCGCCGCAATTCCGCCGAATGACACAACGCCAAAAGAAAAGATCGGATGATTGGGGCTCCGGCGGCCTCCCTTGATGGGAGTAGCGGGAGATCGGTCTTCCGGGCAGGCTCCAATGG
>NZ_LNQC01000042.1 GCF_001651855.1 Sinorhizobium americanum | reverse complement strand
GTCCCAAGAAACGATGTCAGCCGGCAAACAACCTTGCAAAACCGCAGAAAAACAGGCGTTTATGGATGGGCACTAGTCTAGGAGGCGGACCGCTTTTCAGCGGCCGACCCTGTTCCCTCCATGCGTGATGGCGCGGTCGCCAACGCGCGAAATTCCGTCCCCGTAACCACCTTTTCGGTTCCGCATAGCATGAGCGGGAGGAGGAGATATCGTGCTCCCGCTCCCGCTTCAGCCTTTTCGCCGATCAGTCCGGCCGGCCGACGCTGGCATAGGTGAAGCCGTGCCGGGCGATCTCGTCCTTGCGGTAGATGTTGCGCAGATCGACCAGCAGCGGCGTGCTCATCGTCCGTTTCAGCCGCTTGAAATCCAGCGCCCGGAATTCGTTCCACTCGGTGACGATCACCAGGGCATCCGCTTCCGCCGCCGCATCATAGGGGTCGGTCGCATAGTCCAGGCCCTCGATAACCTTTCGCGCGTTCTCCATGCCCTCCGGATCGTAGCCCGTGACATGGGCCCCCGCATCCTGCAGCGTCTGGACGATGGCGATCGCCGGGCTGTCGCGCATGTCGTCGGTGTTCGGCTTGAAGGTGAGGCCGAGCACGGCGATCTTGCGGCCGCGCACGTCGCCGCCGAGCGCGGTGATCACCTTGCGGCCCATCGCCCGCTTGCGGTTGTCGTTGATGGCGACGGTGGTTTCGACCAGCCGCACCGGACTGTCGTGGTCCTGTGCGGTCTTGACCAGCGCCAGCGTGTCCTTCGGGAAGCACGAGCCGCCGTAGCCGGGACCGGCATGCAGGAACTTGGCGCCGATGCGCCCGTCGAGCCCTATGCCGCGAGCCACGTCCTGGACGTTGGCGCCCACCTTTTCGCAAAGATCGGCCATCTCGTTGATGAAGGTGATCTTCATCGCCAGGAAGGCGTTGCCGGCATATTTGATCAGTTCCGAGGTGCGGCGCGAGGTGAAGACGAGCGGAGCCTGGTTCAGATACAGCGGGCGATAGACTTCGGTCATCACGTCGCGGGCGCGCTGGTCGTCGTCCGCAAGGCCGATGACGATTCGGTCGGGCCGCTTGAAATCATCGATCGCCGCACCCTCACGCAGGAACTCCGGATTGGAAACGACGGCAAAGTCCGCTTCCGGATTGGTCTCGCGGATGATCCGTTCGACCTCGTCGCCGGTGCCGACCGGGACGGTCGATTTGGTGACGATGACGGTGAAGCCATTAAGGTTGGCAGCGATCTCGCGTGCGGCGGCATGGACATAGGAAAGGTCGGCGTGGCCATCGCCGCGGCGCGACGGCGTGCCGACGGCGATGAAGATGACGTCGCTGCCGGATACGGCGGGGGCGAGGTCGGTGGTGAAGTGCAGGCGTCCTGCAGCAACGTTGCTGGCGACCAGATGTTCGAGCCCCGGTTCGAAAATCGGGATCTCGCCCTTCTTAAGCGCCGCGATCTTGCTCTCGTCCTTGTCGAGGCAGACGACGTCGTGGCCGAAATCCGCGAAACAAACGCCGGAAACGAGGCCGACATAGCCGGCGCCAATCATCGTAATCTTCATCCGCTCTTCCTTTGTTGTTGGGTCCTTATTGAGCCTTGGGAGCTACGCATCCATTGATAGGCAAATAGGACCGTTTTTCGACCTGCAAATGACAGGGGAGTTTTCCGATGCGACAAATCGCTCGGTTGTCCTCAGGCAGTGGCCGCTGCAGGGCGATAATATTGCTCATACCATTCGACGAAACGGGCGACGCCTTCCTCGACGTCGATGGTCGGCTTGAAGCCGGTCAGCGCCTCCAGCAGATCTGGCGACGCGTAGGTCCGCGGCACGTCCCCCATCTGCATCGGCAACATGTTGCGCACAGCCGGCCTGCCGACGGCCTTCTCGACAGTCTCGACGAAGGTCATCAACTCCACCGGCTGGCCGCCGCCGACATTGACGACGCGAAACGGCGCCTGTCGGGAAAGCGTGTCCTGCGCCAATTCCGGGCTGACGCGATTGGCTTCGCAGGGCGCCACGTGGGAAAGCCGCAGGATGCCTTCGACCAGGTCGTCGATATAGGTGAAGTCGCGGCTCATCCGGCCCTCGCCATAGATATCGATCGGCCGGCCGTTGAGGATAGCATCCACGAACTTGAAGAGCGCCATATCGGGTCTGCCCCATGGGCCATAGACGGTGAAGAACCGGAAGGCGGTGGCCGGCACCTTGTAGAGATGGGCGTAGCTGTGAGCCATCACCTCCATCGATTTTTTCGTCGCCGCATAGAGCGTCATCGGCTCATCGGTCCGATCGGCCTCGGCAAAGGGTATCTTCTCGTTGGCGCCGTAGATCGACGAGGTCGATGCTAGCATCAGGTGCTTTGGGCCGATCGCCCTGGCAAGCTCGAGGACATTCCAGGAGCCGATGAGGTTGGCGTCCACATAGGCCTTCGGATTTTCAAGGCTGTAGCGGACGCCCGCCTGTGCGGCCAAATGGATGATGACCTCGGGTTCCGCAAGCTCTGCAGCGCGGTCGAGCGCGGCGCGGTCCTCGAGCATCGCCGTGACAGCCTTGAACCCGTTGGAACGCTCCAGGATTGCGTGACGGCGCTCCTTGAGCGTCACGTCGTAATAAGGCGTCATGCCGTCGAAGCCGACCACGAAATGCCCGTCGTCTATCAGCCGCTTGGCGACATGGAATCCGATGAAGCCTGCGGTGCCGGTGATGAGGTAACGCACGGAAATGACCCCAGCTTTCTTGAACTTGATCGTTCATACGAAGAAAGCCTGTCAATGGAAAGACGAAACCGTCACTCCGGCTCACCGTCGAGTTGCTGCTGAAGGGCTGTGAGCACGGACATCGCATGGCCGGAATACTGGCTGATCCACCGGTCGTGAATGGCTTGTATAGGCAAGGCGTTCAGGTGGTTCCATCGTTCCCGCCCTTCGCGCCTGACAAGAACCAGATTTGCCTCCTCCAGCACTTTCAGGTGCTGCATCACGGTGCAGCGGTCGAGATCGGAAAATTGCTCGCACAGCATGCCCGTCGTGCGGGGCGCCTCCTTCAGCGCATCGAGAATCTGTCGGCGCAGGCCATTGGCCAGCGCCTTGAAAACCACCTCATCCTTCGAATCAATTGACATGTTATATTTTTATAACATATTATGCTCGAAGACAATCGAGAGGAGGTCGTCATGGCTTTCGAATTTCGTGTGAACGGGCGGATTGCCCGTCCCGTCGAGGAAGTCTTCGACGCGGTCGTCAATCCCGACAAGCTTAGCCGCTACTTCGTGACGCTCGGCGGCATCAGCGGCCCCCTGGCCGCCGGCGCCACCGTGACCTGGTGGGGAGAAGTCCCGGTCGAGGTGGAGGCCGTCGAGCCCCATGAGCGGATCGTCTTCCGCTGGGGCGCGATGGTTGCGAAGGAAGAGTCCCCATACCAGACGCGCGTGGAAATGCGCTTCCAGCCGCTCGAGGACGGCGCCACCATGGTGACCATCGCCGAAAGCGGCTGGCGCGAAAACGATCAGGGGCAGAAGAGCTCGTACCTCAATTGCGAGGGCTGGTCGCAGATGCTCGCCTGCATGAAGGCCTGGGTCGAGCACGGCATTAACCTCCGAGAGGGCTACTATGTCAGCGAGCTCTCCGGCAAGCCGGCACTCGAGCCGCAGTTGTAGGAGGATCGCGTGATGCCAATGGAGATAAAGGGCGGCATCAACATCGCGATGAAGGTGCCGAGCCATGAATACGAGGCTGTGCTGGCCTTCTACCGTGACGTCGTCGGCCTGCCGCCATTCGATGAGAAGCAGCCCGCCAAGGGCTTCATACTCGGCCCGAACCGACTTTGGATCGACGAGATGCCGCATTTGAGTCAGGCGGAAGTCTGGCTGGAACTGTTCGCGGACGACCACGCAGCGGCATTGAGCCATCTCCTCGCGAATGGTGCGGTGCGCTGCGATGCCGTCGAGGATCTGGGCGAAGGCTTCCGGGGCGGCTGGGTGATGAACCCCGCCAATGTCGTGCATCTCGTGCGCGAGCCGGACGCCTGGTAGCGCTTCAGAATGCCAGCGGCGCCTCTTCGGCGGGCATCTGCATGGAGGCATCGATTGGCGGCATTGCCGGCTCCATTGGCGGCTGCGCCTGGATCACCACGACTCGAGTGCCTTCCGGCACGCGGTTGTAGAGATCAATTACGTCCGGATTGAACATCCGGATGCAGCCGCTCGAAACGGCCTTGCCGATCGACCAGGCCTCGGTCGTGCCATGTATCCGGAACAGCGTGTCCTTGCCATCCTGATAGAGATAGAGCGCCCTCGGCCCGAGCGGATTGGTAAGGCCCGGGTCCAAGCCTCCGGCAAGCGGGCCATAGCGCTCCGGCTCGCGCGCGACCATGTCGGACGTCGGAATCCAGCGCGGCCATTGCGCCTTGCGGCCAATGCGGGCCTCGCCGGCAAATTCCAGCCCCGCCTTGCCGACGCCGATCCCGTAGCGCAGCGCCATCCCGTCGCCCTGGACCAAATAGAGGTATCGGTTCGGCGTGTCGACGACGATCGTGCCCGGCGGCTCGTAGGTGGGATAGGGAACTTGTTGGCGCAGGAAGCGGGGGTCGACCTTGCTGATGTCGGTGGCAGGCAGGGGGAACGCCTCGTCCGGGTGAGGTCCGTACATTGCCGTGAAATAGGGATCCGGTCCCCGCGGCCGGGGCGGCTGCGCGCTGCTCGTCGCACACCCCGCCAGCGAGGCTAGAATTAGAAGGAGCGTGATAGGCTGGGCGAGGCGGGACACACACATACTCCAAACAATCCTGGTGGTTGTCCGTCGAGATCGGCAGCCGGCTTCGGGCCGCGATTCGGCTGGACAATGATAGAATTGTAGTGCGGCGGAGAGGTCGCGGAAAGGGCGACAGTGGCGGGTCCGACGCGGCCGATGACGCGCCATCTTCGCTTGATCCGGTTTCCGGAGCGGGTGTATGCCTTTTCCATGCAATGGAGCGATCAGGCCATCATTCTCGGCATCCGGCGGCACGGCGAGAGTTCTGTCATCGCCGAGGTCATGACGTCCGCGCATGGGCGGCATCTGGGGCTCGTGCGCTCCGGCCGCTCGCGAACGATGCAGCCGGTGCTGCAGCCGGGCAATTCGGTGGAAGTCACCTGGCGAGCCCGGCTCGATGAACATCTTGGCGAGTTCCGCATCGAGCCGCTCGAATTGCGCGCCGCGAGACTGATGGAGGCGGCGACCTCCGTCTACGGCATCCAGGCGCTCGGCGCGCTGTTGCGGCTGCTGCCGGAGCGCGATCCGCATCCGCATCTATACGAGGCGCTCGCCGTCATCGTCGATCACCTCGAGGACCCGGCCGACGCCGGCGAATTGTTCGTGCGCTTCGAACTGGCGGTCCTGAACGATCTCGGCTTCGGCCTCGATCTTTCCGAATGCGCCGCGACCGGCGGCCGGGCCGAACTCGTCTACGTGTCGCCGAAAACGGGCCGCGCCGTCAGCCGTGCGGCGGGCGCCCCCTATGCGGAGCGCATGCTCACACTTCCGGATTTCCTGTCCGGAGGAGTCACGGCGGCCGATCACAACGGCCTCGCCGCCGCCTTCCGCCTCACGGCCTATTTTCTCAACCGCCACGTCTATGAACCGCGCGGGGTCGATGTCTCGTCCGCGCGCGACGGTTTCGTCCATGCGACCTTGAAGGCGCTGAAGCCGGTCCCTCCCTCGACGGCATGAAATCCCACAGGCGCCGCACACGTTCGTGCGGCGCCTGTGTCGGTGAACTGCCTTAGCCGATCTTGCCGCCGCCCTGCTTCGTCACGGCGACTACGGCCGGGCGCACCGGCATGTCGTCACGGAAATCGGGCCAGCGCGTTGCCGGCTTCTCGTAAGTGGCAAGGCCGGCATCGCCCGGATGCTGAACGGCGAGGAAGAAGGTGTCGCTCGTCAGGTTGAAGCTCGGGCCGCACATTTCCGCGCCGACCGGCACCCGGAAGAACAGCTTCGACGTGCCGCGCCCTTCGCCTTCCGTTTCGACCGCCCAGACACCATCGGTGCGTCCCGTCTCCTTCTCGTTGTTGCCGTCGGTCGATACCCACAGGCGGCCGTCGGCGTCGATCGCGCAATTGTCCGGCATGCCGAACCAGCCGTTCTTCGTCGTCGCGGTGGAGAAGGAGGCGCCGACCTCCGCAACGCTGGGATCGCCGCATTTCAGCAAGATGTCCCACTTCGATTTCGTCGAAGCGAAATCGCCATCCGTTTCGGAGATCTCGACAATGTGGCCGAAGGCGTTCTTGGCACGCGGATTGGCAGCGTCCGCCTCTTCCTCCTTGCGCTTGGTGTTGTTGGTCAGCATGACATAGACCTTGCCGGTCTTGGCATTCGGCTGGATGTCTTCCGGCCGGTCCATCTTGGTGGCGCCGAGCGCATCGGCGGCAAGCCGCGTGTTGATCAGCACATCGGCCTGCGAGGCGAAGCCGTTTTCGGCCGTGAGCGGACCTTCGCCATGGATGATCGGCATCCAGGTGACCGTGCCGTCCTCGTCGAACTTCGCCACGTAGAGCGTGCCTTCATCGAAGAGGTCCATGTTTGCGGCGCGGTCATTCGGATTGTAGGTGCCCTTCGTCACGAACTTGTAGACATAGTCGTAACGCTCGTCGTCGCCGCTATAGAGAACGACGCGGCCATCCTTGTTGACGATCGATTCGCAGCCCTCGTGCTTGAAGCGTCCGACTGCGGTGCGCTTCTTCGGCACCGAGGTCGGGTCGAGCGGATCGACCTCGACGACCCAGCCGAAGCGGTTGGCCTCGCTCGGATCCTTCGATACATCGAAGCGATCGTAGAACTTCGACCACTCATATTGGCCGCCGGGCGCGCCGAGACGCTTCAGCTGCTTGAATTCCGGATGATCCTCGGCGAGCTCGCCACCGAAATAGCCGTTGAAGTTTTCCTCGGCCATCATGTAGGTGCCCCAGGCGGTGACGCCGCCGGCGCAATTGTTGATGGTGCCGAAGACTTTCTTGCCGGTCGGGTCGGCTACGGTCTTGACGCGGTCATGGCCGGCCACCGGGCCGGAGAGCTGCATTTCGGTATTGGCCGTAATGCGACGGTTGTACTTGCCGTCGAGAACCGGCTGCCACTTGCCGTCGACCTTGCGGATCTCGATGACCGTACCGCCATGGGCGGCCATTTCAATATCGACCAGTTCCTTGGTGTATTCGCCGAGAACGACCTTGTCCTCTTCCTTGCCGTCCTCCGTCACCTTTTCGACGCGGGCAAAGTTCGGGAACATGATCTCGGCATTGGTGTATTCATGATTGACGACCAGCAGGCCGTGGTCGGGGCTGCCATCGAGCGGAATGAAGCCGACATAGTCGTTGTTGTAGCCGAACTGGCGGCCCTGCGCTTCGGCGGTCTGCTTGAGCGGATCGAAGTCCGGGCTGTCGGCGAAGATCTTGTCGCCCCAGCGCAGCAGGATGTCGGCGTCGTAACCTTCGGCGACGTGATGCTTCTCGTCGACGCCGGCTTCGATCTCCTTGAAGTCGAAGCGCGACGTGCTCTCGGCCCGGGCTTCATCGGCCGAAAGCAGTGCAAACGGGCTGACCGTCGTCGAAATGGCGGCGACCGCAAGGGATCCGCCAAGGAACGACCGGCGCGAGAAGCGGCGGTTGATGATGTCGCCCATGGTCGGGTTGTTGGAACAGTTCTGGCCTATGTCTTCCAGTTCCTCCCTCTGTTCCGTCAGCGTCTTGAATTCGGTTTCTTCCGTCGAGCCGAGATGCTTGTCCATGGTCATTCTCCCCATTTGAACAATCGAAGCGCCGCCTTTGGTCGGCGTCCATTGTCGCTCTATCAGCTAGCCCATGACAGTTCTGCGACAGTTCGATGAAGAGCTTGCTGCTCCTTCTCCGCCGAAAGACATTTTCCCTGCGCAAAGAACCTTCGAGAAAGGGGAAGTTCAAGCGAGATGTCTCCGCTGGCATTCCGCGATAACTTATGCGAATCGTTCACCAGTCGTCGTGGTGTCGGGGGACCCATGCTTGAGCTTATCGCCCTGGTTGCCTTTGTCCTGGCGCTTGCCGCCTTTCTCGGCGGCCGCCGGACCGCAGACCGGCTGGACGCCGAAATCGAGAGTCTGAAGGCGGAGATCGCCCGACTCGCGACGCAGGCCCCTGAAGAGGTTGCGCCCCATCCTGAGGCATCTGCGCGAACGGAGGCCGAGGCAGCGACTGTGCCAGAGGTCGGCGAAGAGGCGGTGCAGGGGCCGTGGTCGCAGGCGCGCGAGGGGGCGCAGATTTTCGGCAGTGCCCCGGCGGGCGCCGAGACGGGCAGCGAGTCTCCCGCTGCAGCGACTGCCGAACCCGCAGCCGCGCGGTCTGCGGAGAGCCTCGAGAGCCGTATCGGCGGACGCTGGCCTGTCTGGGTCGGCGGACTTGCGCTGGCGCTAGGTGGCTTTTTCCTGGTGCAGTACTCGATCGAGGCCGGGCTCCTGAGCCCGGCGGTCCGGCTCACGCTCGCTGCGGTCTTTGGACTTATGCTCGGGGTCGCCGGTGAAGTGATCCGGCGCCGGGCGGTGCCGACGATTGCCGATCGGTTCCGCAATGCGATGATTCCCGGCGTGCTGACCGCAGCCGGTGCCGTTACGCTGTTCGGCGTCGTCTATGCGGCCCATGGCATCTACGACTACATTGGGACGGCGTCGGCCTTTGCGCTGCTAGCGCTCATTTCGCTGGCGACCGTCGGTCTCTCGCTGCTGCACGGTCAGGCGCTCGCCGGTCTTGGTCTTCTTGCCTCGCTGCTGACCCCTCTCTTCGTCTCCAGCGGCGAGCCGCGGCCATGGGTGCTGTTCGGGTTTCTCTCGGTCGCCTGGCTCGCGACGCTTGCCGCCTCGCGCCTGCGCCGCTGGACAATCGTGCCGACGCTCGCAAATGCCGGCCTCGGCCTGTGGGGGCTGGCCTATGTCGCGTTGGCCGCGCCTTTCGAGGCCCCGCCGGTCACCGCCGCACTTTTGATCATGCTCGTCGGCGTCGGCCTGATCTGGCCCGGCGACGCAGAGCGCGAGAGCCGTGCAATGACAGAGACAAGCGGATCGCCAGCCGCGCCTCCGGGCCCTTGGGAGACGCTCTTCACGCCGCCCCACGCGGCGATCTCGCTGTCGGCGGCAATCGTGGCGGCACTCCTTGCGCTTCTCTTTATCAGCCCGGCAGTCGAGGCGGCACGATTCCCGATCATCGAATTCGTCGTCGTCACCGCGGGTCTCGCCGGCATCGGCGCCCTGCGGGCCACTGCGGCCTATCCGGCGCTGCTCGCGTCTCTTGCTGCCGTCGTCGGGACGTGGACGCTGACCGCCCTCAGCGGCGTCCTCGCCTATTTCGACCCGACATTGGCGTCGCCGGAGATCATCGTTCCCGGGCGGGCGGCCATGCTGACGGCGGTGATGCTCGCGGCGCTCTTCCTGCTGCTCGCCTCGGCCGTGCTTTCGCGCCTCGCCGAGCATCGACAATTTGCCATTCTTTGGGCCGGTATCGCTGCCGTCGTGCCCGGCGCTCTCATCGGCATGTCGTTCCTGATGACCGGCAACTTCGCCTTCGACCTGCCGCACGGGCTTTCCGCCTTTGCGGGCGGTCTGTTCCTCCTTGGCCTCGTCGAATGGCTCTCCCGCCGCAACGCCGAGGGACGCGAACTCGATCTTGCGGCGGGACTGCTCGGCTTGGGCTCGCTCGGCCTCTTCGTCATCGGCCTGCATGCCTGGACCGACGGACTGGTGACGACGCTTGCAATCGCGTTCCTTGGCGCCAGCTACACCTTTGCCACCCGCCTTCGCACCTGGCCGGTCCTGCCCTGGGTGACCGTTGCCGCCGCCATCGTCGTCCTGGCGCGGATCGCCTGGGAGCCGACGATCGTCGGCCCCGGCAGCCTTGGAACGACGCCGGTCTTCAATGCACTCCTGCCGGGTTACGGCGTTCCGGCACTGCTGCTTGTCGGCTGCGCCTATTTCCTGCGCGCTTCTGGGGATTTGCGCGTGCGCAACCTTTTGCAGGCGCTCGCGAGCCTCTTCGTGCTGCTGACGCTCGCGATCCTGGTGCGCCATGCGATGAACGGCGGCGTTCTCAACAGCGCCGTTCCGACCCTTGGCGAGCAGGCGATCTACACGCTGCTTGCGATCGGGGCTTCCGGCATCTTCATGACGCTCGACGGCAGATCGCCAAGCCCGGTGTTCCGGTACGGTGGAATGGCGCTCGGCGTGCTGTCGATGCTGTCGGTGCTCTCGGCGCACCTTGTCGGGCTTAACCCCTATTTCAGCGGCGAGCTGCTCGGCGGAATTCCGTTCTTCGACCTGCTCTTCATCGGCTATCTGCTGCCCGCCATCGGCTATGCCGGCCTCGCCTGGTATGCCCGCGGCAGGCGCCCGCAGCCCTATGTCGTGGCGCTTGCCGTCAGCGGCGCCGTGCTTGCCTTCGCCTGGGCCACCTTGAGCGTGCGCCGCTTCTGGCAGGGCGAAAGCGTGGCCGACTGGAAAGGCTTCCTGCAGGGAGAGACCTACACCTATTCGGTGGTCTGGCTGGTGCTTGGCGTTCTGCTGCTCGTTGTCGGCTCACGCTTCAACGCGAAGAGCATCCGCATCGCCTCGGCCGTGCTGGTCTTCATTGCCGTGCTCAAGGTCTTTCTCGTCGACATGTCGAATCTCGAGGGCTTCCTGCGGGCACTCTCCTTCATCGGCCTCGGCGGCGTGCTGATTGGCATCGGGCTCTTCTACCAAAAGATCCTTTCCAGCAGCGGCAACGGTGCGGCTGATCCGCCGGACGCAGTTTCGACTGCGACCAACAATATGGGCGAGGGGGCAACCCGGGCATGACGCACCTCGCCGCCCTGGCCGCCGCTTTCGCGCCGCATGAGGAGCTTGCCGGCGAGCTTCTGCCGCATGCATTCTCCAGCGGCGATGGGTCCCACGACGCCGCTCACCTCATCCGCGTCTGGAAGAATGCGGCCCGCATACAGGCGGAGGAGGGCGGCGACAGTCGGCAACTCGCGGCCGCCGTCCTGCTGCACGATTGCGTCGCCGTCGAGAAGAACTCACCTTTGCGGGCTGGCGCGTCGCGGCTCGCCGCGGAAAAAGCGTGGCAAATTCTCGACGGCCTCGGCTGGCGCACGTCGGAAATTTCCGCCGTCGCCCATGCCATTCTGACCCACAGCTTCTCGGCCAATATTGCGCCCGAGACGCTGGAAGCGAAAATCCTGCAGGATGCGGATCGGCTTGACGCCATCGGCATGGTCGGCGCCGCCCGCTGCTTCTACATTGCCGGCCGGCTGGGAAGCGGGCTCTACGATCCGCTCGACCCCTTGGCGGAGGACAGGTCGCTCGACGATAAGGCCTTTGCGATCGATCATTTCGAGACGAAACTCTTCCGCCTCGCCGACGGCTTCCAGACTCCGGCGGGACGTCGTCTCGCCGTGGAGCGGCAAACCCGGCTGCGCAGCGTGCTTGCCATGCTGCTCGATGAAATCTAGACCGATTTCAGTACGTTGCGGTCGCGCGATGAATCAGATCGCGAACCGTCTGAATCGATCTCTGAACTTGGAAGACGCGATGAAAGTTACCGGTCTCAACATTCATCCCTTGAAAAGCGGTCGCGCCGTGCCGCAGACGGCAGTGACCGTCAGTCTCGACGGGCTAGCGGGCGACAGGCGGTTCATGGTGGTCGAGCCTGATGGCCATTTCATCACCCAGCGCGAATTGCAGGCCCTTGCCCAGGTCGAGGCGACGCCTATCGAGGGCGGCCTGCACCTGAAGATGAACGGCAACGAACTGTCCGTGCGCTTCGATCCGGATAGCCGGCTCGACGTGCGCGTCTGGTCGAGCGACGTGAATGCAGCCGTTGCCGGCGGAGACGTGAACGAGACGCTGTCGGCCTGGTTCGGCCGGCCGGTGAAGCTCGCGCATATGGACGAGGAGGCGGAGCGCTTCGTCGGCGCCGAATGGGCCGGCACCGCCGCGCCGGTCGGCTTTGCCGACGGCTTTCCGGTGCTGATTACCACGACCGGCTCGCTTACAGACCTCAATCGCACGCTTGTCGAGAAGGGCCAGCAGCCGGTCGGCATGGAGCGCTTCCGCACCAACATCCTCATCGATTGTGACGAGCCCTGGGCCGAGGACCTTTGGGAGACCCTGGAAATCGCCGGTATTGCCTTCGATCTCGTCAAGCCCTGCGCGCGCTGCATCATGACCACCCAGGACCAGACAACCGGCGAACGCATCGGCGGCAACCCGATCCAGGGACTGGCGGAAAAGCGCATGTCCGCGGACCGCCGGGTGCCGGGCGTGCTCTTCGGCTGGAACGCCGTGCCAAGGGGCGAGGGAACCATCAGGATCGGCGACGAAGCCAAGGTCGTACGCCGGCGGCGTGAACGCTGGCCGATGAAGCTGCGCGGCGTCGAATGACGCTGCTCCGAGTGGAGAAATGCGCCTGCAGGCGGCCATCAATTCCTGTGAACGGATCGTCAATTTAATTGGCTTGGCTCAAATTGAGAGCCGACATAGCATGCGCCCTCAACAAACGGAGCTTCTATGTCTGCTGCCACTCAGAGCGCCGCTCATTCCGTCCATCACCATCATCATCTGCCGTGGCTGATCATCGCTGCCGGTTCGATGATCGCCATGCTGACCTTCGGTCCGCGTTCGGCAATGGGATTCTTTCAACTGCCCATGCTCGCCGACCGCGGCTGGGATCGAACCACCTTCGGCCTCGCCATGGCCATTCAAAATCTCTGCTGGGGTCTCGGTCAGCCTTTCTTCGGTGCCCTGGCCGATAAATTCGGCACATGGCGCATGCTGGCTCTCTCCGGTCTCCTCTATTCCAGCGGACTGGTCATCATGGCCTTTGCCGACGCGCCGATCTGGCTGCATGTCGGCGGCGGCGTGCTCGTCGGTCTCGGTGTCGCCTCCGGTTCCTTCGGCATCGTGCTGTCTGCCTTCGCGCGCAATGTCGCGCCTCACCAACGCGCACTCGTCTTCGGCATTGGGACGGCGGCGGGTTCGGCCGGCATGTTCCTGTTCGCGCCGCTGAGCCAGGGGCTCATCTCCGCCTATGGCTGGTCCGACAGTCTTGTCTATCTCGGTTTTTTGATGCTGCTGGTGCCGCTCTTCGCCATTCCGTTGCGCGGCAATGCCACCTCCGGACGGCATTCGGAAACACTTTCCAAGCAGACCGTCGGCGAGGCATTGAAGGAAGCATTGGGGCACAGGAGCTATCTATTGCTCGTCTCGGGCTTCTTCGTCTGCGGCTATCAGGTCGCCTTCATCACCGCGCATTTCCCGGCCTACCTCGGCGACATCGGCATCGATGCCCGTTATGCGGTGATCGCGCTCGCGCTCATCGGCTTCTTCAACATCATCGGTTCGCTGTCGGCCGGCTTCATCAGCCAGCGCTATTCGAAGCCTTATTTCCTGGTGTGGATTTACCTCGGCCGCTCCGTTGCCGTTGCCGCCTTCCTGCTTCTGCCTCAGTCACCGACATCGGTCGTCATCTTCTCGGTAGTCATGGGTCTGCTGTGGCTATCCACGGTGCCGCCGACAAACGCCCTTGTCGCGGTCATGTTCGGAACGCGCCACCTTGGCTTGCTCGGCGGCGTGGTCTTCCTCTCGCACCAGATCGGCTCATTCCTCGGCGTCTGGATGGGAGGCTATCTCTACGACCGCCTGGGTTCTTATGATCCGGTCTGGTGGCTTGGCGTCGCGCTCGGCGTCTTCGCGGCGATCGTCCATTGGCCGATCGAGGAGAGGGGCGTCGCGCGTCCGGCCATGGCTTGAACAAGATGTCGCGCCCGGAATGTCTCGGGTGCGACATTCGAGCCTTGAAATCTGTCACAAAACTTTCTAAATCAGTCGCCGCGGCTCAGCCGCTTTTGTTTTGAACCAATTATGCTCACATTGAGCATAATTGGTTAGGCCGGAAGCCCGGCGAGAGAGGAGAGCTCGATGACCAATCTTGACCTTCGCATGAAGGCGTCTGCTGCGCCGGTATTCATTAGCGCCGCGGCACGCTTCGGCGTTATCGAAAAGCCGGACCTCGCCTTCACGCCGGCGATCGCCCGCGAGACCGAGCATCTCTACGAGAAGGTCAAGGACTTCATCCCCCCATTCGAATGGGCCGCCTATGCGCCCTATGTGCATGCGATCAACCGGCTGAAGAAGGAGCGCAACGCCGTCATTCTGGCGCACAATTACCAGACGCCGGACATCTTCCACTGCGTTGCCGACATCGTCGGCGATTCGCTGCAGCTCGCCCGCGACGCCACCAAGGTCGATGCCGAAATCATCATCCAGTGCGGTGTCCACTTCATGGCCGAGACGTCGAAGCTGCTCAATCCGGAAAAGACCGTGCTGATCCCCGACGCCAAGGCCGGCTGCTCCCTGTCCGAATCGATCACCGGCGCCGATGTGCGCCTGCTCAAAGAGCGCTATCCCGGCGTGCCGGTCGTCACCTATGTCAACACTTCCGCCGACGTGAAGGCGGAGACCGACATCTGCTGCACCTCGTCCAACGTGCTGGCCGTTGTCGAGAGCCTCGCATCCGACACGGTGCTCTGCATTCCGGACGAATATCTGGCGATGAACGTCGCCCGCCAGACCAACAAGAAGATCCTGACCTGGAAAGGCCATTGCGAAGTCCACGAGCGCTTCACGGCGGCCGAGCTGCTCGCCTACAAGGAGGCCAATCCGGGCATCGAAATCATCGGCCACCCGGAATGCCATCCGGACGTGATCGAAGTCTGCGACTTCTCCGGCTCCACCTCGGGCATGATCAACTATGTCAAAGACAAGCGGCCGCAGCGGGTGCTGCTCGTCACGGAATGCTCTATGGCCTCCAATATCCAGGCGGAAGTCGAAGGCGTCGATTTCGTCAAGCCGTGCAACCTCTGTCCGCACATGAAGCGCATCACGCTGCCGAAGATCCTCGACAGCCTGCTCAACATGGCGGAAGAGGTTCTGGTCGATCCGGCGATCGCCGACCGCGCCCGCCTCGCGGTCGAGCGCATGGTGAACCTCAAGCAGTAATCGCGCCCGGGCACCCGTGCAGGCCGTTGGAGGAGTTACCGAGCCATGCTGACCGATCATTTCCGCCCGCAGTCTTTCAACGGGATCGATGACATCGTCATCGTCGGCGGCGGCCTTGCCGGGCTTTTCTGCGCCCTGAAGCTTTCGCCGCGCCCCGTAACCATCCTCGCCGCCGCGCCGATCGGCCACGGCGCCTCCTCCGCCTGGGCCCAGGGCGGCATCGCCGCGGCGATGAGCACGGGCGACACTGTCGAAAAACACGTCGCCGACACGGTCGCCGCCGGTGCCGGCATCGTCGACGAGAAGATGACCCGGATGATGGTCGCCGAAGGTCCGGCGCGCATCCACGACCTGCTTGAATACGGCGTGCCCTTCGACCGGGATCTCGAGGGCAAGCTGATCCTGTCGCGCGAGGCTGCGCATTCTGAGCGGCGCATCGTGCGCGTCAAGGGCGACATGGCCGGCAAGGCGATCATGGAGGCGCTGATCGCCGCGGTACGCAACACCCCGTCGATCCGCGTGATCGAAGGCTACGTCGTCGAGGAACTGGTGCGCGAGGGCCGCTTCATCTCCGGCGTCGTGGCTCGGCCGGATGCCGGCCAGTCGAAGACCCGCGTTTCCTTCCCGGCCCGCGCCGTGGTGCTTTGCTCCGGCGGCGTCGGTCACCTTTACGCGGTCACCACCAATCCGTGGGAAGCTTGCGGCCAGGGCGTCGGCATGGCGGCACGGGCAGGCGCCATCATCGCCGATCCGGAATTCGTGCAGTTCCACCCAACGGCGATCAATATCGGCAAGGATCCGGCGCCGCTCGCGACCGAGGCTTTGCGCGGCGATGGGGCGATCCTCGTCAATTCGAAGGGCCGCCGCTTCATGCTCGATATTCATCCGGATGGCGAGCTTGCGCCGCGCGACGTCGTATCCCGCGGCGTCTTTGACGAAGTGAAGGCCGGGCGCGGCGCCTTTCTCGACTGCACCAAGGCGGTCGGCAAGCATTTCCCGGACATGTTCCCGACCGTCTACGCTTCCTGCATGGCGGCCGGCATCGATCCCGTGACGCAACCGATCCCCGTCGCGCCGGCGGTCCATTACCACATGGGCGGCGTGTTGACGGACGGGGAAGGCCGCACCTCGATCGATGGCCTCTGGGCGGCCGGCGAGGTGACTTCGACCGGCGTGCATGGCGCCAATCGGCTTGCCTCCAACTCCCTGCTCGAGGCGGTCGTCTTCGCAGCCCGGATTGCCGAAAACATCAAGGGCACGCTCCCGGCGCCGAAGCTCACGGAATGGGGCGACAATGCCGGCGAGAACGACGACCCGGTGACCGTCGAGGACAGCCCACCCTTCAAACGGCTGCGCGGGCTGATGAGCGAATGCGTCGGCGTCGTGCGCACGCGCGAAAGCCTGCTGCACGCGATCCGCGAGATCGCCGAACTGGAGCGGGTCAATACGCGGCTGCGCTTCGCCAATATCATCACCACCGCGAAGCTCATCGCCGTCGCCGCCCTGCAGCGGGCCGAAAGTCGCGGCGGTCATTTCCGCGCCGATTGCCCGGCCGAACGCCCGGAATGGCAGCGGCGCACCTATCTGACGCTCGCGCAGGCGGAGCGCCTCGCCGCCGAGGCAGCCGAGACGGAGCCGGCTTGAAGCCGCTGCCGTCACTGCCGCGGAAACAACGACGAAACCCGGAAAGAAGATCATGACCGTCGCCCTCCGTCCGGAACTGCCCGCTCTTCTTGTCGAAGAGCAGGTGAAATCAGCGCTTCTCGAAGACCTCGGCCGAGCTGGCGACATCACCACTTTGGCGACCATCGGCCCCGAGCTGACGGCGACAGCAAATATGAGCGTTCGTGAGGCAGGCGTCGTCGCCGGGTTGGAACTGGCGCGCACGGCCTTCCGTCTCGTCGATCCTTCGATCCGCTTCGAAGCGCTGGTTGCCGACGGTGACCGCGTCGCACTGGGCACCGCGGTCGCGCGGATCTCGGGCCGCGCTCGCGGCGTGCTTTCGGCGGAGCGGGTCGCGCTCAATTTCCTCATGCACCTCTCGGGGATCGCCAGCTATACGGCGAAGTTCACCGACGAGATCGCTCATACGAAGGCCAAGGTCTGCTGCACCCGCAAGACCATCCCCGGCCTTCGCGCGCTGGAGAAATACGCCGTTCGCCTGGGCGGTGGGTCCAATCATCGCTACGGCCTCGATGACGCGGTGCTGATCAAGGACAACCATGTCGCGGTCTCCGGCGGCGTCGCCGGCGCCATCCGTGCGGCCCGCGCCTATTGCGGTCACCTGGTCAAGGTCGAGGTCGAGGTGGACGGTCTGGCGCAGATGCGCGAGGCGCTGACCGCCGCCCCCGACGTCATCCTGCTCGACAATATGGGTCCGGATCTCTTGCGCGAGGCGGTGGCACTCAATGCAGAACATTGGCGGCTGGATGCCGCCGCCTATCCCGGCGATCTGCGCCGGACCCGACTCGAGGCATCCGGCAATGTCAGGATCGAGACGATCCGGGCGATCGCCGAGACGGGCGTCGATTTTATCTCGACCTCGAAGATCACCATGGCGGCGCCGACCCTCGACGTCGGGCTGGACATTTCGATCTGACGTTAACAGCCAACGGGCCATCCTCCGAAATTGCCGTTGGAACGAGATGAGCAACCGCGCGTTGCTTCTCGAACCGACAGCGAGGAAGGAAGATGATGATCAGGCTGATAATCGCGCTTGCCGCCACGGGACTAGCGGCCGCCGCCTCGGCGCAACAATCGTCGCAGACAGCGACGGCGGAATTCGTCGGCAAGGACGGCACGGACATCGGACGGGCCACGTTGACGTCAGGTGACAAAGGTGTGCTGATCGAGATGGAGGTCAGCGGTCTTCCCAAGGATACATGGGTGGCTTTCCACGTTCACGAAATGGGACGATGCAACGTGGCGGACGGTTTCGAGTCTGCCGGCAAGCATTTTGTCGACGGAAACGAGGGCGCCGAGCACGGCTTTCTCGCGGCGCACGGCCCGCATGCCGGCGACATGCCCAACCAATATGTCGGTGCGGACGGTGTGCTGCGCACGCAGATATTCAACAGCTTCGTCTCGCTTGACGACAAGGGGACGGCCATTCGCGGCCGCGCTCTGGTTGTCCATGCGCGCTCGGACGACAATCGCAGCCAGCCGGCAGGAGATGCCGGCGACCGGCTCGCCTGTGCCGTCATCAAATAGTGCATGTCGCCCAAAAGTGTGCAGCGGTTTTGGGGTAACGACATGCGCAAAAGCAATTCATCGTCCGCCCACCTTGAGGCCGGGCGCCGGGCGCTCGTCGAGAATCTGCCGGCGGAAGCGGAAGAGCGCGGCCGGCCGGCCACCGGTGGAGGCAAGGGTGCCTCCCGTCGGCTCGACGAGTTCCGCGCCCTCGACCAGCCGGCGGAAATTCTGTTTGTGCAGGTGTCGGCCGGAGATCGCCTCGACCGTCGCCTGAAGGTCGGTAAGGGTGAATTCCGGCGACATCAGTTCGAAGACCACCGGACGGTATTTGATCTTGCCGCGCAATCGGGCGACCGCGGTCGCGACGATGCGGCGATGGTCGTGTCGCATCGCCAGTCCGGCGGCCGGCTTCTCCGACCCGCTGCGATGGCCGTCGATCACCGCTTCACGCACCAAGCCGGCTTCGTAGAGCAGTTCGTAGCGCTCCAGCACGCGTTCCTCGTCCCATGGGAAGTCGTCGAGGCCGAAGGCCAGCCGCACGCGCGACCGGCGCTGCGCGCTCGCAGCCGATCTCTCATCGCCGTCAAGTCCGGCCTCCCAGCGGGCGAGTGCCGGCAGGATCGTCTGGTCGAGCACCTGAGGTCGTCCCTGCCGCCAGTCTTCCCACGGCAGATATCCATACCAGTCCCGCCAATGGGCGCCGGCCTCCGCCAGCCTTTCGTTGTTTTCCGCATCGGTCCGCGTCAGCGCCAGATAGCCGACCGAGACCATGTGCTTGCCTTCTTCACCCGGCAGGCGCTGGCGACCGCGGTCGCCGAAGGTGTAGAGCTGCTCGATATAGCCGAGCTTCAGCGCCGTCCGCTTTTCGACGCGGGCGCGCAGGCTCTCCTCGAAGGTGCGGTGGCGGGCTGGATCGAAGGGGCCGAAGGGCAGGCTGTCGCGTGCGTCGCCGTCTGTTTCGCTGACCGCGAGGATGCGCGGGCTGCGGTGAACGACGGCGACGATCACCGCGTTGAGGCCGATCTCGACGGTATTCGGGACGCCGTCAACCTGCATGACGCTGGTTTTCCGGAAGGAGAGGCAGCAGGAAGGGGGCATTGCCGTCGGCATCCGCGCCGCGGCCGATCGCCCGCACCGCGGCGACGAGCCTCCCCTGTCGCGACAGCGCCTCATCGCCGATCTCGACGATCCGTGCATTCGGCGTGGCGAAGGGCGAGGCGAGCCGCAGGCGCCTGGCCAGCGCATCGTCGTCCTGGTCCGCCTCGACGGCGAGTGCCGCGATCAGCGCCGCGGCGGGCGAGCGCGAGACGCCCATCCAGCAATGGACGAGCAGCGGCCGGGAGCGGTCCCACCTGCGGGCGAAGTCGATGATTTGAGCGACATGCATTTCCTGCGGCGCGATCAGGTCGCCCGTTCCGGCGAAGCTGATGTCGTTGACGCCGATCGTCAGATGCTTGTCCCGATCGATAATGCCGGGGCGGTGAAAATCCTGTCCCTTGGCCACCAGGCTGAGCATTTCCCGGCAACCGTGGCGAACTGCCATTTCCGCAATACGGCCGAGCGGCGAGACGACGATGCCTTCCATGTCAGGCCTCCTGGCTCAACTTGGCGCGCTCCGCCTCGAGAAACGTGAAGCGCTCGGAGAAAAGCCGTTGTGCATCAACCGCCGGCAGCGGGGCGATCAGCAGCGTCTCGCGCGTGACGCCGCGTGGCTGGCCGAAGAACTTGCGCGCTTCCTCCGGCGAGAAGCCGGCAAGTTCGGTCGCTTCGAAATAGGCGGCGACGCGATCGGCTTTCTTGATCCGCTCCTTGAGCTCCTTGGGCGTATGGGGCGGCAGGCCGAAGCGCAGATGGACGGCGCTCTCGAGCCGTTTCTCCACAGCCTTGTATCCGCCGCCGACCACCGCCTTGAAGGGCGAGATCATGTCGCCGATCACATATTCGGGCGCATCATGAAGAAGCGCCATCAGGCAGTCGGCCGCGTTGCAACGATTGGTGCGGCGAAAGATATCCTCGACAAGCAGACTGTGCTGGGCGACGGAAAAGGCGTGGTCGCCGGTCGTTTGACCGTTCCAGCGCGCCACCCGCGCAAGGCCGTGGGCGATATCCGAAAGCTCGACGTCGAGCGGCGAGGGATCGAGCAGATCGAGCCGCCGGCCGGAAAGCATCCGCTGCCACGCGCGCGCATTCATCATACGCTCGCCTCGTCCGCCTCGGCGGGAAAGGTAAGGCCGGTCCACCCGGGCAGTGTCAAGGTAACCGGTACATCGGCGGCGAGGATGGGATCGCCCTTGGCGATCGCTTCGCCGGCCTTGTCGACGCGGACGATCGCCAGCCCCGCCTTGTCCTGGACGGTCCCAAGCGAGCCGATCGGGCGGCCGCCGATCGAAAGGCTCGTGCCCGTCGGCGGGAGTTCGGCTTGGCCGGAAACGATGACGACACGCCGCCGCGCCGTGCCGCGATGCTGCATTCTCGAGACGACCTCCTGGCCGACATAGCAGCCCTTGCGGAAGGAGAGGCCGCCATTCAGATCCATCAGCACGTCGTGCGGAAAGGCATCCTGCAGCGCGTAGTCCCGCTCCGAAACGGCGATACCAGCTTCGATCCGCAGCCGGTCGTAATCAGCGACGCTTGCGTCCGCTCCGGCGACTTCGCGATAGAGGCGGAACACGGACATGCCTGCCTTCTCGAACCGCTGGTCGCGATAGCTGCCCTCGGGCCGTTCCTCCCCGAAGACGACCGCCACCGGGGAGGGAGAGAGGAGAGAGAGTTCCACTGCCGACCGCAGCTTGTACAGCGTCAGTCGCTTCAACAGCGCGTCGGCCTGGCCGCGGGAGGTTTCCAGCCGCAACGTCCCTCCATCGCGCGAGATCAGGAAGTCGAAAAAGATCTTGCCCTGCGGCGTCAGCAGCGCACCTGGTCTCACTTCGTCTGCGGCCAGTGCGCCGAGGTCGGTGGTGACCAGCCCCTGCAGCAATGCTTCAGCGTCCTTGCCGAAAACGCTGATCAGCGCGCGATCGTCGAGGCGAAGTTTGGGCATGGTTTCGAATCCCGTTCTCTTTGACGAAGAGGTAGGATTTCCGCTGTTGAAGGGCAAGCGCGCAAAGCGGGATGAGGAAAAGTGCGAAGCGGTTTTCCGCCCGCATCCCGCGCGTGAGAAATATTCAATCGCCGGCGACGAAGAACTTCCACTGTCCGTCCGGAGCGATCCCGACGCGGTAGAAGTTATAATTGCCCAATTCTTCCATGCCGGCGAAATCACCGGCGGTCACCAGCCGGAAGAGGTCGACCTTTTCCGGAGGGGTCAAGGAAGACAATGGCTTTTCGGCGAAATAGGGCCAGACATAGGCTTCCTCCGAGGTGCCCTTGTCGGCAAGGACGAAGCCGGTCGAAAGGACATCGAGCAGGATCGCGAGGATTTCGACACCATCCTGGTCGCCGGACAAACCCTTCAGAATTGCGATCGGGTCTTCATCGCCGCCGCTGCCACTGACCTGGGTCTGGGTTGGCCCTTTGCCGAGCAGGGGGCGGAGCCGCTCGATGTCGCCGGAGGCGGCTGCCTCGACGATCAGTTCGCGCATGCGGGCGACCGGTGCGGGAATTTTCGAGACATCGGACAGAACCTCGACCGGCTGGACCACTTCCGGCACGGCGTCCTTGGTCTCGGTCGCGGCCTTGTCGACGAGCGGATCCGGCATCGGAATTTCAAGCGGCACTTCCGTTTCGGCCTCGGGCGTCTCGGCCGGCGCCGCGTTTTCAGCGCTGTCGGTCGGAGCAGGAGCGCCATTGAGCTCGCTCAAGGCGAATGCAGCCGGCGCCGCCATCGGGGCACAGAAAGCAGCGCCCGCCAGCAACAGCATGACGAGGCGCACCGCTCTGGCACGGCCTGCAAGGTTCCGGGTCATGGGCAGTCCTGATGCTATTGGATTGACCGCTGTGGCGAGAACTCTCCGGCGAGCATGCGCTCGCGAAGCGAATTCAGCATGGCCTCGGCGCCGTCTTCGCCATGCAGCCGAATGGTTTCTCGCATGGCCAGCGCTATCGCCGCGTCGGCAATGATTTCCGGCTCGATCCCATCCGCCATGCCGTCCGCCCAGGCTTCGTTCTGGTGTTCCAGGGCCGCCTGCATTTTCTCGTGAACGATCATGTCGTCGATGTCGGTCAGGCTTGGTTCCATCATTCGTTCCATGCGGCTTCCATCACGTGCAGTTGGTCAACCTAGCGCCTCTCCGCTGAACCGCAACTGAACGGGCAGACAGGCCGGTTACTTCTTACCACTCTCTTAACGGACTTTAGCAGCCTTTTCCCGAAACGACACGGGCCGGCGGAAAAAGAGGTTAATATCTCCCTAATTTCCAAAGCGCGCGGCGATTTCGGAAGCGAGTGTTGCACCTTCGGCACGGTATCGCTCTTCGGCGAGCGTCGCGGGCTCCGTGCAGGTCGTGTAGACCGAGGCGAAGGTTCTGTACCCGCGGTTGAAAGCGGCCGTCATGCGCTCGCGCCGCTTCGGCTCGTCGGCAGTCTCCTTGTCGATCAATTCCTGCATCGAGCGGCGCCAGCTGTCTTCGGGCTGGTTGAGGCAGAGATTGCGCAGATAGTGGACCGATCCGATGATTTCCGCCAGACGGACGAGGCGCTGCTCATAGGGCGGCTGCTTGTCTTCGACCGGGGGCGGAGCAGCAGTCTGCGTGTCCTGAGGGGCAGGGGCTGCCTCCTGTGCGGCCGCCCCGGCCGCGACCGCGAGGGCGGTGCCGGCCAGGACAAGTCGGAAGATGAAGGGCGCAGGGATCATGGGTCCATCAAATCCGAATCGGCGCCGCTTGCAAGGGCGTCGCGGCTCGGGCGGATCGACGGCCGAATGCCGGGCAGTTTTTCCACACCCAGTTTTTCCACGCAATGGCGGACGCTCTCCGGGATGGGGAGCGCGAAGATCTCCTCCGGCGTGAACCAGCCGACGTCTGCCGCATCGTCCGCGGCAACGGCGTCGCAATCCGGATCGGCCTCGACGGTGAAGACGGAGAGCAGGAAATGCCGGCTTTCCGCGTGGCTCGGAACCAGGTCGTAGGTCTCGAAAAGTACCGGGTCGCGGCCGCAGATACCGGTCTCCTCGGCAAGTTCGCGCAGGGCGGTCTCGGCAGGAGTCTCTCCTGGCTCCGCCCGGCCGCCCGGAAAGGCATACATGTCGGCCGATGGCGGATTGGTCCGGCGGACGAGCAGATAGCGTCCATTCCGTTCGATGATGGCGGAGGAGGCGAGTTGGGGCTGGCGGGTCATCGTGGCAGCTATATTCATATGTCGTTGACCCATACTACGTGAAATGCCACACCCATGTCATGTGCGGACGTTTTGCGCTTACGGCGAGCCCGGAAGAATTGCTGGAACTGTTTGGCCTGCTGAAGGTGGAAGACTTTCCGGCGAGGTTCAACATCGCGCCGACCCAGCCGATCCTCGTCGTCGTTGCTTCCGAGCGGCCGGAGCCGGGCAGCAACCTGCCCGACCGAAAGGCCATGCTTGTCCGCTGGGGCTTCACTCCAGCTTGGGTGAAGGATCCGCGCAGCTTTCCCTTGCTCATCAATGCCCGCGCCGAAACCGCGACGGAAAAGGCCGCCTTCCGCGCCGCGATGCGCCACCGCCGCATTCTGGTGCCAGCCTCCGGCTTCTACGAATGGCATCGCCCGCCGAAAGGCAGCCGTGAAGCCTCGCAAGCTTATTGGGTCCGACCGAAGAAAGGCGGCATCGTCGCCTTCGCCGGTCTCATGGAGACCTGGTCGTCGGCCGATGGATCGGAGGTCGATACGGCCGCCATCCTCACCACCGGCGCGAACAAAACGGTCCGGCAGATCCACGATCGCATGCCCGTGGTGGTCCCGCCGGAGGAATTTTCCCGCTGGCTGGACTGCCGGACGCAGGAACCGCGCGACATTGCCGACCTCATGAGTCCGGCGCCCGAGGATTTCTTCGAGGCGATACCGGTATCCGACCGGGTCAACAAAGTCGCGAATGCCGGACCCGATCTCCAGGAAGAAATCACGCCCGTCGCATCGCTTCCGGCGGTAAGAAATCCTGCCGACGAGCGCGATGGAGACAATGGACAGCTGACGCTCTTTTAGAGCGCGCTCCGCTCTGGCAGGGGACGCTTGGCGGGTTTCTTGCCGGCAGGTTTGGCTTTGGCCTGTAGCGCGGCGGCGAGTACGGCCTTGAGGCCGACCGGCCGGTATTTCGCCACGAGATCGGCTGCCGCTGGTTTGGAGCCGGGTGTCTTGGCGGGTTTCATTTCATGTTCTCCTTGATGCTTCCCTAGATCGGAAACGCTTCGTCTTCCCTTTTGTGCCCGAAAACGGCGTTTCTCCTTGTTCCGCGGGAAACACGCATCCGATGCTGCACGAAGGTGCAGCGCGAATCACGTTTCCCGCCCGATGATCCGGTCGAGCCAAATCGTGACAAATCCATGGCCGCGGTGTTGCGCTCTTGCCCACCTTTGCTTGCATGCGGCTCGCCTCTTGACCGGCGTCATGCGACGCGCGATAAGGATCGCCATGGAAACGGTTATCTGCATTATTTGCCGGAAGATTATTCGCTAGCGATCCGCTGGCCCTGGCCGTTTTCGTCTCCCGAAATCCAAGATGACAAACGTGCGGGCCGGCCCGGGCGTATAGTGTTACGGTTGCATGCAGTCTTGGAGAATTGGGATGGGCGGAATGCCGACTTTGAAGCTGTACAACACGCTGACGCGGGAAAAGGCCGATTTTCGGCCGATCGACCCTCAGAACGTCCGCATGTATGTCTGCGGCCCGACCGTCTACGACTATGCCCATATCGGCAATGCGCGGCCGATCATCGTCTTCGACGTGCTGTTCCGGTTGCTTCGCCATGTCTATGGCGAAAGCCACATCACCTATGCGCGCAATATCACCGACGTCGATGACAAGATCAATGCGCGCGCCCTGCGCGACTATCCCGGCCTGCCGCTAAACGAAGCGATCCGGCGCGTCACCGAGAAGACCGAGACACAGTTCCTCGAGGATGCCGCGGTGCTCGGCTGCCTCGATCCGACGGTTCAGCCGCGCGCCACCGAGAGCATCCCGCAGATGGTCGAGATCATCGAGAAGCTCCTCGCCAAGGGCCATGCATACGAGTCCGAGGGCGAGGTGCTTTTCGACACGAAGTCGATGGCGGACTACGGGCAGCTTTCCAAGCGCAACCTCGACGAGCAGCAGGCCGGTGCCCGTGTCGCGGTCGAGGCGCACAAGAAAAATCCAGGCGACTTCGTGCTCTGGAAGCTCTCGCAGGAGCACGAGCCCGGATGGGAGAGCCCTTGGGGGCGCGGCCGGCCCGGCTGGCACATCGAATGTTCGGCGATGAGCGTCCGCTATCTCGGCGAAGTCTTCGACATCCACGGGGGCGGGCTCGACCTGATCTTCCCGCATCACGAGAACGAGATCGCCCAGTCGCGCTGCGCGCACGGCACGAGCGTCATGGCCAATGTCTGGATGCACAACGGCTTCCTGCAGGTCGAAGGCCGCAAGATGTCGAAGTCCGAAGGCAATTTCGTCACCATCTACCAACTCCTGCACACGGAGACGTTCGGCGGCCGCAAATGGCCGGGCGAAGTGCTGAGGCTCGCAATGCTGATGACGCACTACCGCGAGCCGATCGACTTCTCGATCAAGCGGCTCGAGGAAGCCGAGCACCTGCTCTCCAGGTGGCCCGCGCTGGGCGAGGCGACCGGCGAGGCGGACGCCTCGGTCGTGGCTGCACTGGTGGACGACCTCAACACCGTCGCCGCGATCCAGGCGCTGCATGCGCTGGCGCAGAAGGCGTCGGCGGATGCACAATATCTCGGCGTCTTCGCCGCAAGCGCAGCGCTGATCGGCGTGCTGCCGAAGGAGATCGAACTCGATGAAGCCGTCGTAGAGGAGATCGACGGTCGCGTGCGGGCCCGGCTCGAACTCCTGAAGACGAAGAACTACGCCGAAGCTGATGCGATCCGCGCCGATCTCCTGGCCCGCGGCGTCCAGCTCAAGGACGGCAAGGATCCGGAAACCGGCGAACGGGTGACCACCTGGGAAGTGAAACGATCGCAGGTCTGATCGTTGCCCGGCACCGGCGAACGAGGAGGAAGACATGGCTGACGAAATCCATACCGGCGGATGCCAATGTGGTGCGGTCCGCTTCCGCGTCGAGGGCAAGCTCGGCGATGCCTCGGTTTGCCATTGCCGTATGTGCCAGAAGGCGAGCGGCAACTTCTATCTGCCGCTCGTTTCCGTACGGGGCGCGAAAGTCGCCTGGACACGCGGGCAGCGCAAGCGCTTCCAGTCGTCCAACGCGGTTTGGCGCGGCTTCTGCGGCGATTGCGGTACGCCGCTCACCTTCGAGGCGCCGGACGGGATGGCTTTGGCCATTGCCTCTTTCGATAGCCCGGAAGGCATCGCCCCGACCATTCAGTGGGGGACCGAGGCGAAATTGCCCTATGTCGACCACGTGCCAGCCCTTACCGGCGAGGAGACGATGAACGATCTCGACGAGGCTTCTTACCTCGCCGATCTTGTTTCCTATCAGCATCCCGATCATGACACCGACACCTGGCCTCCGGAGGAGAGACGATGAGTGACGCCATGCGAACTGGAGGCTGCCAGTGCGGTTCGGTCCGTTTCCGCATCCGCGGCAAGCTCGGACGCCCCTCGATCTGCCATTGCCGGATGTGCCAGAAGCAGTTCGGTTCGTTCTTTTCAGCCTTGGTGACCGCGCCGAAGGACGGCGTCGAATGGACGCGCGACGAGCCGAGCTATTTTCAATCCTCGGTCAACATCGATCGCGGCTTTTGCCCGAAATGCGGCACTCCGCTGACCTATCGGCATCCCGGCGGCCTGGAAATCGCGATCGGCGCCTTCGACGACCGCTCCGATCTCGCGCCGCGGATTCAGGTCAACTACCAGGCACGCCTGCCTTGGGTCGAAACGATCTTCGACCAGCCGGTCCATGACGATCAGGACTATTATTCGCGGCAGGAACAGATCATTTCCTTCCAGCATCCCGATCACGAGACGGAGCAGTGGCCGGCGTCCGGGGCCTGGACATGATGATCCGGCGCATCTTCACGGGCGGCTGCCAATGCGGCCAGGTGCGTTACCGCGCCGAGGGCACGCTCGACGATCCGCATATCTGTCACTGCCGCATGTGCCAGAAGGCGGCGGGCAATTATTTCCTGCCGCTTGCCAATATCGCGCGCGAGGATTTCAGCGTCACACGCGGTCAGCCTTCCTGGTTTCGATCCTCCGATCTGGTGCGGCGCGGCTTCTGCCGCAATTGCGGGACGCCGCTGTTCTACGACATGCCGGACGCGGGCTTCCTGAACATCGCACTGGGTTCGCTCGACGATCCCGACGACGTCCAACCCATCTATCAGTCCGGGGTCGAGTCCCGCATGATGTGGTTTGCGCACCTGCAAAAACTTCCCGAAAGGGACACGGACGACGGCAGCGTAGAGGCCGCCGCGCGCCATCTGCGCGTGCTGGGATCGAGCCGCCAGCACCCCGATTTCGACACCGTTCACTGGCCACCCGAGGAAGACCTGCTGTGAGTGCTGCGCTCAGAACTCTCTATCCGGAAATCGAGCCTTATGCCTCGGGTCATGTCGAGGTCGGCGACGGCCATGTGATCTACTGGGAAAGGGTGGGCACGCCCGGGGCGAAGCCGGCCGTCTTCCTGCACGGCGGTCCCGGCGGGACGATTTCGCCGAACCATCGCCGCCTCTTCGATCCGGCGCTCTACGATGTGACGCTGTTCGATCAGCGCGGCTGCGGCAAGTCGACCCCGCATGCCGAGACCGAGGCCAATACCACCTGGCATCTCGTCGCCGATATCGAGCGGCTGCGGGAAATGGCCGGTCCCGAAAAATGGCTGGTCTTCGGCGGCTCCTGGGGTTCAACGCTGGCGCTCGCCTATGCTGAAAAGTTTCCCGAGCGCGTCTCCGAGCTGGTCGTCCGGGGTGTCTATATGCTCACCAGGGCCGAACTCGACTGGTACTATCAGTCCGGTGTCTCGGAGATGTTTCCGGACAAGTGGGAACGCTTCATCGCCCCGATACCGCCGGAAGAACGGCACGAGATGATGCGCGCCTATCACCGCCGCCTGACGAGCAACGATCGCGCGACGCGGCTTGCCGCGGCTAAGGCCTGGAGCATCTGGGAAGGCGAGACGATCACGCTTCTGCCGGAGCCGGCGACCAGTAACCGTTTCGAAGAAGAGGAGTTTGCCGATGCCTTTGCGAGGATCGAGAACCATTTCTTCGTCAATGCCGGCTGGCTCGAGGAAGGGCAATTGCTGCGCGACGCCCACAAGCTCCACGGCATTCCTGGGGTGATCGTCCATGGCCGCTATGATATGCCGTGTCCGGCCAGATACGCCTGGCTGCTGCACAAGGCATGGCCGGAGGCCGAATTCCATCTGCTCGAGGGGGCGGGCCATGCCTATTCCGAACCGGGCATTCTCGATCGCCTGGTCCGCGCGACCGACAAATTCGCCGGAAAGACCGAATAGCGGGATGATTACAACCCGCGCTGTTTTCTAGACTCGCATTTTGGACCGAGCCATGACCAAGGAACGCATCTATCTTTTCGACACGACGCTTCGGGACGGGCAGCAGACGCCCGGCATCGACTTTTCCGTCGAGGACAAGATCGCGATTGCGGCGATGCTCGACGAATTCGGGATGGACTATGTCGAGGGCGGATATCCGGGGGCAAATCCGACCGACACGGAGTTCTTCACGAAAAGGCGTACGCAGCAGGCCGCCTTCGTCGCCTTCGGCATGACCAAGCGTGCGGGCGTCTCCGCCTCCAACGACCCGGGCCTCAATGCGCTGCTGGCGGCGAAAAGCGATGCCATCTGTCTCGTCGCCAAGAGCTGGGACTACCATGTCGAGGTGGCGCTCGGCTGTTCCAACGAGGAGAACCTCGAGAATATCCGCGCCTCCGTCGAGGCTGTGGTCCCCTCCGGCCGCGAGGCGATGGTCGACTGCGAGCATTTCTTCGACGGCTACAAGGCGAACCCGGCCTATGCGATCGCCTGTGCGAGAACGGCGCTCGAGGCCGGGGCGCGATGGGTGGTGCTCTGCGACACCAATGGCGGCACGCAGCCGCCGGAAATCCGTGAGATCGTTTCGGCCGTGATCGCCGCGGGGGTGCCGGGCGCCAATCTCGGCATCCACGCCCACAACGATACCGGCCAGGCGGTGGCCAACTCGCTCGCCGCGGTCGAAGCCGGGGCGCGGCAGATACAGGGAACGCTGAACGGCATCGGCGAGCGCTGCGGCAACGCCAATCTGGTGACGCTGATTGCGACGCTTGCGCTGAAGAAAGCCTATTCGAATCGCTTCGAGACCGGCATCGATGCCGACAAGCTGCAGGAATTGACGACGCTTGCCCATGCCTTCGACGAACTCCTCAACCGTTCGCCGGACCCGCAGGCGCCCTATGTCGGCGCTTCGGCCTTCGCCACCAAGGCCGGCATCCACGCCTCGGCGCTTCTGAAGGATCCGCGCACCTACGAGCATGTCGCGCCCGAGTCGGTCGGCAATCTGCGCAAGGTCATGGTCTCCGACCAGGGCGGCAAGGCAAACTTCATCAACGCGCTCAAACGGCGCGGCATCACTGTCGCCAAGGACGATCCGCGGCTCGACAAGCTGATCGAAATCGTCAAGGAGCGCGAGGCGACCGGCTATGCCTATGAGGGCGCCGATGCGAGCTTCACGCTGCTCGCCAGCCGCATTCTCGGCACCGTGCCGGATTTCTTCCATGTCGAAAGCTTCCGGGTGATGGTCGAGCGCCGCTTCGATGCGAACGGCCATCTGAAGACCGTGTCGGAGGCCGTGGTCAAGGTCATCGTCGACGGGGAAGTGATGATGTCGGTCGCCGAGGGACATGGCCCCGTCAATGCGCTCGACCTTGCTCTTCGCAAGGACCTCGGCAAATTCCAGTCCGAGATCGCCGATCTCGAACTCGCCGACTACAAGGTGCGAATCCTGAACGGCGGCACCGGGGCCGTCACCCGCGTGCTGATCGAATCGACGGACCGCACCGGCGCGCGCTGGTGGACCGTCGGTGTTTCCGACAACATCATCGACGCCTCCTTCCAGGCGCTGATGGACAGTATCGTCTACAAGCTGCTGAAGAACCGCGACCGGGTCGGGCTGATCGCGGCGGAATAGCGTCGCCCCACCTTCAATCCCGTTCACGCATCGGTTCACGGAAATGAATTGGTGCATCACCGTTCGTTGGAGTAGGACGCAGGGAGAGAGACGGCCGATCTCCGCTGATGGCTGGCCGTCGATTGGCACCGGAGTCGCATTGCTCCGGTCGAGTTTTCAGGATCAGGATCATGGCAGAGCCGAATGCGAAGCAGCCCGCCGAGAATACCGATTCCGCGAGAGGCTTCGCCTTCGCGCTGACGGCCTATCTGCTCTGGGGTTTCCTGCCCTTCTTCATGAAGGCGGTGGCACACATCCCTGCGCCCGAAGTCGTCGCCCACCGCATCGTCTGGTCGGTGCCGCTCGCCGGTCTCGTGCTTCTGTGGCTTGGCCGCACGCAGGAGATCAAAACTGCGCTACGCTCGCCGCGAATGCTGAAAATGGCCACACTGACGGCCGCCCTCATCACCGTCAACTGGGGCATCTATGTCTGGGCGATCGGCGCCGGCCGGGCGATCGAGACGGCACTCGGCTATTACATCAACCCGCTGTTTTCGATTTTCCTTGGCGCGCTGCTGCTCAAGGAAAGGCCGAATCGGGCGCAGATGGTGGCGATCGGGCTCGCCGCGCTTGCGGTCGCCGTGCTCGCCTTCGACGCCGGCGGCCTGCCCTGGGTGTCGATCGGGCTCTGCATCTCCTGGGGCTTCTACGCCTTCTTTCGCAAGACGCTGCCGATCGGACCGAACCAGGGTTTCTTCCTCGAAGTGCTGCTGCTCAGCATCCCGGCGGTCGGCTACATCATCTGGCTCGAGGCGACAGGTCAGGGGCATTTCGGCGATACGACCATGGCCGACGTCGTCCTCTTGCTGTCCTGTGGGCTGGTCACCGCCGTGCCGCTGATGATCTATGCCAATGGCGCCAAGCTCCTCAGGCTCTCGACCATCGGCATCATGCAATATATCGCTCCAACGATGATCTTCGTGATCGCCGTCTTCGTGTTTCACGAACCCTTCGGCGTCGCGAAGCTCATCGCCTTTGCACTGATCTGGGCAGCACTCTTCATCTATTCCGGAGCGATGCTGGCCGAAAGCAGGGCGCGTCGCGCCGCACAGCCGACCCCCGCGGAGTAAGTCAGAGTCTGGAGATGATCTCGCTTTCGCCCTCGCGACCGTTCGCGGCGGCGGAGGCGAGGATGCCGGGAACGATGTCTTCGACCCGGTCGATCACCAATGGCTGAACCAGGTGGGCCGTGTGGACGAAACCCTGCTCGCGCATGTGCGTCAGCAGTTCGAGCATCGGCGCCCAGAAGCCGTTGATATTGCCGAACACCATCGGCTTGCGGTGGCGGCCGAGCTGCGCCCAGGTCATGATCTCGACGATTTCCTCGAGCGTGCCGATGCCGCCCGGCAGCGCTATGAAGGCGTCCGCCCGCTCGAACATCGTGTGCTTGCGCTCGTGCATGTCGCCGGTGACGATCAGCTCGTTGAGCTGGCCGAGCGAGTGGCGGGTCGCTTCCTTGTCCATCAGGAATTCGGGAATGATGCCGGTGACGTGACCGCCGGCCGAAAGCACGCCGCTCGCCACGGCACCCATGATGCCGCGCGTGCCGCCGCCATAAACGAGCTGCAATCCGTGATCGGCAATCGATTTGCCAAGAAGACGCCCCGCTTCGATATGTGCGGGATCGCGTCCTGGCTGCGAACCGCAATAGACGCAGACGGATCGAATCGGAATAGGCTGGTTGCTCATCGGGGCAAAAGACATTGCAGCGCAGCACCGGTCAAGGAAAATGCACGAAAATTTGCCGCACAGTTTCTCGCCGGCGCAGTCGAAACTTGTGCTTAACTACAGGAAACGTTAGCAATTTCAGCAATACATTGAAGAATTCGGACGGGCGACCGCCGTTGCGCTATAATGTGGCAATGGCTTGCGTGTTGTAAGTCGACGAAGGGGCATGTGCGGAGCAGCGCTCCGTTCCTGTGGAGAGTGGCATGATCAAGAACAAGGCCAGCTGGGTGGCCCTCGGTGTGCTGGCGATTGCGACCGCATTGATGGTTTTCGTGGTTCAGCCGAACCTCGATTTGAACGACGACAAGGATCAGGCCGCGCAACCGGCGGCAACCGGCACGGAGACCGCGGGGACAGCGCCGGCCGCCAGTGCTCCGGGCCCCGCACAAGATGCGGCCACGAAGCAGGCAGTCGCCACGGCCGGCGGCACCGCACCCGGTGCGGCCGATTTGACTGTCCCTGGCTTCGATCTCCTGCGGGTGGAACCCGACGGGTCGACCGTCGTCGCCGGCCGCGCTGAGCCGGGCACGAAGCTCGAAATTCTGAGCGGCAACGCCGTTGTCGGCACGGCCGATGTCAACGCCGCCGGGGATTTCGCCGCAGTCTTTGACAAGCCGCTTGCCGCAGGCGACCACCAGTTGACGCTGCGAAGCGTCGGCACCGACGGCGCCAGCAAGATCTCCGAAGAGGTTGCGACGGTTTCCGTGCCGAAGGAGCCGGGCGGGCAACTGCTGGCGATGGTGTCGAAACCGGGCGAGGCGAGCCGGGTGATCACCACGCCGAAGGCGGAATTCAAGCCGACCGAAACTGCCGCCGCGCCCGCCACGCAGAACGGCGCGACGGAGGCGGTGCCCGCGACGCCGGCCCCCTCCAATACCGTGCCGGGGCTTCAGGTGACGGCCGTGGAGATCGAAGGCAGCAAGATGTTCGTTGCCGGCAACGCGAAACCCGGAGCGCTGGTGCGCATCTATGCCGACGACACGCTCGTCGGCGAGATGAAGGCGGACGACAAGGGACATTTCGTGGTCGACGGTTCGGTTGACCTCACCGTCGGCAGTCACATCATCCGTGCGGACATGATGAGCGAGGACGCCACCAAGGTGGCGATGCGCGCCTCAGTGCCCTTCGACAGGCCGGCCGGCACGCAGGTCGCCGCGATTGCCGGTTCCTCCTCGGAACACGCTGCGCCAGGTCTCGATAGCCTGAGGACGGAGGCAGGCAAGGCGCTCACCCTGCTGAAGGGGCTTTTCGCCGATGGCAAGCAGCCCTCCGCCGAGCAACTGGCCGCTGCTCGTTCGGCAACGGAATTTGCGCTGAAGTCACTCTCCGAATTCAAGCCGGCCGAGAGTGCGGACGCTGCCCAGACGGCGGCGGCGGCCGAGGCTTCGAAGGCAGCCGCCGAGGCCCTGAAGCTTCTGCGCACTTCGCCGCAGGACCCGCCAGGCATCGTCGCGACGCTTGGCAAGGTCGACGGGGTCATCGGACCTGCCTTGCCGCAACGGCCGGCTGGGACTGGACTGGTGGCCGCCGCCAGGCCCCAGGCGACGGCGAGCGAGGCGTTGGAGCCGCCGAAGCCCGAGAGCGCGGCGAAGGCCGCAACGCCGCCTGCGAACGACCAGGTCGCCGCGTCCTCGCCGGCTGAGGCGCAGCCTGCAACGATCGAGCAGGCGCCGCTCAAGGAAAGCAAAGAATCGGTGATCATTCGTCGCGGCGACACGCTCTGGCAGATTTCGCGTCGCGTCTATGGCGCGGGCGTACGCTACACGACGATCTATCTCGCCAATCGCGAACAGATCGACAATCCCGATCTGATCCGCCCCGGACAGGTGTTCGGGGTGCCCAACGAGGCGCTCTCCGACGACGAGTCGCGCGAGATCCATCGCAAGCGCGTGAGGCGCGAATAATATTCCGTCTTCCAACCGCAGTTCCATTGCGATCGTGCGGGGGTGGACCTATCTGTAAGGAAGGCGGCGTCTTCAAGGACGCCGCTTTTCATTGGTCGGTCAGGGTCGCGGACGAGTTCGCGCGGTATCCTGACCCTTCGGTTGACTGACGTCGGGGGTCGCGTGCATTCGGCATCGCCGCGATCCGGAAGCATCGGAAGCAGATACATTTGACACCTACGCGCCAGAAGAAGACGGTTTCCGCCGATGCCGCCAATCCATTGGGTACGATCGCCAATCTCTGGCCTTATATGTGGCCGGATGATCGTCCCGATCTCAAGTTGCGCGTTGTCTGGGCGACGATCATTCTCGTCGCCGCCAAGATTGTCCTCGTCCTCGTTCCCTATTTCTTCAAGTGGGCGACCGATGCGCTGAACAACAAGCCGGATGCGCTCGGCTTCCTGCCGCAATTCCTGACCGGCGCCGTCATGCTGGTGCTCGCCTACAATCTGGCCCGCCTGCTGCAATCCGGTCTCAACCAATTGCGTGACGCCCTTTTTGCGAGTGTCGGCCAGCACGCGGTTCGGCAGCTGGCCTACCGAACCTTCGTCCACATGCATCAGCTGTCGCTGCGCTTCCATCTGGAGCGGCGTACGGGCGGGCTGTCGCGCATCATCGAGCGCGGCACTAAGGGCATCGAGACGATCGTTCGCTTCACGATCCTGAACAGCGTCCCGACATTGATCGAGTTTCTGCTGACCGCGGTGATCTTCTGGTGGGGTTACGGCTTCAGCTATCTCGTCGTCACCGCCATCACCGTCTGGCTCTATATCTGGTTCACGGTCCGCGCCAGCGACTGGCGCATCGCCATCCGCCGGTCGATGAACGACAGCGATACCGACGCCAACACCAAGGCGATCGATTCGCTGCTCAATTTCGAAACGGTCAAATATTTCGGCAATGAAGACATGGAGGCGAAGCGCTTCGACAAGTCGATGGAGCGCTACGAACGTGCCGCGACGCAGGTCTGGACCTCCCTCGGCTGGCTGAACTTCGGCCAGGCACTGATTTTTGGGGCCGGCACGGCGGTGATGATGACGATCTCGGCGCTTGCCGTGAGAAGCGGCGAGCAGACCATCGGCGATTTCGTCTTCATCAACGCGATGCTCATTCAGTTGGCTATTCCGCTGAACTTCATCGGCTTCGTCTATCGCGAGATCCGCCAGGGGCTGACGGACATCGAACACATGTTCGACCTTCTCGACGTTGAAGCGGAAGTGGTCGATCGGCCGGATGCGAAGGAACTCGCGATCGGGCGCGGCGCGATCCTCTTCAAGGACGTGCATTTCGCCTATGATCCGGCTCGTCCAATCCTCAAGGGAATTTCCTTCGAGGTGCCTGCCGGCAAGACGGTGGCGGTCGTCGGTCCGTCCGGGGCCGGCAAGTCCACTTTGTCTCGGCTGCTCTATCGCTTCTACGACGTTCAGCGGGGATCGATCACCGTCGATGGTCAGGATGTGCGCGACGTTACCCAGAAGAGCCTGCGATCCGCGATCGGCATGGTTCCCCAGGATACGGTGCTCTTCAATGACACGATCGCCTATAACATCCGCTACGGCCGGGTGGCGGCCTCGGATGCCGAAGTAGAGGCGGCCGCCGAAGCGGCGCAAATCGCCGACTTCATCCGCGGCTTGCCGGAAGGCTACCTGGCAATGGTCGGCGAGCGCGGGCTGAAGCTTTCGGGCGGCGAGAAGCAGCGCGTGGCGATCGCGCGGACGATCCTGAAGGCGCCGCCGATCCTGATCCTCGACGAGGCGACCTCCGCGCTCGACACGAAGACGGAGCAGGAAATCCAGGCGGCCCTCGATATCGTATCGCGCAATCGCACCACGCTGGTGATCGCCCATCGCCTGTCGACCGTCATCAACGCCGACGAGGTCATCGTGCTCAAGGACGGCGTCATCGCCGAACGGGGCACGCACGGCGAATTGATCGACCGCGACGGCCTCTACGCCTCGATGTGGAGCCGCCAGCGCGAGGCTACACAGGCCGAGGAGCAGTTGAAGCGGGTGCGCGAACGCGATGATCTCGGCATCGTCGACCGCGGCGCGCCGGCGGCCTGAGCAGGGTCACTGCAGGCCGCGTCGTCGCAACCGCCATTTGCCGTTCGCCGTTGCCGGGTGTGCGAAATCGCGCTAGTTCACGTTCCGCGTCATATCTGGAGTAAGTTGATGAGCTTGATCGAAACGGTCCGCAACACGCTGGTGCCGGTGCACAAGGAAGGCTATCGCTTCATTGCGATCTTCTTCGTCGTTTCCCTGATCCTTGGCTTCCTTTGGGAGCCGCTGATGTGGATTGGCTTTCTGTTGACCGCCTGGTGCGCCTATTTCTTCCGCGATCCGGAGCGCATGACGCCGATCGACGAAGATCTCGTCATCAGCCCGGCCGACGGGCGCGTATCGTCGATCGCCACAGTCGCCCCGCCGGAAGAACTCGGGCTCGGCGCGGAGCCGATGCTCCGCATTACGGTGTTCATGAACGTCTTCGACTGCCACGTGAACCGCGCGCCGATGAGCGGCACCGTCAGGCGAATTGCCTATCGGGCCGGCAGTTTCCTGAATGCCGAACTCGACAAGGCGAGCCTGGACAACGAACGCAACGGCCTTGTCGTCGAAACGAGCCACGGCGCCATCGGCGTCGTCCAGATCGCCGGCCTGGTGGCGCGGCGCATTCTCTGCTGGACGACGGAAAATGCCTCGCTGGAAGGGGGCGAACGCTTCGGCCTCATCCGGTTCGGCTCGCGCCTCGATGTCTTTCTCCCGCAAGGCGCGCAGCCGCGCGTCAGTCTCGGTCAGAAAACCATCGGCGGAGAGACCGTAATCGCTGAATTTGGCTCGTCGAAGGGGCCGGTCATCAGCCGACGCGCGTGAGGAACCGACATGGAAAATCCCCGGCAGGAAGAAACGGCAGAGATCCCCGAAGCGGCGACCGACACGAACGACGGGCATGACAAGGCCCGCGGCCCGCGTCTGCGGGAAATCCCGCTGCGCCTGATGGTCCCGAACACGATCACCGTCCTGGCGATTTGTGCGGGCCTTTCCGGCATCCGCCTGGCCTTCGAGAACCGCTTCGAACTGGCCGTCGCGATGGTTCTGCTCGCAGCCTTCCTGGATGGCATCGACGGGCGCGTGGCGCGGCTGCTGAAGGCGACGTCGAGCTTCGGGGTGCAGATGGATTCGCTCGCCGATATCATCAATTTCGGCGTCGCCCCGGCCCTTGTCCTTTACGTCTTTCTGCTCGACCAGGCGCGTTCGGTCGGCTGGATCGCGGCGCTGATCTATGCGATTGCGGTCGGCTTGAGACTTGCCCGCTTCAACGTCATGGCCGAGCGCCCCGTCAAGGCGGCCTGGCAGTCGGAATATTTCGTCGGCGTGCCGGCTCCGGCCGGCGCCATGCTGGTGCTGCTGCCGGTCTATATCGGTCTCCTGGGGCTGGCGCCCGGCAGGATCTTCGCCTTGATCGCGGCGTTCTATACCGTGCTGATCGCCTTCCTGCTGGTCAGCCGCCTGCCGGTCTGGTCCGGCAAGTCCGAAAACCGCGTTCGCCGTGATCTGGTGCTCCCGGCCATCCTTGTCGTCGTCCTCTACGTTGCGACTTTGATGACCTACACCTGGGAGACGATGGTCGTGACGGCAGTCGGCTATTTGCTTACCCTGCCGTTCGGGGCGCGCTCCTGGCAGCGGAAATATGGTGACTGGCCTGCCGGCCAGGGAAATGATGGCCTGCCAGGGGACACCGACTGACCGCAAATGCGTTTCGAAAAGCCACCGCGAGACACCGCGGTGGCTTTCTTTGTGGGACACGCGCTGAAGCGGATCACTCCGGCAGGCGGTAGTCGACGATCTTCTTTTCTCGAACGATGAAGAGCTTGCCGGTTTCGGTCTGATCCGGACTGAAGAGGGGCATCAGCGCGGCCGCGACCTCGGAGGGGTGCGGCACGGTCGCGGGATCCTCGCCCGGCACGGCCTGGGCCCGCATGGCGGTGCGCGTCGCACCCGGATCGACGCTGAGGATGCGCAGCGGCAGGCGCTGCGTCTCGTAGGCCCAGGTGCGCGCCAGTGCCTCGACAGCCGCCTTGGAGGCGGAGTAGGGGCCCCAGAAGGGTTTGCACTTGTGCGCAGCACTCGATGACAGGATAAGCGCGCGGCCGGCATCGGATTTGACGAGCAGGGGCTCGAGCGAGCGGATCAGGCGCCAGGTGGCGGTGACGTTGATCGTCATCACCGTGTCGAAGACCTTGGCCTCGACATGGCCGATAGGCGAGATCGTGCCGAGCACGCCGGCATTGGCCACCAGGATGTCGAGCTTGCCCCAGCGTTCGTTGATGGCGCCGCCGAGCTTGTCGATCGCGGCCATGTCGGCAAGGTCGAAGGGGACCAGCGTCGCCGATCCGCCCACCGCCTTGATGGCGTCGTCCAGCTCCTCCAGGCCGCCGACGGTGCGGGCGCAGGCGATGACATGGGCGCCGGCCTTGGCAAGTTCGAGGGCGGTGAAATAGCCGATACCGCGCGATGCGCCGGTGACGACGGCGATCCGGTCTTTCAGATTGAGCGTCATGTTGGTGTCTGGTTATCCGTTGCTGGCAAGAACCGAAAGTTTGCGGACGTTACTCGCGCCTTCCTGATCGAGCAGGCGGGTCGGATAGTCGCCGGTAAAGTAATGGTCGGTGAACTGCGGCGCCTGCGGATCGCGCGGGGCGCCGCCGACGGCCTGATAGAGACCGTCGATCGACAGGAACTCAAGCGAATCCGCGCCGATGAAGCGGCACATGGAAGCGAGGTCGGCATGCTGGTTGGCCAGCAGCTTGTCGCGATCGGGAGTGTCGATGCCATAGAAATCGGGATGGAAGATCATCGGGCTGGCGACGCGGATATGCACTTCGCGTGCGCCGGCCTCGCGGATCATCTGGACGATCTTGACCGACGTCGTTCCACGCACGATCGAGTCGTCGACAAGCACGACACGCTTGTCCTTGATCATGGCGCGATTGGCCGAATGCTTCAGCTTGACGCCGAAGGCGCGGATCTGCTGCGTCGGCTCGATGAAGGTCCGTCCGACATAGTGGTTGCGGATGATGCCGTACTCGAAGGGAATGCCGCTCTGCTGCGCATAGCCGAGCGCGGCCGGGGTGCCGCCGTCGGGGACGGGGACGACGACATCCGCGTCGACGGGCGATTCCTTGGCGAGATTTATGCCCATGTTCTTGCGCGCCACATAGACGCTGCGGCCGCCGACGACCGAATCCGGACGGGCGAAATAGACATATTCGAAGAGGCAGAGCCGTTCGGGCCGTGGTGCCTCGGGCTTGCGCGCATCGATCAAGATCGAGCCGTCCGGCTGGATCTCGCAGATGACGACTTCGCCATTCTCGATATCACGGATGTACTTGGCGCCGATGATGTCGAGCGCACAGGTTTCCGAACAGAAGATCGGCTTGCCGTCGAGTTCGCCCATGACCAGGGGGCGGATACCGATCGGGTCGCGCGCGGCGATCAGCTTGGTGCGCGTCATCGCCAGCATCGAATAGCCGCCTTCCATCTGGCGGATGGCGTCGATGAAACGGTCGGAGGAGGAGGTCTGCTTCGAGCGGGCGATCAAGTGAAGGACGACTTCGGTGTCAGATGTCGACTGACAGATGGCGCCGTCGGCAATCAGCTGGCGCCGCAGCGTCAGGCCATTGGTGAAGTTGCCGTTATGGGCGATGGCGATGCCGCCGACTTCGAGTTCGGCAAAGAGCGGCTGGACGTTGCGCAGCGCCACCTCGCCGGTCGTCGAGTACCGCGTGTGGCCGATGGAGACAAAGCCTGGCAGCTTGGCGAGCGTCGCCGGGTCGGTATAGTGGTCGCCGACGAGGCCCATGCGCTTTTCGGTATAGAACTGCTTGCCGTCGAAGGTGACGATACCCGCGGCTTCCTGGCCGCGATGCTGGAGCGCATGCAGCCCAAGAGCCGTCAGCGTGGCTGCATCCGGATGTCCGAGAATGCCGAACACGCCGCATTCCTCATGCAGCGTATCGCCATCGAGTTCGTCGTGGATTTCACTGGATCTGAGATCGTTCATCACAGTCGCCTTTGCTCCGTGCCGGTGCGCATATCGTGATCAGGCTGCCAGACGTCAAGCGATCTTAGCCGAAATGCCTGGCAAGCGTTATTTCCAAATGGACAAAGCCCGCACAGCGGGCTTTGTTGCAAATTTCCTCGTTTCCTTTAGCCGTTCGTCGCCGGCGTTTCCTCGGCGGGCGACTGTTCGGTGGCGGCCGGCGGAGCATCGCTTTCACCTTCGCCCGTCGTGTCCTTGCCGCGCAGGCGGTCGAGAATGGTAGCGTCCGCCTCTTCCGGCAGCAGCGCGACCAGCTTGTTGCCAAGATTGTCGAGCAGCGGCTTCGACTTCGCCTGGGTGACCCAGATCGGCTGCTGCGGCGGCGCCACGAGCCAGTTGAAGAACAGCATGGCGACGACGACGAGGAGGATGCCGCGTGCGGCACCGAAAAGGAAACCGAGCGTACGGTCGAGCGCGCCGATGCGGCTGTCGATGATGAAGTCGGCGATCCGCATGGTGACGAAGGAAATGATGATCAGCGCCACCAGGAAGATCACCGCGGCCGAGCCGATCATCGCGACCGTGTCATTGGTGGTGTATTGCTTCGCATAGGGCAGGAGGTACGGATAGAGGAAATAGGCCGCCGCCGCCGCACCAACCCAGCTCGCGACCGAAAGGACCTCGCGCGAGAAGCCGCGCACCATGGCGAGGATGGCCGAAAACAGTGCGACGCCGAGAACGATACCGTCGAGAATTGTAATGGGCATGTTGTCCTTACTCCGACCCCGTCTTGACTCGGGTCTTACCAAGCTTATCCGCCGCAGGCCCCGTCTGCACGCGCCCGGATCATCTTTCCACCGCTTGTCGACGGCGTCGCGCCGCAAGCGCGTTTCGGTGCCACCCGATCCTTCATTCTGCCTCGTCCGTCTGTTGCAGGGCGCGCCGCGATCCGGCGATGCGCGCCACCAGGTCCGGCAGGCTTTCCATCTCGCTCCAGCGGCCATTGCCGCTCTTCGCCAGGTCGGCTGTTGCAGACGGCAATACGGCCTGGGAAAAACCGAGCTTCTCGGCTTCCTTGAGACGTTGAGCGGTATGCGAAACCGGCCGGACTGCGCCCGACAAGCTGACTTCGCCGAAATAGACGCAATCGGCCGGAAGAGCAAGCCCGGCGAGCGACGAAACCAGCGCGGAAGCGACGGCAAGATCCGCCGCCGGCTCGGAAATACGGTACCCTCCGGCGACATTCAGATAGACGTCGTGCTGCCCGAGCCGGACGCCGCAATGGGCCTCCAGCACCGCAAGGATCATGGAGAGCCGCGCCGAGTCCCAGCCGACGACCGCCCGTCGCGGCGTGCCGAGCGAGGTCGGTGCGACCAGCGCCTGCACCTCGACAAGCAGCGGCCGGGTTCCTTCCATGCCGGCAAAAACCGCGGCACCGGGCGATTTCTCGTTGCGTTCGCCGAGGAAGAGCTCGGATGGATTGGCAACTTCGCGCAGGCCTTGGTCCGACATCTCGAAGACGCCGATTTCATCGGTCGGCCCGAAGCGGTTCTTCACCGTCCGGAGGATACGATAGTGATGGCCGCGGTCGCCCTCGAAATAGAGGACGGCGTCGACCATGTGCTCGACGACCCGCGGCCCGGCGATCTGGCCCTCCTTGGTGACATGCCCGACGAGCACGACCGCCGTGCCCGTCTGCTTGGCGAAGCGGATCATCGCCTGCACGCCGGTGCGCACCTGCGTCACCGTTCCAGGGGCTGAGTCGACCGTGTCGCTCCAAAGCGTCTGGATAGAGTCGATGATGACGAGATCCGGGCGCTTGCCTTCCGAAAGCGTCGCCAGGATGTCCTCGACATTTGTTTCGGCGGCGAGCAGCACGTCGCTGTCGGCGGCGCCGAGCCGCTGGGCACGCAGGCGCACCTGGGCCACTGCCTCTTCGCCCGAGACGTAGATCACTCGATGCTTGCGGCGCGAAAGCGCTGCCGCCGCCTGCATCAGCACGGTCGACTTGCCGATGCCGGGATCGCCGCCGACAAGTAGCGCCGAGCCGCGCACGAAGCCGCCGCCGGTAACGCGGTCGAGTTCGGATATGCCGGTCTCGATGCGCGGAGCCTCCTCGATCTCGCCGGAAAGCGTGGTGAGTGCCACCGGCCGTCCCTTCTTCGGCGCGCGCGTGGGACCGCCGCCGATGCCTCCCATCGGGTCTTCCTCGACGATGGTATTCCACTCGCCGCATCCGTCGCACTTGCCGACCCAGCGGGAGTGCACGGTGCCGCAATTCTGGCAGACGAACTGGGTGCGGGTTTTCGCCATCGGGATCAGCTTTCGGAAAGTTACAAGAGGCAGGGGGGCGGTCCGTCTCCGCCTCGGGAGAATCACTTCGAGCGGTCACATAATGACGCGAAATGCCGATTGAAAGGGTGATTTTCGATGCCGCCTGAAACGACGATCAGGCACCGCACACATAGGTTCGGCAATAGCGGTGTCCGAGGCTCGTCAGCAACTCGTAGCCGATCGTACCGCCGGCCCGCGCCACATCGTCGATGGCGACGTTTCGACCAAAAAGCTCGATATAGTCTCCGGCACGCACCGCCCGTTCCGGCAGGTCGGTGACGTCGAACAGGCTGAGATCCATCGTGACCCGTCCGACATGCGGAACCTTCCTGCCATGCAGGAACCCGAAGGCACCCGACGGCATCGCCTGCCTCAGCGTGACCCCGCCGCCCGACACCGAGCGGTGATAGCCGTCGGCATAGCCGATTGCCACGGTTGCGATGCGGCTGTCGCGCGTGAATCGCGCCGAAGCCCCGTAGCTTGCCGTTCCGCCCGACGGGACAGTGCGCAGCTGCAGGATGCGCGCTTCTGCGGTCACCACCGGCTTCATCGGGTTGACGGCATCGTTGACCGCTTCGCCGCCATAGACCGCGATGCCCGGACGGGTGAGGTCGAAATGGTAGTCTCCGCCGAGGAAAACGCCGCCGGAATTCGCAAGGCTGGCCGGCACGCCTTCGAAGGCTGCCGCCACTTCGCGAAAACGCTGCAGTTGATAGAGGTTCATCGGATGTTTCGGATCATCGCCGCAGGCAAGATGGCTCATCACCAGCACGGGCGAGAAACTCGCCGGGCGCGCCGGATCGTGAGCCAGCGCTACGGCCTCTTCGACCGACAGGCCGAGCCGGTTCATGCCGGTATCGACATGGAGGACGCAAGGATGGTCGCCCCGCTCGGAAAGCGCCGCCATGAAGCCGGCAAGCTGCTCCTCCGAGTTGATGATCGGCACGAGGTCGTTGGCGAAGAAAAGCTCCTCATTGCCGGGCCACATGCCGGCGAGAATATAGATGCGGGCGTCGGGCAGGAGCGGGCGCAGTTCCGCGCCTTCCTCGGCATCCGCGACGAAGAAATCGCGTGCGCCGGCCGCGTAGAGCGTCGGCGCCGCATGCGCGACGCCGATACCATAGGCATCGGCTTTGAGCACGGCGGCGGCACGGGCCTTGCCCGAGCGCTCGTTCATCGCCCGCCAGTTGTCGGCGAGTGCTGTCAGGTCGATGGTGAGGCGGTTCGAGGCAGCGAGGAATTCGGGGCTGTGCATGGGAGAACTCTTGCATGGGCGATATGTGAGCAATACATCCAAGCGCCCCGTGCCGCAAACCTCTTCGGGCTGACCGCCGACCTCGCGAAAGCTGAGCACTTTTGTGCAAGACGAAAAATCTCGGCACCGTTAGGATCGGCCGATGCATACGATTTCCCAGGAAGAGGCCATCGAGGCCATGCCGCTCAAGGGAGCCGAGCAGACCCGTTTCTGGCGGGATGCGCGGTTCAAGGGCATGGAATGCCTGAGCGCGACATTCATCACGCACGAGTTCGCGCCGCATGCGCATGAAACGTTCAGCATTGGTGCCATCGAGGCGGGTTCGCAGATCAGCACCATCAAGGGCGAGCGTTCGCAGACGGGGCCGGGAGACCTCTACCTGATCAATCCCGACGAAACCCATGACGGGCATCCGGGCAATGACGGCTATCGCTACAGGATGATATACCCGTCCGTGGAGCTGTTCGTCGAAATTCTCGAAGATATCACTGGCCGTCCGTTCCGTGGCACGCCGTGCTTCTCGCGTCAGTGGCTGACGGACCTCGAGCTTGCAGCCGCCTTCCGGCATGCACATCAGCTGCTGGAAGGAAAGACAGGCGCGCTCGAGGCGGACGAGGGCATGTTCGGATTTCTGGCGACGCTGTTCGAGCGGCACGGCAGCGCGATTATCGTTCCGGTGCGCAAGCGCGAGAGTTCCGCGGTTCACCGCGCCCGCGACTATCTGCTCGAAAATTATTCGAGCGACATCGGCCTCGACGAGCTTGCGAAGGTCGCCGGCCTCAGCCGCGCCCATCTAATCCGGGCGTTCCGCAAGGAGTTCCACATCACGCCCCATGCCTTCCTGACCGACAAGCGGGTGCGCGAAGCAAGGACGCTCTTGCGAGAGGGCTGGTCGCCGGCCGACACCGCCTATCATTGCGGCTTTGCGGACCAGGCGCACTTCACCCGCCATTTCAAGGCGCGCACCGGCGTGACGCCGGGGGCCTTCCGCATCGGCTGATCACTTTCGTTCAAGACCGGCCGCCGCCGTCCGTTCTATGAGCTCTCCGCAAGTCAATGCGGAGATGACGGACGTGAGAAGTGCATCGATATCTCAGGACTTTCTCGGCGGCATGAGGGCGATGTCGCCGCTGACCGTAGCGGTGATGCCGATCGGCCTGGTGTTTGGTGCCGTGGCCGCAAGCAAGGGCCTGAGCAGCCTTGAAGCGACGCTGATGAGCGCCCTTGTCTTTGCCGGCGGATCGCAATTCGTCGCCATGGACATCTGGACGCATCCGGCCTCCTGGGGCGCGCTCGCCTTTTCGGCGCTGCTCGTCAATATCCGTCACGTGCTGATGAGCGCTTCGCTCGGCACGAAGATGCCGGCGTTTTCCGGCCCGGCGAAATATGCCGCGATGTTGCTGCTCGCTGATGAAATTTGGGCCATGGCCGAGGTCCGCGCCGGTCAGGCACGGCTGACACCCGCCTGGTATGCGGGTCTCGCCGTACCGTTCTATTGCGTCTGGGTTCTTTCGAGCGTGGCGGGCGCTGCCGCCGGCGCGCTCCTCGGCGACCCGAGGGCGATCGGCCTGGATTTCGCATTCCCGGCCGTATTCACTGTCTTGGTGATGGGCTTCTGGAAGGGGCGCGATACCGGCGCGGTGCTCTTTTCCAGCGCCGCGGCGGCGGTCTTTGCTCATCAATTCCTGCCGGGCGTCTGGTACATCGCGGCCGGTGCCGCCGCCGGCGTTGCCGCAACGCTTCTCACGAGCCGGCGCCAGGAGGTCTGCGCATGACGCTCGATCCCGATACGCTCCTCGCCATCATCGCAATGGCCGCAGCTACGGTGCTGACCCGCATCGCCGGGCTCCTCGTCATCCGCTTCGTCGCGATCGGCCCGCAGCAGAAGCGCGCCCTGGAGGCGATCCCTCCTGCCGTGCTGATGGCAGTCATCGCCCCGACGGCTCTCGTGACCGGGCTGGCCGAGACGCTGGCGACCGTTGCGACGGCGCTCGCCGCCATGCGACTGCCGCTGCTTGCGGCCGTAGCCATTGGCGTCTTAGTCGTAGCGATCGCAAGAGCGCTGATCGGGGCGTGAAATCGCCCCTCACGCGCTCTGCCCGCAGTCGGGGAAATGGTCGGGCGGGTTGAGGGGCCCAATACGCTCAATGCTCGTACTGCGTGAACGACGAATCGGCCAGGTCGGTGAAACGGGTGAATTCCGACTGGAAGGCGAGCTTCACCGTGCCGGTCGGGCCGTGACGCTGCTTGGCGATGATCACGTCAGCCGTCCCCTTCACCTGCTCCATCTTCATCTTCCACTCTTCGTATTTAGGGTCGAACTCGTCGCGCGGCTCCATGTTCTTCACATAGTATTCCTCGCGGAACACGAAGAGCACGACGTCGGCATCCTGCTCGATCGACCCCGATTCACGCAGATCCGAAAGCTGCGGGCGCTTGTCCTCTCGGCTTTCCACCGCGCGCGACAGCTGTGACAGCGCGATGATCGGTACGTTTAGCTCCTTGCCGAGCGCCTTCAGGCCGGTGGTGATTTCGGTGATCTCCTGCACCCGGTTTTCGCCCGATTTCTTTGAGCCGCTCATGAGCTGCACGTAGTCGACGACGAGCACGTCGAGACCACGCTGGCGCTTTAGGCGGCGGGCGCGGGCTGCGAGTTGGGCGATCGAGATGCCACCGGTCTGGTCGATATAGAGCGGCACCTTCTGCATCATCTGCGAGCAGGCGACGAGCTTCTCGAAATCGGCTTCGGAGATATCGCCGCGGCGGATCTTCGAGGAGGACACTTCGGTTTGCTCGGAGATGATACGCGTCGCAAGCTGTTCGGAGGACATTTCGAGCGAGTAGAAGCCGACGACGCCGCCGTTTTTCGCCTTGAAGGAGCCGTCCGGCTGCACTTCCGGTTCGTAGGCCGCGGCGATGTTGTAGGCGATGTTGGTCGCAAGCGAGGTCTTGCCCATGCCCGGGCGGCCGGCCAGGATGATCAGGTCCGAGCGCTGCAGGCCGCCCATCTTGCCGTCGAGCGAATGGATGCCGGTGGAGATGCCAGAGAGGTGTCCGTCGCGTTCGAAGGCCTGGCCGGCCATGTCGATGGCGAGCGCCACTGCGTCGTTGAAGGACTGGAAGCCGCCATCGTAACGGCCGGTCTCCGCGAGTTCGAAGAGGCGCCGTTCAGCGTCCTCGATCTGGCTCTGCGGCGGCATGTCGAGCGGCGCATCATAGGCGATGTTGACCATGTCTTCGCCGATGGTGATCAGCGAGCGGCGGAGCGCCAGGTCGTAGATCGCCCGGCCGTAATCTTCGGCGTTGATGATCGAGACGGCTTCCGCGGCAAGACGCGCGAGATATTGCGCGACGGTCAGATCGCCGACCTTGTCGTCGGCCTTGAGGAAGGTTTTGACCGTAACCGGGTTGGCGGTCTTGCCCATGCGGATGATTTCGCTGGCGACCTCGAAGATCTTGCGATGCAGCGGCTCGTGAAGATGCACCGGCTTGAGGAAATCGGAGACACGATAGAAGGCGTCGTTGTTGACCAGGATGGCGCCGAGCAGCGCCTGTTCGGCTTCCAGATTGTTCGGCGCCTCGCGGTAATGCTGGTCCGCCTGATCCTTGGGCAAGGGAGCGAGCTTTCGCGCTGCGTCGTTCATGGTAGGTCCGTATCCGCCTCTGAAATCCGTGAGCCAACCGGTTTGCTGCCTGCCCTCCACCAAGTCTAGTGTAGCTGTGCAACAGTGCCGGAGCTTGCGACTCCGCCTTGGAATTTTGGCGGTTGTGCACACTGATTCACAGGGCGCGCGGGTAGACCCGAAACATGCCGCGCCGGGCGTTGCGCCAAGGCCGAGGGCAGCCGCAAATCTATCTGATTCGCTTTCCCGCGTCGTCCAGCATTACAGCGCCGCGCCTCTATTCAGACGCGCAAAGGTCGCTGTAGCTGGCCCCATGCTGTCGCGTGGCGGCAAAAGAAAAGCCCGGATCGCGGGGATCCGGGCTTCTCGCTCAGCGCTGTCGCTGAAGCTTATTCTTCTTCGCCTGCGAACTCGGCTTCCGGGTTGAAGAAGTCTTCCGGCTTCAGGGCGTCTTCGTCGACGCCGTAGATGGCCTCGGCGGAGGTCAGGCTTTCGCCCTTGGCCTGACGCTCGGCTTCTTCGGCCGACCGGGCGACGTTGATCTCGATGACCACGTCGACTTCCGCGTGCAGGTGCAGCGTTACCTTGTGAACGCCGATCGCCTTGATCGGCTGGTTGAGGTTGACCTGGTTGCGGTTGATGTTGAAGCCTTCGGCAGCCAGGACGTCGATGATGTCGCGCGCGGCAACCGAGCCGTAGAGCTGGCCGGTTTCGCCTGCCGAGCGGACGATCACGAAGGACTTGCCGTCGAGCTTGTCGGCGACCTTCTGGGCTTCCGACTTGCGCTCGAGGTTGCGGGCTTCGAGCGTTGCACGCTCGGATTCGAAGCGGGCCTTGTTGGCGGCGTTGGCGCGCAGCGCCTTGCCGAGCGGCAGCAGGTAGTTACGGGCAAAGCCGTCGCGAACCTTTACGGTTTCGCCCATCTGGCCGAGCCTGGCGATGCGTTCGAGGAGAATGACTTCCATGTTGAGTTTCCTTTTCAGTTTGGCATTGTTCGTTGGTTAGCTTTTCCCCGTCGGCGTGACCGCGATGGTGCGTCGCGTGTCGGTCAATCCGGACAGGAGGAAGAAGACCGCCGGGATCGTGAAAACGAGCACCGACAGATAGGCGATCCACAGCACGGGAAGCCGCCAGGACTTGCCGCGCGTACGGAAATGGAAGGAGGCGAAGCCCGAGAGCAGAAAGCCCGCCCCGAACGTGCCGCAGACGAGGGCGCCGATCGCCGCCGGTGCGCCGCCGAGAAACGTGAGGATCAGGCCGCCGAGGAAGACGAAGATGGCGTTGCGGTGCATCCTCAGCGAAGAGGGGATGTCCTCCCGCGGCCGCAGGGACTTTCCCGACATCTGGACGATCCGGGTGGCAACGTAATAGGCGGCAAACAGCATGACGACCCAGAGCGCGCCCTGCACCAAAGGCAGCGCCAGCGTGAACATCGATTTGAACTGGGAAATCGTGGCCGCGTCAGGATTGTAGAGCGGTTCCTGGGCCTTCACCGCCTCGACGAGCATGTCGACCATCAGGTCAGAGACGCTGGAATCATATCCGACGATCGTGGCGACGATGATCATGCCGAGGGTGACGAGCCCGGCGAGATGGCCGAGGATATCGGAGAGCGGATACCAGGCAAGCGCGCCCTCAGGGCCGCCGAGTTCGGAGGCAGGCCGCGCCAGATTGGCGAGATGGCTGAGCCAGGCCGCCGGAACGAGCGTTACGACGAGGATGAGCAGCGCGAAATAAGGCGAGACCAGACTTGCCGCCGTCGCTCCGGCCACGATGATCGCGGTGAGCGCTGCGGTATTGCCCCAGCCGAGGCCGGCAATCAGGATCGGCAGTGCGGAAGCGGCATAGAGAACGATTGCCAGGGACGACTGCGTGTTCGCGCCCATCGACAGAAGGGCGGCGGTAACGCCGGCAAGCGCGCCGGTGATCAGCGATGTCCTGTTCCAGTTCTTCAACGTTCGCTGTCCTGCTTCAAACGCAGTTAGGGGCGCGCTCATGGCTGCCCCAACATGGGATTTGGCGCATTGCGCGCCGGTTCCGATCCGCGCCCACCGCGGAAGGGAGGCGTCAAGGCACTCACCCGAAGGAAGCGCCTCGACGCAGAGTCCGTTACCGTTGAGTCAGGCGACCAACGGAGAGAGAGGGCCTTACGATACGACGTAGGGCAGCAGGCCGAGGAAGCGTGCACGCTTGATCGCCTGGGCGAGTTCGCGCTGCTTCTTCTGGGAAACGGCCGTGATACGGGAAGGAACGATCTTGCCGCGCTCGGAAATATAGCGCTGCAGGAGGCGAACGTCCTTGTAGTCGATCCGCGGAGCGTTTGCGCCCGAGAAGGGGCAGGTCTTGCGGCGACGGTGGAAGGGGCGGCGTACCGGAGCGGAAGAAACTTCAGCCATTGTCTTTATCTCCTAGGCTTCGGGTTACGCGCGGTCTTCGCGCGGGCGGCGCGGACGGTCGTCGCGATCGCCACGATCCGGACGCGGACCACGGTCACCGAAACCACCACGGTCCGGACGGTCGCCGTCGCGGCGCGGACGGTCGTCGCGGTCGCGCTTCTGCATCATCGCGGACGGGCCTTCCTCGTGCTTCTCGACGGCGATCGTCATGTAGCGCAGGACGTCTTCGTTGATGCGCATCTGGCGCTCGACTTCGTGGACTGCCGGTGCTGGAGCATCGATATCCATGAGGACGTAGTGAGCCTTGCGGTTCTTCTTGATGCGGTAGGTGAGGGACTTCAGGCCCCAGTTCTCGACCCGGCCGACCTTGCCGCCGTTCGATTCGATGACACCCTTGTACTGCTCGACGAGGGCGTCGACCTGCTGCGGCGTGATGTCCTGCCGAGCGAGGAATACGTGTTCATAAAGAGCCATTGTGGCTTGCCTTTCTTGCGTTAATCAGCCCGGACCTCGGCGGCTAAGCCTCAACGACTGTTCTTATGGGCTCGGACGAGCCGGCAAGAAAGTGTTGTATCGAGACGGTCGAGAGCGGAGACACGGGAGGCCGGAACAGCTTGTCGTTCCTGGCGGCCTCCGAGCAAGGAAGCCGGCCCTCCGTTCAGCCACCAGCCAGAAGACCGGGCGTTTCGAACAGCGCGCTTATACGGATTTTCAGCCGAAATGCAAGGCGCGATCGGAAGATCCTGCGTCGGGCCGAAATCTTAGGGAATGTTCGCAGCGCCAAGTTGCGGAACATTCGGCCCACTTCCCTGTTGGCCCGGCAGTCGTAAACTGCAGGAGACGACAATGCACCATACCGATCCGAAGATGCAGGAGTGCATCGAAAATTGCCTGGTCTGCTACCGCGCCTGTCTTTCGACGGCAATGAGCGATTGTCTCGAGGCGGGCGGCAAGCACACCGAGCCCGATCATTTCCGGCTGATGATGGTCTGCGCCGAGATATGCCGGACCTCGGCGCACTTCATGCTGATCGGAACGCCCCATCACCGGCACGTCTGCAGCGAATGCGCGGAGATCTGTGCCGAGTGCGCGGCTGACTGCGAACGCATCGGCGACATGGCCGAATGCGTCGATGCCTGCCAGCGCTGCGCCGAAAGCTGCCGTCAGATGGCCGCCTGACGCGGGATTGCCTGGAATGGGAAGACGGCGTCGCTTAGATCGGCGCCGGATAGAGCCGGTGGAGACGGCGAATTCCATTCAGCACATCCTGCGACAGCGTCACGTCGGCGGCGCCGATGTCGGTCTTGAGCTGCGGGATTGATGTTGCGCCGATGATGACGGACGCCATGAAGGGGCGCGTCAGGCAAAAGGCGAGCGCCATCTGCGCCGGATCCAGGCCATGCTCGCGCGCCAGCGCCACATAGGCGGCGACCGCCGGCTCTTGGTGCGGCGTGAAGCGTCCGCCGAGGTCGCCATTGATCGACAGGCGCGAGCCGGCGGGCCTTGCCCCGTCCAGATACTTGCCCGTCAGCAAACCGGCTGCGAGCGGTGAATAGGCAAGCAGTCCGACATCCTCATGGTGCGAGAGTTCGGCGAGATCGAGGTCGAAGGCGCGGTAGAGCAGGTTGTACTCGTTCTGGATGCTGGCGATCCGCGGCAGGCCATGTCTCTCGGAGAGATCGAGCATCTTCATTGCGCCCCAGGCGGTGTCGTTCGAAAGCCCGATGGCGCGGATCTTGCCCGCCTTCACTAGATCGCCGAGCTTGTCGAGAATGGCCTTCAGATCGGCGGCGACATGCTCCTTGTCCTGCCGCGATGGGTCGTAGGACCAGGCATTGCGGAAGTGGTAGTGGCCACGATTGGGCCAGTGCAGTTGGTAGAGATCGACATAGTCGGTCTTCAGCCGCATGAGGCTGGCGTCGAGTGCTTCGTCTATCCCTTCAGGCGTCATCGGACCGCCGTTGCGGATATAGGGACGGCCGGGGCCGGCGACCTTGGTGGCAAGCACCACGTCGTCGCGCCGGCGGCGGCCCACCAGCCAGTCGCCGATGATCCGCTCGGTATTGCCGTAGGTTTCCGCCGAAAGCGGCGTTGTCGGATAAAGTTCGGCGGTGTCGATGAAGTTGACGCCGCGTTCGACCGCATAGTCGAGCTGCCCGTGGGCTTCGATCGGTGTGTTCTGCGAACCCCAGGTCATCGTGCCGAGGCAGATTTCGGAAACCTTGATGCCGGTGCGGCCGAGCGTATTGTAGCGCATGAAGCGACGTTCCTTGTATTGGCGGATGCGCGCCGGCGGGAGGAGAAAGGCACGCTGCCCTCGAATAGGGTGCTGCCGCAACCTGGAGGATATCGAGCCGGTGCGGCGGTGCGGGCAAACTTAAGCCTTGCTTGACGAAGATCAAGGGCAAAAGCCGGCAACGAGGGGGCGGCGCGCTTGACTCGCCGTTCAGGAATGTGAATGGAGAGAAACCCGGTGGGGTAAGGATACTGTGGCGCCGGCGCCCGCATTCCGCTCACACCGAGAAAGCAGATTGCGACGGGCCGGACGATCGTCCGTCGAAATCCAGGGAAGGGCACGCCTGATGAGCATTGCATTCACGTTCCCCGGTCAGGGCAGCCAGGCTGTCGGCATGGGCAAAGAACTGGCGGAAGCCTTTCCGGAGGCCGGAGCCGTCTTCGCCGAGGTCGACGACGCGCTCGGCGAAAGGCTTTCCGACGTCATGTGGAACGGCCCTGAAGAAACCCTGACGCTGACGGCGAATGCACAGCCGGCGCTGATGGCCGTTTCGATGGCGGTCATCCGGGTGCTCGAGACGAAGGGCCTCGATCTCAGAAGCAAGGTCTCCTTCGTCGCCGGACATTCGCTCGGCGAGTATTCGGCGCTCTGTGCGGCCGGAACCTTTTCGATTGCCGACACGGCGCGGCTCCTGCGCATCCGCGGCAATGCGATGCAGGCGGCCGTCCCGGTCGGCAAGGGCGCGATGGCCGCGATCATCGGCCTGGAGCACGACGATGTCGAAGCGGTCTGTCGCGAAGCGTCATCGCTTGGCGCCTGCCAGATCGCCAATGACAATGGCGGCGGACAGCTGGTGATTTCGGGCGAGAAGCAGGCGGTGGAAAAGGCCGCCGCACTCGCCTCGGAAAAAGGCGCCAAGCGCGCGCTTATGCTGCCGGTCTCCGCACCTTTCCATTCCGCTCTGATGGAGCCTGCCGCCGAAGCCATGCGCGAGGCCCTTTCCAAAGTCGAGAAGCGCGATCCGGTCGTGCCGGTCGTCGCCAATGTGCTCGCCGCCCCAGTCAACGATGCGGGCGAGGTCGCCCGGCTGCTCGTCGAGCAGGTCACCGGCCAGGTCCGCTGGCGCGAGACGGTAGAATGGTTCGCCGCCAATGACGTGACGACGCTCTACGAGATCGGCTCGGGCAAGGTGCTGACCGGACTTGCCCGGCGGATCGACAAGACCGTCAACGGCATTGCCGTCAATACGCCTGCCGACATCGACGCGGCGCTTGCCGCCCTTCTGGCCTGACGCCCCAATCGCCCATTGTAAAAGGGAGAAATCCATGTTCGATCTTTCCGGCCGCAAGGCTCTCGTTACCGGCGCATCCGGTGGCATCGGCGAGGAAATCGCCCGCATGCTGCACGCCCAAGGCGCAATCGTCGGTGTCCACGGCACCCGCGTCGAGAAGCTCGAGGCGCTCGCCAACACTCTTGGCGAGCGGGTCCAGATATTCCCTGCAAATCTTTCCGACCGCGCCGAAGTCAAGGCGCTTGGCGAGAAGGCGGAGACCGAGCTCGGCGGGGTGGATATCCTCGTCAACAATGCCGGCATCACCAAGGATGGCCTTTTCGTCCGCATGAGCGACGAGGACTGGGACAATGTTCTGGAGGTCAACCTGACGGCCGTGTTCCGGCTGACCCGCGAGCTGACGCATCCGATGATGCGCCGGCGCTTCGGCCGCATCGTCAACATCACCTCCGTCGTCGGCGTGACCGGCAATCCGGGCCAGGCCAACTACTGCGCGTCGAAGGCCGGCATGATCGGCTTCTCCAAGTCGCTCGCCCAGGAGATTGCCACCCGCAACGTCACGGTCAACTGCGTGGCCCCGGGCTTCATCGAGAGCGCCATGACCGGCAAGCTGAACGACAAGCAGAAGGAAGGCATCATGGCAGCGATCCCGATGCGCCGGATGGGAAGCGGCGCCGAAGTCGCTTCCGCCGTCGCCTATCTCGCCTCCAACGAAGCGGGCTACGTCACCGGCCAAACCATTCATGTCAACGGCGGCATGGCGATGATCTGACCCGCTTTTTCGGTGGCCGGCTGATGCAGCCTGCTGCCTGCCGCCGGACGTCCGGTCAGTGCCTTCGCCCATCGATGCCAAATGCCTGAAATTCAATGTTGAGCAAGCGAATGTCGGGCATTTTCGGACTTTGCGGCAGACTTAAACCGTGTTAATCGGGCCATGACTGTGCGCAGTCGACCGGTCCGGCCAGGTTGTCCGGCAGCCCCTGCTGCCACGGGTTTCCCGCGGTTTCGGTTGAATGGATTGCCCGGTGGGCCATCTTGGTCTATCAGGCGGGAACGAGTACCGGCGCCAAGAATGGCGCCGCAGAGAAAAACGAAGGTCGAGGAACTCCGACATGAGCGATATCGCAGAACGCGTGAAGAAAATTGTTATTGATCACCTTGGCGTCGATGCCGAAAAAGTTAGCGAAGGCGCAAGCTTCATCGACGACCTCGGCGCGGACTCGCTCGACACCGTCGAACTGGTCATGGCCTTCGAAGAAGAATTCGGCGTCGAAATCCCGGACGACGCGGCGGATTCGATCCTGACCGTCGGCGACGCCGTCAAGTTCATCGAAAAGGCCCAGGCCTAATCGTCGCTGCGGCCTGAAGGCCGCCCGGCGGGCCGCAAGATCGCGGCCCGTACAGCCCTGGGGATGTGGGCTGGCCCGCCGCGATTGCGGGTCGCGATCAGCAAAGCGCTCCCGCCTTTCCCTCTGATCGTCAAAGCTGCAAGGGATGCAGGGATCGGGCTCGTCGCACGCGTACCGGTTCGGCTCCGGAATGGAACGTTCAGGGTGGATCATGGGCATGAGACGTGTCGTTATCACCGGTACCGGCATGGTATCTCCTTTGGGTTGCGGAACCGAGGTTAGCTGGTCGCGTCTTGTTGCCGGCGGCAACGCGGCGCGCAAGGTCACCGAATTCGAGGTCGAGGACCTCCCGGCCAAGATCGCCTGCCGCATTCCCTTCGGCGACGGCTCCGACGGCACCTTCAATGCCGACGACTGGATGGAGCCCAAGGAGCAGCGCAAGATCGATCCCTTCATCGTCTACGCGATGGCCGCCGCCGACATGGCGCTGGCGGATGCCGGCTGGAAGCCGGAAAGCAATGAGGATCAGATTGCCACCGGCGTGCTGATCGGCTCCGGCATCGGCGGCCTCGAAGGCATCGTCGAAGGCGGCTACACGCTGCGCGACAAGGGGCCGCGCCGGCTTTCGCCCTTCTTCATCCCCGGCCGCCTGATCAATCTTGCTTCCGGCCAGGTTTCCATCCGCCACAAGCTGCGCGGCCCGAACCATTCGGTTGTCACGGCCTGTTCGACCGGCGCGCATGCGATCGGCGACGCAAGCCGCCTGATCGCGCTCGGTGACGCCGACGTGATGGTGGCGGGCGGCACCGAATCGCCGATCTGCCGCATTTCGCTTGCGGGCTTTGCCGCCTGCAAGGCGCTCTCGACGCAGCATAACGACAATCCGGAAAAAGCATCCCGTCCCTATGATGCCGATCGCGACGGCTTCGTCATGGGCGAGGGCGCAGGCATCGTCATCCTCGAGGAGCTTGAGCACGCCAAGGCGCGGGGCGCCAAGATCTATGCCGAGGTGGTCGGCTACGGCCTTTCCGGCGACGCCTTCCACATCACCGCTCCGTCGGAGGACGGCGACGGCGCCTACCGTTGCATACAGATGGCGCTGAAGCGCGCCGGCCTGACAGCCGCCGACGTCGACTACATCAACGCGCACGGCACATCCACTATGGCCGACACGATCGAACTCGGAGCCGTCGAGCGGCTGGTCGGGGGCAGCGCTTCGAAGATCTCAATGTCTTCGACGAAATCGGCAATCGGTCATCTGCTCGGGGCTGCGGGCGCGGTCGAGGCCATTTTCTCGGCGCTGGCGATTCGCGACAATATCGCCCCGCCGACCCTCAATCTCGACAATCCGTCGGTCGAGACGAAGATCGACCTGGTGCCGCACGTTGCCCGCAAGCGCGAGATCAACGTCGCCCTGTCGAATTCCTTCGGTTTCGGCGGCACCAATGCTTCGCTGGTGCTGCGCCGCTACCAGGGCCACTGAGGCTGCCGGACGGCCTGCGGTAGCGCGAGCAAAAAACGGTTCGCGCTACCTGTATCGTCGGGTGTTTATCCCGCATTTTGCCGCAATGCTCGCTACAAGCTGTCGGCGGGACACGTCGCGTCGTCGTCGCCCCGATTGGTTACGTTCGCGCAAGGCAAAACCGGCATTGTAGACTATGCATTGCTCTGACACATTCGTGCACGTTTACGCTTGCCGCCGGTCTAAGCCGAAATTCGCGCCGGCGAAGCTCAATTGAATTTGCGGATTTCGGATTCGGGAAAATCGTGAGCGACTCAAACGATAACAGCGCGGCGCAGTTCGGCCGCAATGAAACCGGGAGCAACGGGCCGATCATTCCGAAGTCGGCGAGCGAGGCGCTGAGACCCGAGCGGGTGCCGGAGCCGCCGAAACGTTCCCGGAAAGCACGCAGCCAGGTCGTCATCTTCCTCAATTTCCTGATGACCGTGGTGGTTTTCGTCGTGCTGGCGGCGGCGGGCGCCGTCTACTACGCCATGCATGAATACGAGAAGGCCGGCCCCTTGCAGGCGAACCAGAACTTCATCGTGCGCAGCGGCGCCGGCATTATCGAGATTGCCGAGGGGCTGGAGCGCAACGGCATCGTCACCGACGGCCGCGTATTCCGCTTCGTCTCCGAGGCCTATCTCGACAATCAGACGCTGAAGGCCGGCGAATACGAAATCAAGGCGCATGCCTCGATGCAGGAGATCATGGAACTACTGAAATCCGGCAAGTCGATCCTCTATGCCGTGTCTCTGCCGGAAGGGCTGACGGTGAAACAGATGTTCCGCAAGCTTGCGGACGACCCGGTGCTCGCCGGCGATCTGCCGACGGAACTGCCGGCCGAGGGGTCGCTGAAGCCGGACACCTACAAATTCACACGCGGCACCAAGCGGGCCGAGATCGTCCAGCAGATGGTTGCAGCACAGAAGGCGCTGGTCGAGCAGATCTGGGATAAGCGTGATCCAGAGCTGCCGGTTTCGTCGGTCGACGAGTTCGTCACGCTCGCCTCCATCGTCGAGAAGGAGACGGGCCGCGCAGACGAACGGCCGCGCGTCGCCTCCGTGTTCATCAACCGTTTGGAAAAGGGCATGCGCCTGCAGTCGGATCCGACGATCATCTACGGCATCTTCGGCGGAGAGGGCAAACCGGCCGACCGGGCGATCCTGAAGTCGGACCTGGAAAAGGAAACGCCGTACAACACCTATATCATCAAGGGACTGCCGCCGACGCCGATCGCAAATCCGGGCAGGGCGGCGCTGGAAGCGGTAGCCAACCCGTCGCGCACGCCCGAGCTCTATTTTGTCGCCGACGGCACTGGCGGCCACGTCTTCGCAGCAACCCTCGAAGAGCACAATGCGAATGTGCGGCGGTGGCGAAAGCTCGAGGCCGAAAAGGCGGCCGAGGCGGCGAAGGCGGCTGCGGATGCCGCCACGGTGCCCGAGGCGCAATAAGACAGGCTGCATTGTGGACGATCAGCGGACGGCGCGGATATCCCTTGCGGGATGCCGCGCCGTCGCCCTATTGCTTCTGCACGAAAGCGCCGTGCGTCCTTGCGGACGCACAAAGTCTCTGTAGCCTAGAAACGCTGCGTGCTCTGTCCTCGTCTGCGAGCGATCGAAGGAAGCACTCGGCAGCGAATGGAGGAAACCATGCCGCTCCAATCGATGACCGGCTTCGCAAGGAGGGAGGGGAGCAGCGGCCGCTATCGCTGGGCCTGGGAGTTGCGCTCGGTCAATGGCAAGGGGCTCGATGTGCGGCTGCGCCTGCCGCAGGGGCTGGAGCGTTTCGAGCCGGACTGTCGGCGCCTTGCTCCGCAGTATTTCTCCCGCGGCAACCTGCAGATCGCCCTATCGGTCAGCGGCGGCGAGACGGCCGTCGACGCCGTGATCAATCGGGGTGCGCTGGACGCCGTCCTGAAGCTGCGCGAGCAACTGGGCGACCTCGTCGATCCGGCGCCGCTGAGATTCGATACGCTTCTGTCGCTCCGCGGCATCATCGACCTTCGTGAGCCGGAGGAAAGCGAAAGCGAGCGCGCCGCCCGCGACACCGACATCGTTAAGGGGCTGGAGTTGGCGCTCGCCGACCTGATGGCCATGCGTGAGGAAGAGGGGGCCGCGCTCGAAAAGGTTCTGCTGATGCAGGTGGACCGCATCGAAGAGCTGACGACGACGGTGGAGAGCGACCCCTCGCGCAGCCCTTCGGCCATTGCCGCGCGATTGGCGCAGCAGATCGCGCTGATCATGGACAATGCCTCCTCGATCGACCGTGAGAGATTGCATGCCGAGGTCGCACTGCTCGCCACCAAGGCTGATCTCCGGGAAGAGATCGACCGGCTCCGCGCGCATATCGCCGCCGCCCGCGAGCTTCTGACGAAAGGCGGCCCGGTCGGACGCAAGCTCGATTTCCTTGCACAGGAATTTAACCGGGAATCGAATACGATCTGTTCGAAGTCCAATGCCGCCGTCGTCTCGGCCGCGGGCATCGAATTGAAGGTTGTGATCGATCAGTTCCGCGAACAGGTTCAGAATCTGGAGTAAGACATGAAATCGGCGACTGCTTCGCCCATCAGGATACCCCGTCGCGGATTGATGCTCGTGATCTCGTCGCCCTCTGGCGCGGGCAAGTCGACCATCGCGCGTAACCTGCTCGAAGCCGATCCGGAGCTGAGCATTTCCGTGAGCGTGACGACGCGTGCGAAGAGATTGAGCGAGATCGAAGGCCGGCACTACCATTTCAAGACGATCCGCGAATTCGAGGCCCTGAGGGCGACGGATTCGCTGCTCGAATGGGCCGAAGTGCACGGTAATTTTTACGGCACGCCCCGCGACGCCGTCGAGGCGGCGATGGCTGAAGGGCGTGACATGCTCTTCGACATCGACTGGCAAGGTGCGCAGCAATTGCAGGAAAAGATGGCGGGCGACGTTGTCTCGATCTTCATCCTGCCTCCGTCCATGGCCGAGCTGCAGTCGCGCCTGCACCGGCGTGCCGAGGACACCGAGGAGGTGATCGCGACCCGGCTCGCCAACTCGCGTGCGGAGATCGAACACTGGCGGGAATATGACTATATCGTCGTCAACGACGATCTCGACCGCGCCTTCTCCTCGGTCCGCTCGATCATCGAAGCGGAGCGCCTGCGCCGCGACCGTCGCCCCGGCCTGTTCGAATTCGTCAATGGGCTTCTAACGGAAAACCCGTTCTAAGTCCTTCGTGCCGGCTCACAGGCAATTCGCCAGACGGCAGAATTCTTCGATCGTCAGCGTCTCGGCCCGGCGTTGCGGGTCGATGCCGGCCTTGCCGAGCAGCGCTTCGCCGCCGAGCGGCTTGAGACTCTGGCGCAGCATCTTGCGGCGCTGGCCGAAGGCCGCCTGCGTGACTTTCTCGAGAGAGGAGACGACACAGGGAATCGGTGTTTCGTTCGGTTCGAGATGCACGACCGTGGAGGTGACCTTCGGAGGAGGGGTGAAGGCCTGCGGCGGCACGTCGAAGGCGAGGCGCGCCTTGGTCCGCCAGCCGCAGAGGACGCCGAGGCGGCCATAATGATCGTCGTCGGCGCCTGCGACGATGCGCAACCCGACTTCCCGCTGGAACATCAGCGTCATCGACTGCCAGAAGGGCGGCCAGCGCTCCGGCAACAGCCAATTGACGAGAAGCTGCGTGCCGACATTGTAGGGCAGGTTGGCGATGATGCGTACCGGGCCGTCGGCGAGGCTCTCGAAATCGACCTTCAGGGCGTCACCTTCGACGACGTCGAGCCGGTCGGGATAATGGGCGCCGATTTCGGCAAGGGCCGGCAGGCAGCGCGAGTCTCGCTCAATCGCCACGACCTTCTTGGCGCCGAGCGCCAGGATCGCGCGCGTCAGCCCTCCGGGGCCGGGACCGACCTCAATGACGGTGACATCGTCCAGCGGACCGGCGGTGCGGGCGATCTTCTGGGTGAGGTTCAGGTCGAGCAGGAAGTTTTGCCCGAGCGCCTTCTTCGCATCCAGCCCATGGCGCTGGATGACGTCGCGAAGCGGCGGCAGACCATCGAGAGCTGCCATCAGCTTCGAGCCTTTCCGGCATTTGCCGCAAGTTCTCCGGCAAGCCGCAAGGCCGCCTGCAGGCTGTCCTCGCGGGCAATTCCCTTGCCGGCAATCGCAAAGGCGGTGCCGTGGTCCGGCGAGGTTCTGATGAAAGGTAAGCCAAGCGTCACATTGACACTCTCGTCGAAACCGAGCGCCTTGGCCGGGATCAGGGCCTGGTCGTGATACATGCAGATCGCGACGTCATAGGTCTCCCTTGCCCGGTCGTGAAACATGGTATCCGCCGGAAGCGGTCCGACGACGTTGAGACCTTCGCCGCGAAGCCGGTCGACGACCGGGCGAATGACCGCCTCGTCCTCAAGACCGAGCGCGCCGCCTTCGCCGGCATGCGGGTTCAGTCCGGCGATTGCAAGGCGAGGCGTCTTCAATCCGAAGCGGCTCGTGAGGTCGGCGGCGGTTGTCGTGCAGGTCCGGTAGATCAGATCCGGCGTCAGGGCGGCGGGAACATCCTTGAGCGGGATATGGATCGTCACGGGAACGGCGCGCAGCTTCGGCCCCGCGAGCATCATCACCGGCAGGACTGCGGTTCCGGTCGCCTTCTCCGCCAGATCGGCGAGGTATTCCGTATGGCCGGGGAAGCGGAAGCCCGCCTCGTAGAGAACGGCTTTCGCGATGGGATTGGTCGTCACGGCTGATGCCTCACCGGCGACGACGAGTTGGACGGCGACATCGATCGCACCGGTGACGGCAGCGGCATTCCCCGCGCTCGGCTCGCCGGCGACAACGGGAGTGGGACACTGCACCGGCAATACCGGCAGCGCGTTCGCGAAGACGGTGGCGGCGTTGAGACAATCGGTCTCCTCGATCGGCACGGTGATCCCGAGCGCCTTGGCGCGTGCCGACAGCACTGCCGGGTCGCCGACGAAGAGGAAAGGCGCAGTCGCCTGCGCCTCCCGCTTTGCCCAAACGGCAAGAGTGATGTCCGGGCCGATACCGGCCGGGTCACCCATCGTCAGGGCGACCGGCCTGCCGCGCGTGTCGTTCATGACGGCCCGTCTTATTTGTTGACGATCTGCGCCTTGGAGCGCAGTTCCTCGAGATATTTTTCGCTGTTCGGATCTTCGCCGCCGGCTTTCTTCTTACCGATGTCCTCGGCCCGGAAGACGACTTCAGCGGCGGCGTCGTCATTGACCTGGCGCTTCTTGCAGATTGCGAGATATTCGACGCCCTTTTCGGTGACCCGCGTGCCGGTCGTCATGCCGTCGCCCGCCTTTTCGACGAGCGGCTTCCAATCCTCCGGCAGCTGCTGGGCAAGCACGCGGCCGAGACTGCGGATCGACACGTCACGATAGTTCGCCGCGAAGACCTTCGACGTCTCGCAACCGGGGAACTTCGCGCGCGAGGCATTGGCTTCGGCCTGGCGCTTGGCGGTGATCGCGCCGCGCTTCTTTTCCGGTATGACGAAGATGACCTGCTGCAGGAAGTATTCGGTGGTGACCGGCTTGTCGCCGCCGCCTTCCATCATGCGCTTGACGAGGTCGCCACCGGAGAGGCGGGTGGCGCTGCCATAGCGGAAGTTGACGACCCGCGGCCAGCTCATCTGGACAGCAATATACTGCTTGAAATGCTCCATCCCGACGCCGGATTGGTCGAGAATCTTGCCGAGCTGCTCGGCCGACAGCTTGTTGCCGGCGGCAAACCGCGCATAGGCGGCGTCGACCTCCTGAGTGCTCACCGATTGCTGGACTCGTGCGATCTCGGCGCGCTTCAGCACCTCGTCGACCAGTTGCTTCTTGGCTTCGGCCGCGCCGCCGCCCTGGCGCTGCAGGCGAAGGAACGCCACGCGCTTGGCGATATCACCCGAGGTGATAACGGTATTGTTGACGATCACACTCACTCCGCTCGCAGCCTGAACGGCCGCACCCGAAGCAATGCTCAGCACCCCGGCGACCGCCAGGGCGGAGAGCGCCTTCACGATCGAGAATTTCCCGCCCATCATCGTTCCCTGCTCATCCCGCGTCGATTGCCAGCAGCCGTTGCCACAGCCTCAACCGTCCGCCTTCCCACTGTCAATTTGTGGGAAATGCATAATACATGCGGCTAAACAATGACAAGAGCGCATGATCAATCGAGCCCGCCGCATTTATGCGGCGGGAAGACGTCGCTCAAGATTAAAGAGGGAACCGGGAAGTCTCAGAAGTAGTCGAGCTCTTCGAACCTGGTCTCGCCCACATTGATGTCGCCGAGCGTACGGAAGCTGATGCGGGCACCGATCGACCAGTCATTGGCGACCGTGCTGTCCGTATCCCGCTCCGACTTGTAGACGATCGAGAACAGCGTGTCCTGATCGTCATAGGTCAGTCCCAAGCCATGGCGGGTTACGACGCCCTCATTGATGTCATAGGTCACCCCGCCGAAAACCGACCAGTAGTCATGGAACCGGTAGGCGGCAGCCGACTGGATCTCGTCCTGGTCGAAGGCCGAGCCGTAGAGCGGCTGTGCCTCGATGCGCGTATAGGTGAAGGCGGCCTGCCATGTCAGACCGAGATAGCCCACCGTCGCATCGGCACGACGCAGGCTGAAGTCCTCTTCGTCCAGACGGCCGGAGAGACTTGCCATCAAACCCGAAGGCGCGTCGACGCCGAACATCGCCACGTAGTCGGATCGATCGCTTTCCAGGCCCGAATCGGCCCCAGCCTTGACGAGATCGTCCGTTGCGAAGGAGTTGAGGCCGCCGAGGTGGAACGATTGCCCGGCAATGGCGCGCAGGCCGTAGCCGTTGTCGAAGCTTCCGGTGTAGCGGAGGCCGACATTGGCACGGGTTCCGCCCTCGATCCGATCGAAACCGGAAAACTTGTCGCGATCGAAGAGATTGGTCGCGTCGAAGACGAAGCTCTGGGCGTCTTCGTTCGGCAGTGCGCCGGCATATTGTTCGTTCGGCCGCGCATAGATCTGTGCGATCGGCTCCAGCACATGGCTGCTCGTTTCGCCGGCGAAAAGGATCGGGTAACGCGCCTCGAGACCCGCGGTGAGCATGCTCCGCGTCACCGCATCGCTGCTTGTGAAATCGCCGGTGTAGCCGACGGGGTCGTCGACATTGACGCCAATCGCGTCGCCGCGTGCCGCAAGCAGCGGCGTCAGCGCCAGCCCACCGGGCGCGATGAAGGTTCGTTTCCATTCAAGTTCGCCGGTCAGGCGATGCGAGGTTCCCTCGAGCCCGCGGAAGCGGTCGACGCCGAAAACCGTAGTATTGCGGTCGAGCCGGTTGCGCTTGACGTTCGTGAAGTTGAAGTCGGCGTTGAGTTCGCCGCCCAGCACTGGCTCGGGCGCCGTGTAGGAATAGTCGAGGACCTGCGCGATCGGCTGCTGGTTTTCCGCAATGCTATCCGGATCGGCATCCTGTATGTCGAAATAGAACGCGCGCAGGTCGAAATAATTGCGCTTGCCGAGGCCGGACAAGTAGGCCTGGTTGACATAGGTCGTGCCGTCGAACGACGAAAGATCATAGGTCTTGGCGAAGTTGTTGTCCGATTGGACGAGAACGTTCCAGCCGAAGGTCCAGCGCGGATTGATCTCGAATCGGCCCTTGGACGCCACCATGCCGCGTGCGGTTTCCTGCGCATCGACCGTTCCAGGCGTGAACTGGTCCCGGTCCATCTGGCTGATGCCGGCCACGTTCAGCGTATGCATGCCGTTGTGGAACCGCTGGCGGAACTCGCCTTCTAGCAGGAAGCCCTGGCGCGTCAATCCGGTCGCTGTGACGGTCGCGTCCATATAGGGCGAGATCGCCCAATAATAGGGGATGCCGACGCCGGCGCCGAGTTTCTGCGCGTAGCGGAATGTCGGGAACAGGAAGCCGCTCTTCCGTTTGACGGTGTGGTCGGGAATTTCCATCACCGGTATGTAGGCGATCGGCTTTCCAAAGAGCTCGAAATAGGCGTGCTCAAGCCGGATCGTGCGGGTGCGGCCGTTCTGAATGACACGCTGCGCCTTGATGTGCCACAGCGAGCGGTGTTCCGGCTTGGTCGAGCAGGGCGTACAGGCAGTATAGACCGCCTTGTTGAGAATGAATTCTTCGCCGTTGCGGCGTTCACCGCTTTCGGCCGCGAGCCGCGTCAGGTCGGTCGTCTCGATCCGCAACGCCGTGACGAAACCGTCGCCGAAATCGTCGGTGACGTCCATCTTGTCGGCATAGACGACATTGCCGCCGGGTTCGATCAGCTGGACTTCGCCGGTCGCAAGGATGCGGCCGCTCTTTTGATTGTACTCGACCTGGCGGGCCACCATCTTGTAGCCGCCATACTCGATCTGGACGTTGCCGCGCACGGTGACGATCTCCGTGTCGCGGTTGTAGACCAACTCATTGGCGGTCAGCAGGAGCTTTGCGTCGGCCGGGATGTTCGGCTGCAGCTCATCGATTCGGGTGGAGGTGTCCTGCGCCATGGCCGGCGCATGCATTCCGATGGCAAGCGCATGCAGCGCCACGCCTGCAAGGAGGGCGGCGTTGATAAGCTTCATAGGTCCGCGGTTGCCTGCCGCCACTAGCCATCCTCCTGATGCAATAGAATCGTCGAGCCCAGCGCCATCGCTACAACAACTGGCAGCCAGGCTGCAACGAAAGGAGGCACGATACCGCTGCTCCCGAATGCTTTGACAAGCACGGTGACGACATAAAGCACGAAGCCTGAGAGGATTCCACCGAGAATTACGGAGCGCGATTGGTTGAACCGGCTAAATTTTAGAGACACGCAGGCGGCGATCAGAGTCATCGCAACGAGAAGCAGTGGCAGCGATAGGAGCGAGTGTAGCTGGGTCTCCATGGCGTCGGTCGAGAAGCCGAAGGATCGGGCCACTTCGATTTTGTGCGGCAGGTCGAAAAACTGAATGGAATCAGCCTTTGCCAAGCGTTCCTGAACGAAATCGGCTTTCAGATTGGTGCGAAGTCGTACCGTTTCCAGACGGCGGGGCAGGCGTCCGTTGCCACTTTCGGTGACCCCGTTAAGGAGCCAGTAACCATCTTCGAGTTTCGCCGATTTGGCATCCTGCCGCAGGATGATGGTTCCCTGTGGATCAAAGTGGATGACGGTGACGTTGATGAGCTCCGTGCCGCCGTTCTGGACGGACCGGGCGCCGATGATCGTGTCCGTGCCGTCATAGATCTGGCGAAGCCACGGAATCGAATTGGATTGCGCCGAGCGGGAGGAACCCCATTCCGCCTCCAGCGCTTCGGCCTTTTTTGTTCCCCAGGCGGCAAGCGGGTTGAGCGCGGCGACGGCGAGAACGCCGAAGAGAAAAGCGCCCAGCACGAAGGGTCTCAGGAACTGCCACACGGAGATACCGGCGGCCCGCGTGACGACCAGCTCGTAGCGGCGGTTGAGCGAGATCAGTGCAGCCATGGCGGAAAACAGGGCCACGAAGGGTACCGTCTGCTGCAGGATGGTCGGGATGCGGAACGTCGTCATCAACAGGGCGCCGCTGACCGTGTAATGCGGCAGGGCCGACATGCGGCTGGAGAGCTCGCTGAAATCGATGATGAAGATCAGCGCGAAGATGCCGACCAGGAACCAGAATGTGGTGACGATGTAACGCTTGAAGAAATAGCGTCCGAGGGTGTTGAGGATCATGACGCCTGTTCCCCGTCAGCGCCGGCCGGCCGCGCGAGCCGAAGCCGCAGCATGAGGTCGGTGAATTTTTCCTTCCACGTCATGGGTATGTCGAGGCGGCGGTTGCTGGCGAGCTGGCGGATCGCCAAGGCGCCGGTCACAAGCGGCACCAGATACATGAGCGGTACGAACCAGATCGAATCTTCCGCACTGTTGCCGGCGTAGAAGGTCATCCAGCGGACGACGAGGGCGGCGCCCACGGCACTGATCGTCGGATGAACGCGTGCCTCCCGGTGCGAGCGGGCATCGCTGCTGACGACGAGGGCGATCAATCCAAAGAGGAGCGGGTAGGTCCATTCGGTAAGGCGCCGATGCAGTTCTGCCGTGAAGGTCAGCGGCGAGCGCTTGTAGGAAGGATCTTCCGGATCGGGATCGATGAGATAGAAGAGGTCTCGATCCTTGGCCCGGATGGTGGCCTCGCCCGCCGCCCTGGTCATGTCGGTAAGATCGAAGGCATAGGAATCGAACTTGATGACCGAGACGCCGCCGTCCGGCAATTTGCGGTGGACCTCGCCGTCCTTCATCACCAGTGCCGAGCGCTCCTCGTCAACGGCGCCCTCGCGCGCATAATAGACGAGTTCGAAATTCGGATTGCGCGAATCGGCGACGAAGATGCCGTGCAGGACGCCGCCGCTGCGCCGTGCGGCGACCTGCACGTAAAGCCCGTCGGTGATCTTCCGGAAGGCGTTTTCCTGCACGACCGAGGAAAGCAGGTCGGCGTGCGCCGTCGCAATCATCTTGCGCACGGCAACCCGCGAATAGGGCTCGACGAAATTGTCGATGACGAAGGATAGGACGCTCAGCCCGACGGCGAGATAAATCACCGGCCGGATGACCGACATGCGCGAGCTGCCGGCGGCGTTGAGCACCGTCAGTTCCGAATCGGTGTTCATCACGCTCAGCGTCTGGGTGACGCCGATCAAAAGCGCGAAGGGCAGGATGATCGGGACCACCGAAGGCAGGATCAAGGTTGCGAGCTTGAGGAAGGCGAAGATCGACTGGCCGCTGTCGGTGACGAGGTTGACGTTGCTCAGCGCCTGCGTGGTCCAGACGATGCCGAGCAGCGGCAGGAGCGTTGCCAGGAACATGATCATGGCGCGCCGGAAGATGTAGCGTTCGATCAGCTTCATACCCGTTTCCGACCCAAATCCTGCTCTTCATTCGAGCCGTTCATGCGTTTACGAGCCTCGTATTCGCGTTCCGGCCGAACCGGTCTCCGTTTCCCGCCTTGAAACACAGAGTCTCGAACAACAGGGATAATATAAGGCGAAGAACTGCGGTTAACCGCATGTAAACATGTGCGGGCATCTTGCCAAGCGCTTCAAAAGCGAGAAGGGTGCGCGCCACGGTTTTGAACATGGTCGGCGTCGCGAATGTCCGCCACTGTAGCCGTCCGGTAACAGCCGGACGGAAGCCCACCAGAAATGCCGGAGTTCCTGTATGCCGATGAAGTTCGAGTTCACTTTCAGCAAATCCCACCGCCCGACCGGGGGCTCAGCAGTCCTCCTGCAGGTCGCCGGCGCGAAGGAACCGGCCGGTGCCGCTGTCGTAGATCCCGAGGGGGTGCTGCCGAAGGCGGCGAAGATCGGCAAGTTTACCGGCAAGGCGCTTTCCACCCTCGACATCGTCGCCCCGCATGGCTCGCCGGCGGATCGGATCATTCTTCTCGGCCTTGGAGACACCGCGGCGCTCACGAGCCACGACTGGCTGAAAGCCGGCGGTGCCGCGGCCGCGAAGCTGCGCAAAGCCGAGAAGGCGACCATCTTCATCGATGCGCCGGACGCCGAGGTCACCGGTAAGGCGGCGGCCGACTTCGCCCTCGGCATGGAAATGAACGCCTATGTTTTCGACAGCTACAAGACACGCAAGTCCGACGACGATTCGAAGTCTTCTCAGAAAGTGGTGAAGGTCACCATCGTCACCGGTATGGTCATCGCCGCCAAGAAGGCATTCGCCATCGTCCAGGCGGTCGGCGAGGGCGTCTTCCTGGCGCGCGACCTCGTCAATGAGCCCGCCAATGTGCTCGGCCCGGTGGAGTTTGCGGCCCGTGCCAAGGAACTGGAGAAGCTCGGCGTCGAGGTCGAGACCTTGACCGAGCGGGAAATGAAGAAACTCGGAATGGGTGCGCTCCTCGGCGTCGCGCAAGGATCTGCCCGCCCGCCGCGGCTGGTCGTGATGCAGTGGAAGGGCGGCAAGGCAAAGGACAAGCCCATTGCCTTCATCGGCAAGGGCGTCGTGTTCGACACTGGCGGCATCTCGATCAAGCCTGCGTCCGGCATGGAGGAAATGAAGGGCGATATGGGCGGTGCCGCCGCCGTCACCGGTCTCATGCATGTGCTTGCAGCCCGCAAGGCGGGCGTCAATGCCGTCGGCATCATCGGGCTTGTCGAGAACATGCCGGACGGCAGTGCGCAGCGTCCGGGCGATATCGTCACGTCCATGTCCGGCCAGACGATCGAGGTGATCAACACCGATGCCGAAGGCAGGCTCGTTCTCTGCGACGCGCTCTGGTATTGCAACGAGCGCTTCAAGCCGAAGGCGATGATCGATCTGGCGACGCTGACCGGCGCGATCATGGTGGCGCTCAGCAATCACTATGCCGGCTTGTTCTCAAACGACGATCGGCTCGCCGAGCAACTGCTGAAGGCCGGCACGACCTCGCAGGAGCGCCTGTGGCGGATGCCGCTCGGCAAGGAGTTCGACAAGATGATCGACAGCAAGTTCGCCGACATGAAGAACACTGGCGGACGCTACGGTGGTTCGGTGACGGCGGCGCAATTCCTGAAGCGTTTCGTCAAGGACACGCCCTGGGCGCATCTCGACATCGCCGGCACGGCGATGGGTTCGCCGACCGATGAGATCAACCAGTCCTGGGGCTCCGGCTTCGGTGTGCGTCTCCTCGACGAGTTGGTCCGGGCCAACTACGAATCCTGATTGCCTGCTGCATGTTCCCTTAGATCCTAGCCGATTTAAGGGAACATGCAGCAATTCAAGGTGCTACAGCGACCTTTGCGTCGTCTGATAAGACGCGCGGCGCTGTAACGGGCTGCGGGAGAGATCGGCATGACCGAAATTCTTTTCTATCACCTGACGGAATCGAAACTCGAGGACGCCCTGCCGCCGCTCCTGGACAGGAGCCTCGAGCGAGGCTGGCGGGTGGTGGTGCAAACGGTCGATGCGGAAAGGCGCGATGCACTCGACACGCATCTCTGGGTCTATCGCGACGACAGCTTCCTTCCGCACGGCACGGATGCGGGTGAGTTTGCCGCCGAGCAACCGATCCTGATCGTCGCCGACAAGGTCAATCACAACGGGTCCACTGTGCGCTTTCTCGTTGACGGCGCCGAGCCGCCGCCCGTTTCCGATTACGAGCGCGTCGTCTTCATGTTCGACGGCTATGACCAGGAGCAACTCGAGGCGGCGCGCGGCCAATGGAAGCGGCTGAAGGGCGAGGGGCACAATCTCACCTATTGGCAGCAGAACCGCGACGGGCGTTGGGAGAAGAAGGCCTGATTGCGCACGTCAAGTGGATGAGGGGCAATCCCATTAGTCGTGGAACGCTTCCACGAATTTCCGTCGGCCGAGCATGAAGGCGTCGGCGACGTGCCGGAGCGGCGACAGGTCGACGTCCGACCGGCCCTCCTGGATGATCTCGGCGAAACGGCGATAGAGCATCGGATATTCCTGCTCCGGCTCGTCATGGACGATCTTGCCGTCGACGGCAAGCTTGGCGCCACCTTCGGAGAGAACCATCTCGCCGGCTTCCGTGTCGGCAGTAATGTCCCAGCTCTGCTTGCCCGTCTGGCGCCAGTCGAACTCGGCCGAAACGTCGAGCTTCTGGGCATCGCTGAAGGCGATCGAGGCGGCGATCGGCGCGTCGCGGTTCTCGGGGAATTCAAGCGTCGCCGAGGCTATGAAGATCGGCCGCGGGAGGATATGGGTGATGATCGACAGGGCATTGATGCCCGGATCGAAGACGCCGAGCCCGCCGGCCGCCCAGATCCATTCCTGGTTCGGATGCCAGTGGCGGACATCCTCCTTCCAGATGATCCTGGCATTGCGGATTGTCGTCGACGCCAGAAAGGCCTTGGCGGCTTCGACCGCCGGTGCATAGCGCGAATGCCAGCTGGCGAAGAGCGAACGGCCCTTGGCCGCCGCCAGCGCCTCCAGGTCCGCGACCTCGCTCAAGGTCGCGCCCGGCGGCTTTTCGAGGAAGACGTGCTTGCCGGCCTCGAGCGCGGTGCGGGCCGCTTCATAGCGGTATTGCGGCGGCATGCAGAGCGACACCGCGTCGATCGCCGGTACTGCTTCGAGCATTGCTTCGATCGACTTGAAATTGTCGATGCCGTCGACCGTTCCATGGCGGCTCGCCGCCGCGATCAGTTGATAGTCGGCATTCTTGGCAAGCGCCGGCAGATGCTGATCGCGCACGATCTTGCCGACGCCGACAATGGCAATTCGAATGGGGGACATGGGTGCTTCGCTCTTAATTAGTATGACTTATTGCCGCCCCTTGTAGCAGATTGAGGGCGGGGGGCAAGTTAGCTTGAAACAAGCTGGCACCTCGGGGCACAAGATGCAAACAAATCTGTTATGCCTCGGATGACGATGGTCTTGCACCCTCATTATTCGGAGCACAGTCGAGGATTTGCCATGCCGAACATCCGCCGCGCGACGCGCGCCGAGCTTGACACGATCATCGACTGGGCGGCGAGGGAGGGATGGAATCCCGGCCTGGAAGACGCAAATGCGTTCTGGGCCGCCGATCCGGAAGGTTATTGGGTTGCGACCGAAGCGGAGACTCTCGCCGCCGCCATCTCCCTCGTGCGGTATGGCACCCACTATGCCTTTTTAGGCCTTTATATCGCCGATCCGGCCTTTCGGGGCCGGGGGATCGGCTTCGCTCTTTGGCAGCGAGCGATCGCCAGCACCGCAGGCCGCGTCATCGGCCTCGACGGAGTGGTCGCGCAGCAGGACAACTACCGAAAATCGGGCTTTGCCCGGGCGCATGCAAATGTCCGCTATGGCGGTTCTGTCGACGTGTCCGAACCGCCGGGCACCCATCTGATCGATGTGGCTCCAGTTCATGTCGCAGCCCTGACCGACTATGACCGCCGCTTCAATCCGGCGCGCCGTGACGCTTTTCTGTACGAGTGGACGAAGCAGTTGCCGACGCGGCGAAGTGTGCTTCTCCTAAGGGATGGCGCGATCACCGGCTACGGGACGATCCGCGCCTGCCGCGAAGGGTTGAAGATCGGCCCGCTCTTCGCCGACAACGAGACGGGTGCCGACCTCATCTTCCGCAAGCTGGCTGCGGGAGCAAAGGGGCAGCGGATCTACCTCGACATTCCCGAACCGAACGCCTCGGCGAGGGCGCTTTGCGAACGCTACAACATGAAGCCGGTTTTCGAGACGGCGCGCATGTATCGCGGACCGGCGTCGGACCTGCCGCTTCCACGAATTTACGGGATTACGACCTTCGAACTCGGCTGATCCGCAGGCCGATCGCGCTCTTTCGACCGTAGCACGGTCGACATATCTTTCTCGCCGCAATTATAAAACGTGAATGTTTTCGATTTCCAATTGGAGCGTACTACGGTCAATGACAGCGGTGCATTCTAGAGATAGATCGGATCGCCCCTCTTCCTGCGTCCATAGATCGAACCGAATGGACCAAATTCGCCCCTCGGAATTTGCCACAGCGATGGCATCAATGTCCAAGAATGCTTCGTCAGGAGGCAAGACCAGTGTCCGGCCATATTCCTCTACTGCTCGTCGCATCAAGTCAGCAGACAGACGAACTCCCCGTGAGCGCGCTTCAGCGGCAACAAAATCCCGATCGACAAGCCAGGTAACTACTTGCTTGATAAGTGTAACGACGGTCCAATGTGCTCATCGTCTGTTCTTCCGTATGCGCCAATTCGTGCCTTGTGTAACGCCATAGAGCCGCCGATCTCGTCTATCGAGCTAACCGGCCATCGCCTGCTCGTATTCGGCCGAAAGCTCGAGCCATTGCTCTTCGGCCTCGGCGAGCTTTGTTGCCGCCTCCGCCCGTTCCCTTGCGCGTTGAGCCGCCTTTGCAGGCGCTTTCTCGTAGAGCGTCGGGTCGGCCAGTTCGGCATCGAGCGTCTGAATCAGTTTCTCCAGTTTCCCAGTCAAGGACTCGATCTCGTTTATCTTTTTCCGGAGCGGCGCGAGCGACGCGCGCCTGTCGGCATTGGCCTTGCGCTGGTCGGCCTTCGACAGGCTTTCGTCCGAGCCGTTGGTCCTCTGCTTTTCGTCCTTCGCCTTGGGGCCGCCGACGATGACGCTTCGATAGTCCTCGAGGTCGCCGTCGTAGCTCGTCACCGTTCCGTCCCGCACCAGCCACAATCGGTCGGCGGTCGCTTCGATAAGGTGGCGGTCATGCGAGATCAGGATGACCGCGCCGGAATAATCGTTGAGGGCGGTGATCAGCGCGTTGCGGCTGTCGATGTCGAGATGGTTGGTCGGCTCGTCGAGGATCAGGAGGTTCGGCTGATCGAAAGCGGCGAGCCCCATGAGGAGCCGCGCCTTCTCGCCACCGGAAAGGTCCTTGGCGGGGGTGTCCATCTTTTCGGTGGATAGTCCCATCTGTGCGACGCGCGAGCGGACCTTTGCTTCCGGCGCATCCGGCATGCGGCGGCGCACATGTTCGACGGCGCTTTGTGTCGGGATCAAATCGTCGAGCTGATGCTGGGCGAAGAAGCCGGTTTTCAGGCCCGGAGCGATACGCACCTCGCCGGCCTCTGCCGCAAGGCGGCCGGAGATGAATTTCGCGAAGGTCGACTTGCCGTTGCCGTTGGAGCCGAGCAGCGCAATGCGGTCGTCCGCGTCGATGCGCAGGCTAAGCCTTTTCAGGATCGGCTTGCCCGGCTCGTATCCGACCGCACCGCCCTGGATCGCGACAATGGGCGAGGCGACCTGCTTCTCCGGATCGGGGAAGGAGAAGCCCTGGACATGATCCTCGATGACGGCGGCGACAGTGCCCATGCGTTCGAGCGCCTTGATGCGGCTTTGTGCCTGGCGGGCCTTGGATGCCTTCGCCTTGAAGCGATCGATGAAACTCTGCAGATGCTTGCGGGCGGCTTCGTTCTTGGCCTTCGCTTTCATCTGAAGTTCGTCGGCTTCCGCCTTCTGCCGCTCGAACTGGTCATAGGAACCGCGATAGAAGGTGAGCTTCTTCTGGTCCAGGTGAACGATGGCGTTGACGGCCGTGTTCAACAGGTCGCGATCGTGGCTGATGATGATCACCGTATGCGGATAGCGGCGGATGTAATCCTCGAGCCACAAGGTACCTTCGAGATCGAGATAGTTGGTCGGCTCGTCGAGCAGCAGCAGGTCCGGCTCGGAAAAGAGCACGGCTGCAAGCGCCACGCGCATGCGCCAGCCGCCGGAGAAGGAGGAGGCCGGACGCTGCTGCGCCTCGTGATCGAAGCCGAGTCCGGCAAGAATGCTCGCCGCCCGCGCTTCCGCCGAATGGGCGCTGATATCGGCAAGCCGCGTCTGGATGTCGGCGATCCGGTGCGGGTCGGTGGCGATTTCGGCCTCTGCCAGAAGGGCGGCGCGTTCCTTGTCTGCCTTCAGCACGATTTCGATCAGCGGCTCGTCCGTTCCCGGTGCCTCTTGCGCCACCTGGCCGATCCGAGCGTTCCTCGGCACGGAAACACTGCCGGCCTCAGCGGCAAGTTCGCCGGTGATGATCCGGAAGAGCGTCGACTTGCCGGCGCCGTTGCGTCCGACGAGACCGGCCTTCGTGCCCGCCGGAAGCGTCACGGAAGCGTTTTCGATGAGAAGACGGCCCGCGACGCGGGCGGAGAGGCCGGTGATCTGGATCATTGCGGCCTTTTGCCCCGAGTTTTATCCGAAGGCAAGGGTCAGGGGATGAGCGTCGTGGGCAGCCGATAAGTCTGAGGGCGGCGTTTTCAAGAGGCTATTGTTATCGATTCCTGGACGACGTGTTCCGATAATCAATACTTCCACTCCTCATCATGAGGCCCCACATCTATCCCCGAAGAGCCCAGCAACCGCTCTTCCGATCATCTGGCTCGGATCGAGCGCCATCGGCACGGCCGCCGCGTTCGAGAAGACTTATCCGTTCACAGGTGGTCGCGACCAACCCATCGTTCAAGAGAACGACTGATCAGGAGTGTTGAACATGAGAAACGCAGTCCACACAGCTCTCGCCGCCGCCCTTGTCGCCACTGCCGTTCTTGGCGGCGCTTCTGCTGCCTTTGCCGGCGGCAGCTATTACGAAGGCATCAGCGACAAGCCGCTCTTTACGGAACGCGCCCCGAAGGCAGGCGGCGAGGCCGCGGTTAGCCACACCAGCGGGTCCATCGACCGTACCTCCACTGGGTCTGTCTCCGACTACGCCGTGCAGCCGAAGCTGGTCCGTGGCGGAGAAGGTGAATATTATTAAGGTATTAGCCGGTAACGCGGAATCGATAGTGTAGCATTCGTCCTCCCAGGCAGACTGCTCTTCCCATGGCCCGGTCCCCTTTGCGGGGCCGGGCCATCCTCGTCGCCATTTGCTATGATTTCGCCCGGCGCCGGATCTGCGTGCCGCGTTTTGTCGCGGACCTTCCTGCGCAAGACCCCATATTAGTTCGGCGCTTATACTTGACGACGAGAGTCAGCAATAATATGCCGCCTCGCTAAAATGGAGGTGGCTTTGGGCGCTGGCGATTTGTCGATATTCCCGTTCGGTGTTGCGCATCTGGCTGCCCAGGGCGAGAGGCCGGCCCTCGTGTTCCCGGACGGGAAGGTCATCAGCTACCGGGAACTGGCCGCCCGCGTCGATCGGCAGGCATCCCAATGGCGGGGCGAGCGCGGACTGGTGATGCTCGAAGCCGATCTCTCGGAGCACGCGATCGTCGCCTATCTTGCCGCACTCGATGCCGGTCACGCCGTCGCGCTGCAGGGGCCGTCCGCCACGAGCGCCGATCGTGAGATCTTCAAGCCGGATTTCTGCCGTCGAAGGATGGATGGACGCTGGCGCACGGAGCGGCTGGAGGGCGACCGGGTCGTTCCCCATCCCGATCTCGCCGTCCTGCTCTCGACCTCGGGAAGCACCGGCCAGGGAAAATATGTCCGGCTGTCCAGGATGAATATCGAGGCCAATGCACGTTCAATTGCCGAATATCTCGGCCTCAGAACCTCGGACCGGACGTGCCTCGTTCTGCCGCTTCACTATTCCTACGGTCTGTCCGTCTTGAACGCTCACATCACAGTCGGCGCGAGCATTTACATCCCCGGCGGATCCATTCTCGACGAGGGTTTCCTCGACGGACTTGCCGAAAGCGGCTGCACCAATCTGTCCGGCGTTCCCTATTCCTACGAGCTTCTGGAAAGGGTGGGCTTTCGCGAGCGGACATTTCCGCGGTTGCGATTCATGACCGTGGCCGGCGGACGCCTGCCGGCCGAGAAGGTCCGTCTCTACAACGATCATCTCACTGCAAATGCCGCATCCTTCTTCGTGATGTACGGCCAGACGGAGGCGACCGCCCGCATGGCCTATGTGCCTCCGGATCGGCTGCGGGGCAGGGAGGATCGGATCGGCGTCGCAATACCCGGCGGCAGCCTGACGATCGAGGATGAAAGCGGGCGACTGATCACCGATACGGAGGAAGCCGGCGAGCTCGTCTATCGCGGCGCCAATGTGATGATGGGCTATGCCAGTGCGCTGGCCGATCTCGTTCGAGGCGCCGAGCTTTCCGAATTGCGAACCGGCGATCTGGCGGTACGCGACGCCGACGGGTTCTTCCGCATCGTCGGACGGACGAAGCGCATATCGAAGATCGCCGGGCTGAGGATCGGCCATGACGGTCTCGAAGCGGCTCTCGAGCGGCACGGTATCGCGGCCGCCGTCATCGGCGATGATGCCGAAATCCGCGCCTTCTTCGTCGGGGAATGCGACCCCGATGATGTCCGCCAACTGCTCGTCGCCGCAAGCGGCTTGACCCTCCTGCAGGTAGGGGCGACGCGCATCGACGCGCTGCCGCGCCTGGCGTCCGGCAAGGTCGATTACGAGGTTCTTCGCCAGGTGAGACGGGGCGCCGGCGGGGCCTCCGGCGCGGAAAGCATCGAAGCCCTGTTCGAGCAGACTTTCTATCCGCAAAAGGTTCGCCCCGAGGACAGCTTCCTGTCGCTCGGCGGGGATTCGCTCCGCTTCGTGCAGCTGTCGATGGGCCTTGAGAAGATCCTCGGCGAGGTTCCCGAAGCCTGGGAGACCATACCGGTCAAGACATTGGCGGTCATGGTTCGCCAGGAGCGCAAGGCTCCGCAGATCGGCACCGACTTCTTGATTCGGGCGCTGGCCATTCTGCTCGTCGTGCTTCACCACGAGACGCTCTGGCCGATCCCGGGCGGGTCGGCGACAATGGTCATCCTCGCCGGATTTGGCCTGGCGCGGTTTCAAAGTGGCGCGCTCCTGTCGGGCTCGCTCGGGCAGCTGTTGCGGCCGCTCGCCCAGATTCTCGTCCCCTACTATTTGATCGTCGCAGCTTACGCTCTTGCCTGGGGAGAGGTGCCCTGGGCCTCGGTCTTCCTCGTCGGCAATTTCGGTCTCGCCGATCCCGACAGGCACAGCATGGTGCCGTATCTCTACTGGTTCATCGAGGCCTATTGCCAGATGGTGCTGGTCTTTGCCGCTCTGTTCGCCGTGCCGTCCGTCAGGCGCTTCGCCGCGGTGCGGCCCTTTGCTGCTGGCATGGCGCTGCTCGCCGTCGCTTTTGCCGCCCGGATGACGCTGCCTGAGCTCTGGGAAATCGGCAACCGGCAGATATTCACGCTTCCCTGGATCTTTCACCTGGCCGTCGTTGGCTGGTGTGCGGCACTGGCCCGAACCTGGACGCAGCGGCTCGCGATTATGGCGGCAGGAACGGCGATCTATCTGTTTCTCGGCCTCTATGAGGGGGTCTGGATCGGCACGAGGATCAAATATCTGCTGCAGATCGTCGTGCTCGCGGCGCTCTTATTCCTGCCGCGCATCCGCCTGCCGCAATGGGCAGTGCAGCTTGTCCTGCCGCTCTCCGCGGCAGGCTTTCATGTCTACATCCTGCACCGCTTCGTGCCGGAGCTATTGCTTGCGCCGATGCAGCCGTTCCTCCCGCCACTTGCTTTCTCGCTCGGATCGATTGTCGGCGGCGTCGCTTTGGGGATCGCGGTCTGGTCGGGGCAGCGCCACTTGGTCAAATGGCTCATCCGCGCCCGGGTGGGTTCGCTCCCGACGGCTTGGTCGGCTGCATTCAAGGACCGGCTCTCCTCAGGCCGCCCACTTCTTCCCCTCGCTCCACAGGAAGAAGGCCAGGTCCAAGGTCAGTGACGGCCGTCCGAGCGCGGTCAAGATCGCATGCGCCTGTCCGCGGTGATGGGTCTGGTGGTTGAAGAGATGGGCGAGCGCCGGAGCGATCTTCTGGCTGATCTCGCCGGGCCTGCTGAGCGGCGAGTAGGTGAAGTGCGCGTCGAGCCGCGCCTCGTCGAGGCTATCGACCCAAGCGATGATGCGCTCGTCCTCCGCGATCCGCGCCGCCGTCAAGGCCGAGAATTCGTCATGCAGAATCGCGTCGAGCCTCGTGGGTGCGTCGCCCTCCTTGGTGAACCGCTTCATCCAGATCCGGTCAGCGACGAGGAGGTGATTGAGCGTTCCATGCAGCGAGCCGAAGAACGCGCCCTTGTCCTGCCGGTACTCCTGATCGGAGAGTTCGGCCGCGGCAGCGTAGAGCAGCCGGTTGGCCCAGCGATTGTAGTCGGCAAACATCCGGTAATGGTCGAGCATCATCTTCTCCCTTGCTGTCCGGCCAGCCTAGCGCGAATTGATATTCGCGTGTCGAATGCAACTCATGAAAATTACTGATTTGATCGCCCGGGCTCGCTCTCCTCTTATGCGTCGAACGATGTTCAGAACAGGAGGGGACATGACCCGCACACTTTATGCGCTCTGTGGTACCGACCGGACGCGCCCGTTTTCGCCGCATGTGTGGAAGACCAAGCTTTCGCTCGCGCACAAGGGACTTGGTTTCGACGTGGCGCCTGTAGGCTTCACCGAAATCCCGAAGCTCGAGCAAGGGGTGACGAAGATCGTCCCGCTGCTCCGCGACGGCGACAAACTCGTGAGCGACAGCTTCGACATCGCCCTCTATCTGGAGCACGCCTATGCCGACCGCCCAACGCTGTTCGGCGGCGAGGGCGGCAAGGCAATGGCCCGCTTCGTCGAAGGCTGGTCGCAGATGACGTTGCATCCCGCGATCGGCCGCATCGCCATCCTGGATATCCATGACAGCCTCGAACCGGTGGATCAGACCTATTTCCGGCAGAGCCGCGAGCAGCGCTTCGGCAGGTCGCTGGAGGCGACCGCGGAGGCGGGAAAAGCGGATATCGAAACTTTCTCGATGAAGCTCGAACCGCTTCGCCACATGCTGAAATTCCAGCCCTTCATCGGCGGCGATGGGCCACTCTTTGCCGATTACATTGTCTTCGGCGCCCTGCAATGGGCGCGGATCGTCTCGCCGCATCGTCTGCTCACCGCCGGCGACGTTGTTTCGGACTGGTTCGAGCGTTGCCTCGATCTCTACAATGGCCTCGGCCGTTCCGTGACAGCGGCGTGAAACTGTCGCCGGCTCAGGCGAATCATCCGGCGCCCCCTTGTTTTGCGCGGCATTGGCGGCTAATGAACCGCCACTTTCTCAAGAGCAAGGGAATTGAGCCAATGGCGATTGAACGTACCTTTTCGATGATCAAGCCGGATGCGACGAAGCGCAACCTGACCGGCGCCATCACCAAGATGCTCGAAGACGCCGGCCTGCGCGTCGTCGCGTCGAAGCGCGTCTGGATGAGCCGCCGCGAGGCTGAAGGCTTCTACGCCGTCCACAAGGAGCGTCCCTTCTTCGGCGAACTGGTCGAGTTCATGTCCTCCGGCCCGACCATCGTCCAGGTTCTCGAAGGTGAGAACGCCATTGCCAAGAACCGCGAAGTCATGGGCGCCACCAACCCGGCCAACGCGGACGAAGGCACCATCCGCAAGGTTCACGCACTGTCGATCGGCGAAAATTCGGTTCACGGTTCCGATGGCCCGGAAACGGCTGCCGAAGAAATCGCCTACTGGTTTGCGGGCACCGAGATCGTCGGCTGATCTGCTTTCTTCGTTTCGCGCTCTAAAGGCTTGAAACGGTTCTTCGAAACCGGGGCGGAGACGCCCCGGTTTTCTTATGTCGGGCAGGCGGACGTGTCGAAATTCGTCGGCGCCAGCCCGTTCCGGAAGACTTCCGGGTTCTTGTCATAGGCCGGCCCGACGACCAAGGGTCTTGCCGGCATGACGCTCTGGTCGACATCGGAAATAACCGTCGTTTCCAGCTTCTGCAGCGTCGCTCCGTCCGGCCCCTTGACCTCGATCGTCACCGCATAGGGCCTCTCCTTCCTGACGCAGGTTATATCCGGACTTTCCAGCACCACCTTGTCGAGCTTCGGGAAGAGCTCGCGCGTCAGCGTCAGCGGTTCGCCGCCGGCCGGGTTCTCGAAGCTTGCCACGACGATGCTGCCGTCGGGCAGCGGCTGCGTCTTGTTGAGCGTGACCGTGTAGGTGGCGTAGGCGAGCCGGTAGTTGAAGACGAACATCTTGCCGGTCAGCTTCAGCGGATCCGGTCCGGTTTCGCGCTGGCAGCCGGCAAGTGCGGCCGCGACCAAGGCGATGGCGATGGTGTTTTTCATGGCTGCGTTTCCTGTTTGGAACGGCGGTAGTGGCGTTTGGCCTTCGTGCGGTTGCCGCAAACCGCCATGTCGCACCAAGTCCTGCTCCTGTTGCGGCTGCGGTCGAGGAACAGCCATTCGCAGTTCGGGCAAATCTTCAGGCGGTCGGGCTCCGGATTGGCAACGAGGCTGAGCGCCGAATGCGCCGTCGCGACGTCGAGGGCGATGTATCCGCCGCCATCCCCCGGCTGGCGCACCACCGCTGCGATCGCCTCCAATAGATCGGCAAGAAGCTCCGGCCGGTCTTCGGCCCGCACCACCGCCCGGAAGTGCCGGTCCGCCGCCTCGCGCAGATCGATCAGCGACGACCGCCTTTCAGGCCCGATCGGGCCGAGCCTGCCGAACCGCTGCCTCTCGGAGCCATGGAGATCGGCTGCTTCGGCAAAGCTGTCGATTGCCGTTTGATCCGCAAAACGATCGATGCGACGCTGCGGGTCGAAGCGCAGAACCACCGAATTGGCGACATCCAGCGCCAATGCGCCGCCCGAAAATCGATGCGCGGTCCAGGTGAAGCTCATGCGAAAATCCTAACTAGTAAAACTCATTTTACCAGTTATATTGGTTCTGTCACTAGAGCCGCAGAGCAAAGTTCGTTGCGCTTTCTGGCCTCCGCGTTTCGCGATTGAATTATGGCGGTTTCGTTCTTGGATCGTCTAGATCCCGATCGCCGCGACCGACCGGATATATCATGGCCTATTTCCTTCAGCAGATCGCCAATGCCGTTCCCGTGGCGGCGCTCTATGCGGCACTTGCCTTCGGTTACGCAATCGCCTTCGCCGTCACGCGGCGGGCCGACCTGACCTATGGCGCGCTCTTCGCCTTTGCCGGGCAGATGTTCGTGCTGTTTGCGGATTTCGGCTGGAACCGGCTGTGGCTGGTGCTGCCTGCGGCCCTCGGCGTCGGCGCGGCGGCGGCGCTGAGCTTCGGTCTTGGCGCGGGGCTGGTCGCCGGACGCTACGTGATGCGGCCGCTGGCATTCTCCTCGGCAAATGCGGTGGTTGTCGCCTCGCTCGGCAGCCTCATCGTGCTCATGGAAACGGCGCGTCTCGCATCGGATACGAGGAGCCTTTGGCTGCCGCCTTTCTTGAATCAGGTTATCGTCTTCTGGCCGGACACGGAATTTCCGGTGACGCTGACGGTCGTGCAACTGCTGAACACGGCGCTGATGGCGGCGCTCGTCGCCGCCGGTCATTGGCTGCTGACGCACTCCTATTTCGGGCGATACTGGCGGGCGGTCTCCGAGGACCGTGAGGCCGCCGCCCTCTGCGGCGTCGATCCGTCGACGGTCTACATTGTCGCCTATGGTGTCGCGTCCCTGATCGCCGCCTTCTGCGGCATTCTGGCTGCCTCATACTACGGCAACATGGACTTCGGCATGGGGCTGACCTTCGGCGTCAAGGTCCTGTTCATCGCGGCGATCGGCGGCCAGGCGGCGCCACTCTACGCTGCCCTTGGCGCAGCCGGCGTGGGGCTCCTGGAAACCCTGTGGAGCGCCTACGGGCCGATCCTCTGGCGGGATTTCGCGATCTTCGGCTTTCTGGTCATTGTGCTCGTCGTGACGCGGCGGGAAAAGGTCATCCCGTGATCATCGCCGTTCAGCGGCTCCAACGGTCGCGCGCCGCGTCGTCGGCATCCTTGGCGCTGACCCATTCGCCGGCGCTGCCATCGGCGCGGTGTTCCTTCTTCCAGAAGGGCGCCGAGGTTTTCAGGAAATCCATGATGAAATTGGCGCCGTCGAAGGCGGCCTGCCGATGCGGCGAGGCGGTGACCACCAGCACGATGTTCTCACCGGGCTCGATGCGGCCATAGCGGTGAATGGCCGTCGCGGCCTGCAACCGGAAGCGCTGCACCGCCTCGTGGCAGATGCGGCCGATTTCGGCTTCCGCCATGCCCGGATAATGTTCGAGTTCGAGCGCGTTCAGAGACCCTGCCTCGTCGCGGCAGAGGCCCAGGAAAGTGACCACCGCACCGATATCCGCCCGGCCGCGGGTGAGTGCAGCGACTTCGGCTGCAAGATGGAAGTCGTCGCGTTGCACACGCACCCTGACCGAAGCGTCCATCGCCTCAGCCGCCTGTCATCGGCGGAAACAGCGCGATCTCGCGGGCGCCGGCGATCGGCTCGCCGTGATCGACATGTTCCTGGTTGATCGCCGCGCGGATGACGTTCTGGTGTTCGAGCGCCGATTCGTATTCGGCGCCGAGCGTCTTCAGATGCGCCAGCAGATCGCCGACGGTGACGACGCCGGCCGGGAGATCCAGCGTTTCCTCACCCTTGCCAATGCGCTCGCGCACCCAGGAAAAATAGACGAGGTTAACCGTGTTCATTCGTTGACCACATGCTTCAGGCCGGCGCGGAAGTAGTCATAGCCGGTGTAGAGCGTGATCGCCGCGGCAATCCACAGAAGGACGATACCGGCTTCGGTAATATAGGGCACGATCTTGTCGCCGGCGGGACCGGCGAGCAGGAAGGCGATCGCCACCATCTGGATGGTGGTCTTCCACTTGGCGATCCGCGTCACCGGGACGCTGACCTTCAGCGCGGCGAGGTATTCACGAAGCCCCGAAACGAGGATCTCGCGGCAAAGAATGATGATCGCGGCCCAGATCGACCAGCCGGCAATGGTGCCGTCCGCGGCGACCAGCAGCAGGATCGATGCGACCAGCAGCTTGTCGGCAATCGGATCGAGCATCCGGCCGATATTCGAAGTCTGCTTCCATATGCGCGCAAGATAGCCGTCGAAGAAATCGGTGACCGAAGCGGTGACGAACAGCACCAGAGCGGTCCATCGGGCGAAATCGGAACTGTGCAGCCGCCCCTCGATGAAGAAGCAGAGCACGATCAGCGGCACGATGAGGATACGGAAGTAGGTCAGCAGATTCGGGATGCTGTAAGCAATGGGCGTTGGCATGGACTCGGTTTCTCTGGACACGACAATCCCCATTTCCCGCGGGTCATCGATGCGATTTTATTGTTCGGATGGCATCGGGCAAGCGCCAGCTCTTCCCAGACCCTCCGGTTTCAGGTGTACAGAATGACTTTGCGACCACAAGGTCAACAGGTCATTGCGCCACTCCTTCATATTTGGCGGATTTCGCCTGAACGCAGTCTGAATTGCGCCGCCGCTGCGCTTATTTGGCATCCTCATGAAAATGCTCGTAGACGAGGCGGGCCACGGTCTCCGAAATGCCGTTGACGGCCATCAGGTCGTTGATGCCGGCGCGGGAAACCGCCTTGGCGGTGCCGAAATGGGTAAGAAGCGCTCGTTTGCGGGTCGGGCCGATGCCGGCGATTTCGTCGAGCGGGTTCTTGACCATCTCCTTCTTTCGCCGCGCCCGGTGCGAGCCGATCGCAAAGCGATGCGCCTCGTCGCGTAGCCGCTGGATGAAATAGAGCACCGGATCGCGCGGCGGCAGCGTGAACCCGTCCCCGCTTTCGGCAAAGAAGCGTTCGCGACCGGCGTCCCGGTCGACGCCCTTGGCGACGCCGATCGCCGCCACGCAGTCCTCGACGTCGAGTTCCTTGAGGATGGCGCGAACGGCCGTCATCTGTCCCTGGCCGCCATCGATAAGGATGACGTCCGGCCAGGCCGGGAAGGCGGCCTCTTCGCTCGCTTCGGCCGATCGGTCCGGCTTGCCTTCCTCCTTCAACAGGCGCGAGAAGCGCCGCGTCATCACCTCGCGCATCATGCCGAAGTCGTCGCCCGGAGTGATGTCCGTCGATTTGATGTTGAACTTGCGGTACTGGCCTTTGACGAAGCCCTCGGGGCCGGCGACGACCATGCCGCCGACCGCATTGGTGCCCATGATGTGCGAGTTGTCGTAGATTTCGATGCGGCGCGGCGTGTAGGGCAGCTTGAAGGTATCGGCGAAGCCCTCGAGCAGGCGTGACTGGGAGGCTGTCTCCGCAAGCTTGCGGCCATGCGCCTCCCGCGCATTGGCCTGCGCGTGCTCGACGAGGTCCTTCTTCTCGCCGCGCTGCGGCACGAGAATCGACACCTTGTAGCCGGACTTCTCGCTCAACGCCTGGGCAAGCAATTCCTGCTCGTCGACCGCCTCGCAAAGCAGGATCTGCCGCGGGCAGGGCTTGTCGTCGTAGAACTGGGCGAGGAAGGCGCTGAGCACCTCGGCGGCGGGGAGCGACGGGTCGGCCTTCGGAAAATAGGCGCGGTTGCCCCAATTCTGGCCGGTGCGGAAGAAGAACACCTGGATGCAGGAAACGCCGCCCTCATGGTGAATGGCGAAGACGTCCGCCTCCTCGACGCCGGCCGGGTTGATCCCCTGATAGCTCTGCACATGGCTGAGCGCCGCCAAGCGGTCCCGGTAGAGCGCCGCCCGCTCGAAGTCGAGACTTTCCGACGCTTCGGCCATCGCCGCGGCGATCGTCGCTTTCACCGCCTGGCTCTTGCCGGAGAGGAAGTCCTTCGCCTCACGCACGAGCTCGGCATAGTCCGGATCGCTGATCTCGCCCGTGCAGGGCGCCGAACAACGCTTGATCTGGTAAAGCAGACAGGGGCGGGTGCGCGTTTCAAAGACGCTGTCCGTGCAGGTCCTCAGAAGAAAGGCTCGCTGCAGCGAGTTGATCGTCCGCCCGACCGCGCCGGCGGAGGCGAACGGCCCGAAATAGTCGCCCTTGCGGCTGCGCGCGCCGCGGTGCTTGTAGAGCGCCGGCGCCCGGGTGTCGCCGGTGACGACGATATAGGGAAACGACTTATCGTCGCGCAAAAGCACGTTGAAGCGCGGCCGCAGGCGCTTGATCAGGTTCGCCTCGAGCAGCAGCGCCTCGATCTCCGTCCGCGTCGTCACGAACTCCATGTTCGCCGTCTCGCGGACCATGCGGGCGATGCGATTAGAGTGGCCGCGCCCTTGTGCGTAGTTGCTCACCCGCTTCTTCAGGCTGCGCGCCTTGCCGACATAGAGCACGTCGCCGGCCTCGTTGAACATCCGGTAGACGCCCGGTCCGTTTGGCAGCAGCTTGACGAAGGCCTGGATCAGTTCGGCCCCTTTGAGCCCCTGCGTTTCCGCCTTGCTCTCCGCCCATTCTAGCGCCGGCGCCGGCCGCTCGCTCTCGGCAACCTCGACGAGGTCGTCTTCGTCATCGGTTTCGCTGCCATCATAGAGGATGCCGCCGTCGGTGGGCGTCCGCCCGTTCATTCCACTATCTCCCGAATATCCGGCGTCTCCCAGGCGAGGTGCTGGCCGCCGTCGAGCGCGATCATCTGTCCGGTAACCGATGGCGTCTCGAAAAGGAAGCGGATCGCGCGTCCGAATTCATCGAGGGCAGGTCCGCGCCTGAGAATCAGCGCGTTCACCTGCGCTTCGAAATCGCACCGGTCCTGCCGCTCGTTCGGCAGCGTCGGGCCCGGTCCGATGCCATTGACGCGGATGTCGGGCGCCAGCGCCTGCGCCATTGTCTGGGTTGCCGTCCAGAGCGACGACTTGGAGAGCATATAGGAATAAAAGCGTGGATTTGGAGACCAGACGCGCTGGTCGATCACATTGACGATAAGGCCGGAAACATCGCCCGGACGCTGCCGTGCGAAGTCGCGGGCAAGCAGGGACGGGGCCCGCACATGCAGGGCGAAGTGCCGCTCCCAGACATCCTCGTCGAACTCTTCGAGACTATCCTTGTTGAAGACCGATGCATTGTTGACGAGAAGATCGAGCGGGCCGAGCCGTGAGGTCGCCTGTGCGATCAATACCGATGCCGCCCTCACATCGGTGAGGTCCGCCTGAAGGGCGATAGCTTTTGCGCCGGCTTTTCTCAGGTCTGCCGCCAGCGCCTCGGCCTCGGTCATGGAGCCGTTCGCATGGATGGCGACCGCAAAGCCCTGTGCTGCGAGATCCTCAACTATTGCCCTGCCAATACGCCGGGCGCCGCCTGTAACCAGCGCCGCCTTCAATGTCCTTTTCAACGTTCTTTCCCGTTCTGCGAATCCTGTTCCGGTCGGACAAAGATATAGGCAGGAAAGGCCGGGCTGAAAAACTCCCCGGACGATTCATTTCGGAAAAATTAACGTGAGCGGCGTATTTTGAAGTATCTTTTATGCTTATAGTATATCTTTGGTTAATCTTCAATTATGGTTAATAAATCCTCTGTGTCATCAAGGCAACATCAAAGTTTGGACGCGGCTACGCCACTAAAATTTCACATTTTAGCTCTTGAGAATCCGCATTTTCTGTCCAATTTCCGGTCAACCGGACGGGTTGATTGTAGATACCCGGTGTCCCGATAAAGCACGCCAACGAGATGCTTCGGAACGCCGGTCTGAAAGGAGAATAGTATGCGTACCCTCACCACCACTCTCATGGCTTCGGCCATTGCCCTGGTAACCTTCCAGGCAGCTCATGCCGCTGACGCCGTCGACGAGGTTCCGGCTGCTCCGGCTGCCGAATATACCGAGCCGGCAGTAAAGAACTGGTCCGGCGCCTATGTCGGCGGCACGGCCAATTGGCATCACGGCGAAGCCGATGCCACCGGCGGCAACACCTCGGCCGGGTTCGGCGGCGGTCTCTACGGCGGCTACAACGTCCAGGACGGCCAGATGGTCTACGGTGGTGAAGCCGACGTCAACTATGCCGGCAACGACTCCCACTCCAGCGGTCGCCGCGTGAAGCAGGGCGTCAACGGCTCGCTTCGCGGCCGCGTCGGTGTCGATATGAATCCGGTGCTGGTATACGGCACGGCCGGTCTCGCCCTTGGCAACGCCAAGCTCTCGACCCCGGCGGGCTCCGACGACAAGACCCTCGTCGGCTGGACGGCTGGTGCCGGTGCCGAAACCTTCGTCACCGACAACGTCACCGCCCGCGTCGAATACCGCTACACGGACTACGCCTCCAAGGACTTCCGCACCGGCGGCTCGACCGTCTCCTCCGGCTATGACGAACACAGCGTCCGCGTCGGTATGGGCGTCAAGTTCTGAGCCATCTAAACAAATCAAAAAAGGCCGGGGCGACCCGGCCTTTTTTGTACCCTTAATTCAGGCCTTGAATTTGGGATAGTCGGGAAAGTGCTTCTCGAACTTGGCCGGCCAGTTCTTGAGCTTCGGCCGCCCTTTCTGCCATTCGCCGGCAAAGCGCAGCTCGATATAGCGCAGCATCGCGGCGAGCGCGAAATGCCCCGCATTCAGCTTGCCGCCGGTCTTCGGCAGATGGGCTTCCAGATGGTCGAGCCCGCGCTCGACCTTTTCCCATTGCCGGTCGATCCAGGGCTGATGCACCTTTTCCGGCGGATGGAAGCGCTTTTCGTAGACGATCGCCAGCAGGCTGTCGCAGATGCCGTCGCAGAGCGCTTCTAAGATCTCGACCTGGGTGCGCTTCTCGGCGTTCTTCGGATAGAGCCCGCCTTTGGTCTCGCGGTCGAGGAAATGCATGATCGCCCGGCTGTCGTAGATCGACCGGCCATCGGCCGTAATCAGCGTCGGGATTTTTCCAAGCGGATTGCTGTCGACCAGTTCCGGCGGATTGGCATTGGTGTCGGTGAGCACGCTTTCCGCAGCGATTCCGAGATGATGGGCAGCCATCCGGACCTTGTTGGAATAGGGCGAGGCGGGCGAGTAGAGTATCTTCATTCGTCTTTCCGTTCTTATGGTGCGGCGGGGAGTAGCACCGCGTCTCGTCGGCAGGCGCGGCGATCTATTTCAGGGCAGGCCCTGAAACGCAATTCCCTGTCGAAGCAGACCCTGATTTCCTCGATCAGCGGGCCCTCGCAGGTCACGGCGATCATGTCTTTCGCCATGCCGGGATTCTTCGTCGTGAAAGCGGTCTCGATCGATCCCACGGAAAGGTCTCGCGAACCCTCCGTGGGGGTAAACTCGGCAGGAATGGCAAGCCGCTCGCGGGCCGCCCGTGTCACGGCGAAATAATCCGCCTGGCTGAGGCCGGAGCAGGTGCCGTGTTTGCGCCATTGATGGCCGATCAGGCCCATCGACGGAACGATGTCGAGATATTGCCGGCCGAGCGACTCAGGGACCCGGTCGGATTGTCGCGTCGGGCAAAACTGCGGATAGTCGCGTTCATTCTGCGGCCACAGGCCGTGGACGATCAGTCCGCTGCCGCGCTCGCATTGTTCGGATTTCCCCTGAGGGTCATTGCTTCGGCACCAGGTCGGGGACCAGGAGAGCGAAAGCACATAGAAGTCGAAGCCCTTGCCGAGCGGAACGCTCGCCGATGCGGCACCCGCCGGGGCGTCCACCCCGGCGCCGGGTATCTTGTCGCTTTCGCCGCTACAGCCGGCGACCGCCAACAGGGCTACGGCCGCTAGAAGCCGGTTTCTTGCGGCAATCAACGAAGCGAAGAACAATGGGCGCCGTAGACATACCAGGGATCGAGGCCGCCGACGCAGAACTCGACATTGGAGCCGACGCCGGCAAACCCCCAGGGCCGCTCGATGAGGTACCAGAGCGGCCTCCGGACCCCGTCGCTCATCACCGCTGTCGCGTAGCAATATTCACGTTCGACCAGGTGCGTGTAGTCGCGCGGCTCGAAGCGGTTCTGGCCCATGTCGCGGATTTCGGCGATCGCGAGATTGGCATGAAGATAGTTTGCCGCCTTGTAGTCGAAGCGGCGCGTGATGAAGCCCAGCACCGACGGGTTGCCGCAAATGCCGATATTGTAAGCCTGCGGGGCGACGGGCACCGCGGCCAAATCCGCGGCGGCGGCACTGGTGACCACACCGGCGGTGAGGGAAAGCGAGGTCAGAAGCATTGCGGCAAGCTTGCAAATCATGGCTACCTCCCTGAATCGTCTGGAGAGATTGAAGCCACTCGGCGTTGCCCGTCAAGGCCCTCGGTTGAGAGCTGTTTCTCCGCGCAGCCAGAAGCAGCGTGCCGATGCGAAGCGATCCTGACGAAGCCGTTCCTTCAGGAAGGGGAGCAGGATGTCGAGCTCATCCTTGAGCGTATAGGGCGGATTGACGATGACGAGGCCTGAGCCTGCCAGTCCGGTGATGTCGCGATCGCTGCGGACCGAAAGCTCGGCGCACAGCATTTTGGGAATCTCCAGCGCTTTCAGCGCCTCATGAAATTCCTTGACGGGCGCACCCTTCTTCAGCGGATACCAGAGGCAGTAGAGACCGCCGGTAAAGCGGCGATAAGCCCTGGCGAGCCCCTCGGCCAGCCGCTCGTATTCGCCCTCCTTCTCGAAGGGCGGATCGACGAGAACGAGGCCGCGCTTTTCCTTCGGCGGCAGGTGCGCACCGAGGGCCAGCCAGCCGTCGAGCCGGGTGATACGGCTCTGGAAATCGCCGTCGAAAAGCCGGTGCAGCGTTTCATAGTCATCCGGATGCAGTTCCATCGCCGAGAGCCGGTCCTGCGGCCGAAACAGCATGCGGGCGAGCTTCGGCGAGCCGGGATAGTGGGTGATCCCGCCATCCCGCCCACTATGAGGATTGAGATCGCGCACGGCCGCGAGATACGGCTCGAGAATGGCGGCCACGGGGACAGGGAGTTCGGCGTCGACCAGCCTTCCGATGCCGTCGCGCCACTCGCCGGTTTTTTGTGCCTGGTCGCTCGACAGGTCATAGAGCCCGATGCCGGCGTGGGTATCCAACACCCGGAAAGCTTTGTCCTTCTGTTTGAGATAGGTGACGAGCCTGGCCAGCACCGCGTGCTTCAGGACATCGGCGAAATTACCCGCGTGATAGATGTGCCGATAGTTCATAAAAGCCGCCGATGGCTGCGATCAATTGTTTCGATGGATGACGAATGGGACTTTGAGCCCCCTGGCGGATGCCATATAGAAAAGCCATGAACGTTGCGACCCCCATCAGAGCAGAAAAATCGGTCGGCCACTCGGTCTGTCCGCATGACTGTCCCTCGGCTTGCGCGCTGGAAGTGGACCTGACCGCCGAGGGGCGGATCGGGCGCGTCCGCGGCGCCGCTGCCAACAGCTACACGGCCGGCGTCATCTGCGCCAAAGTCGCGCGCTATGCCGAGCGCATCTACCATCCCGGCCGGCTGATGGTGCCGCAGCGCCGTATCGGCGCGAAAGGCGAAGGGCGCTGGCAGGAAATCTCCTGGGAGGCGGCACTCGACGAGATCGCCGAGCAATTCGTCAGGGCCGAGCAGGAGCACGGCTCGGAAGCGGTCTGGCCCTATTTCTATGCCGGCACGATGGGGCAGGTGCAGCGCGATTCCATTGAGCGCCTGCGCCATGCCAAGCGCTATTCCGGCTTCTTCGGCTCGATCTGCACCAACATGGCCTGGACCGGTTTTACCATGGCGGCCGGAGCCCTGCGCGGCCCGGACCCGCGCGAAATGGCCAAGTCCGATTGCGTGGTGATCTGGGGCACCAATGCGGTGGCAACCCAGGTCAACGTGATGACCCACGCGGTCAAGGCCCGCAAGGAGCACGGCGCCAAGATCGTCGTCATCGACGTATACGACAACCCGACCGTCAAGCAGGCCGACCTGGGCCTCATCCTGAAACCCGGCACCGATGCCGCGCTAGCCTGCGCCGTCATGCATGTCGCCTTCCGCGACGGCTACGCGGACCGTGCCTATATGGCGGAGTTTGCCGACGACCCGGCTGGACTCGAGATGCATTTGAAGGCACGCGGGCCGGAATGGGCCTCGGCGATTACTGGGCTCTCCGTCGAGGAAATCGAGACCTTCGCGAAGCTCGTCGGGACGACGCCGAGAACCTATTTCCGTCTCGGCTACGGCTTCACCCGCCAGCGCAACGGCGCTGTCGCGATCCACGCCGCGGCATCGGTCGCCACCGTGCTCGGCTCGTGGAAGCACGAGGGCGGTGGCGCCTTTCATTCCAACAACGACATTTTCAAGCTCGACAAGCGCGAGCTCGTTGGTACCGCTCTCCACGATCCCGACATACGCATGCTCGACCAATCGCAGATCGGCCGCGTGCTGACCGGCGATGCCGAGGCCCTGCGCCAGCGCGGGCCCGTTACGGCGCTGCTGATCCAGAACACCAATCCGGTGAACGTCGCGCCCGAGCAGAGGCTGGTGAGGCGGGGCTTTCTGCGGGACGACCTCTTTGTCGCCGTGCACGAACAGTTCATGACCGATACCGCGCGGCTTGCCGATATCGTGCTGCCGGCAACGATGTTCCTGGAGCATGACGATCTCTACCGCGGCGGTGGACACCAGCACATTCTGCTCGGCCCGAAAGTCGTCGAACCGCCGCCGACTGTGCGCACCAATCTCTTCGTCATCGAAGAACTGGCAAAGCGCCTCGGCGTCGCCGATCGCCCGGGATTCTGGCTGTCGGAGCGGCAGCATATCGACCGGTTGCTCGCCAATTACGACATCGGCTACGAGGAAATGAAGGAGCGGAAATGGCTTGATTGCCAGCCCGCCTTCGAGGAAGCGCATTTCCTCAAGGGATTCGGGCATCCGGACGGCAAGTTCCGCTTCAAGGCGGACTGGACCGGAACGCCCGCGCCGAACCGTCCGCCGAAGTCGATGGGCCTGCAGGGACCGCACGGCGGCCTTCCCGAGTTTCCCGACCATGTCGATCTGATAGAAGTTGCCGACGAGCGGCATCCGTTCCGCCTGGCGACTTCGCCGGCGCGCTCCTTCCTGAACTCGACCTTTTCCGAGACGCCCTCTTCGATCGAGAAGGAGGGGCGACCGGAGGTCATGATCCATGCGGAGGACGCCGCCGCGCTCGGCATTGCCGACGGCGATATCGTCAGGCTCGGCAATGATCGCGGCGAGATCAGCCTTCATGCCAGGATCGGCGGCGGCGGGCGCCGCGGCGTCGTGATTGCCGAGGGCCTCTGGCCGAACGGCGCCCATCTCGACGGCGAGGGGATCAATGTCCTGACCGGCGCGGATGCGGTGGCGCCCTATGGCGGCGCTGCCTTCCACGACAATCGCGTGTGGATGCGCCGGGCCTGAGCAGTCATGTTCGACACGCGCAGCATGCGTGTGAAACGCTTTCATCAAGGATCACCCATGACGAAACATGAAGACCCGCGCATCCGGATTCTCGACCGCCGGTCTCTCTGGACGGGTTTCATCAGCCTCGAGCAGGTCACTCTCGAGCAACAGATGTCCGACGGCAGGACTGCCCGCCTCGTTCGCGAGGTGCATGACCATGGCCGCGCAGCCACGATTCTGCTTTTCGACCCGGAGCGCCAGATCGTCGTGCTCGTCCGCCAGTTCCGTCTTCCCGTCCTGCTGCAAGGGGAGCCTGCTTTTCTGGTCGAGACGCCGGCGGGCCTGCTCGACGGCGAGGCGCCGGAAGTTGCGATCTGCCGGGAAGCGATGGAGGAGACCGGCTATCGCATCGAGAGCGCAATGCATCTCTTCGACGCCTATATGAGCCCGGGTTCGATAACCGAACGGACAAGTTTCTTCCTCGGCCGCATCGATACATCCAAGAAGGTGTCAGCCGGCGGCGGGCTGGCGCATGAGGGCGAAGACATCGAGGTGCTTGAAATTGCCCTGGACGAGGCCGTTGCAATGATCGGCAACGGGGAAATCTGCGACGCCAAGACGATCATGCTGCTGCACTGGGCCATGCTGAACCGGGCGGCGTTGGCAGCTTAACCCATTGAAACAGAATACATTACCAATAATTCACTTTTTGTGCGCACCGGACTGCGGTAAATCGCTCGTGTCTTCTCCAACGACACGGGCGATCCATGACGTCCTCTTCCTCCCTCCCCGAAATTGAAGCGCAGAAAGACACGGCCGAGGTCGGGTGGCGGCCATTTCTGAGGCGCAACCAGCGCTATCTTTCCGCCTTGGGCACCCTCGCGATGATCGCGCTCTTCGGAGTGGCGATTTTTCATCTCACTGCCGAAGTGCAGTATGAAGATGTGGTGGCGGCACTGGCGGGCACGAGCTGGAGCGCGGTCGCAACCGCCATCCTGTTCACCGGGCTGAGTTTTCTTGCGCTTACCTTCTACGACGTCGGCGCGCTCGACTATGTCAAACGCAAGCTCCCCTATGTCGACGTCGCCCTGACGGCGGCCTGTGCCTATGCCGTGGGCAATACCGCGGGTTTCGGACCCTTGAGCGGCGGCGCAATCCGGTATCGCTCCTATTCGCGTCTCGGCCTGGAGCCGGATGATATCGGCCGGGTCATCGCCTTCGTCACGCTCGCCTTCGGCCTCGGGCTTGCCGCCGTCGGCTCTCTGAGCCTGCTCGCCGTTGCCGAATATGTCGCGCCGCTGATGGGGATCGAGCCGTTCTGGCTGCGGGGAATTGGCGTGCTCGTCCTTGCCGCCATGCTCGCGGTCATGGTGGCGGGGCGGAGCGGCCATGAGGTGAGCATTGGCCGCGTCACCCTGCGTCTGCCGGATACCAGGACCTCGTCGCGGCAGTTTCTGGTAACGGCGCTTGATCTCGCGGCCTCCGCGACGGTGCTCTATGTGCTGCTGCCGTCAGGCACGATCGGCTGGCCGGCATTCCTGGCGATCTATTCCGTCGCGGTTGGCCTCGGCGTGCTGAGCCACGTCCCGGCCGGGTTGGGGGTTTTCGAAACAGTGATCGTCGCAACCCTCGGCCGCGCGGCCGATGTCGATGCGGTCCTCGGCGCGCTGGTCCTTTACCGCGTGATCTACCATGTGCTGCCGCTGCTGATCGCCATCGTCGTGATCATCGGCGTGGAACTCCGCCAGTTCGCCGGCCACCCCGCCGCGTCCAGCCTGCGCCGTGCCGGCGGCCGGATGGCGCCGCTGCTGCTTGCGACACTCGCTCTCGTGCTCGCCCTTATGCTGGTCCTTTCGAGCGTCACGCCGACGCCGGATGAGAACCTGGCCTTCCTCGCCAACCATGTCGCCCTGCCGATCGTCGAAGGAGCGCACTTCCTGGCGAGCCTGCTGGGCCTGGCGCTGGTCATCGTCGCGCGCGGACTGGCACTGCGGCTCGACGGTGCCTGGTGGGCATCGGTCGTCATCGCGCTGACCGCGCTTCTGCTCTCGCTTGTCAAGGCGGTGGCGCTCGTCGAAGCAGGCATGCTCGCCTTCTTCATACTCGGCCTCATCGCGAGCCGCCGGCTTTTCGTCCGTCCCGCTTCGCTGTTCGGGCAGGCGCTGACAGCCCCCTGGCTTATGGCGATGGGCGTCATCTGCCTCGGTGCCTATGTCGTTCTGCTTTTCGTCTATCGCAACGTCGACTACAGCCATGAGCTCTGGTGGCAATTCGAGTTTTCGGCGGAGGCGCCGCGCGGCCTGCGCGCGCTGCTGGGCGTGACGATCGGCGCGACCGCCGTAGCGATCTGGAGCCTCATGCGGCCGGCCACTACGGTTGTGGCACCCGCATCCGAGGAGGAGCTCGAGCGCGCCATCGCCGTTCTCGATGCCCAGGACATGTCGGATGCCAACCTGGTGCGGATGGGCGACAAGAGCATCATGTTTTCGGCCGATGGCCGCGCCTTCATCATGTATGGGCGCCAGGCGCGCTCCTGGATTGCACTCTTCGACCCTGTCGGGCCGCTCGATGCATGGCCGGATTTGATCTGGCAGTTCATCGAGACGGCGCGCTCCAACGGCTGCCGCGCTGTCTTCTACCAGGTCTCGCCCAAGGGCTTAGCTTATTACGCCGATGCGGGCTTGAGGGCCTTCCGTCTCGGTGAGCTCGCGGAGGTCGACCTCATGCGCTTCGAGATGAAGGGTGGCAAATGGGCAAACCTGCGCCAGCAGGTGAGCCGCGGCCAGCGGGATGGGCTGGAATTCTCGCTGGTGGAACCCGCCGATGTGCCGGCGATCCTGCCGGAACTTGCGGAGATATCCGATGCCTGGCTTGCGCACCACAGCGCACGCGAGAAGGGCTTTTCGCTCGGCGCCTTCGATCCGGATTATCTTGCGGAACAGCCGGTGGCGATCCTCAAATGCGACGGCCGCATCGTCGCCTTCGCGAACATCCTTGTTACCGGCACCAAGGAAGAGGGCTCCGTGGACCTGATGCGCTTCTCGCCGGAGGCGCCCCGGGGTGCGATGGATTTCCTGTTCGCGCAGCTGATGGAATATCTGAAGGCGCAGGGCTATCGGCGCTTCAATCTCGGCATGGCGCCGCTCTCCGGCATGTCGTCTCGCCGGCTGGCGCCGGTCTGGGACCGCGCCGGGCGGACCTTCTACGAGCACGGCGAACGCTACTACAACTTCAAGGGGCTGCGCGCCTTCAAGTCGAAGTTCCATCCGCATTGGCAGCCACGATATCTTGTCGCAAGCGGGGGGCTCAATCCGATACTCGCCCTGATGGACGCGACGTTCCTGATCGGCGGTGGCCTCAAGGGAGTTATAAGGAAATGACACTCATGGGCAAAGTTTGGAAAACCGCGATCTTTGCGGCCCTTGTCCTCGGGGCGGCCAAGCTCCCGGCCGCGGCCGAGGACGCGCCCAAGTTCGACACGGGGATGATCCCGTCGCCGCATATCCTGTTCCCCAGGCAAGAGGCGGCAGGACTCGTCGTGCTGCTTTCGGATGCCGGCGGATGGACTGCGATGGAGGCGGCGGCGGCTCGTGCACTGTCCGATGAAAAAGCGATCGTCATCGGCATCGACCTGAAGGCCTATCTGGCGTCCCTCGCCAAGGACGACGGCGATTGCATCTATACCGTCTCCGACATCGAATCCTTGAGCCAGCAGGTGCAGCGCGCGGCGGGTAGCGGCGCCTATCGCCCGCCGGTCGTGGCCGGTGTCGGCGCCGGCGGCGCAATGGCGCTGGCGATCGCGGCGCAATCGCCCGCCGCAACGATCGGCAGGACGCTTGCAGTCGATCCGGAAGAGGGTATCACTCTGACGAAGCAGCTCTGCACGCCGGCGGAGAAGAGCCGGAAGAACGACCGCATGGTGTACGGCTTGACCGACGGAGCCTTGCCCGACCCGGTGGCCGTCACCTTTTCTCCGGCAGCGTCTGCGGCAGGTCGAGACCATGTCGCTGCGCTTGTCGAGAAGCATCCGGAAATCGAGACCGACGATACGGACGACGAAGCCTATAAGGCGCTTTCCGACGCACTGTCGGATTACCTGGGCGAGGATGACGAAACGGACAATCCGTTCGGACTGCCGCTGACGGTCCTCGACGCCAAGCCGAGCCGCGATACGATGGCGGTGATCTATTCCGGCGATGGCGGCTGGCGCGATATTGACAAGGAGGTCGGCAATGTCCTGCAACAGCAGGGCGTTCCCGTCGTCGGCGTGGATTCGCTACGTTATTTCTGGGCCGAGCGCCAGCCGCAGGAGAGCGCCAACGATCTTCAGCGGATCATCGGCTATTACGGCAAGCGGTGGAATGTCCGCAACGTGCTCCTGATCGGCTATTCCTTCGGCGCCGATATCCTGCCGCGCACCTACAACCTGCTGCCTGCCGCCGAGCGGGCGCGGGTTCGCCAGGTGAGCCTCATGGCGCTGTCGCACCAGGCAGACTTCAAGATCTCCGTCCTCGGTTGGCTCGGCGCAGAAGGCGCAGGCAGCGCCGGCGACCCGGTCGACGACATCAAGGCGATCGATCCGTCGCTCGTCCAGTGCTTCTACGGAACCGAGGAGGAAGACGACGCCTGCCCGGACCTGAAGCCCGCCGGCGTGGATGTTGTCGCCATCGAAGGGGGCCATCATTTCGACGAGGACTATCCGGCCCTGACCCGGCGTGTCCTCGACGGCCTCGACAGCCGGCTCGCTCAGGCGAAGTGAGCCGGCGCTTCCAATAGACCACCCCTCCACAGTTGATCGGGAGCTGGGCGGTCTTGGCCGCACAAGATGAGACATTCGCTGGCCGCTGGGGTATGATTGGGTCGGCCTGGAATTCTAGCACCCCGAGAGTGGCAGTACACGAAGACTGGGTGGTCACATGAACGATCCGACGGTGCACAGACGTTTGACGGCCATCCTCGCTGCAGACGTTGTGACGTACAGCCGCCTCATGGGCCAGGACGAGGCAGGCACTCACGCGGCATGGAAATCGCACCGCCGGGAACTGATCGACGCCAAGATAGCTGAGCATGAGGGTCGCATCGTGAAGCTCACGGGCGACGGATTCCTGGCGGAATTTCCAAGTGTTGTAAATGCAGTCACCTGCGCGGCCACGGTCCAGCGAGGTATGCTGGAACGCAATGCGGGTGTGCCGCAGCGCAGCCGGATAGAGCTTCGGATGGGCATCAACCTCGGGGACGTGATCGTCGAGGGCGATGACATATTCGGGGATGGCGTCAATGTGGCGGTTCGACTTGAAAGCATAGCGACGCCCGGCGGCATCGCGGTCTCTGCAGCCGTTCGAGATAACGTCGGCAACCGGCTCGATCTTCGATTCGAGGATATGGGCGAGCAGGCGCTCAAGAACATCGACCGTCCGGTGCGCGCCTATGGCATTACCTTGGACTTTGCTACGGCTCTCCGAACGACCGGTTCGGATGCTAGCCAGCAAGATCCTTGGGAGATCGAAAAGCCGTCGATCGCGGTTCTGCCTTTCAACAACATAAGCGGTGACCCAGAGCAGGAGTATTTCAGCGATGGGATCACCGAGGACATCATTACCGATTTGTCGAAAATATCCGGCCTGTTCGTCGTCGCCCGCAATACTGCTTATACATACAAGGGCAAACCGGTGAAGGTGCAGCAGGTGAGCCAGGATCTAAGGGTCAACTTTATCCTGGAGGGAAGCATCCGCAAGGCCGGGTCGCGTGTGCGCGTCACCGCGCAGCTTGTGGAGGGCAAGGGTGGTGGTCATGTATGGGCCGACCGCTACGACCGTGATCTCACCGACATATTCGCCCTGCAGGACGAGATCACCCATACCATCGTCGATCATCTAAAGGTCAAGCTGCTGCCAGAGGAGAAGAAAGTCATCGGTCGAGTGCCGACGGGGAATTTCGAGGCCTATGCGTATTACCTCAGGGGTCGGCATTTCCTGCACTGGCACTGCAAATCGCATTACGTGCTTGCGAAGCGCATGTTCGCAATGGCTGTCGAACTCGACCCGCTTTATGCGCGGGCCTATGCGGGAATCGCGGACTGCGATTCCTTCCTCTTCCTTCACTATAACGCCGATGTCTCGATTGACGGCATTCTGGCGACGAGCGCCAAGGCGCTGGACCTTGAGAGCGGCCTGGCAGAAGCGCATGCTTCACGTGGCCTCGCCCTCTCGCTTCGCGAGCGGCATTCGGAAGCGATGGCAGAGTTTGAGCAGGCGATCGCTCTCGATCCCAATCTTTTTGAAGCCTACTACTTTTATGCCCGCGCCTGCTTCACTCAGGGGAAGCTGGATGAAGCGGCCCGGTTTTTCCTGCGCGCCGCAGAACTCAAGCCGGATGATTACCAAGCCTTGCTTGTGCTCGTTAACATTCTCCGATCGCTCGGGCGCGATCAGGAAATGAGGATGGCGGCACGGGAAGGTGTTGCGCGGGCCGAGCGTGAGCTCATGCTGCGTCCGGAGAATGCGAGACCCGCCTATTTGGGGGCCTTGGGCCTCACGGCGCTTGGAGACCACGACCGTGCTAAGGAATGGGCAGGACGTGCCTTGGCCATCGATCCCGACGATCGTCTGGCGAAATACAACGTGGCCTGCTTTTACTCGCTCGAGGGCGAACATGAACGGGCAATCGACCTGCTCGTGGAGCTTCTCCCGCGCGCCACCCACGAAACAAAACGATGGGTGAAGTACGACTCGGACCTCGATCCGATCCGAGGACATGCGCGCTTCCTGAAGGTCCTGGAACTCCTCGGGTAAGAGACTTTGCCCCGTTTCAAATCGTTGGAGAAATCAGAGCGCCAGAGGCATCGCAGACCCCGTGGCTGACGGCCCGCCCATCATGCATCGTGACCTTGCCCTCGGAGACCAGCCGGAGCGCCAGCGGATAGGTCTTGTGCTCGACCGTCAGGACGCGCGCGGCGAGCGTCTCCGGTGTGTCGCCGGCAAGGATGGGGACGGCGGCCTGGGCGATGATCGGGCCGTCGTCCATGCCCTCGGTGACGAAGTGCACGGTGCAGCCGGCGAGCTTCATACCGGCTTCGAGGGCGCGCTGATGCGTATACAGCCCCGGGAACAGCGGCAGCAGCGACGGATGGATGTTGAGGATCCGGCCCGCGTGGCGATTTATGAAGGCGGCGGACAGCAGCCGCATATAGCCGGCAAGGCAGATGATGTCCGGCTGCAGCCGGTCGAGCTCGGCGAGGATCGCCGCTTCGTGCTCCTCCTTGCTTTGGAAGTCCTTGCGCACGAACGAGGCTGTGGCGATGCCGAGCGCTGCCGCCTTGGCAAGGCCGCCGGCTTCCGCCTTGTCGGAAATGACGGCAATGATCTCGGCCGGGAAATCCGGTTCGGCCGCGGCTTTCGCCAGCGACAGCATGTTGGAGCCGCCGCCGGAGATGAAGACGACGACCTTTTTCTTCCTGGCCGGGGACAGACTCATAGGGCGAGGCTGCCCTTGTAGATCGTGCCGGCGGCACCCTCTTCGCGCGCCACCATGCGGCCGAGCGGGAAGACCGTTTCGCCTTCACCGGCGAGCACCGCCGCGACCCTGTCGGCTTCCGCTGCCGGAGCGACGGCGATCATGCCGACACCACAATTGAAGGTGCGCAGCATCTCGTTGGCGGCGACGCCGCCGGTCTTGGCCAGCCAGGAGAAGACCGCCGGCGGCTTGACGGCGTCGAGGTCGATCTCGGCGGCGAGATGCCTGGGCAGCACGCGCGGAATGTTTTCCGGGAAGCCGCCGCCGGTGATGTGCGCCAGCGCCTTGATCGCGCCGGTCTCGCGGATCGCCTTCAGAAGCGGCTTCACATAGATGCGGGTCGGGGTCATCAGCGCTTCGGCAAGCGTCCCCTCGCCAAAGGGCGCCGGCGCGTCCCAGGCGAGACCCGAGAGGGCGACGATCTTGCGCACCAGCGAATAGCCGTTCGAGTGCACGCCGGAGGAGGCAAGGCCGAGGATGACGTCGCCTTCGGCAATGTCGCCTGCCGGCAGCAGCTGTCCGCGCTCGGCCGCACCGACGGCAAAACCGGCAAGATCGTAGTCGCCGCCCGAATACATGCCCGGCATTTCCGCCGTCTCACCGCCGATCAGCGCGCAGCCTGCCTCGCGGCAGCCGGCGGCGATGCCGGCGACGATTGCCGCCCCCTGGTCGGGATCGAGCTTGCCCGTGGCGAAATAATCGAGGAAGAACAAGGGTTCGGCGCCCTGCACGACGAGGTCGTTGACACACATGGCGACGAGGTCGATGCCGACCGTGTCGTGTTTGTCGGCGTCGATGGCGATCTTGAGCTTGGTGCCGACGCCGTCATTGGCGGCGACAAGGACCGGATCTCTGAAGCCGGCCGCCTTGAGGTCGAAAAGGCCGCCGAAGCCGCCGATCTCGCCGTCGGCTCCGGGACGCCGGGTCGAGCGCACATGCGGCTTGATCTTTTCGACCATCAGGTTGCCGGCATCGATATCCACACCCGCGTCGCTATAGGTGAGGCCGTTCTTTCCCGACTGGCTCATGCTCGTTCTCCAAGGCTCGTCGTATTTTGCGGATGCGATTGGCACGGTAAGCTAAGGAGTGCAAGCGGAGAGGCCGGGCCTTGCGGCCTTTTTTCACGTTTTTGCCTTCGGCTCATCGCCTTCAGGCGTGAACCGAGCGGATTGAAGGCAGTCGGGCTTGACCTGCGCGCGCGCCGCACCCTATCTCGTCGGAAGAGACGCGGGGGCGCCGGGCGACGGACGGGACGGGAAACACCATGGGCAATCGGATCAGCGGTTTAGGACTTCAGCGCCAGATCTTCTTCTGGCTGCTCGTGCTCGCCGCCTTCATCGCCTTCCTGATGGTTTTCAGTTCCATCCTCCTGCCGTTCCTCGCCGGCATGGCGCTTGCCTATTTCCTCGATCCGGTCGCCGACCGGCTGCAACGGCTTGGCCTCAGCCGCCTGATGGCGACGATCGCCATTCTCGTCGCCTTCGTCCTTCTCTTTGCGCTGTCGCTGATCATCGTCATCCCGCTGATTTTCACCCAAGCGGCCGATTTCATCCAGAAGATGCCCGGCTATGTCGCGAGGCTTCAGGCTTTCGTCGCGGATACCACTCAGTCGACCCTCGTGCCGGACTGGCTCGAGGCTCAAATGGCGACGATCAAGGAGAATTCCGCCAAGCTTCTCGAGCAGGGGGCGGTCTTTCTCGGCACCCTGTTCCAGCAGCTCTGGAATTCAGGCATGGCGCTATTGGATATCCTGTCGCTCTTCATTATCACGCCGGTGGTCGCCTTCTATCTGTTGCTCGATTGGGACCACATGGTCGAGAAGGTGGATAGCTGGGTGCCGCGCGACCATGTCGATATCGTGCGCCAGATTGCCCGCGACATGAACACGACGATCGCCGGCTTCGTTCGCGGCCAGGGTTCACTATGCCTCATTCTCGGCCTCTATTATGCGGTCGGCCTGTCGCTTGTGGGCCTGAATTTCGGCCTGCTGATCGGCTTCTTCGCCGGCATGATCAGCTTCATTCCCTATGTTGGGTCGCTCGTCGGTCTCGTTCTTGCCGTCGGTGTGGCGATCGTCCAGTTCTGGCCGGATTATATCTGGATTCTGCTCGTCCTTGCCGTCTTCTTCACCGGCCAGTTCCTCGAGGGCAACATTCTCCAGCCCAAGCTGGTCGGCAAGAGCGTTGGGCTTCATCCCGTTTGGCTGATGTTCGCGCTGCTTGCCTTCGGCGCGCTGTTCGGTTTCGTCGGCCTGCTCGTCGCCGTTCCGGCGGCTGCCGCGGTCGGCGTGCTTGTCCGTTTCGGCATCCAGCGATACCTTGATAGCGACCTCTATCATGGGCATAGGGCGGCCGCGAACCAGCAGTCGGAGGGCCAGGAGCCCAGCCGACCGATGCCGTCCTCCAGAGCAAAGCATGACAAGACGTCCTAACGAACAATTGCCGCTCGTCTTCGGTCACGACCCGTCAACCGGCCGGGAGGACTTGCTTGTTTCCGATCGCCTGAGTGCGGCCATTGCGATCGTTGACCACTGGCCGGCTTGGCCGTCGCCGGTCGTCATCATCGCCGGTCCGGTCGGTTCCGGGAAGTCGCATCTCGCCAGCATTTGGCGAGAGGCGTCGGGTGCTGAGCCGATCCACCCCGTTGCCGGCTCGGATGCCGCCGACGTTGCGGCTTCGAGGCCGGTGCTTTTCGAGGATGTCGACCGAAAGGGCTTCGACGACACGGCGCTGTTCCATGTCATCAACAGCGTCCGCCAGAACGGTACGGCGCTTCTGATGACCTCGCGGCTATGGCCGATGTCCTGGCCGGTGACGCTTCCCGATCTCAAGTCGCGCCTCAAGGCCGCCACCGTCGTCGAGATCGGCGAACCCGACGACGAACTCCTGACGCAGGTCCTCTTCAAGCTTTTTGCCGATCGCCAGCTGCTCGTCGACGAGCGTTTCGTGGCCTATATAGTCAATCGGATGGAGCGGTCCCTTGAGGCTGCGCAGACGATCGTCGAGCGGATGGATCATCTGGCGCTTGCCCGCGGCACGCGGCTGACGCGGGCCCTTGCGGCGGAAATCTTGGAAGAACTTGCAATTGCCCGCCGGCCCGATTGACTGTCACAGAACCGTCGTCAAAGTGGGATAGCTCGTTCATCCGGAGCAATGGGGTCTGATGGGAATGGATAACGCGACGTCTGCAATCACCGAACACAAGGCGCCCGCGGAGCAAATTGATCTTCTGACGAGCCCCGAGCGCTTCATCAACCGCGAATTCTCGTGGCTTCAGTTCAACCGACGGGTCCTCGAGGAGACGTTGAACACGGCGCATCCGCTCCTGGAGCGCGTTCGCTTCCTGTCGATTTCGGCTGCCAACCTCGACGAATTCTTCATGGTCCGCGTCGCCGGTCTCGAGGGCCAGGTGCGATCGGGCGTTTCGTTGCGCAGCCCGGACGGCAAGACGCCGGCCGAACAGCTCGACGAGATCCTGAAAGAGATCGACAATCTCCAGATGGAGCAGCAGGCCTCGCTCGCCGTCCTCCAGCAATATCTTGCCAAGGAAGATATTCTGATCGTGCGTCCGGCGTCTCTTTCGGCGCAGGACAAAAGCTGGCTCGCCAATGAATTCGACCAGTCGATCTTCCCGGTCCTGACGCCGCTTTCGATCGACCCGGCGCACCCGTTCCCGTTCATTCCGAATCTCGGCTTCTCCATCGGCCTGCAACTCGTCAGCAAGACCGGCCGTGAGCCGATGACGGCGCTGCTGCGCCTGCCGGTGGCGCTCGACCGTTTCGTCCGCCTGCCGGACGTCAAGAACGTCATCCGGTACATCACCCTCGAAGATGTCGTCGGCCTGTTCATCGACCGCCTGTTCCCGGGCTATGAGGTTCAGGGTTCGGGTACGTTCCGGATCATCCGCGACAGCGATATCGAAGTCGAGGAAGAGGCGGAAGATCTGGTGCGCCTGTTCGAGACGGCGTTGAAGCGCCGTCGCCGCGGGTCGGTGATCCGCATCGAAACCGATTCCGAAATGCCCGCGTCGCTGCGCCAATTCGTCGTGCACGAGCTCGGCGTGCCCGATAATCGCGTCGCCGTTCTGCCCGGACTGCTGGCGCTCAACACGCTTTCCGAAATCACCAAGGCACCGCGCGAGGACCTTCGTTTCGAGCCCTACAATCCGCGCTTCCCGGAACGCGTCCGCGAGCATGGCGGCGACTGCCTCGCCGCGATCCGCGAGAAGGACATGGTGGTCCACCATCCTTACGAGTCCTTCGACGTCGTCGTGCAGTTCCTGCTCCAGGCGGCACGCGATCCGGACGTGCTGGCGATCAAGCAGACGCTTTACCGGACCTCCAATGACAGCCCGATCGTGCGCGCGCTTATCGATGCCGCCGAAGCAGGCAAGTCGGTCACCGCGCTTGTCGAGCTCAAGGCCCGCTTCGACGAGGAGGCGAACATTCGCTGGGCACGCGACCTTGAGCGCGCCGGCGTCCAAGTGGTCTTCGGCTTCATCGAATTGAAGACCCACGCGAAGATGTCGATGGTCGTGCGCCGGGAAGAGGGCAAGCTCAGGACCTATTGCCACCTCGGCACCGGCAATTACCACCCGGTCACGGCGAAGATCTATACCGACCTGTCGTTCTTCACTTGCAATCCGGTGATCGCCCACGACATGGCGAACATCTTCAATTTCATCACCGGCTATGGCGAGCCGGAGGCGGGGATGAAGCTGGCGGTCTCGCCGCATACGATGCGACCGCGCATCCTCAAGCACATCGACGAGGAGATTGCACACGCCGAAGCGGGTCGGCCGGCGGCCATCTGGATGAAGATGAACTCGCTCGTCGATCCGGAAATCATCGATGCGCTCTACAGGGCAAGCCGTGCGGGCGTCGAGATCGATCTCGTCGTTCGGGGCATCTGCTGCCTGCGGCCGCAGGTCCCCGGGCTTTCTGAAAACATCCGTGTCAAGTCCATCGTCGGCCGCTTCCTCGAGCATTCCCGGATATTCTGCTTCGGCAACGGCCACGGCCTGCCGTCGGAAAATGCGCTTGTCTATATCGGTTCGGCGGATATGATGCCGCGCAACCTGGACCGGCGGGTCGAGACGCTCGTGCCTCTCATCAACCGGACTGTGCACGAACAGGTTCTTTCGCAGATCATGCTGGGCAATCTCATCGACAACCAGCAGAGCTACGAGATCCTTCCGGACGGCACCTCGGGCCGCATGGAAGTTGGCAAGGATGCCGAGCCGTTCAACGCGCAGCATTATTTCATGACCAACCCCAGCCTTTCGGGCCGGGGTGAGGCTCTGAAGTCCAGTGCACCGAAGCTGATTGCCGGCTGGAAAAGCGGTTGGCGCAAGTAAACTGGAACCGCATGGTCGAATCTGAAGCGCAGGGGCGTCTGCCCGGCATCCGCCCGGTGTCCGTTGTGGACATCGGTTCCAACTCCATTCGTCTCGTCGTCTACGAGGGGCTCAGCCGTGCCCCGACGATGCTCTTCAACGAGAAGGTCATGTGCGGCCTCGGCAAGGGCATCGACGCTACCGGCCGGATGGAGGAGGAGAGCGTTCAGCGGGCGCTGAAAGCGCTGCACCGGTTCCGTGCGCTGTCCGACCAAGCCCGCGCCACCAAGATGTATGTGCTGGCGACGGCAGCCGCGCGCGAGGCCTCGAACGGCGCGGCCTTCATCGAGAAGGCGGAAGCCATCCTCGATCAGAAGGTTCGGATCCTCACCGGCGAGGAGGAAGCCTATTATTCGGCCATGGGCGTCGTCAGCGGCTATCACGATCCAGATGGCATCGTCGGCGACCTTGGCGGCGGCTCGCTAGAACTGGTCGAGGTCGAGGGCCGACGTATCGGCAACGGGATCACCTTGCCGCTCGGCGGCATCCGCCTCTTTGAGCACAGCAACGGCTCCCTGAGCCGGGCGCGCACCTGGGTGCGAAAATTCATGAAGGGGGCGGATGTTCTGGGGCGGGGAACCGGGCGCACATTCTACGCCGTCGGCGGAACCTGGCGCGCGATCGCCAAGCTGCAGATGGAAATGCGTGACTATCCGCTGCACATGATGCAGGGCTATGAGATCTCCTATGACGAGGCGATGGCGATCCTGGCCGAGGTGATCGAGCCCAAGTCCCTGAAGCCCTCCGCTTTCGCGACGATTTCCAAGAGCCGCCGCAGCCTCTTGCCGTTCGGCTCCGTGACGATGCAGGAGGCGATCTCGATCATGAAGCCCGAGCGTATTTCGTTTTCGGCGCTTGGCGTTCGTGAAGGTTACCTCTACTCGCTCCTTTCCGACGAGGAACGCCTTCAGGACCCGTTGCTTACCGCTGCCGACGAGATCGCCATCCTGCGCGCCCGCTCCCCGGAACATGCGCGCGAGCTTGCCGAGTGGACCGGGCGGATGGTGCCGCATTTCGGCATTGAGGAAACCGAGGAGGAGCGCCGTTACCGCGAGGCCGCCTGCCTGCTGGCGGATATCAGCTGGCGCGCGCATCCGGACTATCGCGGCCTGCAGGCGTTGAACATCATCGCCCACTCCGCGTTTACCGGCATCACCCATGCCGGCCGGGCCTATATTGCGCTCGCCAACTACTATCGTTTCGAGGGGCTCAACGACGACGGCGCCACCAGCCCGCTCGCCGGCATCACCACGCCGCGCCTGCTCGAACTGGCAAAGCTGCTCGGCGGCCTGTTGCGGGTTGCCTATCTCTTTTCCGCCTCCATGCCGGGCGTCGCTCGCCATCTTACTCTTCGGCCCTCGACGCGGCCGGAGGTCGATCTCGAATTCGTCGTGCCCGCGGCCTATCTCGATTTCGAGGGCGAACGCCTCGATGGCCGCCTGCAGCAACTGAGCCGGCTGACGGGCAAGAAGCTCGCTTTCCATTTCGAGAGCTGAGCGGTCGCAAGCGCCTCGTTTCAGATGGTGGGAACGGTCGCGCGCGGGTCTCCATGCGCGACCGTTAGGGTTATTCGGCCTTCAGGAACTCGCCGACTTCGAGCAGAACGAATTCGTTGTCGTCTGCCTTGTCGAGCGCACGCCCGGCAGAGAAGGGCAGGTTGTTATCGTTGCCGACGATGACATGCGTGTCGTCGACCCGGTCGACGTTCTCGATGGTGACGAAGGGCATGTCGTAATAGCCGTCGCCGCCGCCCTGGCGCTTCTTGTTGTCCGGATCGGCGATCTTCAGGAGGTCGATGTAACCGATCTTGCGCACTGCCTTGCCGACGTTTTCATCGTCCATCGCGATCTTGTAGACGCGCTTCAATTTGGACCCAACCGCGAAGCAATCCGGCTTGGGATCCTTGGAATCCGCACAGGCCTTGTCGGCGGTGCCGGCGCCGTTGTCGCGTTCGATCACCAGCGCCGTCTTTTCGTCGAGCATGTTGAAGTCGCCGATCGCCTCGCCGCCTTCGGCGAGCGGATAGAGCCAGCTGCGCCCGGTCCAGGTTTTGGCTGCGGCGTCGAGCTCGACGATGCGAAGCGCCGGACGGCCATCCGCCTGTTCCACAGTTTCGCCGTCGGTCCAGATCGGCCCCTCGAGCAGGCCGTAGAGTTTCGCGCCGTCTTTGGACAGCGCCAGACCTTCATAGCCGCCGGAGCGCTTGAGGTTGAAAGCGGGTGTCTTCTTCGACGGGTCCGCCTGCAGCGTCAGCGTCGGATTGTCGGGCGACAGCACCGGCTTGCCGTCCACCATCGTCGGAGTCACGTCGGTCAGCTTGCCGGCCGTGTCGAACTTCAGCAAATAGGGACCGAATTCCTCGCCCACCCAGAAGCCGTCGGCGACCGGCTGGATCGACTCGACGTCGAAGTCTCCGCCGGTGAGATAGCGCTTGGCAGAGCCTTCCATGACGATCGGGAACGGAGCCTTGCGGTCGGGATCGGACAGGAAGACGGTTTTCAAGGCTTCGACCTTGCCAGCGTCCCAGTCGATTTTCAGGTGATGCAGCATCAGCATCGCGTCGGTTGAATTGAGCTTGTTGCCGAAGCCATTGTCCGAAAGGCTCCAGAAAGTGCCGTCCGGCATCGCCTTGATGCCGGAAAAGCCCTGCATCGGCTGACCGTTGAACGGGAGAGACAGGCCGGTCGGGCGGACGCCGTCCTTGCCCGGCACGCTGCCGAGCTCCGTCGCGCGCTTGCGGTCGGCGGTCGAGAACTTGCCCGAAGTCATGAGGTATTCCGCCGCATCCGCAGGCGCGGCAATGATCGTATTGGCCGGCAGGACCGCATGGGCCTTCAGCGTCGCCGGAAAGGCCTTTTCATCGGCGAGCGCGGTGGTCGCCGACAGGAGCGTCAAGGCAGCGGCGAGGATGGATTTCGTCATCAAATTCACCTGGGTTCGAGCTGTGTCGCTTCCCGATAGGCGGCTTTGATGACGGCGAGTTGACGCTTCTCTGACAGGCGGGTGAAGCTTTGATGACGGCCATACCAGCCGCCCAGGGGAGCGAAGGTGGTGCGTCCCGGCGCGCGCTACAGTTGCACGGCGCGCAGCGAGAATACCCCGAGTTTCTGGCCGCGTCCCTTGATCTCGTGCTCTCCCAGGTCCTCGCTTCTGACGAAGGTCGGCAGGCGCATGCGCCGCAACAGATCGGCGGAAATCAGCACCTGCCGATCGAGTGTTCGGCAGAGTCCTTCGAGGCGCGCCGTCGTGTTCACCGTGTCTCCGAAATAGGTGATCTTGTGCCTGTCGATGCCGATTTCGGCGGCAACGATCGTTCCTCCGTGGAGGGCCGCGCGCAGGCGTGGGACCTCGCCGTACACCTTGTGCCAGCGGGAGGCGGAAGCTTGGACCTAGTCGAGAATGTCGAAGACGCAGCGAATGACGGCGGCGTCGGCCACGGCTCGGTCGAAAGGCCAGGTGATGACCGCGGCGTCGCCGATATAGTCGTCAATGGAGCCGCGATAGCGCAGCACCGGATCGGCGAGCTCCGCAAACAGCTTTCCGAGGTATTCCTGCATCTTGAGGTCGCCGAAGCGCTCGGCATAGGCGGTCGAGCCGGCGACATCGACAAACAGGAATACGCGTTCCTCCTGCACCGGCTTGCGGTAGCGTCCCATCAGCAAGCTCAGGAAGACGTCGCGGCCGAGCAGTTCCCGCACCCGCAACACGAAAATGATCGGACCGGAAACGACGAGCGCATAGACGAGCACATTGAAGGAGGGCACCATCGCCTCGCTCCAGGACTGCTGCAGCACGCCCGTTACCTTCAGCACCACCCCCGCCGCGACGAAGCCGAGATTCTCGACCGCGAAATAGACGGCGATCGAGGACAACAGAAAGGCTGGTGTCGGAAGGCTGTGGATCGCCCTGTAGAGGCGGCGCAGGATGATGCGGCGTTCAAAGGCAAGGACCGGCATGCAGATGAACACTGCAAAGGTCGCGCCGATCAGCGCACCGTCGCCATAGACGACCCACGCATAGGCCACGCCGCTGCCAGCGAGGACCAGAAGCAGGAAAATGAATTCGAGCGTGGAAAATCTCCAGCGCATGAGCGATGGCCTCGGGAATCGAAACAGCGGAAGGATCGCCGCGCCTGCGGAAGTCTCATTCGCGGCAGTGCGAACACCTGATCCGTTGAGTCGGATCAGCATTTCAATTCGTCTGGCTAAGACCGGATTCGGGCGGAAAGGTGTTGGCGGCGGCCGCCGTTCAACCGCCGATTTCCATCGCCTCGATCTTCTTTCCGACGAAGCGGAGAGCCACTTCGCCGTTGATAAGCTTCAGGGCCATCTCGCCGAAAAGCTCCCGGCGCCAGCCGTGCAGCGCGGCGACGTCGGCCCTTTCGCCTTCGGCGGCGATCCGATCGAGATCGTCGCCGCTGGCGATGATCTTGGCCGCCACGCCCTCCTTTTCGGAGATGAGCTTCAGGAGCACTTTGAGCATTTCGCCCGCTGCCGCAGCGCCCTCCGGCGCGTGGTTCTGGCGCGGCAGGCGGGGCAGATCAGTCTTCGGAATCGCCAGAGCCTCGGTGACCGCCTCGATAATCGCGGTCCCGGGAGCCGAACGCTCCCAACCCTTCGGAATGGTCCTCAGTCGGCCGAGTGCTTCCGCATCCTTCGGCTGCTGCTGGGCGATCTCGTAGATCGCGTCGTCCTTGATGATCCGGCCGCGCGGTACGTTGCGGGCCCGCGCTTCACGCTCGCGCCAGGCGGCGATCTTCTGCAGCACTGCCAGCTCGATCGGCTTTCTGACGCGCATCTTCAGGCGCTGCCAGGCATTCTCCGGATGGAGATCGTAGGTCTCGCGGTTCTCCAGAATGGCCATTTCCTCGGCGAGCCATGAGGAGCGTCCTTCGCGCTCGAGCTCCGCTTTCAGGTAATGATAGATATCCCTGAGATGCGTCACATCTGCCAGCGCGTATTCGAGCTGCTTGTCGGTGAGCGGCCTGCGGCTCCAGTCGGTGAAGCGCGACGATTTGTCTATCTGCACGTTCTTGATGCGGCTGACGAGCTGGTCATAGGAGACGCTGTCGCCGAAGCCGCAGACCATGGCAGCCACCTGCGTGTCGAAGAGCGGATGCGGAATGAGGTTGCCGAGATGGTGGATGATCTCGATGTCCTGACGGGCCGCGTGGAAGACCTTGACGATATCGGCATTGGCCATCAGCGCGAAGAAGGGTGCCAAGTCGATCCCGGGCGCCATCGGATCGACGATCACCGCCGTATCGGGGCTCGCCATCTGGATCAGGCAGAGTTCAGGCCAGAACGTGGTCTCGCGCAGGAATTCCGTATCGATCGTAATATAGCTTGAACGGGCCAGCTCATTGCAAGCGGCCTCCAGTTCTGCTGTCGTCTGAATCATCGTGGCTAAAATCACTGTGGCGAAAATGAGGCTTGAGCCTTCCCTCTATCGTTTCGCTGCGGCTGTCACAATCGAAATTGTCAGATAATTTTGAAATAGCCGGTCATCCCGGTCTTTTGATGTTCAATTATGTGGCAGTGGATCACCCAGTCGCCGGGATTGTCGGCAACGAGCGCCACCTCCGCCTGTTCGTCCGGCAGGAGCAGGATCGTGTCGGTCGGCGGCGGCAGGAAGCTCCGCTTGTTGGAGCTGAGGATGCGGAAGCTCAAGCCATGCAGGTGGATCGGATGCGCATGCGGGGTGCGATTGGCGATCTCGAGCACATAGCTTTTGCCGAGTTTCAGCTCCTCGATGGGCGCAATCGGATCGGGCGTGTCGCCCGGCCACGGAACCTTGTTCAGCGCCCAGAAGGTGAAGCCGAGCGATCCGCAGATCGACGGCGTCGCCTTGTGTTCTGCCGTCGCGGTGAGCTCGAGCGGAATCCGCGTTGCCGTCGACAGGTCGGCTTCGGCGACCGGATTGGCGGGGAGGGGAGCGACGTCGCGATGATGCCGTTTCAGGGAAGGCCCGGCGGCCCGGAAGCTTGCGATCGTCCAGGGATTCGAGCCGCGGAAATTGCCGAGCGTCGCGCGCGCCCCTTCGCCATCGGGCATGCGCAGGACGAGATCGACGCGCTGCCCCGGCCCGATATCCATGCGGTCGAGCAGGAACGGATGTTCGACCGGGTTGCCATCGAGCGCGACCACCTTCGCCTCTGCGCCCTCCACACCGATCGTATAGATGCGCGTCACGTCGGTCGCCACGATCCTGACCCGAACGAGCCCGCCGGCAGGAGCGTCGTACACGGGCTCCTGCTGCCAATTGGCGGTTCTGACCGTTCCATAGGTGCCGCCGCGCGCCGCGTGCCGCGGCTTGAAAGGATCGATGTATTTGCCCCCGGCACCAAGCCGCCAGTCGCGGAGATTGAGGACGATTTCAGCGTCGAAGTTCGGGTCCGCCGGGTTCTCGACGACGATCACGCCGGTGAGGCCGTGGCCCATCTGCGTCAGCGTGTTGCAATGGGGATGGTACCAGAAAGTGCCGGCGTCGGGCGGGGTGAAGAGATAGTCGAAGTGGTCGCCGGGATACACGTAGGGCTGGGTCATTTCCGGCACGCCGTCCATCGCATTGGCGATCCGCAAGCCGTGCCAGTGAACTGTTGTCGGCTCGTCGAGCCGATTCACCAGCCTTGCCGCATAAGCTTCGCCCTTGCGCATCCTCAAGACCGGCGGCAGGGCGGCATGGGGCGCATCGCCGAGCCCGTAGGTCATCACAGGCGTGACGCCGTCGACCGTGATTTGCGCCTGCGCAAGCTGCGCCGTCAGCACCTGCGGTCCGGGAGTCGTTCCGGCGCGTGCGGCAAGTCCGGCGCCGAGCGCAAAGGCGCCGCCGAGTGCAGCCGAGGCCTGGAGAAAAGTGCGGCGGCTCAGCATCGGGGTCATGGCGTCCACATTCGAAAAAAGGCGGGCCGCGGAGCCATGGTGTTGCCCGCAGCGTTCCGGGAATTGCGCCGTTTTAAACCTGATCTTCACGTTCAGCAATTCGATCTGATCGCGCATCTTGCCGCAGGTGACCTTGCTGCGGATGGCTACCGCCTACCAGCTTGTTGAAGAAGGACGAGGTGCGCAGCAGATTGCGGAACGGCATCGCACGCTCGCCGGCCGGCACCGCCTCCCGCGCCGTCATGCGCTGCAGCGTGTAGAGCATGAAGAGAAAAAGGATCACCGCAGTATAGATGAAGAGCGCCCGCGGTCCGAAGAGATCAAGCATGAAGGAGGCGAAGAGCGGTCCGATGATCGCCCCGAGCGACCAGAAGAACAGCATGCCGGCGGAGACCAGCGCATGCTGGCCTTCGGCGGCGTGGTCGTTGGCATGGGCCGAGCAGAGCGAATAGAGCGGCATGGCGAACGCGCCGAAGGCGAAGATGCCGGCAAAATTCAGCCATTCGTCGCTGCCGGCGCCGAAGGCGAGGAAGAGACCGGCGACAAGTGAGCCGAAAGTGGCGATCAGGATGATCAGCCGCCGGTCGATCTGATCCGAATAATGCCCAAGCGGATATTGCAGCACGACGCCGCCGATGATGCCGGCGCTCATGAAGGTCGCAATGGCGGTCACCGAAAGCCCGATCTCCTGCGCATAGATCGGCCCGAGCGAACGGAAGGCGGCATTGGTCAGCCCCACGACGATGCAGCCGATAGTGGCGAGCGGCGAGATGTTCCAGAGCGCCTTGACGTCGAAGCGGATCGCCTCCGGCGCGACAGGGCTCGACCGGTCGGCAAAGGAGATTGGTACGAGCGAGAGCGTCAGCGCCATCGAGATGATGGCGAAGAGCTCGAAGCCGCCGATCCCAACGCCGGGAATGAGATATTGCGCGGCGGTCACCGAGCCGAGATCCACAAGGCGGTAGATCGACAGCGTGCGGGCCCGGTTGGCATTGGTGACGCTGGCGTTCAGCCAGCTTTCTACCGTTGCGAAAAGGCCGGCGAAGCAGATGCCGGCGACGAGCCGCATCAGGAACCAGAAGCCCGGTTCGATGACGAGGACCATCGCGATTGCTGCCGCCGAGGCGATTGCCGCCATTGCCGAGAAGGTACGTATATGACCGATCGCTCGGAGGATGCGGGTGACATAGACGCAGCCGATGGCGAAGCCGATATTGTAGCCGGCGCCGACGAGGCCGATCAGCGACGTCGAAAAGCCTTCCTCGAGCGCGCGCAAGGATATGAAGGTGCCCTGCAGTCCGTTGCCGCCGATCAGAATGCCGGCGGTTAGGAGGAGAGGGATGAGGGGGCGAATCTGGGACATGGCGCACCCGGCTTTACGGCGGCGACTCGTGGGGCGGGTGGGTCTTCCACTGTGTACCCGATACGCGATAGGGGAAGACAGTCGCGATTTGTGACCTTTTCTGGTGTCATGTCCGCCGAGACGCACCTAGTCGGACAACGTTGCGTTGGCAGGCGCCCATTGGACGGGCGGCGGGAGCGCCGCGGCCTTGACAAATCCGGCGCATCATGCGCTTTTCCGCCCGACTTTGGCTATGCCGCCGCGCCCGCCTTGGCGAGCCTCGCGCGGCCTTCTGCAATTCCAGGACCAGACGATGCACCGTTACCGCAGCCACACCTGTGCCGCTCTCCGCAAGTCGGATGTCGGCTCCACCGTTCGCCTTTCCGGCTGGGTTCACCGCGTCCGCGACCACGGCGGCGTGCTCTTCATCGACCTGCGCGACCATTACGGCATCACCCAGGTCGTCGCCGATCCGGACTCGCCGGCCTTCAAGATGGCGGAAACCGTGCGCGGTGAATGGGTCATCCGCATCGACGGAACCGTCAAGGCTCGCACCGACGAGACCGTCAACAAGAACATGCCGACCGGCGAGGTCGAGCTCTATGCCCGCGAGATCGAAGTCCTTTCGGCCGCCAAGGAACTGCCGCTGCCGGTCTTCGGCGAGCCGGAATATCCAGAAGACGTGCGCCTCAAATACCGCTTCCTCGATCTCCGCCGCGAGACGCTGCACAAGAACATCGTTAAGCGCACCGAGATCATCTCGGCCATGCGCCGGGGCATGACCGAGATCGGTTTCACCGAATATACGACGCCGATCCTGACGGCCTCGTCGCCGGAAGGCGCGCGCGACTTCCTGGTGCCGAGCCGCATTCACCCCGGCACCTTCTACGCGCTGCCGCAGGCGCCGCAGCAGTACAAGCAGCTGCTGATGGTCGCCGGCTTCGACCGCTATTTCCAGATCGCGCCCTGCTTCCGCGACGAGGACCCGCGTGCCGACCGGCTGCCGGGCGAATTCTACCAGCTCGACCTGGAGATGAGCTTCGTCGAACAGGAAGACGTCTGGGACACAATGGAGCCGATGATCCGCGCGATTTTCGCGGACTTCGCCGGCGGCAAGCCGGTCACCGAAAAGTTCCAGCGCATCCCCTATGACACGGCGATCCGCAAATACGGTTCCGACAAGCCCGATCTCCGCAACCCGATCGAGATGCAGGACGTCACCCAGCATTTCGCCGGCTCCGGCTTCAAGGTCTTCGCCAACATGATCGCCTCCAACCCGAAGGTGGAGATCTGGGCGATCCCGGCCAAGACCGGCGGCAGCCGCGCCTTTTGCGACCGCATGAACGCCTGGGCCCAGAGCCAGGGTCAGCCAGGCCTCGGCTATATCTTCTGGCGCAAGGAAGGCGAGAAGCTCGAAGGGGCAGGCCCGCTCGCCAAGAACATCGGCGAGGAACGCACCGATGCGATCCGCACGCAGCTCGGCCTCGAGGATGGCGACGCCTGCTTCTTCGTCGCCGGCGAGCCGGCCAAGTTCTACAAATTCGCGGGCGAAGCCCGCACCAAGGCCGGCGAGGAGCTGAACCTCGTCGATCGCGACCGCTTCGAACTGTGCTGGATCGTCGACTTCCCGTTCTATGAATGGAATGAGGACGAGAAGCGCGTCGACTTCGCCCATAACCCGTTCTCGATGCCGCAGGGCGGCCTTGAGGCGCTCTCGGGCGACGACCTGCTGTCGATCAAGGCGTTCCAGTACGACATGGTCTGCAACGGCTTCGAAATCGCATCCGGCTCGATCCGTAACCAGTCGCCGGAGCTGATGGTCAAGGCCTTCGAGAATGTCGGCCTCAGCCAGGCGGATGTCGAAGCGCAGTTCGGCGGTCTCTACCGCGCCTTCCAGTACGGCGCCCCGCCGCATGGCGGCATGGCCTTCGGCATCGATCGCATCGTCATGCTGATCGTCGGCGCCAAGAACCTGCGTGAGATCTCGCTGTTCCCGATGAACCAGCAGGCCGTCGATCTGTTGATGGGAGCACCGTCGCCGGCAACGCCGGCGCAACTGCGCGAACTGGCGATCCGGCCGATCCCGCAGAAAAAGGACTGAGCTCCTTCGAGAGACAAGAAAACCCGGCGATGACTGAACTGACCCCACAAAGTTGGACATCCAACTTCGGGGGGCAGTTCAGACCTCGCCGGGTTTCTCTTTTGGGCGGCCACTTCGAGGACGAAGTACGAATCTTCATCCCGTTCGGGATGAGAGCTCCGTCAATTGAGGCCGTTTGATTTGAGCGGGACGAGGCGGAGAGGTTCCTCATCCCGCTCTGGCTCGGGGAGTGGCGAGCCTCAGATATTCGCGAGCAACTCGTTGATGCGGGACTCCATGTCGGCAAGGGCGGCGTCGATCTCCTTCTGGCCGGTAATCGCCGCATTCATCTCCTGGCCGATGATGTCCTGGATTGCGAACTGGCGCTGCACGGTCGACGGCAGCGGCGTGCCGAGTGTTGCGATGGGCGCGATCGTATCGCGATGCGGCAGCTTCTTGAACGCGTCCGACTCGAGCACGGCCTTCACCGCCGGAAGGTGGCCGGTACGTGACCATTCGTAGTCATTGTCGTTGAAGAACTTCAGGAACTTGCCGATCGCCGCCTCTTCCTCCGGGGTGCGGTCTTTCTGCGAAACGGCCCAGCTGTGGCCGTCGGCATATTGGGCCTTTTTGCCGGAGAAAAGCTGCGGATAAGGGTAGACCGCGTAGCCGCCGGCGTTGAGGGCGGTACCGGATGTTTCCGAGGAGGCGGTGTAGTCGCCGATCACCCACGTACCATTCAAATGCACGCCGCCTTCGCCTGCGAGAAAGGCATTGATGCTGGCGGCGTAGTCCAGGTCTTTCGTGGTGTCGTCGTTGTCGTAGATCGCCTTGTACATCTCGAGGACCTTCTTGGCCTCGGCCGTGTTCATCTTCACCTGCTTGGGATCGGCAAAGAAATCGGAATCCTGCTGGAAAAGATAGGTGTAGAGGTTGCGCGTATAGAGCGCGACTTCATTCGCGAGATTTTGGACGAAATAGGGCTTGCCCGTCTTTTCCTTGAACTGCTTGGCCTGTGCCATGAGTTCGTCGACGCTCGCCGGCAGCTTCGGCGTGCCGTCGGCATTGACGAGGCCGGCCTTTTTGAAGAGGTCCAGGTTGACGTGGAACAGCATAGTCCAGTTGTCGATCGGCAAGCCATGGATCTTGCCGTCCTTGGTGACGCCGCTGAGGCTCGCGTCGGTGAAGTCCGAGGGCGAGACGCCAACCGTTTTCAGGAGATCGTCAAGCGGCATCAACAGGCCCTTGGACTGGTAGTCGCCGAGCACGGAGTGGTGGACGGTGACGATGTCCGGCGGGTCGCCGGCCGCAAACTGCGCCGTCAGCTGGTCGTAGCCCGGCCATTCGACGGTGGTCACGATCACATGCACATCCGGGTTGTCGGCGTTGAACTTGTTGATCAGCGAGGTGATGATGCCGCATTCCCCGACGGCCTTGCTGACGTCGGTATTGGTGCCGAACTCCGCGTCGCAGGCGCCGAAGAAGCGCTGCACGGTAAGTTCGGTTGCCGCCAGGGCAGGCGTCGCGACGGCGAGCGCGAGCGCCGAGGCGGCCGCCAGCATGTACTTCCTCAGGCTATGTGTCATGTTCATCTCCTCCTCATGGGGCCTCGCCCCTGGCTTGGCTCCCCTCCCAGAGAGCCGGTTGCAACACTATGGGTGGTGGCTTCAGCGAACCGCGGCGCCGGAGACGGCCGTCACGATGTATTTCTGAAAAAACAGGTAGAGAATGAGGATCGGCGCGCCTGCAAAGACCGCCTGCGACATCAGGAATCCGAGTCCTTCCGACTGTGCGAAGTTCGTCTGCGTCGAAGCGATCCCGATCGTCAGCGTGTACATTTCCTTTTTGGTGCCGGAGATCAGCGGCCAGAAATAGTCGTTCCAGGACGACAGGAAGGTGAAGATACCGAGGGTGGCCTGCGCCGGGATCGTCAGGGGTAGCAGCACCTTCCAGAAGATCTTGAAGCGGCTGGCATTGTCGAGCAGCGCGGCCTCGTCGAGCTCCTTCGGTATGGCGCGGAAATATTGCGTCATCAGAAACACGCCGAAGGGAGCGGCCAGGCCCGGCAGGATCAGCCCGTGATAGGTGTTGTGGAATTTCAGCCAGCTGAAGAGCTGATGCCGGGCGATCAGCACCGCCTGTTCCGGAACAGCAAGGCCGAGCAGCACGATGATGAACAGCGCATTGCGGAACGGAAAGTTCAGCCGCGCAAAGCCGTAGCCGGCGAGCGACGACAGGATCAGCGTCATGACGGTAAGGCCGCCTGACACGATCAGGCTGTTCAGGATCCAGCGGAAGACCGACGACGTCGCCAGGATGTTGATGTAGTTGTTGATCGTATAGGGCGCATGGAAGACGGAATTCATGTCCGTCATCAGTTCCTTGTTGTCCTTGAGCGACAGCGCGATGACCCAAGCGATCGGTGCCATCATGATCAGCGCAAGAACGATCACCAATATGAGAATGATGCGGTCGCCGGTCGAGCGACCAACGATGCCCGAGGACGTGGAACTCATCCTTCCTCTCCTCTCCGGCGAGAGATGAAATACTGCGCCATGGCGGCGAGCATGATCAGGATGAAGAGAATTTCGGACGCGGCGGCGCCGAGGCCGAGATCCCACTTGGTAAAGGCGGCCTCATAGATGTAGAGCACGATCGGCTTCGAGACATTGTTCGGGCCGCCCTGCGTCATCAGCCGCGCCTGTCCGAAGAGCTGGAACTGCAGGACGATCTCGATGATGATCACAAGGACGAAGGTGCGCCGGATCGAGGGCAGGGTGATGTGCCAGAGCGTTCGCCAACGGCTTGCATTGTCAAGCGCCGCGGCCTCGTAGATTTCCTGCGGCACCTGTTGCAAGGCCGAGAGAAAGAGCATCATCGGCAGCCCGATGCACCACCAGACCGTCGCGATGGCAATTCCGATCATGGTCAATTTAGGGTCGGACAGGAAGGCGGGCGCGGTCGCTCCGAACCAGCCGTAGATCGTCGCCGGCAGGCCGAAATTGCCGATGAAGACGATGCGCCAGATGAGCGTCACTATCGTCACGGAGAGGACCGACGACGAGAAGTAGACGGCGCGGAGCGCGGCCGCCGACCTCGTCTTGCGATTGAGGGCGAGTGCCAGCATGAGGCCAATCAGGGCGAGGGCAGGGACGGTCAGGAAAACAAAGTAGAAGGTGTTGCCGACCGACTGGATGAAGATCTTGTCCCGGAAGAGCCGAAAGTAGTTATCGACACCGACGAACCGCCCGATGCCGAAGGCGTCGGCCTTGTGAAGGCTGAGCCATATGCTCCAGAAGAGCGGCACGACGAGAAGCGTCACGAACAAGAACAGATAGGGCGCGACGAAAACCGCGTTGCGCCAGAGCGGGGCATTGATGTTCTGCACCGCCTGCCGTGTTGCCGCCTTGGCGGCCGACGCGCTGCCGGAAAGGGTCGCCTCAGCCATGGCCGACGCCCTCATTGTGCCAGGCTCTGCCTTCGGCGTCGAAGAGGTGTGTGCGGGCGCCATCGAGCGCCAGGGCGACTTCGTCGCCGATCGCGACGCGGCTGTTGCCGACATCCTCGGCGATGATGACGCTTCCGCCCTCAAGACGCGTATAGAGCAGCGTGCGGTCGCCGAGACGCTCGATCACCTCGACTTTGCCCGTCGTCGTCGCAGCGGTTCCGTTGGCGAGTTTGACGGCCTCGGCGCGGATGCCGAGCGAATGCTCGCTGCCATTGATGCCGTCGAGGCGGATTGCCGTCTGCAGCTCGGTACCGTCCGGCAGCCTTGCGCGCGCGAAGCCGTTCTCGCCTGACAGGCCGATCGGCAGGAAATTCATCGTCGGAGAACCGACGAAGGTGGCGACGAAGCGGCTTGCCGGCCGCGAGTAGATCTCCATCGGCGTGCCGATCTGCTCGATCTTCCGGTTGTTCATGACGACGATGCGATCGGCGAGCGTCATCGCCTCGATCTGGTCGTGCGTGACGAAGATCATCGTCGATCTGACCCGGTTGCGAAGCTGGGCAAGCTCGACGCGGGTGCGCACGCGCAGCGCCGCATCGAGGTTCGACAGCGGCTCGTCGAACAGGAAGGCCTTTGGCTCCTTGACGATGGCGCGCCCGATCGCGACGCGCTGGCGCTGGCCGCCGGAAAGCTGGCCGGGCTTGCGTTCGAGGAGGTGGCCGATTTCGAGCATGCGCGCGGCTTCTGCGACGCGCGCGGAAATGACCTCGGCCGGCAGGCTTATGTTGCGGAGGCCGAAGGCCATGTTGTCGGCCACCGTCATGTGCGGATAAAGCGCGTAGCTCTGGAAGACCATGGCGATGTCGCGCTGGCCCGGCGGCAGATTGTCGATGCGCTCGCCGTTGATCGAGATGGTTCCGTCGTCGACGCTGTCGAGCCCGGCGATCATCCGCAGGAGCGTGGACTTGCCGCAACCCGACGGGCCGAGAAAGACAATGAATTCGTTGGCCTTGATCGTCAGCGACAGTCCGTCGAGCACGGTCAGCGAGCCGTAGCGCTTGCTGACATTTCGGATTTCGATATGGGCGGTCATCCGGCGGCTCCGACCTTGGTCTCAGAACCGCAAAGACCAATTGCGACGCTCGGCCGGCCCGCCCCAAGACGGCGGCTTCTCCCGCCGGGCAGCGAGACCAGATTGATCAACGATAGTGCCAAAACAGAAGCCCTTGCTCCCATCTTCTCCTCCCAGCGGCACGTCGAAGCTGTGTCGCGACGTTAAATCATACAATTCATCTGTCAAGGCATTTCCGATACATATCGGAAACTATGATTTGTACCGTTACGCTTTCAGACGGATCATCCGGTAGGACAGCGGCGCGATCTTCAAGCCGAGCCTTCCGTCCGCGAAGGCGGCGCCTTCTCCTTTTTTCGGCACCACATTGTCGGGCTGGTCGGCGCTGTTGGTGATGTTGATGTCGGAATGGGCGAGCACCTGATCGTCGATGATCTTCATCGTGCCGAATTCGAGGAGGCTGACGTCGAGGTCGATCGCTTCGCTGCCATTCCGGTTGACGATGAAGAACGTGACGGCGTTTCTGTGTGCATCGTGGACGGCGGAAATATCGAGATAAGGAACCTCGCCAAGGCCATCGACCCTATAGGTCGGGCTGTCGACCAGCAGCTTGAGCGCCGTTCCGCGGCCATAGACCGAAGCGAAATAGTAGGGATAGAAGATCGTCTGGCGCCAGGCCGGACCACCCGGCACCGTCATGATCGGGGCGATGACGTTGACGAGTTGCGCCATGCAGGCGATCTTCACCACGTCGGCGCGATTGATGAAGGTGTTGAGTATGCAGCCGACCTGTAGCACGTCCTCGAAATTATAGTCGTCCTCCAGCAGCGCCGGCGCATGCGGCCAGCCATGGGCGCCGGCAAGGGTCGCCTTGTCGCGCTCCTTGGAGTGGTACCAGACGTTCCATTCGTCGAAGGAAATATAGACGTCCTTGGTCGAGCGTTTCTTCGCCTTGATGTAGGAGATCACGCCGGCCACCGTGCCGATATAGTGGTCGAGCTCGATGCTGCGCGCGAGGTAGTTGGCCGTGTTCTTGGCACGGTTCTCGAAATACATGTGCAACGAGATGAAATCGACCTCATTGTAGGTGTGGTCGAGAACGGTCGCCTCCCATTCCGGGTAGGTGGGCATATGCGCATTGGAGGAGCCGCAGACGACGAGTTCGAGCGAGCTGTCGAAGGCGCGCATCGCCTTGGCGGTCTCGTGCGCCAGCCTGCCATATTCGTCGGCCGTCTTGTGGCCGATCTGCCAGGGGCCGTCCATCTCGTTGCCGAGGCACCAGAGCTTGACGTCCCAGGGCTCCTCGCGGCCATTGGCGCGGCGCTTGTCGCTCCATTCGCTGCCGCCCGGGTGGTTGACGTATTCGAGGAAGTTGCGGGCCTCGTCGAGCCCGCGCGAGCCTAAATTGACGGCGAGCATCATCTGGGTATTGGCAGCCGCGCACCAATCAGCGAATTCATGGATGCCGACCTGGTTGCTTTCCGAGGTGTGCCAGGCGAGGTCGAGGCGCGTCGGGCGGCTCTCCTTCGGGCCGATTCCGTCTTCCCAGTTATAGGCGGAAACGAAGTTGCCCCCCGGATAGCGGACGATCGGCACATTGAGTTCCCTGACGAGCTCGATCACGTCCCGCCGCATGCCGTTTTCATCGGCGGTCGGATGATCGGGTTCGTAAATGCCGGTATGGACGGCACGGCCAAGGTGCTCAATGAACGACCCGTAGAGACGCGGATCGATCTCCGAGATCGTGAACTTGCTGTGCACCGTTACCGCGGCCTTCATGGCTTCCTCCACTGCATCCTGATTTGTGATTTATATCATAAATTGGGATGAGTAAAACGGAAGCCACGGCGGAGGTCAAGTAGCGATATTCTGTAGCACGGGGTGAGCCTCACCGTGTCTTCAGGCGCAGCAGGATATCCTGATCGTAATTGCCGAAGCCTCGGCCGAAGATGTTGATGCCGCCGGGATGGCGCGCGTCGTCCCGGACGCCGATGCGAAGCCGGATCGAATGATGTTGGTCGAGCCTTAGCTCGGCGAGCTTGACATTGGAAATGCGCAGACCGTCGACAAAGGAGCCGTCGTCATTGATCCGAAAACTCTTCAGCTTGCCGTATTGCGAGCCTTTGAGCTTCCACCAATCCGGGGTTAAAACGCCGCGTTTGTCGCCGAAATCGCCCGGGGAAGTCCAGGTGCCGATGTCCACTCCATTGATCGTTAGGGTGATATCGGACGGCCAATCGGCGCTGGTTCCCGGCACCTCGGAGCTCAGTTCCATGACGAACTCGACCTCGCGAATGCCGGTGTTCGCCAGGCGCGCATTGTTCGGGAACTGATACTCGACATAGCCGCGTGTAAACCAGATCAGCGCCGCCTTCATCCGGTCGGGATCGAGAAACGTGTCGGGTACATCGAGCAGTCCGACGATGCCGTCGGCCGAGCAGAGGCCGCAAGGGGCGGTCACTTCGAAGCTCGTATAGAGTCCCAGCGGCATCGACACTTCGATCGCGTCCGGTTCAGTTTCCTTGATTTCCTTCTTGAAGACGACGAGGACCTCGTCATAGACGCTGTGGCAGACCTTCTGGTTTCCCTTCCGCGCCCTCTGCGTCTCCGTCCGGATGAGCCCCGCCTCTTCCAAAATCTGCACGTTGGTTGAGACGCTCGACTGCGGCAGATCAAGGACATCCGCAATCTCGTTGACGTTCAGCGGTCCCTTTTCGTGCAGCAGCTTCAGCATCGAGACTCTTGCCGGCGACGCGAGCCCTTTCAGTACGGGCATGCCTTCCTCGGGGTCGACGACAAGAAAGTTACGGCTCATGGGGTTCCGATCGGCTGGACTGAAATGCAATTGGATAATGCATATCAAAATATCTGATCTAATCAACCGCCAGCAACGTGTCGCCGGACACTTGCGATCGCAAGCCACGCTTTCTCGGTTCGTAAAGGCGGGAAATGCGCCGCCCTTGGCAGGCGCTGAGCGGAGTCGGGCCGTCGGATGGCGCCGACGCCCCGGGGCCGTCGCCCTGCGACGACGCCCGCGCCGGCGCTGGTTAATTCGGCAATTAGAAATCCATGCCCGGGGCAGGGGGCATAGGCATCTGTCCTTCTTTCTTCGGCTTCTCGGCGATCATCGCTTCCGTTGTCACCAGAAGACCGGCGACGGAGGCTGCGTCCTGCAGTGCCGCGCGCACGACCTTGGCCGGGTCGATGACGCCCATCGCGAAGAGGTCGCCGAATTCCCCCGTCTGGGCATTCCAGCCATAAGAGAAGTCGGTCTTTTCGCGCAGCCGTCCAACGATGATCGAGCCCTCGGCGCCGGCATTCTCGGCAATCTGGCGCACTGGCGCCTCGATGGCGCGACGGACGATCTCGACGCCGACACGCTGGTCGTCATTGACCGTCGGCACGTTGCCGAGCGCGTTGACGACACGCAGCAGTGCCACGCCGCCGCCCGGCACGATACCTTCCTCGACGGCGGCACGCGTCGCATGCAGCGCGTCGTCGACACGGTCCTTCTTTTCCTTGACCTCGACTTCCGTCGAGCCGCCGACGCGGATCACCGCGACGCCGCCGGCGAGCTTGGCAAGCCGCTCCTGCAGCTTTTCGCGGTCATAATCGGAGCTGGTTTCGTCGATCTGCGCCTTGATCTGCGCGACGCGGCCGCTGATATCCTCCTTGGCGCCGCCGCCGCCGACAATGGTGGTCGCGTCTTTCTCCACCATGATGCGTTTTGCACGGCCTAGACTTTCCATCGTGACGTTTTCGAGCTTGATGCCGAGGTCCTCCGAAACGACGGTGCCACCGGTCAGGATGGCGATATCCTCCAGCATCGCCTTGCGCCTGTCGCCGAAGCCGGGCGCCTTGACGGCGGCGATCTTCAGCCCGCCGCGTAGCTTGTTGACGACGAGCGTCGCAAGGGCTTCGCCCTCGACGTCTTCGGCGATGATCAGCAGCGGCTTGCCGGCCTGGATAACCGCTTCGAGAATCGGGATCATCGCCTGCAGGTTGGAGAGCTTTTTCTCGTGGATGAGGATGTAGACATCCTCCAGCTCCGCCCGCATCTTGTCCTGGTTGGTGATGAAATAGGGCGACAGGTAGCCGCGGTCGAACTGCATGCCCTCGACGACCTCGAGTTCGATTTCCGCGGTCTTGGCCTCTTCGACGGTGATGACGCCCTCGTTGCCGACCTTCTCCATCGCCTCGGCAAGATAACGCCCGATCTCCGCGTCTCCATTGGCCGAGATCGTCGCCACCTGGGCGATCTCTTCATTCTTGGAGACTTGGCGCGCCTTGCCCTTCAGTTCGTAGACGAGCGATTCGACCGCAAGGTCGATGCCGCGTTTGAGGTCCATCGGGTTCATGCCGGAGGCGACCGCCTTTGCGCCTTCCCGGACGATCGCCTGCGCCAGCACCGTCGCGGTCGTCGTGCCGTCGCCGGCAACTTCGCTCGTCCTCGATGCGACCTCGCGGAGCATCTGCGCGCCCATATTCTCGAACTTGTCCTCGAGTTCGATCTCCTTGGCGACGGAGACGCCGTCCTTGGTGATCCGGGGCGCGCCGAAGGCCTTGTCGATGACGACATTCCGCCCCTTGGGGCCGAGGGTGACCCGGACCGCGTTGGCCATTATGTCGACGCCGCGCAGCATCCGGTCGCGGGCATCGGTGTTGAACTTGACATCTTTGGCAGCCATGTATCCCTCCCTCAACACGATAAATCAGGTACTTATTCGCCCGGCCCGCAGCGCCGGACCTGATAGCCGCCGGCACCTGCGGGCAGCGGAAGCTTCGCCGTCACTCCTCATCGACCTCGGGTGTCAGAATGTCGATCAGGGCGGCAACCCGGCCGGCCGGAAGATGGCGGCCCTCGCCGATCAGGGCCTCGTCGTTGTTGACCCAGGCAATCGCTTCGGCAAGTTCACTCGCGGTCGCGCCCGTCGCCAGAAGTTCGGCCATCAGGGTTTCATCGACCGGGCCGAGAATGGCGGTGATATCCGAATGCTTCAGTCCCATTGCGTCCTCCTTCCGGGTTTCTTCGGTAGGGAATGCACAAACTGCCGGCTGTCGAGATAGATAGGCCGGCGCATGCGAGCATCAAGCGCTGCATCATAACATCGATCGCGGTGGCAAAAAAAAGCCCGGCGAGACATTCGCCGGGCTCGCATTCGAAAGCCGCACGCGTTGCGTCGGCTCGCAGCGCTTTAAGCGTCAGTCGTTTGCCGTCACCTTGACGCCGAGAACCGAGGGGATGGTGTTCGGCGCGCCCATCGCGGCACCCATGATCATCGGGAACGGTACGGGCTTTTCCGGTTCGGCGCTGATCGTCAGGCTCTTCGGCGCGTCGAGATAGGCATTGACCGCCGCCGATATCTGGTTCTGCAGTTCCGGCAGGTTCAACTGCGCCATCATGATCGGCACCAGGCCCTTCAGCGACTGCGCCATCTGCTCGCCGGTGACGCCCTGCTGGCTGCCGGCATAGTCGAGCGCCTTCTTGGTGATTGAGGCGTCGTCGAAGCGGATCGAGGCGCTGTTGAACGTCAGTTGCTGCATGAGGCCGAGCATCGCAAGGCCCATTGCCTGGTTGGCCTCTTCCTTGTTCGGATTAGCTTGCGCGGCCTTGTTCGCCTCCTGGAGCGACTTCAGGAACTGGAGCGTGTAGCCGGAAAAATCCATGGCGATGTTCAGCCGGCCGACATTCTTGAAGTCGAGAGCGTATTCATCGACGGCGAGATTGCCGCTCTCCAGCTCCCAGCTTCCCTTCATCGTCACCTGGCCGTCGATCTGCTTCAGGCCGAGCTTGTCGATCGCGTCCTTCGCCTTGGCATCCTCGACCTCGGAGAGATCAGCGTACAGTCCCGCCATCGTCGCGTCGAAGTCGAACCCCGCGTCGTTTTCCTGCCGGCTCAAATTGCTCTCGATGCTGGCGATCTTGAAGACGTCCTTGCCCTTGACCTTGACTTCTACCGGCCCCGTGCCGAAGGACTCGTAGAGCAGAATGTCGTCGATCGTGCCGCCCGACGCATTGCCGGGAATGGAGAGGCCGCCGATCGCAATGTCCTTGACGGAGGCGCTGTCCTCCTTTTCGGTCACATTGACATCTGCGAAGGAAACCGTTTCGGCGTAGTAGCCTCCGTCATCGGTCTCCTTGACGCCTTCGAACGTCACATCGCCTATTGCGACCGATTCGCCTGGCTGCGCCACGACCTGCAGCTTGACGCCGCTTGCCGTCACGTCGTCACCGTCCGCTTCCGCCTTGTCAAAGGCGAGCGACGTGCCGTTCACCTCAAGCGCGGCGCTCAGTTTCTTCATCATGTCCGCGCCGTCCAGCGCGAAGGCCGGGCTGGCGAGCGTGAGGAGGGCGGCGCTGGCCATCATCAGACGGATCTTGCGCGTATGCATCATTGCGTTGTTCCTTGTGAAAAATGTTGGATTGCTGGTGTTTCCAGGGCCTGCTGCGGTGATTTCTGGCGGTCGTCGCGGAGCTCAAAGGAAGGGCTACGCGGCAGCACCGAACTGCGACGCTGCCTCCCACCCACGAGCTCTTGCATTGATCCCCATCCTCAACCCACCGAATTGCAGTGCGACCCTAATACGAAACCGGGCGAATTTATATCGCCGAGTCGAATGACGGATGTTCCCCGCGGATCATGCTTTCCGGAAAATTACCTGCGGAAATCCATGGCTGCAACCCGAGGTTTAGGCAAGTGTCTGAGGCGCGTTCTCCACAGCGTGGTAGGCCGCGATTCTTGCCGCGGCGAGCCGGTTGCGGTAGCAAGGATGCATGGGACAAAGCCTTTTGCCGCCTTCTGGCGGAGACGACAACATTCAACCGGTTGACCTCAAGGCGGCGCTCGAAGAGCGCTATCTCGCCTATGCGCTGTCGACCATCATGCATCGCGCGCTGCCGGACGTCCGCGACGGATTGAAGCCGGTCCATCGCCGCATCATTCACGCGATGAGCGAGATGGGCTTGCGACCCAATTCCTCGTTCAAGAAATGCGCGCGTATCGTCGGCGACGTGATCGGTAAGTTCCACCCGCATGGCGACCAGTCGGTCTATGATGCGCTGGTCAGGCTCGCTCAGGACTTTTCGCAGCGCTACCCGGTCGTCGACGGGCAGGGCAACTTCGGCAATATCGACGGCGACAACGCCGCCGCCTATCGTTACACCGAAGCGAAGATGACCGAGGTCGCGGCCCTCCTGCTCGAGGGCATCGACCAGGATGCCGTCGATTTCCGCCCGACCTACAATGAGGAGGACCAGGAGCCGGTCGTCCTTCCCGGCGCCTTCCCGAACCTTCTCGCCAATGGCGCGTCGGGCATCGCCGTCGGCATGGCGACGTCCATCCCGCCGCATAATGCACATGAGCTTTGCGATGCGGCGCTCTACCTGATCCGCCATCCGAAGGCGACGGTGGAGGACTTGCTGTTCGACCCGGCCAATCCGCAGCGCGGCGGCATCGAGGGGCCGGATTTTCCGACCGGCGGCATCATCGTTGAAAGCCGCGCCAGCATGCTCGAATCCTATCGCGCCGGTCGCGGCGGCTTCCGCGTCCGCGCCCGCTGGAGTGTCGAGGACCTGGGGCGCGGCGGCTATCAGATCGTCGTCACGGAAATTCCCTATCAGGTTCAGAAGTCGCGGTTGATCGAAAAGATCGCCGAGCTCCTGATAGCGCGTAAATTGCCGCTCCTCGAGGACATCCGCGACGAATCGGCGGAAGACGTCCGTGTCGTGCTGGTGCCGAAGAGCCGCTCCGTCGACGCTAACATCCTGATGGAATCGCTGTTCAAGCTGACCGAACTCGAAAGCCGCATTCCGCTCAACATGAACGTGCTGTCGATGGGCCGCGTTCCGCGCGTCATGGCGCTGAACGAGGTGCTGAGCGAGTGGCTGGCGCATCGCCGCGAGGTGTTGCAGCGGCGCTCCCGCCACAGGCTTGCCGCGATCGACCGGCGGCTCGAGATCCTCGGCGGCTATCTCGTCGCCTATCTCAACATCGACGAGGTTATTCGCATCATCCGCGAGGAGGATGAACCGAAGGCGGTGATGATCGAGCGCTTCTCGCTGGCCGATCTCCAGGCCGAAGCCATCCTCAACATGCGGCTTCGCTCGCTGCGCAAGCTCGAGGAGTTTGAGATCCGCACCGAATTCGACGCACTGTCGAAGGAGAAGGCTGAAATCGAGGCGTTGCTCGCTTCCGATGACAAGCAGTGGCAGGCGGTCGCCTGGGAAATCGGCGAGGTGAAGAAGAAGTTCGCCAAGGCGACCGAGCTCGGCAAGCGCCGCAGCACCTTTGCCGATGCGCCCGAGGCGGATGTCGAAGCCATCCAGCAGGCGATGATCGAGAAGGAACCGATCACCGTCGTCATCTCGGAAAAGGGCTGGATCCGCGCCCTCAAGGGGCACATCTCAGACACGTCTGCGCTGCAGTTCAAGGACGGCGATGCGCTGAAGGTGGCGTTCCCGGCCCAAACGACCGACAAGATCCTCGTCTTCACCACCGGCGGCAAGGTCTATACGCTTGGCGGCGACAAGCTGCCGGGCGGCCGCGGCCATGGCGAGCCGTTGCGCATCATCGTCGATATGGAAAACGATCAGGACGTGCTGACGGCGCTCGTTCACGATCCGGTCCGCAAGCTCATCGTCGCGTCCGCCGCCGGCAACGGCTTCGTCGTCACCGAAAGCGACATCGTTGCCAATACCCGCAAGGGCAAGCAGGTGATGAACGTGGTGATGCCGGACGAGGCAAAGCTCGTCGTGCCGGTCAAGGGCGACCACGTTGCCGTCGTTGGCGACAATCGCAAGATGCTGGTCTTCCCGCTGGTGCAGATACCCGAAATGGCCCGCGGCAAGGGCGTGCGCCTGCAGCGCTACAAGGACGGCGGCGTTTCCGACATCCGCTGCTTCAGCATGGCCGACGGGCTGACCTGGGAAGACAGCGCCGGCCGTGTCTTCACGAAGACCAGGGACGAATTGATCGAGTGGCAGGGCGACCGCGCCGGTGCCGGCCGCATCGTGCCGAAGGGCTTCCCGCGGAGTGGCAGGTTCAGCGGCTGACCGCCGGATCTGGCCCGTGGATCGTTCGTTCGGCTGCTTGCTTATCCACAGCTTCCAGGTCTTTTCCGCCAGCCGCTGCAACTCTTTGCTGTTTCCTTAAATCGGCCGCGATTTGCCCAATGATGCGGCGGAGAGAGGAACGCGATGATTTCGGCCCTTGACGATACCTTGTTGGCACTTGCCGATCCCACACGCCGCCGCATATTCGAAGTTCTGTTTGCCGGTGAAAGCTCCGTTGCGGAAGTGGCCACTGCGATCGGCGCCGAACAGGACGAGCTGTCGAATCACGTGGTGATTCTGGAAGAGGCGGGGCTGATTACCCGCCGGCGTCAGGGCAACGGAGAGTTTATCGCCGCCGATCCGACCCCTTTGGAGGTCGCGGCGGAATGGATCAACACCAATCGCGAGCTTTGGGCGATGCGGTCGCAGATCGAGGAGACAGGGCCTGCTCCGGCAAGCCCGCAGTAACCGGCAGGCAAATCGCCGTCACCCGGTGAACGGCAATTCCTCACAGGGAATCTCGGCCTTTGCCGCCTTGCTGCGCATCTGCCAGAGCGAATGGCCGAGCAAAGCGAGGATCAGGATGGCGCCGCCGACGAGCGTCTGGAACGTGGGCATCTCGGAAAAGACGATCCACACCCAGATCGGCGCCAGGATCGTTTCGAGCAGGTAGAACATCCCCACCTCCGGTGCGGAAAGATAACGCGGCCCCGTCGCCAGGCAGAAGAAGGCGACGGGAATCATCACCAGCCCGTTGAAGAGGATATAGCCAGGCGCGGCAATGGCGAATCCGCTCGCCGGCAAGAGCGTGAGCGCCGCGAGCGCCGGGAAGATCGCCGTCGCCAGCGGCACCAGCGCCATGTCCCGTCCGCTGGCACGGCTGATGGTGATGGCACTCGCCAGCAGGAAGGCCGAACAGGCGGCCATGGCGTCGCCGAACAGGTGCCCACTTTCCAGGCCGTCCTGCACGATGACCCCGACGCCGAGGAGCATGATCGCCATTGTGAGCAATGTGGCGTTGGAGGGACGCTCCTTCAGGAAGATCCAGGACAGGATCGCCGCGAACATCGAGGTGAAGGCGAGGATAAAGACGACGTTTGCCGTCGAGGTGTTGAACACCGCGAGCAGGAAGGTGAAGGAATTGATGCCGTAGAACAGCCCGGCGATCAGCCCGGCCTTGCCGTGGATCAGCGCGATACGGCGGCCCAGCACGCGGTTGATGAACAACCAGGCGGCAATCGCCACCGCGAAGGTCGACAGGCTGCGCACGGCGAGGATCGACCAGACTTCACCGTCGGCCGAACGGATCAGCGGGATGTCGAAGGAAAGCGCAAGGCCGCCGAGGCCCGTGATGGCAAGACCGCGTCGGTGCCGCGCGGCGTCGGAGGAGGGGGTCAAGTCTTAATCCGTGGCGGTTTCGGGGAGGTCTTGGCCGCCAGCATAACGCTCCCACCCGCGGGCCATAAGGTGCTCCTGCGGCAAAAACTTTGTCTTATACCCCATTTTGCGGGAGCCCTTGACCCAGTAGCCGAGATAGACATGCGGCAGGCCGCGTTCCTTCGCCCGACGGATATGGTCGAGAATCATGAAGGTGCCGAGCGAACGGTTTGCGAGACTGGGGTCGAAGAAGGAATAAACCATCGACAGCCCGTCGCCCATCCGGTCCGTGAGCGCCGTGGCGATCAGCGGACCTTTGGCTTTCTCGCTGATGCCGTCGCCCTCGGCCCGCAAGCGGTATTCGATGATTTTCGTGTGCACATGGGTGTCCTCGACCATCATCGCGTAGTCGAGCACCGACATGTCCGACATGCCCCCCCTCTGGTGCCGGCAGTCGAGATAGCGGCGGAATAGGTTGTACTGCTCGCTCGATGGTTCCGCAGGATATTCGGTCGAAACCACATCCTGGTTGGCCGCGAGCACACGACGCATCGACCGGGTGGGCATGAACTCGTTGGCAAGGATGCGCACAGAAATGCAGGCGCGACAGGTCTCGCAGGCCGGGCGGTAGGCGATGTTCTGCGAGCGGCGGAAACCGCCCTGGGTCAGAAGATCGTTCAGCTCCGGCGCGCGCTCGCCCACCATGTGCGTGAAGACTTTCCGTTCCATCTCGTTCGGCAGGTAGGGACAGGCTGCCGGCGCGGTCAGATAGAATTGCGGAGACTGTGTGGTCTGCGTGTTCATCGAGCGCGGGGATCACTCTTCGCGAGGTTACTCTGCAATAGGATGGCCGAAGAATGAAAAACGTCAACACACGCGTTCGGCGAGGAACGAGCAAGTGCCGACAATTTCTGGGGACGTCGATACCGCTTGGCCAGAATTCAATTCGGCGTTGAAAAAGGTCTTATCGCCCGCCACCGTCAGTACATGTCGCGGCGGACGCCGACGGTGCCGATCAGAAGATCGTGCAGCAACCTGCCGCGATCCGTGAACAGTCCGATCAGCAAGACGAGCGGCGTCAGCAGCGCATTGGCGATCCAGAAGATCGCGAGGTGTATGATCGCGGTCAGGAAATCCAGCGGCCGGCCATCCGTCCGGGCGATCGCGACGCCCATGATTCGCATGCCGAGCGATGCCTGCTCGCGGCCGCCGACGGTAAGCCCGAAATAGAGCATCGCCACCAGCGCGAAGAGCACCGGATAGAGGAAGAATCCGAGGCCGAGCGTCAGGATGCCCAGAAAGAAGACGACGACCGCAGCCGGAATCCACAGGAGCGCGACGATCAGGTAATCGATAATGAAGGCGAACACCCGGCGCGACAGGACACCCTGGTAAGCGCGCCAATCCTGGCTAGGAAGTCGGAGTTCCTGGTTGTGCATGCTCATGTCAGCCTCGCCTCGTTTCGATCACATATGGGGACCGGATTCGACAAAACAATGCGTCTGTCGTGCGAACCGGCCGCTCATCGCTTTGCCAGGATCTTTGCCACTTCGACGGCGAAGTAACTCAGAATGCCGTCACATCCGGCGCGCTTGAAGGCAAGCAGCGTCTCGAGCATGATGCGCTCGCCGTCGATCCATCCATTCGCCGCCGCCGCCTTGATCTGCGCGTATTCGCCCGAGACCTGGTAGGCGAAGACCGGCAGGCCGAAGGCTTCCTTCATCCGCCAGCAGATGTCGAGATAGGGCAGCCCGGGCTTCACCATCAGCATGTCGGCGCCTTCCTCGACGTCGAGCGCGGCGTCGCGGATCGCTTCGGTGCCGTTGGCCGGATCGATGTAATAGGTCTTCTTGTCGCCCTTCAGCAGCCCGCCGGTGCCGATCGCCTCGCGATAGGGGCCATAGAAGGCGGAGGCGAATTTCGTCGCATAGGACATGATGCCGACATTGTGGTGGCCTGCCGCATCGAGCGCCTCGCGGATGGCGCCGACCCGCCCATCCATCATTTCGGAAGGTGCGATGATGTCTGACCCGGCATCCGCCTGCATCACTGCCGCACGCGCCACCGCTTCCACCGTCTCGTCATTGACGATTTCGCCGCCGCGCAGGATGCCGTCATGGCCGTGGCTGGTGAAAGGATCAAGCGCCACGTCGGTGATGACGCCGATATTCGGAACGGCGCTCCTGATCGCCCGCGTCGCCTGATTAATGAGGTTGTCGGCGGCAAGGCTGTTCGATCCGGTTTCGTCGCGCAGCGCCATCTCGATGTTCGGGAAGGTGGCGACGGCGGGAATGCCGAGATCGGCCGCCTCCTTCACCGCCTCGACGGCCTTGTCGACGCTCATGCGGTTGACGCCGGGCATCGCTTCGATCGGCTGAATGATGCCGCTGCCCGGCACGATGAAGATCGGCCAGATCAGGTCGTCCACGGTCAAGCGGTTCTCCTGCACCAGGCGGCGCGTCCAGTCCGCTTTTCGGTTGCGGCGCATGCGACGGTGTCCGGTGATCCTGTCCACAAGATTTGTCCTGTCGTTCATCGCCCCCGCTTCCTTCTTCTTTCACTGCGTCGATCGAAGGCGGTTTATCACGCGCCTCGGCTGATTGAAAACAGCGCCGCGGGAGGAGGGGCTGCGGCATTTCCCCCCGCGGGTGAGCCGCTCGGGCGGACTCTCCTGCTTTGCGCTGGTGGATTGCCGGCACTCGGCCTATCTTGCGGGCCATGCTTCACGATTCTGCTCATGTCCCGAAGCCATCGCTCACCGAAGTGCTGTTCGGTTGGTTCCTGCGACTGGTCTCGGCCTCCTGCTTCTGGTTTGCGTTGAACTACTGGGCGATGCTGATCGGTTTTTCCCACGGTGGCGCCGGGCGTTTCGATTTGCTGGCGCCTGAGTGGCGCGCTGCCGCGACGGCGCTTGCCGTCCTTTATCCGGTCGCTGCCATCGGGCTCTGGCTGCTCGTCTCCTGGGGGCCGGTTATCTGGGTGCTCGCGGCGGCAATAGAACTCGCCATGCTCGAGTTCTCTCCCGGCATGCTCGGCGCACGTCCGCTGCTCCTCTTGCTCCACGGGGCCGTCGCGGTGACCTTCGTTCTTTTCCGTGCGGCGCTCTTCTGGCAGCGCTGGCGCCAGGCGCGACAGGTAAGGGTTGATTCACCCTGAGACAGGCTCCTCGGATGGTAAGTTCATGTTAAGGCTGCGGTTTAAGTAGAATTTTATACGTATTCGATAGGGTCTCACTCAAGGCGGGAAGACAAAGAAACACCGCCAAACGAAACAGTGAGGCACGAAAATGAACACCAAGATGAAGCCGCAGGTAGCTGCACCCCGGGACCCACAGAAAGAGACGATCCGTGGTCTCTACATGGAATCCCTTCACCTCGTCGAGCGTCTGCATCGCCGTCTGCTCGACGTCATCAAGGACGAGTTCGACCGGCAGGGCCGCAGCGACGTCAACGCCGTTCAGGCGCTGCTGCTGTTCAACATCGGCAACTCCGAACTGACCGCCGGCGAGCTTCGTTCGCGTGGTTACTATCTCGGTTCCAACGTTTCCTACAACGTTAAGAAGCTCGTCGATCTTGGCCTCATCAACCATCAGCGCTCCCGCATCGACCGTCGCTCGGTGCGCATCAGCCTGACGGAAGAGGGCCAGGAGATCGCCGAGACCGTTGCGAAGCTCTACGAGCGCCATATCGGTTCTATCCACAAGGTCGGCGGCATCGGTTCGGATGAGTTCACCCAGATGAACAAGCTCCTGCAGCGCCTCGATCGCTTCTGGAACGACAGCATCATGTATCGCCTGTAATTGCGGGCATGCCCCTCCAGTTCCAAGGGTCGGGCGCAATCCCTGCGTGTCCGACCCTTGCTGGCTTTTCTCCATCGAGTTGATCCGTATGACCCCGCCACGCCGCCTGCGCAGGAAGGCCCAGACACGAATTGGCCATATTGCTATGACAGCGACGCATTCGATGCGGCAGGTACGCGACGATTCGTGGTCGCCTGCTGGGAGAGGCTCTCGCTCGCTCTATCGTGAAGGTAATGTGAGAGCCGGGTGGCACGCAGGTTTACGTTTGTTAACCACGTTTGTGCTAGGGCTCGGGCAGCGCGCGTTGTAGCGCTTTCAGATGGTAGGGACTATGTCGAAAAAGAACGGAATTGATGCATTCTCGCGCCGCGCGTTTCTGCGTTCGGCCGCTACGCTCGGTGCCGCCGCATGGGCGGGCTCCGCGAGTGCTCAGGACGCCCTGGGCGAGCTCATCAATTCGCCGCGCCGCGGCTCCTGGGATGACCAGTTCGACGCCAAGGCCTCGCGCACAGCAACGGCAGTCCTCTCCAACACGCCGGTTTTCGGCCCGCAGACGATCGGCAATGTGCAGCAGGCGATCTTCGATTATCAACAGATCGTTGCCGCCGGCGGCTGGCCCCAGGTTCCGCAGACCGGCGTCAGGCTCGAGCTTGGCGTCACCGACTCCTCCGTGCAGCAACTGCGTCAGCGGCTGATGGTCTCCGGAGACCTGCCGCAGTCGGCCGGTATTTCCTCTTCGTTCGACTCCTACGTCGACGGCGCAGTCAAACGCTTCCAGGCGCGCCACGGCCTGCCGGCGGATGGCGTGATCGGCGAATATTCGTTCAAGGCACTGAACGTCGACGCCGCGACGCGGCTTGCCCAGCTTGAGACCAATCTCGTGCGACTTCAGTCGATGTCGGGCGATCTCGGCCGGCGCTATGTCATGGTCAACATTCCCGCCGCCTATATCGAGGCGGTCGAGAATGGTCGCGTCGTGCTGCGCCACACTGCCATCGTCGGTAAGATCGACCGCCAGTCGCCGATCCTCAACTCGAAGATCTACGAGGTCATCCTCAACCCCTACTGGACCGCGCCGCGCTCGATCGTCCAGAAGGACATCATGCCGCTGATGCGCAAGGATCCGACCTATCTCGAGCGTAACGCCATCCGCCTCATCGACGGCAGCGGCAACGAGGTGTCGCCTGAAACCGTCGACTGGAATGCGGAGAAGGCACCGAACCTAATGTTCCGTCAGGACCCCGGCAAGATCAACGCCATGTCCTCGACGAAGATCAACTTCCACAACGAGCACGCGGTCTACATGCACGACACGCCGCAGCAGGGCCTGTTCAACAAGCTGATGCGCTTCGAATCTTCGGGCTGCGTACGCGTGCAGAACGTCCGCGACCTCTCCACCTGGCTGCTCAAGGAAACGCCAGGCTGGTCGCGCCAGCAGATCGAGTCGACCATCAAGTCGGGCGTCAACACGCCGATCAAGCTTGCCGAAGAGGTGCCGGTCTATTTCACCTACATCACCGCCTGGTCGGCAAAGGATCGCGTCGTCCAGTTCCGCGACGACATCTACCAGCGCGACGGCGCGGCGGAGCTCGCCCTCCAGACGACGAGCGGAGTCGAGCAATCGCCGGGCCCGATCGACGCCGACGCCTTGCCGCAATAAGCAAAGTCCCCGCGTTCAATTGTAAAGGCCGCGCATCTCCAGAATGCGCGGCCTTTTGCATGATTGGGCGCCCGCGGTATTTGGGCGCGGCGGATCGTGGAAATGACGCAAACCGCACAGCGGATATTGCTCTCGGCGTGCGAGGAAGCTAAAGGAACAGCCACCCTTGAGAGGAGCCCCGCGCCCATGCTTCCACAGTCCAATGACGTCTTCTTCACCCGCTCTCTCGCCGATAGCGATCCGGAAATCTTCGGTGCGATCGAGAAGGAGCTGGGCCGCCAGCGCCATGAGATCGAGCTGATTGCCTCCGAGAACATCGTCTCGCGCGCGGTCCTGGAAGCCCAGGGCTCCATCATGACCAACAAATATGCCGAGGGCTATCCGGGCAAGCGCTATTATGGCGGCTGCCAATATGTCGATATCGCCGAGGAACTGGCGATCGAACGCGCCAAGAAGCTCTTTGGCGTCAACTTCGCCAACGTGCAGCCCAATTCCGGTTCGCAGATGAACCAGGCAGTCTTCCTGGCGCTCCTGCAGCCGGGTGACACCTTCATGGGCCTCGACCTCAACTCCGGCGGTCACCTGACCCATGGTTCGCCGGTCAACATGTCGGGCAAGTGGTTCAACGTCGTATCCTACGGCGTGCGCGAAGACGATCACCTGCTGGACATGGACGACGTCGCCGAGAAGGCCCGCACGCACAAGCCGAAGCTGATCATTGCCGGCGGCACTGCCTATTCGCGCATCTGGGACTGGAAGCGCTTCCGCGAGATCGCCGACGAAATCGGCGCCTGGCTGATGGTCGACATGGCGCACATCGCCGGCCTCGTCGCCGGTGGCCAGCATCCGTCGCCTTTCCCGCACTGCCATGTCGCGACGACCACGACGCACAAGTCGCTGCGCGGTCCGCGCGGCGGCATGATCCTCACCAATGACGAGGACATTGCCAAGAAGATCAACTCGGCCGTCTTCCCTGGCCTGCAGGGCGGTCCGCTGATGCATGTGATCGCGGCCAAGGCGGTCGCGTTCGGCGAGGCGCTGCAGCCCTCCTTCAAGGACTATGCGGCACAGATCGTCAAGAATGCCCGCACCCTTGCCGAAACCCTGAAGTCCAACGGCCTCGACATCGTTTCCGGCGGTACCGACAACCACCTGATGCTCGTCGACCTGCGCAAGAAAAACGCGACCGGCAAGCGCGCCGAGGCCGCTCTCGGCCGCGGCTACATCACCTGCAACAAGAACGGCATCCCATTCGATCCGGAGAAGCCCTTCGTCACCTCGGGCGTTCGTCTCGGCGCACCGGCCGGCACCACCCGCGGTTTCAAGGAAGCGGAGTTCAAGGAAATCGGCGAGCTGATCGTCGAGGTTCTTGACGGCCTCAAGGCCGCCAACTCCGACGAGGGCAATGCCGCCGTCGAGGCCGCCGTCCGCGAAAAGGTGGTGAAGCTTACCGACCGCTTCCCGATGTACGGCTACATGTGATCGGAAGGTTGCATGCGCTGCCCCTATTGCGGTTCTGAAGACAGCCAGGTGAAGGATTCCCGTCCTGCCGAGGACGGGAACGCCATTCGCCGCCGCCGCATCTGCCCGGACTGCGGCGGCCGGTTCACGACCTTCGAGCGGGTGCAGCTGCGCGAGCTGATGATCATCAAGAAGACCGGTCGGAAGGTGCCTTTCGACCGGGACAAGCTGTTGCGATCCTTCGAGATCGCGCTGCGCAAGCGCCCGGTCGATCGCGATCGTATCGAGCGGGCGGTATCCGGCATCGTCCGCCGTCTCGAAAGCTCCGGCGAAACCGAGATCCCCTCGGAAGAAATCGGTCTCCAGGTGCTCGAAGCCTTGAAGAGCCTCGATGACGTCGCCTTCGTGCGATACGCATCCGTCTATCGGGATTTCTCCCACGCCGAGGATTTCGAAAAGGTCATTGCCGAGATCAGCGCCAAGATCGCGCGCGATCCGAGCGAGTAGCTCTAGCGGAGAAGCGCATGGGCGGGCCGACGCGTGAGGACGAGAGATTCATGGCGGCGGCGCTACGCCTCGCCCGCCGCAATCTTGGTCTGACCTCGACAAATCCTTCCGTCGCTTGCCTTGTCGTCAAGGACGGAACGATTGTCGGGCGGGCCGTGACCGCGCCGGACGGACGTCCGCATGCCGAGACGCAAGCACTCGCCGATGCCGGCGAGCAGGCGAGGGGAGCGACCGCCTATGTCACCCTCGAGCCCTGTTCGCATCACGGCAGAACGCCGCCCTGTGCCGATGCGTTGATTGCCTCGGGTGTTGTCCGCGTGGTTGTCTGCCTTCTCGATCCCGACGAACGGGTTGCCGGTCGCGGCGTGGTGATGCTGCGCGACGCCGGCATCGAGGTCGATATCGGCGTGCTTCGCGATGAAGGGGAACGGGTGCTCGAAGCCTATCTCATGCGCCAGCGCATGAAACGCCCATATGTGACTCTGAAGCTTGCAGTTTCCGCAGACGGGATGATTGGCCGAAAGGGCGAGGGGCAGGTCAGGATCACCGGTGTCGTCTCACGCGTCCAGGTCCAAGTATTACGAGCCGAAACGGATGCGATCCTCGTCGGCGTCGGTACCGCAAGTGCCGACGACCCGGAACTCACGGTGCGGCTGCCGGGGCTTGAAGAGCGCTCGCCCGTTCGGATCGTTCTTGACCGCCGTCTCGATCTGCCGATGAATTCGAAGCTGGTGCGCTCGGCGCGTGATGTTCCGCTGATCGTCGTCGCCGGAGAGGGTGACTATGCTGCCCGCCGCGCGGCTCTCGAAGCCGCGGGCGTCGAGGTGCTGAACGCCGACACCGTCTCCGATCTCTTGACCGCTCTCGCCTCGCGCGGCATTTCCTCGCTTCTGGTCGAAGGCGGGGCGCGGGCGGCGCGCCAATTTCTCGATGCGGATCTCGTCGATCGCATTCTGCTTTATTCGGGGCCGTCGACCCTTGGCGAAGACGGCATTCGATCCCCATTTGATCGGACGACCGTACCCGCGGGTTTCTCGCTCAAGCGCAGCGCCCGCTACGGCGACGATATTTTCGAGGATTACGAAAGAGATACCGGATGTTCACAGGCATAATCACCGATATCGGCACCGTGGCGAAGATTACGGCGCTCAAAGAGGGCATCAAGCTTCGCGTCGCCACCAATTATGATCCGAAGACGATCGACATGGGCGCCTCGATCGCCCATGCTGGCGTGTGCCTGACGGTGACGGCACTGCCGGAGACCGGCAGCAACGAGCGCTGGTTCGAAGTCGAAGCCTGGGAAGAAGCCTTGCGGCTGACGAGCATTTCGGGCTGGCAGGAGGGGACGCGTATCAATCTCGAGCGCTCGCTGAAGATCGGCGACGAACTCGGCGGCCACATCGTCTCCGGCCATGTGGACGGCCAGGCGGAAATCCTCGCCGTCGAGGCGGAGGGCGATGCGGTACGCTTCCGGCTCAGGGCACCGGAGCATCTCGCCCGCTTCGTCGCGCCGAAGGGTTCTGTGGCGCTCGACGGCACGTCGCTGACGGTCAATCGGGTCGATGGCGCCGCGTTCGACGTGCTGTTGATCCGACATTCACTCGAGGTCACCACCTGGGGTGAACGCCAGGTCGGCGATTTCGTCAATTTCGAGGTCGATACGATGGCCCGCTATGCGGCGCGGCTTGCCGAGTTTCCCGCTCAGCAGGGGGAATGATTGTCCACGGAGCGGAGCCATCTGATCTAAACGGTCAGGACGTCCTCTATTCTGATCGGAAGGGTGCGCACGCGCTTGCCGGTCGCATGGAAGACTGCGTTGGCGACCGCCGGGGCCATGCCGACGAGGGCGATCTCGCCAAGCCCCTTGACGCCGAGCGGATTGACGTGCGGGTCGACTTCTTCGACGAAATGCGCCTCCAGCTTCGGGATATCCAGATTTACGGGCACGAGGTAGTCGGCCATGTGGGCGTTGACCGGGCGCCCGTCGCGCGGATCGAGGACGGTCCGCTCCATCAGCGCCATTCCGATGCCGCCGATCATGCCGCCGGTGCACTGGCTTGCTGCGAGGCGCGGATTGACGACGCGGCCGATACCATAGGCGCCGACAGCGCGGCGCACGCGGATTGTCCCGACGTCCGGATCGACGGCGACCTCGACGAACACGGCTCCGAAGGAATGCATCGAATAGCGTTCGGCAACGTCCGGATCACGTTGCGAAGAGGCTTCCGCCTCGATCGGCTTCCCGAGGCTCGACACGATATCTCCATAGGACTGGCCGGGCGACGGGTCGCCACGACGACGCAGCCGGCCTCCGGTCCATTCGATCGCATCGACCGCCCCTCCGAAGACCGTCAGTCGCTGGTCGGCAACAGCCTGTCGTACAGCCTTCTCCTGCACAGCGATGCAGGCGGCGCGGATTGCCGAGCCAACGGAAGCCATCGTCCATGAGCCGCCATGGGAGGGAGCAGGCGGATAATCCGAGCGGCCGAGGCTGAAGCGCACCTGTTCCACCGGCAGGCCGAGCGTTTCGGCGGCGACCTGTGTCATCGACGTATAGGTGCCGGGACCCATGTCGCTCGCCGCGACGGCGACTTCGGCAGTGCCGTCGGGGAGCAGGCGCACGCTTGCGCTGGACGGCGCGTGGTAAGCCGGATAGGTGGCTGACGCCACCCCCATGCCGATCAGCAGACGGCCGTCGCGCATGGAGCGCGGCTCCGGAGTTCGGCGTGACCAGCCGAAGTGGCCCGCGGCCACGTCGTAGCACGTCATCAGCGAGCGGCTGGAAAAGGGCTTGTTGTCGCTCTCGTCGATTTCAGGTTCGTTACGCCGGCGCAGTTCGATGGGATCGAGGCCCAGGCTGTAGGAAAGTTCATCCAATGCGCATTCGAGCGCGAAGATGCCGCTTGCCTCGCCCGGTCCGCGCATGTGGTTCGGCGTGCCGATGTCGAGCTGCCGCAGCCTGTACCGCGTGCGCACATTCGGGCAGGAATAGATGTAGCCGCTGGCGCTGGTGAGCGCCTCGGTGAACTGTTCGTAGCGGCTGGTTTCGCCAGCGCCTTCATGGATAAGGCTTGTCAGCCTGCCGTCTGCATTTGCACCGATTGCGATCCGCTGAAGCGTGCGCGGGCGGTGGCCGGTGGTGAAGAACATCTGCTTACGCGTCAGCACGAGCTTGACCGCTCGCCCAGTCTGCCGCGCTGCCATGGCAGCAAGGGTTACGTGCGGCCATGTCCTGAGGCTCGTGCCGAAGGCGCCACCGATGAAGGGACAGATCACCTGCACGTTCTCGGGAGGAATGCCAAATATCGCTGCGATCTCCGCCTGTTCGTTGACCACGAACTGGCTCTTGCTCCAAAGCGTCAGGCGGTCGCCGCTCCAGGCAGCGATCGTCGCATGCGGCTCCATCGGATTGTGGTTCTCTCGCGCAATGTCGTAGGTCTCGTCGACCATCACGGGTGCGCCGGCCAGCATCGCGTCGGCGTCGCCGCGTGAAGTGTCGGCGTGTCGCGCCCCTTCCGGGACGATCGCCTCCACTGTCGGGTCCGCGGGATCGACGATTGGCCGCTCCGCTTCGTAGGCGAGCTTCAACGATGAGGCGGCCCGTTCGGCCCGGTCGAGCGTGTCGGCAACGACGATTGCCACCGGTTGACCGTAAAAGCGCACGCGGTCGTCTTGCAGCACATGCAGCCGCTCGCCGACAGCCGGGTCGATGTAGCTCTTATGCTCGCCATAGGGCAGGCGTGGTGCGTTCCGGTGGGTGATCACCGCAATGACGCCGGGCATGGACTCCACCATGGCGCTGTCGACACCGGCGATACGGCCGAGGCCGGCAGTGGCGCTGACGATCACCGCATAGACCTGGCCCGGCTGATTGAAATCCGCGGCGTACCGCGCACTCCCGGTCACCTTGGCGCGTCCGTCCACTCGCGGCAGCGGTTTTCCGATGACACGCGTTGTCATGCGACTTCTCCCGCCAATTCAAGTGCCCGGACGATCGTCCGTGGCAAGAGCTCCATCTTATAATGGTTGTCTCTCAGCGGCCGGGCCTCTCGCACCGCCAACTGGGCGGCCGCCTCGAACGCCTGGCGCTGTGGCGGCTTACCCGCCAGCGCCTCCTCCACGGCGCGCATGCGCCACGGCCGTGTCCCCACGCCGCCGGTGGCAATCCGCGCTTGACGGATCTGGCCGCCCTCAATGTCCAGTGCGACCGCTGCCGAGACGAGCGCGAATTCGTACGAAGCCCGATCGCGCACTTTCAGATAGCGCGCGCGACGGCTATAGGCGCCCGCTGGGACCTGCACGTCAATGATGAGTTCGCCGGGCAGCAAAGTGTGTTCGAGATGCGGCGCGTTGCCCGGTAGACGGAAGAGGTCCTCCACCGGAAAGCTGCGCTCCCCCTGCGGACCAAGGACCCGCATTGTCACATCGAGAGCGACAAGAGCGACCGCGAGGTCGGAAGGATGCGTTGCAATGCAGTGATCGCTCGTGCCGAGGATGGCATGGCCGGCATGGAGGCCGTCGAGCGCCGAGCAGCCCGAACCCGGATCGCGCTTGTTGCAGGGAGCGTCGAGCATCCGGAAATAGGGACAGCGGACGCGCTGGAGCAGGTTGCCGCCGATCGAGGCCATGTTCCTGAGTTGCGGCGAGGCGCCCTCGATCAGGCTTTCGGCGATAAGTGGCTGCCGGGCTTGCACCTCCGGGTGAGCCGCGACATCAGCCATCCGGGCGAGTGCGCCGATCACGAGAACGTCGTTCTCCACGCGGATTTCCGCCAGCGGAAGTGCGTTGATGTCGACGAGCCGTTCGGGGCGCTCCACCTCCTCGCGCATGAGATCGATGAGGGTCGTGCCGCCGGCGATATAGCGGGCGCCGGCAGCGGCGGCGGCGATCGCCTGTTCGGCGTTCCGCGCCTTTTCAAGAGTGAAGGGGATCATGGTCAGCTCCTCTCCGCAGCATCCGCTATCGCCGCGACGATTCCGGGATAGGCGCCGCATCGACAGATATTGCCGCTCATCCAGAACTGGATTTCTTCAGGCGAGCCGGCGTGGCCTTCGGCGATACAGCCGACGCCCGAGATGATCTGGCCGGGGGTGCAGTAGCCGCATTGCAGCCCCTCATGCTCGATGAAGGCTGCCTGGAGCGGATGAAGTTCCCCGCCCGCGGAAAGACCTTCGATCGTTGTGATCTCGGCGCCGTCGTGCATGGCGGCCAGCGTCAGGCAGGAAACGACTCGCCTACCGTTGAGAAGAATGGTGCAGGCACCACAGGCACCCTGGTTGCAGCCCTTTTTCGTTCCGGTGAGGTCAAGCGTTTCGCGCAGGACATCAAGCAGCGACTGGCGAGGATCGAGTTCGAGTTCTCGTGCATCGCCGTTGACGATCAAACGGACCCGTTCGAGTGCCTCGCTGGTCTGGCCTGAGGCAGGGGCGGGCTGGGCGGAGGCATCGGGAATCGTCGCGAGCGAAGCGGCGCCTCCGGCCAATTGCAGCACCGCCCGGCGCGATACGATTACGGTCGGGAAGGGACGTGAAGCTGCTTCTGCATTTCTTGATGGTGGTTCCCGATCGATCATCAGATCCTCCTCAGAATGCCGTGGAACGGCGGCGATCCTATGAACATGCACGCCTGGACCGCGATGTCCCGCGGCTCTCGGATGAAAAAGCTATTCGTTTCCTTGACGCCCGCCAGTGATCCGAGTGCTGTTTTTTGTACGAGAGTGCTGTCTCCGAGCCGTGCGAAGAACCGCCGATAGCAGCACATAAGCCAGAGGCTCGATTTGCTACGCGAGACGCAGGCGGCGCCAATGGCCTGGCGTTACATTCATGGCTTTGACAAAACTGCGGGTGAGATGACTTTGATCCGTAAAGCCGCAGCGACTTGCGATCTGCTCGATTGGCAAGTCTGAATTGATAAGGAGTTCCTGTGCGCGTTCTATGCGTCGGCCGAGCAGCCACTGCAGAGGAGACGATCCTGTCGTGGCCTTGAAGGCGCGGGCGAAATGACTGCGCGAGATCCGACAGGCGCGGGCGAGTTCATCAAGGCCGATCTTTCCGTCCAAATGGGCCAGCAACATCTCCTTTGCCTGGCGTTCCTGCCACGGTGCCAGTCCTCCTATCGGACGCGCGACGGCAGGATTCTCTGCATAGTGGGTGGTGAGATGCGTGAGCAGCGCCAAAGCGATGTAATCGACAAAAAGGCGGCTCGTCGTCTCTGGGCGCTCGAATGCAGGTGCAAGGCATGCTCCGAGATTTCTGATGACGTCATCGCTGAAGGCCACGCCGTTGGCCGTCCGAAGCTCGCCCACCGATTTCATATCGTGCTCATGCTCGAACTGCCGAATCGCCTCACGCGGCGCGTACATGGAGACGCAGTCCACGGTGCCATGTGTCACCGAGGCATGCTCCTCGTTCAGATCGAGAAAGAGAAACTGCCCTCGATTTAGCGGCATCATGGACACCGGCTTTCCGTTCACCCAATAGGGAATTGCGGGCAGTTCGCGCCGCTGAAGACAAAGCAGATAGCCGTTGCTTGTGTCCATTCGGACGGGCGCTGCCGCTTCCGAGCCGTCCCAACAGTGCCGACTGCCGGAGATTTCTGCCAGCTGTAGATAACGGGTGGTGAGAGTAGGAGGCTGATCCAGCCCCACGAACCTGCCCAAGCGCTGCCCAACTTTCCCACTCATTGGCCGCCCCCCGCCGCAGTCGAGCTGCAGGCGGACTATACTCTTCCGGTCGCACAATTGAAAAGTGTCTGGAGAAATCCAACGGCATGGGTAAGAGGTCAGGCTTCGCACTGGCCCCGTGGACGATCCCGGGTCGAAAACGACCCGGGATCATTCACAGAGTGGACATAGGCAAGAACCGGACATGCTTGCCTAGCCTGCTCTGTCTGGCGCCCGTTTCAGCGTACGTAGATCGTGAGGCCGCCGTCGGCGGCTTCCTCGGCGCCGGCGATGTTGTTCATCTCGACATTTTGTGCCTTCAGCTTGGTAGCCAGCGGCTTGTTGGCTTCGACTGCGGCAAGCAGGGCGGCACGTTGCTCCGCCGATGCCTCGTCGATCCACATCCGGGTCTGGTTCTCCTCCTTCAACGTGTCGACGTCGACGATCCTGACATTGTCGCCCTTGAAGGCGCGAACGCTTTGGTCGATGTGGCTCGGCCAGTTCATCTTGGCGTCGGTGGCATAGGTGATGCCGCCGAAGCTCAATGTGGAGAGGGCGGCGATGACGGAAAAAGTCGCAATGCGGTTCATTGTCATGCTCCTTTGGTTTGCGGCCGCTGCCCGAACCGGCAATCGAACGCATGACCCGTTACGATTGCCAAGCGTCCTGACGAGCTCCGCATGGCCAGCACGAGCCGTTTGCGGGTGGGACCATCCGCAGCGAAGGGGTGCTGGACTGTTTCGACTGGTTGAGGCGGCGTTTGCCCCTTTTTGCTGTCGGGTGCCGCGCCGTGCCAACGATTAGGAAACTGGGCCGGAATGTGGCCGTTTCCATGGCGTAAGCCGCTGAAAAATAATTAAAAATCGTTCATGTTCGCCGATTTGAGGAGGCTGGCGAAAATGCAAGCGGCCGAAGTCCGGCGTTCACACTGCGCCCGTCAACCGCCGTTCGAACATGAGCATCGACCTGCCGTGATAGGTCGTACGCCAGAATTCCCTGAAGCCGTGCTTGAGCGCGACCCGGATCGAGGCCTCGTTGCCGGGCTCGATGATGCAGGTCTTTCTGAGGGCGGGGAACTCTCGGTCGCCCCAGGCCAGCGCGGCGGAAACGGCCTCCGACGCAAGGCCGCGGCCGTGGCTCTTTGGAGAAAGCGCCCAGCCCGTCTCCATCGTTCCCTCGAGCGATGGTGTGATCTGGCGGTGGGGGTCATGGAAGCCGGCCTCACCGATGAACGCACCGCTCTCCTTATCCTGGAGAGCAAAGAAGCCGAAGCCGAAATAATGCCACATGCCGACCTGGCGCAAAAAGCGCGTCCAAGACTGTTCACGCGTGTAGGGAATGCCGCCGGCGTAGCGCGTCACCTCTTCGTCCGAGAAGAGCGCGTTGTAGGAGGGAAAGTCGTCCCGCCGATAGGGACGCAAGAGAAGCCGCTCGGTCTCGATCACGGGCACACGATGCATTTTCACTCCGGTTTGGCTGATGGGGGAAATGGTATCGGATCTTGGACCTGAGCTCCGGGCTCGCCGTCCCAATAGTCGACAGCGGATTGCGGGCGGCCGATAAAGTCGAACGAAGTCTCGCCCGTGCCGGCCCGCCGGGTTCTCGCCAGGAACTTGCCGGAATCGGGATATTCGCAGATTTCCGTCGCCGCCATCGTGGAGATAGACAGATATTTGAGCGGCAGCGTCCCGGTATTGATCAGGTGATGGGCCGTTTCGGGGCCGCCCGCCGGTGCGCCGAGCACGTCGCCGGGCCCGACGGCATAGCGTTCCGCTCCGAAGCGGTATGTGCCTTCTCCGTCAAGAATAACGAACAGTTCTTCCTCGACATGATGGTTGTGAAAGGGGCAGCCGGATTTGCCGGGCGGCACTTCTCCATAGCTGATGCCGAGCTCCTTCAGGCCGAGAAGCGCGCCGAAGGAAGCGTCGCGCGATTCGAAGAAGGAGCCGCGGCGCCAGTGGTCGAGTGCGAGCGCCTTGAGGCTGACGATCGGCTTTCTGACTTCCGTCATGGCTCTCCTCCCGGCCGCGGCGGTCTTCCGCAGCGTGAACAGCTTCACCTTGCAGAATCGCTCGCAATATACTTGAGGTTTTAAGGCTAGTATATGCCGGAACTGTCGTCGGCGTAGTCCGAAGGGTAGCATGGCGTGGCAAATGGCTTCCCGATGGAGGAATTTGCTTGCCATTCTGTGCAGGCCGTGGTTTGACCGCCGCCTGCGTCCGGCCAAGGCCGGCCGATATTCTCAAGACAGGTGACCCATGGCGAAGACCGAGCCCGTCCGCATCCTGATTGTGGAAGCGCGCTTCTATGACGATATGGCGGATGCAATGCTCGACGGAGCGAAGCATGCCCTCGACGCAACTGGTGCGACCTATGATATCGTCACGGTCCCAGGGGCGCTGGAAATCCCCGCGGCGATCGCCATGGCGCTCGACGGTGCCGACGAAGGCGGCACCGAATACGACGGTTTCGTCGCCCTCGGCATGGTGATCCGTGGAGAGACCTACCATTTCGACATCGTCGCCAACGAGTCGGCGCGCGCCCTGATGGATCTTGCCGTAAGCGAGAGCCTTGCGCTCGGCAATGGTATTCTGACCGTGGAGAATGAGGAGCAGGCCTGGGCGCGGGCCCGCCGGTCGGAAGGCGACAAGGGCGGCTTTGCGGCGCGCGCCGCGCTCACCATGATCGAACTGAAAAACAAGCTGAGTGCAGAACAGTGACGAACACCCCCTCGGATCAGCCGCTGAAGCAGGTCAACCAGCGCGGGGCGGCGCGCCTTGCGGCCGTTCAGGCGCTCTACCAGATGGAAGTCGGCGGAACCGGCGTGCTCGAGATCGTTGCCGAGTTCGAGGCGCATCGCCTCGGCCAGGAACTTGACGGCGAGACCTATCTCAAGGCGGACGCCTCCTGGTTCCGCTCGATCGTCTCCGGCGTCGTGCGCGACCAGCGCAAGCTCGACCCATTGATCGGATCGGCCCTTCAGGACGATTGGGCGCTGTCGCGGCTTGATTCCACCGTGCGCGCCATCCTGCGCGCCGGCACCTTCGAACTGCTCGAGCGCAAGGACGTCCCGGTTCCGGTGATCGTCACCGAATATGTCGAGATCGCCAAGGCCTTCTTCGAGGACGAGGAGCCGAAGCTCGTCAACGCCGTCCTCGACAGGATCGCCAAGCAGATCCGCGGCGAGCGGCGGAAATAGCCCTGATGCTTGTTGCGGCTGCGGAAGACATCGGAACGGTTCTTCGCGAGGCCCGCCGCAACGTCCTTTTGCTGACTGTGGCCCAGGCGCTGCTCGGCGTCATCGGACCGATCAGCTTTGCCGTCGGCGGCGTTGCCGGCCATCAATTGCTCGGCGACGACAAGTCGCTCGCGACCGCGCCCCTGACGGCCTTCAATGTCGGCATGGCGCTGGGCGTCATCCTGGTGGCGATCCTGTCGCGAATGATCGAACGGCGCTTTGCCTTCATGATCGGCGCGGTGATTGCGGCGATAGGCGGCATTGTTACCGCCGCGGCTTTGTTCCGCGAGAGTTTCTGGCTGTTCGCCACCGGCCTCGCCATGCTCGGCTCCTCGAACGGCTTTACCCAAAAGCTGCGTTTCGCCGCCGCGGATGCGTCGCCTTCCTTCTACAAGGCGAAGGCGATTTCCTGGATTCTGGGTGGCGGCATTCTTTCGGCTGTCCTTGGACCGCAGATCGTCATCTTCGCCGGCGACTACTTCGCACCGGTGTGGTTTGCCGGTGCTTTCGTCGCTTTGATACCCATCTGCCTCTGCGCCCTTTTCTTCTTCATGCCGCTGCGCCTGCCCGAAGCGAGGGCGGCGGCGTCAGTGCAAGCGGCCCCACCCGCCCGGCCGCTCCGCGAGATCGTCGGCAGCCAGCGCTTCCTGACCGGGATGGTCTGCGGCATCTCCTCCTACGCGCTGATGACCTTCATGATGACCGGCGCTCCGGTCGCCATGGTCGTCGGCTGTGGCTTTTCGAGCGATCTCGCCACACTCGGCATCCAATGGCACGTGCTTGCCATGTTTGCTCCAAGCTTCGCCACCGGCTGGCTGATGAGCCGCTTCGGCGCGGAGCGCGTCGTTGCCTGCGGGCTCTTGCTGCTCATGGGCTGTGCCGCCGTCGCCCATCTAGGCATCGAGCTCTGGAATTTCTGGGGCGCACTCGTTCTCCTTGGGCTCGGTTGGAACTTCGGCTTCATCGGCGCGACGGCGATCGTCGCCCAGAGCTACCGTCCGCACGAGGCCGACAAGGTCCAGGGATTCCACGACGTGATTCTCTTTTCCACGGTCGCCGGCTCGTCCTTCGCCTCCGGCAAGGTTCTGGCGTCCTACGGCTGGGACATGCTCAATGCCGTCATTTGGCCGGTTGCGGGGCTTTGCCTTGTGCTTCTCTTTCTCCTGATGCGCGCAAGCAAGAGAGCTCCAGCCTGAAGTAGCCCTCCCTCGGCAGGAAACCTGCGCCCCGCGGCCCGATGTTTTCGCATTTTCAGGGGCTTGACGATCCATCTTCGCAACCGCACTCTGGCCGCGCCGTGGGAGCACGCCGCTTGAGGAGGCGCGTGCGATTCGCGGAAATGAGGGGCCGGCGGCAGGGAGTTGAGGCCGCGGGTTTTAACGGAGGATAATGCGAAATGACCATATTGTTGGGCGTTATCGCATGCGGGTTGCTTTCAGTGGCCTATGCCATCTGGGCGACACAGTCGGTGCTGGCCGCCGACCAGGGGAATGCCCGCATGCAGGAGATCGCAGGTTTTATCAGGGAGGGGGCACAGGCCTACCTCGCGCGTCAGTACACAACCATTGCCATCGTCGGTGTCGTCGTCTTCATTGCCGCATGGGTTCTGCTCTCGAGTGCGGCCGCCATCGGGTTCCTGATCGGCGCGGTGCTCTCGGGCGCGGCCGGCTTCATCGGCATGCATGTTTCGGTCAGGGCCAATGTCCGCACGGCCCAGGCCGCATCGGTCAGCCTCGCCTCCGGTCTCGACATTGCGTTCAAATCCGGTGCCATCACCGGTCTTCTGGTGGCCGGTCTCGCTCTGTTGGGCGTCTCGGTCTATTACTTCATACTCACAGTCGGCCTCGGCCATGAACCGGCCGGGCGCGAGGTTATCGATGCGCTCGTCGCACTTGGCTTCGGCGCCTCGCTGATCTCGATCTTCGCCCGTCTCGGCGGCGGCATCTTCACCAAGGGCGCCGATGTCGGCGGTGACCTCGTCGGCAAGGTCGAGGCCGGCATTCCCGAGGACGATCCGCGCAACCCGGCGACGATCGCCGATAATGTTGGCGACAATGTCGGCGATTGCGCCGGCATGGCCGCGGACCTCTTCGAGACCTATGCGGTCTCCGTGGTGGCGACCATGGTGCTCGCATCGATCTTCTTCGCCGGTGCGCCGGTGCTCGCGACGGTCATGACCTATCCGCTGGCGATCTGCGCCGCCTGCATCATCACTTCGATCATCGGCACCTTCTTCGTCAAGCTCGGCACCAACGGCTCGATCATGGGCGCTCTCTATCGAGGACTGATCGTAACCGGTGCACTGTCGATCCTCGGCCTCGGTGCGGCGACGTCGTTGACGATCGGCTGGGGTTCGATCGGAACCGTTGCAGGTCAGGACGTCACCGGCTGGGCGCTGTTCATCTGCGGCATCATCGGCCTCGTCGTCACCGCGCTCATCGTCGTGATCACCGAATACTATACCGGCACGAACAAGCGGCCGGTGAACTCGATCGCGCAGGCTTCGGTGACTGGCCACGGCACCAACGTCATCCAGGGCCTTGCCGTTTCGCTCGAATCGACCGCCTTGCCGGCGATCGTCATCGTCGGCGGCATCATCACCACCTATCAGCTCGCCGGTCTTTTTGGCACGGCGATCGCCGTCACCGCCATGCTGGGTCTCGCCGGCATGATCGTGGCGCTCGATGCCTTCGGCCCGGTCACCGACAATGCCGGCGGCATTGCCGAGATGTCGCACCTGCCGCCCGAGGTGCGCAAGTCGACCGACGCCCTGGATGCGGTCGGCAACACGACCAAAGCGGTGACCAAAGGCTACGCCATCGGCTCTGCGGGGCTCGGTGCACTGGTGCTGTTTGCGGCCTATTCCAACGATCTCGCGTTTTTCGCGGCGAATGGCGACAAGCATCCCTACTTCGCCGACGTCGGCACGATCTCGTTCGATCTCTCGAACCCTTATGTCGTCGCCGGCCTGATCTTCGGCGGTCTCATTCCCTATCTCTTCGGCGGCATTGCCATGACCGCCGTCGGCAGGGCAGGGGGCGCCGTGGTCGAGGAAGTGCGCCGTCAATTCAAGGAGAAGCCGGGAATCATGGAAGGCAAGGATCGGCCGGACTATGGCCGCGCCGTCGACATGCTGACCAAGGCGGCGATCCGCGAGATGATCATTCCCTCGCTTCTGCCGGTGCTGGCGCCGATCGTCGTCTATTTCGGCGTGCTGCTGATTTCCGGCTCGAAGGCCTCGGCCTTCGCGGCGCTCGGTGCCTCGCTGCTCGGCGTCATCGTCAACGGCCTGTTCGTGGCGGTCTCGATGACGTCCGGGGGTGGCGCCTGGGACAATGCGAAGAAGAGCTTCGAGGACGGCTTCGTCGATAAGAACGGCACGCGCCACATGAAGGGCTCGGAGGCGCACAAGGCTTCGGTCACCGGCGATACCGTCGGCGATCCCTACAAGGACACGGCCGGTCCGGCCGTAAACCCGGCGATCAAGATCACCAATATCGTGGCCTTGTTGCTGCTCGCCGTTCTCGCCTGACGGAACAATTCCAAACGGAAAAAGCCCGCGGAACTCGGTTCCGCGGGCTTTGTCTTGAAAGCTATTTCGTCAGTTGTTGCCGAAGTTCTTGAACAGGTTGCGTGCCGCGGCTTGTCCGGCACCAGGACCGGTCAAGAGCTGGCCGAGGAAGCTCGTCTCCTTGCCGCCCGTCGGCGTCGTGCGCGACAGCATGTCGAAGACCTTGCCGTCCTTCATCGTATAATGAGCAAGCTGGCTGACGACGCCTTCCTTGTCGAAATAGACGGCGAGGATCGATTGGTCGATCAGCTTCGGCTTCATGAAGGCGACCGGGCGCTTGCGCTTCTGCGAGATGTAGTAGAACACCTCGTTGTCGAAGGTCGCGGTCGTCGACGGGGTGCCGAGCGACAGCAGCACCTGTTCGCGGCTCGACCCGACGGGAACCAGATTGAGGGTCTCCTGATCGACGACATAGCCCTGGTGCAGGACTTCACCGACATTGGCTGCCTGGCAGCCGGCAAGCACTCCAGTGCATAGGGAAGCCACGACCACGGCACGGCCAAGAACTTTCAGGTTTGTTGTCAGATACCGCTTCGTCAACGACTGCTCCCCTTGGAGTAACGATGGCATATGCGCCATTGCAATTCGTGCCTGCTTCGGTAAACCAGCTTCGGCTATCATGCAATAACGTCATGGGCGCGTGCCCACGGATTCGAGAAAGCCACGGCTGGGCTTTGTTATGATTTTTGGACTGTTCAAGAAAAAAAGCGGCAACATTGCGATTGTGGAGCGCCAGTATGGACTTCTGACCGCGGCGGCGCGCCAGCCGTTTCTCTATACCGACCTCGATGTGCCCGATACGGTGATGGGTCGTTTCGAGATGTTGTCGGCGATCCTGATTCTTTATTTTCGTCGGACCCGGGCCTCGGCCCGCACCGGCCAGGAAATCGCCCAGGAGATCGTCGATGCCTTCTTCGAAGATGTCGACCACTCAATCCGCGAGCTTGGCGTCGGCGACGCCGGCGTGCCGAAAAAGATGAAGAAGTTCGCCGGCATGTTCTACGGCCGCCTGGAGTCCTATGCGACGGCGCTCGACGGCGGCGACAGGCAGGCGCTAGCTGACGCATTGCGGCGCAACTTTCATCCACAGCAAGACGATGCGCCGGCGATGACAGGCCTGGCGCGCTATCTCATGTCCGTTGAAGCCGCACTCGCGAAAGTCCCGGAAGAGCAGGTCGAAACGGGGCAATTGCGCGTACCGCCGGCAGGGAGCCAATAGGCGTCCACAGAGTGGCATCTGGCGCATCGGTAAGGACGCGCGCGGCGCTGCAGGAAGGATCTAGTCATGAAGCACGAAGGCAAACCGGCATTTTCGTACCCGGTAAGGGTAGGGCACATCTCGGCCAATCCGGTCAGCGTGCATCTGTCAGCCAATGACGCGGAGCGGCGGGCGCTGGCGGAACTTTGGAAGGTCAATGAGGTCCGCTCGCTGGTCGCGGACCTGCAGATCGGACGCTGGAAGAAGGATGGCGTGAAGATCAAGGGCGAGGTGCGGGCCGAGCTCGTCCAGACCTGCGTCGTCACGCTGGAGCCCGTCATTGCGGGGATATCCGAGCCAATCGAAGCGATCTTCGTGCCGGAGGGCTCACGCCTAGCGCGCCAAGCCGACAACGACGGCGGCGAGATGATCCTCGACCCGGGCGGTCCGGACATTCCCGATACCTTCACCGGCGACACGATCGACGTGGGCGTGGCCGTCAGCGAGCATGTGGCGCTTGCGATCGACCCTTATCCCCGCAAGGACGGGGCCGTCTTCGGCGAGCGCATCGAAAGCTCAGCGGCCGATGACAAGCGGCCCAACCCGTTCGCGGTCCTGAAGGATTTGAAAAAGGATTGAAACGGAATCGGCCGGGCTTACAATTCGGTTGTCACGCAGGCGAAAAGCAGTATTTTGGCCCGACTTCAGCCGAGGGGGCCGTGGTGCCGACGCGCTGCATGCTGGCCCAAGTGTCAGAAGGAAGGACGAATCGCCGTTGCGTAAGAGCTGCGCAGGGGCGGAATGCGTCGCGTGGCGGGAAGAAGGGATAAGACACGCGTGGTCAGAATTTCACTTGACGTTATGGGGGGCGACTATGGTCCGGAGGTCGTCATCCCGGGTGCCGCCAGGGCGCTCGAACGTCACCCGGACATAAAGTTCGTCCTGTTCGGCCAGGAAGCGCGCTGCGCCGAACTCTTGGCCAAGTACCCGAAGCTCCGGGCAAGCAGCACTTTTCACGATTGCGAGATCGCCGTCGGCATGGACGAGAAGCCAAGTCAGGCGCTGAGGCGCGGCCGCGGCAAGTCGAGCATGTGGAAGGCGATAGACGCCATCAATGCCGACGAGGCGGACGTGGTGGTCTCGGCCGGCAATACCGGTGCGCTGATGGCCATGTCGGTCTTCTGCCTTCGCACCATGCAAGGCATTCAGCGTCCGGCGATCGCCGCCATCTGGCCGACGCTGAAAGGCGAGAGCATCGTGCTCGATGTCGGCGCGACGATCGGCGCGGACGCGCAGCAACTCATGGATTTCGCCTTGATGGGCGGCGCCATGGCCCGCGCCCTCTTCGAGGTCGAACGTCCCTCCGTCGGCCTGCTGAATGTCGGCGTCGAAGAGATCAAGGGCCAGGAAGAGGTCAAGGAAGCCGGCAGGCTCATCCGCGAGGCCAATATCGAGGGCATTGAATATTACGGTTTCGTCGAGGGCGACGACATCGGTCGCGGCACCGTCGACGTCGTCGTTACCGAAGGCTTTTCCGGCAATATCGCGCTGAAGGCGGCCGAAGGCACGGCCCGGCAGATCGCCGAATATCTGCGCTCCGCCATGTCGCGCACCCTTCTCGCGAAGATCGGCTATGTCTTCGCCAAGGCTGCCTTCGATCGGGTGCGCGAGAAGATGGACCCGCGCAAGGTCAATGGCGGCGTGTTCCTCGGGCTCAACGGGGTGGTCATCAAGAGCCACGGCGGCACGGATGCGGAAGGCTTCGCCGCCGCGATCGACGTCGGCTACGATATGGTGAAGAACGGCCTGAAGGCCAAGATCGAGGCCGACCTCGCCCGCTATCATGGCGCCGAGCCGACCAAGGCCCTGCCGCCGGCATGATTGAAGAGGTTTGATTAGATGATCCGTTCTGTCGTTCGCGGCTTCGGTGCAGCGCTGCCGAAGCGAGTGATGACCAATAAGGAAATGGAATCCAAGGTCGAGACGTCCGACGAATGGATCGTGCAGCGGACCGGCATTCGCCAGCGCCACATTGCCGGCGAGGGCGAAACCACCGCCTCGCTCGGCGAGGGGGCGGCGCGCGCGGCGCTCACGAGGGCCGGCATGACCGCCGATGATCTCGACCTGATCATCGTCGCGACCTCGACGCCCGACAACACTTTCCCGGCGACGGCCGTCAATATCCAGAACCGTCTCGGCATGCGCCACGGGGCGGCCTTCGACCTGCAGGCGGTCTGTTCCGGCTTCGTCTATGCGGTCGCGACGGCCGACGCCTATATCCGCGGCGGCCTTGCGAAGCGCGCCTTGGTGATCGGCGCCGAAACCTTCTCGCGCATTCTCGACTGGACCGACCGCACCACCTGCGTGCTCTTCGGCGACGGCGCCGGCGCGATCATTCTCGAAGCACAGAAGGGCGAAGGAACGAATGCCGATCGCGGCGTGCTGACGGCGCAATTGCGGTCCGACGGCATGCATGGCGACAAGCTCTATGTCGACGGCGGCCCTTCGACCACCGGCACCGTCGGCCATCTCCGCATGGAAGGGCGCGAGGTCTTCAAGCATGCGGTCGGCATGATCACCGACGTGATCGAGGCCGCCTTCGAGGCCACCGGAACGACGGCCGACGACGTCGATTGGCTGGTGCCGCATCAGGCCAATCGGCGGATTATCGACGGGTCGGCGAAGAAACTCGGCATTCCAAACGAAAAGGTTGTGGTGACCGTCGATCTGCATGGCAACACATCCGCCGCATCCATCCCGCTCGCGCTCGACGCTGCTGCTTCCGACGGGCGCATCAAGAAGGGCGACCTGGTGATGCTCGAAGCCATGGGCGGTGGATTTACCTGGGGCTCCATTCTCATCCGCTGGTAAAAAAATTGAATGACGGCAGGCGCTTGACCGAAAAAGGCAAGGGCAATAGTCTTCCATCGCTGATCGGCGTGCCAAATATCGGTGGGGGAAGATGAGCGGAAAAACAGTTACGCGAGCAGATTTGGCTGAGTCGGTATTTCGCAAGGTCGGTTTGTCTCGGACGGAGTCTGCCGAATTGGTGGAGACCGTCATCGACGAGATTTGCAACGCAATCGTGCGTGGCGAGAGCGTGAAGCTGTCTTCGTTTGCAACCTTCCAGGTGCGCGACAAGAACGAGCGCATCGGTCGGAACCCGAAGACGGGCGAGGAAGTGCCGATCTCGCCGCGCCGGGTCATGACGTTCAAAGCCTCAAACGTGCTGAAACAGCGGGTCTTAAAGGCGCATCTCAGCCGGAAGGCCAAGCAGAAGCAGGTCGGAACGGGCTCCTGAGGCGCGGCCGCAATCACAAATGTGGTTGAAAACCCATCCATAAGCCATTGAAATGGGTCTGATTCGTGCGATCATCGCGCGACGATCCAGTGATTGCGGCTGCTTCCTTCGCATGAATATGGAGATGGGGACGAGATGGAAAAAAGCCCGGACGCTTTCCGCACGATAAGCGAGGTCGCAGACGAACTCGACCTGCCCCAGCATGTGTTGCGGTTCTGGGAAACGCGTTTCCAGCAGATCAAGCCGATGAAGCGCGGCGGCGGCCGGCGCTACTACCGGCCCGAGGACGTCGATCTGCTCAAGGGCATTCGCCACCTGCTTTACGACCATGGCTATACGATCAAGGGCGTGCAGAAGCTTCTGAAGGCGAATGGCAACAAGTTCGTCGCCGCCATCGCCAGCGGCGATCTCGCCACCGTCGAGGCGCTCGCGGCTTCCAGCCACGAAGAGCCGCCGGCGCCGAAGGTTGGCGTCGCCGAGGAGGATCAGATCGTCGGCCGCCCTAAGGCGCCGGCCAGCCGGCGCTTCTTCTCCTTTGGCGCCAGCAGCGACGATGCGGAGATTTCGCTTGGCAAGACCTCCGTCAGCAAGGAGGACAGGGCGCTGCTGCAGGAAGCGCTTTACGACCTTCTGGAGTGTAAGCGCCTGCTCGATCAGGTGCGGTGACGCGAGATCATCGCACCATTAGCACCGGAACCGTCGGTACATCGATCATTGCTTTCGTCACACCGCCGAACACCCTTTCACGAATGCGCAAATGTCCGTAGGCGCCCATCACGATCAGGTCGGCCGCCATGTCGAGTGCGTGCTGGTTGAGAATGTCCTCGACCCGGCGTCCGGCGCTGGGCAGCCGGTCGACCGTCACGTTGATCCCGTGACGAGCCAAGTAGGCCGCGGCGGCAAGCTCGGGCTCGATGCGACCCGCAAACTCGGAACCGAGACCGAGCGTGAATGGGGACGCGTTCTCGACATGCCGGCGGAGCTCGTCAGCCGGGTCGACCGGCTGTGGGGGAACTGAGTCTGGGAGAACTGTGATGATTGTTTCCGCCAGTGTCTCGGTACGGTTGTTGGACCCGTGATCGCGGTGTTCAATAGGCCGTCGCCAGGAGCAAGGGGTCCGCATAGAACAGAGCAGCATGGCCGCCCCCGAGAAGCCACACCGTCAGGGCAGCCGTCGAAGCGGCTGCGAGGGCAAGCGGCGCGTCTCCTCTTATGCGTGTGCGGCCGGAGATAATCGCGGCGAAGGGCAGGATCGACGTTGAAGCGGCCTCTTGCGACCATTTTTCCCCGAGCCGTCGGCGGGCGCGTTTGTCCAGCATCGGGATGCTGGCGAGCGCGAATACGGCGAAGCCTCCGAAGAGAATGAACGATCGCAGGTCACCATTGGCGACGAGATGGCCGAGCGCCCAGAGGGCGAAGCCCCACAAGACCGGATGCCGGGTGATCGCGACGACCGCACCGGGCGCCGCGCCCTGGCGGATCGAGGCCGACAGCGGGTTGACGCTGAAGAGCCCGGCGAGCACCAGAAAGACGCCGACCGGGGCGGCCATCAGCGTCACCCAGGCCTGCCAGGCCGCCGGTTCCCAAAGGGGAACATAGTCGGCGCTCAGCGCCGAGTAGAACACCCAGCCGAGAACCAGGATGGAGACGAGCGAATAGAGCGAGAAATAGGTGGCCCTGCCGAGCATGCCGATCAGCCGCTCGCGGATGGTGGGCGTCGCCGGAATGGAGTGGAGCACCAGAAAGACGAACAGCGCCAGCAGAAACTCGGCCATGGCATTGCCTCATCGTAGGATAATTGGGTGAGCGGCCCCCGCCCATCCCCGCACAATTCTAATTTGGTGTCTTGGCCCTAAATTCTCGGCCTCGTTGTCCTTCATTTCCTTATCGCTCGATGAACAGCACCGCAGCGCAGGCGACGGATGCCAGCACGGCAGCAAGCGTACCGGTGCGCTGCAGAACACCCATTCGATAGAGCACCAGCGCGAAGATGATGATGATCGGGGTGGCGACCGAGAGGCCGATTTGTGCGTCGTTCATGGCAGTCTCCGTTTTTCCGCTGGAGCATAGCGGGACGGCTCGGCTGGTCTTTGATCGGGAGCAAAGAACCGCCGGCTGTTTTTTCCTATCCGCTCAGTAACCGATGCGGAGATGCGGCATGGAACAGGCTATGGCGGCCGTCGAAGAGGAAGCCGATACGTTCATCCTCTGGGTGTTGATATGGAGCGAGCTTGCCGCTTTCGGCATTCTGATCGGCGCCTTCCTGGTGGCAACGATGATCGCGCCCCAGCATTTCGGCTTCGCGCGGCTGCACCTTAAACCGGGACTGGCCGCTCTCAACACGCTCGTCTTGCTGACGAGCGGATGGCAGGCGGCGATTGCGGCAGGGAAGGGCGTGTCCGTCGCCAGGCGGCGTCGGGCACTCGTGGTCGCGGCGCTTCTTGGCTTCGCCTTCGTAAGCATCAAGATCTACGAGTACAGCGCCGAAATCCGCTTTGCCGGCGAAGCGGCGTTCCGCTCCTTCTTCGAGCTCTATTTCCTCCTGACCGGCTTTCACCTTGTCCATGTCGGCTTTGTCGGCGTCCTCCTCCTGCTCGTCGCCTGGAGACCGCGTCCGGCCAATGTCGATCTTGTGACCACCCTCTGGCACGTGATCGATCTCGTCTGGATCGTCATGTTTCCGATCGTCTATCTGGTTTGAACGCGATGAGCGACCGCAGCCCCCGACAGCTGAAGAAAACCTGGTTGGTCCTGATCCTGTTGGTTCTCGCGGGTCTGCCGTTCTCGCTCAAGCTTCAGAGCTCTGCGGCCCCGCTGGTCTTCACGCCCGCCCTTCTGACGTTCGCGGTCCTGAAAGCGCGACTCGTCGTTCTGAATTTTCTGGGTCTGCGTTCCGGTCCCGCAGCCCTGCGGCGCGGCCTTATCGCCTGGCCGCTCTTCTTTGCGGTGGCCGCTGCGGCAAAAGCGCTCATCGTCGCCGTTTCGTTGAGCGGTTGAAAAGCTCTCCGCCGCTTGTTTGCCGAAACGCAAAGACCGCCCGCGCCCAAACCTTAGAAGAGATCGCGTTACCGGTGGACGAGGGGACTCCGCGGCCGACCGGCGGAAACTGCTGAGGCCGGCGCATTGCGGCCTGCCGGAATCGAAAGGACCATGGGATGGCAGAACGCCTTACCAAGACAGGGGCACGCAACGTCTTCTACGGCGGCTCCATCTTCTTCTTCGCGATCTTTGTCGGCCTCACGGCCCACAGCCACTACTACATGAAGACCGAATCCACCGACGAAACGACGCTGACGGACTCCGTCGCGCGCGGCAAGCACGTCTGGGAGAAGAACTCCTGCATCAACTGCCACACCCTGCTCGGCGAAGGCGCCTATTTCGCGCCGGAGCTCGGCAACGTGTGGAAGCGATGGGGCGGCGAGTCGGATCCGGAAGGCGCGCGCGAGACGCTGAAATCCTGGATGGCCGCGCAGCCTTCCGGTGCCGAAGGGCGGCGGCAGATGCCGCAGTTCAACCTCACCGAGCAGGAACTGAACGACCTTGCCGACTTCCTCGAATGGACGAGCCGGATCAAGACGCAGAGCTGGCCTCCGAACGAGGCAGGCTGAGACGGCGGGACAAGGAGAAAAGACATGAAATATCAAACGCAAAGGGTCGCGATGCTGTATTTCTACGGCGCGCTCGGCCTGTTCCTCGCGCAGGTTCTGTTCGGCGTGCTCGCCGGCACGATCTACGTGCTGCCCAACACCCTCTCCGAACTGCTGCCTTTCAACATCGTCCGCATGGTGCACACCAATGCGCTGATCGTCTGGCTGCTGATGGGCTTCATGGGGGCGACCTATTACCTGCTGCCGGAAGAGGCCGAGACGGAACTCTACAGCCCGAAGATCGCGATCGCCCAGTTCTGGACCTTCCTGGTGGCCGCGGCCGTTGCGGTCGTCGGGTACCTCTTCCACATCCATGAAGGCCGGGAATTCCTCGAACAGCCCTTCGCGATCAAGGTCGGCATCGTCGTCGTCGCGCTGATGTTTCTCTTCAACATCACCCTGACTGTCTTGAAGGGCCGCAAGACGACCGTCACCAACATCCTGATCTTCGGGCTCTGGGGTGTGGCGATCTTCTTTCTCTTCGCCTTCTACAACCCGATCAATCTCGCGCTCGACAAGATGTACTGGTGGTATGTCGTCCATCTCTGGGTCGAAGGCGTCTGGGAGCTGATTATGGCCTCGGTTCTGGCCTTCCTGATGATCAAGCTCAATGGCATCGACCGCGAGCTCGTCGAGAAGTGGCTCTACGTCATCGTCGGCCTGGCGCTCTTCTCCGGCATCCTCGGCACCGGCCACCATTACTACTGGATCGGCGCGCCGGGCTACTGGCAGTGGATCGGGTCGTTGTTTTCGACGCTCGAGGTGGCACCTTTCTTCACCATGGTGATCTTCACCTTCGTGATGACGTGGAAGGCCGGCCGCAAGCATCCGAATAGGGCCGCGCTCCTCTGGTCGATCGGCTGCTCGGTGATGGCCTTCTTCGGCGCCGGCGTCTGGGGCTTCCTGCACACGCTGTCGTCGGTCAACTACTACACCCACGGCACGCAGGTCACCGCCGCGCACGGACACCTTGCCTTCTTCGGCGCCTATGTGATGCTCAACCTTGCCGTCATGGCCTATGCGATCCCCGAGATCCGCGGCCGGGCGCCCTATAACCAGTGGCTGTCGATCGTAAGCTTCTGGGCGATGTGCAGCGCCATGTCCGTCATGACCTTCGCGCTCACCTTTGCCGGCGTCGTCCAGGTCCACCTGCAGCGCGTCCTCGGCGAGAGCTTTATGGCGGTGCAGGACCAGCTCGCCCTTTTCTACTGGGGTGCGCCTCGGCTCCGGCGTGGTCGTGCTCGTCTCGGCGCTGATGTTCATCTGGGCCGTGCTCGTGCCGGGCAAGAGCCGGAGCCCGGCCCTCAACCAGACCGCTCAACCCGCGGAATGATGCGAAGCGGCCGGCCCGTGCGGCCGGCCGCCCCGCCCGAAACCCGATATCGGAGCCTTCCATGAACATCACTCTGAAAAACCCGCTGAAGGCGGACTGCGACATTCCGGCCTATTCTCCCTCGGGCCAGGAATGCGCGCTCTTCGAAAACGCATGGATCCGCCAGCTGCCGCTGCTCTTGAAGGGCCCGACCGGCTGCGGCAAGACGCGCTTCGTCGCGCACATGGCGGCACGGCTCGGCCTACCGCTTGCAACGGTCTCGTGCCATGACGACCTCGCCGCCGCCGATCTGACCGGCCGCTATCTCCTCAAGGGCGGCGACACCGTATGGGTCGACGGACCCTTGACTAAGGCGGTGCGCGAAGGCGGCATCTGCTATCTCGACGAGATCGTCGAGGCCCGCAAGGATGTAGCCGTCGTGCTTCATCCGCTCACCGACGACCGGCGCATCCTGCCGCTGGAGCGGACCGGCGAGGTGCTCGAGGCGCCGCGCGGCTTCATGCTGGTCGTCTCCTACAATCCCGGCTACCAGAACCTCTTGAAAACCCTGAAGCCGAGCACGCGCCAGCGCTTCGTCGCCATCGAATTCGACTTCCTGCCGAGAGACCGCGAGATCGCCGTCGTTTCTGAGGAGAGCGGTCTCGACGAAGCACGCGTCGCGCCGTTGGTCGATCTTGCGCATCGTCTGCGAAGCCTCAAAGGGCATGATCTCGAGGAGGGCGTCTCAACACGCCTGCTCGTCTATTGCGCCAGCCTCATCGACAGCGGGCTTGCACTGCGCGACGCCGTTCTCGCGACGATGATCGAACCGCTGACGGACGAGCCGGACGTCAAGGCGGCGCTGATCGAGATTGCAGACGCGGTGATCCGCTGAGGATAAAGATAATGCTGGACTTCCTCGAACTCGAAGAAACGGTCGGCCGCGCCTGGCACCGCTTCATCGGCAACACGCGCACCTGGCCGCGCTTTCCGGACGAGGCCGTCCGGCTCGAAGACGTCCAGGCCGTGCTCGCGGTCTATTTCCGCGGGCTCGGCGGCGAGCGGGCGGTGCAGATCGCGCCCGCACGCGGCCGCACCTCGGCGCACCGGCTGCGCTTGCGCCAGCGCATGGGTCTGGGTGAGGAAAAGCTGGTGCAGCCGGCCCGCGACCATGCAACGCTGATGCTGCCGGCCGAGATCGATCTCTTTCCCTTGCGGCGCCTCAACCGCGACCTCTATTTCTGGTTGGCGGCGATGATGGCGGTGATGCCGCTTTCGCCAGTCAACGCCGCCGACCCGCTTTCGCGCGACTTGGCGCTCCTTTCCCGAGCAGACCAGACGGTGACGTCGGTGCTCGCCACCTATCCGGCGATGCGCCCGCGCTATCGCCGCCTCTCAAGAGCGGTGCTCAATGTCCGGCAGCGGCGCTCGCTTCCGGCCGTCGAGCAGCATGTCGAAAACCGCATTCTCTATCTGTTGAGGAAGGGCGCCGGGCTGAGCGACGACGTGCTGCCTATCATCTTTCCGCAGAAGGCGCCGCCCGGTTATCTCCAAATGCTGCCGGTGCCGCTGTGGCCCGACGCTCTCTCGCGCGAGGTGACGGAGGGTCGCCGTGAGGACGAGCCCGCCCGCGGTGGCAGCGGAGCGGAGGGAGCGGAGACGACACGCCACGTCGCCACCCGAGAGGCTCAACGGCAGTCGGAGCGTAGCCCCTTTATCCTCAACCGCTTCGAGAAGATCCTTGCCATGGCCGAGATGGTCAATGTCGACCGCCCGGCGGACGACAGCGACGACCATGATGCACAGGCCGCCGACGAGCTCGATGACATGACGCTCGGCGAACGCCAGGGCAGGCCGGCGGCGCGCTTCCGCTTCGATCTCGACCTGCCGCCGGAAGCGCTCGACCGGACGCCGCTGACGGCCGAGTTCACCTATCCCGAATGGGACTATCGCAGCGCTAGCTACCTCAAGGATCATTGCCGGATCCTGGCCGCGCCCGCATTCTCGGATGGTGTCGCCGGCGGGACGGACCCGGCGACGAAGAGCCTGATCCGCCGCGTGCGTCGCCAGTTCGAGATCCTGCGGCCGCGTCACGAGATGCTGAGGGCGCAGATCGACGGCGCCGATCTCGATCTCGATGCGGTGGTGCGCGCCCGCACCGACCTCATGGCCGGCGGCCAGGGGAGCGACCGCATCCATATGATGAGCCGCCCGCAGGCGCATGATCTTGCGGTAACGATCCTTGTCGACGTGTCGCTGTCGACCGACGCCTGGTTCGACGATCTGCGGGTTCTCGACGTCGAGAAACAGGCGCTTCTGGTTCTGGCGCACGGGCTCTCGGCCTGCGGCGACAGCCACGAGATCTTGACATTCACCTCGCGGAGGCGCGACTGGGTGCGGATCGAGACGGTGAAGGCTTTCGACGAGGCGATGAGCATGACGGTGGAGTCGCGCATTGCTGCGCTGAAGCCCGGCTACTACACCCGCATCGGCGCCGCGATCCGCCACGCAGCGGCGGGTCTCCTCAAACGGCCGAACCGCCGCAAGCTGCTGCTCGTCCTGACCGACGGCAAGCCGAATGATGTCGATCATTACGAAGGACGATTTGCGCTCGAGGACAGCCGTCGCGCCGTAGGCGATGCCCGCCGCTCAGGCGTCAACGTGTTCGGGGTGACGGTGGATCGCGAGGCGAAATCCTATGTGCCGGTGATCTTCGGCCAGAACGGCTACGCCGTCGTCAGCCATATCGGCAGACTGCCACAGGCCCTACCGGCGATCTATCGCGGTCTTGTAAGCTAGACGGGGGCAGGTCGCGATAAGGGAGGCCCGGCATGCGCGTACATGCGGGGACTTCTGTCTGGAGCAAAACCGGATCGCGGGACCGCCGGGTATCAGTCTCGCGATTCGGCGGATGAGGTCATTGCGCAGATTTCAACCATTCGGCCGTCAAATGCTAAGGAATGCGGTCGCGCGGTCAACTCGGCTGCGACGGCCGTGTTGCGCCCAATTGCGGTCATTGCGCCAATCACAGACTGTACCCTTGGGGTGGCGCAAGCGTGGTCAATTCCCTGTCGTCGGCATAGCTCATGCGCACGGGGCGAGTTCCGGGTTTGGCTCCTGTCACAGCGTCTATGCCAATCGGTTCGATCTCGCGATTGTCGACTCAGACTGGCAGCCCGGCCTTTCTCCGCAAGCTCTTGTCGAATGCGGATTCGGGGACGAAACGGCGCAGCAAGCGGACTTGGCCGGCCAGTTTTCCCGAGGTGTAACGTCTTCTCGGCGCCTTATCCGTTGCCGCTTTGACAACCGTCTCCGCCACGACCCCAGGGTCGTCGCCTGCTTCGACCGCCTTGCGCATCTGCACTTCCATTTCAGCGCGCACCGCATCGTAGACAGCAAGCGAGCGATCGGGCTTGGTCAGATTTTCTTCGAAGGCGGTACGGGTAAAGGCGGGCTCGACCAACGCGACCCGAATTCCGAACGAGCGCAGTTCGTGATCGAGCGATTCGGAGTAGCCCTCGACGGCATGCTTGGTCGATGCATAGAGAGCATTGTAGGGCGACGGGATCAGCCCCAGAATGGAGCTTATGTTGATGATCCTGCCCTTGCCCTGACTCCGCATGGTTGGCAACACCGCGTTGGTGACGCGCAGCACGCCGAAGACGTTCACGTCAAACAGCGCCTGTGCCTGGGCAGTCGAGGACTCCTCTGCGCCGCCGAGCAGGCCAATGCCGGCATTGTTGACGAGCAGATCTATGCGTCCGGCCTCGGCCAGCACCTGATCGATCAGTCTCGCCACGGACGTATCGTCGGTTACGTCACAGGTCAGCATGGTGACGCCGTCAGATCTTTCGGCGGCCGCACGACGGCTGGTTCCGAAGACACGAAAGCCCGCGCGCTGAAGGGCTCTGGCGGTAGCGCGCCCGATGCCGGTCGATGCCCCAGTCACCAGGGCGACACCAAGATTGGCTTTGTTCATGGAGATTTACTTCCTTCTTTGGGCTGGATTTCGTTTGGTGTCGTTTGCGAAAAAAGGAATGGCCGGAAGTGAGACTTCATTCATGGAGCTCTCCGGCGGCCGCCAGCTTGTCCGTCCAGCGTCGGAACAAGGCGCTGGCGTTGACACCTCCGAAGCCGAAGCCATTGGAGATCGCGTAGTCCATCGCCGTTGGCCGAGCCCGGTTCGCGACGAAGTCAACCCCGTCGCCGGCCGGATCTGGAGCGTTCAAATTGAGTGTTGGCGGGGCTACCTGATCCCTCAGCGCCAGAACCGTGAAGATGGCTTCAAGCCCGCCGGCAGCTCCGAGGAGATGTCCGGTCGCCGACTTCGTTCCGCTGACGGCCACGCTGGAATCGGTGCCGAAGACCCTCTTGATCGCCGCGATTTCTCCGAGGTCGCCAACTGGTGTGGAGGTCGCATGCGCATTGAGGTGTGCAATCTCGCGCGGCGAAATTCCGGCCTGGGCGATTGCGATCTCCATCGCTCGGCGCGCACCATCGCCGTCCTCGGGACCGGAGGTGACGTGGTGGGCATCCGCTGTCGTGCCGTAACCGACGAGCTCGGCCAGCGGTTTCGCACCGCGCGCAAGCGCGTGGCTCAATGCCTCGATGACCAGGATGCCGGCGCCTTCGCCCATGACGAAGCCGTCACGCAACATGTCGAAGGGACGCGAGGCCTGGTCAGGTGTGTCATTGAAGCCGGTCGAAAGAGAGCGTGCCGCGGCGAAACCGCCGAGACTGACGATATTCATGCATGCTTCCGTTCCGCCGCACACCGCGATGTCGGCTTCATTGGCGCGGATAAGGCGAGCCGCATCGCCGATCGCCTGAATGCCGGCCGCACAGGCGGTCACCGGTGCGCCGATCGGCCCTTTGAAGCCGTGACGGATGGAGATCTGTCCCGCTGCCAGGTTCACCAGGAAAGACGGCACGGTGAACGGTGAAAGACGCCGGACGCCGCGCTGATCAACCGTTCGCACCGCCTCAGTTATGGCCGGAAACCCGCCGATGCCCGACGCGATGATCGTGGCGGTGCGAGCCCGGTCATCTTCCGAGACCGGCTTCCATCCCGCCTGAGCAAGCGCCTCTTCTGCCGCCGCCATCGCGAAGAGAATGAAGCGGTCGACCTTGCGCTGATCCTTTTCGGCAAAGACCGTATTCGGATCGAAGCCACCTTCGGGGTCTTCGTCCAGGGAGGGCACCGTTCCACCGACCTTTGCCGGCAGGTCTCTCACGATATCGTCCGGAAGACGTCGGATGCCCGAACGCCCGGATAGAAGCCGAGACCAGGAAGTCGTCACGTTGGCTCCGAGGGGGCTTACTGCTCCCATCCCTGTGATGACGATACGACGCATGTGATCTCCAACTGTCATTTTGTTTCATCCGTCTGCATGCGGTGCAGACGCTGGATCGGCATCATTTTGGCAATCGTCTCGTTCGGATGTTCTCGGGCCGTGCACAGGGCGAGCGGGCAAGAATCCGCGAACCCAACGTGCGAACGCATGACGCCATTGGCGGAAGTGCACATCTCACATGTCTCTTGCGGAGGCGGCGATCCGCCGAACTTCGTCCGCGGCTGCCTCGAGAAAGCGCTGCGACATCTCTTCGTCATTCAAGATACGAGAGATCGTCACGGCACCCACCATCAGCGACAGCATCGCCATGGCCCTGCCATGGCCTTTTGGACTTTCCGCCTTCGGCATCAGTTCGTTGAGGATCTGCAGATGTGCTTGAATGCCATCCTGGAACGGGGCTCTCACCTCCTCGGTTTGACGCGCCGCATCAGCACCAAGTGCCACCAAGGGACAACCGTCGCTCTTCTCTTCGCGGTGGCCAGTCGACAGGTAGAGCTCGATAACGGCCTCAAGGGGATCAGGGCTTGCCGCAGCAATAGCCGACCATCTGCGGGTCGCGTGCTCCATCGCCCGCCTTGAGGCCTGTGCCGCAAGATCGTCCTTGGATTCGAACTGCTTGTAGAATCCGCCCTGGGTGAGGCCGGCCCCCTTCATCAGATCCTTAAGTCCGATGCCATCAAAGCCGTGCTCTCGAAAAAGCCGGCTCGCCACGTTGATGACCGCTTCGCGATTTGCCTCCGCCTGGGCTCGGCTAACTCTCATGATCGACCTCCAATTAGATTTCACTTGACATCTATACCACTTTTAGATTTAGATCGCAATCTAATTAAAGCGGCGGCCGTCAACAAGGGTCATCTGACATGAAACGCAAATTTTTTCTCACATCGATAGGCCTTGTGGCTGTAGCCGGCGGCGCGGCATATGCGTTCGTCTTCGACACCTCGGCACACGACGCGGAGGCCGCGGATCCGCGCGCCGCGCCACCATTTGTGAGAATGGTGGAAGCCACAAGACCGGAAAGAGCCGAGCGCGCCTTTACAGGTACAATCGCCGCCCGCGTGCAGAGCAATCTTGGCTTTCGCGTACCTGGCAAGATCGTTGAGCGACTGGTCGACGTCGGTCAGCAGGTCAAGGCGGGTCAAGCGCTGATGCGCATCGATGAAACCGATTTGCGTCTTGCGCTGACTGCCAAGCGCAATGCGGTTGCCGCGGCCCGGGCGGTCCTCGTTCAGGCAAGCGCGGACGAGAGGCGCTATGCCTCTCTTGTCAAAGGTGGAGTCGCCGCTACTCCCCAACGTTACGAGCAGGCCAAGGCAGCGTTGGATACGGCTGAGGCGCAGCTTGCCGCCGCGGAAGCGGAAGCCAAAGTCGCAGAAAACGAGGCGACCTACTCGGTCCTGGTGGCCGATGCGAACGGAACCGTGGTCGCGACGCTCGGCGAACCCGGACAGGTCGTCGCGGCGGGTCAGCCGGTGGTTCAGCTGGCGCATGCAGGCCCGCGCGAGGCCCTGGTCGCGCTTCCCGAAACCCTTCGTCCCGCGATCGGATCGGAAGCCGAAGCAAGTGTCTATGGAAGTGACGGGCGGCGGGCAAGAGCGCACCTGCGACAGATCTCGGATGCCGCCGATCCTCAGACCCGCACGTACGAAGCGCGTTACGTGCTCGATGGCGACGCCGCCTCGGCGCCGCTTGGTGCGACAGTTACGATCAGCATCCTCAACAGAGAAAGGCAGTCGGAGGTCGCGGTGCCGGTCGGCGCCGTGTTGAATGACGGCAGCCGCACGGGGGTTTGGGTTGTCGACCAATCTTCTTCCATCGTGCGCTTTGTTCCGATTGAGATCAAACAGCTCGGTCAAGAAACAGCGTCTGTCACCGGCATCAAGATTGGAGATCAGGTAGTCGCCCTCGGAGCGCATCTCCTCAAAGATGGTGCGCCCGTCAGGACCGAGCTTCAGGCAGAGGTAGCCAACCAATGAGCTTCAATCTTTCCGCACTCGCGGTTCGCGAGCGAGCCGTCACTTTGTTCTTCATCGTTCTGCTGGCTGCCGCAGGCGTCTATGCCTTCGTCAAGCTGGGACGTGCAGAGGATCCCTCCTTCACCATCAAGACCCTGACGGTCACGGCGGTGTGGCCAGGCGCCACGGCGCGCGAAATGCAGGATCTTGTCGCGGAGCCGCTCGAAAAGCGCATCCAGGAACTGACCTGGTATGACCGTGTCGAGACAATGACCCGACCCGGCTACGCCTTTCTGACCGTCACCCTGAAGGACAGCACGCCGGCCACGGCTGTCGAAGAGGAGTTCTATCAGGCGCGCAAGAAGTTGGGGGACGAAGCACGCAACCTGCCTGCTGGCGTCTTCGGTCCCTTCGTCAACGACGAATATTCGGACGTGAGCTTCGCCCTTTATGCGCTAAAGGCCAAGGGTATGCCCATGCGCGAGCTTGTGCGGCAGGCAGAGGCGATCCGTCAGGATCTTCTGCACGTGCCGGGTGTTAAAAAGATGAACATTCTGGGGGAGCGGCCGGAACAGATCTTTGTCGAGTTCTCGTATGCCAAGCTCGCCACCCTTGGCATTTCAGCACAGGACATCGCCGCCGCTTTGCAAAGGCAAAACACCGTCACTCCGGCAGGCTCGATCGATACGCGCGGGCCGCAGGTTTTTATCCGTTTCGATGGCGCCTACAACAGTGTGCAGGCAATTGCCGACACGCCGATCGTCGCTGCCGGACGCACGTTGAAACTCTCTGATTTCGCGGAGGTGCGGCGCGGCTATCAAGACCCCCCGACCTACATCATCCGCCATGAAGGCGAGCCGGCCATCATGCTTGCTGCGGTGATGCAGCAGGGCTGGAACGGGCTCGAGCTCGGAAAGGCGCTCGAAGAACGATCTGCCGCGATCGCACAGACACTGCCGCTCGGTATGACGCTCGCCAAGGTCAGCGATCAGGCCGTCAACATCGACGCTGCGGTCGGCGAGTTCATGGTGAAATTCGCCATGGCGCTCGGAGTTGTGTTGCTCGTGAGCCTGCTCAGCCTCGGTTGGCGTGTCGGGATCGTCGTAGCGCTCGCCGTTCCGCTCACGCTTGCCGTCGTGTTCCTCATCATGTTGGAAACCGGCCGGTTCTTCGATCGCATCACACTCGGCGCGTTGATCCTGGCGCTGGGCCTTCTCGTTGACGACGCCATCATCGCCATTGAGGTGATGGTGGTAAAGATGGAAGAGGGCATGGATCGCATCAAGGCGGCCGCTTATGCCTGGAGCCATACGGCAGCGCCCATGCTGTCCGGTACACTCGTGACAATCATCGGACTGATGCCGGTTGGCTTTGCCAGATCAACCGCCGGCGAGTACGCCGGCAATATCTTCTGGGTCGTGGGTTTTGCGCTAATCGTTTCCTGGGTCGTCGCAGTCATCTTCACGCCCTACCTCGGCGTCAAGATGCTGCCGGCGATCAAGCCAGTCGAGGGCGGCCATCACGCCATCTACGACACACCGAATTACCGGCGCCTGCGGGGTCTCATCAAGTTCGCCGTGCGCCACAAGTTCATCACATGCGCGGTCGTCGGCATCGCTATGGCCATTTCGGTTGTTGGAATGGGAGGGGTGAAACAGCAGTTCTTCCCGACGTCGGATCGTCCCGAAGTGCTGGTCGAAGTCCGGATGCCCGAAGGTACTAGTATCGAGACGACGACAGCCGCGGTCGAGAAGGTTGAAAGCTGGCTGCAAAACCAGCCCGAGGCAAAGATCGTCACCAGCTATGTCGGGCAGGGCGCGCCCCGCTTCTTCTTTGCGATGGCGCCGGAATTGCCGGACCCCGCTTTCGCCAAGATCGTTGTGCTCACCCCCGATTCTCACGCACGCGAGGCTTTGAAGCAGCGCCTTAGGGCTGCCGTTTCGGACGGACTAGTTCCCGAAGCCTACGTCCGTGTCACGCAGCTGGTGTTCGGTCCGTATACCCCGTTTCCGGTCGAGTTTCGCATTATGGGGCCGGATCCCAAGCAATTGTACCAGATCTCTGAGAAGGCCCTCGACATCATGAAAGGCGTACCGGACGTGCGTCAGGCAAACCGCGATTGGGGCAATCGTACGCCTGTGCTTCGCTTTGTCCCCGACCAGGACCGGCTCAATCTGATTGGCCTTTCGCCGGCTGAGGCAGCCCAGCAGATACAGTTGCTGCTGAGCGGCATTCCGGTGACGCAGGTTCGCGAAAACATCCGAAACGTCCCCGTTGTCGCACGCAGTGCTGGCGAGAGCCGCCTCGATCCGGCGAGGCTCGCCGACTTTTCGCTGATGAGCAGGGACGGCCGTCAGGTTCCGCTCGATCAGATCGGCCATTCCGAAATCCGGTTTGAGGAACCGATCCTGAAGCGTCGCGATCGAACGCCGGTCGTCACGATCCGATCGGACATTAACGAGGCGACGCAGCCCCCGGAGGTTTCCCAGCAGATCATGAAGGCACTGCAGCCGCTGATCGCCTCGCTCCCGGTCGGATATCGCATCGAGATGGGTGGAAACATCGAGGAATCTCTCAAGGCCAATGTCGCGCTGGTCAAAATCTTCCCGGCCATGATTGCCGCCATGCTGATCGTCATCATCCTCCAGGTCCGCAGCCTGTCAACGATGACCATGGTCATGTTGACGGCGCCGCTCGGTCTTGCCGGGGTGGTTCCGGCGTTGCTTTTCTTCAATCAGCCCTTCGGCTTCAATGCCATTCTCGGACTGATAGGGCTGGCCGGCATCCTGATGCGCAACACGCTGATCCTGACCGAACAGATCAAGGAGAACCGTGCTGCCGGCCTCGACGATTATCATGCGGTCATCGAGGCGACGGTGCAGCGGACACGCCCGGTTATCCTGACCGCACTTGCCGCCGTGCTGGCCTTCATTCCCCTCACGCACTCGGTCTTCTGGGGGTCCATGGCCTATACCCTGATTGGCGGCACGGCGGTCGGCACGGTGCTGATCCTGCTCTTCCTTCCGGCGCTCTACGCCGCGTGGTTCCGGATCAAGCCGACGGCAGATGAGATCCATCAGCAGCCGACGGAGGAGCCGAAAGCGCGCATAGCGCTGGCGGCCGAGTAGACCCCGGCCACCGCTGAGACCGTTCAAGCCGCCGCGCGCCGGCCTTGACTGAACACGAGACCGGGCCGGCCGCGATCTCAGCGCTTGCAGATGATCGTCCGGGGGTGGGTCCGGCAGATTCGTTTATCCGCTCTGGAGGCATTCATGAATTATCCGGGCCGACCGGTGACTTATACCGACAGGATGCGTGCGCGCATCCTGGATGTGGCGGAGGAGTACTTCCACCGCATTGGTCATCATAAGACATCGGTGGCCGACATCGCCTCCAAACTCGGCATGAGTCGAGCCAACATCTACCGCTTCTTCTCTTCCAAGGATGCGATCACCGAGGCCGTCTGCGGCCGGGTTGTGAACCGGGCCGCCGAGGTGGCCCTTGCGATCGCGAGCAGGAACGTGTCGGCCTCGGAGAAGCTCCGGCGGGTCCTGAGCGCGGTTCACCACTACAACATGATGCAGTTGACCGAAGAAAAGCACATGCATGACCTTGTTGCCACGGCCATGCGGGAGAACTGGGTGGTGATCAAGGCGCATGACGAGCGGATGATGACGATCTTTGAGGCGATCATCCGCGACGGCGTCGAAGCGGGCGAGTTCGCGGTCGAAGGTCCCGCCGAGACAGCGCGTGCGCTCAAGTCCGCATTCATGCCGTTCTTCCACCCGATTCTGATCGAGCACTGCGTTCGACGCGGCGAAGACACTGAAGCGGCCCTGCGCGAGCAGTTCCGCTTTATCCAAAAGATGCTCGGCCAGTCGGACTATGCCCGCCGACCAGCCGAATGCGGATCTAGCGGCCTCAAGCCAGACGACGAGAACTGAACCGGTATGATGCAGACAAAAGGCTAGCTGTCTTTGATCCTGACCGCGAGGATTACCTCGAGCATGGGTGTCGGAATCTCGTCCAGCCGGGCGTCGTCCAGTCGGCCAAACATGGAGAGCAACATTGACCATTACCATTACCGCCTTTGAACGGTCGCCCGACCGCGGCAAGGGTCTGGCGCGCGACATGCGCGTTCGCTGGGCGCTTGAGGAAGTGGGCCAACCTTACGATGTTCGTCTGCTTTCGTTCAAGGCGATGAAGGAACCCGCGCATCTCGCCCTGCATCCTTTCGGGCAGATACCGACCTATGAACAAAGCGATCTTGTCCTGTTCGAGTCCGGGGCGATCGTGTTCCATATCGCGGAGCGCCATGCGGGCCTGCTGCCAGGCGATGCGAATGCCCGAGCGCGCGCGATCACATGGATGTTTGCGGCGCTCAACACGGTGGAACCGCCGATCTTCGAACGCGACCTCGCAAGGATTCTGGAGCGTGACAAGCCTTGGTACGAACAGCGCCTGAGTGTCCTCGAGGACAGCATACGGAAACGGCTGGGCGGCCTCTCCAGTCGCCTTGGTGATGCGGACTGGCTCGACGGTGCATTCAGCGCCGGCGACCTGCTGGTGGTGTCGGTGCTACTTAGATTGAAGGGATCGAATCTATTGGAGGAATACCCGAACCTCTCCGCCTATCTCGCCCGCGGCGAAGGGCGGCGCGCATACAAGCGTGCTTTCGACGCTCAGTTGCGGTTTTCACCGCCTCATCGACGGGCTGACAAAGGCCGCTTAGGGTCGAGGACGTGTGAAAACGCGGGTGCGTGACTGTCAATGACTGCTACTTTTTTCGCGTGTCGTGACGGCGCGCGCTG
>NZ_LNQC01000041.1 GCF_001651855.1 Sinorhizobium americanum | reverse complement strand
CGACGTCTTGCCATGGTCAACGTGGCCAATCGTGCCGATGTTGACGTGCGGCTTGTTGCGCTCGAATTTGCTCTTTGCCATGGGTACGCTTCCTGTGGTCAAATACGATGGATCAGCCGGCTGGGCCGGTTTGTGCAGCCGTTTAAGGGTTTCGCGGCTTTTGCGCAAGACTTAATTGCGTCCGCCCGGACGGCAAGGTCTCAGCCAATTTTAAAGTCCATAGAGAAGCTCCGCCGCGCCAGCGCGGATGGAATCGCCAGAGCCAGAACACTCAACGATGTCAGGAACATCCGAAACTTTTTTGAAGTAAGCCGGAAAGAGGCTGGAGCGGGTAGCGGGAATCGAACCCGCGTATTCAGCTTGGAAGGCTGCTGCTCTACCATTGAGCTATACCCGCGGGCCTTCGATCCTGAAGCAGAATGGTGGAGGGAGTTGGATTTGAACCAACGTAGGCTGAGCCAACGGATTTACAGTCCGTCCCCTTTAACCACTCGGGCATCCCTCCATTATTCTGTCGGGATCAATCGACCAAGCTTTTGAGATCGTGGAAGAAGCCCGCCGTTTCGTGCCGTCTTTCGATCTGCGCCGGGTATATGGCCGCCCGCATTCCTCCTGTCAACAGAGCGAAAAGGAAAATTTCAGAAATTCTCCACAGACACCGGCGGCCGCAATATCCGAAACCATTTCCAAGACCGAACGAACCTCACTATAAGATGCGCATGAGCAAGGACAAGAGCGGCGACAAGAGCGCCAAGGACAGCCACTACGCCACTTTGCGGCGTGCCCATCGCGACGCCCGCCGCGAGCGCGGCGAGATTCCGACACCCCGCCCGGACAAGCGCCGGAAGATACCGTCCAACTGGAAACCGCCGGCGCTGGCGCCAGAGCAGGTGCTTCTCTATGGCCTGCACACGGTTCGCGCAGCGCTCGACAATCCGGAGCGTACGGTCGTCCGCCTGAGCGTGACTCAGAACGCGGCCGCGCGGCTCGAACTCGGCGACCCTTCCGCGCTGCCCTTCCCCGTCGAAATCGTCACGCCGCAGGATCTCGACCGGGTCCTCGGACCGGATGCAATCCACCAGGGCGTCATGCTGGAGACGCGGCCGCTGCCGCACCGCAAGCTCGAGGCGCTCAGCGATTGTCAGTTGATCCTCCTGCTTGACCAGGTGACCGATCCGCACAATGTCGGCGCGATCATGCGTTCGGCGGTCGCTTTCGAAGCCGGCGCGCTGATCACCACCATGCGCCACAGCCCGACCGAATCAGGCGTGCTCGCAAAATCGGCCTCCGGGGCGCTGGAATTCATTCCCTATATCCAGATCACCAATCTCGCCGATACGATCGAAGAACTGCACGAGCTGGGCTTCCAGACGATCGGTCTTGATTCGGAGGGTCCGCAACCGCTGGAGGATACCTTCTCCGGCGAGAAGATCGCCCTCGTGCTGGGATCGGAAGGCAAGGGGCTGCGGCAGAAGACGCGGCAGACCGTCACGGCGCTGGCTCGGCTCGATATGCCCGGAGCCATCAAGTCGCTCAATGTCTCGAACGCCGCGGCGATCGCGATGTATGCAGCAAGGCAGCACCTCAAGGCCTGAGACGGCCGATGCCGGTCAAAGCACCGGAACGGCGCCTAAGGTCATGTCAGCCGTCGGACAGCCGTCGCGCACCTTCTTCCAGGTCGTGACGTTGAGGTTCATCTCGCAGCGCGCCATGTAGGAGATGCCGCCGACCCGGATGCATGCCGTCTGGCCGAGTTCGTATTTCGTCCCGTCGCGATTGCGACAGGTGCAGCGCCGGTCCGGCGGCGACGCGGCCGCGCTCTCGGCGACCATGGCGGCAGCCGCCAGCGACAGGGCCAAAACCTGCAGAACGATCAGGCTTTTCATGTCGCCAGAATACCGCAAATCCGGTCCGACCAGAAACGAAGAATGCCGGCCGCTCGCGCGACCGGCATTCTTCCGCAACAGACCGGCACTTTTGGTGAGCGGGATGCGGGAAGAAAACCGCGAACAGTTTTCCTCATCCCGCTCCGGCGCCGGCCGAATTCAATCCGCTCGTTTTTGCCGCATTTGTGCGACGTCAGGTGATTCCACCTGACTGCAAAATGCTTAGCTCGCGAGCCGCAGAACGTTGCCTTCCGCAATCGTCTTTTCAGCTTCGGCAATGGCGAACTGCTTCTGGTCGGCACCAAGGTTCAGGCCTTCGGCGCGGACGAATTCGACGTCGGTGATTCCGAAGAAGCCGAAGACGGTGCGCAGATAGCTTTCCTGGTGATCCATCGCCGAGGCAGGGCCGGCAGAATAGTGCCCGCCGCGCGTGGAGGCGACGATGACCTTCTTGCCCTTGGCGAGACCCTCCGGGCCAGCCTCGGTGTAGCGGAAGGTCTTGCCGGCGACGGCCAGGCGGTCGATCCAGGCTTTCAGCTGGCTGGGGATTGAGAAGTTGTACATCGGCGCACCGACGACGATCGTGTCTGCGGCAAGGAATTCGTCGAGCATCTGGCGGCCGGCCCGGATGTCGGAGGCGAGCGCCGGATCGACTTCACCGAGGTCGGCAGGCGCCATGATCTGTGCGCCGGTGAGATGCTGCAGGCGCTCGGAGACGAGATCGCGATAGGTGACTTTCGCGTCGGGACGGTCTGCCTTGATCTGCGAGACGATCGCCGCCGTCAGGCGACGCGAAACCGAATGTTCTCCGAGAATGCCGGAGTCGATATGGATGACGTTCATGGGAGGCACCTTTGTTTCTAGTTGCGGTGCACAACATATGATTTGAAAACAATCGCCGGATAAGACGGCGAATAATTGACATTCCGTTTCCTGAGGGAAACAATCGGAGGGTTCCGGCGCGGCAAGATCAGACTCCGTCGGAATTACCACAATCGATTCCCAGAGCGGATGCGAGCGCCTGCGCCCGCGCTGGTGGAGGCTAGCATGCAGGACCTAAACGATATTGCCCTCTTCGCCGCCGTCGTGAAGAACAACGGCTTCAGCGCCGCCGCGCGCGATCTGAACATTCCCAAATCCAAGCTCAGCAAGCATGTGGCGCGGCTGGAAGATCAACTGGGCGTGCGGCTGCTCGAGCGCTCAACGCGCAAGCTGCGCGTGACGGAAATCGGCCGCGTTTTCTATGAGCACGCCCAGGGGCTGCTCGACGGCGTAGCGGCGGCGGAAGCCGAGGTCGCCGCCGTGCGCGGGGAACCTACGGGCGTTGTGCGGCTTGGCTGCCCCCTCGGCTTCGCGCCGATGCTGGCCGACATTCTGCCGGGCTTCCATCGGCGCTACCCGGGCGTCAGACTGCTCATCACCGCCACGAACCGACGCCTCGATCTTATTGAGGAGCGCTTCGACGTGGCGCTTCGTGCGCGCGACCAGCTCGATACGGACAGCCACCTGATCGTGCGCAAGTTCGGCGAGGTCCGCTCGCGGCTGGCCGCCAGCCCGACGCTTCTTGCGCGGATCGGAGAAGTCACCACCAGTAATCTCGCGGAAATGCCGACGCTCGCCATGAACGAGCAACACGCAAGCGACGTCTGGCGCCTCTATCACGCGAACGGAGGATCGATCGAGATCGCCCACCGACCGGTGATCGGCTGCAGCGATTTCGTCATCCTCGAACGCGCCGCGATCGAAGGAATGGGGATTGCGCTGTTGCCGGACCACATCTGCGAGCGCGCCTTCCGCACCGGCGTTCTCGTCCCCGTCCTGCCGGAGTGGGGGTCGGGCAACGTCATGGTCCATCTCGTCTTTCCGTCCCGACAGGGCGTGCTGCCGGCGACGCGCGCGCTGATCGACTACCTGGCGGAGAACCTGATCAAGGCGATGCAGCGCTGCCGCGAGATCGACCCGAGACCGGCGCAGTCATTCGATATTTGAGGCAATTGCAAGTCGCCGGCCAGCAGGGGGAGGCGTTATAGCTTTCCGAATCCTTCGAAAATGGTGCCCCCAGAGAGACTCGAACTCCCGACCTACTGATTACAAATCAGCCGCTCTACCAACTGAGCTATAAGGGCACTTTTCGACCACGGGAGTTACCATATTCCTTTCCGGTGTAAAGCAAAAATGCGGCCCCCCTCAAAATTTCGGGTGCACTCGCCGCATGGTCATGCCAGAAAAACAAGCATGGCGTCCATCGCCGCGTCGGGCGCAACGACAAACGGACTGAATACATGACCCAGTTCAGCACACTCGCCTTCATCGCCTCGACGGCCGAAGAGGCGCAGAAGGCGGCAAAGGAACTCAAGGCGATATACGGCGACCACGATCCGGAGGAGGCGGATGTGATCGTCGCACTCGGCGGCGACGGTTTCATGCTGCATACGCTGCACAAGACGATGAACACCGGAAAGCGCGTCTATGGCATGAATCGCGGCTCGGTCGGCTTCCTGATGAACCGCTACAGTACCAACGACCTACGCGAGCGCATCGCCAGCGCCGTCGACAATGCCTTCCACCCCCTGGAGATGCGGACCTTCGACGTCAACGGCAACGAATTCACTGCGCTCGCGATCAATGAGGTCTATCTCTTCCGGCAGTCCTACCAGGCCGCGAAGCTCAAGGTCCTTGTCGACGGCAAGGTGCGGCTCGATGAATTGACCTGCGACGGGCTTCTGCTCGCGACGCCGGCGGGATCGACCGCGTATAACCTGTCGGCGCACGGCCCGATCCTGCCGCTCGAGGCACCTCTTCTCGCGCTGACCCCGGTCAGTCCCTTCCGGCCGCGGCGCTGGCGCGGCGCGCTGCTTCCCAATCGCGTCACCGTCGAGATCGAGATACTCGAGGCGGAGAAGCGGCCAGTCAACGCGGTAGCGGATCACCAGGAGGTCAAGTCGGTCGTTCGGGTCACGATCGCCGAATCGGAGAAACTGACGGCCCGCATCCTGTCCGATCCGGACCACTCCTGGTCCGACCGCATCCTGGCCGAGCAGTTCTCCAATTGAATCACATTCAGACCGCCATGGTATTCTGCGGCAGCGGTTGCTGTTCCGGGCCGCACACGAAGGAACCTTGAGGATGCACAAGCCCCTGTTGATCGCGCTTTGCCTCCTGCTGCCCGCCGGCGCTTTGCGGGCGCAGGAAGGCGGCATCCTTCCCTCGAATATCACTTTCGTCACAAGCACCGGCTATTGGGAGGACGGAGCCGGTGCAATGCCGTCCGGCGATCCGGAAGGCGGCACGAAACGGGCGGCGCAGCGAGGCTACTACAAGCTGATTGCCGTGCGACAGACCGACGGGACCGCACGCATCCATCTCCAGCAGATCGCCTCGACGCCGGCCGGCCCGGACGTGGTCTCATCCGCCGAACTCGAGGAATTCACGGCGATGAGGCCATTTGTTACCGACATTCGACCCGAGACATCGACGGGCATCACGCGGCAGCCGGGCATGTTCGCGACCGTCTATCTGAAGACCGATCCTTCCGCCACCGAACCGGAATCCTGGACTGTGCTGATCGACGAAGTCGGCGACATAAAGATCGAGCGCGCGACCAACTGAAGCTCGCAAAAGAATACGGCCGGGGAGCACCCGGCCGTTTGTCGCAGTTCCTGTTCGGCGCGTTCAGCCCAGATCCTCGACGACCGCATCCGCACCGCCGCTGACGCGGTGGGCAAGTGCGGCCTCCATGAAATCGTTGAGCTCGCCGTCGAGCACGTCGCCGGGGCTCGTGCTTTCGACGCCGGTCCGCAGGTCCTTCACCAGCTGATAGGGCTGCAGGACATAGGAGCGGATCTGGTGACCCCAGCCGATATCGGTCTTCGAGGCCGCTTCGGCATTGGCCGCTTCCTCGCGCTTCTTGAGCTCGGCTTCGTAGAGTCGGGCGCGCAGCATGTCCCAGGCCTTGGCGCGGTTCTTGTGCTGCGAACGCTCCTGCTGGCACTGCACGACGATGCCGCTCGGCATATGGGTGATGCGCACGGCCGAGTCGGTCGTGTTGACGTGCTGGCCGCCGGCGCCCGACGAACGGTAGGTGTCGATGCGGCAATCGCTTTCGTTGATGTCGATCTGGATCGAATCGTCGACGACCGGATAGACCCAGATGGACGAAAACGAGGTGTGACGGCGCGCATTGCTGTCATAGGGCGAGATGCGGACGAGCCGATGGACGCCCGATTCGGTCTTCAGCCAGCCATAGGCGTTGTGACCCTTGACGAGAAGCGTCGCCGACTTGATGCCGGCCTCTTCGCCGTCCTGGATTTCGAGAAGCTCCACCTTGTATCCCTGGCGCTCCGCCCAGCGGGAATACATGCGCAGCAGCATGTTGGCCCAGTCCTGGCTTTCGGTGCCGCCGGCGCCCGAATGGACTTCGAGATAGGTGTCGTTCTGGTCCGCCTCGCCCGAAAGCATGGCCTCGACCTGCTTCTTCGCAGCCTCGTTGCGCAGCTGCCGGAGTGCGTCCTCGGCCTCGCTGACGATGGCCGAATCCCCCTCCTCTTCGCCGAGTTCGATCAGCTCGATATTGTCGCTCAGCTGCTGTTCGAAACGGCGCAGGCCGGTTATGCTGTCGTCGAGCTGCTGGCGCTCGCGCATCAGCTTCTGCGCCTCGGCGGCATCGTTCCAGAGCGACGGATCTTCAGCCTTGTTGTTCAACCAGTCCAGTCGTCTTATCGCCTGGTCCCAGTCAAAGATGCCTCCTCAGCAGGCTTATGGCCTGCTTGATTTCGTCGACAATGTTCTCGATTTCGTTGCGCATGGTCCTGCTTCTTGGTGTGGCTTCGAAAAATGTGAGGGTCAAATAGCGACGCCCGCCGCCGATGTAAAGGCGACGGGCATCCGTATCGAGGGGAAGGCTCAGAAGAGGCCGTTGGAGCCGGAGGTCACGGCCTGGTTAGCCTGCGGGGAGTTCTTCAGGATCTCCTCCGGCGGCGCATATTCGTCGAGGTCGCCGATGACCGAGAAGGTTTCGGCCGGACCGGTGCCCGGCTTGAAGGCTTCGATGATCGTGTCCGGCTCGCCTTCGACCGCCGCCATGCCCGTCTTCCGGTTGACCGGGATGAGGTTCATGCCTTCCGGGACCACGAACTTGCCCGGCTGCGTCCCCTTGACCGCTTCCTGCATAAAGGCGTTGAAGATCGGTGCCGACAGGCTGCCGCCCGTCGCGCCACGGCCGAGCGGCGCCGGGTCGTCGAAGCCGAGATAGAGGCCGGCGACGAGATCGGGCGTGTAGCCGACGAACCAGGCGTCTTTCTCATCGTTGGTCGTGCCGGTCTTGCCGGCGACCGGGCGATCCAGCTTGATCTTGCCCGCCGCCGTACCACGGGTGATGACGCCCTCCATCATGGATGTGATCTGGTACGACGTCATCGGGTCGAGGACCTGCAGGCGGTTGTCGGTCAAGACCGGCTCTTCCTGCTCTGCCCAGTTATCGGCGTTGCAGTTGTCGCAGGTGCGGTCCTCATGACGGAAAATCGTCTTGCCGTAGCGGTCCTGGATGCGGTCGATCAACGACGGCTTGATCTGCTTGCCGCCATTGGCGAGGACCGCATAGGCGGAAACCATGCGCAGCACGGTCGTCTCGCCGGAGCCGAGCGACATGGAAAGCAGCGGCGGCATCTTGTCGTAGATGCCGAAACGCTCGGCATATTCGGCGACGAGGTTCATGCCCATGTCGTTGGCAAGCCGCACCGTCATGAGGTTTCGCGACTTTTCGATGCCGAGGCGCAGCGTCGAAGGACCGGCGGAGCCGCCCCCGTAGTTTTCCGGCCGCCAGACCTGGCCGCCGGCGACGATCTCGATCGGCGCATCGAGAATGACCGAGGCGGGCGTGTAGCCGCTGTCGAGGGCTGCCGCATAGACGAAGGGCTTGAAGGAGGAACCGGGCTGGCGCATCGCCTGTGTGGCGCGGTTGAACTCCGACTGGCCATAGGAGAAGCCGCCCACCATCGCCAGGACACGGCCGGTATGTGGATCCATCGCGACTAGGCCGCCCTGCACCTTCGGGGGCTGGCGAAGGCGATACTCGCCCTTTTGCTCGAGCGGCTCGACATAGACGACATCGCCCGGACCAACCACGCCCTCCGGGGATTTCGCCGTCTTGCGCTGGCCGCCGGCGACGCGGTAGGCCCATTGCATGTTCTCTGCGGAAATGTGCCCGGTGACCCGTTCGGCGACGATCTTCCCCGAGGCTTCCTTCTCCGGCTGAATGCCGATTTCGGCACCTTCGCTGTCGACGGCGAGCACGACGGCGAGTTTCCATTCCGGCACGTCGTTCAATGTCGGAATCTTGCTCAGAGGCTCGCCCCAGTCGCCGCCGATCTCGATCGTCTTGACCGGCCCGTGGAAGCCGCGGCGCTCGTCGTAGCTCAAGAGCCCATCCTGCAGCACCTTGCGCGCGATGATCTGCAGGTGCGGATCGAGCGACGTCCGAACCGACAGCCCACCCTCGTAGAGGGCGTTGTCGCCATATTTCTGGATGATCTGCCGGCGCACCTCTTCGGCGAAATAGTCCGAAGCGAAAAGATGGGCGCCGCCACGACGCGGCGCCACGCCGAGGTCCTGCTTCTTCGCCTCCTCACCGTCAGCCTTGGTCACATAGCCGTTCTCGACCATGCGATCGATCACCCAGTTGCGGCGCTCGATCGCCGCCTCGGTCTTGCGGAACGGGTGATAGTTGGCCGGTCCCTTCGGCAGCGCAGCAAGATAGGCGGCTTCGGCGACGGTCAGTTCCGTGACCGACTTGTCGAAATAGGTGAGCGACGCGCCGGCGACGCCGTAGGAATTCAGGCCGAAGAAGATCTCGTTCAGATAAAGTTCGAGAATGCGATCCTTGGTATAGGCCTGCTCGATCCGGAAGGAGAGGATCGCCTCCTTGATCTTGCGGTCGATCGTCTGGTCGGCGGTCAGCAGGAAGTTCTTCGCCACCTGCTGGGTGATCGTCGAGGCTCCGACCGGGCGGCGGCCCGAGCCGAAGTTCTGGATGTTGACGGCGATAGCGCGCGCCAAGCCGGTAACGTCGACGCCCGGATGCTTGTAGAAGTTCTTGTCCTCGGCCGAGATGAAGGCTGCCTTGACGCGATCCGGTATGGCCTGGATCGGCAGATAGAGGCGGCGCTCGCGCGCATATTCGGCAATCAGCGCACCGTTCCCGGCGTGAAAGCGGGTCGTGACCGGCGGCGCATACTTGGCCAGCACCTCATAATCGGGCAGATCCTTGGTGATCGCGCCGAGATAGATTGCGACCGCCGCGGCGACCCCGAGCAGCAGAAACGCACCAATGCCAAAAAAATATCCTATCAGTCTGATCATCAGCCAGATACCGGTACCTTATTGTCCCATCGCCGGGTCGCCATTCAAAGGACCCACTGTCGCAAGCCAAGCGGCCGCGCCAACCGCTTTCCTCGAAAATCGGCCGGCACGACAGCTACACGCTTCGCGGGTTCCCTCATATGGCGAGGAAACTCAAGCTTCAACATCGTTTCCCAACAAATCGGGACGCCCTTCCCCCAAAGGCCGGGATTGTGAGTAAAATAGGGCTGGTGTTCGGTTATACCGTGCGCATCTCGCCGAAAAGCATATCGCTGTTACGCTGGCGACACAAATCACATCCCGGCGTGACTGCCTTCGGAAGGCTTCACCCGCCGTTCGCGACCGCCGTCTGGCGATAGCGCCGGACGGCAACGGCCAACAGTTCAGACACCTTCTTGCGCCATGCCGGATCGAGCAATTGCTTCTCGTCTTCCTTATTCGACAGGAAGCCGAGTTCGAGCAGAATCGACGGGACATCCGGCGCCTGCAGGACGCGGAAGCCGGCATGACGGTGCGGATTGTTGATCAGCTTGATCTGTCCTTCGAAGGAGGTGACGACGCTGCGCGCCAGATTGACTGAAAATGCCTGGGTTTCGCGGCGAGTGAGGTCGATGAGAATGTCCGCGACCTCGGCCGGCTCGCTTTCGAGCGGAATGCCGGCAATCTCGTCGGAAAGATTTTCGCGGGCGGCAAGATCGGCAGCCAGATGGTCGGACGCTTTGTCGGAGATCGTATAGACCGTGGCGCCACGGATATCCTTCTGCCTCAGCGTGTCGGCATGGACGGATATGAACAGGTTGGCGCTTCTCTGCCGAGCGATCTGGACACGCTGCGGCAAGGACAGGAACTCGTCACCGTCCCGCGTCAGAAAGGCATCGATACCGGGCTCGCGGTTGAGCGTCGCCACCAGATCCCGCGCAAAATCCAGCGTAACGTGCTTCTCCTCCGTCTTGGTGACGCTGCCGATGGCGCCGGTGTCGATGCCGCCGTGCCCGGCATCGACAGCAACCACGAAGGCGCCCGGAGCTTTCGCCGGCGCGGGGGCCGGACGGTCGGTCTTGGCGACCCGCACCGTTCCCGTCCACTTCTGGTCGCCCAAGAGCGTGTCGAAGCGGGCCCTGTCGATCTTCTCGGCATCGATGATGAGCCGGAAGCCCTTGCCGTCTTCCTCCGGCTTCACTTCCGCATGGGTGACTTCGGTCGGCCCTTTGGCGGAGAGCACCAGCCGCGAAGCCCCCGCCCCCATCCCGCCATAGCGAATGGCATCGAAGAGCCCCCGCGGCTCTAGGCTCTCCGGCTTCAGGCCAAAGGATGTCTCCGGCAGGTCGATGATGACGCGAACCGGATTTGCGACGTAGTGAATGGAGAATTCGGGATTACGATCGAATTCGATGACGATCCGCGTCCGCGCATCGTCGCCGGCGACCCGCGCCCCGTAAGCCAGTAACGGAGCAGCATCGTCGGCCGCTCCTGCAGCGACGGGCAAGAGGACGGACATCGCCGCAAACAGGACGGCAAACACACGTGCGACGCGACGCGACAGCCTCTTTGCATGCGGCCAGTGCCGCTCTGTTGCGGAACGCTTCACCCGGGCTCCCCCATCGTCATTCGAAATCCGGCGCAGAGCCCCAGGAGCCGCCACCGTCACTGCCCACCAATGAACCCTGATGGTTAACCAAACCTTGCCGCGACGCCACCGAAGGCGACGAATGCGACCCGGTTCGAAACCTATCCAAGGCTCACTGAACACCAGATTTCACCCGGGCAAGCGAATCGATCAATATTGTGGCGGCAAAGGCTTTTCCCTTGCCAATGTGACATAGAAAACATAAAAGCGTCACAAGGAGAAAGTGTTGACGGGATAGAATCGTCGGCCGGGCAGCCGGAGCTTCGAGAAGCTTGGCGCCAGGGAAGTGATCGAGCCGGAACAGCCGGTTGCAACCGTATCATGCTTCCGCGGCCGCAGGTGTTCATCCGCCGTCGCTGCATTTCCTCCCGTACACTGGATCGCAATTTCCGGCGGTGGCCGGAGTTCTTGATGGTGATTTTCACCGACTGCCCGCAAGCGGGCGTATTCATCGGGCCTCCTCTCGAGGTCCAGGACATTGGCATTCTTGTTTGGTCTTTGATGTGACTCAGCAGCATCGGTCAGGAGTAAAGAGGCCCCGGGACGAGATCGTTCCGGCTGCCGTCTGGCTGCTGCACCATCACCTGCGCCAAACAGGACCTTTCACATCCGGCGCAGCTTCCGACGCGTTCGACAGCCTTCCAAGCGAAGTGCCTCTGTCTGCCGTTGCCCTGCGCCGAGGAGCAGAGCTTAGATGGCAGAGAAAATGCTTATCGATGCGTCTCACTCAGAGGAGACGCGCGTTGTTGTCGTTCGCGGGAACCGCATAGAAGAATTCGATTTCGAATCGGAACATAAGAAGCAAATCCGCGGCAATATCTATCTGGCCAAGGTGACCAGAGTGGAGCCTTCGCTCCAGGCGGCCTTCGTCGATTATGGCGGCAATCGCCACGGCTTCCTGGCCTTCGCCGAAATTCACCCCGACTACTACCAGATCCCCCTCGCCGACCGTCAGGCGCTTTTGAAGGCGGAAGCCGAAGAGGCTCGCCGCGAGGACGACATCGAGCCGGTCGAAACCGCCGATGAGCAGATCGGCGCGCCGACAAAGGACGAGGCTCCGGCTGAAGCCGGAGCCTCCGAGACAGTCGAGCCAACCGAGACGGCCGAACCGGAAACGGAAGTCAAGACAGAGGCTGAGAAGCCCAAGGCCAAGCCGAAGCGCACGCGCCGGGCGAAGCCCAAGACCAGCGAACAAAAGGAAGAAGTTCAGGGCGACGCCGAGGCGAGCGACGAGGACAGCAGCGGTGAAATGGCCGCGATGGTCGACGTCGACTCGATCTCGGAAGACGTCGATGCGCGCCGCCGCCGCGACGACGATGATGACGATGACGACGGCCATGACGGCGAGAAGGAAATCATCGAGTCCGTCGGTGCCGAAGACGCGATGGAGGAAGTCCCGGACCGGCAGGTCCGCAAGCCTCGCAAGCAATACCGCATCCAGGAAGTGATTAAGCGCCGGCAGATACTGCTCGTCCAGGTGGCGAAGGAAGAACGCGGCAACAAGGGCGCGGCGCTCACCACCTATCTTTCGCTCGCCGGCCGCTATTCGGTGCTGATGCCGAACACGGCGCGCGGCGGCGGCATCTCCCGCAAGATCACCAACCTGCAGGACCGCAAGCGACTGAAGGAGATCGCCCGCGGGCTCGACGTGCCGCAGGGCATGGGCGTGATCCTGCGCACCGCCGGCGCCAACCGCACCAAGGTCGAGGTCAAACGCGACTTCGAATATCTGATGCGCCTCTGGGAGAACGTCCGGACGCTCACCTTGAACTCGACCGCGCCCTGCCTCGTCTATGAGGAAGGCAGCCTGATCAAGCGTTCGATCCGCGATCTCTACAACAAGGACATCAGCGAGATCATCGTTTCCGGCGAAGAAGGCTACAAGGAAGCCAAGGGCTTCATGAAGATGCTGATGCCGAGTCACGCGAAGGTCGTGCAGCCCTATCGCGACGTGCATCCGATCTTCTCGCGTTCGGGCATCGAAGCCCAGCTCGACCGCATGCTGCAGCCGCAGGTGACGCTGAAGTCGGGCGGCTATATCATCATCAACCAGACCGAGGCGCTTGTTTCGATCGACGTGAACTCCGGTCGCTCGACCCGCGAGCATTCGATCGAGGATACCGCGCTGCAGACCAATCTGGAGGCCGCCGAGGAAGTCGCGCGACAGCTGCGTCTTCGCGACCTCGCCGGCCTAGTGGTCATCGACTTCATCGACATGGAAGAAAAGCGCAACAACCGCGCAGTCGAGAAGAAGCTCAAGGATTGCCTGAAGAACGATCGGGCGCGCATCCAGGTCGGCCGCATCTCGCATTTCGGCCTGCTTGAAATGTCGCGCCAGCGCATCCGCGCCTCGGTGCTCGAAAGCACGATGCAGTCCTGCCCGCATTGCAACGGCACGGGCCATGTTCGCTCGCAGTCTTCCGTCGCGCTGCATGTGCTGCGCGGTATCGAGGAACATCTGCTCAAGAACACCACGCACGACATCACGGTCCGTACGATCCCGGAGATCGCGCTTTACATTCTCAATCAGAAGCGCGGCACGATCACAGATTATGAGCGGCGCTTCGGCGTCTCGATCATCATCGAGGCGGACGCCCATGTGGGCGCCCAGCACTTCGCGATCGACCGCGGCGAACCGGTCGAAAATCCGGTGAAGATCGAACAACTCCTCCATTTTGCCCCTGAACCGGAAGACGAAGAAGAAGACGTCATAATCGAGGAAGATCTGGACGAGGAGGAAGCGGAAGAAAGCAGCGCTGAACGCCGGGAACAGCCTAAGACGCAGCAGTCGGACGATCAGGGTGGCCGCAAGCGCAAGCGTCGCCGCCGCCGTCGCGGCAAGGGCGCAGGCCAAACGCCGGAATCGGTCGCAGCGGAATCCGAAGACATGGCCGAGGGTACAGTTGACGACGCCGACGAGGCCGAGGACGAAGGCGAGGATGCTGTAGCGGCGGACGGCGACCAGAAGCGCAAGCGTCGCCGTCGTGGCAAGCGGGGCGGCCGCCGCAACCGGCCGGAGACCGAGGGTGAGGCCGCGCTTGCCGCAGAATCCGATGACGAGCCGGCCGATGCCGAAAAGGCAGCGGACGCCGATGTTGCTGCCGCCGCGGCCGTCGAACAGGCTGCGAATGCAGCGCCTGTCGCGGCCGAGGCCCTTGCTGCCGAAGCCAAGCCGGCGAAGCCGAAGCGCAGCCGCAAGAAAGCCGTCGCGGCTGAGGCACCGGCGGAAAATGCCGACATGGCGGCCGAACAGGCTATCGAAGCACAGCCGGATGAACCCGTCCCTGCTCAAGTCGAGGAAGCGGTCGCAGACCTGGAGGATGCCAAGCCGGCGCGCTCAAATCGCGATCTGACGACGATTGCCTCCGAGCCCGTGGTCACGTCGAATGTGGCCAAGGCCGACAGCAGCGAAGAAGAGGCGGCCAAGCCGAAAAAAGGCGGCTGGTGGCAGCGCCGCGGCTTCTTCTGAGAAAGCACAGGCTTACCAAAACGAAAGGCCCGGAGCATTCCGGGCCTTTCTTGTTTGTGATGCTCGATTGCCGCAACCGATCCCAAGGCGGCTATTTCAACCAATGAGCAATGCGGTCCATCGCTTCGGCCATGTCGGCGGCCCCGCCGGCGTAGGAAAAACGCATGGTGCGATGCCCTTCGAGCGGATCGAAATCGAAGCCGGGCGTGGCGGCGACATTGATCTCGGCGAGCATGCGGCGGGCGAAGGCCATGCTGTCATTGGTGAAGCGGCTGACGTCCACATAGGCATAGAAGGCGCCGTCCATCGGCGAAGCGATCGAGAGGCCTATTTCGGGCAAGCGCTTCAGCAGAAGGTCGCGATTGGCGGCATAGGCCCGCTTGTAACCATCCAGTTCCTCATGCGCGCCGAGGGCGGCCTCAGCGGCAATCTGGGAGAGCTCCGGCGGAGAAATGTAAAGGCTCTGGGCGATGCGTTCGAAGACACGGACCTGAGCCTCCGGCAGCACCATCCAGCCGATGCGCCAACCGGTCATGCAGTAATATTTCGAGAACGAATTGATGACGACGGCATCATCAGCAATCTCCAGCACCGAGGTCTCCTCGCCGGCGAAGGTCAGCCCGTGATAGATCTCATCGGAGATGAAGGCGATCGATCGGGCGCGGCAATAGTCGGCAAGCGCCGTGAGACGCGCCCTTGCCGTGACCGTCCCGGTCGGGTTTGCGGGGCTGGCAAGAAGCACCCCCTTCAAAGGCTTGCCGGCCTGGGCCGCCGCCCGCTCCAGGCTTTCCGGCGTGAGGGTAAAAGCGGTGTCGGCATTCGCTTCGATTTCGACCACGTTCAGGCCGAGCGCGGCCATGATATTGCGATAGGCGGGGTAGCCGGGCCGAGCGATGGCGACGCAATCGCCCGGATCGAAGAGAGCCAGGAAGGCCAGATTGAAGCCCGCGGAGGAGCCGGTGGTGATCGCGACCCGCTGCGGATCTAACGCGATACCGTGGCGGCTCTGATAGTGTGCGGCGATTGCCCGCTTCAGTGAGAGGGTCCCGAGGGCGTCGGTATAGCCGAGACGGCCGTGCTCCAGCGCCCGACGCGCCGCCTCGAGCGCCGCCTTCGGGGCGGGATGGGCCGGCTGGCCGACCGCCATCGAGATGACGGGATGGCCGGCATCGCGGCGACGCGTCGCTTCCGCCAGTACATCCATGGCATGGAACGGTTCAACGGCGCTGCGTTTCGACATCTGTGCCAATGGCTGACCCTCATGAAGTTGACTGGACGCCCGCCCTTTGCCCGATCGCTGCACGCTTCACAAGTATGGGAGCGCCGCAATTCGGCCGATTTTGCCGTTTCGTTTCGCGCCCGCGCACCCTATGCTCGCTTTCGACGGCAGGCTCGCTATCGTCGTCGTTCTATGAAGATGCGTTGACGCGGCAGTGCGAAATGGGCGACAGACAGGTACGAGAAGACAACGAGGGAATGATGACGCTCAAGAAGAAGATGATTGCCGCCGGAGCGCTGATCGCGCTTGCGGCCGGCATGGCCCTGCCCCAGTCAGCGGCGGCACTCGATGCAAAGCAGAAGGAAGAGATCGGCGCCTTCATCAAGGAATATCTCATCTCCAATCCGGAAGTCATGCTGGAAGTGCAGGAAGCCCTGTCCGCCAAGCAGCGCGCCAAGCAACAGGAAGCGTCGCAAGCCGCGATCGCCAAGAACGAAAAGGCGATCTTCAATTCCGCCTACGACGTGACGCTCGGCAATCCCAAGGGCGATATCACCATCGTCGAATTCTTCGACTACAATTGCGGCTACTGCAAGCGGGCGCTCTCGGACATGGACGAGATCCTCGCGAACGACAAGAACGTCCGTTTCGTCTTGAAGGAACTCCCGATTCTCGGGCCCGACTCGCTTGCCGCGCACAAGGTCAGCGCCGCGTTCCGCTCGATCGCACCGGAGAAGTACGGCGACTTCCACCGCGCCCTGCTCGGCGCCGAGGAGCGGGCAACGGAGGAAACGGCGATTGCCGTTGCCGCCAAGCTCGGGATCACGGAAGAGCAATTGCGCGAGAAGATGGAAGACGATCCGAATGACGCCGCGATGCGCGAAGCCTACACGCTCGCCAACGATCTCGGCATCACCGGCACGCCCTCCTACGTGATCGGCAACGAGGCGGTCTACGGGGCCGTCGGCGCCGCCGAGATCACCGGCAAGGTCGCCAACATGCGCCAGTGTGGCAAGACCGCCTGCTGAGACGCCACGTGGAGCGCGCCACTTGGTTCATTTCCTTCCCATCGGCCTATGACTTGTGGACAAATCCCCGGGAAACCGGGGGGCTTTCCCTCGCCGAACCATCGGTCTATAGGTAACCCTCCCATCACCGGACCGGAATCCCTTATGCCCTCGACGATTTTCGTGCTGAACGGCCCAAACCTGAATGCGCTTGGCAAGCGCGAACCAGGCATCTACGGCGGCCAGACCTTGGCCGACATCGAGGCGATGTGCATAGCGGAGGGGAAGCTTCTGGGCTTCGACGTCGATTTCCGCCAATCGAACATCGAAGGCGTGCTGGTCGATTGGCTGCACGAAGCCGGCGAAAAGGCTGCCGGCGTCGCCATCAATCCGGCCGCCTACGGGCACACGTCGATCGCCATGCACGATGCCATTCGCGCCATCGCCGTTCCCGTCGTCGAACTGCATCTTTCCAACATCCATGCGCGCGAGGAATTCCGCCACAAGTCGATGATTGCGCCGGCCGTCAAGGGCGTAATCTGCGGCTTCGGCGCGCAGAGTTACATTCTGGCGCTGCATGCGCTAAAGAACCTGACAAACACGTCGAAATAAGAAGTACACGAGGCTCATATCCCATGGCTGACAAGAAACCAGGTATCGATCAGGCGCTGATCCGCGATCTCGCCAATATCCTCAAGGATACCGACCTGACCGAGATCGAAGTGGAACAGGACGATCTGCGCATCCGCGTATCGCGGAACGGCACACCTGTCGCGATGCCCATGGCGGCAATGCCCAGCTATCAGCTGCCGGCGGCCGTTGCCGCTGCACCCGCGCCGAACGCTGCGCCCGTCGCCGCACAAGGCCACAATGCCAAGAACGCGGTAACCGCGCCGATGGTCGGTACGGCCTATCTCGCTCCCGCTCCCGGCGCTCGCCCGTTCATCGAAGTTGGTGCGACCGTCAAGGAAGGCCAGACGATCCTGATCATCGAGGCGATGAAGACGATGAACCAGATTCCGGCGCCGCGCTCGGGCAAGGTGACGGAAATTCTCGTGCAGGACGCCGCCCCCGTCGAATATGGCGAACCTCTGATCGTGATCGAATAAGGCACGGTGGCGATGATCTCGAAAATCCTCATTGCCAATCGCGGCGAAATCGCCCTGCGCGTGCTGCGCGCCTGCAAGGAGCTCGGCATCGCGACGGTCGCCGTGCATTCGACTGCAGACAGCGACGCCATGCACGTGCGGCTCGCGGACGAGAGCGTCTGCATCGGCCCGCCGCCGTCGCGCGAGAGCTATCTGAACATCCATCAGATCGTCGCCGCTTGCGAAATCACCGGCGCGGATGCGGTGCATCCCGGTTATGGCTTTCTTTCGGAGAATGCCAAGTTCGCCGATATCCTCGAGGCGCACGGCATCACCTTTATCGGCCCGACGGCCGAGCACATCCGGCTGATGGGCGACAAGATCACCGCCAAGAAGACGGCTGAAGAGCTCGGAATCCCGGTCGTCCCCGGTTCCGACGGCGAAGTGAAGCCCGAGAACGCGCTGAAAGTCGCCCGCGAGATCGGCTTTCCGGTCCTGATCAAGGCGACCGCCGGCGGCGGCGGGCGCGGCATGAAGGTCGCCAGAACCGAGGAAGACCTCGAGCACGCCGTCGCAACGGCACGTTCCGAGGCCGCAGCCGCCTTCGGCAATGACGCGGTCTATATGGAGAAATTTCTCGGAAAGCCGCGCCATATCGAGATCCAGATCGTCGGCGACGGCGAAGGCAATGCGATCCATCTCGGCGAACGCGACTGCTCGCTGCAGCGCCGCCACCAGAAGGTCTGGGAAGAAGCGAATTCGCCGGCGCTCAACGTCGAGCAGCGCATGAAGATCGGCCAGGTCTGCGCCGACGCGATGAAGAAGATGAAGTATCGCGGCGCCGGCACGATCGAGTTCCTCTACGAGGACGGCGAGTTCTATTTCATCGAGATGAACACCCGCCTGCAGGTCGAGCATCCGATCACGGAGGCGATCACCGGCATCGACCTGGTGCACGAGCAGATCCGCGTGGCGTCGGGCGCCGGTCTCTCGGTCAAGCAGGAAGACGTCGTCTTCTCCGGCCATGCCATCGAATGCCGCATCAATGCCGAGGATCCGCGCACCTTCGTTCCCTCCCCGGGCACGATCACGCATTTCCACGCGCCCGGCGGTCTCGGGGTGCGCGTCGACAGCGGCGCCTACCAGGGCTACCGCATCCCACCCTATTATGACAGCCTGATCGGCAAGCTGATCGTCCACGGCCGGACCCGCGTCGAATGCATGATGCGTCTGCGCCGCGTGCTCGACGAGTTTGTCATCGACGGAATAAAGACGACGTTGCCGCTTTTCCAGGACCTGATAAACAATCAGGATATCGCCAACGGTGATTACGATATTCACTGGCTGGAGCATCATCTGGCCGCAACGTCCGCATAGGGTACGAGATTGAAAGGACCGCGCAGCAAACAACCGGAAATCACCCCGGACATGTTGTTGCGCGCCTATTCCATCGGCCTGTTTCCAATGGCCGATTCGGCAGACGATCCGGAGCTCTTCTGGGTGGAGCCGGAGATTCGTGGCGTCATCCCGCTGGATCGGTTTCACGTCTCACACAGTCTCACCAAGCGAATCCGCAAGCGGCCCTTCGAGATTCGCTTCGATACGGCCTTCGAAGCTGTCGTCGAAGGATGCGCACAGCCCGCGCCCGGTCGGCCGACAACGTGGATCAACGACAAGATTCGCTCTCTCTACGCGGCATTGCACCGCATGGGTTATGCCCATAGCGTCGAGGCCTGGGAGGGCGAGAGGCTCGTCGGAGGCCTCTATGGCGTCTCGCTCGGGGCGGCCTTCTTCGGCGAGAGCATGTTCTCGCTGCGCACCGACGCCTCGAAAATCTGCCTCGTGCATCTCGTCGAGCGGCTTCGCGCCAAGCACTTTCAGCTGCTCGACACCCAGTTTACCACCGACCATCTGAAGTCCTTCGGCGCTGTCGACGTGCCGAAGGCCGAGTATGACCTGCTGCTCGCCCGGGCTATCGCCTCGCCGAATCTCGAATTCTAGAGCGCCGCGCGTTCATTTGAACTCGCAAAGGACGCTCTAGCACTTTGAATCTAGAGCATCTTTTCTGCTTTTAGTGGTTCCACTTGAAAGCAGAATGCTCTAGTCGACACGGCGGAGCAGGCGTCTTTCAGCCAAACCGACGCCCTCAGCATGGGTTTGGTGGAAGGGCGCCCTACTGCTTCGCGGCCGTGTCGGGCGCGGGAACGTCGGAGTTTGGCTTGCAGGACTGAAGCCACACATCATATACGGGGTGCTCGACGGCGTTGAGACCCGGGCTGTCGGCAAACATCCAGCCGGTGAAGATCCGGCGGATTTTGCGGTCGAGCGTGATCTCGTCGACATCCACGAAAGTGGTGGTCTTCGGTGCCTCCGTCTCGTCGCGGCTGTAGCAGACATGCGGGGTCACCTGAAGAGCGCCAAACTGCACCGTCTCGCCGATATAGACGTCGAAGGTGGTGATGCGGCCGGTGATCTTGTCGATGCCGGAAAAAACCGCGACGGCGTTGGAGAGGCGCGTAGCGCGTGCCGACTCGACGGCGGAGATCAATGGCAGAGCCAGGAGAAACGCCAGACCGGTGTATCGGGCCGTCCGGCCGATCAAATTCCGCAGACAGAAACCTGCCATTCCCGCCAATCCCCTGCGATGCTGTTTGTCCTGGATAGTCCTTCAGGCGCTAAACCGGAAATGTGGCTGGGCCGTGATCGATCCTCAAGAGAGTCGAGATCGGAACGGCCGGCCCGCCGCCCGGGCTCGACTAGGAGCGCGGCGTCCAGGCGTCGTAGTCGCCGGTCACGCGCGGGCGCTGGCCGGCATTGGCGAGCGAACCTTTCGGCCGGTAGGCGTTGGGTGTGCCCGTCGGGTTCGGGCGATGCGGCTGCTGCCATTCGCGCGCGGCGTATTTTTCGTCGGCGGGAGAAATGTCGGTACGGTGATGCATCCAGCCGTGCCAGCCGGCAGGAATGGCAGAGGCCTCGGCCGGGCCGTTATAGATCACCCAGCGCCGCGTGCGGCCCTCGGAATCCATGCCGCCCTGATAGTAGACATTGCCGAACTCGTCTTCACCGACACGCTGGCCATGCCGCCAGGTATGGAAGCGCGTACCGATCGTCTGTCCGTTCCACCAGGTGAAAATCTGCAGCAGGAGCTTCATAGGCATTCGTCCCTTGCCGGCCGATCGAAGGGGCAGCCGGATATCAAATCTCGTTCCCGCTTATGCCGTGCCACACATGCCTTGTCCAGTGGCCTTGTCCAGTGATTCCACCGGCCCGGCGGTCATTTCACCGGCATCTTGAAGCCGATATGGCTGCGCTCGAAACCGAGCGTTCATAGAAGCGATGCGCATCGATGCGCGCTGCGTTGGACGTCAGCCGCACTCTCGAGGCACCCTTTTCCCGCGCCTCGGCAATGGCGTGGCGGACCATCCGTTCGCCGATACCACGGCCGCGCATATCTTCCCGCGTATGCACGGCCTCGATTACCACGCTGGAACGGCCGCGTCCCGGAAGCGATGTCGAGAACGCCGTCTGGAAGGTTCCAACCACCTCGCCTCCGACGCAGGCGACGTAGAGCGCCTGATGTGTCGAGGCCTTGATCCGCTCGAAAGCGGCCAGATAATCCGCAAAGGCGCCGGCATCGGTCGTGTCGCCGTGACCACCAAGGGTGTCATTTGCAAATAGGGCAACAATCGCCGGCAGGTCCTCGCGTTCAGCTTTGCGAATCTCTAATTCCATGACCGTGTTACCCCGACATACAGATGTTCAGGTGCCGCATCAAACATGGTGAGGCGACAGCGCTGTGACAGCGCATGTGGAGCGCCGGGCACCCGGCAGATCAGGAAAGGCGCTTCTCAAGAATAAGCGCCGGCACACCGGAGTCGTCCTCTCCGCAATTGGCCGTCTTTCCCACGTCCGTGAAGCCATGCGCCCGATAGAAGGCGAGCGCCTGCAGGTTCTCCGGCTCGACCTCCAGCCGCATGCGCTCAGCATCCGGAAAACAGGTTTCGAGTTCGGCGAACATGTCGCGGCCGATGCCGTGCCGTTGGTATTTCGGCAGGACGTAGAACTGATGAAGGATGACGGTCTTTGGAAGCGTATCGGACACGGCCGCAAAGCCCATGCCGGCGATCTCCTTGCCGTTGTCAGCAACGACGAATTCCGCATTCTTTCGTTGCAGCCGAGCCCTCAGGGCATCAAGCGAGTGCCACTTAGCCGTCAGCTCCTCGACCTTGTCGACGCCATAGAGGCTGTCATAAGTCACATGCCAGGTCTCGACAAGCAGAGCGCGTACCTTCTCGAGGTCGCGCTCGCTTGCCGTACGGACGAAGAACATCGTCACTCTTCGATGCCGAGCTTGGACTTGACGAGAGCCTGCACGGCCTGCGGGTTGGCCTTGCCGCCGGTCGCCTTCATCACCTGGCCGACGAACCACCCGGCCAGCGACGGCTTCGCCTTGGCCTTCTCCACCTGATCCGGGTTGGCGGCGATAATTTCATCAACAGCCTTCTCGATGGCGCCGGTATCCGTGACCTGCTTCATGCCGCGGGTCTCGACGATCTCGGCCGGGTCGCCGCCTTCGTTCCAGAGGATTTCGAACAGATCCTTGGCGAGCTTGCCGGAGATGGTCTCGGCCTTGATGAGGTCGATGATGCCGCCGAGCTGCGCCGGCGAAACCGGAGTCTCTTCAATGGCTTTGCCGGCTTTGTTCAAGGCGCCCAGCAAGTCGTTGATCACCCAGTTGGCGGCAATCTTGCCGTCGCGTCCCTCGGCCACCGCCTCGAAGTAGTCGGCGATTGCCTTTTCCGAGACGAGAACCGAGGCATCATAGATGGAGAGCCCGAGGTCGCGGACGAAGCGTTCCTTCTTGTCGTCCGGCAGTTCCGGGAGATCGGCCTCGAGCGCCTTCACAAAAGCGTCGTCGAACTCGAGCGGCAAGAGGTCCGGATCGGGGAAATAGCGGTAGTCGTGCGCGTCCTCCTTGGAGCGCATCGAACGGGTCTCGCCCTTGTTCGGGTCGAAGAGCCGGGTTTCCTGATCGATCGTGCCGCCATCCTCAAGAATCGCGATCTGTCGACGGGCCTCATATTCGATCGCCTGGCCGACGAAGCGGATCGAGTTGACGTTCTTGATCTCGCAGCGCGTGCCGAACGCTTCGCCCGGGCGGCGCACCGAGACGTTGACGTCGGCGCGCATCGAGCCTTCGTCCATGTTGCCGTCGCAGGTGCCGAGATAGCGCAGGATCGAGCGCAGTTTGGTGAGATAGGCCTTGGCCTCGTCCGAAGAACGCAGGTCCGGCTTCGAGACGATCTCCATCAGCGCCACGCCCGAGCGGTTGAGATCGACATAGGACATGGAGGGATGCTGGTCGTGCATCGACTTGCCGGCATCCTGTTCCAGGTGCAGCCGCTCGATGCCGATCTCGACGTCCTCGAACTGGCCCTGGCGGTCCGGACCGATCGAAATGACGATCTTGCCCTCGCCGACGATCGGATCCTTGTACTGCGAGATCTGGTAGCCCTGCGGCAGGTCCGGATAGAAATAGTTCTTCCGGTCGAAGATCGAGCGGTGGTTGATCTTGGCTTTGAGGCCGAGCCCGGTGCGCACGGCCTGCCTGACGCATTCCTTGTTGATGACCGGCAGCATGCCGGGCATGGCCGCATCGACCAGCGAGACGTTGGCATTCGGAGCATTGCCGAACTCGGTCGACGCCCCGGAGAACAGCTTCGAATTGCTCAGCACCTGGGCATGCACCTCCATGCCGATGATGACTTCCCAGTCGCCTGTAGCGCCGGGAATGAAGCGTTTCGGGTCGGGAGTGCGGACGTCGACGATGCTCATCTCATGCTCTTCTTTGAAGCCTGAATTCTGAGGTTTCTCGGTAGAGCAATTGGTTCAGCGGTGCAAGGCTTGTGACATCGGGAGCACATCCCGCTCACCGGTCGAGGATCGCGGTTAACGAAACTTTGGGCACCTTGTGCCTATCGTCAACTATGTCGCCACTGATGATCCTCATCCTTCTCGGATGCATGAACCTTGCAACCTACTGTTTGTTCTGGCTGGACAAGCAAGCGGCGCAGCGCAACGCCTGGCGTGTATCGGAGCGAATGTTACTGACGTTTGCCACGTTCGGCGGCAGTCTTGGGGCGCTTATCGCCTGTCAGGTTCATCGGCACAAGACTCGCAAGCAGCCATTTCGGACTTTGCTTCTCGCGATTGTCACCTTCCATGTCAGCCTTGTTGGCGCCACCGCCGCTACAGATCCCGCATCCCTGAGGCTCCTTGACGCCTTGACGGGCATTTTTTAGAACAAGTCGTCCGAACGGAGTCTTTATGTTCCTTCAGCTTGAGTCCCGGTAAGGGCCCCTGCCCGCATTCCCCAAGAACTGCGCGCACGGGCCGGAAATACGAACCCCGCTCATCTCACGATTGGCGGACCGTTTTCCTGCGTTCTCACGAACGCTACTCCGGAACACTCAACTCATGGACATTTCGCGCGCCGAACAGCGCATTCTTCACCATTTGGCCCAGGGCGGCCGCATCGAAATCAAACGCATCGGCAAGGCGGTCGCCGAGATCCGCTGCTTCACACGCGACGGCTGGGTCTATCCCGGCGTCGATCTTGAGCTTTTCCGCAAGCTGAAACGCAAGCGGGCGATCAAGTCATCGGGCGGCAGACCCTACCGCATCACCGAACGCGGACTGCATCTCGTCCGCTCGGAACTCGACAACCGATAAAACCTGCCAGCCTGCAACCACGAGCTCAGCTACCGGAGATACTTCACATCTCCGGTAGCTCAACCTGTACTTGCCGCAAATTATCAGATGCGCTCCGACATCGGTTCGCTTGCTAGCTGCTTGGAGAGGCCGATGAATTCCATGTCGCGGTCGAGCTTCTGCGAATAGGCGGTCGACAGCCACTTCACCCGGTAGCCGGCGCCTTGGAAGAAGGCGACTGCGGAAACGTTCTGCGCATGCGTCCTGGCGTTCGCGACATCAAAGCCTTCAGCCGCCATGCGCTGCTCCATCTCGGCAAGCAGCGCCTTGCCGAGACCCCTTCCCTGCGCGCCGGGATCGATCCAGAGATCGGAAATCGTGCTGTCGAGATCCTCGCGGGCGGCCCAGCCGCAGATGCGGTTCTCTTCCTCGATGAGGAGAACGGAAAGCCAGTGCTTCGCCAGGAAATCAACGAAGGCGCGCTCCGCTGCCACTCGCATTGCCGCGGCATCGGCCAGTCCTGCAATCGCCTTTGCCCAGGCCCTGAGCCCGATCGCCGCAAGGAGACCGGTCTCGTTCTGGCGAGCGTGGCGAATGACGATCATGCGGCGGAGCCCCTTTCCGCTTGCATTACATCATTTCTGGCACCGCTTGACTATTGCCGGCAGAACTGGAGCTGTCTACCACCACTTCGCCGGCGTGAAGCGGCCGGCGGCCTGTTCGATGACATGGGCCGTCTTGAACAACGTTTCTTCGTCGAAGGGCTTGCCGATCAACTGCAGACCGAGCGGCAGGCCCTTGTGATCGAGCCCGCCGGGTACGGCGATCCCGGGAAGCCCGGCCATGTTAACGGTCACGGTGAAGATGTCGTTCAGGTACATCTTGACCGGATCGGACGCCAGGTCCTCATCGGCGATGCCGAAGGCCGAGGACGGCGTGGCCGGGGTGAGGACGGCGTCGACGCCCGCCTGGAAGGCAAGCTCGAAGTCGCGCTTGATCAGGGTGCGGACTTTCTGGGCGCGCAGGTAATAGGCGTCGTAATAGCCCGCCGACAGCACATAGGTGCCGATCATGATGCGGCGCTTGACCTCGCGGCCGAAACCGGCAGCGCGCGTCTTCTCATACATGTCGACGATGTCCTTGCCGTCGACGCGCAGGCCATAGCGCACCCCGTCGTAGCGCGCGAGATTGGACGACGCTTCGGCCGGCGCGACGATATAGTAGGCCGGCAACGCGTATTTGGTATGCGGCAGCGTGATATCGACGATCTCGGCGCCGGCTTCCTTCAGCCAGGCGATGCCCTGCTGCCAGAGAGCCTCGATTTCCTCGGGCATGCCGTCGACGCGATATTCCTTCGGAATGCCGATTTTCATGCCCTTGATCGACTGACCGATCGACGCCTCGTAGTTCGGAATCGGAATGTCGACGGAAGTCGTGTCCTTGGCGTCGACGCTTGCCATCGACTTCAGAAGGATCGCCGCATCGCGCACGTCGCGGGCGATTGGGCCGGCCTGGTCGAGCGAGGAGGCGAAGGCGACAATGCCCCAGCGCGAGCAGCGGCCATAGGTCGGCTTGATGCCGACGGTGCCGGTGAAGGCCGCCGGCTGGCGGATGGAACCGCCGGTGTCGGTTGCCGTCGCGCCTGCACAGAGTTGGGCCGCGACTGCTGCCGCGGAACCGCCGGAGGAGCCGCCAGGCACGAGATCCATGTTCGATCCCTTGGCGCGCCACGGGTTCTTGACCGCGCCGTAATATGAGGTCTCGTTGGACGAGCCCATGGCGAACTCGTCCATGTTCAGCTTGCCGAGCATGACCGCGCCGTCGTTCCAGAGGTTCTGGGTGACGGTCGACTCATAGCGCGGCTTGAAGCCGTCGAGGATGTGGCTGCAGGCCTGTGTGTGCACGCCTTCGGTGCCGAAAAGGTCCTTGATGCCGAGCGGGATGCCTTCGAGCGCGCCGGCATTGCCGGCGGCGATACGGGCATCGGAAGCCTTGGCCATCTCGCGCGCCTTTTCCGGCGTCACGGTGACATAGGCGTTGATCGTCTCATTGGCTGCCTCGATCGCTGAGACGTAGGCTTCGGTCAATTCGACCGCGGTGATTTCCTTGGCGGAAAGCTTGGCGCGGGCTTCGGCGATCGTGAGGCGGGTCAGGTCGGTCATGGTGCAATCGAACTTTCGAAATCTGGACGCGGGCGGCGGGAAGCGGCTCTTACTCGACCACCTTCGGGACGAGGAAGAAGTTGCGGTCCGAATTCGGCGCATTGGCCACGATGTCGGCCGCCTTGTCGCCGTCGGCGACAATGTCGTCCCGCTTCTTCATCTCCATCGGCGTCACCGATGTCATCGGCTCGACGCCATCGACGTTGACTTCGGAAAGCTGTTCGACGAAGCCGAGGATGCCGTTGAGCTCGCCGGTCATCCGTTCGGCTTCCTCGTCACTGACGGCAATGCGGGCGAGGCGCGCGACACGCTTCACGGTGGCAAGGTCAACGGACATGGTCGTCTCCAGTATCTCAAAGTTTCCCCCGCTATAAAGGCGAGTTGCACAACGTGCAACTGGGGGAAACGTCGGCGAGCCGGCCCTGCGCTTCGTGCTGTCCTTCGTCAGGCGGTGACGACGCCGCCGATCTCGGGCGTCGCGACCAGGGTCGAGGCGCCGTCCATGCCGGTGACGAAGGTCTCCGGCGTCCGGTCGATGATCGGAAACGAGCCGTAATGGCAGGGGATGGCGGTGTTGAACTTGAAATAGCGCTGGCAGGCGAGCGCCGCCACCGCACCGCCCATGGTGAAGCGGTCGCCGATCGGCACTATGCCGATATCCGGCTGGTGCAGTTCCTGGACGAGCGCCATGTCGGAGAAAATGTCCGTGTCTCCCATGTGATAGAGCGTCGGCTCGTCATCAAAATGAAGGACAAGACCGTTGGCATTGCCGAGGCAGTGCGAAACGCCGTCCTCGGTAATCTGCGCGGAGGAGTGCAGGGCATTGACAAAGGTGGCCGAGAAGGCGCCGAGTTGGATCGTTCCGCCCGTGTTGCCGGGCTCGATGTTCGAGATGCCGTGCCGTCCGAGCCACATGCACAGATCGAAGTTGGCAACGACGATCGCGCCGGTCTCCTTGGCGATCGCCACCGTGTCGCCGACGTGATCGCCGTGGCCGTGCGTCAGAAGGATATGCGTCAGCCCGGCAGCAGCTGCCGTGCGCTCGCTGTCCGGGAACGCCGGATTGCCGGTGAAGAAGGGATCGATCAGAATCTTCGCCTTCGCGGTCTCGATATGAAAGGCGGAATGACCCAGCCATTTGATCTTCATGACGTTCTCCCTGAAATCATCGCGGCGTCGAAGCAAGCCACAAAGGTGATCGATTTATCTGCCGGACAAGCATATGGATCAGACCAGCGAAGCGGAAAGATCGAATCGGCCAATTCCATGACAATTCTCACCATCGAAGAACTCGCCGCGCGGCTGCCGCCACATCAGGCGATCGCCGGTCTCGATCTCGGCACCAAGACCATCGGCCTCTCGGTATCCGATCTCGGGCGGCGCTTCGCAACGCCGCGCGAGGTGATTCGGCGCGTCAAGTTCGGCGTCGATGCGCAAGCGCTGCTGGCGATCGCGGAAAAGGAAAAGGTCGGCGCCTTTGTCATCGGCCTGCCGGCCAACATGGACGGAACGGAAGGACCGCGCTGCCAGGCAACGCGCGCCTTCGTGCGCAACATGGGCGAGAGGACCGATATTCCCTTCGTGCTCTGGGACGAACGGCTTTCGACGGTCGCGGCCGAGCGGGTGCTGATCGAAATGGACGTGTCGCGCAGGAAGCGCGCCGAGCGCATCGACTCGGCTGCCGCGTCATTCATCCTTCAGGGAGCGCTCGACAGATTGGCATCACTCGGCAGGGCCGATAGCTCGGCAGACTGAGACGTCGCGCCGCCGAAGCGCGCGCGGAGCCAAGTTGCAATTTGCCGGTGCTTGCGCAGCGCGACGAGGCCGAAAAGGACGATTGTATCGACGACCATCGCCCGCGCCACGAGCGGCGGAATGCTTTCCGGCGGGATTCCGAGGATGTGGCCATAGAGGCGGAAGACTAGGTCGTGCGCGTCGCGCGTCAGCATGAAGATGCCGAAGCTCATGTCGTAATAGGAAAGAGAGTACCAGCCGGTCAGCAGGATGACCGGGCCGCCCCAGAAGACCATGAGCCACTTCATGCGCCCCTCCCCTCGGCCAAGCCGCTGATCAGCGGGTAGATGGCGCGGTCGGCGAGAACAAAGGCCACCAGCCCGACGGCGAGCGTCGCTATGTCGAGCGCCAGCGCAGCGAAAAACATCATCATGATGATCATCAAGCCAGTTCTCACCGAACCGCTCCATTCCGAACGTCATTGAACTGACGCCAGTATCTCCGCCATCGCCGGTTCTCTGCAACGTAAACCATCTGTTAAGGTTAATATTCACAAGCCGAGCCGGCTTGCGGCCCTCACCCAGCCGGCTTTAATAGATAGAGAGAAGACGAGCCGACTTCCTTGCCCCTGCCCGTCCACTGACACTTCCATCTGCATGAGCCGCGATGACCGCCATTTTCGAAAGCATCCTGCCTGTCTTCCTGCTCGTGTTGCTGGGCGTCTGGCTTCGCCGTTCCCGGCTCATCGATCAGGGACTCTGGGTGGGGCTCGAGCAGTTCGGCTACTACTTTCTCTTTCCCGCGCTGCTCTTTTCGACCTTGGCGAAGGCGGATTTCACGGGAATGAGGGCCGACGCCACGGCCGTCGCGGCAATCGGCAGCGTCACTCTGATGTCGATCGCGCTGCTGCTTGTCTGGCCCCTCCTGCGCAACAACGGCATTTCCGGCGCCACCTTCACCTCGATCTTCCAGACTGCGACGCGCTGGAATGCCTTCATAGCGCTCGCAATCGCTGAAAAGCTCTACGGCGCACTTGGCCTGAGCCTGACCGCGCTGGTGATGGCGCTGATCATCATTCCGATCAACTTCTACAATGTCGCCGTGCTGGTCTGGTTCGGCGGCGGCAGCCGCGGCATCGGCCTGTTCTTCCTCCGGATCGTCACCAATCCGCTCATCGTCGCGTCGGCACTGGGCATCCTGTGCAATCTTGCGGGGATCGAGCTCTATTCGCCGGTCATGCGGACGATCGACATGCTGGCGAGCGCGTCGCTCAGCCTGGGCCTGATCCTGGTGGGCGCTGGACTGAAGATCGCCGACGCCCTGAAGCCGAGCGCGCCCGCCGTCCTGGCGGTCGCACTGAAACTGATCGCCATGCCGATCTTCATGGTTGCCGGCAGCGCACTGCTCGGCATCAGCGGCGATGCCCTGGTGATCATCGGCCTCGGCGCTGCCGTACCGACGGCAATGAACGGCTACATCCTCGCCAAGCAGATGGGGGGAGATGCGGAGCTCTACGCCGCCGTCGCCACGATACAGACGGCCGTGTCGTTCTTCACGATACCGCTCGTCCTTTTCGTCACGGGCTACGCCGCGGCGGGATAGAGAAGATCGAGCACATAGGCGGAATCGAAGCGGGAATCGAGCATGCCGTAGGTGGCGCGCCAGCCGGCAGCCAATCGCGACTCCAGAAAGGCATCGGCGATGCGGCCGGCGCCCAGCCGATAGAGTTCGGCGGCCGCCCCCGCCAGCGCCAGCTGTTCGACCAGCATGCGCGCCGCGCCTTCGTCGCGCTCGCAGAGCGACATGGCGGCACGCAGGACATCAATTGTCTTGGGGCCAGACGGTCCGAGATCGCGGCTGAAGACGGAGAACAACTGCTCGAACAGTTCCTTGCGGCGGCCGAGCACGCGCAGCACGTCGAGCGCCATGACGTTTCCGGAGCCCTCCCAGATCGCGTTGACCGGCGCTTCGCGATAATGCCGGGCAAGCGCCCGCTCTTCCACGTAGCCATTGCCGCCAAGGCACTCCATCGCTTCATAGATCAAGGCGGGGGCAATCTTGCAGCACCAGTATTTCGCGACGGGCGTCATGATCCGGGCGTAGGCTGCATCCTCGGCACTGCTGTGCGCATTGTCGAAGGCTTCAGCCAGGCGGAACGACAGCGCGCTTGCGGCGGCAACGTCAAGCGCCATGTCGGCGAGCACCCGCGTCATCATCGGCTGGCTGACGAGCGTCTTGCCGAAAACCTTGCGGCCGCGGGTATGGTGCACGGCCTCGGCGAGCGAGGCACGCATCATCCCGGCCGAAGCGAGCGCGCAATCGAGCCTGGTCAGCGTCACCATGTCGAGGATCGTGCGAAGGCCCGCATCCGGCGTGCCGAGCAGGAAGCCGAAAGTATCCGAGAACTCTACCTCCGACGAGGCATTTGAACGGTTGCCGAGCTTGTCCTTGAGGCGCTGGAAGCGCAGGCCGTTGGCGGCGCCGTCCTCGAGCAGCCGCGGCACGAGGAAACAGCCGAGCCCCTCGCGGGTTTGCGCCAGCATGACGAAGGCGTCGCTCATCGGCGCCGACATGAACCATTTGTGGCCGTTCAGACGGTAGATCCCCTCGCCGACCCGCTCGGCGGTCGAGGTGTTTGCCCGCACATCCGTGCCGCCCTGCTTCTCCGTCATGCCCATGCCGATCGTCACCGCGGACTTCTGCATCCAGGGCCGGTTGGTCGAGTCGTATTTGCGTGACAGAATTTTCGGCGCCCACTCCTTCTGGACCGCCGGCGAGGCGGTGATCGCGGCGACGGAAGCGCTGGTCATCGTCAGCGGGCAAAGATGCCCGCATTCGAGCTGCGCCGTCAGATAGAAGCGGAGCGCCCTCACCTTGTGCGACCGACCGCGCTCGTCCGGCAGGTTCTCCCAGGCGGAGGAGTGCAATCCGGTCGTCATCGACCGGCGCATCAGTGCATGCCAGGCCGGGTGGAACTCGACGACGTCGAGGCGTTCGCCGCGTGGTCCGTGGGTCTTGAGCTTCGGCACGCCGTCATTGGCCATGCGCGCCAGTTCCTGCGCCTCGGGCGTCGTCACATAACGGCCGAGCGCGTCGAATTCGTCGCGAAGCGTCTTCGACATGCTTGACGTGATGTCGACCACCAGGGGGTCGGAGCGATAGGCATTGATACCGGACCAGGGCTTCGGCTGGTTCAGTTCGGCGAGTTTCTGTTCGGTCCGGTTCATCTGATTCATGAGGCCGGTTCTAGCGCAAGTTTCGCGGGCACGAAACAGGCCCGCGGGCAAGAACCATGGCCGCCGCAAGTTTTCTTCGGAAGCCCCTGTGCGCGGCTTGCCGCGCCACTTGCCGTGCCAAGGGCCACGTTCTATAGAGCGAGCCAAATTCCAGCATGCAAGGGCGGCTCATGATCACTTTCCCGCATCGCCACCTGCTTGGCATCAAGGGGCTGACGGAACAGGACATCACGTTCCTCCTCGATCGCGCCGACGAAGCCGTGAAGATCTCCCGGCAGAGGGAGAAGAAAACGTCTTCGCTGCGCGGACTGACGCAGATCAATCTCTTCTTCGAAGCATCGACCCGCACGCAATCGTCGTTCGAACTGGCCGGAAAGCGGCTCGGGGCCGACGTGATGAACATGTCGGTCGGCAACTCCTCGGTGAAGAAGGGCGAGACGCTGATCGACACGGCCATGACGCTGAACGCGATGCACCCGGACGTCCTCGTCGTTCGCCACTCGTCCGCCGGCGCCGCGGCACTGCTTGCGCAGAAGGTCTCCTGCTCGGTCGTCAACGCCGGCGACGGCCAGCACGAGCATCCGACCCAGGCCCTGCTGGACGCGCTGACGATCCGTCGCGCCAAGGGGAAGCTGTCGCGGATCATCGTGGCGATCTGCGGCGACGTCCTGCATTCGCGAGTCGCGCGCTCGAACATCCTGCTGCTCAACCAGATGGGAGCGCGCGTTCGCGTCGTCGCACCGGCGACCCTGCTCCCCGCCGGCATCGAACAGATGGGCGTCGAGGTCTATCAATCCATGGCAGAGGGCCTCAAGGATGCGGACGTGGTGATGATGCTGCGGCTCCAGCGCGAGCGCATGGCCGGCTCCTTCGTGCCGTCGGTGCGCGAGTATTTCCACTATTACGGGCTCGACGCGGAAAAGCTGAAGGCGGCCAAGGACGATGCGCTCGTCATGCATCCTGGCCCGATGAACCGGGGCGTCGAGATTGCGTCGGAGATCGCCGACGGACCGCAAAGCGTCATCGAACAGCAGGTCGAGATGGGCGTCGCCGTGCGCATGGCTGTCATGGAAACGCTTCTTCTCTCTCAGAACCAGGGCCCTCGCCTATGACCAGATCGCTTGTTCTCGAGAACCTGCGCATCATCGATCCCTCGCGAAACCTCGACGAGGTCGGCACGATCATCGTCGGAAATGATGGACGGATCCTTGCGGCCGGCAAGGACGCGCTGAACCAGGGTGCCCCGGCAGGCGCCTTCGTCAAGGATTGTGCCGGTCTCGTCGCCGTACCCGGTCTCGTCGACGCCCGGGTCTTCGTCGGCGAACCGGGCAGCGAGTACCGCGAGACGATCGAGTCGGCCGCGCGTGCGGCAGCGACCGGCGGCGTCACGTCCTTTATCTCCATGCCCGACACCAATCCGGTGATCGACGAGATCGCCCTCGTCGAGTTCGTTCACAAGACCGCCCGTGACAAGGCGCTCGTCAACGTCTATCCGGCCGCAGCCCTGACGAAGGAGCTGCTCGGAGTGGAAATGAGCGAGCTCGGGCTGCTCCGCGATGCGGGTGCGGTCTGCTTCACCAATGGCCGGCAGCCCGTCCACGACACGCTCGTGCTTCGCCGTGCCATGACATATGCGCGCGAATTCGATGCCGTCGTTGCGCTCGAGACCCGCGACAAGTATCTCGGCGCCAACGGTGTGATGAACGAAGGCCTGCTCGCGAGCTGGCTCGGACTGCCGGGCATTCCGCGCGAGGCCGAGATCATCCCGCTCGAGCGCGATCTGCGTATCGCCGCACTGACGAAGGCCGCCTATCACGCCGCCGAAATCTCCGTCCCCGAATCGACGAATGCCGTGCAGGCCGCACGAGAGCGCGGGGCGAATGTCACCTGCGGCATCTCGATCAACCACCTGACGCTGAACGAGAACGACATCGGTGAGTACCGGACCTTCTTCAAGCTGGCGCCGCCGTTGCGCAGCGAAGATGACCGGGTCGCGATGGTCGAGGCGCTTGCCGCCGGCAGGATCGACATCATCGTCTCGTCGCACGACCCGCAGGGCGCCGACACCAAGCGGCTGCCCTTCGCGGATGCGGCGGACGGCGCGATCGGGCTGGAAACCCTGGCGGCGGCCGCGCTTCGGCTCCACCACAGCGGCCAAGTCCCGCTGATGCGGCTAATCGATGCGCTCTCGACGCGTCCTGCCGCGATCTTCGGCCTGGACGCCGGCACGCTGAAACCCGGCGCGAAGGCGGACATAGCCGTCCTCGATCTCGACGAACCGTGGATCCTCTATGAGAAGGAGCTGGTTTCTCGCTCCAAGAACACGCCATTCGAAAATGCGCGCTTTACCGGGCGGGTCGTGCAGACCTATGTTGCCGGCAAGCTCGTCCATTCATTGTGAGCCGAAGCATTTAGGCGGGGAGAAACCGGTGGATCTGTTTTCCTGGCAGCTGGGGCTGCCCGCAACACTTCTGTGCCTCGCCTTCGGCTATCTGCTGGGCTCCATCCCCTTCGGCCTGATCCTCACCCGCATGGCGGGCCTCGGCGACGTGCGCAAGATCGGCTCCGGCAATATCGGCGCGACGAATGTCTTGAGAACGGGCAACAAGAAACTGGCCGCGGCCACGCTTCTTCTCGATGCCCTAAAAGGAACCGCGGCCGCGGCAATTGCGTCTCTGTGGGGTGTCGAAGCCGGCATCGCCGCTGGCCTCGCCGCCTTTCTCGGCCATCTCTTTCCGGTCTGGCTCTCCTTCAAGGGCGGCAAGGGCGTCGCCACCTATATCGGGATCCTGCTCGGCCTTGCGCCTCTGATGGTTCCCGCGTTTGCCGCGATCTGGCTCGCCTCGGCTAAGATCACCCGATACTCCTCACTGTCGGCACTGGTTGCCACCGCGATCATGCCGATTGCACTCTACGTCACCGGATACGGGAAGATCGCCCTGCTCTTCGCCTTGATGACGGTGATCACCTGGATCAAGCACCGCGCCAACATCCAGCGGCTCTTGAGCGGTACGGAAAGCCGGATCGGAGAAAAGGGATAATGCCGGCTGGCGGCGCTCGACGTAACGGAACTGCGCTGACGGACGGCAGAGGATCGCATGGCTGCGGCTGATCCGCAGCGATAATGTCGGCCCTGCGACCTTCCGGGATCTCGTCAACCACTTCGGCTCCACGGAGGCGGCGCTCGAGGCACTGCCGGACCTCTCGCGCCGCGGCGGCTCGGACCGACAGATTCGCATCGCCTCGGTGGCAGACGCGGAGCGCGAGCTCGAGGCCGCGCATCGGTTCGGCGCGGTGTTCGTCGGCATCGGCGAGCCCGACTATCCGCCGGCGCTCAAGGAGATCGATGCCGCCCCGCCGCTCCTTGCGATGAAGGGCAATATCGAGACGGCAAGCCGCGCCTCGCTCGGCATTGTCGGCTCGCGTAATGCCTCGGTCAGCGGCGCCAAATTCGCAGCGATGATCGCGCGCGACGCCGGTGCCGCCGGCTACGTCATTACCTCCGGCCTCGCCCGCGGCATCGACACCGCCGCCCATCGCGCCAGCCTCGAGAGCGGCACGATCGCTGCGCTCGCCGGCGGCCTCGATCAACCCTATTCCGCCCGAGAATGTCGGCCTCCTGCAGCAGATCACTGCAGGAGCGGGCTTGGCGATCAGCGAAATGCCCTTCGGCTGGGAGCCCCGCGCCCGCGACTTTCCAAGACGGAACCGCCTGGTCGCTGGCATCAGTCTCGGCGTCGCCATTGTAGAAGCCGCCAGCCGTTCGGGGTCGCTCATCACCGCCCGCTACGCGGCCGATTTCGGCCGACTCGTCTTTGCCGTGCCGGGCTCACCGCTCGATCCGCGCTGTCACGGCACGAATGATCTCCTGAAACAGGGCGCGATCGTCACCACCTCCACAGCCGACGTTCTCGAGGGATTGGCGCCGCTCAGCCGCGACGATCTTTTCTCGCGGCTGAGCGCCCGGGAACCGGCGCCTGAACATGCGCCCGCCGCGCCGCCGGCAATGGTTTCGCCCGGCGAAGGCGGCCGCGCCCTTGTCATCGAGGCGCTCGGTCCGACGCCGGTCGAGATCGATGACATCATCCGCCACACCGGCCTTTCCGCCTCCGAGGTCCACCTCGTGCTTCTCGAGCTCGACCTTACCGGCCAACTCAGCCGCCACGGCGGAAATCTTGTATCCCTCGCTCCACCGCAATAGGCACCAAACGCCGCTGCACGCGCGGAAGTCGCAAAACAAACCACCGAGAGTTGCGGAAAATCGTATGTTGCGGTTTGGTTGCGGTTCGCTATTTTCGATAAACCCCTTGACCGCGCCCGAATCCCTGTCCATTTCGTGGCCACCATAAAGGCCGCGCAACGCCTGCGCCTCGCCAGAAGAGATTGTCTCAGAGAATGACGATGAATGTTGTAGTGGTGGAGTCGCCTTCCAAGGCCAAGACGATCAACAAGTATCTCGGCCCAGGCTACAAGGTACTTGCTTCGTTCGGCCATGTGCGGGATCTGCCGGCCAAGGATGGATCGGTTCGCCCGGACGAAGACTTCGAAATGTCGTGGGAAGTCGATGGCGCCTCCGCCAAGCGGATGAAGGACATTGCCGACGCCGTGAAGTCGTCGGATGGGCTGATTCTCGCGACCGACCCCGATCGCGAGGGTGAGGCGATCTCCTGGCACGTGCTCGACCTCCTCAAGAAAAAAAAGGTCATCGGCGACAAGCCCGTCAAGCGCGTCGTCTTCAATGCCATCACCAAGAAGGCCGTGCTCGATGCCATGGCGGACCCGCGCGACATCGACATCTCGCTGGTCGACGCCTATCTCGCCCGTCGCGCGCTCGACTACCTGGTCGGCTTCAACCTTTCGCCGGTTCTCTGGCGCAAGCTGCCGGGCGCGCGCTCGGCCGGCCGCGTGCAATCGGTGGCGCTGCGTCTCGTCTGCGATCGCGAGGCGGAGATCGAACGCTTCGTCACGGAAGAATACTGGAACATCTCGGCGCTCTTGAAGACGCTGCGCGGCGACGAGTTCGAAGCGCGGCTCGTCTCGGCCGACGGCAAGCGGCTGCAGGCGAAGTCCATCGGCAACGGTGAGGAAGCCAATCGGCTGAAAGCGCTGCTCGACGGCGCGAGCTATGTGGTCGAGAGCGTCGAAGCGAAGCCGGTCAAGCGCAATCCCGGTCCGCCCTTCACTACCTCGACATTGCAGCAGGCCGCTTCTTCCAAGCTCGGCTTCTCGGCGTCGCGCACCATGCAGGTGGCGCAAAAGCTCTATGAAGGCGTCGATGTCGGCGGCGAGACCGTCGGTCTGATCACCTATATGCGTACCGACGGCGTACAGATGGCGCCGGAGGCGATCGATGCCGCGCGTCGGGCGATCGGCAGCCAGTTCGGGCCTCGCTACCTGCCGGAAAAGCCGCGCTTCTATTCCACCAAGGCGAAGAACGCTCAGGAAGCCCACGAAGCCATCCGGCCGACCGACTTCAATCGCACACCCGATCAGGTCCGCCGCTTCCTCGACGGCGATATGCTGAAGCTCTACGACCTGATCTGGAAGCGCGGCATCGCCAGCCAGATGGCCTCGGCGGAGATCGAGCGCACCACGGCGGAAATCCTGGCGGACAACGGCGGCAAGAAGGCCGGCCTCAGGGCCACCGGCTCCGTCATCCGTTTCGATGGCTTCATTGCCGCCTATATCGACATGAAGGAAGACGGCGAGCAGGCGGACGACGGCGACGAGGACGGCCGGCTGCCCGAGATCAATGCGCGCGAAAGCCTCGCCAAGCAGAAGATCAACGCCAGCCAGCACTTCACCGAACCGCCGCCGCGCTATTCGGAAGCGACGCTGATCAAGAAGATGGAAGAACTCGGCATCGGGCGGCCTTCTACCTATGCTGCGACGATCAGCACGCTCGTCGATCGCGACTATGTGACGATCGACAAGCGCAAGCTGTTGCCGCAGGCGAAGGGCCGGCTTGTCACCGCCTTCCTCGAGAGCTTCTTTACCCGCTATGTCGAGTACGATTTCACCGCGTCGCTCGAGGAAAAGCTCGACCAGATTTCCGCTGGCGAGCTCAACTGGAAAGACGTGCTGCGCGAGTTCTGGAAGGATTTCTTCTCGCAGATCGAGGATACCAAGGAACTGCGCGTCACCAATGTGCTCGACGCGCTCAATGAGGAGCTGGCGCCGCTCGTTTTCCCGAACCGCGAAGACGGCGGCGACCCGCGGACCTGCCAGGTCTGCGGCACCGGCAAACTCTCGCTGAAGCTCGGCAAATACGGCGCCTTCGTCGGCTGCTCCAATTATCCGGAGTGCAACTACACGCGCCAGCTTTCGTCGGAAAGCAATGGCGAGGCGGAAGCAGCCGTATCGAACGAGCCGCAGAGCCTCGGCAAGGATCCGCACACCGGCGAGGAAATCACCCTGCGCAGCGGCCGCTTCGGACCCTATGTCCAGCGGGGCGACGGCAAGGACGCCAAGCGCGCCAGCCTTCCCAAGGGCTGGACGCCGGCGACGATCGACCACGAGAAGGCGCTCGCCCTTCTCTCGCTGCCGCGCGACATCGGCAAGCATCCCGAAACCGGCAAGATGATCTCGACCGGGATCGGCCGCTACGGCCCGTTTGTGCTGCATGACGGCACCTATGCCAACCTCGAATCGGTCGAGGACGTCTTCTCGATCGGCCTCAATCGCGCCGTCTCGGCCCTCGCAGACAAGCAGTCGAAGGCTGCAGGGGGTGGCCGCGGGCGCGCCGCCGCCGCGCTCAAGGAACTCGGGGAACATCCCGACGGCGGGGCGATTACGGTGCGCGACGGGCGCTTCGGCCCCTATGTCAACTGGGGCAAGGTGAACGCCACCCTGCCGAGGGGCAAGGATCCGCAATCGGTGAGCGTCGAAGAGGCGCTCGCACTGATCGCCGAGCGCGCGGCGAAAGGCGGCGTGTCGAATGGCAACGCGACGAAGGGCCGATCCGCGGCCGCGGCAACGAAGAGCACGGCGACGAAAACCGGAAAGCCCAAGACCGCCGCAAAAGCGAAGAGCAAGACGGCCGCGAAGGCCAAGAAGGACTGACCTTGAGCAGAATTCCGCGCGATCCGACCGAACGGCCCGCAAGAGGTGCCGGTAAAAAGCAGTTGCGCGCGGCCCAGGCGGCGCCCGCCCAAAAGGAAACGATCATCCACGGCGCCGTTCCGCCACGCGATGTGCTGATGCGCTTCATCGCCGAGAACCCGCAGCAGGCCTCGAAGCGCGAGATCGCCAAGGCCTTCGGCCTCAAGGGCGAGGCGCGCGTCGAACTCAAGGCGCTGCTGCGCTCGCTGGAAGAGGATGGGCTGGTCGAGAAGAAGCGAAAGTCGCTCGTTCGCCCCGGCGCCCTGCCGCCGGTCACCGTGCTCGACATCACCATCCGCGACATCGACGGCGAATTGATCGGCCGACCGGCCGAATGGCTCGACGACGACGGCGTTGCGCCGGCCGTCCTCATCCGGCAGTCAGCCGTCGGCAAGGCGAAGGGCAAGGTACCGGTCGCCGGTCTCGGCGACCGCGTGCTTGCCAAGATCTTCCCGGCCAAGGAGCGGGGCGGGCCGGCCTACACGGCGCGCATCATCAAGGTCCTCGACAAGCGCAAGGATGCCGTGCTCGGCGTTTTCCGCGCGACACCGGGCGGCGGTGGGCGGCTGCTGCCGATCGACAAGCGGGGCGAGGAAGTCCTCGTCGATCCGGAATTCACCGCGGAAGCCAAGGACGGCGACCTCGTCGAGGTGCATCTCGCCCGCCTCGGCCGCTACGGCCTGCCGCGTGCGCAGGTGCAGACCGTCATCGGTTCCGTCGCCTCCGAAAAGGCAATCTCGATGATTGCCATCCATGCGCACGGCATTCCGCATATCTTCCCGGAGCGGGTGCTGCAGGAGGCCGATGCGGCAGACGCGGCGACGATGGCGCATCGCGAGGATTGGCGCTCGCTGCCACTCGTCACCATCGACCCGGCCGATGCCAAGGACCACGACGACGCCGTCCATGCCGAACCGGATCCCTCGCCCGACAATCCCGGCGGCGTCATCGTCACGGTCGCGATCGCCGACGTCTCCTGGTACGTCCGGCCGAAATCGGCTCTCGATTTCGAAGCGCTGAAACGCGGCAATTCCGTCTATTTCCCCGATCGCGTCGTGCCGATGCTGCCCGAGCGCATCTCCAACGATCTCTGCTCCTTGAAGGAAGGCGTCGATCGCCCGGCGCTCGCCGTCAGGATGCGTTTCTCGAAGGAGGGCCGGAAGGCCGGACATACGTTTCACCGCATCATGATGCGCAGCGCCGCCAAGCTTTCCTATCAACAGGCCCAGGCCGCCATCGACGGCGCGCCGGACGAAAAGACCGGGCCGCTCCTGGAACCGATCCTGAAGCCGCTATGGGAAGGCTACCGCATTCTCAGCCGCGGGCGGGAACGGCGCCAGCCGCTTGAACTCGACATGCCCGAACGCAAGATCATCCTGAAGCCGGATGGGACCGTCGACCGGGTCCTCGTGCCGGAACGCCTCGACGCCCACAGGCTGATCGAGGAAATGATGATTCAGGCCAACGTCGCCGCCGCGGAGACGCTGGAGCAGAAACGTCAGGCATTGATCTACCGCGTCCACGACCAGCCGTCGCTCGCCAAGCAGGAAACCCTGCGCGAGTTCCTGGCGACGCTCGACATCTCGCTCGCCAAGGGCGGCAACATGCGCGCCAACCACTTCAATGGCGTTCTCGCCCGGGCCGATGGCCAGCCCTACGAGACCATGGTCAACGAGATGGTGCTCCGGTCGCAAAGCCAGGCGATCTACAGTCCGGAAAACATCGGCCATTTCGGCCTCAACCTGATGCGCTATGCCCACTTCACCTCGCCGATCCGGCGCTATGCCGACCTGGTGGTGCATCGGGCGCTGGTGATCGCGCTCGGCCTTGGTGAGGGCGGCTTGACGCCTCAGGAAGAGGGCGTGCTCGACGATATCGCTGCGGAAATTTCCACCTTCGAGCGGCGCGCCATGGCGGCCGAGCGCGATACGGTCGACCGGCTGATCGCGCATCACTTGAACGGACGCGTCGGCGAGGAGTTCGACGGGCGCGTTTCGGGCGTTACCAAGGCGGGACTATTTGTCACCCTCCCCGCCTATGGCGCCGATGGTTTCATCCCTATATCTACGCTCGGACGCGACTATTTTATCTATGATGAGGCGCATCAGGCCCTTTCCGGCGAAAAAACCGGACTTGGCTATCGTCTCGGCGATCCGGTTCGCGTCAAGCTCGCAGAGGCCGTGCCGCTCGCCGGCGCGCTCCGCTTCGAGATGCTGAGCGAAGGGCGAAAGATGCCGACGGCCATGCGCTCCTTTCACAAGTCCGGCCGCCGCGATCGCGTGAACGCAGGCAAGCGGCCGGGAACGCGGCCGCCGCGCGGCAGGCGCTGACGCCAGCGACCGGTGCGCGGCCCTCGTTCGATAAGGATTGGGCATGAAAGCAATGGCAACGGACAAGCTCCAACTGGGCGGGGAGCAGCGGGAGGAGCGGCCGGTCGGCCGCTCGATGAAGCGCGGCTTTCTCGGGAAGTGCCCAGCCTGCGGCCAAGGCCGGCTGTTTCGAGGCTTCGTAAAGTCCGTGGATGCATGCGCCGCCTGCGGCGAACGCATGGACCATCACCGTGCCGACGACTTTCCGCCCTATATCGTCGTGACGATCGTCGGCCATGTGGTGCTCGGCGGCTATATGATGACCGATCTCGTCCTACCCCTCTCCACCTGGCAGCACCTGGCGCTGTGGGCGCCGGTGACGCTCGTCAGCGCACTCGCTTTGATGCAGCCGGTCAAGGGCGCGGTCATCGGCTTGCAATGGGCTCTCAAGATGCACGGCTTCGGCGGCCACGAAGACCGGCCGGAAGACATCCTGCCGCCGCGGGATCCCTCGGCATGAAGCCTAATCGGAGCAGCGGCCCACCCCAGCCGCACACGGGCGCGGTCAAGCACCCACCGCTCCGACCGCGGGACGCGGCTTCGATCATGCTTCTCGATCGCTCCGGCAAAGGCGTACGTGTCCTGATGGGCAAGCGCCATAGCGCCCACGCCTTCATGCCGGATCTCTACGTTTTTCCCGGCGGCCGCCGCGACCCGATGGACCATCGGCTCGGGTTTTCCGGCGACCTTAATCCGACCGTGCTGCGTGCCTTGACAACAAGCGAGGGGCGCCCGATCACCGACGGACGCGCCCGGGCGCTGGCGCTCGCGGCAGCGCGAGAACTCTTCGAAGAGGCCGGCGTCTGTCTCGGCCGGCAGCACAGCCCGTCAGGTGCTCCCCTTCCCTTTCTTCCCGATCTCACAAACTTGCGCTATATGGCGCGGGCCATCACGCCGCCGGGACAAACGCGGCGGTTCGACACGCGCTTCTTTGCCATCTTCGCGGATGAAGCCGAGATCGATCCGTCTGCGGTCCTGGACAGCCGGGAGCTTCAGGATTTGCAGTGGATCGATGTCAACGACGTCTCGTCTCTCCAAGTACCGGAGATCACCGCAATCATCCTCACGGATCTGAGGACCGGCCTCGAATCGGATTCTTCGCTTCCTTATGACCGGGCAATCCCGTTCTACTTCACGCGCCGCGGGCGCTTTCTTCGTACGCTTCTCTAGGGATCCTGCCGAATGTCGAAGCCGCAGTCCGGCACATCCGCGCCGGTTGACGAAATTCACTGGCCTTCGCTGGCCGCAGCGCTTGCGTCGATCACCGCCGTCGGCATTGCGATGGGTCTGGGGCTTCCCCTGCTGAGCATCATCATGGAGAAGCGCGGCATTGCGCCTACGCTGAACGGGCTGAATGCTGCAATGGCCGGCATCGCATCGATGGCCGCCGCTCCGTTCACGATGAAATTCGCCCATCGTCACGGCGTCGCACCGACCATGCTGCTGGCAATCGTGGTGGCATCGGCAAGCGCGCTCGGCTTCTACTACATCACCAATTTCTGGCTCTGGTTTCCGCTCCGAATCGTCTTTCACGGTGCGATCACGGTCCTCTTCATCCTCTCTGAGTTCTGGATCAATGCCACTGCACCGCCGAACAGGCGCGGCTTCGTGCTCGGCATCTACGGCACCGTACTCTCGCTCGGTTTTGCGAGCGGTCCTTTGCTCTTTTCGATCCTGGGCAGCGAGGGCGTCCTGCCCTTTACTGTCGGCGCGGGGGTCATCCTGCTTTCTGCGATCCCGATCTTTCTAGCGCGCAACGAAAGCCCGGTACTCGATGAGAAGCCGAAGCGCCATTTCATGCGTTATGTATTGCTCGTGCCGACCGCCACCGCTGCCGTCTTCATTTTCGGCGCGGTGGAATATGGTGGCCTCTCGCTCTTCCCGATATTCGGGATGCGTGCCGGCTTTACCGAATCACAGGCAGCCCTGCTGTTGACCGTCATGGGCGTCGGCAACTTCATCTTCCAGATCCCGCTCGGCATGCTTTCCGATCATGTGAAGGATCGGCGGACGATCCTGTCTGCCCTGACATTGATCGGCCTCGTCGGTGCGCTGTTCCTGCCGATGCTGGTCGAAAGCTGGTTCCTCATGGCGCTTGTGCTTCTGTTCTGGGGAGGATGCGTCTCGGGCCTCTACACGGTCGGCCTCAGCCATCTTGGCGCCCGTCTACAGGGGGCGGACCTGGCGGCCGCCAACGCAGCCTTCGTGTTCTCCTACGCCGTCGGCACCGTAGCCGGACCGCAGGTGATCGGCGCAGCAATGGATGTCACCGGCAACGACGGGTTTGCCTGGGCCATTGCCGGCTTCTTCGGCCTTTATGTCGTGCTTTCGCTCGCCCGCATCGTTTTGAATCCAAAACGGCCTTGACTTTTCGACCGCGATTTGTAGTTTCGCGCCAACCTTGACCGTGGCCCGCAACCGGTTGTCCACGGCTTTCATCTTTCTATAAAGGCAGGACGACCATGGCGAAAGCTACCACCATCAAGATCAAGCTGCTGTCGACGGCCGACACGGGCTATTTCTACGTCACGACCAAGAACAGCCGCACGATGACGGAAAAGATGACGAAGACGAAGTACGATCCGGTCGTCAAGAAGCACGTCGAATTCAAGGAAACGAAGATCAAGTAAGATCGCGTTTCGGTTCGACCGACGAGCGCCGGCCGCAAGGTTCGGCGCTTTTTCTTTGGCTTGCAGTCGATGCCCGAGAACGTCGTAACGGTTTGCGACTGAGCGCCCTTAGACCGGAAACGAAAAACGCCGCCTCTTTTGAGGCGGCGTTTTGAAAGGGGGTCGGCTGGCTCCGACTGCGGCACGAGGAATCCGCGGATGTCGGAAGCCAGCCGACCGACCCCACGACCCAGGAGATGCGGCGGACCTGAGCATCATGGGGTAACCGATCGATCGTGGAAGTCTCACTTCCTTTATATCAGCATTGCTTGAAAATAAAAAAAAATCAACGAATTCTTAATCGCCGAAGCGGGTTGCTCGGCGTTTGGTTAATTCTGTCTCGTATTCGGACAAATCCGAACCCGCCGCTCTATGGAAATGCTTGCCCCAGCACCAGCGACGCGGCAAAAGATACAACTTATAAGTAAGTTGGCAAGCTGAGTTTGGGCGTATGCTCCGGCCTCCTCTACGCCCAATGGCGAAGTTCGAGACGGCCGGCGAGCGCCGCTTGCCAATTCGGCTTACGCGGCCGCCGCGACGACCCGGTTGCGTCCGTTGTTCTTGGCTTGATACAGCGCCGTGTCGGCGCGCTTCAACAGGGCTTCGGGCGTGTCGCCCTCGGGCCGCAGGGTGGCGATCCCCAGGGAGGCCGTGACGCTGAGGATCGTTTCGCCCTGTGAAATCCCGAAGGCGCGTCCCTCAACCATCAAGCGAAGCCGCTCGGCGACAATCGCCGCCATCTCGGGCGTCGTGTCCGGCATGACGATGACGAACTCCTCGCCGCCGAACCGGCAGGCGAGATCGGCCCCGCGAACCGTCGCCCGGACGCGGTTGGCAAATTCGCGCAGAACTTCGTCGCCCGCATCGTGCCCATAGGTGTCGTTCACCAGTTTGAAGCGATCGATATCGGTGATGCAGATCGAAAGCGGCCGGCCGCGCGCGCTGGCCCGGTTGATCAGGAGCTTCAGATGGCTGTCGAGGTAACGGCGATTGTGAAGGCCGGTGAGATCATCGGTGATCGCCAATTCGATCGTTTGCTGGACGCTGGCGCGCAGCCGGTCATTGCAGTGCTTGCGGCGGATCTGCGTCAACGAGCGCGCCACGAGCTCGTTGGGATCGACCGGACGCATGATGTAGTCCGTTACCCCGAGCTCGAGGGCACGAACGACCATCTCTTCGCTCCCCTGCTCGGTGACGAGCAGGATCGGTATGAAGCGGGTCCTCTCAAGCGAGCGCAACTGCGAACAGAGGCGCAGCGGATCGTAGTCTTCGAAGTTGGCGTTGACGATCGCCAGATCGAAGCTGTTCTCCGCGGCCTCGAAAAGGGCCGCCTGGGGGTCGGAGATCACCGAAACGTCGGCGATCGGCTTCAAGGCGCGCAGCAGCCGCTCCTGCGAGGAGGCACGACCGTCGACGAGGAGCACGTGGCCGGGCTCGTCGGGCCGGTCGGCGCGGGCAAGTTCCTGCAGGCCGATCGTCTGTGCCGTCTGCGCCCTGAGGCGTAATTCGTCGCTGACATTCTTGAGCCGCACCAGGCTTTTCACCCGGGACATCAGCTGGAGATCGTTGACCGGCTTGGTGAGGAAATCGTCTGCACCGGCCTTGAGGCCGCGCACACGATCGGAGGGTTGGTCGAGCGCCGTCACCATGACCACGGGAATATGCGCGGTGCGGCTGTTTTCCTTCAGTTTCGCGCAGACCTCGAAGCCGTCCATGTCGGGCATCATGATGTCAAGAAGGATAAGGTCGACTGGGGTGTTCTCGCAGATCGCCAATGCGGAGCGTCCGTCGCCGGCCGTCAAGACATCGAAATACTCGGCGACGAGGCGCGCCTCCAGAAGCTTCACATTGGCTGGTACGTCATCGACGACGAGGATGCGCGCAGTCATATCGTCTTTCCCGGCAATCAGGCATCGCCCAGATATGTCTTGATCGTTTCAATGAATTTGGGAACGGAAATCGGTTTAGAAACATAGGCTTCGCATCCGCCCTGGCGAATGCGCTCCTCGTCGCCCTTCATGGCGAAGGCAGTTACCGCGATGACGGGAATGACGTGGAGCTCGTCGTCTTCCTTCAGCCATTTCGTCACCTCGAGGCCTGAAACCTCCGGCAACTGGATGTCCATGAGAATGAGGTCGGGCCGGTGCTTGCGCGCCAGTTCGAGCGCTTCCATGCCATTTCGCGTCTGGATCGTCTGATAGCCAGACGCCTCAATCAGGTCGCGGAAGAGCTTCATGTTCAGCTCGTTATCCTCAACAATCATCACCTGTTTGGGCATGTCGATCCCTTACTGTCTGTCGCCGCCTTGCAAGTCCCCTGGAGAGATATAAGCTTCACGAACGGTGACTCGACCCACTTCCTCGGTCGCAAGACTAACGATATTTGGTTGAAAAAGAGGTAACTCCGGGCGCCATATGAGAAGAGATTCAAGAGCATGAAGAGCGCTGACGAAACCGCGATCGCGATCCTCGGCTGGCTCGCCAATGAACCGGAACTGCTGTCGCGTTTCCTGGCGCTGACCGGCACCGACCCCGCTTCGCTGCGCAAAGCCGTAGGGGATCCGGCCTTCATGGGCGGGGTCGTCGCCTTTCTGATGGACCATGAGCCGACGCTGATGGCCTTCTGCACGGCAACGCAGACTGCGCCCGAGGAGGTCGTCCGGGCGCACCAGGCATTTTCAGGCCCGGCGAACTTTGAGGACTGAGCATGCCTGCCTTCGCGGCCGCTGGCGACGTTCCTCTGCGACAACGACCACTGATCGTCACGGACGTCGACGAGGTCGTGCTCGAATTTCTGACCCCGTTCATGGCATTCCTGGAAGCCCGTGAACACGCGTTGCTGCCTCGTTCCTTCCGCCTTGCCGGCAATATCATCGATCGGCGGGGCGGCGAGGCGGTCAGCGAAGCGACGGCGGAAACGCTGCTCGAAGCCTTCTTCGCCGTCCAGGATCAATGGCAGACGCCGGCGGCGCGGGCTGTGGAAACCCTGGCGGAGCTTTCCGAAGAGGCCGACATCATTTTCCTGACGGCGATGCCGCCGCGTCATGCGCCGGTGCGCCGGGCCTTGCTCGACGTTCTCGGCCTTTCCTATCCGCTGCTTGCCTCCGAGGAGCCGAAGGGACCGCTCGTCAAACACTTGCACGGGGAACGCCGCCTTCCGCTCGTCTTCATCGACGATATCCTGCACAACCTCCATTCGGTGCAGGCGCACGCGCCCTCCTCTCTCCTCATCAATCTGATGGCGAACGCGGAGTTTCGCGCCCTCGCCCCGCCGCCCCCCGCAGGCATCCATGTTGCCGCGGACTGGGCCGAAGCGGCAAAGCTGATCCGCAGCCACTGGGGCGCAACGACGCCCGGCTGAAGCACGCGGGGGCGGCGCTCCACAGGCCGGCAGAATTTCGAAACGCATCGTCATTGCCTCAAGTCCAGTCGCATCAGCGGTCTGCCGTCCTTGCGGCAGGCGACCATCTCGAAACCGGCCGCATCGAAAATCGACGTCGAGCCGATATAGAGCGCGACCGATTTCGGCTGCTTGGTGTGGTCGATCGGGCAGGCATCGAGACAGTGCGCGCCGCCTCGCCGCGCATGATCGATGGCGGCGGCGAGCATCCGGTGACTCAATCCCTTGCCGCGCAGGGGCGTTGAAAGGAAAAAGCAGCTGATCGCCCAGACGTGCGCGTCCTCAGCCTCGCGCTCTTCGAGCGGCCGCGAGCACGTCCGCGGCGAATTGAATTGCGGTACATCGTGGCGAGGCCCGACCTGGACCCATGCAACCGGCCTTCCCTCGCAATAGCCGAGGATGCCCGGCGGCGGGTCGGCTTCGATGCGCTCGCGAATATACGTCTTGCGGTCATCGGCCGACATGGTGCCGCGGATCTTGTAGGGCAGACGCAGCGCAACGCACCAGCAGCCGCAATAGGCGCCCTTCGGCCCGAAGAGCATCTCGAAATCCGGCCAGAGATCCCGTGTCACCGGCGCAAATTGCAGGGCGATATCCACCATGGCCTCCGATCGCCACCTTGAGACTCACCAGGGTAGAGCGTAAAGTCGCCGCGTTCAACATTTGTTCCTCCATGACCAGCGCTGCACCGTTTTCAGGCTTCTGCCGAGACTGCCTCAAGGAACTGGCCGCGCCGGCGCGACGGTGCCTGGCCTGCGGCAGCCCGCGGCTTCTCAGTCATGCCGAACTCTATCGGTTGACTTTGGCGCATATCGACTGCGACGCCTTCTATGCCTCGGTCGAGAAGCGCGACAACCCGGAGCTTGCCGACAAGCCGGTGATCATCGGCGGCGGCAAGCGCGGCGTCGTCTCGACGGCCTGCTACATCGCCCGCATTCACGGCGTCCGCTCGGCCATGCCGATGTTCAAGGCACTCGAGGCCTGTCCGGAGGCCGTGGTCATCAAGCCGAACATGGAGAAGTATTCGCGGGTCGGGCGCGAGGTCAGGGCAATGATGCTCGAACTGACGCCGCTCGTGCAGCCGCTCTCGATCGATGAGGCATTCCTGGACCTGAACGGCACCGAGCGGCTGCATCACGATCCCCCTGCCCGCACGCTGGCGCGCTTTGCGAGACGCGTCGAGCAGGAGGTCGGCATCACCGTCTCGGTCGGGCTTTCCTACTGCAAGTTTCTCGCCAAGGTCGCCTCCGATCTGCAGAAGCCGCGCGGCTTCTCCGTCATCGGCCAGGCCGAGGCGACTGATTTCCTCAAGGAGCGCCCGGTCACGCTGATCTGGGGCGTGGGCAAGGCCTTTGCCGCAACCCTCGACCGCGACGGAATCCGCACGATCGGGCAATTGCAGACGATGGAGGAAGCGGACCTGATGCGCCGCTACGGCTCGATGGGCCAGAGGCTCTATCGCCTTTCCCGCGGGCAGGACGAGCGCAGCGTGGAGATCGACGGCGAGGCGAAGAGCGTCTCCTCGGAGACGACCTTCAACGACGACCTGTCGCGCCCGGACGAGCTCGTTCCGCATCTCAGGCACTTGAGCGAGCAGGTTGCGCTGCGGCTGCGCAAGTCGGAGCTTGCCGGGCAGACCGTCGTCCTGAAACTCAAGACGGCGGACTTCAAGCTCCGCACCCGCAACCGGCGCCTCGAAAGCCCGACCCGGCTCGCCGACCGCATCTTCCGGGTCGGCCTGCAACTGCTCGAGAAAGAGGTCGACGGCACGAAATACCGGCTGATCGGCATCGGCGTCAGTGATCTCACCGCCCCCGATTTCGCCGATCCGCCGGACCTCGTCGATCCTCTGGGAACAAGGCGCGCTGCGGCCGAAGAGGCGATCAACAAGCTGCGCGACAAATTCGGCAAGACCAGCGTCGAAACGGGCTATACCTTCGGCCAACGCCGACGCGATCAATAGCGCGTCACCCCTTTGCCGCTCACCAGCGGCGCGGCTTCCTGTGTTTCAATTCGTTAAATTTTGAGGCGTATCCTTGCTCGATAGTCGGCACGCCGCTCGACCGCGGCGTGCCGGAAAGGTGCCGGAGGGAAGCGCTGCATCGTTATAGCGCTTCAGCTCGGATGAGGGTTTGTATTGCGTATCACTCTCGGAATGGGACTGGCCGTACTCATCGTGTCGGCGCCATCAGCGCTTTTGGCCGGCACAAAGGCGCCGCTGCAGATCGTCGTCGCGAGACAGCAGCAGTCGCTCGTCGTCTATGACGGCGACACCGTCGTCGCCACGTCCGATGTTTCGACAGGCAGGCGCGGCCACACGACGCCGACTGGCATCTTTTCGATTCTCGAAAAGCGCCGCCATCACAGGTCCAACATCTATTCGAATGCGCCGATGCCTTACATGCAGCGGCTCACCTGGTCCGGCATCGCCTTGCATGGGTCGAACCATGTGCCGGACTATCCCGCCTCGCATGGCTGCGTGCGCCTGCCGAGCAAATTCGCCGCCGGCCTGTTCAAGATGACCGAACGCGGCATGCATGTGGTGATCTCCGATCGCCAGGTGACGCCCGTCGAAACATCGAGCGCGATGCTGTTCCAGCCGAGAGAGGCGCGCCCGCCGCGGCCGCCGATGTCGGACGTACCGCTGCGGCCCGCCATCAGCCATTTCGACGGAGCCTCCTTCGAAGTGGCCATGACGCACAGCAGCCCCTCGCCGGTGCTGGAGCACGATCAGCCGCCAATTCGAATTCTGATCACGCGGCGTGGCGACCAGGAGTCGATGCGCGATCTCCAGGTGCTGCTGACCACGCTCGGCTACGACCCGGGTGATCCGGACGGCCGCAGCGGCCCCATGACGCTTGCTGCGATCCGCTCTTTCCAGACCGCAGAGGGGTTGCCGGTGGACGGCAAGGCGACTCCGGATCTGATCGAGGCCGTCTATCGGAAGGTCGGCCGCAACATGCCGTCGAACGGTATTCTTCGCGTACGCCGCGCGTTTGAACCGCTCTTCGAGGCGGACGTGAAAATAGAGAGACCCGAACTGGCGCTCGGCACGCATTTTCTGCAGTTCCAGGATACAGACGCAGCAACCGGCGAGGGCAAGTGGTTCGGCATGTCGCTCGACAATGCGCTCTCAAAGGCCGCGAAACAACGGCTGGGCATCACGGTCGACGCCGATCCCCTGGAATTCAATCCCCTGGAGCAGAGCTTGAGCCGCCTCACGGTGCCCGAGGAGGTGCGTAGACGCATCGCGCGCCTCCTTGCCGACGGATCGTCGCTGTCAATTTCCGACACCGACACGGGGCTGGAGACCGGCGAAGGGACCGATTTCATCACCATTACTCGAGCTCGGTAAGCAGCCGCTGACGCTTGCCGCTCGCGGCCGATGCTATACCAACTCGACGTCCACGACACCCGGCGCGGAGCGAAGCGCCGCAGCGATTTCCGGCGAGATCCGGTATTTCTCACTGAGCTCGACCTCGATCTCCCGCTGACCATTGTCCTTGATGACAATGAAGGAGACGAGACCGTCGCCCTTGGCGTTGAGATGCGAGGCGATGGAGCGCAAGGGGCCGGAGTCGCGCACATAGACGCGCAGCGCCTTCTGCATCTGCAGGGATTCCTCTTCGAGCGACCGCAGCGTCCGGATGCGAAGGCCGATGCCTTCCGGCCGCTCCTCCGCATCGACGGTCATCACCAGCGACTTGCCGGGCTCCAGCAGATCGCGATACTGGTGCAGCATTTCCGAGAACAGCACCGCCTCGAACTGACCGGACGCATCGGAGAAGGCGACGATGCCCATCTTGTTGCCGGTGCGCGTCTTGCGCTCCTGCTTCGACGTCACCGTGCCGGCAAGCCGGCCTGCGGTCGCCCCTTTCTTCACGGCGGCGGAAAAATCCGCGAATGTCTGCACGCGCATCTTCGCCAGGAGATTGTTGTAGGTATCGAGCGGATGGGCGGAAAGGTAAAAGCCGAGCACCTGGAACTCGCGGTGCAGCTTCTCCGAGGCAAGCCAGGGCGTGTAGGCCGGCAGAGCGATCTTTTCGGGACCCGTCGCAGCGCCCGCGCCGAACATGTCGCTCTGGCCGCTCAGCTTGTTTTCCTGGGCGCGCTGCGCAAAGCCGAGAATCCGGTCGAGGCCGCCGATGAGCTCGGCCCGGTCATAACCGAAGCAGTCGAAGGCACCGGCGGCGATCAGGCTTTCGAAGACGCGCCGGTTCAGGAGTTTCGGGTCGATCCTAAGGCAGAAATCCTCGAGGCTTGCGAAAGGCCGGTTGCCGCGAACGGCGACGATATGGTCGACAGCGGATTCGCCGACACCCTTGATGGCGGCCAGGGAGTAATAGATGCGGTTGTCGCCGGTCTCGAACGGGCGGAACGAGCTCTGCACCGAGGGCGCGATCACCTGGATGCCGAGGCGCATCGCGTCCTGGCGGAAGTCGTTGATCTTCTCGGTGTTCGACATGTCGAGCGTCATCGACGCCGCCAGGAACTCGACCGGATAGTGCGCCTTCATGTAGGCGGTCTGGTAGGAGACGATGGCGTAGGCGGCCGCATGCGACTTGTTGAAGCCGTAATTGGCGAACTTGGCGAGCAGATCGAAGATCAGGTCCGCCTGCGGTTTGGAGACGCTATTCTTGACGGCGCCGTCGACGAAGCGGGCGCGCTGCTTGTCCATCTCCTCCTTGATCTTCTTGCCCATGGCGCGGCGCAACAGGTCGGCCTCGCCGAGCGAATAGCCCGACAGCACCTGGGCGATCTGCATCACCTGTTCCTGGTAGACGATAACGCCTTGCGTTTCCTTGAGCAGGTAGTCGATCTTCGGGTGGATCGATTCGATCTCCTCCTCCCCATGCTTGCGAGCGTTGTAGACCGGGATGTTTTCCATCGGACCCGGCCGGTAGAGCGCCACCAGCGCGATGATGTCTTCTATGCAGTCCGGCCGCATGCCGATCAGCGCCTTGCGCATTCCGGCGCTTTCCACCTGGAACACCCCGACCGTCTCGCCGCGGGAAAGAATCTCGTAGGTTTTCGGATCGTCGAGCGGGATGCTCGCCAGATCGACTGCGATGCCGCGCTTGGCAACGAAGTCGACCGCCGTCTTCAGCACCGTCAGCGTCTTCAGGCCAAGGAAGTCGAACTTCACGAGCCCGGCCTGCTCGACCCATTTCATGTTGAACTGGGTGACCGGCATGTCGGAGCGCGGATCGCGATACATCGGCACCAGTTGCGACAGCGGCCGGTCACCGATGACGATGCCCGCCGCGTGCGTCGAGGCGTGGCGGTAAAGCCCTTCGATCTTTTGCGCGATGTCAAGGAGGCGCCCGACGACCGGCTCCTTTTCCGCCTCCTCCTTGAGGCGCGGTTCCTCCTCGATCGCCTTGGAAAGCGGCGTCGGGTTCGCCGGATTGTTCGGCACCAGCTTGCAGATCTTGTCGACCTGGCCGTAGGGCATTTCGAGCACGCGTCCGACGTCGCGCAACGCCGCACGCGCCTGCAGCGAACCGAAGGTGATGATCTGCGCCACCTGTTCGCGGCCGTATTTCTGCTGAACGTAGCGAATGACCTCTTCGCGGCGATCCTGGCAGAAGTCGATGTCGAAGTCCGGCATCGACACGCGCTCCGGATTGAGGAAGCGCTCGAAAAGCAGTGAGAAGCGCATCGGATCGACATCGGTAATCGTCAGCGCATAGGCAACCAGCGATCCGGCGCCGGAGCCGCGGCCCGGACCGACGGGAATGTCATGCTGCTTCGCCCATTTGATGAAGTCGGCAACGATCAGGAAGTAACCTGGAAATTTCATCCGCTCGATGACGCCGAGTTCGAAGGCGAGCCGCTCGCGATAGTCCTCCTCCTTGTAGCCCGGCGCCATGCCAAGCCTCCCCAGACGCTCCTCCAGCCCTTCCTCCGCCTGGCGGCGAAGCTCGGCGGATTCGGCGCGCTCGGCCTCGACGGGATCATCCGAGGCACCGGTGAAGCGCGGCAGGATCGGCCCGCGGGTCTTCAGCATGAAGGAGCAACGGCGCGCGATCTCGACCGTGCTTTCCAGCGCTTCCGGCAGATCGGCGAAAAGTGCCGCCATCTCCTTGCGGCTCTTGAGATAGTGATCCGACGTCAGCCTGAAGCGGCGATCATCGGAAACGACGGCATTGTGGGCAACGGCCATCAAAGCATCATGCGCGTCATAATCGGCCGGCGACGGGAAAAAGGCCTCGTTCGTCGCGACGAGCGGTAGATCGTAGCGATAAGCGAGCTCCATCAGGCGGCTCTCATGGCGTCGGTCGTAGCTGCCATGGCGCTGCAATTCGACATAGAGACGATTGCCGAACAGCTCCATCATCGCTTTGAGACGCACCTCGGCAGAAGCCGGCGAGCCTGATTTCAGTGCCAGATCGACCGGGCCACTGCCGGCGCCGGTCAAGGCGATCAATCCATCGGTACCACCGGCGGCAAGCCAGGACCGCGTTATGCGCGCCGCTTGATGACCTTCGCCTTCGAGATAGGCGCGGCTGACCAGGTCAACGAGGCGGACGTAGCCTTCGTCGGTCGCGGCGATCAGGACGATCGAGGGCAGCTTGGCGAGCTGCTGCGCATGGCCGCGCCGCTCGCCCTCCGCCTCGTCCTCCATATCGATGGACAGCTGGCAGCCGATGATCGGTTGCAATCCCTCGTCCGCCGCCTTCTGGGAAAACTCCAGCGCCGCGAACAGATTGTTCGTATCGGCAATGCCGATCGCCGGCTGATCGTCGGCCACCGCCTTGGCAATGATCTTCTTCAGCGGCAACGCCCCTTCGAGCAGCGAGTATGCCGAGTGCACGCGCAGGTGAACGAATTGCGGATTCGCGGCCACTATACCCTGCCCGATGCTTTCGTCGCCTGCCATTGCCGCACTCCGATTCCCGTCAGTCCGGAGGATATCCCGTTTCCCGCCCCGGCTGTCCAGCCTTACCGAGAGACCCGGTACCTTTTTACCCAGCACGGCGTTGGAGGACAGCTTTAAGCAGGGCAGCGATCACATACCGAGCGCGATCACCGCAATACTGGCGATGAAGAGGGTCATGGAGGCGAAGGCAGCGAGATCACGGACGAAATCAGTCATAACATGGCTCCTTTCGGCTATTGTTCCCTTTTTGTTCTAATTCTGTTCAATAGTCAAGCAAGCGCGCATGAAACGCCCGTTATTCACCGGCTATGGTTAACACAACCGGGGCGATCAGTTCCGCCGAGACACCTTTGGCGCCAGCACAGCAACGACTTCGCGAATCAATTAAGATCGCAGCGTCCGGCATGGGCCCGGCGCGCCCGCCTCTTCTCTTCAAGGAACGCACATGCGATCGGTTCTGCTTGCAGCCTGTCTGTTGTTACCGCCGCCTCTCGCCCTCGCCGAGGGCGCCATCGATCCAGCCCGAATCGTGTCCGCCGCGACGGGGGATTGGAACAAGGATGATGCAAGCGATCTGGTCCTGCTTGTCGCCCCCACGGAAGGCGGCGACGAGGACAACGCCGTTTATCTCTATCTCACCAATGACGTCGGCAGGCTGGTGCTGAAGTCGCTGATTCCCGGCAAGGTCTGGGGCCACTTCGATTTCTACGGTCAGGCGCCATCGGTCAACGCGCTTCCGAACGGTTCGATCGAGATCACCTCGCATAACGACGCAATCGGTCGCGACCGCTGGGAGCAGAAGCTGACGGTCGCCTATCGCGGTTCGGAATTCGTCGTCGCCGGCTATACCTATTCGTCCTACGACACGCTTAACCTGGACAATACGACGCAGTGCGACTTCAACGTCCTGAGCGGCAAGGGCACGGCCAATGCGAAGCCGATCAGGGCGAAGGGCGCCACCGTTCTGCTCAAGGACTGGAGCGACGAGATCGGTCAAAGGGTCTGCGGCGCCGAATAGCTATTCCTGCATTTCGTTCGCTTTTTGTTCTTTACAACCGGACCCTGCTGAGCCATCCTCCGACTGCAATCGGAGGAAGCGCTTATGGTCGACATCGAGGAACTGACGGATTTCGTCGTTGAGGCGAAGGCGAAGGCCTATGTCGGCGACGGCGCAAAACTTCCGGCCTGCCGGCCGGGCTCATACGACGTCGGCTACCACCGCGGGCTTTGGCGTTATCTCGACAGTTATTTCGGGGGTACGGACTTTGCCGGGCAAGAGGCTGTCTGGCGCGACGGGGAGCCGCTGTGGGCCATGAACTACTTCGGCCGGATCATCCGCGCGGATCTGCTCGACGCGAGACGGGCGGGCGCTGTTATCAAGGCGGCACTGCAGACCATGTATCGCGAGAAGCGCCATTTCCTTGGCGGCATGGAATATCAGCACGCCTTTGGCTGCTACATCGACAGCAGCCGCGGGGCGACCGACCACTTTTCCGGACGCGAGACCATATTCGTCGATGGCGAAGAGGCCTATGAGCTCGATTATCGCGGCGGACTGATCGTGCCGTGAGCTTCCTTCCGGCCTATCTCAATTCGACGACCTTGCCATCCTCGATCGTCACGCAACGATCCATAAGAGCAGCAAGTTCGTGATTGTGGGTGGCGATCAGCGCCGCCAGGCCGGATTGACGCGCAAGGGCTTCCATCGCCTCAAAAACATAGCCGGCCGTCTCGGGATCGAGATTGCCGGTGGGCTCGTCGGCCAGCAGAATGAGCGGCGCATTGGCCACCGCCCGGGCGATCGCCACACGCTGCTGCTCGCCGCCGGAGAGTTCGGCCGGCCGGTGCGCGGCCCGGTGTCCGATCCGCATGTAGTCCAGCAGAGCCCTCGCCCTCTCGGCCGCCTCCGCCTTGGACAAGCCGGCGATCAGCTGCGGCATCATGATGTTCTCGAGCGCTGAGAATTCCGGCAGCAAGTGATGAAACTGATAGACGAAGCCGATCTCGTGGCGGCGGATCGCCGTGCGCCGGTCGTCGCTGAGGCCGTTGCATGGGATGCCGTTGACGATCACGTCACCTTCGTCCGGATGTTCGAGCAGCCCGGCGAGGTGAAGCAGGGTCGACTTCCCGGTGCCCGAGGGCGCGACGAGCGCAATCGTCTCGCCGCTCCGCAGCGTCAGGTCGGCACCCTTGAGGATCGGCAGGTAGGTATCCCCCTCGCCATAGTGCCGCTCGACGCCGGAGAGCTGCAGTGCCACGCGCGCATTCATCTACGTTCTTGTCCTTATTCGTACCGCAGGGCCTGCACCGGATCGAGGCGCGAGGCGCGCCAGGCCGGGAAGATCGTCGCCAGGAAGGAGAGCGCCAGCGCCATGATGACGACGGAGATGGTCTCGTCGGCGTTCATGTCGGCCGGCAGCTGGCTGAGGAAGTAGAGCTCCGGATCGAAGAGCGTCGTGCCGGATAACCAGGAGAAGAACTGGCGAATCGACTCGATGTTGAGGCAGACGACCACGCCGAGAATGACGCCGGCGATCGTTCCTGCAACGCCGATCGCCGCCCCCGTCATGAAGAAGATGCGCATCACCGAGCCGGAGGTCGCACCCATCGTGCGCAGGATGGCAATGTCACTGCCCTTGTCCTTCACCAGCATGATGAGGCCGGAGACGATATTGAGTGCGGCGACGAGCACGATCAGCGTCAGGATCATGAACATCACGTTGCGCTCGACTTCGAGCGCCGAGAAGAAGGTTCTGTTGCGGTCGCGCCAATCGGTCAGGTAGACCTGCCGGCCGGCGGCGTCCTCGATCGGCTTGCGCAGGGCGTCGACGGCGTCCGGCTGCTCGACGAAGAGCTCGATCGACTGGACGAGGCCCTCGGCATTGAAATAGAGCTGCGCTTCCTCGAGCGGCATGAAAACGATCGTCGCGTCATATTCCGACATGCCCATCTCGAAGATCGCCGAAACCGTATAGGCCTTGACGCGCGGATTCATGCCGAGCGGCGTGACGTCGCCGTTCGGCGAGGTGAGCGTGATCGTACCGCCGACGCGAATTCCCAACTGTTCGGCCATGCGCGAGCCGATGGCGACGCCGGCACCCGAGGCAAAGCCGACGAGATCGCCGGACTGAATGTGCTCCGAGATCGATTCGAGCTTCGCGAGGTCTTCCGCCCGGATGCCGCGAACCAAGGCGCCTGTCGAGGCGTCGCCAACGCCCTGGGCGAGCACCTGCCCCTCGACCAGGGGGATCGCCATCGTCACCCCCGGCACGGCGGAAAACTTCGTGGCGAGCTCGGCATAGTTGGTAAGCGGCCCGTCGAGCGGCTGGACGATCACATGGCCGTTCATGCCGAGAATGCGCGATATCAGTTCGGTGCGGAAACCGTTCATCACTGCCATGACGATAATCAGCGTCGCCACGCCGAGCATGATGCCGATGAAGGAAAAGCCAGCGATGACGGAAATGAAGGCTTCCTTGCGGCGCGAGCGCAGATAGCGCCAGGCAACCATGCGCTCGAAGGCGGAGAAGGGACGACTGGACCTTGTGCCGGATGGCGCGGCAACCTGCACTTGCTCTTCCGTAGCCGCGGTCATCGTCGTCCTTGCCTCTATCTGTTCGCAACCAGCTTGTTGATTGCGGCTTCCACCGTCATCGTCTCGCGCGCGCCGGTCTTGCGGTCCTTCACCTCGACCTCGCCATTGGCGATCGAGCGCGGCCCGACGATGATCTGCACGGGAACGCCGATGAGATCGGCGGTCGCGAACTTGGCGCCGGCGCGATCGTCCGTGTCGTCCAGGAGGACGTCGAATCCGGCCGTGCCGAGGTCGGAGTAGAGCGTGCCGCAGGCCGCATCGCAAGCGGCGTCGCCCGCTTTCATGTTGATGACTACCGCGTCGAACGGAGCCACGGCCTTCGGCCAGATGATGCCGTTCTCGTCATGCGACGCCTCGATGATCGCCGGCACCAGGCGTGTCGGGCCGATGCCATAGGAGCCCATATGGACAGCATGCTCCTTGCCGTCGGGTCCAAGCACCTTGGCACCCATCGCCTCCGAATATTTCATGCCGAAATAGAAGATATGGCCGACTTCGATGCCACGCGCCGACAGCCGGTCGCCCTCGGAGATTGCGTTGAAGGCGGCTTCGTCGTGCATTTCCGACGTGGCGGCGTAGCGCGAAGTCCACTTGTCGAAGATCGCTTTCAGCCCGGCGACGTCGTCGAAATTCGTCTCCTTGCCCGGGATGTCGAAGCCGAGGAAATCCTTATGGCAGAACACCTCCGACTCGCCGGTGTCGGCAAGGATGATGAATTCATGGCTGAGATTGCCGCCGATCGGGCCGGTGTCCGCGCGCATAGGAATGGCGCGCAGGCCCATCCGGTCGAAGGTCCGCAGATAGGCGGCGAACATCTTGTTATAGGCATGCTCGGCGCCTTCCCGATCGAGATCGAAGGAATAGGCGTCCTTCATCAGGAACTCACGCGAGCGCATGGTGCCGAAGCGCGGACGGATCTCGTCGCGGAACTTCAGCTGGATGTGATAGAGATTGAGCGGCAGGTTGCGGTACGACTTCACATAGGAACGGAAGATGTCGGTAATCATCTCCTCGTTCGTCGGTCCGTAGAGCATCGGCCGATCCTGCCGGTCCTTGATGCGCAGCATCTCCTTGCCGTAGGCATCGTAGCGGCCGCTCTCCTGCCAGAGTTCCGCCGATTGCAGGGTCGGCATCAGAAGCTCGACCGCGCCGGACCGGTTCTGTTCCTCGCGAATGATCGCATTGACCTTGTCAAGCACGCGCTTGCCGAGCGGCAGCCAGCTATAGATGCCGGCCGACTGCTGGCGGATCATGCCGGTCCTCAGCATCAGGCGATGGGAAACGATCTCCGCTTCCTTCGGGTTTTCCTTCAGAATGGGCATGAAATAGCGGGACAGGCGCATGACGGGTTCCGGAACTGGTGGCTCTCGCACTATCGGTGGATTCGGGCGAAATGACGTTGTGCTGCGGCAGCCGCCCTCGCCCTCGAACAGGCGGAGGTGGCGATTGCCGTTTGAAATCGGGGCTCTTGATTTCCCATCGGCGCGGCCACGGGAACTTCCGAGTTCAGCGTTCATAGCCGCTTCGCGCTCGGAAGAAAACCCTGCTAGATCGGGAAGAAAGCCACACCGAAAATGACGCTCCGGCGGAAACGCGCTCTCAGCCCTGCGTCAAAAGAGCACGGTAGTAACAGGACAAGGCCCATTTCTGTCAATCGGATTTTTTTGCCAAACTGTAGCAAAAATGCAAAAAAAGCTGGTGACATAGCCCAATGTTTGAGCTAGTTTCGGCTCACAAAACAGGCAAGAAGACCAAATTCTTGCCGAATATCGCGGTCAAGTCTTGGGAGGATAAGATCTTAGGCGCGCTCGGTCGCTGCCGCCGGCAACGGTTCAAAGATCACGCGAAACTTGAAAACAAGGCTTTGGCCTTGTTTTTTTTTGCTATTTACCCACCAATCAAAACGAAGCAGCGCGAAAATATGTCAAATTGACGACTGTCAAGGGGTGCGACTGCGGCCGAGCCTTGCCGCTGCTCTTGCAACGCTTCGCTGCAATTGCGGCACGCTTCTTGCGTGCAAGCCGGCCGGCGCCCTCTCCTCAACCTCTGGGACCGATGAAGCCAAATATCGCATCAAGATCGTATCCGAGCTTCACGGAAAGCACATACCAGCCCAAATGGATCAAGCCGGCGATGACCGTCGTGATCAGCACCACCCGCAGGCCACGAAAGCGGGCCGGAGCGCTCTCGACGCTGCCGGGCACGACCTCATTCTCCTCGGCCTGGGTCCTCACCCCGAACGGCAGCACGGTAAAAAGCGTCAGCCACCAGATGATGAAATAGACGGCAAAGATCGAAAAGGCGGACATCCAGGTTCCCTGATGGAAGGCTTACAGCGCCGGGCGTCTCATCGGACGCGCAAAGGTCGCTCTAGCACTTGAATTGCTGCATGTCTTTTCCTTAAATCGAGGTCGATGTAAGGAGACATGCAGATGGGCAACGCCCATTGGCAGCAGCCTTGCTGCCATACCGTCTTGATTGCGCCGATCGCAAGCGGCTGTCGAAGCGATTTCTGCGAGGCAACGCCTTATAGCGCCTTTGCTGTGGATCGCGCAAACCGCTTCGCCGCGCCCGACTGTCACACCTCTTCGAGTTCGATCAACGTGCCGTGGAAATCCTTCGGATGCAGGAAAAGGACCGGCTTGCCGTGGGCTCCGATCTTCGGATTGCCGTCGCCCAGGACACGTGCCCCCGCCTGCCGCAGCCGGTCGCGCGCCGCAAGAATGTCCTCCACCTCGTAGCAGATGTGGTGCATGCCACCGTCCGGATTCTTGGCGAGAAAGGCGGCAATCGGCGACTGATCGCCGAGCGGCTCCAGCAGTTCGACCTTGGTGTTGGGAAGCGTGACGAAAACGACCGTCACGCCATGTTCCGGCAAAGCCTGAGGCGAGGTGACCGTTGCTCCGAGGGTGGCACGATAGCTTTCGGCGGCAGACGCGAGGTCCGGCACGGCGATCGCCACATGGTTCACTCTTCCAAGCATCGAACGTCCTCCCCTGCGGGCTACCCATCAGACTTTGGTTACGAAGACCGTGACGATCGGCTTCTTGCCCCAGATCTGGTTGGCCGTGCTGCGCACCGCGCGTCGGACGGCCTCCTGCAGCATCGCCAGATCCTTGCGCTTGGCGCGCGGGATGCTTTCCACGGCGCCGAGCACGGCGTCATAGAGCACGTCGTCCATGTCGTCGCCCTCGTCGTCGAACTGCGGAATCCCGATCGGCACGACGTCCGGGTCGCCGAGGAAGTCGTAACGGTTGTCGAGCACGACGTTGACCGAGACATGGCCGGCAAAGGAAAGCTTGCGGCGTTCGCCAATGCCCATTTCGTCGAAATCGCCGATCAGCGTGCCGTCCTTGTAGATGCGGCCGTGCCGCGCCTCGTCAACCACCTCGGCTGGACCGGGCGCCAGGCGCAGCATTTCACCGTTGCGCAGCCGCGGGACGTTCGCAATGCCCGAGTTGCGCGCAAGCTCGGCATGCGCCGTCAGATGCGCCGCCTCGCCGTGCACCGGCACGACGATCTCAGGCTTCACCCATTGATACATTTGCTGCAGTTCGTTGCGGCGCGGATGGCCGGACACATGCACCAGCGCCTCGCTGTCGGTGATGATGTGGATGCCCTGTTCGATCAGGCCGTTCTTAATATCATTGATCGCCTTTTCGTTGCCGGGGATGGTGCGCGACGAGAAGACGATCGTGTCGCCTGCCGAAAACGCCACGTTGCGCATCTCGTCCCGGGAGATCTTTGCAAGGGCGGCACGCGGCTCGCCCTGGCTGCCCGTCAGGATGACGACCACCTTGTCTCGCGGGATATAGCCGAATTCGTCCTCGGCCAGGAACGGCTTCAACCCCTCCATGATGCCGAGATCCTTCGCGACGTCGACGACGCGCTTCATGGAGCTGCCGAGCAAGAGCACTTCGCGGCCCGCCGCTTCCGCGGCTTCGGCGACCGAACGGATGCGGCCGACATTCGACGAAAAGGTCGTGATGCCGACGCGCCCCTCGGCATTGGCGATGATCTTCGCCAGGCTTTCCGATACCTCGCGCTCGGATGGCGAAACACCGTCGCGCAGCGCATTGGTCGAGTCGCAGACGAGCGCCAGCACGCCCTCTTCGCCGATCTGACGGAAACGCGCTTCGTTGGTGATCGGCCCGAGTGAGGGCTCCAGGTCGATCTTCCAGTCGCCCGTATGCACCACCGTGCCGAGCGGCGTGCGGATGACCAGCGACATCGGCTCCGGAATGGAATGGTTGACGCCGACGGCCTCGATGCTGAAGGGGCCGACATTGATGCGGTCACCCGCCTTGAATATCGTCACCGGAATTTCGCCGCGGCTCTTCTCGAATTCGCGCTTCGCCTCGAGCATGCCGGCCGTAAACGGCGAGGCATAGACCGGGACGTTCAGCCCGGGCCAGAGATCGTTCAGGGCGCCGTAATGGTCCTCATGGGCGTGGGTGATGATGATCGCCTTGAGATTGCGGCGCTCCTCGGCGAGGAACGAAATGTCAGGCAGGACGAGTTCCACGCCGGGTAGTTCCGGCCCGGGAAAAGTCACGCCACAATCGACCATGATCCACTGGCGGCTGCCGGGGCTGCCATAGCCGTAAAGGCCGAGATTCATGCCGATCTCGCCAACGCCGCCGAGCGGCAAGAACACCAATTCTTCTTCCTGCGCCATTTGCGCTGCGCCTCTATTCTTGTTTAGCCGAGAAATACGTCGCCGGCGGCGATTGCCAGCGGCGCACCGGAGCCCGTGTCCAGCAGCAGCCGGCCGTCTTCGTCGATACCGACGAAGCGGCCGCTAAGCGAGCGGTCCGGCAGGTTAACGGTGATGGCCTCGCCAATGCCCTTCGCGGCGGCCTTCCACTGATCAATGATCGCGGCAATGCCGGCGCCGCGGTCCCAGGTCGAGAGCGCCTCCGCCATCGTCACGAACAGGTGAGCGAACAGCTCATCGGCCGAGATCGTCGCCCCCTCTTGCCGAAGCGATGTAACCGGGTAGAGCCCGGTTGCCGGCATGACGGCAACATTCACGCCGCAGCCTATCACCAGCGCGTGGCGGCCATCCGGCAGAGCTTCGCCCTCGAGCAGGATGCCGCAAGTTTTCCGGCCATCGATCAAGATGTCGTTCGGCCACTTGATCGCCACTTCCGGCGAACCCGGAGGCATGACCCTGCGGATGGCCCGATGCACCGCAACCGCTGCCGCGAGCGGCAGGGAATGCAGGTGCTTAACCGGCGCCGGATCGACGAGCAGCAAGGATGCGTAGAGATTGCCGGGCTCGGAAAACCACTCGCGGCCGCGTCGACCGCGGCCGCCGGTCTGGCGCGCCGCGGTGATCCAGAGATTGCCCGGATCACCCTCTCGCGCACGCGCCAGGCATTCACTGTTCGTCGAGACAGTTTCGGCAAGCGCTATGTGCCGGAAATCATCGGGCGAAATCCGGCCGCTGCCCTGCCCGCCGGTCAAAAGAATGTCCGCGCCGCGGCCTCGGCGGCATTACCGAGCGGGCCGCCGATCAGGACGTAGCCGAGCACGAAAAGGCCGGAAAGGCCATAGACCAAACGCAGTTCGCCCGACGTGCGGGCAAATTCGCCCTTGGCCTCGTCGAACCACATGACCTTGATGACGCGCAGGTAATAGTAGGCGCCGACGACCGATGCGAGGACGCCGATGATCGCCAGACCATAGAGCTGGGCCTCGATCGCGGCAACGAACACGAAATATTTCGCGAAGAAGCCGGCAAGCGGCGGAATGCCGGCAAGCGAGAACATCAGGATCGTCAGCACCGTCGCCATGAACGGATTGGTCTGCGACAGACCGGCGAGGTCATCGATGCCTTCGACATGCTCGCCATCCCTGCGGCGCATGGCGAGAATGCAGGCGAAGGTGCCGAGCGTCATCACCATGTAGATCAGCATATAGAGAATGACGCCGCGCACGCCGGCCATGGACCCGGCGGCAAGACCGACGAGCGCATAGCCCATGTGGCCGATCGAGGAATAGGCCATCAGCCGCTTGATGTTGCGCTGGCCGATCGCGGCAAAGGAGCCGAGCAGCATCGACGCGATCGAGATGAAGACGACGATCTGCCGCCAGTCGGCGACGACCGGTTCGAAGGCCTCGATGACAATGCGGACGAGCATCGCCATGGCCGCAACCTTCGGCGCGGCGGCAAAGAAGGCTGTCACCGGCGTCGGTGCGCCTTCATAGACGTCCGGGGTCCACATATGGAACGGAACGGCGGAGATCTTGAAGGCAAGGCCGGCGAGGATGAAGACTAGGCCGAAGACCAGGCCGAGCGAGCGGCCTTCCACGGTAAGCGCCGCGGCGATCTCGTCGAAGCCGGTATGGCCGGTGAAGCCATAGACGAGCGACATCCCGTAGAGCAGCATGCCCGAGGACAGGGCGCCGAGAACGAAATATTTGAGGCCCGCTTCGGTTGAGCGCACGCTGTCGCGATTGATTGCGGCCACGACGTAGAGCGCCAGCGACTGCAGCTCCAGCGACAGATAGAGCGAAATCAGGTCATTGGCCGAGATCATCAGCAACATGCCGAGGGTCGCGAGCAGCAGCAGCACCGGAAACTCGAAGCGATCGATCTGCGCGGCGCGCGCCTGACCGATGGTCATCACCATGACGGTGACCGAGCCGATCAGTGCCAGAACCTTCATGAATTTCGCGAAAGGATCCGAAAGGAAGGCGCCGCCATAGGCCTCGCCGTCTCCAGTGTTCAGGATGAGCCACAGCCCGGCAACGACGAGCACCGCGACCGAGAGACCGGTCACGACCGGGGTCGCGCGCTCGCTCGAATAGACGCCGACCATCAGCAGCACCAGCGCGCCGATCGCCAGGATCAGCTCGGGGACTGAGAGTTGCAGGCTTGCAAAAAGGGTTTCAGCAGTCATATCCAATCACGTCCTGTGGTCAGTGCACCGAAAGCGCAACGTCTTGCGCTGCCTGCAGGGCTGCGGCGTAGTTGTTGACGAGCAGATCCACGGAGGCCGCCGTCGCATCGAAGACCGGCGCCGGATAGACACCGAAGAAGATCGTCAGGATCACCAGCGGATAGAGAATGACCTTCTCGCGCGTCGACAGGTCGAGCATCGCCTTCAGGCTATCCTTCTCCAACGCGCCGAAGATGACCCTGCGGTAGAGCCAGAGGGCATAGGCGGCCGACAGGATAACGCCGCTGGTCGCAAAGAGGGCAACCCAGGTATTGGCGCGGAAGGCGCCGACCAGCGTCAGGACTTCGCCGACGAAGCCCGAGGTGCCCGGAAGACCGACATTGGCCATGGTGAACACCATGAAGGCCACGGCATATTTCGGCATGTTGTTGACGAGACCGCCATAGGCCGAGATTTCGCGCGTGTGCAGCCGGTCGTAGACGACGCCGACGCAAAGGAAGAGCGCGCCCGAGACGATGCCGTGCGAGAGCATCTGGAAGATCGCGCCCTGCACCCCTTGAACGTTCGCCGCAAAGGTCCCCATCGTCACGTAGCCCATGTGGGCAACGGAGGAATAGGCGATCAGCTTCTTGATGTCGCTCTGCATCATCGCCACCAGCGAGGTGTAGATGATCGCGACGATCGACAGCGTGTAGACGAGCGGCGCGAAATAGTCGGACGCCAGCGGGAACATCGGCAGCGAGAAGCGCAGGAAGCCGTAGCCGCCGAGCTTCAGGAGAATGCCGGCCAGGATGACGGAGCCCGCCGTCGGCGCCTGGACGTGCGCGTCGGGAAGCCAGGTATGAACCGGCCACATCGGCATCTTCACCGCGAAGGACGCGAAGAAGGCCAGCCACAGCCAAGTCTGCATCTGGCGCGGGAAATTGTACTTGAGCAGTTCGGTGATGTCGGTGGTGCCGGCCTGCCAGTACATCGCCATGATCGCGAGCAGCATCAGCACCGAGCCGAGCAGCGTGTAGAGGAAGAACTTGTAGCTCGCATAGACGCGGTCCTTGCCGCCCCAGACGCCGATGATGATGAACATCGGGATGAGGCCCGCCTCGAAGAAGACGTAGAAGAGCACGATGTCGAGCGAGACGAAGACGCCGAGCATCAGCGTTTCCAGGATCAGAAACGCGATCATGTATTCCTTCAGGCGCTTCTCGATCGTGACCCAGCTCGCCAGCACGCAGAACGGCATCAGAAATGCCGTCAGCGGCAGGAACAGCACGGAAATACCGTCTATGCCGAGATGGTAAGAAATGCCGGTGCCGAGCCACTCATGCTTCTCGACCATTTGGAAGGCGGGGTTCGACGGATCGAACTGATACCAGACATAGAGCGACAGGCCGAAAACCACGATCGTGGTCATGAGCGAAATGTTCAGGATGTTGCGGCGGCCGGCGGCGCTGTCTTCCCGCATCAGCAGGAGAAGCAGGGCGCCGACCAGCGGCAGGAAGGTGACCGCGGAAAGTACGGGCCAATCGGTCATCAGAAGGAACTCCCGAGCATCATCCAGGTAACGAGCGCTGCAATGCCGATCAGCATGACGAACGCGTAGTGATAGAGGTATCCAGTCTGCAGCCGGACGACGCGATCGGTCACGTCGAGAACGCGTGCCGCCACCCCGTTCGGACCGAAGCCGTCGATGACGCGGCCGTCACCTTCCTTCCAGAGGAAGGTGCCGAGACGCTTGGCGGTCCGGACGAAGAGGAAATCGTAGAGCTCGTCGAAATACCACTTGTTGAGCAGGAACTGGTAGAGGCCGCGATGCTGCCGGGCAAGGTACTTCGGCGTCTCCGGCGAGCGGATATACATGTACCAGGCGGTAAACAGGCCGAGCGCCATGGCGACGAACGGGCTCCATTTCACCCACAGCGGTACATGGTGATATTCCTCGAGGATTTCGTTCTCGGCCGACGTGAAGAGCGCGCCCTGCCAGAATTCGGCGTAGTGGTGGCCGAAGAAATAATCGTGGAACAGGAAGCCGGCGACGAGCGCACCGAGGGCGAGGATGTAGAGCGGCACCAGCATGACCTGCGGCGATTCGTGGACATGATGCATGACTTCGTGCGAGGCGCGCGGCGTGCCGTGGAAGGTCATGAAGGTCAGGCGCCAGGAATAGAAGCTGGTGAACAGAGCGGCGATGACCAAGAGCGCAAAGGCGATACCGGAAACGACGCTGTGCGACGCGAAGGTGGATTCGATGATCGCATCCTTCGAGAAGAAGCCTGCCGTGCCGATCACCGTCCCCGGAATACCGACGCCCGTCAGCGCGATCGTGCCGATGAACATCATCCAGTAGGTGACGGGGATATGCGTGCGCAGGCCGCCCATGTAGCGCATGTCCTGCTCACCATCGACGGCGTGGATCACCGAACCGGCGCCAAGGAACAGCAGCGCCTTGAAGAAGGCGTGCGTGAACAGGTGGAAGATCGCGGCGCCGTAAGCGCCGACGCCGAGCGCCACGAACATGTAGCCTAGCTGCGAACAGGTCGAATAGGCGATGACTCGCTTGATGTCGTTCTGAACGAGACCAACGGTCGCGGCGAAGAAGGCAGTGATCGCACCAATCAGCGTAACGACAGTCAACGCATCCGGCGACAGTTCAAAGAGCGGCGACATGCGGGCGACGAGGAAGACGCCCGCCGTCACCATAGTCGCGGCATGGATGAGGGCCGAAACCGGCGTCGGGCCTTCCATGGCATCCGGCAGCCAGGTGTGCAGCAGGAATTGCGCCGACTTGCCCATCGCGCCCATGAAGAGCAGCAGGCAGGTTGCCGTCAGCGCATCCGCTTTGTCGAGATGCATGCCGAAGAGCGTGATCACCGCCTCGCCTGCCTCTGCACCTTCAGGCGGCAGATAGCTCTGCGCGGCGGCGAAGACCGTTTCGAGATTGATCGAGCCGAAGAGAACGAAGACGCAGAAGATGCCGAGCGAAAAGCCGAAGTCGCCGACGCGGTTGACGATGAAGGCCTTGATCGCCGCGGCATTGGCCGAGGGCTTTTTGTACCAGAAGCCGATCAACAGGTATGACGCAAGGCCCACGCCTTCCCAGCCGAAGAACATCTGCAGCAGGTTGTCCGAGGTGATCAGCATCAGCATCGCGAAGGTGAAGAGCGACAGATAACCGAAGAAGCGCGGACGATGCGGATCGTGGTGCATGTAGCCGATCGAATAGATATGCACCAGCGTCGAGACCGTGTTGACGACCACGAACATGACCGCGGTCAACGTGTCGACGCGGAAGGCCCATTCGACGTCGAAGCTGCCCGACTGGATCCAATGGAGCACCGAGACCTTGATCATCTCCTCGTGGCCGAGTGCGACGTCGAAGAAAACAAACCAGGAGAGCGCCAGCGCAACCAGCATCAGGCCGCTGGTCACATATTCGGATGCCTTGGCACCGATCTGCGTACCGAGCAGGCCGGCGATCAGAAAGCCGATCAGAGGCAGAAAGACGATAGCCTTGATAATCGTGTCCATGGCCCTGTCAGCCCTTCATCATGTTGACGTCTTCGACGGCGATCGAGCCGCGGTTTCGATAGAAGACGACGAGAATTGCAAGTCCGATCGCCGCTTCGGCGGCCGCGACGGTCAGAATGAACAGCGCAAAGACCTGTCCGGTGATGTCGTTCAGGAAGGCCGAGAAGGCCACCATGTTGATGTTGACCGCGAGCAGGATGAGCTCCACCGACATCAGGATGATGATGACGTTCTTCCGGTTGATGAAGATGCCGAAGACGCCGAGCGTGAACAGAATGGCGCTGACGGTGAGATAGTGGGAGATTCCGATTTCCATAAGTCCGATCCCTCGACCTCGCGTCCCGATTAAAGGCCCTGGCCCGGCTTGACCGTGACCACCTCGACGGCGGTCTCGGGCGAGCGGGCAACCTGGCGCGGAATGCTCTGGCGCTTGATGTTTTCACGGTGACGCAGGGTGAGCACGATGGCGCCGATCATGGCGACGAGCAGCACGAGCCCGGCGATCTGGAAGAAGTAGATGTAATGGGTATAGAGCACGTCGCCGAGCGCGGCTGTGTTGGTTCGCTCGGTAACTGCCGGGATCGGCATGGAAATGCCCTTGGCAATCTCCGGCGAGAAGGTCGAACCGCCGACGACGATGATGAGCTCGGCGGCGAGGATCAGACCGATCAGCGCACCAACCGGCGCGTACTCAAGCACGCCCGCGCGCAACTCGGCGAAGTCGATGTCCAGCATCATGACGACGAAGAGGAAGAGAACCGCGACCGCGCCGACATAGACGACTAGCAGGATCATCGCCAGGAATTCGGCACCCGTCAGCAGGAACAGCCCGGCCGCGTTGAAGAAGGTCAGGATCAGGAACAGAACCGAATAAACCGGGTTCTTTGCCGCGATGACCATGAATGCCGACGCCACCGCAATGAAGGCGAAGAGATAGAAAAAAAGAACCTGCAGACCCATGATCGGTGCCTTTTTTGTCTTGCTCGGCGTGAAGGCCGACCGCCCTCACTCCATGAGGCAAAGCCGGACATCCGTCCGGCCAGTGCCTAAAATCCGTTCCGCTTGCACCCTCCGACGAGCGGCGCGAGGCGGCGTTTACGCAGATGGCCTCAGCGGTATGGGGAGTCCATTGCAATGTTGCGCGCGATTTCCCGCTCCCACCGGTCGCCGTTGGCGAGCAGCTTTTCCTTGTCGTAATAGAGCTCTTCACGCGTCTCGGTGGCGAATTCGAAATTCGGCCCCTCGACGATGGCATCGACCGGACAGGCTTCCTGGCAGAAGCCGCAATAGATGCACTTCACCATGTCGATATCGTAGCGCACCGTACGACGGGTGCCGTCGTTGCGGCGCGGGCCGGCCTCGATGGTGATGGCCTGGGCGGGACAGATCGCCTCGCAGAGCTTGCAGGCGATGCAGCGTTCTTCGCCGTTCGGATAGCGGCGCAGCGCATGCTCGCCGCGGAAACGCGGGCTGACCGGGCCTTTTTCGAAGGGATAGTTCACGGTCGCCTTCGGCCGGAAGAAATAGCGCATCGACAGCAGGAACGCGCCGACGAATTCCTTGAGGAACAGCGAGCCGACGGCTTGCGAAAGACCGGCCATCATTTACCTCCAAATTTGCCGGCCTGGGAGGGGCCGGCGGTATGCAGCGAAGCGCGGGCGGGCATCATGCCCATCCCGTGAGCTTCAGAACGAATGCGACGATCACGACCATCGCCAGCGACAGCGGCAGGAAGACCTTCCAGCCGAGACGCATCAGCTGGTCGTAGCGGTAGCGCGGCACGAAAGCCTTGACCATCGCGAACATGAAGAACACAAGCGAGGCCTTCAGCACGAACCAGATGATGCCCGGCACCCAGTTCAGGATCCAGAAATCGACCGGCGGCAGCCAGCCGCCGAGGAACAGGATCGTCGTCAGCGCGCACATCAGGCAGATCGCCGCGTACTCGCCGAGCATGAACATCATGTACGGGGTGGAGCCGTATTCGACCATGAAGCCGGCGACGAGTTCGGACTCGGCTTCGGGCAGGTCGAAGGGCGGGCGGTTCGTCTCGGCGAGCGCCGAGATGAAGAAGACGATGAACATCGGGAAGAGCGACAGCCAGTGCCAGTCGAGGAAGGAGGCCGGCAGGCCGATCATCGTTCCGAGGCCGTCCGACTGCGCATTGACGATGTCCGTCAGGTTGAGCGAACCGACGCAGAGCAACACCGTGACGATGACGAAGCCGATCGAGACTTCATAGGACACCATCTGCGCGGCGGAGCGCAGCGCGCCGAGGAAGGGGTATTTCGAGTTCGACGCCCAGCCGCCCATGATGATGCCATAAACCTCGAGAGAAGATATGGCGAAGACGAAGAGGATGCCGACATTGATGTTCGCGATCACCCAGCCCGCATTGAGCGGAATGACGGCCCAGGCGGCAAGCGCCAGCGTCACCGAGACGAGCGGCGCGAGCAGGAAGATCGTCTTGTTGGCGCCGGCCGGAATGACCGGCTCCTTGAAGACGAATTTCAAAAGGTCGGCAAAGGACTGGAAAAGTCCCCAAGGGCCCACCACGTTAGGACCGCGGCGAAGCTGCACGGCGGCCCAGATCTTGCGGTCGGCGAGCAGGATATAGGCGATGAAGACCAGCAGCGCGACCAGGAGCAGCAGCGACTGGCCGATCATGATGGCCGTTGGCCAGACGTAGCTCGAAATGAAAGCGTCCATGATGCTCTATTCCCTCGCGCTCATTCCGCGGCAGCTTTGAAATTGTTGCGCGCCAAAGCCGAGCATTCGGCCATGACGGCGGATGCGCGCGCTATCGGGTTCGTCAAATAGAAGTCTTTGACCGGAGACGCAAACATGGATTTGCCCATCTCACCGGCTTTTTGCGCAAGTGCGGCAATTTCGTCGCTGCTTCCTGCGGCAATGCTGTCGACCTCTGCGAAATGCGGATGGGCGGCATAAAGCTTGGCACGCAATTCGCCAAGCGAATCAAACGGCAGCTTGCGGCCGAGCACGTCGGAAAGGGCACGGATGATCGCCCAGTCTTCGCGCGCATCTCCCGGTGCAAAGCCGGCTCTGTTGCCGATCTGGACGCGGCCTTCGGTATTGACCCAGGTACCGGACTTTTCCGTATAGGCGGCGCCGGGGAGGATGACATCCGCCGCATGCGCGCCGTTGTCGCCGTGTGAGCCGATATAGACGGTGAAGCCCTTGCGCGCCGAAAGATCGATCTCGTCGGCGCCGAGCAGGAAGAGCACCTCTGCGCTGCCGACCATCTGCGCTGCCGAAATGCCGCCCTTGCCTGGAACGAAACCGAGGTCCAGACCGCCGACGCGTGATGCCGCGGTGTGAAGGATGGCAAGACCGTTCCATTCCGCACCGGCCGCGCCGACCGCGACGGCAAGCTTTGCGGCATTGGCGAGAACGGCAGCACCGCCCTCCCCTGCAAGCGCACCCTGGCCGACGATGATCAGCGGCCGCTCTGCCTTCGTGAGCGTCTCGAAGAACTTGCCCTTGCCGGAAACGAGCTCTGCGAGCGTCTCTGTGCCGGCGCCGAGATACTCATAGTCGTAACGCAGTTCACCCCGCTCGCCGATAACCGCGATCGGGAACTTGCCCATGCGATAGCGCTTGCGGATGCGCGCATTGAGGACGGAAGCCTCGAAACGCGGGTTGGAGCCGATGATGAGCAGCGCGTCGGCGCTTTCTATGCCCTGGATCGTCGGGTTGAAAATGTAGCTTGCGCGGCCGAGCGACGGATCGAGGGCGGCGCCGTCCTGGCGGCAGTCGAAGCTTTCGGAGCCCAGCGAGGCGATCAGCTCCTTCAGGGCGTACATCTCTTCGACGGAGGCGAGGTCGCCGGCGATCGCACCGATCTTGTCGCCCGAGGTCTTGGCGACGGCAGTCTTGATCGCCTGGAAGGCCTCGCTCCAGGTCGCCGACTGCAGGCGGCCGTCCCTTCTCACATAGGGCCGGTCGAGACGCTGGGTCTTCAGCCCGTCCCAGATGAAGCGGCTCTTGTCGGAAATCCACTCTTCGTTGATCTCCTCGTTGACGCGCGGCATGACGCGCATCACCTCGCGGCCGCGCGTGTCGACGCGGATCGCCGAGCCGACCGCGTCCATGACGTCGATCGATTCGGTCTTGTTGAGCTCCCACGGACGCGCCGTGAAGGCGAAGGGCTTCGAGGTCAGCGCGCCGACCGGGCACAGATCGACGACGTTGCCCTGCAGTTCCGAGGTCATCGCCTGTTCGAGATAGGTGGTGATTTCGGCATCTTCGCCGCGGCCGATCAGCCCGAGCTCGGCGATGCCGGCCACTTCCGTCGTGAAGCGGACGCAGCGGGTGCAGTGGATGCAGCGGTTCATCACCGTCTTGACGAGCGGGCCGATATACTTGTCTTCGACGGCGCGCTTGTTTTCCTGATAGCGCGAACTGTCGATGCCGAAGGCCATCGCCTGGTCCTGCAGGTCGCATTCGCCCCCCTGGTCGCAGATCGGGCAGTCGAGCGGATGGTTGATCAGCAGGAATTCCATGACGCCTTCGCGGGCCTTCTTGACCATCGGCGTGTTCGTGAAGACTTCCGGCGCCTCGCCATTCGGGCCGGGGCGCAGATCGCGCACGCCCATGGCGCAGGAGGCGGCCGGCTTCGGCGGGCCGCCCTTCACCTCGATCAGACACATGCGGCAATTGCCGGCAACCGAAAGCCGCTCATGGAAACAGAAGCGCGGAACCTCGGCGCCGGCCTCTTCGCACGCCTGAAGCAGCGTGAAATGATCCGGGACCTCGATCTCTTTTCCGTCGACTTTCAGCTTTGCCATCTTCGTACTCAATCCTGTCTTCCGTCCGGCTGCCTCGTGCGGCGCCGGACAATTCCTTCACGGCTCTTCCGGTATGGTGACGACCGGGCAGCCGTCACGTTATTTCTTGCCGATCAGCGTCTTTGCCTGCCCGATCCAATCGTCCCGCAGGATGCGGCCATTGAGCGCGAACTCGGCATCGATCTGCGCGACATCCGCCTCGCTCAGAGCCGCTATGTCGGCAAAACGGCGAAGGCCATGGCCATTCAGCACCTGCTCGAGCTTCGGGCCGATCCCGGAAATCCGCTTCAGATCGTCAGCGACGCCGGCTTTCGGCTTCGCTGCGACGGGCTTCCCGGCGGCACGCGCCTTGGGCTTGGCGACGGCAGCCGGCGCGGGCCGAGCCTCGCGGGCGGCCGGTGCTGGCTTGGATTCCCGGGCGACCAGAGCCGGACGATCTTCGCGGACTGTCGGCGCTGGCGAAGCTTGCCGAGTAACAGGTTCGGGCTTTTCGATGGCCGGCGCCGGTTCGGCAATCTCCGCCGGTTCGGCCGCGCCGGCGCTCTTCTGCAGAGCGCTTGCAGCCCCCTGCATCGCCCCGAACATGACGCCTGCGAAGTGGCTCGACAGGCCGAAGCCGAGCGCCGTCGCCGCGGCTACGGCGGCCACCGGATTGGCCATCAGCGGAACCGCCGGGATGCTCTTCATCCATTCGGCCATGCCGAACGGATCGGCCGAGCCGGCGCCCAAGGGCCGCACAAAAGGAATGACTGCCGCCTTCATGCTCTGTCCTTCGTCGCGCGTCCCGGCCATCGCTCGTTACTCCGCTGCTTCCAATACCGCGCCATGCGACGTGGCATTGCGCGTATATTCGTCGATCCGCTTTTCCATTTCCGGACGGAAATGCTTGATCAGGCCCTGGATCGGCCAGGCGGCCGCGTCGCCAAGCGCGCAGATCGTGTGGCCCTCGACCTGCTTCGTCACGTCGAACAGCATGTCGATTTCGCGCTTCTGGGCGCGGCCCTGCACCATGCGCTCCATGACGCGCATCATCCAGCCGGTGCCTTCGCGGCAGGGCGTGCACTGGCCGCAGCTCTCGTGCTTGTAGAAGGCGGAAAGCCGCCAGATCGCCTTGATGATGTCGGTCGACTTGTCCATGACGATGACGGCCGCGGTTCCGAGGCCCGAGCCGAGTTCGCGCAGGCCGTCATAGTCCATGACGGCGTCCTTCATCTGCGCGCCGGGCACGCAGGGAACGGACGAGCCGCCGGGAATGACGGCAAGCAGGTTGTCCCAGCCGCCGCGGATGCCGCCGCAGTGCTTGTCGATCAGCTCGTGGAACGGGATCGACATGGCGTCCTCGACCGTGCAGGGACGATTGACGTGGCCGGAGACCGAATAGAGCTTGGTGCCATGATTGTTCGGGCGGCCGAAGCTCGTGTACCAGCCCGCACCGCGCCTGAGGATGGTCGGCGTCACCGCGATCGATTCGACGTTGTTGACGGTCGTCGGGCAGCCATAGAGGCCCATGTTCGCCGGGAACGGCGGCTTCAGCCGCGGCTGGCCCTTCTTGCCCTCGAGGCTTTCGAGCAGTGCCGTTTCCTCGCCGCAGATATAGGCGCCGGCGCCGTGATGGACGAAGACGTCGATGTCGTAGCCGAGCTTGTTGTTCTTGCCGAGCAGGCCGTAGTCGTAGCATTCGTCGATCGCCGCCTGCAGCGCCTCGCGCTCGCGGATGAACTCGCCGCGCACGTAGATATAGGCGGCGTGCGCGCCCATTGCGAAGCTGGCAATTACGCAGCCCTCGATCAGCGTATGCGGATCGTGGCGCATGATGTCGCGGTCCTTGCAGGTGCCGGGCTCCGACTCGTCGGCATTGACGACGAGGTAGTGCGGCCGGCCGTCGCTTTCCTTCGGCATGAACGACCATTTGAGGCCGGTCGGGAAGCCGGCGCCGCCGCGGCCGCGCAGGCCCGAGGCCTTCACCTCGTTGATGATCCAGTCGCGGCCCTTCTCGAGCAGCTCCTTGGTGCCGTCCCAATGGCCGCGCGACATCGCGCCCTTGAGCGACCTGTCCTTGAGGCCGTAGATATTGGTAAAGATGCGATCTTCATCTCTCAGCATGGGTCACCTCTTTACCGCGGCTTCTTCGCCGGCTTGGACTTGTCGACCGTCTCGCCTTCGGCCTTGGCGTTCTTCGCCGCCGCCTTCTTCGCGGTCGCCGGGGTCTTCAGCGCCGGATTGGTGACGTCCGCGGCGGTCTCCGGCTTGGCGGCGTTCGACGGCGGCACGCTCACCGCCTGTTCAGCCTTGGCCTTGCTGGCGCGGACCGGCGCCTTGGTCTTTTGAGGCGCTTCCACAAGCTGCAATGTCGTCAGCCCGCCTTCGGGGGCGGAATAGATACGATCGATCTGGGGCCCGGGCTCGATTTCAGCACCCTTGCCTGCGTCGAAACCGTCGATGATTTCCTCGAGCCGCTCGGCCGTCAGGTCCTCGTAAGCGTCCTTGAAGATCATCACCATCGGCGCGTTGACGCAGGCGCCCTGACATTCGACCTCTTCCCAGGAGAGCGTGCCGCTCGCGTTCAGCGTGAAGGGCTCGGCGGCGATCTTCTTCTTGCAGACCTTGATGAGGTCTTCCGCACCGCGCAGCATGCAGGGCGTCGTGCCGCAGACCTGCACATGGGCGCGCGATCCGACCGGCTTCAACTGGAACTGCGTGTAGAAGGTCGCCACTTCGAGGGCGCGGATATAGGCCATGCCGAGCATGTCGGCGATCGACTCGATGGCCGCCCTCGTCACCCAGCCGTCCTGTTCCTGGGCGCGCATCAGCAGCGGAATGATCGCCGACTGCTCGCGGCCCTTCGGGTACTTGTTGATCGTTGCCTCGGCCCAGGCCGCGTTCTCCTTGCTGAATGCAAAGCTCGCTGGCTGGACAGTGTCTTCGGCTAGTCGACGAACGGACATTCTAGTGGACACCTTATCAATTAATCGAACCGCACCGCGATTTCGTCAGAGTGACGAATTCGCAGGCATAGGCGGACTGGTCTTTCTGCATGAACACAATGTAGCGCGTGCCGTTGGCGACGGCTGCCTTGATCTCGTATCCCTTCGACAGGAGCGCGGCCATGGAGCCGCCGTGCAGGCCCGAGGAGGACGTGCTGGCGACATCCTCCTGAGCGACGGCGGCGGGGCTCAGCGCGAGAAACCCGAGAACGGCAAGCGGCGCCAGACGCATCAGCGATCCACCTCGCCGAACACGATATCGAGGGAGCCCAGCACGGCCGAAACGTCGGCGAGTTGGTGTCCGCGACAGAGGAAATCCATCGCCTGCAGATGCGCATAGCCCGGCGCACGGATCTTGCAGCGGTAGGGCTTGTTGGTGCCGTCGGAGACCAGATAGACGCCGAACTCGCCCTTCGGCGCCTCGACCGCTGCATAGACCTCGCCGGCCGGCACGTGGTAGCCCTCGGTATAGAGCTTGAAGTGGTGGATCAGCGCTTCCATCGAGCGCTTCATCTCGCCGCGCTTTGGCGGCACGATCTTGCCGTCGAGCGAGGAAACCGGCCCGATCTTGGCGTCGCCGAGCAGGCGATCGACGCATTGCCGCATGATCCGTGCCGACTGGCGCATTTCGATCATGCGGATGAGGTAGCGGTCGTAGCAGTCGCCGTTCTTGCCGATCGGGATGTCGAACTCCATGTCGGAGTAGCACTCATAGGGCTGCGCACGGCGGAGATCCCAGGCGGCACCCGACCCGCGCACCATGACGCCCGAGAAACCCCAGGCCCAGGCGTCTTCCAGCTTGACGACGCCGATATCGACGTTGCGCTGCTTGAAGATGCGGTTGCCGGTCAGAAGCTCGTCGATGTCGTCGACGGTCTTCAGGAACGGATCGATCCACTTGCCGATATCCTCGACCAGTTCATGCGGCAAGTCCTGGTGCACGCCGCCCGGACGGAAATAGGCCGAGTGCATGCGCGCGCCGCAGGCCCGCTCGTAGAACACCATCAGCTTCTCGCGCTCCTCGAAGCCCCAGAGCGGCGGCGTCAACGCGCCGACGTCCATCGCCTGGGTGGTGACGTTGAGGAGATGCGAGAGGATACGGCCGATTTCCGAATAGAGGACGCGAATGAGCTGGCCGCGGATCGGCACTTCCGTGCCCGTCAGCCTTTCAACGGCAAGCGCGAAGGCGTGCTCCTGGTTCATCGGCGCAACGTAGTCGAGCCGGTCGAAATAGGGGATCGCCTGCAGGTAGGTCTTGGCCTCGATCAGCTTCTCGGTGCCGCGATGCAAGAGGCCGATATGCGGATCCACGCGCTCGACGATCTCGCCGTCAAGCTCCAGCACGAGCCGCAGAACGCCGTGCGCGGCCGGATGCTGCGGACCGAAATTGATGTTGAAGTTGCGGACGTTGTGTTCGGTCATACCGATTGCTCCAGGCCGGACGGGATCCCCTCGGGATCGCCGCGGGCCGACTTATCTCACCGTGCCTTCGCCTTTTCGTCGCCGGGCAGCACGTATTCCGTGCCTTCCCAGGGCGAAAGGAAATCGAAGTTGCGGAATTCCTGCCTCAGTTCGACGGGCTCATAGACCACCCGCTTGACTTCATCGTCGTAGCGAACCTCGACGAAGCCGGTCAGCGGGAAGTCCTTGCGCAGCGGATAGCCTTCGAAGCCGTAGTCGGTGAGGATGCGACGCAGATCCGGGTGGCCAGTGAAGAGGATGCCGTACATGTCGTAGGCTTCCCGCTCGAACCAGTCGGCGCCCGGATAGACGGAGGTTGCCGAGGGCACGGGCTCGCCGTCACCGGTCGCGACCTTGACGCGGACGCGCAGGTTCTGGCGCGGCGACAGCAGGTGGTAGACGACATCGAAGCGTTCCGGCCGCTGCAGATAGTCGACACCGCAGACATCGATAAAGCTCACGAAGCCGCAGCGCGGATCGTCGCGCAGGAAGGTCAGGAGTTCGATGACCTTCTCCGCCGTCGTCGTCAGCGTCAGCTCGCCGTATTTGAACTCCGACTCGGCAATCAGCGCTCCGCGCGCTTCGCGAAGATAGGTCGCAAGCTCGTTCAGGGCTTCACTCATTGAAAAGAACCCCCTGCCTTAGCGCTCGATGGTGCCGGTGCGGCGGATCTTCTTCTGCAGCAGAAGCACGCCGTAAAGCAGCGCTTCTGCCGTGGGAGGACAGCCTGGCACGTAGATATCGACGGGCACGACGCGGTCGCAGCCGCGCACCACCGAATAGGAATAATGATAATAGCCGCCGCCATTGGCGCAGGAACCCATCGAGATGACGTAGCGCGGCTCCGGCATCTGGTCGTAGACCTTGCGCAGCGCCGGCGCCATCTTGTTGGTCAGCGTGCCCGCGACGATCATGACGTCGGACTGGCGCGGCGAGGCGCGCGGCGCAAAACCGAAGCGTTCGGCATCGTACCGCGGCATCGACATCTGCATCATCTCGACGGCGCAGCAGGCGAGACCGAAGGTCATCCACATCAGCGAGCCGGTGCGCGCCCAGTTGATCAGCTCGTCGGTCGAGGTGACGAGGAAGCCCTTGTCGGCGAGCTCGTTGTTGATCTCGCCGAAGAATGCGTCATTGCTGCCGATCGGCTTGCCGGTCGCGGGATCGATAATGCCCTTCGGCTGCGGCGCAACGAGCGTGGTGCCGGATGCTAGTTCCATTCCAGCGCTCCCTTTTTCCATTCATAGATAAAGCCGACCGTCAGGACCAGGAGGAAGACCATCATCGACCAGAAGCCGAACCAGCCCATCGCCTTGAACGAAACCGCCCAGGGGAAGAGGAAGGCGACTTCCAGGTCGAAGATGATGAAGAGGATCGACACAAGATAGAAGCGGATGTCGAACTTCATGCGGGCGTCGTCGAACGCATTGAAGCCGCACTCATAGGCCGAGAGCTTTTCCGAGTCGGGCGCCTTGAAGGCAACTGCGAAGGGAGCGATCAGGAGTGCGAGACCGATCACAAGAGCGATTCCAATGAAAATCGCGATCGGAACATAGGAACCGAGAAGTTCTGTCATTGTTATCCGTCCCTGCCTGCGAAGCGCCTTGGGAGAAGCGCTTGAACAACGAATGCCGCAGGCCGAAAATCATGTTGCAACGCCAGAGTGGTTAGCGCAGCCCGCGCCCATGTGCAAGCCTCGACGCGGCATTTAGACCGGTTCGCGGCACAGGTTTGAACGGCACTTTCGCACGTTTGACACAATGGAGCACGGAATCCCGGGAACCGGTCGCCGCTAGCCGGAAGAGCCATGCCGAGACCGCATTGCCGCAATGCAAAAACCGATAACTGGCGCTGGAGCATGGAGTGAGGAGAAGTGGCGCGAGTGACGGGGCTCGAACCCGCGACCTCCGGCGTGACAGGCCGGCACTCTAACCGACTGAGCTACACCCGCGCATCTTGGCCATGAACGGCCATTATCTCACCATCGGCACTCCTTGAGAATGCCGATGCACCAGAAGAAGAGTGGCGCGAGTGACGGGGCTCGAACCCGCGACCTCCGGCGTGACAGGCCGGCACTCTAACCGACTGAGCTACACCCGCATCTCTTGACTGGCCGGGGCGCTCGCGCACCCCTTTATCAAAGCGGCCCTGCCGTTTCGATGAGCGGCTAACTAAGCGGTTCGCCCTGGGGTGTCAAGCGTGTTTGAAGACAAATCCGTGACAGAGAGAATTTTGATCCACAGGCTACTCTTAAGTGAAAAATCTAAAGATGGCGGGACGATCGCGGTGGCCCTCTCCGGCCGCCCGACACCGTCGAAGCAGCATCGGCGGCAGGCCCCGCCCTCCGGATGTTTGTCCACAAGGTCGGACCTGCGCCATTGCCCGGGGTGTCTTGGCGAGTCGTCCGCAAAAAAATCAAAAAAATCGATCGAATGCTCTTGCGGTTTTTGCCGGCAGCGCATAGATCACGCCCACCGACGCGGCGGACAGCGGTTCGACACGCGAAAGGGCGATTAGCTCAGTTGGTAGAGCGCCTCGTTTACACCGAGGATGTCGGGAGTTCGAGTCTCTCATCGCCCACCATTATCCAAAGCTTTAGCAATTGACCGCAAGTGGCTACGAACGTTGCCATGTGGCCCATTACCCGCCGCGATACTGCTCGTCCGTCACATGTTCCAGCCAATCGACCACCTTGCCGTCGAGCGCCTCCTGGATGGCGATATGGGTCATTCCGATATCGGCGGCGGCGCCATGCCAGTGCTTTTCGCCCGGCGGGAACCAGACGACGTCGCCAGCACGGATTTCGCGGAGTTCGCCGCCCCAGCTTTGCGCGCGGCCGCGGCCGGCGGTGACGATCAGCGTCTGGCCGAGGGGGTGGGTGTGCCAGGCCGTGCGTGCGCCGGGTTCGAAGGTGACCGTTGCTCCGCGCACCCGCGCCGGCGCGGGTGCCTCGAAGGCTGGGTCGATGCGCACGGCGCCCTGAAAATAGTCGGCCGGCCCGCGCGACGAGGGTCTCGATCCACACTCAAAGATTTCCATCCGAACCTCCTCTTGGCAAACGCATGAAACCACAGCGCGCACCATGCGGGCGCAATCGGAAGCACCTTAGCCTTTTCCGCCCAGTCGCTACAGCCTGTGAAGCTTTACCCCGGGGCAGGCGCTGCGGGCGATATCGCAAAGGTGCTCGTGGTGTGTCAGATAGATCACCTGGCCGACGCGGGCCATCTCCGCCATCAGATCGAAGGCGCGGCCGGCGCGGTTGTCGTCGAACGTTTCCATGATGTCGTCGGCGATAAAGGGCAGCGTCTCACGGGCCGCTGCGACCTCGTGGTAGCCGGCCATTCTCAAGGCCAGGTAGAGCTGGAAGCGGGTGCCTTTCGACAGGTCGCCGGCGAGCTTCGAGCCGCCTGCGGCGGTGTTGGCGATCAGGAATTCCTGTCCCTTGTCGGACTGGGTGGACAGACCGGCATATTCGCCGCCGCTGATATGTGAAAACGTGCGCGAGGCGCGTTGCATCATGGCGCTGCGATGGCGCTCACGAAACAGCCTCAGCGCGTGTTCGGCGGCAACGACACCGGCCTTGAGCCTGAGATAGCCGACCGCCTTGTGCTCGATCTCGAGCAGGATGGTTCGCTGCTTCTGCTCGAGTTCGGCCACCCGGTCGCCGCCCTCGATCTCGGCAAGCGACCTTTCCTTGTTTCTGACGTCCGCGTGCAGCTCGCTGACGTCGCGATCGATGACGTCGATCGCTTCCTCCAGCCGGGTGAGCTCAAGCCGGAGTTCGGCCTCGTCCACACCGGCGAGGAGGGATTCGGCTTCTCCGGTCGTGGCGGTGCCGAGCCGGGTCAACAGATCCTGTTCAAGCTCGGCGCATCTCAGCCGTTGCCGCTCCTGCTCGCGAACCGCCTCTAGGCAAAACCCGGCCTCCTCAAGCGTCCCGCATCCGAAGAAGTCGAACATCACCTGCTTCATCGCCACGTGCTGCCGCTCTTCGCTGCGCAGCAGCCGAAGGGCCTCCTCCAGGCGTTCGATGCTGCCCAAGGCGTCGCGGCGGCGTTCTTCCTGGCGCTGTGCGGCGGCGATGCGGTCGCGCAGCGACGCATAAAGCGCGAGCGGATCGCCCTGCTCTCCGGCGTCGCGGGCGAGACCCACGATCGCCTCGGCAAAGCTCGCCTGGTCCTTCCGCATGCCGGCAATGCGATGGTCGAGCTCGCCCTTCTTCTGCATGAGCTTGTCGAAGTCCTGCAGCACGGCGAGCACCGGGCCGATTTCGTGCGGAGCCGGCCGGTCGGCGCGGCCGGCAAGCCAGGTCGCGGCGAGCGCCTCCGCCCACGCCTCTTCCCAGCGGGCCATGGCGGCCTCGGCGGCGGCGAGAACAGTCTCCCGGTTTTCCATGGCTTCGGAGGCGCGGTGAAGCTGCGCCACTGCCGCGCTGTGGGCCGCCGATGCCGCTTGCGCGCGGGAGACGGTTCGTTCCGCAACCACGAGGAGCTCGTCAAGGCCGTCCGGCAGATGGTCCGTCGCGCCGAGGCGCTCCAATTCGCCGCGCAATGCGCGTGCCGCCGCCTGTTCTTCCGATCTAGCCCTGTCTTTCGCCAGGTATGAGGCGCTCAGCTCGGCGCGTATCGCCAGCGCTGCGGCTCGCGCGGCAAGCCAAGCCTCCAGCTGCGATATTTGCCTGACGTTGGGTAAGCCGCTTGCGCTTGCGGCAGCAGCGACCGTGTCGTCCAGCCGCTGGCCCTCTTCGGAGAGCGCCGCCCGCTGTGCTTCTAGCGCCTGCAGGCGCGCGCGCCTTTCGGAAATTGCCAAAGTGAGGCCGCGCATCTCGGCCAGCCGCTCGGCATGGGCGAGGCGCAGCGCCGAGGCGGCATCGTCCTCCCGCAATGCCGCCTCGAAGGCGCTTGCCGTCCGCTCGTCGAGGCTGGAGCGATGCAGTTGCCAGGCGAGCTCCCGGCGCCGGCGCAGCTCGCCTGCCGTCGCGTCGTCCACGGCAGCGCCGTCCGCAGCGCATGCGCCGAGCCGCGCCTCGTCTCCCGCCTGGCGCGCGCGCTCGTCACCGATCCGATCGTCGAGCCGCAGCCGCCGCTCCGAAAGCGCGGCTTCGTCCGCTTTCCACATGGCGACCAAGCCAGGTGCGGGAACGGGAAGCGTCGTCAACTCATCCGCATCGCCGGCGAAGGGCCGCAAGCCGTCCATGGCATCGGCAAGCGCCGCCGCCAGCCGGTCGATCTCCTTCGTCGCGGCCTGCTGGCGCAACAGGCAATCGCTCTGACGCAGCACATGCAGCCGCTCGGCCAGAATGCCCGGATCGGCGACGTCGCTCCCGAGCCCCTCCGCTTCGCGTTCGGCCTGAGCGCGATCGCGTCTGGCGCTCTCTAGCTCCCCGCGCGCCGAAGCCAGCTTTTCCGAAAGGCCCGCATGCTGGCGAACGAGGTCCTGGAGCCGGGCGGCGCGGGCGGTCGGCAGCACCAGCGAAAGGGGATGGGGATTGTCCGTCTCGCCGAGACGGATGAGGCAGGCACGAATCTCGGCGGAGACCCTTGCCAGTTCATCGAGGCGCGACGGCATATCGCGAGCGGCGGTCTGATAGCGGGCGTCGAGTGCCGATTCGCGCAACGCCTCGAAGCGTCCCGCGAGCGCAAGCGCCTCTTCGTCCCGCGGCAGGTCTTCGAGCTCCGCCCTGCGCTGCGCCAACTCCTCGTCCAGTTGCCGGAGCCGGGTGGCGATTTCGACCTCCCGGCGGCGTAGCGCCGGCAGATCGTTCCCCCAGTCCGGCGGCGGCACCGGCAAGGCCTGCGTCCCGGCAAGCTCTTCCCGTGCAAGGTTGAGCCTTGCCACGAGCGGCAGGGATTCGAGCTCTGCGCGCAGCCGATCCCTGCGAACGCGCAGTTCGGCCCGCTGGCGCGATGCCGCATCGTGGCGCTCGCGGGCTTTCGTCAGCGTCTTGCGAAGTTCGGCATATTCGCGCGCGTTGACGTCCACTGCCTTGCGCTGGGATTTCAGTGCATCCAGCTCCGCCTTCAGCTCCGCAAGCTGATGCTTGCGCGCCTGGGGGCGAAAGAAGGCGTCCGCTTCGGTGCGCAGATTGGCAAGCACCGCACTGCTGTCCGGCAGGCCGGAGCTTGCCGAGAAGAGCAGCGACCCGAGTTCCCCTTCGCTCTTCAGGATGGCTTCGCCGCCCTCCTCGATGCTGTCGTCGTCGAGCGAGAACATCATGCGGTAGGTATCCCGGTCGATCGACCCGAGCGCCGAGGAGAAGAGGTTGTCCGGCAGCGGCTGCTCGTCGGGACCGACGAGGCTGTTGGCGTTGCGTTTGATCCGGTAGGCGTGATGTCTTCTGCCGCCGGCCTCGACAACGCCGCCGATCCGCATCGTCTGGTAGGGATGCAGGAAGCCGTAGGAGCTCATGCGTTCGATACCGAAGAGCAGATCGAGGAAGCCCGAGAACAGGGTCGACTTGCCCGCCTCGTTCGGTCCGTAGATCAGGTGAAAATCAGGCTCTCCCGGCTGCGGCGTGCCGAAATCGAGGCTTCGGCCGGTGAATTTGCCGTAGCGGAGGAGATCCAGCTGTTGCAGCCGCATCAGTCGATGCCCTCGACGAAGCTCCGGCCATGGAGATGCGACAGGACATCGGCGCTTCCCGAGAGCGCGGCATTCTCCACCAGTTCGTCGAGCATGCCCTCGTCCCCGGCAAGCAGATGCCGCAGTTCGACAGGCAGATGCGGCAGCAGCTCCTCGGCGACGGCGCGCATGTCGGCGCGGTAGGCAAAGGCCGACAACACTTCGGTCTCGACGAGCGCCGTCAGTTCGCCGATCGGATCGGCAGCGATTGGCCCTCTATGTTTGCCGCAATTTGCAAACAGCGTCTCGATCTTCTCGACCCAGCATCGGCCGAGCCCGGCGGCGATATTCGCCAGCTCTCCCTGCAGCAGGTCGAAATCCCGCCGCAGCCGCCAGGAAAGCGGCGTCGTACCGCTCAGCGTGATCCGCAAGATGAGATCGGCTTCCGGCAGACCCTTTCGAATCAGACCGAGCTGCCGGCCGGCAACCTCCAGCATGTCGCGCCATTCGGCCGTCCCGGTCAGGTCGATCGACACCCGCTCGAACACGGCCGCGCCCACCGCCCGCTCTTCCAGCGTCACCTCGCCATCGTTGTCAATCGTGACGAGCGTGACGCCCTTCACCCCCGATTCGTTGATATCCCGGCCCTGCGGCATGCCGGACATGACGATGCAGGGCCTGACGCCGTGGACCTGCCGCTGATGCACGTGGCCGAGGGCCCAATAATCATAGCCATGCCGCTCCAGATCGGCGACGCTGCAGGGCGCATAGGGGTCGTGCCCCGCCGAGCCGGCGAGGCTCGTGTGCAGCATGCCGATGTTGATGGCATCCGCGATGGGAGGCTGGAAATGCGGCAGCAGGCTTTCCGGCGCGTGCGGATCGGCAAAGCTCATGCCGTGAATGTGAACGGCTCTACCGTTCTCCAGCGTCTTGGCGAGCACCGGCTTGCCGCGGCCCATGAAAACATGGACCGACGGCGGCAACGTCAACTCGCGCGTCACCTGTGACTGGGCGTCATGGTTGCCGCGGATGATGAAGGTGCGGATGCCCGCCTCGTCGAGACGGCGCAGCTCTCCGGCGAGGAAAAGCGCCGTGTTCATCGAGGTCTGATTGCCGTCATAGAGATCGCCGGCGATCAGCAGCGCGTCGACGCTTTCGGCGATGCAGAGATCGACGATACGCACGAGGGCGTTGCGGGTGGCGCCCCGCACGATGCCGGCGAGCTCCTCGTTGCGAAGCGCAAGGCTGCGCAAGGGCGAATCGAGATGGAGATCTGCGGTATGGACAAATCGGAACGGCATGGCTGACCATGGCCGGCCCCGCCCCTGCCGTCAACGACGCGGGCGGCCGAGCCCCAACTCAGCTGTGGGCAACGCCACGCGCTTATCCAGAACCGCCCTGCAGCACCCGCCAAGCTCGGCGATTGACGGTTTTGTAAGGTCTTGCTCGGTCCTTTTCCTGCTGGGAGCGCCTTGGGCATTTTCAGCGTCGGCAGTGATTCCGCCGACAGCAATTCTTCGCTTCGCCGCCCGGATTCGAGGGCCGTTTCCTTTCGCGAGGGCTGCGACCATAAGAATCAGGAGGTTTTTGTCGACAAATACCGCGATCGTCACTAAATATAGTCCAACTGCCATTTGACATGGCACCTCACCATATCGCAACGGCATTCATGAAGAACACATTCGAAGTCTCCGACAAACTGTTCGAACTCTACCATCGCGTCCATCGCTTGGTGAACGAGTCGATGACGGAGGAAGGTGTGTCGCTTGCCCGAAGCAAGTTCCTGTTCTTCCTGAGCAAGCTCGGCCCCTGCCGCTCGACCGACATCGCCTGCGCCTTGAACTTCGCCCCCAGAACCGTGACGGAGGCGATCGACGGCCTGGAACGCGATCGACTGGTGATGCGCAAGCCCGATCCGGACGACCGCCGCGCCAAGATCGTCTCGATTACCGAGACGGGCCGTGCCGTCCTCCAGGCGGCGGAACATCCGCGCAAGCAGCTTATCGAGGAAATCTTCTCGGCGCTCGACGACCAGCAGCTCGATCAGCTCTACGACATCGTCAGCAGGCTCGTCGACAAGACCGACGAGATCCGCAAGCGCAAGGACGCGGAGGAAGAGGCGGACATCGCTGCCGCGCGGTAATCCGTTCAGGCTCGATCGAATCGTTACAAAAGGAAGAGGCCGGGACGTCATGTCCCGGCCTCTTCCGTTTTCTCCTGGCCCGACGCTTACATCGCGTTGATTGCGCCAATGGAGAAGAACAGGGTCTCGCCGGACGAGTCGTCGACGCCGTCATTATCGGTGACGACGTAGCCGTTTCCAGCGGCATCGACTGTGAAGCCCTCCACCTTGTCGACAACATAGCCATTCAGCGACTTCAGGTCGGGAATGAGGTCGCGCACCTCTTCCTTCTTGACCGCCGGCAGTTCGCCGCCGAGCTCAGCGGGCTTCAACTCGGTGAGCGCCACGCGATAGAGCTTCTTGAGCTTCGCGGCCTCGCCGATCAGATTGTCGCGTTCGATCAGATAGGCGTAGTCGCCATGGACCGAGATCTCCGAAAGACCGACCCAGCCGGCTTCGGACTTGTCGAGCGGATAGCGCACCGCGCCCCACTCCTTTGTCGCCGGCTTGTAGGAGACGAGCTTCACGAAGCCCTTCTCGTCGTCCTTCCACTCACGCTGGACTGCCATCCAGAGCGTGAGGCCGTCGCCCTCGCCGATTGCCGAGATCCCTTCGAAGCCGGAGCGGATTTCATTGGCGCGCAGTTCCGCCGGAAGAGCGATCTCCTGTTTGATCTCGCCCTTCTTGTTCACGTGGAGGAGTGCGTGGCTGTAAAGCTTGTCCGAGTCGCCTTCCGACGCCAGCCAGAAGCCGCCTTCGCCATCATTGGCAATGCCTTCGATATCGAGCTTTTGCGCAGCTGCGCCATCGCGGGTGATCGGCAGCGCCTCGGTGATCAGCGCCGGCTTCTGCGTCGCGTCGATCATGAAGATCGTCGGTTGCGACGAAAGAACGGAGTCGTTCACCGCCCGCAGGAAACCCGGCTTGTCGCCGACGGCCGCAAGGCCGGAAAGCGCGCCGAACCCGATTGGCAGACCGTCCTTTTCGGCGGAGCGAATCTGCGGGTAGGTGGCCTCCCCTTCGCCGCGCTTATAGATCATCACATGCGCCCGCGCGCCGCCGTCCTCGACGAGATCGACCTCGTTGGCGGTGGCGAACAGATTGCGGCCGGGAATGGCGACCGCGCCCTCGGGCGAGATCCCGGACGGCAGAAGCTGCAGCAGTTGCGGCTCGGCGCCGGTGTCCTTGTAGACGCCGACAATCGAGGCGCGCTCGGAAAGCACAAAGAACAGCTTGTCGTCGCCGTACTGCGCCGTTTCCATGCCTTCCGGCTCGATGCCCTTCGCCGAAGAGCGCTTTTCCGGGTAGTGGCCAATTTCGGCGATGGCGTGCTCCAGGCTTGCACCGGACTCGAACAGAAGCTTGCCGGCCGCGTCGAAGATCGTGAAGCCGCGTGAGCCGCCTTCGTAGTCGCCCTCATTGGCGACGACCAGACGGTTGTCGTCGAGCCACTTCACGGCATCCGGCTCGCGCTTGACCCCGGCCAGATCGCCCGCAAACGAAATGGCGCCGTCGCGCTTTGCGTCGACATTCTTGAGATCCACCGTACCGGCGGAGAAATGCGCCTTCACGGCCGCGGATTTGCCGTCGATGATGACGATGTGATTGTTTTCCTGCAGCGTCAGCGCAATCTCGTCCTTGCCGTTGAAGGCGACAAATTCCGGTTCCGGATCGTCGCCGGCGACTTCGGCAAGGCCGGTGAGCGTCACATGCTTGATCGTCGCGCAATCGGCGACGCCGTCCTTCAGCGACAGGATCACGAGATCGCCGGCCGGCAGCTGCGGGATCTGTCCGTCGTTGACGTCCTCGTCGCGCTCGTTCTCGATGGCGATCGCCGCAAGCGTCCGGTCCTTGTTGACGGTGACGGAATCCGGCTGGCCGCCGAGATCGCAAGTGGCGTCGACCTTTTTCGTCGCGACATCAACAACGGCAAGCAGGCCGGAGGGCTTGGTGAAGCTTTCGCGGGTGTTGACGGCGACCAGCGCCTTTGCGCCGGCGACAGCGACCGACGTCGGCTCGCCCTCGAAGGGTACGATGCCGCCGGCCTTCGGCGCGCGCGCGTCGGTGATGTCGATGAAGCCGATCCGCTTGCCGGGGCTGTCCGTATAGATGAGCGTGTTGCCGTCCTCGCTGGCGGCAATGATTTCCGCCGATGTTGGTGCCTTTTGGTCGACGCCTTCGGGCACGTTGCCGGCGACGGCAAAGGATGCAATGCGGTTAAAGACCTGTTCGGCCTGAGCGGCCGGCGCCGTCGATGCTGCGAGTGCCGCGGCCAAGGCGGCGGTGATGGAAAAAGCCCTCATTTATCCCTCCTGTCGCGGCGCGCGCCCGGGGATCAGGCCTTCCGACACCGCGTTCGCATCCGGAATCGCAGTTCGTCCGCCTCCGGATTTGAGGCTTGTGCAACCGTCCTGTAACAGCCCGATGACAGCGGAAGTTGAAATGAAAAGAGGCCCGGATCGACCGGGCCCCAATCAACCTGCCGGCGATCCTCGAGGAAGGCGGCAGATGGAACATGAACTTGCTTGCGGCCTCCATGGCGTTACCGCCGATCCGGAACCGCGGCCATCTCGAGGCCCTTTTGGACCTCGACACGTCCGATTAGTTGACGGCGTCCTTCAGGCCCTTGCCGGCCGTGAACTTCGGCACGTTGCGTGCCGGGATGTCAACTTCCGCACCCGTCGACGGGTTGCGGCCCTTGCTCGCTTCGCGGCGGGTCACGGAGAAGTTGCCGAAGCCGACGAGACGAATGTCGCCGCCGTTCTTCAGTTCACCCTGTATGGTCTCAAACACTGCATCAACAGCGGAAGACGCATCGGCCTTGGAAAGACCGGCCTTCTCGGCAACGGCAGACACGAGCTCATTTTTGTTCATGTTTCCACCCCTTTCATATTGGTTCGAAACGACTGTCTTCTTAAGCCGCGGCCGCTTGCGCACAGCCACGTCTTGCCATTCCCAATTGCGCCGAATCCCTTGAAAAGCAAGGCTTGGAGGGTGCTTTTACAACAGAAAAGACCGGCAAATGGCCGGTCTTTTCCGTTTTTCTGGGCAAAGGGCGCAACGGGGACACAGTCCCTGCCCTATTTGCGCGTCCTCAGTGGGCGATCGAGGCGCCCGCCTCGTCCTGCGAATCGACCGGCGAAATGGTGCCGGCATGGCTTGCCGGGTCCCATTCGATCGGCTCAGGACGCCGCGTCAATGCGTGCTCGAGCACCTCGCCCATCCGCGAAACCGGGATGATCTCGAGGCTGTTCTTCACATTGTCCGGGATCTCCGCAAGATCCTTGGCGTTCTCTTCGGGGATCAGCACCTTCTTGATGCCGCCACGCAGCGCCGCCAACAGCTTCTCCTTCAAGCCGCCGATCGGCAGGACACGGCCGCGCAGGGTGATTTCGCCGGTCATCGCCACATCCTTGGAGATCGGAATGCCGGTCATCACCGAAACGATCGCCGTCGCCATGGCGACGCCGGCCGACGGGCCATCCTTGGGCGTCGCACCTTCCGGCACGTGCACGTGGATGTCGCGCTTGTCGAAGAGCGGCGGTTCGATGCCGAAATCGATCGCACGCGAGCGGACATAGGAGGCCGCCGCGGAAATCGATTCCTTCATGACGTCGCGCAGGTTGCCGGTGACCGTCATACGGCCTTTGCCCGGCATCATCACGCCTTCGATCGTCAGCAATTCGCCGCCGACCTCGGTCCAGGCGAGACCCGTGACGACGCCCACCTGGTCGTCGCGCTCGGCTTCGCCATGGCGGAAGCGCGGCACGCCGAGATAGTCGGGAACGTTCTCAGCCGTCACTTCGACCTTCTTGGTCTTGCCCTTGAGGATCTCGGTCACGGCCTTCCGCGCAAGCTTCATCAGCTCACGCTCGAAGTTGCGAACGCCCGCCTCGCGCGTGTAGGTCTGGATCACCGCCATCAGCGCGCCGTCGGTCACGGAGAACTCGTTCGGCTGCAGCGCATGATCGCGAATCGCCTTCGGCAGCAGGTGCCGCTTGGCGATCTCCAGCTTTTCCTCTTCCGTGTAGCCGGCAATGCGGATCACTTCCATGCGGTCCATCAGCGGCGCCGGAATGTTCAGCGTGTTAGCCGTGGTGATGAACATCACGTTCGAGAGGTCGTACTCGACCTCGAGATAGTGATCCATGAAGGTCGAGTTCTGTTCCGGATCGAGCACTTCGAGAAGCGCCGAGGACGGATCGCCGCGGAAGTCCTGGCCCATCTTGTCGATCTCGTCGAGCAGGAAGAGCGGGTTGGACCGCTTCGCCTTCTTCATCGACTGCACGACCTTGCCGGGCATGGAGCCGATATAGGTGCGGCGGTGGCCACGGATCTCGGCCTCGTCACGCACGCCGCCGAGCGCCATGCGGATATATTCGCGGCCGGTCGCCTTGGCGATCGACTTGGCGAGCGAGGTCTTGCCGACGCCCGGAGGGCCGACGAGGCACAGGATCGGGCCCTTGATCTTTGCCGAACGAGCCTGAACGGCGAGATATTCGACGATACGCTCCTTGACCTTGTCGAGACCGAAGTGATCGGCGTCGAGCACCTTCTCGGCGTGGTTGAGGTCAGTCTTGATCTTCGACTTCTTGCCCCAGGGCAGGCCCAAGAGCCAATCGAGATAGTTGCGCACGACGGTCGCTTCGGCCGACATCGGGCTCATCTGGCGCAGCTTCTTCAGCTCCGCATCGGCCTTCTCACGCGCTTCCTTGGAGAGCTTCGTCTTGGCGATGCGCTCCTCGATTTCGGCCATCTCGTCGCGGCCATCCTCGCTGTCGCCGAGCTCCTTCTGGATCGCCTTCATCTGTTCGTTGAGGTAGTACTCGCGCTGGGTCTTCTCCATCTGGCGCTTGACGCGCGAACGGATGCGCTTTTCGACCTGCAGAACCGAGATCTCGCCTTCCATGAAGCCGAGCGCCTTTTCCAGGCGCATCTTCACGCTGGTCGTCTCGAGCATTTCCTGCTTCTCGACGATCTTGATCGACAGGTGCGAGGCGACCGTGTCGGCGAGCTTGGAATAGTCGTCGATCTGGCTGGCAACGCCGACGACTTCCGGCGAAATCTTCTTGTTGAGCTTCACGTAGCTTTCGAATTCGGACACCACCGAGCGGCTCAGCGCCTCGATCTCGACCGGGTCCTCTTCCGGCTCGTGCAGCACATGGGCGACCGCCTCATAGAAGTCGTCGCGGGTGGTGTAGCGATCGATCTCCGCCCGTGCACGCCCCTCGACAAGAACCTTGACGGTGCCATCGGGGAGCTTCAGGAGCTGAAGCACGTTGGCGATCGTTCCGACGCGGTAGATCGCGGAAGCCTCCGGATCGTCATCCGTCGCATTGATCTGGGTCGCCAGCATGATCTGCTTGTCGGTACCCATGACCTCTTCGAGCGCCCGGATGGATTTCTCGCGGCCGACGAAAAGCGGCACGATCATGTGCGGGAAGACCACAATGTCGCGCAACGGCAGAACCGGATAGGTCGCGCTTTCGGCCGGAGACGTTTTGTTCGTCATGTCTTTTCCTTTCCGTCCCGATTTCGGGCCCGTTCCCGGGAGCCTCAACGGCACTCCCGGCTGTCAAATTTCCTTCACGAAAGTGGAGTGCAACAGGGGCCATTTCAAGGCCGGGCGCAATCTCCGCCTCCGCGGACAATTCTTGTTTTCTACGCTGAGATGCTGATGCCGGCCTTACCTGGCTCCCCGACGCCGACGCTCGAACGCGTTCATTGAATCGTCGTATCATCGCGTTGTTGCGGACGTTTCGCAATATTCTATTCGATTGACCCCAATCATTTTGGGGCGAAATTGCGCAAGGCTTGACGAGTGCTCATGAACGCCGCGGATGAGAAATGGTCGGGACGGCGGCTTCACATCTTCGCGAGCAGCAAAGCCTGCCGGCACGCACGAAAAAGCCCGCACTCAGGCGGGCTCTCTCTGCATTATGGAGTGCTCGGTGATCAAGCCGAGACGTTGGTCTTCTCCTCGGAGCGATCCGAGTAGATATAGAGCGGCCGTGCCGTTCCCTTGACCACTTCGTCCGAGATCACCACTTCGCGAACGCCCTCGAGCGTCGGCAGTTCAAACATGGTGTCGAGCAGGATCTTCTCCATGATGGAGCGCAGCCCGCGTGCGCCCGTCTTGCGGACGATGGCCCTGCGGGCGATTTCGCGCAGCGCGTCCTCGTGGAAGGTCAATTCGACGTCTTCCATCTCGAACAGCCTCTGGTACTGCTTGACAAGCGCGTTCTTCGGCTCCGAGAGGATCTGGATCAGGGCATCCTCGTCCAAATCCTCGAGCGTGGCGAGAACCGGAAGACGGCCGATGAATTCCGGAATGAGGCCGAACTTGACCAGGTCTTCCGGCTCGAGATCGCGCAGCACTTCGCCGACCCGGCGATCTTCCGGCGCACGAACCGTGGCGCCGAAGCCGATCGAGGTCTTCTCGCCGCGGGCGGAGATGATCTTGTCGAGGCCGGCGAAAGCGCCGCCACAGATGAACAGGATGTTCGTCGTATCCACCTGCAGGAATTCCTGCTGCGGATGCTTGCGGCCGCCCTGCGGCGGCACGGAGGCGACGGTGCCTTCCATGATCTTCAGAAGCGCCTGCTGGACACCCTCACCGGAAACGTCGCGGGTGATCGACGGGTTGTCGGACTTGCGCGAAATCTTGTCGACCTCGTCGATATAGACGATGCCGCGCTGGGCGCGCTCGACATTGTAGTCGGCCGCCTGAAGCAGTTTCAGAATGATGTTTTCGACGTCTTCGCCGACATAGCCCGCTTCCGTCAGCGTCGTCGCATCGGCCATGGTGAAGGGAACGTCGATGATGCGGGCGAGCGTCTGCGCCAGATAGGTCTTGCCGCAACCGGTCGGGCCGACGAGCATGATGTTCGACTTGGCCAGTTCCACGTCGCTGCTCTTTGCCGCATGGGCAAGGCGCTTGTAGTGGTTGTGCACGGCAACCGACAGTATGCGCTTGGCCTGTTGCTGACCAATGACGTATTCGTCGAGGACTTTGATGATTTCCTGCGGCGTGGGAACGCCATCGCGGGATTTGACCATCGAGGTCTTGTTCTCTTCCCGGATGATGTCCATGCAAAGTTCCACGCATTCATCGCAGATGAACACGGTGGGCCCGGCAATCAGCTTGCGCACTTCGTGCTGGCTCTTGCCGCAAAACGAACAATAGAGGGTATTCTTCGAGTCACCGCCGTTGCTGCCGCTGACCTTGCTCATTTTCACTTCCTTCCAGCACGCCGGACACCTTCGGAAAGATATCACGGACCAGTCAATTCGCCTTGCGCACAGCGAGCAGCGCCGCGCAGGGTTCCTGGGAGTACTCACCGCCTCAGGGCAATGCCTGATTTCGGTTGCAACGACTCTCCCGTCGAAATCCGAATGCTATACCCTAAACACCAGCACAGCATTAACGGTTCATATTAACGGCTTTGCCCTTCCGATAAAGCCCTCAGCCGTTACAATTGTGTCACAATCGCGTCTACGGCGGCAGACGCGATCGGCTTCAACCCTGTTCGCCGCCCTCCGCGGCTTCGCGCGAGGTGATCACCTTATCGATCAAGCCCCAATCGAGCGCCTCGTCGGCACTCATGAAATGGTCGCGATCGAGCGTCTGCTCGACTTCCTCATAGGTGCGGCCGCAATGCTTGACATAGACCTCGTTCAAGCGGCGCTTCATCTTGAGTATGTCTCTGGCATGCCGTTCGATGTCGGAGGCCTGGCCCTGGAACCCGCCGGAGGGCTGGTGCACCATGATGCGCGCATTAGGGGTCGCAAAGCGCATGTCCTTGTGGCCGGCCGCCAGCAGCAGCGAGCCCATCGAAGCTGCCTGGCCGATGCAGAGCGTCGAGACTGCCGGCTTGATGAACTGCATGGTGTCGTAGATCGCCATGCCGGCCGTCACGACGCCGCCCGGCGAGTTGATGTAGAGGGCGATTTCCTTCTTCGGATTTTCCGCTTCCAGGAAAAGCAATTGCGCGCAGACGAGCGTCGCCATGTGGTCTTCGACCGGGCCCGTAAGGAAGATGATGCGCTCCTTGAGCAGCCGCGAATAGATGTCGTAGGACCGTTCGCCGCGGTTGGTCTGCTCAACAACCATCGGCACAAGCGCCATGGCCGTATCAACTGGATTTCTCATATCGAACCTTCATAGTCGGGCCCGCAATCCCTTCGCGGACCGGGAATCATCGGATAAGCCTCAGTCCTTACATAGAGTGTCAATGCCCTTCACTTCAAGTCGCGAACATTCGATAAGCTTAATGGTCGCAGCGCTTCGAACCAACGTTTTTCATTGACCCCGTCGTCCTCCGGATAGAACATTTTTTCAGGTCTGCGGCCCGATCGCGTCGCCATTTCAGCCTGCTCACAGGCATTCGCGACGTCGGGGTAAACGATCCGTAAAGCTAAAGCCCCTGCTGTCAGAGTTGGGATTCGAGCGGCAGGAAACGGATCGCTCCGGCGATCAGGCGACGGTGGGCACCGGCGTCGGGCTCGCGTGCGAGCAGCCGGGTCGCTCCGTTCGCCCGGTCGCGCCAGATGAGCCTTCCGTCTTCGAGCGCCAGCCGATAACTCCTCTCCGGCAGCGTCTCCTCGTCGAAGATGGACTGGAGTTCGGCGGCGAGCGCCGCGTCGGAGAAAATCACGCCCATCTCCGTATTGAGGGAAGCGGAACGCGGATCGAAGTTCATCGATCCCACGTAGCCGAACCTGCCATCGACGACGAAGGCTTTCGTGTGCAGGCTGGCATTGCGGGCGCCGAACAGCGACATGCGATGGCGGTCGATCACCTCGCCGTACTCCTTGAGTTCATAAAGATCGATGCCGCCCTCAAGCAGACCCCTGCGATACTTCATATAGCCGCCGTGCACGGCCGCGACATCCGTTGCGGCAAGCGAGTTCGTCAGCACCGCCACCCGCACGCCCTTGTTCGCAAGCGCCGTCAGCTGGCGCGTTCCCTCAGCCCCCGGAATGAAATAGGGGGAGATGATGCGCAGGTCGCGCTCGGCGCCGGTGATCAGCGGAAAAAGCTCGCGCAGCAGCCAGTTCTGCCGCTTCTGCAGCAGCGCCTTTTCGGGTGGATCGAAGGCGAGGCGGACGCCATCGCTTCGGTGAAGCCGGCGGCCGCCCCAATAGAGATCCGCTCCGGCCTCGGCGTCACTCACTCTTTCCAGATAGAACCGCGCCGCCGCCGTGCGCGCCAGCGTATCGAGCGTTTCGCAGAGCGCCGGCAGGTAGTGCTTGCGCGGCGTTCGAAGCGCCGCAATCGGCAGCACGGATGCGCTGTTCCAGTACTGGTCGAACATGGCCGTGGCCTGATCGGCGACCGGTCCGGTCAGCCAGACGTCCAGGTCGCGGAAGTTCGACAGTTCCGCCGCATCGAAATAGGCGTCGCCGATGTTGCGCCCGCCGGCAATCGCCACCCGGCCGTCGGCAATCCACAGCTTATTGTGCATGCGTCGCGTCGCGCTCAGGGCGCGCACCGCCATTTCAAAGCCGCGGCGGAAGCGGTCGGTGCGCGCCCGGCTGGGATTGAAGAGCCGCACGTCGATATTCGGATGCGCGTCGAGCGCGATGCAGAGCCGGTCGTGGAGACCGGCATTGATGTCGTCGAGCAGCAGCCGCACCCTCACGCCCCGGTCGGCCGCCCTGATGATCTCGCGGGTCAGGAGAAAACCCGTCAGCTCGTCCTTCCAGTAGTAATATTGCAGATCGAGGCTGCGGCCGGCGGAGCGGGCGGAATGGGCACGCGCGACGAAGGCCTCGATGTTGTCCGAGATCAGCGCAACCGCGCACTCGCCGGCATTTGCGGAAAGAAGCGACGCAACGCTTGCGTCGATCCGAGTCGGGTTGCCGCCGAGAGGCAGGGCGAAGGACTTGGGCGCCTGTGGACCGCGCCCGAACACGCCGTAGACATATAATGTCGCGGCGGCGACAAGAACCAGGAGAACGGCAAGAAAGAACGCAATCCAGAAGAACATCCCACGCCGTCCACAGCATCGGCTGCGTCCTCAGACTCGCCGCGGCTCCTTTAACATCTTGAATTCTCGACCAATTCTACTTGAAATTCGAACCCGATTTAAGACGCTCCTCGGACGCCTTCACGCCGACTCCAGATCGATCAACCCAGCGCGGCCATCGGTGCCGGCTTCCTTGAGAGCGGCCTTGAGATCAATCGACGCCTTCACCGGAAGGTGATCCGAAGCCACCCGCGCCAGCGGCGTGTCGTGCACCGACACCGACGTCACGAGATGATGCGGATTGCCAAGCACGCGGTCGAGCGGCAACAGCGGGAAACGCGATGGAAAGCTCGCAACTGTCGCATGGGTCGGGTCGAAAATGGGACTGAGGAAGCTCAGCGAAGAACGCCTACCCATGCGCCACTCGTTGAGATCGCCGATGAGCAGCGTCGGCCGGCCGACGCCGTCGGCCGCAACCCGCAGGATACTCTCCGCCTGCCGCGCCCGGGAGTGGCGCAACAGGCCGAGATGGGCGGCGATCACCCGCAGCGGTCCGACCTTGAGATCGAGATCGACGACCAGCGCGCCGCGCGGCTCGACGCCCGGAAGATTGAGCTGCCGAACGTCCGATACCGCGCCTTCCCTGAGCAGGAGGACATTGCCATGCCATCCATGGCCCTTTTCCGAAAAAGGGGAGATCGGCACCGAAACAAGATGGGCCTCGCGTCGCAGGTGCTCGAGATCCAGAAGCCCGGCGCGTTCGCCAAACCGCTGGTCGGCCTCCTGGAGCGCGACGATATCCGCGCCGATCTCGGTGATGACCTGAGCGATGCGGCCCGGATCGAAACGCCCGTCGGTGCCTACGCATTTGTGAATATTGTAGGAGGCGATCACGATATCGCCACGGCTCACGGCCGCGTCGCGATTGACCACGGTCGGCCGCCGTTTCCGGATCGCGGCCATGATGCCCGCGGAAAAACTGCCTTGCGTTCTTGCCATGCCGCTCCCTGCTGCTGCCGCATCATGCTCAATGAGATCGATCATTGCCACTGAAAAAGTCGATATTGCGGATGTTGTTCCTCGAGGCCGATGCCGATCGATTGCTCTTGCCGCAATCCCGCCCGGCGCAATAGAGATGGGGGTGGAAGTATCAGCCTGCCTATTTATCGAGAGCCCGATATCATGTCTCCAGCCCCCGGCATTACCATCGACGGCCCCGCGCGGCGCGTTTCTCTCGACGTTCGCAACCCCGACTTTTTCCGCAATCCACTGCCAGCCTATGGCGCACTCCATGCGCAATGTCCGGCCTTCTTCTGGGAAGAGCCGCAACAGTGGTATTTCGCAGGCTACGACCAAGTAAACGCCCTTCTGCGCGACCGCCGATTCGGCCGTCAGATTCTGCATGTGGCGACGCGTGAGGACCTCGGCCTTTCAGAGCCGAAACCGCATCTCAAGGATTTCGACGCGCTCGAAGAGTATTCGCTGCTGGAGCTCGAACCGCCGGCCCATACGCGGTTACGCACGCTCGTCAACCGGGCCTTCGTTTCGCGGCAGATCGAGCAGCTTCGGCCGGATATCGAAACGCTCTCGCATGCGATCATCGACGGTTTCAAAAAGGACGGCGAGGTCGAACTCTTGAAGGCCTATGCCGAGACGATCCCGGTCACCATCATCGCCCGCATGCTCGGCATTCCGGTCGAGGCCGCTCCTCGCCTTCTCGACTGGTCACATCGCATGGTGAAGATGTATGTCTTCAATCCGAGCGTCGAGACCGAACTCGACGCCAACCAGGCTTCCACCGAATTTGCCGCATATCTGAAGGACATCATCGCGGAAAAGCGCGTCAGCCCGGCAGACGACCTGCTGACCCATATGATCCGTTCGGAGAAGGACGGCGAGCGCTTGTCGGAGGCCGAATTGATCTCGACGACGGTGCTGCTTCTGAATGCCGGTCACGAGGCGACCGTTCACCAGATCGGCAACGCGGTCAGCACCATCCTGAAATCCGGCTTTTCTCCTGACCAGCTGTTTGCGAGCGAGGAAGCGACGGCGCGAACCGTGGAAGAATGCCTGCGATTCGCCGCGCCGCTGCACATCTTCCAGCGCTATGCCCTTTCGGATATCGAACTGGAGGACGGCATCTCTCTCAGGAAGGGCGACAAGATCGGCCTGATGCTCGGTGCGGCCAATGTCGATCCGCGCAAGTTCACCGCCCCTGACACGTTCAGGCCGGACCGCGATGAGGGCGCCAATGTCTCCTTCGGCGCCGGCTTGCACTTCTGCATCGGCGCGCCGCTTGCGCGGCTTGAACTCAATCTTTCCCTGCCTATCCTCTTCCGCCGTCTGTCCGGGCTACGGCTCAAGGACGAGCCGCCGGTCAAGGACAGCTTCCACTTCCATGGGCTGGAGCGGCTGGATCTCGTCTGGTAGCCGGGAAGGCCAGACCTCCTTCGTTCAGAGTCGATTAAGCATAACGCCTTATTCGGCTCTGAACGGAACCGTCACAGGAGCCTGCCGATGTCACTGGTCAAGTTCACGAGCCTGGTTTTCTTCAGCCTTGCCTTGAGCGGCTGCCAGAGCGAGCTGGCAACGGTCGCCGACGCAGCCTTCAGGAAGCCGCCCGGGCTCCCGGTCACCCAACGTGATCCGGGTCGGCCGATGCCCCCCGCAACGCCAGCCGATCCGCCGACGCTTCCCTCCACGCCGCCAGTCGAGAACGTCGACGCCAAGCCAGGCTGCGACGCGGAGGTTCTGTCCAAGCTGAAGGCGCCCGGAACCAATCCGGTTGCGCTCACTTGCAGCCTTCGCCTGGCCTCCGCCGATGTCATCACCCATCCGCTGGTCTTCGAGGGAAGTGCCGCTTCCGGATCGGTGCTCGACTGCGGCGGCGGAACGCTCGATGTCAGCGCAGGTCAATCGCGCAAGGAGAAGACCGCCATCGCGGTTCGTTCCAGGGAAGCCGGCTCCGACGCCTGGGATGCGCCCTCGAACGTGACGATCCGCAATTGCAGGATCAAAGGATTCGTCCGCGTCTACGGGCTCGGCGAGAACGCCAATGGCGGAATCATGAAGGCATCATCACGAAACCCCAACCACACCGCCTTCGCCCAGGCATCGGCTCCGAAGAATGTGCGCCTCGAAAATATCACCTTCGACGCTCCGGATGGCATCCCCTTCTATGTGGGGCCCGGCGTCACCAACGCGGCTCTCGTCAATTCGAAAGTCAACGGCCGGTCGACGGCCGTCGCCGTCTATCTCGATGCGGAGTCCGCCAACAATACGATCAGCAACAACGTCTTCGGAATATCCACTGAGAAGCGGGAATTGATCGCCATCGACGGCTCGGCGAACAACCGGATCACCAACAACATCTTCGAGCGCTCCGACAATGGCGGCATATTCGCTTATCGCAACTGCGGCGAAGGCGGCGTCATCCGGCACCAGAAACCGCAGCACAATCAGATCGTCGGCAACACCTTCCGCTACCGGTCCTCCTTCCTCGCCCGGCCGGCGGTCTGGCTGAATTCCCGCAACGGCAGCAGCAGCTATTGCTTCACGGACCCGGCCTACCCCTTCGGCAGCAGCGCCAGCAATCGCGATTTCGCGCAGAACAACGTGGTGCGCAACAACAAGCTCGAAGGCGGATCGGACAGCCTCATCCGCAACGACGATCCGACCAACGACATCGGCGGCAATACGGCGACCGGCGGATAGGCGCGCCGAAAACCGCCGCGCGTCAAAGCCGAATCACGTAGTCCTTGCGGGTCGTCTCGACGACCTCCCAAGTCCCCGTAAAACCCGGCCGCAGGACCAGGCTGTCGCCGGTCCTGAGGTGGACCGGCTGTCCGCCGTCCTCGGTGAGGACCGAATGGCCGGATAGAACGTGGAAATACTCCCACTCATCATAGGCGATCCGCCACTTTCCGGGTGTTGCTTCCCAGATGCCCGCATATAGCCCGTCCGGCGCTTCTTCGAGATTCCAAGTGCGGAACTCCGGGTTCCCGGAAATCACTCGGTCGGGGGCCGGGACACCGATCTCCGGCTCAACCGAAGCAAGGTCGAATTTCAGCACGTGACTCATGGGGCACCTCTGTCGGAGCGGCGCATCCGTCGCCGGTTCAAATTGCAGGCTCGTCGCATACGTGCGGCGCGATCCTACGACTTCATGGCAGGCTCGGCGGCGAGATGAACTGATAATAGGCCCACACCAGCACCAACGCGGCTGTAACCGCGATCCAGATAAGAGCTTTCCGCTGCAGTGGGTTGGCAGTCCTCTGCTCCGGCTTTGGTTTCCGTCGTTCGAACTTAACGATATTGTCGTCGCTCATGTCGTCCCCTTAGTCGGCGGTGTATCTCATCAAATTCTTGCGAGCGCCTGCTCCAGGTCGGCGATGATATCGTCGATATCCTCGATACCGATCGACAGGCGGACGACATCGGGCCCCGCCCCCGCCGCGACCTGCTGCTCGGACGTAAGCTGTCGGTGAGTGGTCGAGGCGGGGTGAATGACCAGAGAACGGGTGTCGCCGATATTGGCGAGGTGCGAAAACATTTCGAGGCTCTCGACGAGGCGCTTTCCCGCCTCGTAGCCGCCCGAAAGACCGAAGGTGAAGACCGCGCCCGCGCCTTTCGGCGAATAGCGCTTCTGAAGGGCATGGTTCGGGTCGTCCTCGAGCCCAGCGTAACGGACCCACGAGACCTTTTCCTGCCCCTGAAGCCACGTCGCAACGGCGAGCGCGTTGTCGCAATGGCACTGCATCCTCAGCGGCAGGGTCTCGACGCCGGTCTGGATCAGGAAGGCGTTGAAAGGCGAGATCGCCGGTCCGAAATCCCGAAGTCCCAGAACGCGCGCGGCGATCGCAAAGGCGAAATTGCCGAAGGCCTGGTGCAGCACGATGCCGCCATATTCCGGGCGCGATTCGGAGAGAAGCGGATATTTCCCGGATTTCGACCAGTCGAACGTGCCGCCATCGACGATGATCCCGCCCATCGAGTTGCCGTGGCCGCCGATGAACTTGGTCAGCGAGTGGACGACGATATCGGCGCCATGCTCCAGCGGCCGCACCAGATAGGGCGTCGCCATCGTATTGTCGACGATCAGCGGCAGTCCGTGCTGGCGCGCGACTTCGGCGATAGCGGCGATATCGACGAAGATGCCGCCGGGGTTGGCAAGGCTTTCAATGAAGATCGCCTTGGTTTTCTCATCGATCTGCGTCTCGAAGCTATCGGGGTCGTCGCAATCGGCCCAGCGCACCTGCCAGTCGAAGGACTTGAAGGCCTGGCCGAACTGGTTGACGGAGCCACCGTAAAGCTGCCTTGCGGCGACGAAATTGTCGCCCGCGCCCATGATGGAATGGAAGACGAGAAGCTGGGCCGCGTGCCCGGAAGCGGTGGCCAGCGCCGCCGTACCGCCCTCGAGCGCTGCAATGCGCTCCTCCAGCACCGCCTGCGTCGGATTCATGATGCGGGAGTAGATGTTGCCGAACTGCTGCAGGCCGAAGAGCGCCGCCGCGTGATCCGCGTCGTTGAAGACGAAGCTCGTCGTCTGGTAGATCGGCGTCGCCCGCGCGCCGGTCGTCGGGTCGGGCTGCGCCCCCGCATGGATGGCGAGGGTGCTGAAGCCGGGGCCGGTCTTCGTCATTCCTATCTCCATGGTTCGGTCAGCCGATCAGGCGCGGATATTCGATCGCCGGACACCGGTCCATGACCACGTTGATGCCGGCCGCCTCTGCCGTCGCGGCTGCCTTGTCGTCGCGGACCGACAACTGGCCCCATATCGCCTTGGGCGGATTCGGCAGCGCGAGAATTTCGTCTACCAGTGCGGGCAAGGCGTGGGCGGCGCGGAAGACGTCGACCATATCTACAGGCTCGTCGATATCCGCGAGCCGTGCCACCACGGTCTGGTCGAGGATCGTCCGGCCCGCATGACCCGGATTGACCGGGATGACGCGGTAACCCTTGCGCAAGAGGAAGGCCATCACACGATGGCTCGGTCGCTCCGGCTTCGGCGACGCGCCGACGATAGCAATAGTTCTCGTCTCGCGCAGGATGTCGGCGAGGTAGTGATCCGGGTAGACATCGTGGTTCATGCTGTCGTCCAAGTAGTGTTGTCGTTGCCGCGCGATAGTTGGGGCGCCGCGGCAACGAGTCAACCAAGCCTGTGTTCGTACCCGGCCATATGCACGGTTTCGTTTGCCGGTTAGCGCTCTCTCAACGCCGATCCTGCGAATCCGGTTGCATTTCGAGCGAAGCAAAGCGACAAACGCGGAGAATTCCCTCCGAAACGCCCGCAGAGGTTCACCTTGCCGCTTGATGTCATCGCGCTCGTGCTCTTCGGGGCGCTGCTGCACGCGATCTGGAACGCGCTGGTCAAGGCGGGCTCGGAAAAGTCGCTTGATGCCGCCATGATTGCGCTTGGCGCCGCGGTCGTGGCGCTGCCTTTCTTGCCCTTCCTGCCGCTGCCCAATCCCGCAGCGTGGTCGTATATCCTCGCTTCGGCAGTCCTCCAGTTCGCCTATTTCCAGCTCGTGGCCGCCTCCTACCGCGCCGGCGACATCGGTCTCGTCTATCCGCTGATGCGCGGCGTGGCACCGCTTATCGTCGCCGCGACCAGCAGCATCGTCGTCGGCGAGCATCTGACCGGCGGCGCGCTCGCCGGCATCCTGACGATCTCGGCCGGCGTGCTGACGCTCGCCCTCGAATCGCGCAAGGGTGGAAAACAGGCCATCGGGCTGGCGCTCTCAAATGCCTGCGTAATCGCCAGTTACACTTTCGTCGACGGTATCGGCGCGCGGGTATCCGGCAATGCAATCTCCTACACGCTGTGGATGGCCCTGCTGCCGCCCGTCCTGCTCTTCGCCTGGGCCTTTGCCAGCCGCGGCGTCAAGCCCGTGCTGCGGCACGTACGGCACCATTGGTGGCGCGGCCTCATCGGCGGAGCGGGTTCGATCGGCGCCTACGGGCTGGCGCTCTGGGCTATGACCAAGGCACCTGTCGCGACCGTCGCCGCCCTGCGAGAGACGGCGATCCTGTTTGCCGTGGTAATCTCCGTCGTCTTTCTAAAGGAACGCGTCAGCGTCTGGCGCATTGCGGCTGCCTGCGTCATCGCGCTCGGAGCGCTGCTGCTAAGACTGGCTTAGTCTTCCTTCCACTCCGGCATGCGTTTGCCGATAAACGCGCCGATCCCTTCCTGCGCATCGCGTGCCAGCATGTTCTCGACCATCACGCCGACCGCATAGTCATAGGCGTCGGCGAGCGGCATCTCGGCCTGACGGTAGAAGGCCTCCTTGCCGATCCTCAGTGCCTGCGGCGACTTCGAGGCGATGACGGAGGCATATTTGTCGACAACCTGACGCAGATATTGCTGCGGCACGATCCGGTTGACAAGCCCGAAATCCTTGGCGGTCGAGGCGTCGATCGTCTCGCCCGTCAGCAGCATTTCCATCGCCTGCTTGCGATGGGCCGCGCGCGACAGGGCTACCATCGGCGTCGAACAGAAGAGGCCGATATTCACGCCCGGTGTGCAGAAGGTCGAGCTGTCGGTGCAGATGGCGAGATCGCAGCTCGCAACCAACTGACAGCCGGCCGCCGTCGCGAGACCGTCGATCTCGGCGATGACCGCCTGCGGTAGCTTCGCGATCTTCAGCATGATGTCGGCTGCCAGGCGGATGGCACTCTCAAAAAAGGCTCTGCCCGCATCCTCATCGGCGCGATGCGATGTCATCTCCTTCAGGTCGTGGCCGGCGGAGAAGACCTTGCCCGTGGCCGCGATGACGACGACCTTGATCTCCTCAGCGCCGGCAACGGCGTCGAGTTCGGCCGCAAGCGCCTGCATCAGTGCGATCGACAGCGCGTTGGCCGGAGGGTTGTTGAGGGTCAACCGCAAGACCGGACCGTTCGTTTCTCTCAGCAACAGCCCGTTCGGCTCTTCCTTCTTGAATGCAACGACATCCGCCATGGTCTTCTCCCGTTCGCCGTAGGTCGGCCCGTGGTACGCCGCCGCTAGCGGTCTTTCAACCCCGGCGGCGTTTCCGTCTAAGACCATTTTCCGGCTTGCGCGACAGGCTCGGACGTCCTGTAACGGCCGTCAATAATGGAGGGATATGCATGACCTTGCAGCCGATCATGACCGTCGAGGAGCTCAATCGCTTCCTCGACACGGATTTCCCGCAGGTCCATACGGACGGCAAGATTTTCGCCGTGACGGCTACCGGTCCTGGTTTTGCGACGATGCGGCTCGACCCGAGCGAGCGCCACATCCGCCCGGGCGGCACCGTTTCCGGACCGACGCTGTTCGCGCTTGCCGACGTCTCGGCCTATATCGCGCTGATGGCGCATATCGGTCCGGTCGCGCTCGCGGTGACCACGAATCTAAACATCAACTTCCTGCGCAAGCCTGAGCCGGAGCCGCTCGAATGCACCTGCCGGATTCTGAGGCTAGGCAAGCGGCTTGCGGTCCTCGATGCCTCAATTACACCCGTTGGCGGCAACGATCTGGTGGCGCATGCCACCGCGACCTATTCGATTCCGCCCCGCCGACATGTGGTATCATAAAACCACATTCGTAACAGGTTGATTTTATAGGGTAATCTTTTAGAGCTCCGAGAACTCTGTACTTGACCTGATTTTCGCGCTTGCGTATAAGCTGCCCGCAGATCGCGGTCCTCTGGGGCCGCCTTCTTTTTTGGCCTCATCAAAGCCAAAGCAAGCAACAAGAAACGCCCGGCTCGCTTCCGGGTCCAACGAAAGAGTTTAGATATGGCAACCTTCGTTCAGAAGCCTGCAGAGGTGGAGAAGAAGTGGATCCTCATCGACGCCGAAGGCCTCGTTGTCGGTCGCCTCGCTTCCATCATCGCAAACCGCCTGCGCGGCAAGCATAAGGCCACCTTCACGCCCCACGTCGACGACGGCGACAATGTCATCGTCATCAACGCCGAGAAGGCCGTTCTCACCGGCAAGAAGTACACCGACAAGAAGTACTACTGGCACACCGGCTATCCCGGCGGCATCAAGGAGCGCACCGCTCGCCAGATCATCGAAGGCCGCTTCCCGGAGCGTGTCATCGAGAAGGCCGTTGAGCGCATGGTTCCGCGCGGCCCGCTCGGCCGCCGCCAGATGAAGAACCTGCGTGTCTACGCCGGCACGAACCACCCGCATGAAGCACAGCAGCCGACCGTCCTCGACGTCGCTAAGCTGAACAGCAAGAACACAAGGAGCGCCTGATAATGGCTGACCTTTCCGCCCTCAAGGACATTGCCACGACCGCGGAACCGGCCGCTCCGGTTCACGTCAAGAAGGTCGACGCGCAGGGCCGCTCCTACGCGACCGGCAAGCGCAAGGACGCCGTCGCCCGCGTTTGGGTGAAGGCCGGCTCCGGCAAGATCACCGTCAACGGCAAGCCCTTCTCGGCTTACTTCGCCCGCCCGGTTCTGCAGATGATCCTGCAGCAGCCAATCGTCGCCGCTGCCCGTGACGGCCAGTTCGACGTCGACGCGACCGTTGCCGGCGGCGGCCTCTCCGGCCAGGCCGGTGCCGTTCGTCACGGCATTGCCAAGGCGCTGACCTACTTCGAACCGGGCCTGCGCTCCGTTCTGAAGCGTGGCGGCTTCCTCACCCGCGACAGCCGCGTCGTCGAGCGCAAGAAGTACGGCCGTGCGAAGGCACGCCGTTCGTTCCAGTTCTCCAAGCGCTAATCGCGCCCACGGATTACGAAATCGAAAGGCGGGGCTTTCAGCTCCGCCTTTTTCTTTTGCGGATCGATGATGGGAGCATCGGATGCCCTTCGCCAAATTGCCTGCCCCGCCCTACTATGTCGTCTGCTTCTCTTCCGCCCGGACCGACGGCGACAACGGCTATGGAGAAATGGCCGAGGCCATGGAGGAACTGGCGCGCAAGCAGCCCGGCTTTCTTGGGCTAGAGGGCGCTCGCGGCAGTGACGGCTTCGGGATCACCAATGCCTTCTGGGTCGATGAAGATTCCATCGCGGCCTGGAAAAGAAACGTGGATCATCTCGCCGCGCAAAAGTGGGGCCGCGCCGAATGGTACAGCCATTATGAAGTGCGGGTGGCGCGGGTCGAACGCGCCTATGGCTTCAGCAAGGCAGAGGTTTGAAGATGGCCCCGAAAACGATCGATCATGCGATTACCGCCGGTTCGCTGCGCAGTGCCGCCACGGACCCTACTCATGCCGGCGTGCTTTCCTTCATGCGGCGCAAATATTCGAAGCGGCTCAATGGCGTGGACGCCGTCGTCTGGGGCATTCCCTTCGACGCCGCCACCTCCAATCGTCCCGGCGCGCGTTTCGGTCCGCAGGCGATCCGCCGGGCGTCGGCGATCTTCGACAATGATCCCCAGTACCCGTTTCAGCGCAATCTCTTCGCCGACATGGCGACAATCGACTACGGCGACTGCCTGCTCGATTATGGCAACCATGCCAAGACTCCAGCCACGATCGAGCGCGAGGCGACGAAGATCCTGAAGTCGGGAGCCTACCTCTTGACGCTTGGCGGCGACCATTTCGTCACCTATCCGATCCTTAAGGCGCACGCGGCGCTCCACGGCCCCCTCGCGCTGGTGCAATTCGACGCGCATCAGGATACCTGGCCGGATGAAAAGGGACGTATCGACCACGGCTCCTTCGTCGGCCGGGCCGCGCGGGAGGGGCTGATCGACGTCGAGCGTTCGATCCAGATCGGCATCCGCACGCATGCGCCGGACGACTGCGGCATCCGCATCGTTCATGGCTACGAGGTCGAGGAGATGCGCGCCGAAGAGATCGCCGACACTATCGTCCGGCATGTCGGCAGCCATTCGGCCTACCTGACCTTCGATATCGATTGCCTCGACCCGGCCTATGCTCCGGGCACCGGCACGCCGGTCGCGGGCGGTCCGTCCAGCGCCAAGGTCCTCTCGGTGCTGCGCAAGCTGGGAGCGCTGCATATTGCCGGCAGCGACGTCGTCGAGGTGGCGCCCGCCTATGACCATGCCGACCTGACCGCCATTGCTGGCTCGACCATCGCCATGTATATGCTGGGCCTCAGGGCCGAATGGCTGGCGGAACGACGCGGCTGATCGCTGGCGTTCAAGAAACTGATTCAAGTCTATGCCAGATTGATTCCGGAAACCCCGGTAACCATCTGCAGGAGCAGGAAAATCATGAAACCGAAGATCTTCATCGATGGCGAACACGGCACGACGGGCCTGCAGATCCGGACGCGCATGGCCGGCCGTTCCGATCTCGAGCTCCTGTCGATCCCGGAAGCGGAACGCCGTAACGCGGCGATGCGTGAAGACCTTCTGAACAGCGCCGACATCGCCATCCTCTGCCTGCCGGACGACGCCTCGCGCGAAGCGGTCGCCATGGTCGCCGGCAACAACCGGGTCAGGATCATCGACACATCGACAGCGCATCGCGTCGCGCCCGACTGGGCCTATGGCTTTGCCGAGATGGACAAGACGCAGCCCGCCAAAATCCGTGACGCGCGGCATGTCTCCAATCCCGGCTGCTACCCGACCGGCGCAATCGGCCTGATCCGGCCGCTGCGCCAGGCGGGCATCCTGCCGGACGGCTATCCGGTAACCGTCAACGCCGTCTCCGGTTATACCGGTGGCGGCAAGCAGATGATCGCGCAGATCGAAGACGAGAATCACGCCGACCGCATCAGCGCGCCGCATTTCCTCTACGGCCTCCCGCTCAAGCACAAGCATGTGCCGGAAATGAAGATGCACGGCCTGCTCGAGCGCGCGCCGGTCTTCTCACCGTCCGTCGGCAAGTTCGCGCAGGGCATGATCGTCCAGGTGCCGCTTTACCTCGACGACCTCGCCGCCGGGACGACGCTTGAAAGCATCCATGCCGCGCTCGCCGTGCACTACGCCGGCCAGTCGATCGTCGACGTGGTTCCGCTTGCCGAAAGCGCAAGGCTTGCCCGGATCGACGCAACCGAGCTTGCCGGCATGGACACGATGAAGCTCTTCGTTTTCGGCACCCCTGGTGGTGCTCATGTGAACCTCGTCGCCCTGCTCGACAATCTCGGCAAGGGCGCCTCGGGCGCGGCGGTCCAGAATATGGACCTGATGCTGTCTGCCTGACAAAGGCTCAGAAAACAAAACCCCGGCAGTCACCGCTGCCGGGGTTTTTCTTTGCGCCATGCGAGCCGCGGATTAGTTGCGAACTTCGATCGCCGTCGGCCTCGGAAATTCGCCGATGAAGCCGCGCCAATGGGCGATCGCGAAGCCGAGTACGACAAGCGCGCCCGCCTGGTGAAGCACGCCCCAGCCGATCGGCACCTGTAGAAGGAGTGTCGTGATCCCGATCGCCGCCTGAGCGGTGACGAGCGCGAAGAGAAGCGCGGAACGGCGTGCATGAGTGGTGCCCGGCGCAGCCCTCAGCGACACGACCATATGCATGAGCACCAGCGCGAACAACAGGTAGGCGCCGCTGCGGTGCAGGAATTGCACGGTCTTCGGATTCTCGAAGAGGTTGATCCAGCCGGGCTGCTGAACGAAGAGATCCCCCGGCACGAGGGCGCCATCCATCAGCGGCCAGGTATTGTAGCTCAAGCCGGCGTCGAGACCGGCGACCAGGGCGCCCAGATAGATCTGGAAGAGGCTGATCGCTGCGATAATGCCGGCGATCGTTTGCGACCTTTGCGTCGGCGCCGCATCGCCGGAATGCGGCGAAAGCCCGCGATAGATCCACATGCAGGCGGCGAAGATCAGACAGGCGATCACCAGATGCGTGGCAAGGCGGTATTGGCTGACTTCCGTGCGCTCGACGAGACCGGAGGAGACCATCCACCAGCCGATAAAGCCTTGGAAGCCCCCGAGCGCCAGAATGCCAAGAAGCGGCAGCCGCAATCGCGGCTCGATCCGCCCGGTCAGCCAGAAGAACAGCAGCGGCAGGGCGAAGACCACGCCAATTCCGCGCGCGAGCAGCCGGTGCGCCCATTCCCACCAGAAGATCGTCTTGAACTCCTCGACCGTCATTCCCTTGTTCATCTGCTCATACTGGGGAATGCGCTGGTAAAGGCGGAACTCCTCCTCCCATTCCTCCGCGGACAGGGGCGGAACCACGCCATGGACCGGCTTCCATTCGGTGATCGACAGACCGGACTCCGTCAGGCGCGTCGCGCCGCCGACAATCACCAGGGCAAACAGGGCGAACAGGACGACCGCGAGCCAGCCGCGGATCTGCCGGCGATTGCGCTCGGCTCTGTCGATCTCGCTCCGCAGCGTCTGTTCCCTTGCCAGTTCGGCATGCGCCATGAGGTCTTCCTCGTTTGTCGGCGACAACCTCGTCGGGACGGGTTGCCGCCAAGCGTTCGAAAGCCGTTGATTTGCACCAGAGCGGCGTGCAAAACAAGGCCGAAGCCTTTGCGGCATGCCGTCGCGGCCAGCTCGATTCTGCCATCCGAAAGAAGTCCGATGCCCGTACGCCTCAGAAAACTCATCGGCACCGTCCTCATCATCATTCTTGTCATCGTCTATGCGCTGGCGGCGGTCACCTTTGCTTCCCTCCTCCTCGGCACCTCGCCCTGGTGGGTGCATCTTCTCTATTTCTTCTTCACCGGGCTCCTGTGGATCCTTCCGGCGATGCTGATCATCAAGTGGATGGAAAAGCCCGCAAACAATCGCTGACCGGCTGAGGTGCACCCATGAAGGTCGCCGTCATCTCCGATATTCATGGCAACGATCTGGCACTCGAGGCGGTGCTGGCGGACATCGACGCCCAGGGGATCGACGAGATCGTCAATCTGGGCGACCACCTGAGTGGCCCGCTCAATGCCGCCCGCACGGCGGACCTCCTGATCGGCCGCGCGATGCCGGCGATCCGCGGCAATCACGATCGCTACCTCCTGACGCTGGAGCCGGCCAGAATGGGGCTTTCCGACCGGGCCGCCCATGACGAACTCGAGCCACGCCACAAGGCATGGCTGGCTTCGTTGCCTGAAACGCTGGTCTACCGCGATACGTTCTTCCTCTGCCACGGCACGCCCGCCAATGACGAGACCTACTGGATGGAAGCACTGACAACCGATGGCGTCGTCCACATAGCAGCGCGCAAGGCGATCGAAAGCTTCGCCGCAGGCATTGACTATCCGGTGATCCTCTGCGGCCACACGCATATCCCGCGCGCGCTGCGGCTGGCTGGCGGGCGCCTTCTCATCAATCCCGGCAGCGTCGGCTGCCCAGGCTATGATGACGATCGGCCCGTGCCGCACAAGGTCGAAACGGGCGCGCCGGACGCGCGCTATGCTATCGTCGAATACACTGCTGGCGGCTGGACCGTCAGCTTCCGCTGCCTGCCCTACGACCATATGGCAATGTCGCGCCTCGCCGCCGAACGCGGCCGGCCCGACTGGGCAACCGCGCTCGCGACCGGATTTCTGGACTGAGGCTACTGCGCGGTTTCAAGCGCCTCGATGTCCGCGCCGGTTATCGCCGCGATGTTGCGCGTCACCTTGTCGATCGGCCAGTTCCACCAGGCCACTGCCTGCAAGCGCTCAACGGTTGAAGGCGGGAACCGCATTCTGACGACCCTTGCCGGATTGCCCGCAACGATCGCATAGGGAGGAACATCCTTGGTCACCACGGATTTCGCGGCCACGATGGCGCCGTCGCCGATCGTGACGCCCGGCAAGACCGTCGCCTCGATGCCGAGCCAGACATCGTTGCCGACAATCGTGTCGCCGCGATGGCCCGTTGCATAGGCGGCCGGATCGAAGCCCTCGCGCCAGGCGCCAGGAAAAACGCCGAACGGAAAGGTCGAAAAGCCGGATAGCGCGTGGTTGGCGCCGTTCATGATGAAGTGAACGCCCGTCGCCAGTGCGCAAAACCGCCCGATCACCAGCCGATCCCCGACGAAGTCATAGTGATAGAGGACGCACTTTTCCTCGAAACATTCAGGGCCCTCCGGATCGTCGTAGTAGCTGTATTCGCCCGCCTCGATCAGCGGCGAACGCACGAGATTCTTGAGAAATCCGATCCGCGGAAATTGCGCGACCGGAAACTTGGCGCCGGGGTCCGGCAGCGCATCGCGCGGCATCATCAGCAGCTCCACCGTTGGTTCGTGACGTATCGGCTGCGTGATGTAACGCCTCGGCGACGATTTCCAAGCCACAGACGAACCGCTTGCTTCACGCTTTGGTAACCGCATTTGCCGATCGCGGAGGAAGCAACGGCGGAATTAAAGAGGATGTAGCAGTTCTTGCCCTCCTATCGAAGCACGACGCATGCCGGATGATCCGAGAGATGGCCAATTTCAATTTCACCCTTGCCGCGCCACATGGGCAATCGTGGCGCGACCTTTCGAGGCGCCCAGCTGCCCATAGTCCTTACGCCGACCGGGTCACGTTGTCCGTGCATCGCGATATGGCGGAACTGGAAGCGGACTGGCGAGCGCTCGACGCCAGCACACTGAACTCCCTACATCAGAGCTTCGACTGGTGCGCCGCCTGGACGAGAGCGCATGACGGTCAATTGCTGGTCGTACGCGGCGCCATTGCCGATCAACTGCTCTTCTTCCTGCCGTTCGAGGTCGAACGGGGCCACTTCTTCCGGACGGCGCGGCTGATCGCGACCGAGCACAGCAATCTCAACACCGGATTGTTTGCTGCCGAAATCGAGCGTGTGCCGCGGGACCATCTCGCCCGCTTGCTGAGCGAAGGCGTCCGCCGGGCGCTGCGCGCGCATGCCGATGTCGTTGCCCTCGAAAGGACGCCGGCGGTTTGGCGCGGCCTGCCCCACCCCCTCGCCGTCCTGCCCGGCATTGCCAATCCGAACGCCTCTTTCCAACTCTCGCTTGCCGGCGATATGGAACGGACAATCGCGCAACTCAACGCAAAGCGTCGGCGCAAGAAGATGCGCCTCTCCGAAAGGCGGCTCGCCGAACTCGGTGGCTATGACTATGTGGTTGCCCGTGAGCCGGCGGAGGCGCATGCGCTGCTGGAGACGTTCTTCCGGCAGAAAGCCGCACGGCTGGAAGCCCAGGGCCTGCCCGATGTCTTCGGCGAGCCGGAAACGCGCGCCTTCTTTCGCCTGTTGATCAATCGGCATCGCGAGGGCGACAGCCTTCTCGAGCTCAACGCGATCCGCCTCAAGGGCGAGCACCAGGGGCGGATCATCGCCGTGACCGGCCTGTCGCGAAAGGGCGACCATGTCATCTGCCAGTTCGGCTCGATCGACGACACGATCGCCGCCGACAGCAGCCCAGGCGAGTTGCTGTTCTACCGGGTGATCGAACGTCTCTGTGGCGAAGGCGTTGCGCTCTTCGATTTCGGCATCGGCGACCAGCCCTACAAGCGGTCGTGGTCCACGGTGGAGACCGCCTTGCGGGACATCGCGCTGCCGCTGACCCTGCGCGGCTATGCGGCGGCCGGCCTGCATCGCGCCGTCGTCCGCGCCAAGCGCGTCATCAAGGCGAACAAAGCCCTTTATGCTCTCGTCCAGCGGCAGCGGCGCCGGTGGCGCGCCAGCGCAGAAATCGCGGCAGATTGAAGCACGCCTCAGGCCGCGCGGCAGTCGCGCAGGTCGGGACTGCCTTCGCCGCCACCGGTCATCAGCACAATGTCGCGGTAGCCGGCCTCCCCGAAGCTTGTCAGTTCTTCGATGATCCTTTCCTCGCTGACCGAAGGTGCCGAAATGATAATCTCGATCTCCTCACGCCGCGCCACCTTGGCGACGGAAGCGGCGTCCGCCGCACCGCACTCGACCAGCACCAGATCATAAGCGCTCGTCAGCGCGTCGATAATCATCTGCAGACGCTCGATGCCGCGCATCGCCGCATGGGGGTCGGCGCCGCCCTGCGGGATGATGTGCGCCTCGGAAAACCTGTCCGCATGGATCGTCTCAGTGAAGGCGACCTCGCCCGATAGGAGGTTCGTAATGCCGGGCAGATGCAGCGACTGGGCCATCAGCCGCGTCGGGCAGGCCGATCCGGAAAGGTCGATGAGCACGACCTTGTGTTCCTCTTCGGCAAGCAGACGCGCCAGCATCACCGTTGCCGTCGATCCCTCGTTCCCTCCCGGCGAGACCGAAACGGCGACGCGGATGTCGTTGTCGAGCAGATGTCCTGCCACCGACTCGATCGAAAAATCGTGCTCTGCCGCAATGCGCGGCTCCGGCTCCTCCCGTGCATGCTCGTCTTCGGGCACGGCAACGGGTGCCGGCACCTCCTGCGAGATAAGCGGCGCTGCAGGACCAGCAGTCTCCGGCATCCTTCCGGAACCGGAGACCGGCCGCAGCGCCCTGCCGCTGAAGAGTTCGCCGAGCATGATGACGACGCAGGTGATCAGGAAGCTCGCAAGCGCGGCGACGATCGTGATCGGCACCACCTTGGGAAAACTCGCCAGCGTCGGGACCACCGCATTGGAAATCACCCGCGCGTCGGCCGGCGTCGCATTCGCGACGGTTCGCGATGTCGCTTCGCGGTAGCGGGCGAGATAGGTCTCCAGCAGCTGGCGCTGGGCAGTCGCCTCGCGCTGCAACGCACGGAGCCCCACCTCTTCCTCGCCCGCCTGCGCCGATTGGGCTTTCAGCGCGTTCAACTGCTGCAGCAACTGCTGTTCACGGAGTTGCCCCACCTTTGCTTCGTTCTCGAGACTGGAGAGTATCTTTCGCGTCTCCGCACGTATCTGCTCGCGAATGCCTTCAAGCTGTGATTTCAGCCCCTTCAGTCGAGGATGCCCATCGAGCAGCGCGGTCGATAGATCGGCGATCTGCGCCTGCAGGGTGGCCTGATTCTCCTTCAGCCGCTGGATCATCGGCGAGCCAACGATATCGGTCAGCGTCTCGACGGGGCGGCCGTCGGCAAGTGCCGCACGCACGCCTTCGGCGCGCGCTGCCGCGTTCGCCCGTTCGCCGCGGACCCGCGCCAGCTCGGTGGAAATATCGGTGAGCTGCCGGGTCGCGAAATTCTCGGTCTCGCCGGTCGGGAGCAAACCGGATTCAGCACGATAGGCGGCGACCTTGGCTTCCGCCTCCCGAACCTTTTCCCTTAGATTGCCGATCTCCGGCTCCAGCCAGCGGCTGGCTTCCGAGTTGGAGTCGAGCTTCGCACCGCTCTGCAGCGATAGATAGACCTTGGCCATCTCGTTCGGAATGGCAGCGGCGAGTTTCGGATCCTTCGACGTGAAGGCAATGGCGATCACGCGCGACTTCTCGATCTGGTAGACTTGCAGCTTGGTATTGAACTCCTTCAGGATCCGCTCTTCCGGCGGCAGCTCGAGCGGGTTCTTCTTGAGCCCCAGCATGACCAGGAGATCCGAAACCGCAGAGGGATGCGCCGACGGGTCGAACTCCTCCAGCTCGTGCAGCTTCATGTTGCGGGCGACCTGCTTGATGAGGTCGGCGGAGCGCAGCACCTGCACCTGGCTGGCGATGCCGAACTCGTCGAAAATGCGGTCCGAACTCGTCTGCGACGCCTCGTTCGGACCGCTATACTCCGGCTCGCGCGATTCGATCAGGACGCGCGTTTCGCTTTCATAGGCGGGCGCGACCATTTTCGCCGCGCCAAAGGCAAGTGCCGCAGCACCGACCGTCGCCAGCAAGACGCGGGCGCGACGCTGCCAGATGGCGCGAAAGAGCCCGCCCAGATCGATATCCACATCCTGCTGACTGCCGACGTCCGACATGCCGCCACCCCAAAGCTTCCGCATTCAGCCGGAAGGTAAAGGAACATGGTAACGCAAGTGTTAATTGCAGGCGCAACTGCCGGATGTTGGCGCGGTAGAATCGTTGCGATCGCGGCCGGATCGGAATTCTACCGGGAGTTTACGGGCTATTAACCCTAACGGATCGATAACATCGCTGAGAGGTATATTCCGGAGCCAACGAGAACCCGCATGTCGATCGCAGGCACAAAGGCAGCACGCGCTTTCGCCGTGGCAATATTGTCGGCGCTCGCCAGCGGCTGCACGAGCTATCAGCCGGCTCCCAAGGCCTTCAGCGAGGCGACGATCCAGCCCTATCGGTTGGATAGCGGCGACCGCCTCCGCGTCACCGTATTCGAGCAGCCGGGCCTCAGCGGAAATTACACGGTCGACCAGGCGGGCTATGTTGCCTTCCCGCTGATCGGCGCGGTGCCGTCACGCGGCCATACGCTTCCGGAACTCGAAGGGATGATCGCGGCCAAGCTGCGCGAGGGCTTTCTGCGCGACCCCGACGTGACCATCGAGGTCGACCGCTACCGTTCGGTCTTCATCATGGGTGAAGTGGGCCAATCCGGCCAATACAGCTACGTTCCGGGCATGACGGTGCAGAACGCGATCGCGGTTGCCGGCGGCTTCACTCCCCGCGCAAACCAGACGAATGCCGACATCACCCGCAAGGTCAACGGCCGCATTATAACGGGTCGCGTGCCGATCACCGATCCGGTGCTTGCGGGCGACACGATCTATGTTCGCGAACGGCTGTTCTGACACCATGTCGAGCCCGCGGCCCCTGCGCATTCTCCATTGCTTCAGATCGCCGATCGGCGGCATCTTCCGCCACGTTCGCGATCTTGCCGAGGCGCATGCGGCAGCGGGCCATCAGGTGGGAATTCTCTGCGACAGCACCACGGGCGGCGCTTACGAGGACGCCCTCTTCGACGAGATCCGCCCCTTCCTGGCGCTCGGTGTCGTCCGTACGCCGATCCATCGGACGATCGGGCCCTCGGATTTTGCCGCGCTCTGGCGCAGCTACAAGCAGATCAGAAGCTTGCAACCGGATGTGTTGCACGGGCATGGCGCCAAGGGCGGCGTGCTCGCACGCATCATCGGTTCAGCGCTGCGGGTCAACAAGTGTCGCGTAGCCCGCCTCTATTCGCCCCACGGGGGCAGCCTCCATTACAAACGGAAGTCGCTCGCCGGCGGCGCCATCTTCCGGATGGAGCGCTTCCAGGAGCGTCTCACCGACGCGCTCGTCTTCGTCTGCGACTTCGAGCGACAGACCTATTTCACCAAGGTCGGCCGGCCCGCGGGGCGCAACGAGGTGATCTATAACGGCATCGGTGACACGGAGTTCGCGCCCGTCGTTGCAAGTCCCGGCGCGGTCGATTTTCTCTACATCGGCATGATGCGGGACCTGAAGGGGCCGGATCTCTTTATCGAGAGCTTCGCCAAGGCGGAAGAACTTGCCGGACGGACGCTCTCCGGCCTGATGATCGGCGATGGCCCGCAGCAATTCCAGTATGAAGAAATGATAGCGCGCATGGGGCTTGGCGATCGCGTCAGGATGCGCCCGGCGATGAAGGCCCGCGAGGCCTTTGCGCTTGCCCGTACCGTCGTCATTCCCTCTCGCGCGGAGTCGATGCCCTACATCCTCCTTGAAGCGCTTGCCGCCGGAAAACCGGTCATCGCGTCCAGGGTGGGCGGAATGCCAGAGGTGCTGGGCGCCGACAGCGGAGCGCTCGTCGAGCCGGCAGATGCGAGGGCGCTTGCCGAGGTCATGGCGGCGGCGGGCATAGACCAGCACTGGGCAGCCCGCACGATGCCCGATGCAGAGCGCTTCAAGTCTCGCTTCTCGGCCGCGGTGATGACCAGGCGCCTCATGCAGCTCTACGGTGAACTTACCGAGGAATCGATCTTCGCCGAGGCGCGGCTGCGTACAACGTAAGCGTTTCTTAGTGGCTTTCTGCTATCCGGGCGTCGGGGACAGCGCCGGAAAGCCATCATGAACCAGATTGACAGGCCCGAGACCTTCGATACCGAGGCGCTTCGCAAGAAGGTCTCCGAGATCCGAACGACCGCCGATGGAAAGAAGGCGGGCAAGAGCCCAACGCCGCTCAATCCGCTGGCCCGACAGATCGCGCTCCAGTTCAGGGTCGATACCTATTCCCCGTCGATGATCACCGGTCTCATCCGGCTGCTCGATCTCTGCGCGCTGTTCGCGATCGGCTATGCCATCAATACGCAATATGTCCGGCCTGCGCTTCAGGACCTGCCGGTCTATCTCGCCATTCTCGCCTTCGGTTCAGCACTCGCGGTGATCGCCATGCAGATTGCCGATACCTATCAGGTACCGGCGCTCAGGGCCTGGCTCAGGATGACGCCGCGCATCCTGGCCGCCTGGACGGCAACCTTCGGCACCATCGCGCTCGTGCTGTTCTTTCTGAAATCGGGCCATCTCTATTCGCGCGTCTGGGTCGGCGGCTGGTTCGCCGCCGGCGCGCTCTTCCTGGTCGCCGAACGCGCCTTCATCGCCTATTCGATCCGGCATTGGTCGCGCAACGGCACGATGGAGCGCCGCGCCGTAATCGTCGGCGGTGGCACTCCGGCAAGGGACCTGATCCGCACGATCGAGCACCAGCCGGACAACGACATCCGCATCTGCGGCATCTTCGACGACCGCGACGAGCGGCGCTCGCCGCATGTGATCGCCGGCTACCCGAAACTCGGGACCGTCGACGAGCTCGTCGAATTCGCCCGGCTCGCCCGCATCGATATGCTGATCTTCTCGCTGCCCCTGACGGCGGAGAAGCGCATCCTCGAACTTCTGAGGAAACTCTGGGTGCTGCCGGTCGACATCCGCCTCGCCGCGCATGCCAACAATCTGCGCTTCCGGCCGCGCAGCTACTCCCATGTCGGCCAAGTGCCGATGCTCGACATTTTCGACAAGCCGATCGCCGACTGGGATTCCGTCGCCAAACGATGCTTCGATGTCTTCTTCAGCATCGTGGCGCTCATACTGCTCTGGCCGGTCATGCTGGTCGCGGCGATCGCGGTCAAACTCACCTCTCCCGGGCCGATCATCTTCAAGCAGCACCGCCACGGCTTCAACAACGAGATCATCGAGGTCTACAAGTTCCGCTCGATGTACACCCATCTGAGCGATCCGAGCGCCCGCAACGCGGTCTCCAAGGGCGACCCCCGCGTCACCCCCGTCGGCCGCTTCCTGCGCAAATCCTCGATCGACGAGCTGCCGCAGATCTTCAACGTGCTGAAAGGCGAGCTCTCGCTCGTCGGACCGCGCCCGCATGCCGTTCTCGCGCAAACCCACAACCGCACCTATTCGGATGTGGTCGAGGGCTATTTCGCCCGCCACCGCGTCAAGCCGGGCGTCACCGGCTGGGCGCAGATCAACGGCTGGCGGGGCGAAATCGACAACGACGAGAAGATCCGTTTCCGCACTGCCTTCGACCTCTACTACATCGAGAACTGGTCGCTGCTTCTCGATCTGAAGATCTTGTTCCTGACGCCATTCCGGCTGCTCAATACGGAAAACGCGTATTGATCGCCAGCACCTCTCAGCCGGCCATCATCCGGCCGCAGCTCGCCGCGATTTCGATCATCGGCTCCGGCCTAGTGACGATCGGCGTCTTTCTCTCGGGCTTCGTCATCGCAGAGCCCGCACCCTATGAAGTCTTCATGGCGGGCCTCATCGCTCTCTGGTTCCTGTTCGGGCTTAAGATTTCGCGCTCCGTCGCTCCCCTTCTCACCCTGCTCGCGCTCTTCATGGTCGGCGGCATGCTATCGCTGACGGTGATGACCGAACTCGCTGCCGCGCCGATGTACATGGCAGTGTCCGGCTTCCTGGCACTCACGGCCGTCTTCTTCGCGGCGATTGTCGAGGATCGTCACCAGCGCCTGCGGTTGATCTTCAACGCCTGGGTCTCGGCTGCCGTGATCACCGCCCTTCTCGGTATTCTCGGCTATTTCGGCGCAATCCCGGGGGCCGCAAACTTCACCCTCTACGACCGCGCCAAAGGTGCCTTCCAGGACCCGAACGTCTTCGGGCCGTTTCTCGCCGCACCGGCGCTCTATCTGGTGCATGGCCTGCTGACGCAGCCAATCCGGCGTGCTCCGTTGAAAATCGCCGGTCTGATTGTCTTGACCCTCGGCGTCTTCCTCTCCTTCTCCCGCGCGGCCTGGGCGCTCAATCTCTTTTGCGTCGCGGCGCTAGTCTTCGTCATGCTCCTAAAGGAGCGCAGCGGGCTGTTTCGGCTGAGAATTCTCGTGCTCGCCCTCTGCGGCGCCCTCTTCGTCATGGCGGCACTTGCCGTCGCCCTGCAATCGGAGCAGGTGGCAACGCTCTTTTCAAGCCGCTCCCAACTCGTGCAGGACTACGACGACGGCCACCTCGGGCGTTTCGACCGGCACCGGATCGGCTTTATGATGTCGATGGAAAGGCCGCTCGGCATCGGCCCGCTGATATTCGGCACGATCTTCTTGGAGGACGAGCACAATGTCTGGCTGAAAAGCCTGACCTCCTATGGCTGGCTGGGCTTCGTCTCCTATGTGACGCTGATTGCGTGGACGCTCTCGCTCGGGTTTCGATTTCTTCTGCTCGACCGGCCATGGCAACCCTATCTGATGATCGCCTGGGTAGCGCTCATCGGCCATGTCGGGATCGGCAATGTCATCGATACCGATCACTGGCGGCACTTCTATTTGCTTCTCGGCATTATCTGGGGGTGCGCCGCGCTCGAATACCGCAATCGTCGGCAGGTGGCGTCAAAGAGATTCGCTTCGCGATGAGGAAAGCGTCGAGAATCATCTGAACCCTGAAAGCGGGCCTCGACGGCATGAAGCGCCCGGCGAGACCCGCATTCGCCGCTCTCCTGGCTTATTCTTCGGCAGTCGAATCCTGTTGCTGCAGCTTCTGCTGCTGCAGGAGAAGCTCGTCGGCCGGCTTGGACTGCTCGGTCTCTGTCACGCTGGCCGTCGTGATCTCTTTGTCTATTGGATCCGCCGAGGCCGTGGTGTTATGGCCGAGGCACGCGGCTGACGCTGCGGTCGCGGAAAACGCGAGGGCAACTGCAAATACGAGGATGCGCTTCATAGGGCTTCTCCTGTTGTTGCAGGCCGTAGTGTATCTGCGCCTCTTGCGCCGACCAAATCACAAAACCGTTCGCCCACTGCTTTCGGCGTATCTCCGGTTTCTCCACAGCTGCGGAAGGACCGGCGAAATTCCATTTTCCCCTTGCGCCGCCCTTGTGTTCCCTCTAATGAGAGCGGGCTTGTAACAAAGCGGGTCGGAGCGTAGCGCAGCCCGGTAGCGCACTTGACTGGGGGTCAAGGGGTCGTGGGTTCGAATCCCGCCGCTCCGACCATTTAATTCCTAAAAATAAAGGGCTTAACCTGTCCCTGCCGCAGTAGCCTGCTGGAAGGACAGTTGCCGTTGCGGCACTCAAATCGAACGGATTGCCAGCGAATTCAGCAGCCAGGCCGAGTCGATCGAGATATCGATGCTGACGTCATTGAGCAGCGCCCAGATGCGATCGGCAACGCCGACATAGACCCAGAGCTCGCGGCCGGCTGGGAAGGCCACGTCCGTGAACAGGTTGATGATCCGTCTTTCGCCCGGGACTGCCTGGACGCGGGTGCCGGGGAAGCTCTCGCCATCGCCGCGGCAATCGAGACCGGAAATGAACCATTGGTCGCTGACCTCGTTGGCCGGATCGACGTCGTCCCAGTTCCAGAACACCGCCATTACGAGCCTGCCGCGCGTCGTTGCATGAAAGTCGGACCACCCGAACTCGTCATAGGTCGAGATATGATGGCGGCAAACGAGGGCCGTCAGGTCGGCCTTGACCTGCAGAATCCCTGTACGAAGCGTCTTGAACGGAACGAGATACCCGTTCTCCCGATAGGCACAGAGGAGGTCGACATCGGACGCGTCGTCGTTGCGGGCGACGAGCTTGGATCCCATGCGGGCAGCGCAATCGAGATAGGACCTGTTCTCGACAATCGCACCGTCGCCGGTTGCCTGGTTCTGATCGAGCCGGTCCCAACAGCCGCCGAAATGCGGGTAGAACAGCTTTTCCTTGTCGGGATCGGGAGCGACGTAAACAATCGGCGGCTGGGCCAAGGCATCGGCAAGGCTCCCGACCACCGATTCATGGAAATGAAAGGCACTGTAGCCCTTCACCAGTTGACCGAACTTGTCATAGGCCCGGTCGTGCAGCGCCTTGACCGCCTTCAGATCGACCTCGGCGTTTCTGGCTTCGATCAGCGACTTGTATCTTAATCCGGGCCCGCGGGGATCATCCCGCCTACCGCCCCGTGCAGCGCTTGTCAGCCTGTCGCGCAATGCGGCCGGAAAGACCTGCCGTCGCTCTTCGCTGAACGACTGGCGCAGCGCATCCAACCTGTCCACCGTCGCGCGCCACTCGTCCTTCTGCCGACGTTGGTAGATCGCCTGAAGCCGATCCAGGACTTCGGGCGCCGACCGATCCGCTCGCGTGCGTTCAATGTGGTCAGCTATTTGCATGGCTTCCTCCCATGGTTGCGAATACCGGCGCCGCCCGACCCGCGAGAGGGTCGGATCGGCCCAGTGTATTTTGCCATGGAGTGCGCGCTTTGTGGGTTACCTTTGGAACCTGCTTCCGGGCCGGCGGATCCTATCAGTAGTCGTCACTTCCGCGCCTCGGGCCGGGACGCAATGAAAGCGGCCAGTGCGAGCATGATCGTCGCAACGATGGATGCCATGAGCATGGAGGGTTGGACGCGGAGCCAGAAGAATGCGAAACCGAGCCCCATCAGCGACACGGCACATATCTTCGCGCCCCGCGATATGGCACCATCGTCTCGCCAATCGCGCAAAGGCTGCCCGAACAGGGGATGATCGACCAGCCATTGTTCGAGACGCGGAGAGGATCGCGCAAAAAGCCAGGCGGCGAGGAGCAGGAAGGGTGTCGTCGGCAGAAGCGGCAGGAATATGCCGACGATGCCTATGCCGACCATGACCCAACCGAGGCCGAGAAGAACAGGGCGCATGGAAAAGTTACTCGCTTCTCCTTGTCAGGGCATCAACCTGCGGGAGATTTGCTCGGCATCCTGTGGTGTCGCAGCGAAGCTGTCAACGGCTGGCGCAATCAGCGGTTTTCCTTTTCGGCCGCCTGGATCGGCGCCCGAGCCCGTGAGCCTATTCCGTGGAGTCTCAGCTGCAGAGCGAGCGGAGTGCATCCGGCTTGGTGATATCGACCGTCCTCGCGTCCCTCAGCCCTATGAGGCCGCGCTCTTTCAGTCTGGTCATGACGCGCGACACCGTTTCGATCGTCAGGCCGAGATAGTCGGCAATGTCTTGCCGCGACATCGGTAGCTTCAACTGCCGCACGTCTCCCTGGCGGTACGAAATATCCAACAGGAATGCAGCGATGCGTTCGACCGCACATTGCCTTCCGATAACCAGGAGATGCTCCTGGGCGCGCGCCAGACCGGCCAGCGCCAAAGCGAGAAGTTCGCGGGAATATTCCTGCATCGGACGCCGGCCGAAAACGGCCAATCTTGTTTCGGTGATCGCTTCGGCGAAGAAGCGGTGCCTGGCGCCGGCCTCGAAGCCGAACATTTCTCCTGCCAGGTGAAAGGACACCACCTGTCGTCGACCGTCCGAGAGCAGGCGGTAGATCCGCACCGCTCCGGTGGCGACCTGGTAGCATCTTTCAACGGCATCGCCTTCTGCGTAGATCTCACGGCCCGGCTTATAGGCTGCCACAAGATGCGGCCCCGGGATCGAGGCGCCGGTGGCGCTGTCAGACGGCTGGAAGCTTTGCACTGCTGGTTGGGAAGCGGCGTACATCTCTTATCCCCAAATGATCGTTTCGAGGGAAGATTGCCGCTTCACGGGTCGCCGATAAATTCGGTTAGCTCACTAAGGGACATTACGTAGAGAGACCGCCTGCAGGTTCTGCCCGCGTTTCGCCGGGCAAGCTAACCCGCGACCGCAGCCATGCTGTTCACGATCTCCAGCAGATCGGAACCGTTGATCGGCTTCGTCAGAATGATCGTCCCGGCATGCTCTTGGAGCGCCGACATTCCGTCGGTGAGCAGGATGATGCGGCTTCGCATGTCCCGAAGGCTTTGCACGGCTTGCGCCTCAGATTTCAGTATCTCGTCGTCCACGATGGTGCAGAAGGCGGTCGGGGCAGCCTCGGCCTTCCACAAGGAGTCATAGGCTTTGGTCGAATATCCTTCGACCTCGAGCGCGAAGGCCAGCGATCGCCGGAGGCCTTGATCCGGGGCGACGATGACAATGCTTTTGTCTGTCAACAACGTAGGGTCCTGCGCAAACTGGCGTGCCGATGCCCGCCGACGAGCGACCATCTAAACGCTTGCGCGCGGGGGCCGCATTGCGCGAGATCAATACTTTAGTTGAGGACCCCCTACGTGCGCCGCTGACGGGCAGCGCGGCGCCATAGAACTACGAAGGGCCAAAACCCGCCGCCAGAGCCATGCGAACGAGATGCGGGAGATTCTTCGCCTTCATCTTGGCCATGACGTTGGCGCGGTGCACCTCAACCGTGCGGGGGCTGATGTCCAGGTCATAGGCGATCGATTTGTTCGGCAAACCGGCCACCACGGCCGAGAGCACCTGCCGCTCTCGCTCGCTGAGCGTCTGCAGGCGCTCCAGGACTTCGTTGATTTCGTCAGCTTCGGCATCGAGAACGCTCAGTTGCTGGGATGCCCTTTCGATCGCTTCGATGATCACCGAGTCTTCGAAAGGCTTCTCGATAAAGTCCAAGGCGCCCGCTTTCATCGCCTCCACCGCCATCGGCACATCGCCGTGTCCGGTGATCACGATGGACGGTATCCGGATCTTTTGATCGCCGAGCCAGCGGATGAGATCGACACCGGACATCTCCGGCATTCTGAGGTCGGTCACGAGAATACCCTTGCGGACGCTCGGCGCGAAAGCGAGGAAAGCATCGGCCGACTGGTGCATTTTCACCGCGAAGCCGTTCATCGTCAGCATGAAGGCAAGCGATTTCCGGACCGGCTCTTCGTCATCAACAATATGCACAGTGTAGTCAGTCATTTGCCTCGATCCGTTTCATCCGCATAGGCGGGAAGCGTGAACCGGAAGGTAGCGCCACCGGCCGCATTTTTCGAGACCGTCATCTCACCGCCATGCGCTTCGACGATACGCTTCGAGATCGAAAGGCCGATGCCCATCCCGCTCGCCTTGGTCGTGACGAACGGCTTGAAGAGCTGCCCGGCGATTTCCTTCGGGATGCCCCCGCCCGTGTCTTCCACAACGACGGCGATCTCGCCCCGCCCGGCGGGCATCGTGCGGATTGTCAGCTCCCGATGGTCGACATGTCGCATCGCCTCCACAGCATTGCGCATCAGATTGATGAGGACCTGCTGGACCTGGACGCGATCGACCATCACCATTTCGGCACCGGGCAGGTATTCGAAGACGGTCCTGACGCCCCCCTCGCGGGAGCCGACGAGAGCCAGCGCGCCGGCCTCCTCTACCAGCTTGCGAATGTCTTCGGGCGCCTTTTCCGTTTCGCCCTTCATGACGAATTCGCGCAGGTGCTTGATGATCTGGCCGGCCCGCAGGGATTGGCTTGCAATCTCCTCCAGGGCTCCGTGCATTCTCGTAGCCAGGCTGTCGTCCATGTCGCGCAGCAACCTGGTACAGCCGTGGGCATAGTTTGCGATGGCCGATAGGGGCTGGTTCAACTCATGCGCAAGCGTCGACGCCATTTCGCCCATTTCATTGAGCCGCGCGAGCCTCGCCAGTTCAGCCTGGATCTGTTCGAGCCGCGCCGCCGACTCTTCCCGCTCCGTCAGGTCCCTGATGAAGCCGGTGAAAAACCGTTCGCCGCCCGATTTCATCTCTCCGACGGCGAGCTTCATCGGAAATGTCGATCCATCCTTGCGCCGTCCGACGACGACCCGGTCGATACCGATGATGCGCTTTTCGCCGGTTTTCAGGTACCGCTGCATATATCCGTCATGCTCGTGCCGATAGGGTTCCGGCATAAGGATGCGCAGGTTCTCGCCGATGACCTCCTGTTCCGCATAGCCGAACTGCCGGACCGCGGCGGCATTGAAGGAGACGATCGTGCCATTTGCCGAACTGACCACCGTCGCGTCCGGAACCGTGTCCAGTATCGATCGCAAATGGGCATCGCGTGTCCTGACGGCGGCCTCCGCCTGATCCGCAGCCCGTCTCGCCGCCCGAAGCAGTTCTCCCAGAATCGCGATCAGAAACACTGTCGAGACGAAGATGGCCAGTTCGCCGGCATTCGGCCCGGGGGCATTGCCGATCTGTTGAACGACCAGCGCTCCGATAACCGACAGGCCGGTTGCCAAGGCGACGTGTCTTAGGTCGCCGACCATCGCCGTGATCACTATGGCGGGGATGAAGGAAAGAAAGACAATGCTGTCGCCGATGAATTCCAGCAAACCCAATTGCAGTGCGAGAACGCTCCCCACGGCCGCGATCGCGATAATGAAGGCAGAAACGCGATCCACCCGCCATCCGATGAGCGACCGCCCTAGCCGTGTGCTCTCCACGAAACCTCTTGAATGCATTCCATTGTCCACCGCGGAGTGCGCGTTAGCTGCTTCCGAACATCGCGACGCGCCGGCCCCAGCCGCGGCGTCTTGCCCTTCCATAGACCATATTGGCCCTGTCAGCCATCCGCCCCATCTGGAACAAATCGTCCCAGGATTGTGGGCCGGCCGAGGCTACGGACTAGTTTTCCAAGGCTGTCCTATGGATGTCGTTCATCGCCCGCTTTAGCTCGTCTATGGCGGATGTGGAGGGCAGCGTCTCCCCCTCGAGTTCGGGCGGCAGCTTCCAACCGGGCTCGACGCCCTGCATGTTCGGCAGTTCGTGGGCGATGCCCTTGTGGCAATCGATGCAGGTCGCCTTTCCAGGCAGCAGGTATCGGGTATGGATCTCGGCGGCGCGCTGCGTCTGCTTGGAAAGGTCCATCGCCGCCGAGGAGTGGCAGTTGCGGCACTCGAGGCTGTCATTGGCCTTGAGCCGCGCCCATTCATGCTTGGCAAGTTCGAGGCGGTGGTTGAGGAATTTCTCGCGCGTGTTGATGGTCCCGAAGATCTTGCCCCAGACTTCCTTAGAGGCCTGCATCTTGCGAGCAATCTTGTCCGTCCATTCATGCGGCACGTGGCAGTCGGGGCAGGACGCCCTGACCCCCGAGCGGTTGGAGAAATGGATGGTGCGCGTCAGCTCCTCATAGACATTTGTCCGCATCTCGTGACAGGAGACGCAGAAGGTTTCCGTATTGGTGAGCTCCAAAGCGGTGTTGAAGGCGCCCCAGAAGATCACGCCGCCGACAAAGCCGCCGAGCGTCAGGAAAGCGAGGCTGAGGTTTGCGGCCGGGGTGGTGAGAACCTTCCACACCCAGAGCAAGACACGCTTGATCCGAGCCATGGCCTACTCGCTCCCCGCCTGCTTGACGCCCATCTCGCTCATGTCCCGGAAGGTGTTTTCGACAAGCGGCCGCACATCCGCCTGCGGCACGTGGCAGGCCGTGCAGAAGTAGCGCCGCGGCGAAACGTCTGCGAGCATCTGGCCTTCGCGCGTCATGTAATGCGTGACGCTGATCATCGGCGCGCCGGACTCCTGCGTGAGTTCGCGCTTGTGGCAGGAGAGGCAGCGGTTCGTGTTGACGGAAAGCTGATAGCCCTCGATCGAATGTGGGATGACCGGCGGCTGGTCGGGATAGGCGCGCTCCTTGCGAGCGTCGTCCACGACCCATTTGGGGATCGGATGCGCCTCCACCTCCCCCATCTCCTGCGGTGGCCCGGAAAGCTCCGGCACCCTTTCGCCGGCCATTTGCGCGATCGCCCCCGTTGCGACGAACAGGATCGCCAACAGCGCCCCGAGCATCGATCCGGGGCTTCTCATTATGCGACAGAGACGATTTTGACCGCGCATTTTTTGAAATCCGTCTGTTTGGAGATGGGATCGGTTGCGTCAAGCGTCACCTTGTTGATCAGCCTGCTGGCGTCGAACCAGGGAACGAAGATGACGCCGGGAGGCATGCGGTTGCGGCCGCGCGTCTCGACGCGGGCGCGAATTTCGCCGCGACGGGAAACGATTCGCACCTCGGCGCCCTGGTTGATGCCGCGATCGCGGGCGTCACCGGCATTCATGAAACAAACTGCACCGGGGAATGCCTTGTAGAGCTCCGGCACCCGCATCGTCATCGAGCCCGAATGCCAATGCTCGAGCACGCGGCCCGTCACCAGCCAGACATTGTATTCGTCATCGGGTGATTCCGCCGGCGGTTCGTAGGGAACGGCAAGGATTACCGCCTTGCCGTCCGGGCGACCATAGAATTTCACGCCCTCCCCCGGCTTCACGTAGGGATCATAGCCTTCCCGGTAGCGCCAGAGCGTCTCCTTGCCATTGACGACGGGCCAGCGGAGTCCCCGCTCCTCGTGGTAACGGTCATAGGGCGCTAGGTCATGTCCGTGTCCGCGCCCGAAGGAGGCGTATTCCTCGAACAGGCCTTTCTGGATGTAGAAGCCGAAGGCCTCTGCCTCCCGGTTGGCATATTCCTTATTGATTTCGCTTGCCGGGAAGCGATCGACATTGCCGTTCTTGAAGAGCACGTCATAGAGGGTTTTGCCGCGATAGCCGGGATTGGCGTCGAGGATATCGGCCGGCCAGACCTCGTCGGTGGTGAAGCGCTTCGAGAACTCCACCATTTGCCAGAGATCCGAACGCGCCTCGCCGGGCGCATTGACGAGTTGATGCCAGACATGGGTTCGGCGCTCGGCATTGCCATAGGCGCCCTCCTTCTCCACCCACATGGCGGCCGGCAGGATCAGATCGGCGCTCATCGCGGTGATCGTCGGATAGACGTCCGAGACGACGACGAAATTGTCCGGGTTGCGGTAGCCCTGATAGGTCTCGTTCTCGGTGTTGGGAGCCGCCTGGACGTTGTTGTTGACCTGCACCCAATAGAAATTGAGCTTGCCGTCCTTCAGCATGCGGTCCTGCTCGACGGCATGGTAGCCGGGCTTCTCCGGGATTAAGCCTTGGGGAATGCGCCAGATTTCCTCCGCGTGCTTGCGATGCTCCGGATTGGTCACCGTCATGTCGGCCGGCAGCCGGTGGGCGAAGGTACCGACCTCGCGTGCCGTGCCGCAGGCCGACGGCTGGCCGGTCAGCGAGAACGGGCTGTTGCCGGGCTCGGAGATCTTGCCGGTCAGCAGATGGAGGTTGTAGACCATGTGGTTGACCCAGACGCCGCGCACATGCTGATTGAACCCCATGGTCCAGAGCGACATTACCTTGCGGCTGGGATCGGCGTAGAGGTCGGCCAACTGCTCGAGGAACCCCGCCTCGACCCCGGTCAGTTCGACGGTCTTCTCGAGCGTGTACTCCGACACGAACGTCTTGAAACTCTCGAAGTCGCTCGGCGTCATCTTCGCCGCGTCCTTGGCGTTCGTCGCCTTCACCTCGAGCGGATTGTCGGGCCGCAGGCCGTAGCCGATGTCGGTGGCGCCAACCATGAAGGTTGCGTGCTTCCTGACGAAATCCTCGTTCACCCGGCCCGTCTCAATGATGTGGTTGGCGACGTAATTGAGGATCGCGAGATCGGTGCCCGGCTTGAAGACGACCGGGATATCGGCGAGGTCCATGCTCCGATGCGTGAAGGTCGACAGCACCGCCACCTTGACATGTTCATGTCCAAGCCTGCGATCGGCAAGCCGCGTCCACAGGATCGGGTGCATCTCCGCCATGTTCGAGCCCCAGAGCACGAAGGCATCGGCATGTTCGAAATCGTCATAGCAGCCCATCGGCTCGTCCATGCCGAAGGTGCGCATGAAGGCATAGGCGGCCGATGCCATGCAGTGGCGGGCATTGGGATCGAGATTGTTGGAGCGGAAACCGGCGCGCATCAGCTTCGTGGCCACATAGCCTTCGAAGATCGTCCATTGGCCGGAGCCGAACATACCGACGGAGGTCGGTCCCTTCTCCCTCAGCACCCTCTTCGCCTGCTCTGCCATGACGTCGAAGGCTTCGTCCCAACTGACCGGCTCGAACTCGCCGTCCTTGGCAAAGGTGCCGTTGCGCTTACGCAGCAACGGCGTTTTCAGGCGGTCGGCACCGTACATGATCTTCGAAAGGAAATAGCCCTTGATGCAGTTGAGGCCACGATTGACCTCGGCCTGCATGTCGCCATGGGTGGCGACGACCTGCCCCTCCTTGACGCCGACCATGACGCCGCAGCCGGTGCCGCAGAAGCGGCAAGGTGCCTTCGCCCATTTGATCTGCAACGCTTCCACACCGCCCGGCACGGGCTGCGCCGCGGCTGGAAGCGCTATGCCCGCAGTGGCTGCGGCGATGCCGGCGGCATGCGCCTTCAAGATTTCACGCCGCGTCAGTTCGCCGGTCATGGCGGTCGTCTCCCTAAGCTTCGACATGCTCAAACACCATATTGGCTGCCACCACGCCCTCGAGCAGCGAGATGCGCGACAGGATTTCGCCGAGCATTCCTGTGCTCGTTCCCTCGATCACGACGACAATCTTTCCGTGCTGATGCGCGTGGACCTCGACATTCGGCATTTCGGCAAGGAGAGCCACGACGCGCTCCTGCATATTCGGCATCGTCACGACGACGGCGCTGGAGATGTGATAGGGCGCGTGCGGATCAGACATAGACGCTCTCCCCTCGCACTTCCCGAACGCCAATGGCCGCCACCGGACAGACGGCAAGACAGGCGCCGCAGCCCGTACAAGCCTCTTGCTCGAGCTCCGGCAGGAACGGACCGCCGACCCGCGGACGGAAGCGGATCGCCTCCGTCGGACAGGCGTCGCGACAGGCCTGGCAATCCGTGCCATTCCTGGCGAGACACCTCTCGCCGATCATCACGATGTGGGGGAAGCGCTGTGGCCGGCCGGTAAAGACCGGCTCGGGACAGAGCTCCGCGCATTGGCCGCAGAAGGTGCATTCCGCGATGGAGAAATCGAGCGCCGGGCGGTCCCCGATCAGCCGGATGATGTGTGTCGGACAGACGTCGACGCATCTCCCGCACCCCGTGCAGGACTCAAGGCCCGCGGCGGTTACTCCGGGCGGGAGGACACGTCGGCGCCTCCCCTCGGAGCGGCAGCGCAGAAAGTTGCGCCTTGATATGTCGACACCTGCACCCATGGGCGGCTCTCAATGCGCTGGCGGGCCGGGTGGCCCGAAGATGACCTGGAACATCCAGACGAGAAATCCATAGGCACCGACCACGCCCACGGCCACGATCGGCCAGATGCCGAACGCCAAGACGAGAAAGGTAAGGAACTCGGTTTTCCTCTGCGACCGCAAAGGGCCCGCCGTGCTCCGATCGCGATCAGGCATCTTGCGTCTCCCTCCTGGAGTTCAGGCACATTTAGAATGTCTAGCGCGGTGCATACAAAAATAAAGGGAGCGCCTAAATAATTTATACCTACACTAATTCTTTGCGTACCGAATTGATTTCCGTCAATTACTGACAGCGGCGAGACGAATTATCGGCGCATTTAGTATTCCTAAAAGATCAAGTTTCGCCGGCGCGACCGGCCGGCGCACCTGGTATATTGCGCCGGCACCCATGATAGAGTTGTCATACTGTGGATCGATTATTGGAGAGCAGCTGCAAGGGCCGCGTCAAGGCGCTCCTGAGCCTTCTTCGGCAGTTTGACGCCCTTGACCTTCTCGACATTGGCGGGCGCATCGCCGACGACCACAACGCCGACCATGCCCATTCCGACATGCGGGGCACATTTGACGCCGTAGACGCCGGGTGCATCGAACGTCACCTTGTATGTCTCGTTCATCTTGCTTTTGAAGGGGGCGGCTCCGTCGGGGATCATGTCCTTGATGGTTTCGACATTGTGCCCCTTGTCAGTCGGCACGAAAGTGACGCTGTCGCCCGGATTGACCTTGACGAATGCCGGCTCGAACACCATCGATCCTTCCGCGCCCTTGTTCAGCATATGAACCTCGAAATCGGCGGCGAATGCGGTGCCGGTGAAGGCAACAAGAATTGCGGCGGCTGCGGCGCCCTTTGCGATTATGCGCACTGAAATTCTCCTTAGGTTTCAGAACCCTGTTCGGTTCCTGCCAGGAGGAGATAGGACAGCCGCGGCGTCCGGTCTTTGATGTCTGTCAAACAACTCCGATATCGGTCGGGTTCAGTCCCGACCGCCTTCGGCAAGCTGCGCCAGGCCGGGCAGATCGCAGATGATCAGCTTCTGGCGCCCGCCTTCGACCAGGCCCTTCTGCTCCCAGGCGCTCAAGATGCGCGAGACCGTGTGCAGCGTGGTGCCGGTCATCTCGGCGATGTCCTGCCGCGAAATCGGGAAATCGATGCGGATGCCGCCTTTTTCCTGCTTGCCCGCCTGGCGCGAAAGCCGCAGCACCGCATGGGCGACGCGCCGCTCCACCTCCTGCGTGGACATTTCCCGAATTCGCGTATGCGCCTCTTCCAACCGCTGGCCGATCGTCTGCATGGTGCTGATGGCCAGGCGCGGATTCTGCTCCACGAATTGCGGCCAGAGGTCCGTCGGCCAGGACAGGGCAACGCTGTCGGTGACCGCCGTCGCGGTGCCCGGATAGTCGGAGCGCTGCAGTGCCTTGGCGAAGCCGAAGAGGTCGCCCGGATGGACGACGCGCACGATGATCTGCTGGCCGTCCTCGGTGACCTGCGTAACCTTGAGCCGCCCGTGCAGGAGAAGGAAGAAGCTGGTGGCCGCCTGGCCCTGTTCGAACACGGCGTCGCCCGGCGGCACGCGCCTTGCCGTTGCGTGGCTCAGCAGTCTGTCCAGGTCGGCGTCGCTCATCCTGTCGAACAGCGAAAGCGACCTCACCACGCTCCGGTCAATTTTCATTCCATCTCCCAATCGGTGCGCACGCACCTTCGCTCCACGATTGCGAGTTCTACCATGGCGGACGTGGGCAAAAAAGCCGGGGTGCGGCGCCGGAGAGCCGGCATTATAAAGGCAGGCCTTTTGCCCTCAGCACCTGCAGCAGGGGAGCATGCCAGCGCGTGTCCTTCACCAGGCGGAAACCGACATTGTCGGGTGGAGCGCCGACGGCGCAGCCGCCGCCCTTGGGATTGCGCACGAAGGAACTGAGCGCGGCTCGGTGCTTGCCGGTCGCGATATAGATCCCGCAGGAGGAGGCATCGCTGACGACCGCCCCCGACCGGTCCAAAGTAACGCGGCGGCTGCAGGTCGTCGTCCATTCCCAGACATTGCCGGCGAAGTCCGCAAGTCCGGTCTCGCTTTCCCCGAAGTGCCCAAGCGGCTGCGGCTCCGGCTCGCGTGATGCCTTGCGTGCCGTCTCGCGCCGGTAATCGGCGAGCCAACGCAGGGCCGGATTGGAACTGTCCGGATCGACGCCGAGGGCATCGTCCGGGAACCGGCTGCCGGCGGCAAAGGCGAGTTGCTCGTCCGTCGGAAGCACCCAGACAGCCCCGGTTCTCCGGCTGAACCAGGCGGCATAGGCCTCCGCGTCATCGAAGCTGACGCCCGCTGCCGGTGTCACCGCCGGATCGGCTGGCGCATGCTCGGGCTCGGCGGGCGGACAGGCCCCTTCCGCAACGCAGCGCGCATAGTCCCCGGCCGTGACCTGGTATTTCATGATGGTCAGCGGGGCGCTCACGCGCACCGTCACCACCGGCCCGTCGACGGCATAACCATTCTTGAAGAATTCGCCAGCGACGCGGTAGCCGAAGTCCCGCGGAGCGACAAGGACGACGGGCGGCTCATCGAGTGCGATGCCGGCCGGTGCGTTGAACAAGAGGCCTGTTTGCTTTGCAAGGAGGCCGGCGAGAAGCAGGAAAAGAACGGTGGGGATCGCCAGCGATAGGAATGTGACGTCTCGATTTTCTGAAAGCGCGGCCATGACGGCCTCCTTGCGGCGATATCATGACCTGCGCCGGCGGAGTGCCGCCGGCGCAGGCGGCACGCGACGGTCTCAGGTGCCCGACGGTGCGCGCACGGCCGTCATGAGATCGTCGTTCCAGTCGCCGGTGACGGTGAAATGGGCGGCGGCGCCGAGCTCGAAGGCCTCGATCAGGTTGTGGTTCACATAGGCGTAAATGCCGGGTTGCTCGAAGGTGTAGAAGGCAGCGCCCGCCGTACCGCCGGGAATGAACCAGGTCTCCTGGTCGCGATCCGGAGGATTGCGGAACTTGCCGGTTGCCCAGACATAATCGCCGTGGCCGCCGATCAGATGCGGGCGGGTGTCGCGGTTGGCCTGCGAGTGGACAATCAACACCTTTTCGCCCACAGCGGCCTTCAATGCGTTATCGCCGGTGAGCGCCCCCACCGCACCGTTGAAGACGATATGGGTGGGGGTCAGCGTCCGCATCACTTCCAGCGTATCGGCATATGCGTCGCCAGCGCTCTCGTACTTCTTGTAGTTGCCCTGCGTATCACGCGGCACATAAAAATCCTGCTCGCCGACATAATAGACCTTGTCATAGGTCAGCGACTTGCCTTGCCTGTCCGTCAGTCCTTCGCGTGGCAGCACCATGATCGCACCGTTCATGCCGGAGGTGACGTGCCATGGCACCATGCCGGGAGGTGCGCAGTGGTAGACGAAGACGCCTGTCTTGGTGGCCTTGAAGCGCAGCACGGCGCTCTCGCCCGGATTGACAACGGTAAGCGCCCCGCCGCCGAGCGCACCGGTTGCCGAGTGGAAGTCGATATTGTGCTGCAGTTGGTTGGTTTCGGGGTTGATCAGCGTCACTTCGACATAGTCGTCCTGGTGGACGACCATCATCGGTCCGGGAACCGAGCCGTTGAAGGTCATGGCCTGGACTTCCGTGCCCTGGTCGTCGACGACGATCTTCTTCTCCTCGATCGTCAGCGTGAACTCGACAACCTTCGGGCCGCCTTCCGCTTTCTGCGTGTGGGCATGGACGAAGGGCGGCTTGACGAGATCCACCTTCACACGCGGCAACGAAGCGATGTCCACGGGAGCGATCTTGGCGACCGCCTCTTCCGCCTGCGCGGAGACCGCGCCGACGAGCGGCGTCAGGGCGCCGGCAATCGCCGCGCCGGCCAGCATGCTGCGGCGGGTCATCTGGAATTGATCAGACATGGAACCTCTCCTTGAAAAGGACGGAGCGAATATCGCCCGGTCGTTCTCATCCTAGGAGGGTCGGGGCCGCACTCTTTGAGGTGGAACAAACAGTCAGATTGTACGGGTGCGACATTTTGGCGAGCAGCAGCGACAGGGCTGCCGGTCAAGGCAGGCGCGCGCTGCACCCGAGCGTCTCTTTGCCGTTTGTCAAAGAAGAGCTTTCGCAACTCCGATAGTCAGGTGCCAGCCAAACATCAGGAGTTCAATCATGAATGGATCGAAGCTGGCCGAGCGGCCCGGCCACGTCCCGCGGGGCCTGGGACGGACGGGGCCTGTGCTTTTCTCATACGGTTTCCGGCCGTTTTTCCTCGGAGCGGCGCTCTGGGCGATCTCCGCCATGAGCCTGTGGATCGCCGCACTCGCCGGTCATTTCGAACTAGGCGGCAGCTACGGCGCTCACGCCTGGCATGCGCATGAAATGCTGTTCGGCTTCGCCTCCGCCGTTCTTGCCGGTTTTCTCCTGACGGCAGTGCCGAACTGGACCGGCCGCCTGCCGGTCTCGGGTTGGCCGCTCGCCGGACTGTTCGCTCTCTGGCTGGCGGGACGCGCCGCCCTGCTTGCGCCGGATGCGATCGGCGTTCCGGCCGCGGCGGCGATCGACAGTCTGTTCCTTCCAGCGCTGCTTCTGATCTGCGCCCGCGAGGTGATCGCCGGCCGCAAATGGAAGGACTTGAAGGTGCTCGGCGGTCTCCTGGCCCTGTCTCTCGCCAATGCCTGCTTTCATGTGGCGGTGATCACCGGTGATCATGCGCATGTTGCGATGCGCCTCGGCATCTCGGCCTATGTGGCGCTCGTTACCATCGTCGGCGGGCGAATCCTGCCGAGCTTCACCCGCAATTGGCTGAACCGCTTCGGCCGAACCGACTTTCCGGTTCCCTACAATCGCTTCGATACGCTCACGATCCTCGCAGGGATTGCCGCACTCGGCTCGTGGACGCTCTTGCCGGAGCATCCGGCCACGGCGCTTACGGGCCTTGCCGCAGCCCTGCTGCACTTCATCCGTCTCGGACGCTGGCGGGGCTGGGCCACTTGGCCGGAACAGCTGCTCGTCATCCTGCACCTGGCCTATGCCTTCGTTCCCCTGGGCTTCGCTGCAATCGGCTTCGCGGCGCTCGGTTTCGTCGAGGAGCACTCCGTCATGCATGTGCTGACGGTCGGGGCGATCGCCTCGATGATGCTGGCGGTGATGACGCGGGCGAGCCGCGGCCATACCGGACATGCGTTGTCGGCGTCGCGCCCGACGATCGCCTCCTACGCCGCCATCCTGCTCGCGGCCGTGCTGCGGCCGCTTGCAGAAGTGCTGCCCGAGGCGGCGACTGCCCTCTACGCCGTGTCCGGGGGCCTCTGGATCCTGGCCTTCGCGCTGTTCTGCCTCGAATACGGCCCGATCCTCGTCCGCAAGCGCAGGACGCTCCGCTGATTGCCACGCTATCTGTTCACAGCGAAACGGCCCGAGATGTCAACTCCCGGGCCGTTCCCGTATCTCTGAAACTCATCGTGAAGCCTCAGTTCATCATCATCTCCGTTGTCCAGGCTGGCTCGTAGGTCAACCGGACTTCGGCATATTCCACGCCCGGCACATACCAGACGCAGTTGCGGACCGCCTCCTTCAGATATTCACTGGCCGGACATCCCTTCGTGGTCGTCGTCATCGTCACATGGGCGATGCCACCATCCTCGACGGAGACGTCGTAGATGAGGCCGAGGTCGACGATGTTGCGACCCAGTTCGGGATCGATGATCATGCGGAGCGCGTCGCGGATCGCGCCGCAGACCGTCTCGTTCAACGCTTCGGTCATGATGTCACCCCCTTCCCGCCAGAGCGGACGAATATCCGGAACGTGGTGCGGCTTTCGTCGAAATTGCCCGCCCACTGATGGCCGCGGCTGGCAAGCTCGGGGAAGAGGAAGACCGGCTCGCGCGAAAGCAGGGCGAAAAGGACTTGGCCTGGCTGCAGCCGCTCGACCGCGGCGAGAATGCGCACCATCGGCTCGGGCGGGTCGAGCTCCGTCAGATCGAGATGCTCGCTCGGATCCGGCCAGGCCTCAGGATCTTGTGCATCGGCGGACACTTCGACCGGGGCCGTCTCCTGCGGCGTGAACAGAACCTCCCAGTCGCCGCCTTCGATCTCTTTCGCCGCATGGCCGAAGCCGCGGCTTTCCATCACCTTGAACAGCGGCTGCGGACGGAAAGGCGCGAAAAGCCGCAAAGCCTGACCGGGCGCAAGGCCGCTGACCGCCTCCATGATGGCCTGGAACGGCTCGCCGCCGCTCCTCAATAGAGGCCGAACGTCGAGGTCTCGGGGTGCAGGGTTCATTGATCACTCCTGTTGTCGAGAGATTGGAAGAAAGAGATTGGGTCTGGGCGCCCCGAGCGGGAAACGAAGGGGCTCGGCAACGGATGAAAGCATCCGAGCGCGCACGAGTTCCGCCGTGAGGCCGACGGTGGCGACGAGCTGCAGCAGCAGCGCAGCGCGAAACCAGGGGGCGCTTCCGGCAAAAAGCGACCCCGTGGCCGCCGTCACGGCGCCGTAGTAGAGGCAGAACCAGAGGCTCGAGCGGCCCTCGCGGACCAGATCCTGCACACGGGGAACCGCGGCGCGGCCGAGAACGGTGCCATAGCATTCGAGCCAGGTCAGGAAGGGAACGATCTTGTAAAGCTGGGCGAGCCCCAGTCCGGTAAGCCAGCCGAAGACGAAAAGATAGACGAGAGCCGCAGCCCCCTCGCCGGCCGCGGCCCTTGTGCCCGGAATGATAAACAGCACCACGGACAGGAGAAGCGCGGCAAACGCTGCATAGCTGGCGCGGATGTTGAGTTCCACCGCCCTGCGCCGGCGCTCGCGAAACAAGCGGATCACATCGGCGCAGTAGAGAATGACGGCGGCAGCGGCAAGAAGCGCTGCAAGCGCGAGCGGTTCCTCCACGGCCGAGGCATCGAGGACAAGCCAGGCGGTGCGGGCCGCGACGAGCGCCAGTGCGGCGCTGCCTACCCACCAGACGAAATGGGACGTGCCGTGCGCTTCCTCGGGCGCAAGCATGAACATCGGCAGCAGTCGATAGCTGACCCCGACGGCCGTGAGGGTCAACCAGCCGCCGAGACCCGAGGCGGCGTGGAGCGGTACGCCATGAACGAGCAGCCTGATGAGGGGGCCGGTCGCGACAGTGCCCGAAAGGGCGAGTGCAAAAGCGGCGCCGATCAGAGCCGTCGCCACCAGCGCGAGCAGGCCGAGGCCGACGAAACGAGCCGGCAGCGGTAGCGGGCGCGCTGCAAAAAGTGTTGCGGCCAGCATCGCGGCGGCAAGCCCGAAGCCGGTGACCAGAAGCAACGCGCCGAGCGGCAGCATGGCGGGCGAAAGCACGCCAACACCCGCCAGGGCACCAAAGCCGCCGGCGAGCAGGAGGAGCCCCGTGACGAGGAGTAGCAGGACCGGTAGCGCAAGCCGCCGGCCGCGTAACGGCGCGGCGACCAGCACCGGCACGAATTGCAGGAGCGCTCCCACCATCAGCAGGCTCAGCCAGCCGATGGCGAGAACGTGGACAAGCGCCAAGGTTTCCGGAGCATCGATGGCCACGACCGGATAGCCGCAACCCGTCACCATCATGACCTCGCCGATCAGCAGGAACAGGCAGGCGGCAGCGAAATAGGACATCGTCCATCGGGAAAGCGTGGCGCCCGGCATTCGCCTCATCCGTCTTGAGATCACCGCGTGCAGCTGAAGCGGGTCAATGATCCGACCCGCAGCAGCATTCGCAACCCGCCCCGTCTTCCAGGCGAGCGATTTCGACGCGCCATATCTCCGGTCCCTCTTCCAGATAATCCCAGCCGAACTGGCCCGGAAAATTCGTTTCCAACTGGTAATGGAGGGGGCGCGGGTCGTGGTCGCTGGTGACCTGCATCGAACCGCCCGGCAGCAGTGCGCCGAGCATGCCGAAAATTCGCGGATGACGCTCGCGCGGCGGAACGGTGCGAACGTCGATAGATGGCTTTGTGTCCGTCATTGTCGTGGCAATTCTCTTTATGGCCGCCCCTCGTCTGCTCCGGCATGACGGCGGCTCACCCTGCCGGAACTTGGCCGACCGTAGCTTCAGGCCCGCTCGGACACTTTGACGGTGAGCAAACAATTCGCGAGAAGCTCCTTCGTCCTTTTCCTTGATATTGGTCAAAGAGACGGATCCGGTGCGCCTCTAGGATGGCGTTCAACCTGCTCTCCCGCACCGGAAGGATTCTTCATGCAACCGTTCCTTGTCGCGAAATATGGCGAGGCGCGCCTGCCGCGCTACACGAGCTACCCGACGGCGCCGCGTTTCTCGCCCGCCGTCGACGCCGACACCTATGGCGGCTGGCTTGACGCCGCGCCGCTGGACAAGCCGGCATCTCTTTACCTGCACATCCCTTTCTGTCGTTCGATGTGCTGGTACTGCGGCTGCCACACGACGATCACCCAGCGCGACCGGCCGATCCTCGATTACCTCGACATGCTGCGCGAGGAAGTCCGCCTCGTCTCAGCAAGAACGCGTGCGCCGCTTACCATCGATCACGTCCATTTCGGCGGGGGAACGCCGACGATCATGCGGCCGGAGGAGTTCCTGCGGCTAACAGCACTCCTGCGCGAGCACTCCGATTTCGCCAACACGGCTGAAATTGCGGTCGAAATCGACCCGCGCACCCTGGAACCGGACATGGCAAAGGCTCTCGGCGAGGCCGGCGTCTGCCGCACAAGTCTCGGCGTTCAGAGCTTCGATCCGGTCGTGCAAAAGGCGATCAACCGCATCCAGAGCGAGGAACAGACCTTGGATGCGGTCACGCGGCTGCGCACAGCCGGCGTCGACAGCATCAATTTCGATCTGATCTACGGCCTGCCGCACCAGACGGTCGAGTCCTGCATCGCGACGGCGCAAGCCGCTGTCCGCATGGGACCCGAGCGTTTCGCCGTCTTCGGCTATGCCCATATCCCGAACTTCAAGAAGCACCAGAAACTGATCGACGAGGCTGCGCTTGCCGATGCGGAGGGCCGCATCGCCCAGGCCGAGGCGATCGCCGCGACCCTCGTCGCCGCCGGCTACCGCCGCATCGGCCTCGACCATTTCGCCCGGCCGGACGACAGCCTGGCGATCGCCCAGGCAAGAGGTCAACTGCACCGCAATTTCCAGGGCTACACCACAGATGCCTGCGAGACTCTCATCGGCCTCGGCGCCTCGGCAATCGGCCGGATGGCGGGCGGCTATGTGCAGAACGAGGTGCCACCTGGGCTCTACGCCCAGCACATCGCGTCGGGTCGGCTGGCAACGGTGAAGGGCTATCGGCTGACGGCCGAAGATCGGCTCAGGGCAAGCATCATCGAACGGCTGATGTGCGACTTCGGCGCCGATGTTCCAGCGATTGCCACGGCACACGGCTTCGATCCGCAACTCCTGCTCCAGGGCAACACCAAGCTCGCAATGCTTGAAGATGACGGCATCCTCGACAATGCCGACGGTGTCATCCGGCTCCGCGAGGAGGGACGCTTCCTCATTCGTGTCGTCGCAGCCGCCTTCGACGCCTATATCGAGCAGTCGAGGCGCACGCACAGCAAGGCGGCTTAACTGAGGTTGGTTCGGGTGAGGACGAAAAGAAGCGCTAAGCGCCATAGTACCGGCATGGCACGGTTGCAGAACACAGTCGTTGACGGGCACCTTGTAGACGGCAGAGTTCGACCGAGCCTGTGTGGAAACGTGTTGATATGATAGAGTGATTCCCGTTGAGCGGGGGTCGGGATGAAGCGTTTCAT